>NZ_JBKEVJ010000015.1:0-1216 GCF_056357055.1 Bifidobacterium sp. LH_416 | reverse complement strand
TGGATTGGCAACGGTGTGTTGGACTGTTTCTAGAGGGTGTTTCCTTGGTGTGTGAACTCCACGGGGCTCATGTAATTGAGGGTCGAGTGGAGTCGTTGGTGGTTGTACCACCATACGTACCGGTTGACGTCCGAGCGCAGCCGCTCCACGCTCGTGTACGTGTTGGAGTATATGAGCTCCTTCTTGATCAGCCGGTTCGTGGACTCGACCACCGCGTTGTCGTACGGGTTGCCTGGTCTGGAAAGGGAACGCGTGATGCCGAACACGTCGAGCATGCGTTCGATCCTCTCCCCGGCGAACTCGCCGCCGCGGTCGGTGTGGAACACCTCGATCTCATCCAGCGGGAAGCGCAGCGTGGCGAACGCGGCCAATACGAGGTCCGCGTCGTGCCTGACGCCGACCGAATGTCCTGCGATCTGCCGGTTGGCCAGGTCGATGAGCAGGCATATGTACGCCCATGAATTGCCGACCCTCACGTAGGTCAGGTCGGAGGCGATGTGCGTGCGCGGGGCGTAGCCATTGAATTCGCGGGCGAGGATGTTGGGGGCCGGATCGTCGTTGGGCCTGGCCGGATGCGGCCTGTAGCGGGCCTTGGAATACGAGCTCGCCATGCCTTTGGCCTTCATGATCCGGTTGACGCGGCGGCGCGACAGCGTCACGCCCTCACGCCCGAGGGCGTGCTTGATCTTCCTGGCCCCGTACACCTTGCCGCTGTCGCGCCACACACGCTCCACGTCACCCTCATGGGGGTCGACGCGTTCGGTCTCGGGGTGTTCGAGCATCCAGTAGTAGGTGGACTTGGCTACGCCCAGGATCCTGCACTGCGCTGATATCGGGTAACGGCCGGCGTTGGACCGTATCACGTCTACTTTCGTGCGAATATCAGCGCCGCTTGTTTTAAAACATCGACCTCCATCTCCAACTGGCGGTTGCGTTTCCTCAGTTCGATCAGCTCGTTCTGCTCGGGAGTCCGGTTGTCGGCGGCCCTGGTCGAGCCGCTGTTGCGGATCCCCCGCACCCACCGGTGCAGGGTGGAATGGCAGATGTCGTACTCGCGTTCGATCTCCACAGGCGGCTTGCCGTTCTCGTACAATTGCACGATCTGCCTTTTGAACTCCTCCGTGAACCTGCGCGGATGCCTCGGGTCGGCCATGACCATCAACTCCTTCGTTGCCTAGTCCCTCAATGAACCGTCCAATACATTGTAGCCAATCCA
>NZ_JBKEVJ010000014.1:0-1329 GCF_056357055.1 Bifidobacterium sp. LH_416 | reverse complement strand
GGCCTTTCGCTGTTTATGGTGGGTGGTTTGGGGTGGGGTGATGCCGGTCGGGTAGGTTGGAGGCATGGATACCTCTCACCTGTTCACCGCCGCGCTTCAGTTGCAGTCACCTTGGAAGGTGGGGTCCGTGGACTTCCGTGACGTCGACGGCGGCCGTCAGGAGCTGCACATCATGATCGGCTTCGAGCCCGGCGCGCGCTTCCATTGCCCCGAGACGGGATGCGGTGAGGCCGCCTGCCCGGTGCATGACACGAGGGAACGCGTGTGGCGGCACTTGAACTTCTTCCAATACAAGGCGTTCATCCACGCCGGACTGCCACGCGTCACGTGCCCCGTGCACGGGGTGAGGACGGTTCCCGCCCCGTGGGCCAGGCCCGGCAGCGGGTTCACGCTCCTGTTTGAGGCGTGGGCCGTGGAGATGGCCCGCCACCTGCCCGTCGGCACGCTCGCCGAACAGGTCGACGAGACCGACACCCGTTTGTGGCGGTTCATCGCCCACTACGTCGACGAGGCGAGGAGGCTGGAGGACTACACGGGAGTGGAGGCCATCGGCATCGACGAGACCAGCCGCAAAGGCCACAATTACATCACGGTCGTCGCCGACCTCGTGGAGCACGACGTGATCAACGTGACCCCGGGCAAGGACTCGGCCACCGTCAAACGGTTCGTCGGCGATTTCATGGACCACAACGGGGTGCCGGAATACGTGCGCCTGGTCACCTGCGACATGAGCCTGGGCTTCCGAAAGGGCATCCGCGAACACCTGCCCAACGCGAAGAGGATCATCGACAGGTTCCACGTGATCAAGCACGCCAACGAGGCCGTCGACAAGGTCAGGAAGGAGGAGGGCCGCTCCAACCCGCTGCTCAAACGGACGAAATACCTGTGGCTGCGCAACGAGGGGATCCTGACCGAACCGCAGCTGGAGACGAAGCGGAACCTAACAAGGCAACGGTTGAAGACCGGCCGCGCCTGCCGGATGCGCGAGGTCCTGCAGGACATCTACGCGGACAGCTCCAGCCCGTCCGAGGCATGGGTGCGCCTGCACCGCCTGTGCTCATGGATGATGCACTCGAGGCTCGAGCCCATGAAGGAACTCGCCCGCATGATCCGACGCCACTTCACCGAGATCGTCGCCTATTTCGAGCACCCGTACACCAACGCCGTCCTCGAGGGCGTCAACAGCGTCATCCAGAACGTCAAACGACGGGCGAGGGGCTTTCGCAACATGGACTACTTCGCCACCATGATCTACCTGACCTGCGGCAAACTCGACATCAAAGCCGTCACCACCACCTGACCATCACCCACCACAAACAGCGAATAGCC
>NZ_JBKEVJ010000013.1:0-1369 GCF_056357055.1 Bifidobacterium sp. LH_416 | reverse complement strand
GGTGACTGCAACTGAAGCGCGGCGGTGAACAGGTGAGAGGTATCCATGCCTCCAACCTACCCGACCGGCATCACCCCACCCCAAACCACCCACCATAAACAGCGAAAGGCCAAATTTTTTTATTTGACTTCAGCTGATTTTTCCGCATAATATCAGACTGTTTGCCCCGCACATGCGGGGATGATCCGTCGTTTTCGTCTTTGCCCCATGCGAGGTCGAGGTTTGCCCCGCACATGCGGGGATGATCCGCGCCGCTCGGAATCGACCATAGGCAGCCGAGGGTTTGCCCCGCACATGCGGGGATGATCCGGCATCCGTCACCCGTATCTGGACAAAACTAAAGTTTGCCCCGCACATGCGGGGATGATCCGCAGGGTTCGACACCGGCGCCGCAAGCTACACGGTTTGCCCCGCACATGCGGGGATGATCCGCGGTGCCGCAGCGCGCAAAGCGTTCGCAAACGGTTTGCCCCGCACATGCGGGGATGATCCATCAACGGAGCCATGGACGCGCGCGACGCCAAGGTTTGCCCCGCACATGCGGGGATGATCCGACGGTTGATTCCATTGTGATGCGCGTGGGCGAGTTTGCCCCGCACATGCGGGGATGATCCGACCACGCCCACGCTGGCGCTGCCGGCGATCTTGTTTGCCCCGCACATGGGGGTAATTCTTCTTCTCTGTCATGTTCCCATGACGGCTTCTGACCAGTATCGGAGGTCTGCTTCCGTCCGATTTGCAGGTATAAGAAAACCCGTCATGAACTTCAAGACGGGTCGAAAAAAGGATTGGGAACCCTCCACCATGTCCGAGTAAACGGTTTTAAGGGTGAAAGGCACCAATCCTTCAACTAATATTTTATTTCATATGGCGAATTATCTTGCCATTTCTAATTAGAACAATCTCTTTTACGATGGCGTTAGGCCTATCGAGTTTGTTTCTGCAGCCAGCCTCATCTGCTTAACCGGCTTAGGGGTTCGCCCCCGTATGCGCGGGGAGGGATGCTCACATAGCCCCTTATTTTGCCACCAGTTAGGCTTTTTATTTAACAAGGTACAAAAGTAAGTTCTGCGGTTTACATAGCTGAAACTCATACTCATGTGTGGCAGCACAAATGCCTGTGTAGGGCTTGATTCACCCGGATATGCGAAGGACCCTCGGGAGCGTGTCGCTCGACCGAGGGTCCTTGTGAAAAAATGATGCGGCGGTGTGCTACTCTCCCACACCCTGTCGGGTGCAGTACCATCGCCGTGCCAGGCCTTAGCTTCCGGGTTCGGAATGGGACCGGGCGTCTCCCCTGGGCCATGACCGCCGCAAATCTTCAATTCTATCGGCCGGACGTATCGTCCGCCGGCATTATGTGGCGGTT
>NZ_JBKEVJ010000012.1:0-1726 GCF_056357055.1 Bifidobacterium sp. LH_416 | reverse complement strand
GAGTTCCTTGACCAGGATTCGCTCGATCGCCTTGGTATTCTCTACCTGACCACCAGTGTCGGTTTGGGGTACGGGCGCCAGACGCCCTCACGCCGAAGCTTTTCTCGACGGCCGGGATCACCGGATCCACGCATACGCGCGTCCCGTCGCACCTCACCCTTGACGCCCCCCGGATTTGCCTAAGGGGCGGGCTGCGTGCTTGGCCCGGGAAAACCACCTCCCGGGCCGGCTGCCCTTCCGTGTCACTCCTGCGCTCACCTACCGGGGCTACGCTCCCAGACGAACCCCCATCACCACCCCGAAGGATGGGTCAGACGGCACGCAAGGTTAGTACTCGCCCTTTCGGTCTGATCGGTCGCCTGCCGGTACGGGAATATCGACCCGTTCATCCATTCGACTACGCCTGTCGGCCTCGCCTTAGGACCCGACTCACCCAGGGACGATGAACGTGGCCCTGGAACCCTTGGTCATCCGGCGGACGGGATCTTCACCCGTCTCTCGCTACTCATGTCTGCATTCTCACTCCCATGCGGTCCACGGCCGGCTTACGCCGCCGCTTCGACCCGCATGGGACGCTCTCCTACCCAACACAAAAAGTGTTGCCGCGTCTTCGGTGGTGTGCTTGAGCCCCGCTACATTGTCGGCGCGGAACCACTAGACCAGTGAGCTGTTACGCACTCTTTCAAGGATGGCTGCTTCTGAGCCAACCTCCTGGCTGTCTATGCGACTCCACATCCTTTCCCACTTAGCACACGCTTCGGGACCTTAGACGACGGTCTGGGCTGTCTCCCTCTCGACGACGGAGCTTATCCCCCGCCGACTCACTGCCGGGATACGCATCACGGGTATTCGGAGTTTGGTTGCTGTCGGTACCCAATACGGGCCCTCAAGCATCCAGTAGCTCTACCCCCCGGATGTACTCACCCGACGCTGCACCCAAATGCATTTCGGAGAGAACCAGCTATCACGGAATTTGATTGGCCTTTCACCCCTAGCCCCAGGTCATCCCCCCGGTTTTCAACCCAGGTGGGTGCGGTCCTCCACGCGGTCTTACCCGCGCTTCAACCTGCCCAGGGCTAGATCATCCCGCTTCGGGTCCAGGACGAGCGACTCAAACGCCTTTTAAGACTCGCTTTCGCTACGCGTACACCACACGGCTTACGCTTGCCACCCGCCACTGACTCGCAGACTCATTTTTCGATAGGCACGCCGTCACCCCGTAAGGCTCCGACGGTTTGTAGGCGCACGGTTTCAGGAACTCTTTCACTCCCCTCCCGGGGTGCTTTTCACCTTTCCCTCACGGTACTAGTACGCTATCGGTCAGACAGGAATACTTAGGCTTACCCGACGGTCCGGGCTGATTCACACGGGGTTCCACGGGACCCGTGCTACTTGGGACAACGCCATCGACGGTCCATGCGCCTTCGGGTACGGGGCCATCACCCTCTACGGCCCGGTATCCAACCCGGTTCCCCTCGCACATGGATTTATCACCGCCGGCCGGCACGTCGGCGCCGGCGCAACGCTCCCGCAACACCCATGCCGCAACCCCCGACGGGTAATCGCACGGCACGGGTTTGGCCTGATCCGCTTTCGCTCGCCACTACTCACGGAGTATCCTCTCCTGCAGGTACTGAGATGTTTCACTTCCCTGCGTACCCCCCACACACGAAGTGTGGTACCGGCCCATCAAGGCCGGTGGGTTCCCCCATTCGGAAATCCTCGG
>NZ_JBKEVJ010000011.1:0-1926 GCF_056357055.1 Bifidobacterium sp. LH_416 | reverse complement strand
TGGTACAACCACCAACGACTCCACTCGACCCTCAATTACATGAGCCCCGTGGAGTTCACACACCAAGGAAACACCCTCTAGAAACAGTCCAACACACCGTTGCCAATCCAGGGAGCGTACAAACCGGTGACGGTCGGCGGACAGATTGAATACCGATTCCGCCCGGGCCCATTCACGCGCGTGTTGGTAAAAGCATTGAATAATCCCCAGAACAATTACGCGCTCGTCATCGAGGAGCTGAACCGTGCCGAGGCGGCATCGGTGTTCGGTGATTTGTTCCAGCTTCTGGATCGTTCCGATGCAGGCATGAGCGAATATCCCGTCTCCACGAGTGAGGACCTTCGCGAGTTTCTCAACGATCCCGACAACGGGAACAATGGTGGACTGTCCAGTACGGGCAAGGACAACCTCGTCTCGCAAATCGCCGAGGTAACCGGCTCGGATGTTTCCCCTGACGATGTCTGCGCGCAGATCGTCATTCCCCGCAACATGTACATCTGGGCGACCATGAACTCGGCCGATCAAGGCGTGTACCCTCTGGACACGGCGTTCAAGCGGCGTTGGGATTTCCGGTACGTGGGCATCGACGAGGGCGAGACGGAGATTCAGGATCCGGTGTGGAAGGAAAACCGTCGAGCCATCAACCAGCTGCTGCTGAAGGAGGGAGTGAACGAGGACAAGCAGCTCGGCCCCTTCTTCATCAAACGGTCGTTGGATTTCACCAAGAATCGGCAGGCGTTCGATGAAGCCTTTAGGAACAAGGTGCTCATGTACCTGTTCGAGGACGCAGCCAAATACCATCGCGGAATATTCGACATCGACGCTATCAGGAAGGCACTGCCCATACAGGAACGCGACGGAGTGGATGCTCACACTCTGTCCCTCCACATGCTGTTCGCGGCATGGGATGCCATCGACTTCGGGCTGTTTCATGGTATGCAGTCGACGAACCAACCCGATGACACTGCTGCTGTGACTGGTCAGAATGAACCCGTTTCCGTCCCCGAGGAGATCTTCACGGCATGACGGGGCGTTTCTTCATTGAGGGATTGCCGTATTCGGAACGCGATCTGGCCGAAGCCTGCATCGACGGGCCGGACTGGGGGTCGGAAATATCAGGGGCCGAATCCGATTCTTGGCGGCAGGACATCGGTGAGGTAACGAAGCGGCTGTTGACGATGCGTCTCGGCACACGGTCGCCACTGCTGTCGAAAGTCAAAGGCGGTCTGGCATTCAACTATGTGGGTGTGATTGCCGTGTTTCGACACGTGTTCATCGTGCTGCCCAAGTACTACGTTCCATGCGGTCGACAGATTGCAGACATGTCATGGCTCATCGGAACGGTGCAGGACATCCTTGCCGCCGTGCGCAGATACCATGATTTGCGCGCCGCGGCGAAGAGTCTGGACGACACTACCTTCGCGCCGTCTTCTCCGTACACCACCGTAGTACAGAATCAGATGGGATTGTACCGATTCCTGCTACAGGACTACGCCGAGCACGGCCCCTACCATGAGGCGCGTCGCATTCGCGAACGAGACGGGGAAGGTCTCATCGACTGGCCGAGCACCATAAACCAGATTAGTCCCGTGGTCACCGGAAGCCGACCCGTCTACATGGAGCTCATCACGACGCGACGCAGATCCGATGAGTCCAATTTCATCGCCCGCGTACAGGAATCCGTCGTCATGGAGATCTGCATGCTTATGGAGTCCAGCGGACTGGGTGACCTGTTTCATCTTCCATCGTTCACCATCGCCGCGCAGACGTTGGACAGTCTCGGAGGCGTCGAATATCTCGTGATGAGGCTGGAGTGGATTGGCAACGGTGTGTTGGACTGTTTCTAGAGGGTGTTTCCTTGGTGTGTGAACTCCACGGGGCTCATGTAATTGAGGGTCGAGTGGAGTCGTTGGTGGTTGTACCACC
>NZ_JBKEVJ010000010.1:0-2208 GCF_056357055.1 Bifidobacterium sp. LH_416 | reverse complement strand
TCCTCGTGATGTGCTGCGGCGTCGGCCATGATGAGGGCACGATAGTAGTCGCTCTTGTTGACGCGACCGTTCTTATCGATGTACCCGTCTCGTCGGGCGGCGTATTCGATTTGGTCCATGTGATTGTCCTCGTCCGGCTTCCATCCTTTCCGTGGTCTTTTCGAGCCTGCTGATATTGAATGGATTTTGACGGTCGGCATTTCAGCCGATGCGGATGGTGACGGATCGTCCGCCGTCGCTGCTCGCCTCGATGCCTTGGGAGCGGAGTTCATGTTCGACCGTGATCGGATTGACGCCTTCAGGGAGCTGGAGGATGGTCTTGCGGATGGTTACCTCGTATTCGGGTCCGTAGAAGCGGCCCAATGTCTCGTCCTTCTCGCCGGTTTTGGTCGCGTCGTGCTTGGCGGCGATGGCGGCTATCTCGTCCTCGCTGGCGGCTCGTTTGAGGCTGTCACGGATGAACGTTGTGTCACGGGGCAGGCATCCGTAGTTCTGGGCGGCGAAGAACCAGTTCTCGTTGCGCTTGCCGGTCGGGTTCGCCTTCCAGGGGTCCGCGGGCATGAGTACGGGTGCCGGGTTGGTTGTGTCGAGCTGACGGCGGCATTTGCCCTTCCGGTACCATTGGTCGCCGATGCGCACGTAGGTGGTCTCGTGGCCCGTCCGGTAGGCGATCTCGTCGATCACATACATGCCGTGCCGCATTTCGAACGCGCCTTCACTGTCCTTGCGTCGGTTGTCGGGGTAGGGTTCATTGGCGTCGATCATCCAGTTGCCTCCGATTTTCTCGGCGGTTTTGAGGCTGCCGCGGGCGATCATCTGCCGTACGCTGACGGGTGCCTTGCCGTGGTTTTCGGCATATTCCTTCAATGTGATTTTCATGGCGGGCTCGTTCCTTTCGCTTCGTCGCTTTCCCGATACCCATATAATACATCATGTGAGATGTATTGTAAAGTATGGCAATACACCGCGCGTCGGACATCGCGCCGCAAAAGAAGAGAAAAGGCGGTACTCCGACATGGCACCTTCTGCCGTCGGAATCCGCCCGCTTGCGCTCACCCCGAATGCGGTCACAAGGAAAGGGGCCGCCATCGTCGGCGGCATCCCCTTGGAGTCGGTCGGCCGCGGGTTTTCCCGGCCCTCATATACCGGAGCGTCTCGTTTCCGCGCATTCCCCTGCCTTGTTTTTCAGCTTTTCCCGTAATGGGTTCTGCAGCCGATGATTTCGATTCTCATCTCATTTCCCACGCCTTGTATCCGGTATACGAGTCTGTGTTCATGGTCGATTCTTCTGGACCACCATCCGGAGAGATTTCCGCGCAGCGGTTCGGGCAATCCTATTCCCTGCGCCATCCCGTTTCGTTCAATGTCTTTGATCAGGGCGTTGATGCGGGCCAGCTTCTTCTTGTCAGTTCGCTGCCAGAGGAGATAATCGTCCCAGGCGCCTTCATCCCATAACTTTCGCATCTGGCTAGTTCTCCATTAGCTCATGTGATTGTCCTCGTCCGGCGTCCATCCTTTCCGCGGCTTTTTCAAGCCTGCTGATATTGGATGTGGAATAGAACGGATCGGCGGTCACTTCGAATGGGATGCGTTTCTCCCTTACCACGGTCTTGGCGAAGATGTTGAACGCGGCGCTCATGCTAAGCCCCAGTTCGTCGCACACCTTGGCCATGTCGCTTTTGGTTTTACCGTCCATGCGAATGTTCACCATAGTCATCGTCATCATTACTCCAATCATTTGTATATATTCTGTCTATACAAATGATATCACATTCCGTCATCTCACTTTGCTCCGGTATTGGGTGTCCACGTCGCTCTTTTTGATATGTCACACCGGTTTCTGGATGATGCGGGGCCGGACCCCGCATCGGTTTCAGATTGCCGGGCTTGCACCGGCCGGGCTCGTTCCTTCGAGCACGCCGGCGATGTATTCCTCGGTCTCCTTTTCGGTTTTGCAGTATCGTCCGTAGCCGGCATTGACCCAGTTGCCGTATGCGCGATGCCAGATTTCGACGGAGTACCGGTATTCGCCGAGACCGTAGGATCCCTTGTGGACCTTGAGCGTGACGTTTCCATAGGAGATGGTCTTGATTTCGGTGGTGGTCTGGTTGTTGTCGTTCTTCATTGTTCCGTTCCTTTCTGGTTGATGACGGGAACAGGAGGACATGGGGCGGGGATCCGCGCAACGGGAACACGGCCGCCGCAGCG
>NZ_JBKEVJ010000009.1:0-3487 GCF_056357055.1 Bifidobacterium sp. LH_416 | reverse complement strand
GGTGGACGAACCTCTGGTATGCCGGTTGTCGCGCCAGCGGCACGGCCGGTTGGCCACGTTCGGAAGGGATAACCGCTGAAAGCATCTAAGCGGGAAGCCTGCTCCAAGATAAGCATTCCATAGGCCCTCGAGGCCTTGAACCCCCCATGAAGAACACGTGGTCGATAGGCCGGACGTGGAAGCCCCGCGAGGGGTGGAGCCGACCGGTACTAACGGGGGACGGCGACACTCAACACCAATTCCATTCGAAGATTGGTGACCGTATTGCGCGAAGACATACGCGGACGACAGAGAGACACTCGGTCGGACACCGCGGTCGGAACACGACGAAACACACATCAGCGTCCACCATCCGGTCCCCGAACCGCCACATAATGCCGGCGGACGATACGTCCGGCCGATAGAATTGAAGATTTGCGGCGGTCATGGCCCAGGGGAGACGCCCGGTCCCATTCCGAACCCGGAAGCTAAGGCCTGGCACGGCGATGGTACTGCACCCGACAGGGTGTGGGAGAGTAGCACACCGCCGCATTCACACTTACAGAGGCCCGGTAGAGCAACAGCTCCCGGGCCTCAACTTTTATCACACTAAACTGCGCACCGGAAGTTGGACGTGGTTTATTAAGGGTAGCTGATCAGGCTGTGAGGGACATGTTCAGGTATTCCTCCGGGGGTATGTCCCTCCAGTCATATCTGCCTTCGTTTGGTGTTCCAGCGGATGATATACTCGTTCAGGTCGGTTTCGAATTGTTTGCATGAGTCGAACGAGAGGTTCTTGTATATGGATCTTACGCAGGTAATTGAGCAGAAACTTGACGAGCTTGAGCAGATTATACCGAGCGAGAATGAGCCTCACCTTCCTCGAGAAGAACGTCGTTATGCCTTAGAGCAGATTGCAGCGACTGAAGAGACGACGGAAGCAAAAATCAAAGCTGTACGTGAGGCTACACCTCTGGAAATGTACCAAGTCAGCATGTTTTAGCCATCAGCTGTCATAATACTGACTTTATCTTTCTCATACAGAGAACTGTCATGTTCTTCCCTTGCAAGGTGCTGCAGATGTGCTACTTGAATATTACAGCCCAATTCGTCCCCAGCTGAGGATATAGGACTGTAATACTCCACGTATTTGCGACGGATTGCTCTGCTCATCGAAATACACATTGCGGTGTATTGCTTCAATAATTAGATGCAAACGTAGCGCAAAATGGCGTGGGCAGAAGTAGTACTTAGACTGGCCACTTTCTTCATTCTCGTCTGCGACAGAAAGCCAGAATTTAGCACTCTTATCGCATGGGGGTGCTGTGTTTTTCTGGCACTGCTTTGTGTTGGTGTATGGTTCATCGTAGCGTGTCATGAGCCCAGTCCGAGCGATCTGCGCCATTCGACCGGGCTCATGCCGTTCAGATGGTGCTTGACGCGCCGCTCTCGATACCAGTGCAGGTACGCGTCGAGCCGTTCCATGAACCCGTCAAGGTCCACGCCACGCCAGTCGCGGTTGTGGAAGAATTCCATTTTGAGGTTGCCGAAGAAGCCTTCCGCGGCCGCGTTGTCCGGGCTGCATCCCTTGCGTGACATGCTTCGCGTCCATCCGGCCCTGTCCATGCGTTCGACCCATCCCGGCCAACGGTAGTGGCATCCGCGGTCGGAATGCACGGTCACGCATCCTCCGGCGCCGACGCGTTCGACCGTCATGTCGAGCATCGTGTTGACGAGGTCCGCGTCGGGACGCCTGCCGATGGTCCACGCCACCGGAAGGCCGTCGAAGCAGTCGATTATCGGGCTCAGGTAGACCTTGCCGGCCGGGATGCGGAATTCGGTGATGTCGGTGACGAGCTTCGCGCCGGGCCTGTCGGCGGCGAAGTCGCGGTCCAGAAGGTTGCCGGGCGCCTGGTCGATCTCGCCGCGGTACGAGCTGTATCCGCGTATGGCGGCCCTCGAGCACGCGGGGACCAGCCCCTCCTCGCGCATGAGCCTTCTGACCACGCCCTCCGAAACCCTCACCCCAGCCCTGAGCAGCCCGTCGCGTACACGCCGGTATCCGTACGTGCCGCGCGAATCGTCGAAGACCCCGCGGATCCGCTGGCGCAGGCCGGAGTACTTGTCATGCCGCATGGCCCTGATCTGGTGGAAGAAGGTCCTGCGCGCCAGACGCAGCGTCGCCAGCAGGTCCTTGAGCGGCCACACGGTCCGGAGTCTCTCGGCGACGACCGCCTTCTCCCTGTTCGTCAGGGTTTCGGGGCCGCCGCCTTGGCCTTTTTCCAGGAGCCTGCCGACCTCCTCGACGACCGCGCACTGCATGCGCAGCAGCCGCACCTGTTCGGTCAGCTCCCTGACCTGCCGGGCCAGCTCGGCGGTGTCGGCCGCCGCATCCCGTCCTCCGGAACCCCGTGTCCGCGCCATCGCCGCCTCCTTCGCCCCGTCGCGCCCGTCCCCCCGATCATAGAGGACGGCCCCGCCACCGTCGGAACGCCGGCACGCGCGCCGCGCGCCCGGCGCGAGCTCGTCGACCCACGACGCCAGCACGCTCCTGGTAGGGTATCCCAGCTCGCGCACCGTACGGGCGAGGCTGCGCCCATGCGACAGGTAATGATCCACCGCCGCCACGCGGTCCTCGAACGACTCCGGCCACGACGCGCGCCCCGAGGCCGCGTCGCCCCTCACCCAGCACCCGATGGCCCTATAGCTCGGACCACCCAGCTCACGGGCAACCGCCCTGAGCGACATGCCATGCACGACCACCATCTCGATCGCGCGGCGACGCTCCTTCTCGGTATACATCGGCACTCCCTCCGATCAAAGTGCCAAAAAACCACCGCACCCCCCATTCGCCAATGTGAAAGAAGCATGACTCTTCACCACGGCCGCGATCATCTTCGCTGGGAACTCCACCGTGGATAATGTCGTCAAATTTATCATTGAACTCGTCCTGTGTCATCACAACTGTTGCACTGGTAATTGCGGCCATTGGTTTGTCTATCTGTACTGTTGCCATTATTTTGTCGTTCCTTCCTTGAAATCGCGGTACCGTACTTGGCATGGTGGGAGATTGTGCTCAGTAATACTGCGTGGATTAATAAAACCTTGTTGAATTTGCTCGAGGAGATTAAGGCAATTGGATATATCAAGCTCAACATCATCCTCGTTGAGGAATATGTCTGGATTAAAGTATTCAGGATAAGTTTCCATTTGCCAGCGTAATGATTTGCCGTCGTACACCGAAACCTCAACTCCTGCTCCGTCTCCGTAATACATCCACGAAACGGCGGCATGATCGGGTAGAGGAAGGACCAGTCCAGAACGATGCTCGATGAGAGCTACAGCACTTTCCTCACGAGAATCAGTTTTGGCCAGCATGTGATTTTGTTCAAGATCACGGCTATTCGCTGTTTGTGGTGGGTGATGGTCAGGTGGTGGTGACGGCTTTGATGTCGAGTTTGCCGCAGGTCAGGTAGATCATGGTGGCGAAGTAGTCCATGTTGCGAAA
>NZ_JBKEVJ010000008.1:0-51635 GCF_056357055.1 Bifidobacterium sp. LH_416 | reverse complement strand
AATGCCGGCGGACGATACGTCCGGCCGATAGAATTGAAGATTTGCGGCGGTCATGGCCCAGGGGAGACGCCCGGTCCCATTCCGAACCCGGAAGCTAAGGCCTGGCACGGCGATGGTACTGCACCCGACAGGGTGTGGGAGAGTAGCACACCGCCGCATTCACACTTTGAAGGGAAGGCCCCCACGCTGATGCGTGGTGGCCTTCTTGCATATAAGGACATAAAGGAGCCAAAGAACAGAATCCACTAACATCAGCGCGTATGACTTAGCACAACGCCCATTTCCAGGCGGGCAGCACATTGATGCGTCCCGAATCCGTGTCGATTGTTTCCTCATCGTGCATTGTCAGGATGATGCCATTGCTGAGTTGTGTGCGGCGCATTACTGCATCCAATGAACCGACTTCCCGTGCACGGGTTCTAGCGGATGTCATGTCGGCTGTTACTTGGATTAACGCGTATGGCTCGGCAGCCAGCGCATCGCCGATTAGAAAATCAACCTTTTCCTGACGCTCGCCAGGCATTGTATAGGAAGTCACAGCTTCGGTTCGTCGTCCTGTAGTACGGCGGCGCAGTTCGCAGAACACCGCCGTCTCTAGCCTCTTGCCGAGATCCTGCTGATTGGCGCGTGAGACGGCGTATACCATGCCCTGATCAACTGCATACGTTTTTGGTACGTCAGTGCTGCCTGGTTTGAGTGCGGTTCGGTATTCACGCAACTCATAGACCAGATATGCCTGTCGGAACAGTTCTAGTAATGCATTGATTTTGTCCCAATACACTTTCCAACCGTCAGTCTTAAGTGCCGCCGTCAATGAGTTGACTGACAACTCACACGCCGTGTTGCGCAGTAGATACAATGCGGTCTGTGTAGCGAGTGCAATGTTCTCGCGCCCCAGACGTTCAGCCACATCGCGTGCCACTACGTCGCGCATATAACCTTGTAGCATTTCGATGCGATCTGCTTCCATGAGCTGTTGCACGCCCGGGAATCCGCCAATGGTGAGGTACTGTGCATAAGCGCTTTCGAATTCGGTAGTCTCCTGAGGCGAGAATGCAAGGTCATTGAGACCCTCACTGATAGCTTGTGAGTCAGTTTGCTCCATGGACGGTACGTCCATATTGCGGAATGTGCAGAATTCTCGGAAAGATAATGGCAACATCTCGTGCGGATGTGAGCGCCCGCGGAAGTTGGTGGCAATTTCGTCGCTGGAGAGTTTCGATGATGACCCGGTGATGGTGAGCGTCACTTTCTCGTGCTCGGCGATACGCTGGCAGAATCCTTGCCAGTTAGCACATTCCTGTACTTCATCTAGGAACAGGTATGCGCCATCGCGCCGGGCCTCGGGAACTTGTCGCCAGTATTCGTTGACGATATCGTCGAGCACACTGTTTGGCATCGGCCGCAGCCGGTCGTCGGCGAAATTGAAATAGAAAATTCGGTTTCGTGGTATGCCGGCATCTAGCAGGTCGTGGATTTTCTGGAAGAGGTAGAACGTTTTGCCGCAGCGACGCACGCCGGTAATGATGTGCACGATGTTGAACATGGCGGGTTCATCAAGTTGACGGATGACTTCATGACGTCGGGATGGTGTAGGTAGATCCGTGCGCATCGCTTCGCGCACCAGCATCGCATACGATTCACGAGGGTTGTCCGGTACCATTGCGGTCACCTGCCTTCTTGCCTGGGCTTTCTGTGCTATCTACTATTCCAAGGTATCACTTCTTAATTTTTTTGAGAAGATAGAGCAAAATCTTCCCAGAAATTTTGAGAAGTACTCAGTCGAAGGGCTGTATAAACACCGTCTATGAAATAGAGCCGCAAGGCGTTAAGCTCCTTCCGACCGATTGTGCGTGCGAAATGACAGGTTGTGTAATGTACGGGGTGAAGCCTTGCAGAACCTGATTGAATCAAACTAGCGGCGAGATGTCCGAACGTCACAGCGGTGTCACATCGGACTGGTTTCAATCGCAGGACAACTGCGAAAGCCACAATCGCCTGGAGCGAGCAATTAGTGCAAGGAAGGACGAGTCAGCGATGGAACTCGAAGAACTCTCGGTAGCCGAAAAAGCGGCGATGCTTTCCGGTGGCTCTGAATGGGATTCGCGCGGTAACGATCGCGCAGGCATCCCCAGCTTCGTGATGAGCGACGGCCCCCACGGTGTGCGTCGTCAGCTCGGTGAAGGCGATCATTTGGGCCTGGGCGCATCCAAGCCCGCCACATGCTTCCCGACAGCTGGCACAGTGGCCAATTCTTGGGACCCTGAGCTCGCCGAAGAAATGGGCGAGGCGCTGGGCCGTGAAGCCCACGATTTAGACGTGAACGTGCTGCTGGGCCCGGGCCTCAACATTAAGCGAAACCCGCTGTGCGGTCGTAACTTCGAGTATTATTCCGAAGACCCGATTGTGGCCGGCCGTATGGCTGCCGGCCTGATTCGCGGCATCCAGTCCAACGGCGTTTCCGCATGCCCCAAGCACTTTGCGGTCAACAGCCAGGAGTTGCGTCGCCAGGCTTCCAACTCGGTGATTGATGAGCGCACGATGCGCGAAATCTACCTGACTGGTTTCGAGATTGCCGTACGCGAGGCGGCTCCGATGACCATCATGACCTCCTACAACGAGATCAATGGTGTTTACGCACATGAGAACAAGCACCTGCTGCAGGATATTCTGCGCGACGAGTGGGGCTTCGACGGTATGGTTGTCTCCGATTGGGGTGGTTCGAACTCTGCTGTAGCTGCCGTTAAGGCTGGCGGATCGCTGGAAATGCCGTCTCCTGGCTATACCTCTGTGCGTGAGCTTGAAGGTGCTGTGGCTGCCGGAACGCTTTCTGAAGCGGACATCAATGCTCGCGCTGCTGAAGTGGCAAAAATCGCACGTTTGACCCGCGCTGAAGGCGTTGGTCGTGATGATCTGCTGACTGACGCTATCGTCGCCGCCCATCACGAAGTGGCTCGCAAGGTGGCTGAAGGTTCATCCGTGCTGCTGAAGAACACGGATGCGACGTTGCCGTTGAAGTCCGGCGTGCGTGTGGCTGTTATTGGCGATATGGCGAAAACTCCGCGCTTCCAGGGTTCCGGTTCCTCCAAGGTCAACGCCACTCATGAGGAAAATATTCTTGATGAGCTCAAGGCTGCAGCGGAATCCACTGGCATTACCGTAGCCGGTTACGCGCAGGGCTATGACCGTCAAGGCGGGGTCAATCGCGAGCTGGTTACCGAGGCTGCCGCTCTTGCTGCACAGCCGGACACTGATGCAGTGATTGCTGTAATCGGACTTGATGAACGCAGCGAATCCGAGGGTCTTGATCGCTCGACCATGGCTATTCCGCAAGTGCAGAATGATTTGATTGCTGCCTTGGCTGCTACCGGTAAGCCCGTTATCGTGGTGCTCGTAGCAGGCTCTCCGGTTGAGCTGCCTTGGTTTGATGATGTGGCCGCTGTGCTGTATGTGGGACTGTCCGGCCAAGCTGGCGCTTCCGCTACTGTGCGTGCGTTGACTGGTCAAATTAACCCGTCCGGCCATTTGGCTGAAACCTGGCCGCTGGCGTACGATGACTGCCCGTCTTCTGGCTGGTACCCGGCTGTGGGACGCGATGCCATTTACCGTGAAGGCCCGTTCGTTGGCTACCGTTATTACGAAACCGCTCAGGTTCCTGTCCGCTTCCCGTTCGGCTATGGTTTGAGCTATTCGAGCTTTGCATATAGCGATTTGGTGGCTGATGAAACCGGTGTGCAGTTCACGGTAACCAATGATTCCGATGTGCCGGGCGCTACTGTCGCTCAGCTCTATGTTGCTGGTCCGTCTCGCTCTGAAGATCATGCTGCCGGTGTGCTGCGCCCGGCTCGCGAGCTCAAGGGCTTCACCAAGGTTGCTTTGGATGCCCATGAATCCAAGACTGTGCGCATCGAATTCGACCGCTACACGTTCCGTCATTTCGATGTTGCTGCTAACCGTTGGGCTACCGAATCAGGTATTTGGACGTTGTCCGTAGGCGCCAATGCTGAAGATCTGCCGCTGAGCACGCCGTTCGCAGTTGCCGGTGATGTGGATGCAGTTCCCGCTGATTCTGCTCTCGGCCACTATCTGACCGGCGACGTCAAGCATGTCACCGATGCAGAAATGGCCACGCTGTTCAACCACGAGGTCATTGCTCCCGGCAAGCCCACTACGTTTGGTGTGAACGACCCCATCTCCAGCTGGGTAGATTCACGAGGTTTCGTGGCTCGCACCATCGCCAAAACATTGAGTAATCGTGAGGCTTCAGTACGCCAAAAAACCGGCGCGCCTGATCTCAATACTCTGTTCATTCTCAACATGCCACCGCGCGCGATGAGCAAGATGACTCAAGGCATGGTCGATTCGACCATGGTGGACGCCATCGTCACTATCGCAAACGGGCACACCTTCCGCGGGCTCGGCGGCTTGATCGCCGGATTCTTCCGCAACCAATCCGCCAATAAGCGCACAGCAAAGGAGCTCAACAATGACTGATACCAACACCGCCAACGCTTCCGAAGGCAAGAAGCTCGGCCCGATTCGCCAGTGGATTAAGGATCACCCCACCATTTGGGAGTTCATCCTGTTCAATGTGCTGTCGAACATCTCCACGATTTCCCGTTTCGTGGTGACGTGGATTGGTACTGCGATTTTCGTGGCTGGTCTTGGCATCACGACGCCATTCCACTTCCTGATTTTCAACTATCCGGAATCCGGCAACGGTCTCGGCGGCTTCCTTACCTTCCTCTTCGCTGAGGTTATTGCTCAGGTAGTGAACTTCTTCGTGCAGATGAAGTGGGTGTTTAAGTCTGACTCCAGTTTCAAGGATGCCGCATGGAAGTACGCCATTCTTGCTGTGGTGATCGTGGTAGTGAACCTCGTGCTGCCGGGCTATGTGACCTCCCTGTGCCAGGGTTGGGGCATGAACGCCGGCGTGGCTGGCACTATCGCTTCCGTGGTCAACACCCTGCTGGCTGTGGTGGTGAGCTACCCGTTGCTCAAGTTCTGGATTATGCCTAAGAACAAGTGAGGCATGCCTATTGAACCTACTGCAGTAAATCGAACTTCTCTCTAAAACTTCTTCCTCTACTTGGCTGGCGGCACTTTTCCCAGAGTGCCGCCAGCCAAGTTTTTTTATGAACTCCTAATAGATTCCGCTTCCTGCCAGAGATAGAACCAGCGGCAAATGTGAACAATGCCACATCTCGCGTTTGGCCAGCGTAGAACCCTTAGTGATGATCAGTGTGATAAATGGCGGAAAATCAACGCAAAACACTATATCTAGTGATATTTACTGCAACACGCCACTACACATAGTGGCTTGATTGCAAATCACACGGTTGTAATATGGCTCTCGCTTCATTTTGAATTGCTGCCAGAAGGGGAGTTCCATGACCATTACCGTGTTCACCAAGCCTCATTGCCCGCAGTGCGAGGCCACCAAGCGTCAGTTCACCAAGCTGGGTGTTCCGTTTGAAACCGTGGACCTGACGGAGAACCCCTCCACTCTTGAACAGTTGCAGGCCGCAGGCTTCCAGCAGGCCCCAGTTGTTATCACTCCGGACAACTCTTGGACCGGCTACCGTCCGGATCTGATTCGCGAAGTTGCCAAGCAGGCCGCTGCAACCCCGGTGAACGCGTGACGGGAGCGCTAGTCTACTTCTCATCGGCCTCCGAAAATACCGCACGATTCGTTGCCGGATGTCATCTGGAGGACCATGGCATCAACGTATACCGGATACCGCTCAAAGCCTCCGAACCAGCATTGAACGTGCGCGAACCCTACGTCATCATGGTTCCTACCTATGGCGGGGGAGTCATCAAAAAAGCAGTGCCGATTCAGGTCAAACGCTTCCTGAACGATCCTGAGAACCGTAAATGGATTCGCGGCGTTATCGCATCAGGTAACACGAACTTCGGTGAGGCGTACTGTGCGGCAGGAGACATCATCGCCGCCAAATGCCATGTGCCTTTCCTCTACAAATACGAGCTGATGGGCACCCCGGAAGATACCGCTGCAGTCACCAATGGCCTTGTGCGGTTCTTTGCCGACTCAGCGAAACAGTGACGGCGGCCCAAAATTTCGAAGAAAACGGCGACTTCGTGAAAATGCGCCATTGAGTTGCTGCCAGCGGCGTATTTTTTCGAGATAAACCCACTGTTCGTGAAAATATGCCATTGAGTCATCGTCAGTGGCTTATTTTTTCGAAAACAAGAAAGATTCTCACCTAACTATGACCGACTTCACCAATACCGAACTGGCTCTCGACAACACATCGCATGCTGCCGAGCCCACTGATCCGGCACATGATTACCATGCGCTGAACGCGATGCTCAACCTTTACGATTCCAATGGCCAGATTCAGTTCGACAAGGACAAGGCTGCCGAGCGCGCTTACGTAACCAATCACGTAGCTGCCAACACAGTCACGTTCCCCACTACCGCCGAGCGATTGCAGTACCTTATCGAAAACCAGTACTACAACCCGCAGGTGTTCGCCCAGTATTCTGCCGAATTCCTCGACAGCTTCTACGAGCACGTGGAATCTTCCGGTTTTGAATTCGGCACCTTCCTGGGCGCCTTCAAGTTCTACACGTCTTATGCGCTAAAAACCTTTGACGGCAAGCAGTACCTCGAAAACTTCCCGCAACGTTGCGCCGCCGTGGCATTGGAACTTGCAGCCGGCAATGAACAGCAGGCCGTCGAATACGTGGACGAAATGCTGGCCGGACGCTTCCAGCCCGCCACTCCGACCTTCCTGAACCTCGGTAAGGCTCAGCGAGGCGAGCCGGTGAGCTGCTTCCTCGTGCGCATCGAAGACAACATGGAATCCATTTCCCGCGGCATCAACGCAGCTCTGCAGCTTTCCAAGCGTGGCGGTGGCGTGGCGCTGCTGCTGAGTAACCTGCGCGAACTTGGCGCTCCGATCAAGCACATCGAAAACCAGTCCAGCGGTGTGATTCCGGTGATGAAGCTGCTGGAGGATTCCTTCTCTTACGCTAACCAGCTCGGCGCTCGCCAGGGTGCCGGCGCAGTGTACCTGAGCGCCCATCACCCGGATATTCTGCGATTCCTTGACACCAAGCGCGAGAATGCCGACGAGAAGATTCGTATCAAGTCCCTAGCCCTTGGCGTGGTGATTCCGGACATCACCTTCGAACTCGCCAAGCGCAAGGAACAGATGGCGTTGTTCAGCCCCTACGATGTCGAGCGCGTCTACGGCAAGCCGTTTGCGGATATCGCCATCACCGAGCACTATGCGGAAATGGTGGCGGACAATCGTATTCGGAAGACCTACATTGATGCTCGCAAGTTCTTCACCACCATCGCCGAATTGCAATTCGAATCCGGCTACCCGTACATCGTGTTTGAGGACACCGTCAACCGTGCAAACCCGATTGAAGGCCGCGTGACCATGTCGAACCTGTGCTCCGAAATCCTCCAAGTTCAGGAGCCCAGCGAATACAACGAAGACCTGACCTATAAGTATGTCGGCCGCGATATTTCCTGCAACCTTGGCTCCCTCAACATTGCTAAGGCCATGGATGGCGGACTGGCCCACACGGTGGAAACCGCGATTCGTGCACTCACCTCAGTCGCCGAACACACGTCGATCAACGCCGTGCCATCCATCCGCCGCGCCAATGAGGAAGGCCACGCCATCGGTCTCGGACAGATGAACCTGCACGGATTCTTGGCCCGCGAAGGCATCATGTATGGTTCCGAGGAAGGCCTTGACTTTACGGACATGTACTTCATGACCGTGGCCTACCATGCGTACCGCGCCTCGCATGCGCTCGCCGTTGAACATGGCCAGGCATTCAAGAGCTTCCCAACCTCCGACTACGCCAAGCCAGCCGGTCAAGGCAACTACTTCGACAAGTACACCGATGGCCGCCGCTCCCTGGAGCCGCGCACCGCTCGTGTGCGTGACCTGTTCGCCAAGTTCGGCATCACTATCCCGACCGTGGCTGATTGGGAAGCGTTGCGTGACGCAATCCTCAAGGATGGTATCTACAACCAGAACCTGCAGGCCGTGCCGCCAACCGGCTCAATCTCCTATATCAACCATTCCACGAGCTCAATTCATCCGATTGCTTCCAAGATCGAGATTCGCAAGGAAGGCAAGATCGGCCGCGTCTACTATCCGGCAGCCTACATGACCAACGACAATCTCGAGTATTACAAGGACGCTTACGAAATCGGCTGGAAAGCCATCGTAGACACCTACGCCGAAGCTACTCAGCACGTCGATCAGGGCCTGTCGCTGACGCTGTTCTTCCCGGACACCGCCACCACCCGCGACCTCAACAAGGCTCAGATCTACGCCTGGCGCAAGGGCATCAAAACCCTCTACTACATCCGCATCCGACAGCAAGCCTTGGAGGGGACAGAGGTCCAAGGCTGCGTAAGTTGCATGTTGTAATTGACGCGGTGGGGAATGGTATGTGTTGCTCGACACACTCAAGGCCGTTCGGCCAAGCTTACGGTCGAGCAACACATACCATTCCCCACCGCTGCGCTCTGCTGATTCACAAATCGTCATAATTATTCAATAGGTAAGCGGTTGGTTGGTGGACGTGTTGTCAGACCGTAAAGACTTGGCCAGAGCGGCCTGGAGCGTGTCGGACAACACGTCCACCAACCAACCGCGCCAATCAAATAAGGAAGAACAATGCCACCGATTTCTATTCCGCGTAAGCCGTTGAAGCTTATTGATCGTGTTTCTGCAATCAATTGGAACCGTTTGGAAGACGAGAAAGACCTTGAGGTCTGGGATCGACTGACTGGTAACTTCTGGCTGCCTGAAAAAGTGCCGGTTTCCAACGATATTCCTTCTTGGCAGCAGATGAGCGAAGAAGAGCACACGCTCACTATGCGCGTTTTCACTGGCCTAACTCTCCTCGACACCATTCAGGGCACGGTCGGTGCAGTCTCCCTGATTCCGGATGCGCTCACTCCGCATGAGGAGGCCGTGTACACGAACATTGCGTTCATGGAATCCGTGCACGCCAAGTCATACTCCTCGATTTTCTCCACCCTGTGCTCCACCGAGCAGATCGATGCAGCATTCGACTGGAGCGAGCAGAACGAATTCCTGCAGAAGAAGGCTGAAATCGTACTCGACTACTACGAGGGCGATAACCCGTACAAGCGCAAGGTGGCTTCTACGCTGCTCGAATCCTTCCTCTTCTACTCCGGCTTCTACCTGCCGATGTACTTCTCCGCACACGCCAAGCTCACCAACACCGCGGACGTGATTCGACTCATCATTCGCGATGAAGCTGTGCACGGCTACTACATTGGGTACAAGTATCAAAAGGGTATTGCCCAGCTCACCGATGCTGAGCGCGCTGATCTGCAGGACTACACCTATGACCTGCTCAACGAACTGTATGACAACGAGGTGGGCTACACCGAATCCCTGTACAGTGGCGTTGGCCTCGTGGAAGATGTGGAAAAGTTCCTGCATTACAACGCCAACAAGGCGCTGATGAACCTCGGCTATCCGGCACTGTTCCCGGCAGAAATCTGCGATGTGAATCCTGCGATTCTCGCCGCACTGAGCCCGAACGCTGACGAAAACCACGACTTCTTCTCCGGCTCCGGCTCCTCCTACGTGATGGGCAAGGCCGAGGAAACCGACGACGACGATTGGGATTTCTAGCGCATTCCTTGAGACCACGGGGCGAACGGCGTCTCTCCCGTATGACTTGACTGTCGGATTTCCAACGTTGACTGTAGGTTTTCAGTCACTGACTGTAGGGTTTTGGATATTGACTGTAGGGTTTCCAACGTTTTTCGTCGGATTCCCTACAGTCAACGTTCGATTCCCTACAGTCAGTGTTGGAAAACCTACAGTCAACGTTGGAAATCCGACAGCCAACTATTACTAGAGTCACCGCGGAATGAGCGCGGTCAGTACGAACCAATGATCGTCAGTGCGAATCGTCACTTCGCCGCCGTATTGTGCGGCGATGTGACGAATCGACTTCACACCAAAACCATGCCGTGAAGCATCGCGCTTCGTTGTGCGCAACGCGCCAGTCGAATCCTTCTTCAGTGCGGAATCGTAGTAATTCTCCACACGAATCACAGTGAACTGCCCCTGGCCATACAAGGCCAGTCGAATCAGACGCTGCTGCTTATTCGGCAGTTTGCTGGTTGCTTCAATCGCATTATCCAACGCATTGCCAAACAATGAAGCAATATCCATCGATGACATACCATCCAACAGTTTGCCATCCGCCACTGCGGTCAGGGTAATACCACGATCCGCGCAGGTGCGCATTTTGGAGGTCAGAATCACGTCCAGTACCGGATTGCCGGAATGCTGTTGGGCGCTCGCCGCAGCCACGGACGCCTCCAACTGCTCGAATCCGGCCGCTGCATGTTCCGGATCCACTTCAGCTCGCAACGCAGCGATCTGATGCTTCAAATCATGAGCCAGTCGACCAATAGACTCAATATTTTCCTTGGACGCCAAATATTCCTGATGCTGGCTGGCCAATTGCGCATTGATAGACGCCAGCTCCGCGTTGGCTGCCATACGCCGTGCCTGCTCCTGCTGCGCGTACAGAATCGCGAACCCGCAGAAATCCACCAATGTGCGAATGTAGAACACCTCTTGGCCGACCGATCCAGAGAACGGGGTGTTAGTGGAAATAAAGCTCAGGTTACTCATGGCGAACGTCACGATGGTGATGGCGATTGTGCCCACCGAAAGCTGCCAAGTAGTGCTCGTAGGCGCATCGTGCGCGAAATTGCCGCGCTCAACTAGCCATGCCACAGCGAATGCAACCGCATACGTACCAATCAGCACCAGCGTGGCGAATGGCTCATGTATCTCCTTGCCAAGCCCATATTGCAGGAACGTCACCAGCTGCCAATGCAAAGACGCCACCAACTCAGCCAGTACAAATGCGCGGGCAGTAATATACAAACCCTCGCGATTACCAGTACCCGC
The DNA here is from genome assembly GCF_056357055.1 of Bifidobacterium sp. LH_416. NCBI lineage: Bacteria > Bacillati > Actinomycetota > Actinomycetes > Bifidobacteriales > Bifidobacteriaceae > Bifidobacterium > Bifidobacterium sp. LH_416. Next base: position 40,668 of record NZ_JBKEVJ010000008.1, on the reverse strand, counting down.
ACCAAAGCGCACAATCGTCCACATGCCGCTGAATGCCAACAGCATGCCGATAACCCAGAACCATAGCGGCATCGCGCCATCGAGATATTGGATGCCAATCATGCCAGCCAAACCGACGATGCTCACTGTGGCTGTCCGCTGCCAGCTCACACGCCGGTAAATGGCCATGATGTACACCATGCATGCCAGCCACTCGCACAAAGCGGTGTACAGACGCGGAATATCCGGCAGCGCGTTGGTAATGGTGCTGGTGTCCATCAGAGAGCGCCCATACCCATGTAGTTCGTCAACGCAGTCAAGAACGCTTTCTTGCGCGGACGGCTCACACGCAGCGCCTCTCCATTCGACATCACGCAATCCTGCCCGTCCACGCCGGTCACATGGCGCAGATTGACTAGATAACAGGAATTCGAACGGAAGAAGTCCTGCTCAGCCAAGCGCTCTTCGAAATCCTTCAGCGTACCGGTCACCGACAGTTTGCCGCTCAACGTGTGCACAATAATCGTGTGCCGAATCGATTCGATATACAGCACATCCGCCAGCTCCACACGCATCTGCCGACCGCCGGTATCAATCATCAGCGAACCATCGCTGCGCCGCCGAACCATGTCAATAGAACGCTTGATTTCCTGTCGGAAGGCAAAATATGGTACCGGCTTCAGCAAATACGAGAGAGCCTGCACCTCATAGCCATTAATGGCATATTGCGGGGCGGCGGTGATGAACACAATAACCACCGAATTATCGCGCTCGCGGATTTTACGGGCTGCAGCCATGCCGTCCATGTGCTGCATTTCGATGTCCAGCAACAGAATGTCATACGTCGGCGTGTATTTTTCAACAATTGCCTCGCCGTCGTCGAATACGGAAATCGTGAACTGCGTGCCGGTTTCGCTCTGATATTGGTTCAGATAATCAAGTACTCGCTGGCAGGCGGTGGGATCATCTTCGACCACTCCAACCCTGATATCGCGCATGACCAACCCTCCCGTCATGGTTCTCCTTGAGCCATCTTATCCGCATGCCTCGGCCTCGCGCGGATTTGAACAGCACTATTGAAAAAGCCCGGCTGATAAGGCCGGGCTTGAATAAGGCAGATTACTTGTCGTTGATGCGACTCAGGAAGGCTTTAGTGCGTTCATGCTTCGGATGGTCGATAACCTCTTCAGCAGTACCTTCTTCCACAATGACGCCCTCGTTGACAAAAATGACTTTGTCTGCGACTTTGCGCGCGAATCGAATTTCGTGCGTGACAACCACCATGGTGATGCCCAGCTGAGCCACTTTCGTCATCACGTCGAGTACATCGCTAACAAGTTCAGGATCCAAAGCTGAGGTTGGCTCATCGAACAGGATGACAGTTGGGTTCAGCGCCAAAGCGCGGGCAATGGATACGCGCTGCTGCTGGCCGCCGGACAACTGAATCGGATAGTAGTCGGCAAAGTCCGACAAGCCAACCAGTTCCAGTTGCTTGCGTGCAATGGCCTCAGCTTCAGCCTTTGACTTCTTCTTAACGGTGATAAGACCTTGGGTGATGTTCTGCAGGGCTGTCTTGTTCTTGAACAGGTTGTAATCCTGGAACACCATGGCGGTTTGGCGGCGCAGCGCCAGTGCGTCAGCATGCTTGATTTTCTTCCCGCAGTCCACGCTAACTCCGCCGATGGTAATCACACCGGAATCAGGCGTCTCCAACAGATTCATGCTGCGCAACAGCGTTGTTTTACCGGAACCACTAGGGCCGATAATCGCCGTTACTTCGCCTTTAGTGGAATGCAGAGAAATGCCTTTAAGGATTTCCCGGTCGCCGAATGATTTATGCAGGTTTTCGACGTTGAGTGCGTATTCCATGAAACGACCTTTCTGGGGGATAGTCCTTCAGCTCATCCCTAAATCAGTCACCGAAGTGGGTAAGAAGTGGGTAAAACAATTGCGATCAGTTGTTGTCGGTTTTAATGAAGCCATCGGCTTCCTTGCGGCGGGTGAAGCGCAGCGTGCACACGTCCTTGCCATCAGCGATAGTGCCTTCCAAAGCAAAGTCGAGGCAGGGGAATTCCTTGGCGAAAGCATGGTCACCAGCCATGGCGATTTCGCACAGTCGCGAGATTTGATCCGGAGTCTTGCCCTGCTTCACCCATTCGGTGACGTACGGGCAGTAGTGGAAGTGGATTTCCAGTTCGTCGTCGTTATCGACCACGCGCTCCATTTCGTAGATGTCCTTGTTGTGGTCAACGCCGAAGCCGTCAGCGAACTGGCGGAACGTCGGATTCTTGCCCAAAGACTGTGCGTATTCCTTGCCGTTATCCGCGCCATACGTCCATACAGCGTCATAAGCGAACTGGTCGTCCAAGCCGCGCTTTGCAGCTTCGTCGATCATGTTGCTGATAGTGGCTGCACGCCTAGCGGAAATATCGCGCAGGCCATCCACAACGGGGTTGACGATATGTGGTGTGTTGTTTTCAAAAGCCATAATGATGCTCCTTCAGTGGTATTCGATGCTGACCTTACGCCTAGGATTAGGCGATAACCGATGCGACGTTGCGTAGACGAGACTGGTTCTTCTTGCTCGAAGAACGTTCGCCAGGAGCGCCATCCTTGAAATTGAATCGACCAAGCTTGCTGTACAGCAGTTGCAGCAGACGCTCAGCAATCACACAGACTACCCAATACAGCAGCGCAGCTACCAAATAGGCTTCCAAGAAGTCGTAGTTTTGGCTTGCGCTGATTTTCGCAGTGCCGAGCAGCTCAGCCACGCCAACCAGTGACGCGACGCTCGTGCCCTTGAGCAGCCAAATGAAATAGTTGCCCATATCCGGAATGGATACCACAACCACTTGGGGCAGCAGAATATGCCAGATGATCTCTCGGCGGCGCATGCCGCAAGCTTTGCCTGCTTCAATCTGTCCGTGATCGATTGCTCGTACGGAAGAAACCACAACATCAGTGATGTATGCGCCGAAGTTCAAGCCGAGAGCCAGAACCGCAGCAGGGAAGTATGGAGGGTTACGAGGATCGAAATGATATCCCAGGAAGCCATCAAGTCCCTTAGCCACAATAGGAACCGCGTAATAGCAGAACAGCAGCTGGATGACCAGCGGAACACCTTTGATAAAGGTATTGATTGCAATAACCAGCTGCCACAGCACCGGTATGCGAATGAGAATAAAGGCTCCGCACAGAATAGCGAAGGCAAGGGCCACAATCATCGACCACAAAGTGAGGTTGAGCGTGGCAGGCAGTGCGCGCAACAGGACGGGAATATCCTGCCCCATGAACTCATAATCGAGCGTCATGACTCATACCGCCTTTCCATAACGTTCGTAATGCTTGGCAGCCAAGTTGAACAGCGTTTCGAGAATCGCGCACAGAGCGAAATAGATCACTGCTGCCGTGCCAAGCACCCACAGGCGGCCGACGCCCGAATTCAAACCAATCATGCGATCGGCATATCCCATGACTTCAATGGCACCGATGGTGTACGCGAGCGAAGCGCCCTTGAGTACATCAATGGAAAGATTTTTCAGGTTCAGTACGGCGTTCTGCAGAGTTCCAGGAACAATCACATGCAGGAAGCATTGCCAGCGGCTGTAACCAATGCTGTAGCCGGCTTCGATTTGGCGATAATCCATGGCAAGATAGCCGCCACGATATGCTTCAGCCACAAAGCACGACAGATTCAGTGCCGTGGCGATGATGTAAAAGGTTCCCGCAGACAGGTCGCTGATATCAATGCCGATAAGCAGGAACAACCTTGGCAGGCCGTACAGAATGAGGAACAGCTGTACCAGTTGTGGTGTTCCACGGAAAAATGACACGAACAGGGAGACCAGCCAATAGATAACCCCTCGTTCCCTCAATCGTGCTTTGCAGATGGCTATGGCCAACAATGCCGCGATGACGCTTGGCACAATTGTGTACACAAGCGTCATCGGGATGTATTGGATCATACCCGGCAGCACATTCCCAATGATTTGCAGACCGGAATTCATATGGACCTTCGTTCGGAACCTGATGCGGTGTATGCGTTATATGCGTGGTATGCGTGAGGTCTCAGCAGATCAGCCGTTGTCGGCAATGCCGAGCTTCTCAGCCAGGGCGAAGTTATCCTGCTTGAACCACTTCTTGGTGAGCTTGGCCAGGCTGCCATCCTTGGTGAGTGCCTCGATGGACTTGTTGACTTCCGCCTGGGCGGCCGTGTTCTTCTTGTTGAGCAGGAACACGGTGTCGCGGCCGTCGACCGGGTCGGTGACCTTCATCTGGTAGCCGAGGCTGTCCTTGACACCGTCGAACTGGTCCTTGGAGAGGTACACGGCGTCATACGTGCCGTCATGCACCTGCTGAATCATGTCAGTGAAGGTCGGCTGGGTGGAGGAGGCCTCCATGGTGATCTTCACATCCGGGTGCTTCTTCTGCCAATCGCGGAAGGCCACGTAACGGCCGTCGGTGGATTCGATCGGTACAACGGACTTGCCGTTCAAGTCATACATGGTCTTGATGGTGCTGTTCGGGTTGACGATGAGGTTCAGGAAGTAGTAGTTGTACGGCTTGGTGACCAGGTAGTCCTTCTCGCGGGCCGGAGTGCGGAAGAACGTGCCGCTAACCAGATCGTACTTGCCTTCCTTCAGGCCGATAAGAGCGTTCTGATACTCCTGAGTGGTGTATTCGAACTTGAGGTTCTTGTTCTGAGCGTCGATTTCCTTCAGTGCCTCGTATTCGAAGCCTGCCGGGCTGCCGTCCTTTTCTGCATAGGCGTACGGCTTGTTCGGCACAACGAGTGCAACCTTCAGCGTCTTTTCGCCGCTGTCGCTAGCGTTGGCGGTGCCGCATGCGGCCAATCCCATCAAAGTGCCCAAGGCCGAAACTGCGGCAATTGCTCTGACAACTGTCTTCTTGATATTGCGCATTTGGAGTCATTCCTCTCTCTTGTCATCACTCCACATGGTTTTGATATTCGAAGCAATACGAAAGAAGAGCCGCAAAAGACACCCTCAGCGTACAGAGGATTGAGATTTCTGAATCTTCTTCCCGAATAACGGTGTTGATTCTAGAAGCCTCATGCCGGGCAAAGCGGCAAAATGCTCGTTATCTCGTATATGGATTATTGATAGCCCTTTAACAATCCTTGGAAAATCAAGGTTTTTGAGGTTGTATAGCTTACGGGGCGGGTCCTATTCCTGTTCAAAGGTGACGCCATTGCGGGCGGCGAGGCGTTCGGCTTTACGCTCATCCTTGCGCTCTTCTACGGCTTCGATGTGTTGAATGCGCAGTTGACGCCAATCATCGCGCATATCGCGGAAGCGTTCGGACAACGTTGGTTCGGGCTCTTCTTCGCCTTCCTCCGGCGAGGAAGGCGCCAGTGCATCCACGGCATTATCGGCGAACTTCGTCACGCCGAGCTTGAGCAGACCAAGCAGCTCGCGCAGCGTATCTGGAATTGGCTCGTCGCTTTCGTTAGCGGTTTTGGACAGTCGATCGATACGGCGCCGGATGGCGTCGGCGTCTTCGGGATCGATTTTCAATCCGGCAATCAGCGACTGGCGGATGGTTTCATAATCGAGATTGGCGAAGAAGTTGAGCTGCTGCAGTGTCATAAAGCCCTTGAGTTCAGGGAAATGCGACACAATATATTCTTCGCGATCGTCGGCAGCGCGAGTCCAATCGCGCGTGAGTTTCGGATCCCAGCTGGCGGTGATGGAACCTTCGCGCATGCGGTAGTGGTACAGCACTTTTGGAATGCGCACTACGCGCGTCGCTTCGCCGATTACATTGCAAATGCGGGAAAGATCTTCGATTTTGCGGCCGACTGGGAATGCAAAACTTGTGTTTTGGTATGTGGATGCGGGGGCAAGGAAAGCCCAGAAATATCCGTCGATTTCTGCTTTGACTTGTTTTTTAATTGCCTCGACTGGGGTGAGAATTTGGACCTCGTCAAAGTCGTTATGACGGTAGTTGGAGAGCAGCGGCTTGCCATTTTCGGAAATAGTGTCGAACTGGAACATCACGAGATCGGCATCGTAGTTGCGCATGTCGGCAAGGCAGTCTTCGACCAACGTGGGGGCCACGGTGTCGTCGGAATCCGCGAAATAAATATAGGAGCCGGTTGCCTGCGCGATGCCTGCGTTGCGCGCATCGGAAAGACCGCCGTTGGCTTTATGAATCACGCGTACGCGAGAATCTTTGCGTGCCCAAGCATCACACATCGCGGGGCAAGAATCAGGAGAGCCATCATCGACGAGCAGGATTTCGAGATTCCGGTATGTTTGCGCGGTTACGCTGGCCACGCAATCGTCGAGAAACTGCTCGACCTTGTAAACCGGAATGATAATGCTAACCAGTGGCTCCTGTTCCATGGTTTAAGGGTAGCGCCGGCCCTCGCCGCATTCCGGGGATTGCGCCGCTCGTGGTGAGATTTTTCGCCGCATTCCCGGAATTGCGTCGTGAAACGTACCGTGAAACATGCGTTTTGCGCTACTTTCCGGTAATTGCGTCGCTGGTGGGGCGGTTGTGCGTCGCATTTCGGGGAATGCGTCGCTATGGGGAGGGCGTGCACTGCATTCCCGGGAATGCGCCGCGGGGAGGGAGTCCTTTGCGACACGCTTCGCGAAATATTTCGCGTTTCCGGCCTTGTTTTTGTACCTGGCGCGTGTATAGTGAATGGTGGCTCAACGAAGAGAACCTTCACTGAACCGGAAAAAGTAAACGCTGAAGCTTGCAGTTCCGAGAAGCGACGTTGTATGTCGGTGTTGTGGGTAGAAGCAAAAGGAAACAAATCCCTTTACAACGGATCGTGAGGCACGTACCTGCCTCTGAAAGGATTGAAATTATGGCAGAAGTCGTATTCGACCACGTCACTCGTATCTACCCGGGCAACGATAAGCCCTCTGTGGATGATTTGAATCTTGATATCAAGGATGGCGAGTTCCTCGTCCTCGTTGGTCCTTCTGGCTGCGGTAAGTCTACGACCCTTCGTATGCTCGCCGGCCTGGAAGAGGTCAACAAGGGCCGCATCCTCATCGGTGGCAAGGACGTCACCACGATGCAGCCGAAGGACCGCGACATCGCAATGGTGTTCCAGAACTACGCTCTGTACCCGCACATGACCGTCGCCGACAACATGGGCTTCGCTCTGAAGATCGCCGGCACCCCGAAGGAAGAGATTCGCAAGCGCGTTGAGAAGGCCGCTGAGATCCTCGACCTGACCGAGTACCTCGACCGCAAGCCGAAGGCTCTGTCCGGTGGTCAGCGTCAGCGTGTTGCTATGGGCCGTGCAATCGTTCGTGAGCCGAAGGTCTTCCTCATGGATGAGCCGCTCTCCAACCTCGATGCAAAGCTTCGTGTCCAGACCCGTACCCAGATCGCTGCTCTGCAGCGTCAGCTGGGTGTCACCACCCTGTACGTGACCCACGATCAGACTGAGGCTCTGACCATGGGCGATCGCATTGCCGTCATCAAGCTCGGCATTCTGCAGCAGGTCGGCGCTCCGACCGAGCTGTACGATCGTCCGGCCAACGTCTTCGTCGCTGGCTTCATCGGCTCCCCGTCGATGAACCTGAACACCCACCCGGTGGTCAACGGCAAGGCAAAGATCGGTGAGGACACCGTGGATCTGCCGGCTGAGGCTGTCAACAAGCTCACTGCTGAAGACAACGGCCAGATTGTGGTCGGCTTCCGTCCTGAGGACGCAAGCCTGGCTGCTTCCGACGACCCGAACGCCTTCTCCCTGAAGGTTGTGAACGTCGAGGATCTGGGCTCCGACGGCTACATCTACGGCAACATCATCACCGATGGCTCCGCAGCTGAGGCTTCCCAGGTTATGTCCGACCAGAACAAGCTCACCACGATTCGTGTGAACCCGCGTGCGCTGCCGAAGGTCGGTGCAACCGTCAAGATCAAGATTGATCCGGCCAAGATGCACCTGTTCGCTCCGTCGACCGAGCTGCGTCTGAACTAGTAGATACTTGGCGAGGTCTAACCGCTTCGTCAACCATTAAACGAGGTTATTCTCTTCCTCTCTTATGACCTCGTTGGAAAAGCCCTGCACAGCTGCGGGGCTTTTCTTTTTCTGTGCCTCGCCACACCTATAATGGCAACCAGTTATTCCCTCTAACTCAGTACGATGGAGTGCTATGGAAGTAAACAATCTGCCCCAGATGGATCCGCGTGCGTTGAAAGCCACTTCTGTTAAGGCTGAAGACGAGCACGCCAATTCTGCCGAGCCGCAGGCACTGAAGATTACTGCCGCAAGCTCGAACCCGAAGATGTTCACACTGCCGTGGCACAAGCCATTGGCTACATGGCCGGAAGATTTGCTTGCCAACCTGCCGCGAGGCATTTCCCGCCACGTGGTGCGTTTCGTGCACGTGGGCGATGAAGTCTACGCCATGAAGGAAATCACCCGTCAGGTGGCTGAACGAGAATATGAGATTCTGCGCCGTCTGCAGAAGCTCGAGCTGCCTACGGTTACCCCGATTGCCGTGGTCACCGGTCGTCATGATAAGAATGGTGAGCCGCTTGAAGCTATTTTGGTAACGCGTCATCTCAAGTTCTCGCTGCCGTACCGTGCACTGTTCGCCCGCAATCTGCAGCATGATACTGCCGAACGACTGATTGACGCGCTTGCCGTGCTCATGGTTCGTCTGCACTTGGCTGGCTTCTACTGGGGCGATGTATCTCTGTCGAACGTTCTGTTCCTGCGTGATGCTGATGCTTTCTCCGCCTTCTTGGTGGACGCCGAAACCGGCGATTTGCAGGTGCAGCTGACCGATGGTCAGCGCGAATACGATATCGATTTGGCTCGAACCAACATCATTGGCGAACTGATGGATTTGGCTTCCGGCCGACTGCTGCCGAGCGACGTGGACGAAATCGAAGTAGGCAACCGCTTGGTTGACCGTTATCATTCGCTGTGGAGCGCTCTGACCGATACCGATAAGTTCGGTCCGGATGAAATGTGGAAGATTGAGCAGCGCGTCAATAAGCTCAATGAGCTGGGCTTTGATGTGGACGAGCTCGAAATGAAGACTGCCGAGGATGGTAAGCGTGTGCTGGTACGTCCGCGTGTGGTTGATGCTGGTTATGCAAACCGCAAGCTGCTGCGTTTGACTGGTCTTGATGTGCAGGAGAACCAGGCTCGCCGCCTGCTCAATGATCTCGATGCCTACCGTGCTTCCACGTGGCGCGATGGTGAGGAACTTGAGATTGTGGCCACCGACTGGATGCGCGAAGTCTATGAGCCGACTGTTCGCATGATTCCGCGCGATTATCGCTCGCAGATTGAGCCTGCCCAGTTCTTCCACGAGGTGCTCGATCACCGCTGGTTCCTGGCAGAAAAGGCCGGCCACGATGTGCCGATGGCTGAAGCCGTGACCAGTTACATCGACAATGTGCTGCCAAAGTACAAGCTCGATAAGAAGGATCTCGACGAGCTCAACGCCGAAGCCGATTCCGGTGTGGTGGATGACGAATACACCTATGGCGACTACGACGGCTACAACCCCGACGACGACCCCGACGCGGCTGTGTGGAGCCACTGAGCAGTAACACGAGTGAAGCCCCTCACCTGAGGGGCTTCACTCATATCAATTGCAATAACTCTAGTTCCGCTTTGAAGAGGGGAGTTACTCGCTTACTTCGCGGCTTCGCCAGCCTTACGACGTGCATTTGCCACAGCGTACAGGCTGATGCCTGCAGCCACCGAAGCGTTCAGCGATTCCACGGTCGAGCTGATCGGAATACCGGCAATCGCGTCGCACGCCTCACGAACCAGTCGGCTCAAACCGGAACCTTCGGAACCGAGCACCACAACCAGCGGATCGGTTTCAAAGCCGGTTTCGCCGACGAGCTTATCGCCGCCGCCGTCAAGGCCCACCACGTAATAGCCGCGTTCCTTCAAGCCCTCAATAGCCTTGGTCAGATTCACCACGCGAGCCACCGGCATATGAGCGGCAGCGCCAGCAGATACCTTCCAAGCCGCAGCGTTCACCGAGGCAGAGCGACGCTCCGGCAGAATCACACCATTAGCACCGAATGCAGCAGCCGAACGAATCACGGCACCGAGGTTCTGCGGATCCGTCACACCGTCCAAAGCAATGAACAGCGGACGTGCGGCGATGCGAGCGGCAGCGGAATTCGCGGCCTCCATAGCCTTCGCCTTCTTTTCCGCGCGCTCCACCAGCTCATGCACTGAGGAATACTGGTACGGTTCCACCTTCAAGATCACGCCCTGATGGTTGCCGGAGCGAGCGATACGATCCATCTCCAGACGGTCGGCTTCCATCATGTGCAGGCCGTTCGCGCCAGCAATCTTCACGATTTCGCGCGTGCGATCATCGTGCTCGATGCGGGAGAGAATATACAGCGTGGAGCTTGGCACGCCTACGCGCAGTGCTTCCAGCACGGAATTGCGGCCGAATACCAGATCGGACGTATCCGCGGATGCGAACTTGTCCACGCGGCGGCGGGCTGCCAGACGCGGATCAGAGCGAAGTCGGCGCTCCGCTGCCTTCTTGGCCTTGTAGGCCTTGTGATACACGCGGTCCTCGGCCTTCGGAGTGGGGCCGTATCCCTTCAACTTATTACGATGTTTTCCACCCGACCCCTTGGTCGGTCCCTTTTTGATAGCCATAGGTGCCATTGTCCCAGCACCCCGCGCCAAATGCCCGGACTGTAGCGCCTCAGAGCTCCGAGTACAGTATTACTAGTGAAGAAGCAACGCGAATTATTCGGACTGTCCCCGCTGTACTGGGGTTTGTGGCTGGCAATCCTGATTTTGTGGATGGGGCGCTTCGTCACATCATTCCTATCCATTTACCTGGTGTCCGCGCTGCATATCAACGAGGGCGTGGTAGGCACAGTCGTTTCCATGTACGGTTTCGGTTCCATCCTCGGCTGCCTATTCGGCGGCACCTTATCGGACCGTTTTGGTCGGCAAGTGATGATTATCATCGGCGAAATTGGTGCAGCAGCAGCTCTATTAGTGGTGTCTGTGCTCACTCATCCGATTGGACTCGGCGCGGCTCTGTTCGTATATGGCACGTTCGCATCCCTGCCGAGCCCAGCCATCGCCGCATATATTGCAGACGTGGTACCGATCCAGCGCCAACAACGCGCGTATGTGCTGCAATCCTGGGCCATCAACTTTGGTTACGCCATCGGTCCGATTGTGGCGAATCAGCTGGTCAAGATTTCGTATTCTCTGATGTTCTACGTTGAGGCTACGGTGATGATCGGCGTCACAATATTGCTTATGATTTTCTTCCGCGAAGTCAAGCATCTGGGAATGGCAGTACCGGCGCCGGGCAGTGAGCTTCCCACAAGCGATTCCGCATCGCCACAATCCGGCTCTATGGCTAGCAATTGGCGGCGGGTGCTCACTGATATGCCATTCCTCGCATTCTCAGTATTGATGTTCGGCTACTTCCTGGTGTATTTCCAAAGCACATCCGGCCTGCCCATCGCCATGACCAACCTGGGCTTAGGGCTCGGTGATTACTCGATTCTGCTCACCATCAATGGATTCATGCTCTGCGCATTGCAGATTCCAGCGATGAAATTATTCGCGCGCATGGGCAATTCGCGTGTGCTGATAGCAGGCCTTGCCGTGACCGTGCTGGGCTATGCAGTGCAGATTGTGGCCGATTCGTGGGCTGGTTTTGCGCTCGCCGTAGTTCTGTGGACGCTCGGCGAGCTGGGCACTTTCCCCATCGCAACTACTACAGTTGCCGCGATGGCGCCAGCAGATGCACGCGGCACATATCAGGGTGTGTACAACGTGCTGTGGTCGCTATCGATTGCTTTGGCGCCAATGATCGGCGGCTGGATTATCAGCGATTTTGGCGGCCGCGTGCTGTGGATCGCTTGCACAGTGATGCTGATCGCAGTAACTCTTGGCCTGCGCGTGACCAAAGGTTCCCGGGATCGTGCGATGGCCGCCAGCTTGCGCGATGCCTCACGGTAGATGATTCTCGCCAGGAACAGTGTGAGGCAACCGAACTTCTCCGCACATTCAAGCAGGCCTGAAACGGCGGGATATCGCGGATATGATGCTCTGTATGCGCGATTGGGATTCAGTAATCCTCTCACCTTTCTTGTTGAGAATCATTTGCTGAGATACGTTCTAGAATCATCACAGGCAATGCGCCATATACAACGGCAGATATAGTCGGTCTCCTTCAACGCGCATTGGTCTGGGATGCAGCACGTATTGCATGCCAACCCGGCTGTCGAATTTATTCTTGAACTTATCGAGCGATGTGGTTTTGTATCTCTTTGTCGATTTGACCTCCACGGGGCAGACCCTGGCCTTCATGGCGGCGTTCGAATACTCTCCGATAAGCAAAAAATCAATTTCCATGCGATCTTCTGCCTGACGGGAGTATCGGGAATAGAAGAACAGACGATGACCTGAGGCTCGGAACTGCTGTGCAATAGCATTCTCCACCAGCATGCCTTCGTTCACTTCCAGTTTGCCGAACAGGATATCGCGGTACAGCTCATTCGACGTGTATGCGCGGTCGGCAAACACCTGTGTTACCAACAATCCGGTGTCTCCCATATAGCATTTCATCGTGGAGTCCTCTTGATGCAAGCGTAGGCCCACATGTGGATCCGTGGCGTTCATGCAGCGGTTGATTAGGAACGATTCATCTAACCAGAAGAAAGCGTCGCCATATTCACGTTCGCGTGCGTTTTCGCCTAAAGACGACAGTGTGAACTTCTTTTCATGCTTGGAAAGCTGCCCCGGGATTTCATCGAAGATACGTTTGACCCGTTCTTTCGAATCGCCGCCGTATTTCTCGATGTCCTGAGCGTACAGACGTAAGATTTGACGCTTCACTCGGTCGACATTGCCCATATCGGATGTTTCCAGATAACGCTCTATGGCCTGTGGCATGCCTCCCACCAGCATGTATTCACGGAACAGGCGCTCCGCCTTGTTGTCCAGCAGCGGAGACATCGCCTGCCTGTCTGCGAAAGATTGCCGTATCGCATCAGCGAGTAATTCTTCTCCTCTGGCCCATAGAAATTCCTCAAAATCCATGGGAAACATGCTCACCGATTCTTCCTCGGAAGGAATCAAGATGTTTTCGACGTTCTTCTTAATGGAGATTAGGGAGCCGGTCTCCATGAAGTCATATCGGCCATCCGCAACGAGTTGTTTAACCGCGCTGCGGGCAAAGGGAAAGAGTTGTACCTCGTCGAAAATAAAGAGGGTGTCACGCTCATACAGACGTACGCCGTAGTAGACGGAAAGGTCCATGAACAGTGTGTCCAAATGATTCAGATTGTTGCGGAACGAGTCTCGCACTGCCTGCGGAGCCTTCTGCCAGTCAATAAGGATGTATGAACGGTATTCGTTTTTCGCGAATTCCTCGGCGATGGTGCTTTTGCCGACGCGGCGGGCTCCCTCGATCATCAGCGCAGTAGTTCCATTACTTTCGGACTTCCACTGCCGTAGACGGTTGTATATCTTCCTCTTATACATGACGAGCTCGCATTCCCAGTATTTTCAGGACTCTTCATGGTATTGTATCACGATTCCTAAGTTATAAAATGACGTTATGTACACGAATCCTAAGTTATGAAATGCTTGAATTCTCACGATTCCTAAGTTATGCATCAAATGGGGCAGGCCGGCATGTCTCCTTCCTCTCCTCTTCATCATGCCGTTGCGCACTATGATGTAAGGCTGAGATAAGTCTGAAGCAAGACGGGCGCAGGCCGATGCAGGCCGTCGCTCGCGGGGAGATGCGGATGCAATACATTGAGCGCGCAATCACTGGAATCGACGGCAGCGAGGCCCGATTCATCGGCTATGTTCCAGACAATAGCCCAGAAATGGATTCTGACCGACACCGCACTTCGATTCTGATTCTGCCCGGCGGCGGGTATGCCATGACGTCCGACCGTGAATCCGAACCAGTGGCTCTGCGATTTCTGGCCAAGGGCTTCAACGTGTTTATTCTGCGATACTCGGTGAAGCCGAGTCGATACCCGGTAGCGTTATTGGAAGCTGCCGAGGCGATGCGGCTTATCCGCGCACATGCCGACGAATGGCACGTAAAGCCCGAAGCAATTGCCATACTCGGCTTTTCTGCAGGCGGCCATCTGGCCGCTAACCTGGCCACCAGTGCTGGCGACGATACGATGCGCGCGCATAACGTCAACCCAGACGAAGTGCGACCAAACGCGCTGATGCTTGCCTACCCGGTAATCACTGCTGGCGAGTTCGCCCATCGCGGTAGCTTCCAATGCCTGCTTGGCCTGGAAGCTCATAATCCAGAGCTGCTTGACGAGCTCTCCATTGAGCGCCATATCGACGCCAAAACTCCACCGGTGTTCGTTTGGCACACTATGACCGACGCCACTGTGCCAGTGGAAAATACGCTGATGCTCATTCAAGCATGCCGCGCGGCGGGCGTGAGCGTGGAAGCGCATCTGTACCCGGAAGGCACGCATGGCTTGTCCCTCGCCAATGAGGAGACCGCGGGCGCCGGCAAATATGCGCACATAGTCGAATGCCTGCAATCCTGGCCCGAGCTGGCCGAAACGTGGTTGCGCCGCCTGTTTTAGTCAAAACGCATTACGCTGTACGCCGACCAATCCACGGCACTATGCAATAATGGCAAAGTATGCATCGGCAGCAGTTGCGTCGGTGCCCACAACCGCGCAGTTCTACGGGCAGCTGGGGGAGATAACCCGGTGGTGATAGGTAGGGCTGACTACTCCGCGGCAATACCAAGGAGAACATCATGGTTGATCGCCAGAATGATCAATCCGCCAACGCTGCGACCGCAACGGAAGAGGTCGCGCTGAATACCGCGCAATCGGTGCAATCTGTGCAGGATCAAGCGGTGGAATCAGAAGAAGTCCGCGCCCAAGAGGCGTTATTGGGGGATACCGACCCCAGTTTGACCAGTGCCGAAGACGTGGCCAAAGCCTTGAACGTCGACCCAAGCCGGGGCTTAAGTGATGAAGAAGCCAAGCGTCGACTGGCCAAATTCGGTCCGAATGAGCTGGCCAGTGCGCCGCCAGTGCCGAAGTGGAAGAAGTTCCTAGCCCAGTTCCAAGATCCGCTGGTGTATTTGCTGCTCGCAGCAACTGTAATCTCGGTTATCGCTTGGTTTATTGAAAAAGCCAATGCTGTACCGGGTGCTGAAGGGGGAGAGGCACTCCCGTTCGATGCTCTGGTTATCGTCCTGATTCTGATTGTTAACGCTGTGCTCGGCTATATGCAGGAAGCCAAAGCCGAGGCGGCAGTAGAGGCACTTGCCCAAATGACTGCGCCGCAGACGTCAGTGCTGCGTGACGGCAAGGTTCAGCGTATTAATACCACGGACGTTGTGCCAGGCGACATTATCGTCCTCGCTGAGGGTGATTCGGTATCCGCCGATGGCCGCTTGGTCAATGCAGCCAGCCTGCGCATCGCCGAAGCCAGCCTGACCGGCGAATCAGTGCCGGTCGGCAAGAAGCCGGATACGCTGGCCGAAGCCAAAGCTCTGGGCGACCGCGCCAATATGATTTTCAACGGTACTTCGGTGACCCAGGGTACCGGCCGCGCGATTGTGACCGGCACCGGCATGAACACGCAGGTCGGCAAGATTGCAGACATGCTCTCCGCCACTGAAGACGAGAAAACCCCGCTGCAGAAGGAAATGGACTACGTTTCCAAGATCCTCGGTATTGCAGTGTGCATTATCGCCGTAGTGGTACTGGTGGCGCTCGCTGTACTGGAAGGCTTCAATGACATTCATGATGTGATTGATTCCCTCCTGCTTGCCGTTTCCCTGGCTGTTGCTGCCGTGCCGGAAGGCTTGGCTGCGATTCTGACCGTAGTGCTGGCGCTCGGCGTGCAGCGTATGGCCGCGCACAACGCCATCGTCAAGAAGCTGCATTCAGTGGAAACGCTCGGCTCCGCATCCGTGATTTGCTCGGATAAAACCGGTACGTTGACCCGTAACGAAATGACCGTGGAACGTGTGGTCACGCCTAGCGGCGAAGTGCAGATTACCGGCACGGGGTACGCGCCTGAAGGCCGTATGGTGATGACAGGCGGCATCGACCCGCAATCCGAACAGGCCAAAACCGTGGCCGATGAAGTTGTGGCTACTTTGCTTGCCGGCACGCTGGCAAACGATGGTGAACTGCGCCAAGATGCCAACGGCCGTTGGGAGACGGTTGGCGATCCTACTGAAGTGTCCCTGATTGTGGCCGCCCGCAAGGTCAAGGCCGATCACAAGGCACAGCGTTACACGCGCGTTGGTGAAATCCCGTTTACCTCCGAGCGCAAGCGCATGTCCATCATCGCCAAGGACGACACCGATTCCGGCAAGCTCACCGTATTCGCCAAGGGTGCTCCCGACGTGCTGCTGAGCTACTGCTCCCGTATTCGCGTGGGCGGTCAGGTCAGGAAGCTCACCGAAGGCGACCGCCAGACCATCCTGTCCACCGTCGAACGCCTCTCCTCTGAGGCATACCGCACGCTCGGTGAGGCATGCCGCCCGCTCGAAACCAGCTCACTGGCTGACGTGCCTGGCGTCGCCGTCAATGCGGCCGGCCAGGTGGCCGATATCGCTGACCAGGCGGAAACGCTCGAAACCGACCTGATCTGGAACGGTATGGTTGGCATTATCGATCCGCCGCGCACCGAAGTCCGCGATTCCGTGGCCGAAGCGCATCGTGCCGGCATCCGCACGGTAATGATTACCGGCGATCACCCGCTGACCGCAGCCCGTATCGCTTCCGACCTTGGCATTATCGCCAAGGATGGTAAGGCGCTTACCGGTGACCAACTTGACGAGCTGAAGAGCGAAGCCGAGTTTGATAAGGCTACCGCAGACGTTTCCGTCTATGCGCGCGTGGCTCCCGAGCACAAGCTCAAGATTGTGGAATCCCTGCAGCGCCAAGGCAACATCGTGGCCATGACCGGCGACGGTGTAAACGATGCTCCGGCAGTCAAATCCGCAGATATCGGTGTGGCCATGGGCATTACCGGTACTGAAGTGACCAAGCAGAGCGCCAAGATGATTCTGGCGGATGACAATTTCTCCACCATTGTGGCTGCCGTACGCGAAGGTCGCGTGATCTTCGATAACATCCGCAAGTTCCTGCGCTACCTGCTGAGCTCCAATGTGGGCGAAGTGTTCACCGTGTTCCTTGGCGTGGTACTGGCCGGCTTCCTTGGCATTCGTCAGCCGGAAACCGTGGGTGTTACGGTGCCGCTGCTCGCCACACAGCTGTTGTGGATTAACCTGCTCACTGATGCTGCGCCGGCGCTCGCCATGGGCGTGGATCCGCAAACCGAAGATGTGATGGGTCGCAAGCCTCGCAAGATGACCGACCGCGTGATTGATGCTTCGATGTGGGGCGACATTATCTACATCGGCATCATCATGGCCATTGTCACGCTGATTGGTATGGATATGCACTTGGCTGGTGGTCTGTTCACCGATCGCTCGGTGGAAGCGATTGGCCACGAGGCTCAGATGACTGAGGCTCGCACCATGGGCTTCACCATTCTGGTGTTCGCGCAGCTCTTCAACGCACTGGCTTCCCGCTCTCACCTGCAGTCCGCATTCGTAGGCCTCTTCTCCAACAAGTGGCTGTGGGGCGCAATCGGCTTGTCTGTGGCATTGCAGCTCGTGGTGATTTACGTGCCGTTCCTCAATGGCCCGTTTGGCACCACGCCGCTCAGCCCGCTCGCTTGGGTGGAATGCCTCGGATTGGCTGCCATCGTGTTCGTTGCTTCCGAGCTGCGCAAGGTAGTTTTGCGAGCTATGGCTAAGCGATAGTCGCACATGTAATTAACTCGCGTATAGCAGAGGGGCTGATGGAAATCGATTCCATCAGCCCCTCTGCTTTGCTATAGCGCTATAGCTCTGGCTCGTGCAATCAAAGAAGATTACTCATTAGTGTCAGTGGAACCAGAAGAAGTGCCGCTATCAGTGCTGCCGTTGCTGTTCTGCTGATTCTGCAACTGCTGCTGAGCCTCTTCCTGTGCTTTCTGCTGAGCTTCCTCTTGTGCCTGCTTATCAGCATCAGCCTTCTGCTTGGCCTGCATAGAAGCATTGACATCAGATTCAGCCTTCTGCAATGCGGAAATAGCATTATCTACGTCTGCATCAGACGGGTTGGAGCTGTTCGCGATGGTGTTGGCGTTAGTGATAGCCGTCTGCAGGGCGGTACGAGTATTTTCGTCCGCAACATTGCCGGCAGAGTTATTCAACGTGCTTTGGGCTTGAGACACTGCAGAGCTGAGCTTGGACTTCTTAGAGTTGGTATCCGCGGTTTTCTCCGAAGCGTTCACCGCCTTGATGGCACTATTGATGGCATCAGTTTGATCAGTCACCGTGCTGATTTGCTTCTGCATATCCTGAGTCTGCTGCTTGAGCTGATCTGCAGAAAGCGAAGAATCACAGCTGGCAGTATCCTCAGGATTCTGGCCCTTTTCCACAGCCGCATTCAAAGTATCAATGGTGGTGCTGTCCGCAACCTTACCCTTGGAAACCTGCACAGAAGTCTGGCCCTTAGACACTGCGGTGGCGAGCTTCTTCTTGGCGGCATCGTATTGCTTTGCTGCAGCCTTGCATTCCACCAGTGCGGCAGCCTGGCTTACTTTGCTGCTGTTAGAACGCCACCAGAACAGGCCGCCGCCAATCAAAGCAATAACCAGCACTACCACGCCAGCGATAATCGCAATTTTGCGTGTATCTTTTTTGTTTTCGCCACCGTTATGACGGCCGTTCTTGTCGCCATCGCCAGACTCATCTTCATCGGCGAATTCTTCAAGCGGAGAGATGGTTGGCGGAAGCGGCTGAGCGGGCTCTTCAAGACCGGCAAGCTTAACCGGAGCGTTGGTGACCGGCTGGAATACCTGAGTAGCTTCCCCATCGGCCGGGGTGTTGCCGGCCGGAACTTCTGCAGATAGTGGGGTTGCGGGAGTCTGATTCAGTGCGGAATACGCCTGAGTGGCTTCAGTCTGGGGTGCATTGCCGAATGGAGAAGCAGCTGCTGGGGTCTCGACAGCAGAGAAGATCGCCGGCTGGAATACCTGAGTGGCACCCTCCGTTGCTGCTCCTGCATAGGTTGGCTGCGGAGCTGCAGGCGCGTAAGGAGACTGCTGTTGCGGCTGTGCATAGGGCATAGCCTGAGTCGGTGCCGCGGGAGTAGCCGGTGTGGCTGGTGCCGTAGACGTAGCCGGTGCTACTGGGGCTGCCGGAGTAGCTGGAGCGGGAGCAACCGGGCGGAAGCTTTGCGTGGCCTGATCCCAGACGTACTGCTGCTGGCCAGGTGCAGCAGCTACCGGCTGGGTTGCCGCAGGCGTCGCAGGAGCTGCTGGAGCTACAGGTGCGGTCGGCTGCGTATAGGCTGCTGCTGCCGGCTGAGCAGGCTGCGCAAACTGACTGGGCGCGGCAGGCGCTGGCTGAGACGGGGCGAATGGATTGAACGCCTGGGTCTCCTGACCTAGATCAGTAGGGGCTGCAGCGGGCGATTGCGCCGGCTGCAGCGGCTGCTGCGCTTGTGTGGGGAGCGGCGGTACTACCGGCTTGATTGGTTCGCTATTGTTCTGGAAATCGAACTGAAAACCACCATCACTGTTGGTCATTACATCTCCTTGATGTGCGAGCAAAGCACCGGTGCATAGGCCGGTGAGTAGTCATCAGATGGTTGCAGCCATCTGTGTTGGATAGACGAAAAGTGGCCTCAGTCGTCGATATGAGCTCGATAGAAGTTCTCGTAAGAACGGCTTGGCGTCGGGCCGCGCTGACCCTGATAATGTGAACCGGTACCTGCGGAGCCATACGGGTGCTCGGCTGGAGAGCTCAACTGGAAGAAGCACATCTGGCCGATTTTCATGCCCGGCCACAGCTTGACTGGCAGCGTGGAAACATTAGACAGCTCCAGCGTGATATGCCCCTCGAAACCAGGATCAATAAAGCCTGCAGTGGAATGAGTCAAAATACCCAAACGACCCAGCGAGCTCTTACCTTCCAAGCGAGCTGCAATAGTCGGATCAAGCTTGACATATTCCCATGTGGAGCCGAGGGCAAATTCACCCGGGTGCAGAATCCACGGTTCATCCGGGCCAACCTCGAACTGTTCGGTTAGCGCACCTTGATTTTCTGCCGGATCAACATAGGTGTACGCATGATTGTTGAATAAACGGAAATAACGATCCAGCCTCACATCAATGGAAGCAGGCTGCACCATTTCTGGGGTCCACGGTTCGAGTGAAATATGGCCAGCGGACTGTGCGGCGATAATATCGCGGTCGGACAGCAGCATAGAAACTCCTTGAATTACAGTATTGTCCCCAAGTCTAGCGCCCAGTGCGGAAACAAATAGGGCAGAGACAGCAGAACCGAGCTGCTAGTAAGCCTTTCGCAAGCCAGAATTCTCAGGTTATTCTCAGAAAACCTCAGCTTTAAACACAGAATCCAATGGTTATATAAAAGATGTCAGCGGAAAGCTGATCAGGAACAGCAGCAGTTCCCGATAATTGAACCCCTTTCTTCTTCTCTCTCTCCTTTCTCTCCCCGGCGGCCCGCACCGCCGGGGTTCTTTTTTGCTTACGCTGCTCCACCAGTTACTCATCCTCCGGAATGACTGCCATGCCTGTGCCTCGGCGGTATACTGACAATCAGTCGGCAGAGAGGGCGGTTGTATGGGGAAGAACAGCGAAGAATATGACTTTTTCGGCGGTGCCGAATACGAGGACGAGAATCAATCCGTGCGTGCTCGAAATCAGCGCACACCGCAGCGTCCAAATAAGCGATCTCGCAAGTTGAAGGTCGACAGTCCTGCCTCCAAAATACTCAGGCGTTTAGCATTGTTCACCGGCCTGTTGGCAGTGGCTGCTGCAGCATCATCGGCAGTGCATGAAATCGCACCATACGCCATATCGTTCTTGGTTACTGTTCCTGGCCGTTATATTGCGGCGACTGCTGCCGCGCTTATTGGCCTGACCTTAATGTTTGTGATCGGAGCAAGAACCACAATGCCGCGCAATTCCACGCATGGTGGCGTGGGCGGTGGCGGCATCGTGACCATCATGCTGGCCTGCGCCTGCTTGGTAGTCGGCGTGGCTGTGGGCGTGCTGTTTCCACAAGGCTTGATTTTGCCGGACAATGACAAAGCTCCAGTAGAAAATACTGCGCAAATGGAACAAGGTATCGAGCAGGCGGCTGGCCAATGCGCGTCCGGCTGGCAAGGTCTGGATGCTGGCGGTCTCCCGGGTGTGACCACAGTGCAGATGTGCACGGAGCCTCGTATGGCGTTTGTGTCATTTGAATCGGAAACAATGGCATCAGTAGGCAAATCGCCGATCAAGGTGAAGATTGCAGAACTGCTGAATCAATACTCTGACAATGAAAATGCTCAAGGCGATTGGCGACTACTCAGCGGCAAACGTTGGATGGTGTTTGGCGAGGCAGACAAGATGACCGCATTGCAGCAGCAGTGGGGCGGAGACCTTGAAACCATTACCGCAGCCGACGATTCCGCCGATACCACAAGCACCGATTCCGTTCAATAAACCAGTAACGCAGCGGCCCATTACCAGTGGCTGGATACTGCTGGTGTGACCGAAATCATAAGCATCATGCGCAATCCTCAATAGGAACCCTTTATATTGGATTGCTATGAGCAATGAAGCCAACGCGTACCAGCCATTAATCGGCCGTGAATCCACGGAAGTGCCAGGGCATTATGGCGACCCTATAACGGTGGAACATGCCTTGCCTTCGCGCGGCGGATTCAACCAACACCTCACGCATCCGCTCTTCCTATGCTTGCACGGATGGGGCTCCAATGAGCAGGAGATGGCGGATATTATGCGGCTGATTGCTCCCTACAATGATTTCGTTGCACTCCGTGGTCCGTTCACCTTAGCTGAAGCGTCTGCGGATTCCCGAGACCCCGGTAATTATGCTTGGCTGCACGGTTCTTTGCCGGTCGGCGAAGACCTTGATTATGACGCGTATGCTGCGGCTTGTGCTGTTGACGCTTGGGTGAGCGCCAATATTCCTGCTGACCGCGATATTGTGCCGCTCGGCTTCTCCCAAGGCGGATTGGTCGCAGTGCATCTGTTGCGCATTAATCCGGAACGATACCGTGCAGTGATCAGCCTTTCCGGATTCAATGCCCCGGGCCAAGTGCCGGGTACTTCTCCGGCCGACGATCGCCTTGCGCAATTGGATATCCCCGTGTTCTACACCTATGGCAAAAACGATGGTGTTGTGCCGAAATACGAGCTGTTCGCCACCGCCGCATGGCTTGAGGAACATACGTGGTTGAAAACCAAGAGCTATCACGGGCTCGATCACAATGTGAGTCTCGAGGAATTTGCCGATTTGCGGCAATGGCTGCTTGATAACGACATTACTTCCGGCGTGCTGTAAGCCTTGCACCAATCGGACATAGCAGCAGGCCGTTCGCGCTGCGGTCATAGACTAAAGTCCCATGAGCGAAGTGAGTACTGAAGAGAATCATCTGGATGAGTCTCCGCGTGGCATCGCAGTGATGGCTTTGGTGGGCGTGCTGGTTGGCCTGTTGTCTGGATTATTTGGCATTGGTGGCGGCACGATTATTGTGCCGGCGCTGGTATGGCTTGGTTTGACTCAGCGCCACGCTGCTGCAACCTCTATGTTGGCGATTGTGCCTACTGCGGTATCCGGCGTGCTGGCTTATGCGGTTAATGGCAATGTTGATTGGATTGCTGCGCTGCTTATGTTCTTAGGCATGTTCGTCGGCGGACAGATTGGTTCGCTGCTCCTGTCTCGATTGCCTGAGGTTGTGCTGCGTTGGGCTTTTGTGGCATTTATGGCATTCATTATTGTGAGCCAGTTGATTTTTGTGCCCTCACGTGATTCGTCGATTGATTTGAATTTGCTTACTGGATTTCTGATGATTGTGTTCGGCGTGCTGGCTGGCATTCTCGCTGGATTGCTGGGCGTGGGCGGTGGTGCGATTTGTGTGCCGTCGCTTTCGATTCTGTTCGGAGCATCCGATTTGATTGCGCGCGGCACGTCGCTGCTGGCAATGTTCCCAAATGCTGTCACTACTACGGTGGCGAATGTGCGGCGCAAGATGGTTCACGCTAAAGCCGGCCTTATTATCGGCATCGTGGCTGCGATAACCGCACCCCTTGGCACATGGATTGCCGGCGCAATGAGCCCTCGCGCCGGAGAAATACTCTTCGCCCTATACTTGACCGTTCTCCTGATTCGCAGCATCTGGGTAGCGCTGAAGGTCAGCAGAAAATAGTTAGATGCCGGAGTCGGCGTCGACTTGCCGAGCCGTATAACAGACAGCCCAGTGGGCTGTCTGTAGGCGAGGGGAGCGGCTATGCCGCGACGGTTATGCAAGTTAGATGCCGGAATCGGCATCAACTTGCATAACGTAAATGTTGCGGCGCAGGGTTTTGGCTTGGGCTCGGTTGATGTCGCCGGCTTCGAGCATGTCTTGAATCACGCCGAGTTCGATGGCGTAGCTTTCTTTCTTGACTTCCTCAACTTGGCTAATCATGGCCGCAGTACCGCTCATATTCGGGCGAGCCTGCAGTGACGCTTCAGCACGTCGATAATCCAAGAGCAGTGCAGAGCAATGCTCAGTGTTGTAGGTGCTATTGCCCATTTCATCCACCAAGCGATCAATCACATGATGAATCGCTTCAATCTGCAATTCGCGCGTGCGAGTGAAAATCTGGTCTTCGCTCACCAGCGGCGTAGTGTGACGAATCTTGGAAATCGTGCGTTTCGCGTAATTGTTGACTCGGCGCTGCAGCATGCGTGCACGTCCGCGAATCTGAGAGACCGTATGCCCGGAAGCCGGGTCGGTAGACGCGTGACGCAGCGTGTTCATGATTTGGTCGAGCATGCGCTCGCAAGCTTCCACATTCAGCTCCTGCGTGGCAGCATTCGCATCAGGATGCGCCTTCGCCTCCGCGAGTCGATCGCGCACGAACTCCTTCTCCCAGTGCAATGCTTCAATCTGGAGTCGCTCCAAGCCTTGCGGATCGGAATCGCCGTTGCGCTGCTTCAATCGGCTGATGCGCTTGGTGTACAAATCAATAACCATCAATACTGCACGACGGTTTTCCGGTGTGATTCGGCCAGTCAATTCCTCTACTGTGGAGCGCAACACCTCAATAGTGATAGGAATCATTTCCGCACTCGGATCCTTGCCGCGGTTCGGAGCCAGCAGCGGCAGCAGGAAATTAGCCAGAATCAAAGTCATAACAATGACGCCGGAAGCGATGAAAATCAACTCATCGCGCATCGGGAACACAGCGCCACCCGCGATGTAATACGGGATCGTAAACATCAAGGACAGTGTAATCGTGCCCTTTGGTCCACCAAAGGTCATCACTGCCGCAGAGCGCCAACGTTCAAGAGTCATCTTGCGGCGTTTGCCGGTATTCATATCGCGCGCAATGCGCAGCATGGCTGCAACCCAAATAAATCGCAGCACAATCACCACCGCAGTCACCAGCAGAATAATGCCGATAAGTAGCGTGTTATTGATGTACGGATCAGACCAGCTGGCAGTCATCGCCTGCGGCAGCTGCATACCCAGCAAAATGAACACAGCACCGTTGAGCGAGAAGCTGAGCACGCCCCACACTGAGGACGACACAATATTCGTGCGCGCCACATTCGGGCCCACGCCACTGCGGTCGAATCGGATGAACAAACCAGCCGCCACTACCGCCAAAATGCCGGATACGCCAAGTTCCTCAGCGCCCAAATACAGCAGGAATGGCAGGAACAACTCCATCAGAATACGCGTAGTGGTGGTTTCCCAACCCAGCGATCGCACGGTTTCGAACACCCAGTTGGCAATCGCGCCCACCACGAGGCCGAACACAGTGCCGCCAATAAAAGACACTACAAATTCGCCGGCAGCCTGGCCCACGGCAAATGTTCCGGTGAACGCCGCGGCTAATGCAAATTGGAAGCCCACGATGCCGGACGCATCGTTGAACAGCGACTCGCCTTTGAGCACGCCTCGCTGACGTTGGGAGAGCGAAGCCTCTTTGCCCAGCGAGCTGACGGCCACGGCATCGGTCGGCCCCAATGCTGCGCCGAGAGCCAACGCGGAGGCAAGCGAAATCGCAGGCCAGACGGCATGCAAAATAAAGCCGACAGCCGCCATCGTCGCAATCGCCAATCCAATAGCCAGCGAAAGGCTTAATTTCAAGGTTTTCAGTAGCGCAGACTTATCGATTTCATGCGCTTCGAGATACAGCAGCGGTGCGATGAACAGCACCATGAACAATTCCGGGTTCAGCTGCGCATTCGGGAAGAACGGCAGATATGCCACGAGTACGCCCAGTGCAATCTGCACGAGCGGCGTGGAGACTTTAGGAATGAAGCGACTGGCGAACGAACTCACTACCACTGCCGCGATAATGCATAGGATGAGTTCAAAAACTGCCATGACCTGCCTCTCTTCTTACCTCGGGTCCCGGCTAGTATATGAAATCTATTGGTAAATCGCGTTAAGCCGAGCGCCGAACATGAGACGCAACGGTTTAGACTCGTCGTATGTCTCCTATGCTGCACGAACAAGCAATGCGCACTGCAATAGAACTCGCGCAACAAGCCGCTGCTGCTGGCGATGTGCCGGTGGGCGCCATCGTGCTGAATAGTTCAGGAACGATTATCGGGCGCGGCTATAACACTCGCGAAACTCACGGTGATCCGCTGGCGCATGCCGAAATTCTTGCCATGCGCGAAGCTGCGCAATACCGCGCACGGCAAGACGGTGATGATTCTGAGCATGCGTGGAATCTCGCCGACTACACGCTTGTGGTCACGTTGGAACCATGCCCGATGTGTGCCGGCGCATGCGTGCAAACGCACATCGGTTCGATTGTGTTCGGTGCTTGGGATGCAAAACTGGGCGCTTGCGGTTCGGTATGGGATATTCCGCGCGACCCGCATGTTGGGCATGTGCCTGACGTATATGGCGGTGTGCTTGAACGCGATTGCCAGCAGCTGCTTACCGATTTCTTTGCCGCACGTCGTTAGCTAGCGTCCTCTTTTCTTACTTTCTTCAGCCAACACGCGGCATGAAGTCAACATATTCGATTCTTTCTACCATCGAATCAGCAGTACAGAACCATTCCAGCCAATGTCAAAGGAGACCAGACCCATGGCCGAGAACGAAGCATTGACCTTCACTGGAACCGCATCAAACGGTACCGAACTCACCGCCGTCTACCTTGCCCAGCCCACCGCCAATGTGGCGCTTGGCCTGATTTTTGCAGGGGGTGAGCTGCCGCGCATCGTGCATTGGGGCCGTCCTCTCGCCAATCCTGAAACCTTGCTCGACGCTTATGATGCGTTGAAGCCACAGCGCGTCTCTGGCGCGCTTGACGAAACTGCTTGGCCTTCTGTGCTGCCGACTCAGGCGGAAAGCTGGATTGGTGAGCCGCGCGTGGTGCTGCGCCGCGCAGGCATTGAACTGTTCCCGAAGTTCACCGTTACCAATATCGATATTGATGGTGTGCTTTCCGCCAGCCTCGACGCGGTAAGTGCGGACAGCTACACGGATGTGACCGGCCACACTCGCACCACCGGCCCGGTTCGTGTGCCGGGCGTTGTGGTCACCGCTGAAGACAAAGAGAACGGTCTCGCTATCGAATGGCGACTCGAACTGCTCGACGGCGGTTTGGCTCGCCAGAAGGCGACTGTCACCAACCTGGGTGCTCCGGAAGGTGCCGCTGATAGTGCCGCTGCAGCCAATCTTGAAGTCGGCAAGATCGAACTAGGCTTCCCGGTGCCTGAGCTCGCTGGTGAGATTCTCACCACCACGGGCCATCATCTGCGCGAACGTAGCCCGCAGCGTCAGCCGCTGACTGTTGGCCGATTTGAAAAGCCGCAGCTTGCCGGCCGCCCTGACTTTGACGCTTCTCTGCTGCTGACTGCAGGCATGCCAGGCTTTGGCTTTGAGCATGGTGAGGCCTACTCCGTGCATGTGGGCTGGAGCGGCAACTCGGTGCTGTCCGCTGAACGACTGCCGTATACGCAGGGCATCATCGGCGGCGGCGAACTCCTGTTCGGCGGCGAAGTGACGCTGGCTCCGCAGGGTGAAGGCGAAAGTTCTTACGAGACCCCGTGGCTGTTCGGCTCGTTCGGCGATGGCCTGAACGAGATTGCCGCGCGATTCCACGCATACGTGCGCTCCCGCCACCCGCGCCTGTTCGCGCACGGTCGCCCGGTGATTCTGAACACCTGGGAAGCCGTGTACTTCGACCACAACTTCGATACGCTGGCGGCGCTCGCCGACAAGGCTGCTGACTCCGGTGTGGAACGTTTCGTTGTGGACGACGGCTGGTTCGGTTCCCGCCGCGACGATACTTCCGGTCTCGGCGATTGGCAGATTTCCCAGGATGTGTGGCCGGATGGCGATAAGTCGCTGAAGGCGCTTGCCGACTATGTGCATGCCAAAGGCATGCAGTTCGGCCTCTGGTTCGAGCCGGAAATGGTGAACATTGATTCCGACGTGGTTCGTGCTCACCCCGATTGGATTCTGTCTCCGACTGCCGGACGCCTGCCAATGCAGGGCCGCAGCCAGCAAGTGCTTGATTTAACCAATCCGGATGCGTTTGACTATGTCTTTAACGCGATGGATTCGCTGGTGGGCGAGCTCAAAATCGACTACATCAAGTGGGACCACAACAAGCTCGTGACGGAAGCTGGCTCTCGTCGTTCCGGCCGCCCGGCTGTGCACGCACAGACCTTGGCCGTATATGAGATCTTCAAGGGCCTGAAGACTCGTCATCCTGGTCTTGAGATTGAAAGCTGCTCGTCCGGTGGCGGCCGCGTGGACCTTGGCATTCTGGAATATGCCGATCGTATTTGGGCTTCCGATTGCGTGGACCCGGTGGAGCGTGCGGATATTCAGCGGTACACGTCGCTGCTGGTGCCGCCGGCCATGATGGGCGAGCATGTGGGTGCCAGCCCGGCCCACTCCACTCAGCGCGCCACCAGCCAGGAGCTGCGCATGGCGATGGCCTTCTTCGGTCACATGGGCATCGAGTGGAATCTGCTCAAGGAGCCGGAGGATGCGCTCGCCAAGCTGGCTGTGTGGGTGGCCGAGTTCAAGAAGCATCGTGACTGGTTCGCCATTGACACCTGCGTGCACGCTGATGCCAATGATCCGGCCGTGCGTTTGGACGGCATGGTGATGCCGAGCCGTGATGCTGCGATTTACCGCTTCACTCAGCTGACTACTGGCCAAACCTATCCGGCCGCTCCGGTGAGGCTCCCTGGTTTGGATCCTGCTCGTCGTTATCGAGTGACCCCGCTGGATCCAAGCCTCGACCTGACTGGTCTGACCAACGGTCAGAGCACGCTCGGCTGGTGGAACGAAGATGGCGTAGTGATGACCGGCGAAGCCCTGCAGCGCTACGGCATCCGCCCGCCGTCCCTCCACCCCCAGCAGGCTGTGCTGTTCAAGGCCGTAGCGTTAAGCTGACAATCCAGTGGATTGTCGGTAGCGACGGCCTGAGCGAGCCGGTAGGTGAGCGAAGGTGATGCTGAGCCTCGCTGTAGGCGAGTCCGAAATTGCTGGGCCGTAGCGTTAAGCTGACAATCTCTGTCTGCTAGACAAAGTGTTGTCTTGGCAGCTATAGACTGTAGGTTTTTGAACACTGACTGTAGGTTTTTCGACATTGACTGTAGGTTTTCGAACATATTTCGTCGGAAATCCTACAGTCAATGTTAGGAATCCGACAGTCAACGTTGGAAATCCTACAGTCGATATCGAAAAACCGACAGTCAGTTACAGTCAGTACAGCCGATACAGCCAATATCGGTGACGACGGACACGTAGGCGACCGTCACCCAATATGCTTTACGATGACGCGGCTGGCGGCGGCTTTGGCCCAGAGCTGCCAGTCGTGGTTCATAATCGTGAACTTCACCGGCTGGGTCTGACTATGTCGGTAATACCGGATGCCGTCGCGCAACGAATCAGTACCAAGCTTGGCCAAAAACGCTGATTCGCCGGCAATCATCACATGGCCAGGCATGGCGATATTCGCCACCATCGCCACCAACGCACCCAGTCGGAAACACGTACGATTCACCAGCTGCGTAGCCTGCGGTACGCGGGCACGAGCGTCATGAGCAAAGTCCTCAAACGTCACTGGTTTGCCCACAATCGCCGAATACTGTTCGGCAATGGAATCATCAGTCAAACATTGCGAACAACCAATATGTCCGCTCACACAACGTGGGCCTTCCGGATCAACCAGCACATGGCCCACCAAACCATAGCTTTTATCCGGATAACTTACCGGCTCACCATGCACGGCCAGCGAATAGCCAACGCCGACGCCGATTGTCACCACAGCGAACATATCCAACCCGACTCCCGGGCCAAACCATGAGGCATCCACCAGTAGCGAATCAATGTCATTGAACACGCCGCACGGTAGTCCGGTCTGCTGAGCCACCATGGCTCCCAAATCAGTGGGTCCTTCCCAGTGCAGGAATGGCGCGAACGTCACCACCGAATCCTCCACCACATGACCGCCCACAGCCACGCCAACCGCAGTGGGGGAGGGCAGGCCGGTGGCAATCACATCGGCAGTGCAGTCGGCAGTCAATTGCGCAATCGACGCAGCCACATATTCCGGCGACTGATCTTCGCCGATGGGTAGCTCATGGCGGCCGGATACCACTTCGCCATGCGCGTTCACCGCAGCGGAAACAATCGACGTGCCATGTACCTTCACGCCCACAAACGTGCGAGCGTTCGAACACAACATCAGCGAAGTCTGCGGGCGGCCGCGCCGATCAGAACTCTCCTTCGGTGTGAACCGTTCCGGCAATTTGCCAACCATTCCAGCGGTCGCGCTCGCCGGAAGCTCCTCAATCACCCCCGCGTAAATCAAATCACTGGTAATACGGGAAAGTGCACCTTGACTCAGTCCCAACATCTGAGCCAACGTAGTGCGAGCGATCGGTCCGTACTGTGCCACAGCTGCCGCCACGCGGTGCGTATGCTCAGAACCGGCAAACCATTGTGGAATCGCATTGGAATCAGCCAATTTATGCCCCTTTGCGAATAATTAATTGCGTTAATCACAAAATAGCGCGTTTTTACTTGCCTACGCAAGCAGGCTCGCAGGCACTGGGAATGAAAACCCTGAATCGTTACCTTTGAGAGTGGAGGAATTGCCGCCAGTGTTGGAGCTGGCGGTGGAAGGAAAGACAAAGGAGTCAGCAATGCTTTCAGATTCCCTATATCCAACTTCCAGACTGAAGCGTTTAGGTGTACGCGTGGCCGCAACGGTGTGCGCGCTCGCCGTGGGCTTTGGCCTGGCAGGCTGTGGTTCCAGCACCGCAGGAACCGTCACTCTCGACTTCTTCCAGTTCAAGTCCGAGGCTGCAGACACATTCAAGGCCATCGTTCAGGACTTTGAGAAGCAAAACCCGACCATCAAGGTCAACATCAACAACTCTGCCAACGCACAAACCGATTTGCGCACCCGCTTCGTGAAGAACCGTGTGCCGGACGTCATCACGTTCAACGGCGACATCAGCTTCGGCATGTTCGCCGCTTCCGGAGTGTTCTACGACTTCACCGACGAGCCGATTGTGGATACGCTCAACCCGGGCATGGTGAACATCGCCAAGAACCTCGTGCAGACCACCGATCCGGCCAAGAAGCGCCTGTACGGTCTGCCGTTCGCCGGCAACGCCTCCGGCTACATCTACAACAAGGACCTCTTCAAGCAGGTCGGCCTTGACCCGGAGAACCCGCCCACCACGTGGACCGAGTTCACGGACATGCTCAACAAGTTCAAGGAAGCAGACATCAACCCGATTCAGGGCACTGTAGCAGACGCTTGGACCACGCAGGCACCGCTCGCTTCGCTGGCCGGCACGCTGGTTCCGGAATCCAAGTACACCGAACTGAAGCAGGGCAAGACTACCTTCCAGGAGCTGTGGAAGACCACGGTCGAGAAGGAAGCCGACCTGTTCACCTACTCCACTGCAGACACTGGCGTCACCTATCAGCAGGGCACGCAAAGCTTCGCTCAGGGCAAGGCCGCGATTATTCCGCTTGGTACTTATGCAATTCCGCAGATTCTGCTGATTAACAAGGACATCAACCTGGGCTTCGCACAAATGCCGGCTACTGATGATGCCAGCGAGCAGATTCTTACTGCAGGCGATGATGTGATGCTCACCATCGGTGCCAATACCAAGCACAAGGCAGAGGCTATGAAGCTGGTGGAATTCATGATGCAGAAGGAGCAGCTGGATTCCTACGCTGACGCCCAGTCCGCCATCACCCCGCTCAAGGACACGTACTTCGGCAACGATGCGCTCGAAACCGTGCGCCCGTTCTTCGAGGAGAATCGACTGGCCGACTTCTGCGACCACTACATCCCTTCCTCCATCAACATCGGCGGTTACCTGCAGACCATGGTGACCTCTGGTAACACCGACCGGTTCCTGAACCAGATGCAGACCGAATGGGACAAGGTCCAGGCCAGGACCTTCGAGTGACGAGTAGGAGAGGAGAGCAATCATGTCTAATGCAACCGCTGCAAAGCCAACTAAAACCGCCAAAAAGAAGGTTTCCACCTTCTCCAAGCGCAAGGTTGATCCAACCTTCTACTGGATGGCTGTTCCGGCCGCCATCATTTTCGCCTTCTTCCTGTACCTGCCATTCGTGGACGGCGTGAAGTACTCCTTCACCAACTCCCAGGGCTACGGCGACTACAAGTTCATCGGTTTCAAGAACTACATCGCCCTCTTCCAAGACAACCGCGTAGGACACGCCTACCTGTTCACCTTGCTGATCGCAGTGGCCATCACCGTGCTCATCAACGTGATTGCACTGTTCCTGTCGGTACTGCTGAACTCGAAGATCGCCTTCAAGAACGGCTTCAGGGCCATCTTCTTCGTGCCGTACACCCTCTCCGTGCTGGTCATCGGCTACGTGTTCAAGTACATCTTCATGAACCCGCTGCCGGAACTCGGCAAGGCGCTCGGCATTGACTGGCTGTCCACTTCGCTGCTGACCAACGAGCAGCTCAGCTGGATTCCGATCGTCTTCCTCGCAGTCTGGCAAGGCGTGGCTTACTCCGTGCTGATTTACCTGGCCGGTCTGCAGACCATTGATGATGAAATCTACGAGGCAGCCGCCATCGACGGCGTGAACGCATGGCAGAAGTTCTGGAAGATCACTTTCCCGCTGATTGGACCGTTCTTCACCATCAACCTCGTGCTCTCCATGAAGAATGCACTCGGTACCTTCGATCAGGTGGTGGCATTGACCGATGGCGGCCCGAACTCGGCCACGGAAACGGTCACCTACCTCATTTGGAAGGGCGGTTTGACCGGTGGCGAATACGCATACCAGACTGCTAACGCTGTGCTCTTCTTCATCGTTCTGGCCATTATCGCCTTCATTCAGCTGCGCATCTCTCGCAGCCAGGAACAGATCTGATTTACGCGGGGAGAGGATTCATTATGACTACTGCAACCGTTACTTCATCTCCTAAGTCCGGTGCTGCGCCGGCCAAGTTCCGCAAAGACCACAACATCAACTGGTGGCTGACCGCCGCTGTGGCTGTGCTGTCGCTGACGATTCTGGTGCCGCTGTACTTCACCGTTGTCACCGCACTGAAAACCCCGGCCGAAGCCGGCACGTTCGCGTTTCCGACTTCCTGGGAGTGGCATAACTTCGCCGATGCTTCCGCCAAGGTCAACTATCCGAAGGCCGCACTCAACTCGGCAATCATCACAGTTGCCGCCGTGGTGCTGACCCTGCTGACCAACACGTTCGTGGCTTACGCGGTGGCCCGCAACATGGATAAGCGATTCTTCCGCTTCCTGTACTACTTCTTCATCGCTGCCATGTTCGTGCCATTCCCGGTCGTCATGCTGCCGATTGCCAAGCAGATGGGCTCCCTGCACCTGGACAATCAGATCGGTCTGATCATCCTGTACACCGTGCTCGGCTTGGGTACCAACCTGTTCATCGCAACTGGATTCATCCGTTCGATTCCGGTTTCGCTGGAAGAGGCGGCACGCATTGATGGCGCATCCACTTGGCGTATTTTCTGGACCATCATCTTCCCGCTGATGAGCCCGATTAACGCCACCATCGCCATCCTGACCGCACTGTGGGCTTGGAACGACTTCCTCCTGCCGTTGATTGTGCTCACAGATCAGTCGAACCAGACCATCCCGCTGGCCCAGTACGTCTTCAGCTCGCAGTTCGCCACCAACTACCCGATGGCATTCTCCAGCTACCTGATGGCCATGGCCCCGATCCTAGTCGTCTACATCTTCGCTCAAAAGTGGGTTGTCGGTGGAGTGATGAGGGGAGCCGTTAAATAAACAGCCCGGTGGGCTGTTTATAGGCTCCCCCGAACGACGACAGTCGTGAGGCAGAATGGCAGTCCGCCGTAGGCGGTCGATTACTTCACAGCGCCGAGCGAGACGAGCCGATTAAGGAAACAGTCCAGTGGACTGTTTCCCGGCTCGGGCGGACGATAGTCCGCGTACTCGCGAGGCAATGATGAGTCTCGCCGTAGGCGAGTCCGTAATTGCAGGACGCTGTGAAGTAATTACTTTCCGGCACGCCCGTTAAACAGCCCGATGGGAATAAAACCATCGGGCTGTTTGAATAGTTACCAAGTATTAATCAACGATGATTCCACACTAGAAAGGCCGTAACGATGACTACTGCACAGCGCACTGTAATCCCCGACTCCGTTCGTACCAACGGTGCCACCCCGAATCCGTGGTGGTCCAATGCCGTGGTCTACCAGATCTACCCCCGTTCCTTCCAAGACACCAACGGCGATGGCTTCGGCGATCTCAAGGGCATCACTTCTCGTCTTGACTACCTTGCCGATCTCGGCGTGGACGTGCTCTGGCTGTCCCCGGTGTACAAGTCTCCGCAGGACGATAACGGCTACGATATTTCCGATTATCAGGACATCGACCCGCTGTTCGGCTCCCTCGAAGACATGGACGAACTGCTTGCCGAAGCTCACAAGCGCGGCCTCAAGATCGTGATGGACCTGGTCGTGAACCATACCTCCGACGAGCACGCATGGTTCCAAGCTTCCAAAGATAAGAACGATCCGCATGCTGACTGGTACTGGTGGCGTCCAGCCCGTCCGGGCCACGAGCCAGGCACTCCCGGTGCCGAGCCAAACCAGTGGGGCTCCTACTTTGGCGGCTCCGCATGGGAGTACAGCCCGGAGCGTGGCGAATACTATCTGCATCAGTTCTCCAAGAAGCAGCCTGACCTGAACTGGGAGAATCCTGCTGTGCGTCGCGCGGTGTACGACATGATGAACTGGTGGCTCGATCGCGGCGTTGACGGCTTCCGTATGGACGTTATCACTCTGATTTCCAAGCGCACGGACGTCAATGGCAAGTTGCCTGGAGAGTTCGGTTCTGAACTCGAGGATTTGCCTGTGGGCGAGGAAGGCTATTCCAACCCGAACCCGTTCTGTGCGGACGGCCCACGTCAGGATGAATTCCTGGCTGAAATGCGTCGCGAAGTGTTCAACGGCCGTGACGGCTTCCTCACCGTGGGCGAAGCTCCGGGCATTACCGCGGAGCGCAATGAGCACATCACCAATCCGGTGAATGGCGAGCTGGATATGCTCTTCCTGTTCGAGCATGTGGACTTCGACTGCGAGGGCGTGAAGTGGAAGCCGCTGCCGCTGAACCTGCCTGGCTTGAAGCGCATCATGGCCGGCTACCAGACCGCAGTCGCCAAGGCCGGTTGGGCCAGCTTGTTCACTGGCAACCATGATCAGCCGCGCGTAGTGTCTCGCTGGGGCGACGACTCCAATGAGGAGAATCGCGTCCGCTCTGCCAAAGCATTGGGTCTCATGCTGCACATGCATCGTGGCACGCCGTACGTCTATCAGGGTGAGGAACTGGGCATGACGAACGCTCATTTCACTCGTCTTGATCAGTACCGTGATTTGGAATCGCTGAATGCGTATCGCCAGCGTGTTGAGGAAGCCAAGGTTCAGACTCCGGAATCAATGATGGCCGGTATCGCTGCGCGCGGTCGCGACAACTCCCGTACGCCAATGCAGTGGGACGGCTCGACCTACGCCGGTTTCACTGCTCCGGATGCCGCTACCGAACCATGGATTTCCGTAAACCCGAACCATGCGGAAATCAATGCAGCGAGCGAATTCGACGACCCGAATTCGGTGTACTCCTTCTACAAGCAGCTGATTGCACTGCGTCACGAAAAGGCAGTAATTGCTGCCGGTGACTGGGAGCTGATTGATGCTGATGATGAGCACGTGTACGCTTTCACCCGCACGTTGGGTTCCGAGCGTCTGCTCGTAGTGGTCAATCTCTCCGGTCGCACGGTTGATTTGCCGCATGATGCAGCGGAACTGGTTGCCGCTGGCGTCACCGAGCCGGATGTGCTGATCAGCACCTACGATGCCAGCCACGCTGTGGTCTCCCTCGCCAACCGCGAGCTCGACCCATGGGAGGGCATCGCCATTCAGCTGTAATGCTGCCAATAATGGTGTAAGTGAGCGCTTACTGAGACGGCGGGCCGCGCCTAACGGCCCGCCGTTTTACAATGAAATACCATGGAACAAAAGGATGTTTTGAAGGCGCTGCAACGTGATCACGCAGCGGAACTGAAGCTTGCCGCCGAACGACTCAAGGGCACTGCCCGCCACACGGAGATCATTCCCTCCCCAACGTTGAGTGAGATGACCGGCCATGAGATTCTTCTGAAGCCGGAAAATCTTCAGGTCACCGGATCCTTCAAGATTCGTGGCGCCTATAACAAGATCGCATCCCTTTCCGAAGAGCAGCTGGCCCGTGGCATCGTGACCGCTTCTGCAGGCAACCATGCGCAAGGCGTGGCATACGCCGCTCGCGAACGTGGTGCCAAGGCCACCATCTGTATGCCGCAAATCACCCCGCCGCTCAAGGTGGATGCCACCAAGGCATACGGTGCTGACGTGGTGCTCTACGGCGATGTGTTTGACGAAGCCGCCGCTCATGCCGCTGAGCTCGCCAAAACCGAAGGCATGATTTACGTGCCGCCGTTCGATGACTACGAGGTCATCTGCGGTCAGGGCACTATCGGCCTTGAAATTCTCGAAGATGTGCCGAACGTCACCGATGTGGTCGTGCCACTCGGTGGTGGCGGTCTGGGCGCAGGTGTGGCGCTCGCCATCAAGACGTTCAAGCCGGAAGTGCGCGTGATCGGCGCAATCCCGGAAGGCAGCCCGGCGTGGAAGAATTCGTTCGCAGCCGGCCGCGTTACCGAAGCCGATCAGGTGATTACTTCCGCTGAAGGCGTCGCCGTCAAGCATCCGGGCGACCTGCCGTACGCGCTGCTCAACGAATTCCTGGACGATCTGGTAACCGTTACCGAGCGCGACATCAACGAGATGATTCTGCTCATGCTCGAAAAGCACAAGCTGGTGGTTGAGGCTGCCGGCGCTGTGTCATTGGCTGCGTTGGAGCATCTGAACCTGCGCTCCCGCAAGTTTGCTGCCGCTAATGGCCCGCATGTTGTGGTGCCGATTATGTCCGGCGGCAACATCGATACCGTGACTATGGGTGCCGTGATTCAGAAGGGTATGATCGCCCGCGGCCGCATCATGAACTTCGAGGTCGAACTGCCTGATACGCCAGGCCAGCTGGTCAAAGTCGCCACATTGCTCGCCAAAGAGCGCGCGAATGTTATTGCCCTGGACCACGATCAGTTCAAGGCATCCGGCCACTACACGAACGCGGTGTCGCTCGGCGTCACTGTTGAAACCAACGGCCCCGACCACATCGACCGCATTCTCGCTGCCCTCAAGGAAGCCGGCTTCCAGCCCAAGCGCATCTACTGAACAACGAGTAGTCGCAGGACAGGCTGCCGCATTGATGCGACTGGGGAAAGAGACTTCGTTCTTGGCTAGAACGGTATGCGGATGTACAAGGTCCACTCCCCATCTTCAATACAGGAGTTGACAGTGCCTCCCAGTCGCTCGATGTTCCGGCGATGCAGTGTGAGACCTTGGTGCAATCCTGGCATGTCCGCTGTCGTGCCATGCTCATCGGCGTTCTTTCGACTGAGAAGAACGCCGTTTGATTGCATGATGGTGAGTTCATCGCAATCCCATGTGATGGTTAGATAATAGAGCTCGCTTTTATCGGCGTATTTGCTGATATTCGTGTACAGCTCGGTGATGAGATTGGTCAGGTTTTCGTTCGTCAGATAGCTGTCCGACAGGTTATCAGCGGGTTCATCAGATTTTTCTGATAAACGATGAATGATTGCCTCGCCCTGGAATCCGAGCAGATGCAGCCGTCGATCGCCTTCTGCGCAGGTCTTTGCGATAAGGGTGAATACGGTGTCACGCATATTGTCGGCACGTTGTTCCTGCACATCCGACGCATCGTTGACGGTTTGTACGCCTTCCCGAGGCTGTTGATCCAACAGACGGATAATCGCGTGTACATTATCGAGTGCATTCAACGCCGCTTGGTTCACTTCAGCCCAATCCGTTGTATCGGCATTGTCTCCTGTGTGACTGGAATGAGCCATGTTGTTTTGCGCCGTGAACGCGATGAACGACAGCATGCCGGTTACGCTATCGTGCGCTTTGCTGGCAATTGCATTGTCTCTCGCCAATGCCTCCGCCCGTTCCTGTTCCCGTTCAGCTTCCAACTGTTGCGTCTTCATTGCGCGTATCATCACACGGTGTCCCTGCACGAACAGGAATACACCGATATAGACCAGATATATAAGACAGATTACTGATTGTGCCCACCGTAATGCTGAACCTCTCAGCATATGTCCGGCGACGTTGACCAATACCAGTTCAATGAATGGAATGATGATTACGCTTGCTAAGAACAGCAGGTCGTTATCGATTATCTGCTCCATCTTTCTTATCCAACGTCGTCGTAAAGATGATTGTGACGCTGATTGTGAACTGCTTTGTGCCGATGCAGCTGTTCCGCGGAAACCATTGATGACAAATGCCGCAAAATAGATGATTACGGCGATTAATGCGATTGCGGACAGCAACAACCAGAATATGTCATTGGTTATGCTCCAGATTTGAGCGGCGATTGCATATCCGCATGCGAGGGGAACGACATATGAAAAGAAATGCCGCAACGAGTGAGCGTCATTATGAAGGTCGCGTTTCACTGTTTCCCATGCCGGATCGTTGCCGTTATTCTCTTGTGCTTCCATCGAAGCTCCTTCATTTTCGCGCCATAGATGATTATGAATGTGGTTCACCATTGTGTGGTGGGATGTCTATGGTGGAATTCCCATATAAGCAGTACTTTGCTGGCAATGAGTGCCCTGTGTAACCCGTTCAGATGACGTGGAACTAGGTCGCTATTGGCCTGTATGGGCTGGCCGGTTCATCTCGTCCCAATTTATAAGCCTCATCCAGACCGCTATGGCTTGCCCTCGGTTG
This sequence comes from Bifidobacterium sp. LH_416, assembly GCF_056357055.1. Taxonomy (NCBI): domain Bacteria; kingdom Bacillati; phylum Actinomycetota; class Actinomycetes; order Bifidobacteriales; family Bifidobacteriaceae; genus Bifidobacterium; species Bifidobacterium sp. LH_416. Next base: position 2,204 of record NZ_JBKEVJ010000008.1, on the reverse strand, counting down.
GAGACGCCGAGTTTGGTGAATATGCGGGTCGTATAAGTCTTGATCGTATTAACTGATACTCCAAGCGATTCGGCTACCTGGCCAGTGGTATGCCCCTGTGCATACATGTTCAGCGTCTGTCGTTCACGCTCCGAGAGATTCGGTGGTGCCTTGAGCACGATTCCCGTCGATTCCAGTTGACTGTGCTGCATGTCTTGTTCGGATATGGCCAAGGCATGTGCTCTGATGCTGGTCATGAACTCGTGCGTGAGCTCGTGCTCAGATAATGATTTGGCCCATATCTGATTGGAGCTCACTTGCTCGATGGCTTCGATGATGGTCCGCAAATCACGTTTCGCTACAATGCCTTGAGCTCCTGCACATGCTGCGGCTGACGCATATCTGTTCAGTGGAAACGACGTAATCGCCAATATGGGAACAAAAGGCGTTGCGCGTCGGATTCGTCGCACTACATCAACACCTTCCATATCGGATAGTGACATATCAGCCAGTAGTACATCGGGCCGAGTGGCTTGGTCGAGGCAACGATTGATTGCAGTTTGACCTTTAGTGGTCGCCCACAGAACGTGTATCCGTGGGGAGCGTGAACATAGATACCGTTTCAACGCACCCAAGGTCAATTCATCGTTGTCCAGCAATGCCAACGCAATCGGTTTCGCCTCCATACCACCACCATAGACCTTGCCTCATGGTGGTGCGGAATCCTCCAATGCAAGATGTCACCTATTCGTATGACAGCCGTACTCAACGCCACGACAGAACGTCATACAGTCGCATATAGATGATGAGAGGAGAAGACATGTGCCATTGGATTCGAGCGATTGCTCCATGGCTCGCTTTGGCGGGGGCATGCGTGCTGGCGTATCTGGGGTATCGAATTGTTGCCATTGTGGTTATCGTCGTTACGCTAATCGTTGACACACTTGCCAGATGGGCATCCGGAGACGTTGTCGGCTCGTCGTCTCCGGATACCCGCGAGGAGGTTCGTCGTATTCCCGTGCAGGAAGTTAAGGAATACCGAATAACTCATCCAGAGGTTTCCATTATGGAAGCATATTCGCGATTGGACCATGCAAAGTCAGAGCGGACACATGACGTTGATTCGCCTATGTCTGCCTAGGAAAAAGAGCCGGTGCATACCTCAGTTATTCTGCTGCAATCGTTTCATCTACCAGTTTTGGCAGGGCGACTGCAATATCCTCGTGAATCAGGCGCGTGGCCAGACGGTCATACTGTGTGCGGCCCATATTCATAATGGTGATTGGTACTCCGGCCTGTGCGGCCACCGGCACGATGCTCGCGGCCGGGTACACCTCCAGTGTGGAGCCGATTACCCACAGTTCATCGGCTTTGGTGGCGCGATCGTAGGATTTCTCCATAGCTCCGTCTGGCAATGCTTCGCCGAAATACACCACATTCGTTTTGATGATGCCGTTGCATGGCATATCGCCGCGATACTTGAGCTTGCGATGGCAATGCGGATCCGGTTCCTCATCCAACCGGGCCATAATGTCCGCAGTGTTGTACTTCTGGTGGCACTTCATGCAATGGGAAGTGCCGATAGTGCCATGCAAATTGACGATGACGTCAGGACTATTGCCTGCCTTCTCATGCAATGCATCAAAGTTTTGCGTGGCGAGCAATGTAAGCATGCCTGCCTTCTCAAGCTTGACCAGTGCTTTATGAGCAGCGCCCGGCTGAGCATTCCACACAGGTGACTCTTTCTGCCAGCGCCAGGAATACTCGCGATCTTCCTTATTGTTCATGAACAGGTCAATGTCATAGACACTGGTTTGTTCAGGGTGCTTGGTCCAGACGCCGTCCGGGCCGCGGAAATCAGGAATGCCGGCCGAGGTAGAGATGCCGGCGCCAGTTAATACAGCAATTTTCTTCGTCATGATTACAGGTATACCCGGGTTCGATGAACGAGAAGTGATGAATGCTGGGTGCGATTGCTGGGTGATTGCGCCTGAATTTTTGCCAATGGTGTCTCATATTTCTGAATTTGTTTCCTTGCAGGACACGTTTGGAGCGTATGTTGTGCAGTAACGGCGTTGTTGAGCTTTGGTTTGGCTTGTTTGCGACACGCCGTGGGAACGCTGTCGTTGCAACGGTTTCAGCGTCGGTTTGTCATGCCGGTTTGCGTTGGTTTGGGTTTTCGTGTAGGTTATTCATCTGTTGCCGCTCGGCACGGCGGGTCTTCT
>NZ_JBKEVJ010000007.1:0-106736 GCF_056357055.1 Bifidobacterium sp. LH_416 | reverse complement strand
TTTCGCAACATGGACTACTTCGCCACCATGATCTACCTGACCTGCGGCAAACTCGACATCAAAGCCGTCACCACCACCTGACCATCACCCACCACAAACAGCGAATAGCCAAAAATTTAATTGCAACAGTGGATGGGGAGCTGAGGAAATCTCTTGAAGTGGGACTAAAAGCCTGCAGATGGTTCAGGGAATGCACGGTCATGTCATTCACCATCTTTCCGTAAACTTTGTAACGTACGTTTGCAATTTAAGTATAGACAGGTCAGTAATCGGATTTGAGAATTGCGAATTATGGGCATTCGAGATTAACGATTACTGGTTAGGATCAGAACTGCTAAACGACCTCTGACGGGGATGGGGTTAGCTGTTATTTGTCGACCTATATCGCTATTCTTTGTAATTTGCATGAGGTGTGTCATATTGCGGGCATGCCGTCGACAATGAAGCGTCCGCATAGGCATATGGTGGCCATGCGCGCGCTCCCAGGGGAATACCACAACTTTAGCGAGCGATAAGGAACGTCCATTGGCTAATACAGCTACGACGAACACCACTACCATCATCGCACGCGCCGACCAGCATGACATTGACCTGCACAAGGCGTCGGATCGCGTGAACTTCGGCTCCATCAAAGAGCCTATTGATGTACCCTACCTGCTGGGCGTACAGACCGACAGCTTTGATTGGCTGATCGGCAACGAGCGCTGGAAGAAGCGCGTCGAAGAGGACGAGGCCAACGGCACCAACACCGTTGCCCACACCTCTGGCCTCGACGAGGTCTTCAACGAGATCTCCCCAATCGAGAATTTCGCCCAGACCATGTCTCTTACCTTCTCCGACCCGTACTTCGAGGAGCCGCGTCACACGGTTCAGGAGTGCAAGGAAAAGGACTACACCTACTCCGCACCGCTTTACGTGAACGCTGAGTTCGAGAACGGCGACACCGGCGAAATCAAGTCCCAGACTGTGTTCATGGGTGATTTCCCGCTGCAGACCCCGCACGGTACCTTCATCATCGGCGGCACCGAGCGAGTCATCGTCTCCCAGCTCGTGCGTTCCCCGGGTGTGTACTTCGACCGTCAGCAGGACCGTACTTCCGATAAGGAAGTCTTCGGTGCCAAGATCATTCCGTCTCGTGGCGCATGGCTCGAGTTCGAAATCGATAAGAGGGATCAGCCGCAGGTGCGCGTGGACCGCAAGCGTAAGCAGTCCGCCATCGTATTCCTCATGGCTATTGGTATGACCAAGCCTGAAATTGCTGAAGCTTTCAAGGATTGCCCGCTCGTGCTCGATGCACTGCAGCGTGAAACCCTGGAAACCCAGGATGAGGCTCTGGTTGACCTCTACCGCAAGATTCGTCCGGCTGATACCCCGACCCCGGAAGCCGGTAAGAACCTGCTGGATTCCTTCTACTTCAACACCAAGCGCTACGATCTGGCCCGCGTCGGCCGTTACAAGATCAACCGCAAGCTCGGTCTTGAGGCTGACTTCAACGATCGTTCCCTGCACCAGGAAGACATCATCGCCACTATCAAGTACCTGGTGGCTCTGCATGATGGTGCCAAGACCTTTGCCGGCACCCGCAACGGTGAGAATATCGATCTGCGCGTGGATGTGGACGATATCGATCACTTCGGTAACCGTCGTATTCGCCAGGTCGGCGAGCTGATCCAGAACCAGCTGCGCACCGGCCTGAGCCGTATGGAGCGCGTTGTGCGCGAGCGTATGACCACTCAGGACGCCGAGGCCATCACCCCGCAGTCCCTGATTAACATTCGCCCGGTGAACGCCACCATCAAGGAGTTCTTCGGTACTTCCCAGCTCTCCCAGTTCATGGATCAGAACAACCCGCTGTCCGGTGTGACGAACAAGCGTCGTCTCTCCGCTCTGGGCCCTGGCGGTCTGTCCCGTGACCGTGCATCCATGGAAGTGCGAGACGTGCACCCGTCTCACTTCGGCCGTATGTGCCCGATCGAGTCTCCTGAAGGCCCGAACATCGGTCTTATCGGCTCCCTGGCAACCTTCGGCCGTGTGAACCCGTTCGGTTTCATCGAGACCCCGTACCGTAAGGTCGTCAACGGCCATGTAACCGACGAAGTCGAATACATGACCGCAGATCGCGATCTCGACCACGTCATCGCTCAGGCAAACCAGGAACTCGACGAGAACGGCAACTTTGTACAGAAGTCCGCCCTTGCTCGAGTCGGCGAAGAAGAGGCAGTCGATGTGCCGGTGAGCTCCGTCGATTACATGGACGTCTCACCTCGCCAGATGGTCTCCCTCGGTGCTTCCCTGATTCCGTTCCTGGAGCACGATGAGGGCCACCGAGCCCTGATGGGTACCAACATGCAGCGTCAGGCCGTGCCGCTGATCGAATCCGAGCGCCCGCTGGTGGGTACCGGTTCCGAATGGCGCGCAGCCAACGACTCCGGCGACGTGATCAAGGCTGAGAAGGACGGCGTAGTGACCTATGTCTCCGCCGACCTGATTCGCGTGATGAACGACGATGGCACCACCAGCTCCTACAAGCTGGCCAAGTTCCAGCGCTCCAACCAGACCACCTGCTACAACCAGCGCCCGATCGTGCACGACGGCGAGCGTGTGGAAGCTGGCTCGGTTATGGCTGACGGCCCGGCCATCCAGAACGGTGACCTGGCTCTGGGTAAGAACCTGCTCATCGCCTTCATGCCTTGGAATGGTTACAACTACGAGGATGCTGTGATTATCTCCCAGCGCCTTGTGCAGGATGACACCCTGTCTTCCATCCACATCGAGGAATACGAGATCGACGCCCGCGAAACCAAACTTGGTGCCGAGGAAATCACCCGCGACTTGCCGAACGTTGGCGAGGACGCGGTAGCCAACCTCGACGAGCGCGGCATCATCCGTATCGGTGCCGGAGTCGAAGCCGGCGACATTCTGGTTGGTAAGGTGACCCCGAAGGGCGAAACCGAGCTGACTCCGGAAGAGCGACTGCTGCGCGCCATCTTCGGCGAGAAGTCCCGCGAGGTGCGTGACACCTCCCTGCGCGTGCCTCACGGCGAGACCGGTACCGTTATCGGCGTCAAGGAAATCACCCGCGAGGATGCTGAGGAGGACGGCGACGAGCTGCCCAACGGCGTGAACCAGATGATTCGCGTCTACATTGCCCAGCACCGTAAGATCACCGTGGGCGATAAGCTCTCCGGCCGCCACGGCAATAAGGGCTGCATCTCCCGTATTCTGCCGGAAGAGGATATGCCATTCCTCGCCGACGGTACTCCGGTTGACATCATGCTGAACCCGCTGGGTGTGCCTTCCCGAATGAACCTCGGCCAGGTGCTCGAGCTGCATCTTGGCTGGATCGCTCACTCCGGTTGGGACATCTCCCTCGATCCAAACCTGGAAGCCGAGTGGAAGAAGCTGATTCCGTCCGGTGCTGAGAAGGCTGAGCCGAACACCCCGGTGGCAACTCCGGTGTTCGATGGTGTTAAGCCTGAGGTGCTGAAGGGCCTGCTGTCCACCACGCTGCCGAACCGCGATGGCGATCGTCTCGTGGGCCCGGATGGTAAGGCAACCCTGTTCGATGGCCGTACCGGCGAACCGTACACCAAGCAGATCTCCGTTGGCTACATGTACATGCTGAAGCTGCACCACTTGGTCGACGATAAGATTCACGCCCGCTCCACTGGTCCGTACTCCATGATTACCCAGCAGCCGCTCGGCGGTAAGGCCCAGTTCGGTGGCCAACGCTTCGGTGAGATGGAGGTGTGGGCCCTCGAGGCCTACGGTGCTGCTTACACGCTGCACGAGATGATGACCACCAAGTCCGATGACGTTGACGGCCGCGTGCGCGTCTACGGCGCCATCGTGAAGGGCGAGAACCTGCCGCCGGCAGGCATCCCTGAGTCCTTCAAGGTGCTTCTGAAGGAAATGCAGTCCCTGTCCTTGAACGTCGAAGTGCTGAACGCCGAAGGCGTGGCCATCGATATGAAGGATGAGGAAGACGATCCGGTGAGCTCCGCCGACGATCTGGGCTTCAACATTGGTGCCCGCCCTGATGCGGCCGCCAAGGAAGACCAGAAGGCAGAAGAGCCCGAATACCAGTGATCCCATGGGTTCCGCGCGATAAAGCTCCGGCTGCGATAAGCCGGAGTGCGCGGAACCTCCATACCGTGAATAAATAACGTAAAACAAGGTTCCGCTGAGCATGCAGGTGCTTCTTAGCCCGCAGCTCCCGGATAAAGGAACAAGCGGAACCTCAAATAAAGAAACGGATTAATAAGTGCTGGACGTCAACGCATTTGACAAGCTTCGCATCGGCCTGGCCACCGCGGATGACATTCGCGGCTGGAGCCACGGCGAAGTCAAGAAGCCTGAAACCATTAATTACCGTACTCTGAAGCCTGAGAAGGACGGTCTGTTCGGCGAACAGATCTTCGGTCCGACCCGTGACTGGGAATGCGCCTGCGGTAAGTACAAGCGCGTGCGCTTCAAGGGCATCGTCTGCGAGCGATGCGGCGTCGAAGTGACCCGTTCTCGTGTGCGCCGTGAGCGTATGGGCCACATTGAGCTGGCCGCTCCGGTTACCCACATCTGGTTCTTCAAGGGTGTGCCTTCCCGTCTCGGCTACCTGCTGAACGTCACTCCGAAGGACCTGGAGCGCGTTATCTACTTCGCTTCCTACATGGTCACCGAAGTGGATGATGAGACCCGTCACAATGACATGCCTGGTCTGCAGGACGAGTTCGATTCCGAGATCAAGCGTCTCGAGCAGCGCCGTGATGCCGATATTGAAGCCCGTGCCAAGAAGGTGGAAGAGGATCTCGCTGCTCTCGAAGAGGCCGGCGAGGCCAAGGGGCCGGCTCGCGCCAAGCTGCGCAACGGTGCCGAGCGCGATATGGCTGCCATCCGTACTCGCTACAACGATCAGATTGCCCGCGTAGACGCTGTCTTCGATAAGTTCAAGAAGCTCAAGCCCGGCGACATGGTCGACGATGTGGATCTGTGGCGCGAAATGCAGGATCGCTATGGCGATTACTTCGACGGCTGCATGGGTGCAGAAGCTATCAAGAAGCGTCTGCAGTCCCTCGACCTCGAAGCGATTTCCAAGGAACTGCGCGAAGAGATTAAGGACGCTTCCGAACAGCGTAAGACCAAGGCCCTGAAGCGCCTGAAGGTTGTCAACGCCTTCCTGACCACTGGCAACAAGCCGGAGGCCATGGTACTTGACGTGATTCCGGTCATCCCGCCGGATCTGCGCCCGATGGTTCAGCTCGACGGTGGCCGTTTCGCCACCTCCGATCTGAACGATCTGTACCGTCGTGTGATCAACCGTAACAACCGTCTGAAGCGACTGATTGAGCTCGGCGCTCCGGAGATTATGCTCAACAACGAAAAGCGCATGCTCCAGGAAGCAGTCGACTCCCTGTTCGACAACGGTCGTCGTGGTCGCCCGGTCACCGGCGCATCCAACCGTCCGCTGAAGTCCCTGTCTGACATGCTCAAGGGTAAGCAGGGTCGTTTCCGTCAGAACCTGCTCGGTAAGCGAGTCGATTACTCTGGCCGTTCCGTGATCGTGGTTGGCCCGTCCCTGCGTATGCACCAGTGCGGTCTGCCGAAGCCGATGGCTCTCGAGCTGTTCAAGCCGTTCGTGATCAAGCGCCTTGTGGACCTGAACTACGCTCAGAACATGAAGTCCGCCAAGCGTCTTGTGGACCGTGGTGACTCCGAAGTGTGGGGCGTGCTCGAAGAGGTCATCTCCGAGCATCCGGTGCTCCTCAACCGTGCACCTACGCTGCACCGTCTGGGTATCCAGGCCTTCGAGCCGATTCTGGTGGAAGGTAAGGCCATCCACCTGCCGCCTCTGGCCTGCGCCGCCTTCAACGCCGACTTCGATGGTGACCAGATGGCAGTCCACCTGCCGCTGTCCGCCGAAGCTCAGGCTGAGGCCCGCTCCCTGATGATGGCTTCCGACAACATTCTGAAGCCGGCAGACGGCCACACCGTGACCATGCCTTCTCAGGATATGATCCTCGGTCTGTACTACCTGTCCACCGTGCTGGAAGGCGCCAAGGGCCAGGGCCGCGTGTTCTCCTCCCTCGAGGAAGCCGAAATGGCCCTCGACCGTCGCGAGATCGACATGCAGGCCAAGGTGCTCATCCGCCTGCCTGAGACCTTCGTGCTCCCGAAGAACTGGGAGCCGGGCGAAGTCAAGGTACTCGACCCGCGCGAAGGCGAAAGCGACGTTGCCAAGGAAGAGCGCTTCCACGACGGCAGCGTGCTGTTCGCAACCTCCTACGGCCGCATCCTGTTCAACCAGACCCTGCCGACTGACTACCCGTTCGTCAACGATCAGGTGGCCAAGGGCCGTCTGTCCAAGATCGTCGATGACATCGCTATGCGTTACTCCACTCAGCAGGTGGCCGTGACGCTGGATGCCCTGAAGGATCTCGGCTTCACCCGCGCTCCGTGGTCTGGCGTGTCCTTCGCCTTCTCCGACGTGAACGAGCCGCCGGAACGCGACCAGAAGATCGCCGAGTACGAGGCCAAGGCTGATAAGGTCAACGCCAACTACGAGATGGGTCTTCTGACCGAGGAAGCTCGCCGTCAGGAACTCATCGACCTGTGGACCGAATGCACCGCTGAAGTGTCTAAGGAAGTCGAGGACAAGTTCGACCCGACCTCCAACCTGGCTATCATCGTGCAGTCTGGTGCACGAGGCAACATGATGCAGATCAACCAGATCGCAGGTATGCGTGGCCTCGTGGCAAACCCGAAGGGTGAGATTATTCCTCGTCCTGTGAAGTCCAACTACCGTGACGGCCTGTCCGTGCTGGAGTACTTCATCTCCCAGCACGGTGCACGTAAGGGTCTGGCCGATACCGCACTGCGTACCGCAGAATCTGGTTACCTGACCCGTCGTCTGGTGGACGTTTCCCAGGACGTGATTGTGCGCGAAGAGGACTGCGGCACCAAGGCTGGTCTGATGATCCGCGTGGCCGACCGCGACGCTGACGGCAACCTGACCCTCGTCAAGGCTGCTGACGGTGGCCCGTACTCCCGTCTGCTCGCTGCCGACGTCATCGACCCGGCTGACGGCCAGACCGTGCTGTACAAGCGTGACGATGCCCTGTCCATGGATGTGCTCAACGACCTCGTTGCCCACGGTGTGGAAGAGGTCAAGTGCCGTTCCGTGCTGACCTGCGAATCCAAGCGCGGCGTGTGCGCCAAGTGCTACGGCTGGTCTCTGGCCACCAACACTCTGGTCGATGTTGGCGAAACCGTTGGTATCGTTGCTGCACAGTCCATTGGTGAGCCTGGTACCCAGCTGACGCTGCGTTCCTTCCACTCCGGTGGTGTTGCTGCCGCATCCGATATCACCCAGGGTCTTCCTCGTGTTACCGAGCTTTTCGAGGCTCGTACCCCGAAGGGCGAGGCTCCGATCACCGAGTTCGCTGGCACCATCAAGATCGTGGAGAACGATCGCGGCCGCCAGATCATTCTGACTCCGGACGCTGATTCTGGCGCTCCGAAGGAAGAGGGCATCATCAAGCCGATCACCTACCAGGTGTCCAAGCGCGTGCCGCTGAAGGTTGCCGATGGCGACCACATCAAGGTCGGCACCCAGCTGGTCGAAGGTTCTGTGGATCCGAAGAAGATCCTCACCATCCTCGGCAAGCGCGCCGCTCAGGTGAACATTGTGGAAGAAGTGCACACCGTGTACCGCTCCCAGGGCGTGGATATCCACGATAAGCACATTGAGGTTATCGTGCACCAGATGACCCGCCGCGTCACCATCATCGACTCCGGCGACACCGATCTGCTGCCGGGCGAGCTGGTGGACAACGCACGCTTCCGCGAGATCAACCGCAACGTGGTCAAGAACGGTGGCAAGCCTGCAGTCGGCCGTCCGGCTCTGATGGGTATCACCAAGGCCTCCCTGGCTACCGATTCCTGGCTGTCCGCCGCATCCTTCCAGGAGACCACCCGCGTGCTCACCGAAGCCGCACTCTCCGAGAAGGTTGATGACCTCAAGGGCCTCAAGGAGAACGTCATCATCGGTAAGCTCATCCCGGCTGGTACCGGCCTCGCCCGTTACCGCAACGCTGTGGTGGAGCCCGACAAGGCCATCCGCGACACCATCTACCCGAACTTCGGTTTGGGCGGTGACGGTGACCTTGGCGACGCCAACTTCTCCGATGCAGACCTGTCTGACCTGAACTTCTCGAACCTTGAGTTCGGCGATCTGAAGCTCGGTGACGACTTTAACCCTGACGATTTCTACTCCGATCAGGGCGGTCTGACCGACGGCGACGATCAGCAGTGAGACATAGTGACTGAGCCAGGCTGACTGACTCGGTCACGTTAGATACATAGCTCAAGGGGCTTGGAACGGCAACGTTCCAAGCCCCTTGAGCTTGCAGTGCGAAGCCAAGTGTTAAGCCGGTATGAGTCGATCACCAGTACCGGCAGTTATATCTACTGCAGCTGAGTGAATTCGAAGAACAAATCGCCCAACCGTATCGTTACAGGAGCAGTAATCTCTACCGGCTGGCCTTGAACCACCTGGATTTCCTGACCATTCTGAAGAATATAAGTACCGTTTAAGGAACCGTAGTCTTCAATCCACACCGTGCCATTGGCGTCGATACTGATGGCCGCATGATTGCGCGAAGTGGTTCGTGTAGGATCGTCAATCCGTTCAGCTTTAGCCCCTTGAGGCACATCCAACGAGGGTTTGCGTCCGAGCAGCGTACTGGTGTCAATCACAATATCTTGGCCGGTCACATCATTATGCAACCGGTACTTGGTTTGCGGAGCCTTGCTGGTGAATGACGAGGAAAGTACTGTGCTATCCCAATCTTCGATGCTGTTGTTATGCAGGTCTTGCAATGAGGCATCGATCATCAATGATTCAGATTCATGAGGCAATGCATCATGAGCCAATGCATCATTGCTCGGCTGCGGATCGTCGGCATACCAGCCGGGTTCAGGTGCCGGAGGATAAGGCAAGACAGACATCGCGGATCCTCTCACTTACGAGTAGCCAATGCAGCATCAATAGCCGGATCGCCAAGCTGATGTAGCCAATCCACTAAAGCTGGATAAGCATGAGGATTGCGGGCAATGCATACGCGAAGTTCCGGAGCATATTGAGCAATCTGTGCAATCTGCATCTGATCGGTTGTGGTCAGCGCCTGCTCAACAGTGAATCCATAAGGGTTCGTAGGCGTGGGTTCCTCAAACATGTGCTGCGTTTGCGGTTCAGACTGAATCTGAGACTGCGGCTCTGGCTGGACTTGAGCGTGAACTTCAGCCTGAACAGTGGTCTGTGCTGGAGATTGCGTAGGCTGGGTCATTGGTTGTGGTTGTACTGCAGGCTGCTCGTATTGTGCCGCAGGTTGAGCAGCATAAGTAACCTGCTCAGGGGCGGTTTGATCATGGATTGGCCCGCCAATCGAATCCGCGGTGAATCCGATTTGAGCCAGTGTTTCTCGAGCGCGCGCATCACCGAACTCAGCCAGCCAGCGCTTCAATCCGGGGTAACAGCGAGGATTTACTGCGACATTGGCTCCGAATTCAGGATTTTCGTAGGCGATTTTTGCCAGCAAAATTGGGTCAGCGTTAGGATCTTGCACTGCGGCTACTGCAGCATCATAATCAACCATGAGATTGCCTCCTTATATGAGCTATACATGAGCTGAGCGAATAGTACGTAATGTTTGCAAGGTGGTGTCATCAATGGCACCTAAATCTTCATTCTCACCAAGCCGAAAAACAGTGAAGTCATGCTGTTCCGGCTCTGGTACAGGCATATCGGCAACGATAATCGTAATGTTGTCTTTGCCTCCGGCTTCCAGTGCCGCTTGCATCAATGCTTGCATTGCATCGTGAGGATCTGCGTACGCGGCAGCTATTTGAGCGATGACAGCGTCGGGAACCTCGCCGTGCAAACCGTCGGAACAGATAATGTATCTGCCGGTGAGGTCAGCCACGTACAAATCAGCATCGATACCGTCCGGGTCGCCTAAACATTGGGTGATGATATTACGCGGTATCAAAGCTTCCGCTGCTTCAGGCGTCAGCAGCCCTGCGTCAATGGCCTCTTGCCGTTGCGAATGATCCCGGGTGATGCGAGTGAGCGACGCAGCATCCCATAAAGGAGTACTGATCGGTGGATTGATATGCGATTGTGGATTGAGATGATACGTGCGTGAATCACCAATATTCACCACATACGCCTGTTGCATATCACAGTTCTGATTTGCCGAAGACTGTGATGAATCCGGTGCCGGAAGTGAAGGAATGCGGGGGAGCACCAGACCACATAGGGTGGTTCCGGCAACACCGCCAAGCTCACGGCCTAACGCAAGAATCTGCTGATGGGCGTCTTGCAACGCTTGATGAATATCGTGCCGGTTGCGATGACGAATATCAGACAACATAGCGAATCGCTGTACGGCAAGTTGGCTTGCGCGCTCGCCGCCGAGTCCGCCTCCCATGCCATCGCACACTACGTACACGCCTTGGCGGGCTAGCCCTGCATCTTGATTATTGCTGCGCTTACGACCACGATCGCTCGCCATCGCTACGCGAATGGAACTTGCGGTCATGATGTCTTCCCCTTATTGCGTCGGCTTGGAATGCGGCTAAACAACGCGGTATGCGGCTTCGTTGTGCGCTTGTGTGCAAGTATACGCACACTTCTTAAGGAAAGTCGTGCTCGTATTCGCCGTAGACGCGGCAACGAGCGCAGCATTGTTGCTCGCAATGTATCTACTTGTGCCCAATATTGGCTCGCCTGTTCGGATAGTATGGCATTGCCGGAGAACGTGGCGTAATCGGCTTCACGGCATAGCTGCTGCAGTGTTTCACCTGATGTATTGAGTTGCCGGGCTATATCATCAGCCTGGTCACGGCGCGTACCGTGCACAGCAACACCACTTTGCGCAGCCAAAGCACAGATGGCATTCCAGCCTGATGCCACACGTGTTTGTGCAGACCCATAGCGGCGGGCTCGTGCCAGCAGAATCGCTTTGAACGCCAGTATCATCGCGCAAATAATCAGAACCGTCCATAGCGGACTGCCATAGAGAGCCACTGCGCGAGTCACACGCCAGAATCGAATCCAGAACAGGCTCGGCGGCTGGTCATCGGCATCCGCACCAGAAAGCGAACTCTGCCCTGAGGCTTGCGCCTGATCACGCAGCGGATTAGTGAGCGGAACCGGTGGCTGGCGCACCAAGGTTTGAGGATTAGGTGGGGTCAGATTCTGATTATCATCAGGAACTTTGGTTTCCTTGGGAGTGGGGTAGAAAGCTACCCAGCCGAATCCCTGCAATTTGATTTCCACCCAGGCGGTGACATCATTGCCAGTGAATTCAATCGTGGTGGTATGCCCGGAGGTTGTAGTGCGCGCTTCGGAAATGCTGCCATCCTTATCTTTAGGCAGAAAACCCATCACCACACGCGAAGGCAAGCCGAGTTCTCGCGCCATTAAAGCCATAGCCGAAGCATATTGTTCGGAATCGCCCACCATAGCGGTTCCTGCCAGCAGCTTATTGATGCGGTAATTACCGTGCCCGGCTTCTGAAGGATAATCGCCCTGCAAACCATGAGAAAACCAGCCGGAATCCTTCAACGTATCAGCCAATGCCGTAGCTGCAGCGCCGCCGGATGCCTGCCCACCGGCAATGGATGTGGCTAGTTTGTTCGCCGAGTCAGGCACATCTTCAGCCTTTGGCTGGCTGATTCGCGCAGCATCAGTTTGCTCGATTTCCTTCTCGCTGGGAATGTCAGGAATAATGCCAGATTCGGTATAAGTCATGCCCTGACGTGTACCGGAGGAGAAAATAGCGGAGTCAGTATCAGTGTTGTAATAGAACGTATCAGCATCATGACGATCAGCAAACCGAACACTGGAAGCAGCGCCAGCCAGAGGAAGCCAAGTATCGTTCAGACCCTCATGAACCGTGAACTGAGCTGTAAAACGCTTGCCTTGCTCACGCGTAGAAATCGATGTGCCTACTCGGCGATAATTCGAGGAATCAGATGCTTCAGAGGAATCGGAAAGATTCCATACCGAACCATCAAAGCGATCCATCACCGCTAATCTGACTGGAGTGCCAGCCGGCAGGTCAGTAACGGTGAGCAGCACATCATCCTTATGTTCTTTGATATATGATCTCATGCCGCTCAGCGGACTGGTGTAATCGTACGGGCTGATCGGCGGATCATAATAATCCCTGAGTACCATACGATTCTGCGGTACCACCACAGTGCCTGCAAAAGCCAGCGCTGCAGCTATAAGCAGGATAAGCAATGCCGAGAGCCAACGGCCCCACTCCATTAATCCAAGCCGCCAGGAAAGCCAGACAATAAGCAGCAGCGTGAATGCGATACCGCTGGCCGCGCGATACCATCCGGTCTGCGTGCCCAATAGTGCACATGCGGCCATGGCTGCGGCAAGAGGCAATGCGCTGGCCAAAGATAGCCACGTGTTAGTGGTAAGCGTAAAGATTGAGGAGAGGAATGTCAGCCACAATCCTATGGTCCATACGGCCATCAGGCTGCCATCTGCGGCGCCGATGGGCGGTTCGATGGAAATCACATATTTAAATGAGCCGAATGTCATTTCCCAGCCTTGGCTCAGCGTATTGAGACTGGGGATGATGTGGGCTGTAGTGGTGGAATTCAGCGTGATGACTGGCCCAATAATGAACTGGGCAATAACCAAGAAGACGGTCTGCCACCATAGACGCAGTGCAGGCTGAAGCCCGGCAAACGCAATAAGCGCGCCGAGCACAGTAGAAAGTACTGCGGCAACCGCCCACTGCACAGGTTCGCCGTATACGTCGATGAGATTGGCCTGAGCAATAAGCATGAGCAGCATAATGACGATGAGGCTGACGCTGTACCGTATCCAAGAGCGTTGCGCGCCTTGCAAGCCATGCCGCATGCCGCCGCGGGTCATCCAGATAACGGAGTGAGTGGAATCGGCCCATGAGCCGGTCGTGGAGGCTCCGGTGAATGTGGGCAGCTCGTTTTCAGAGACTGCTTGAAGCGCTGGATTGGGAATACTGGTCATGCGAGCACTCCCATGATGAGTGGAAGATCATCTAATTCACCCACTGTGGCTAAGGTGAAGTTGCCGAAATGCTGAATCGCTCGGTTCGATCCGAAACTGGCTTGCAATACTACGCATCGAGCAGAACGAGGCAATGCTTTGACCATACGCTTAATCTGATCAACGCCCTTTAATGAGCCTACGATGAAGAAATAGAATGATGCGTCTGGAGCATGCATCAGAGTATTCACGGTCAGATTGGGATTATCATCACGGTCAGGAGCGATGCCACTGGCGGCATCGAGCAGCTCCATGGCATTACGCGGACGCGTATAGGACTGTCCAGCATGCGTATATACGGGTCGATTCTGCGCTAAACATTTCACACCAATGGACGCGTGAATGGACACAGCCATCTCGAATTCCTGAGCTGAGGCGTAATCGTTAGGATCAACGCCAATAGTCAATGAAGTATCCGTACGCCGAGTGGCCTCATATTGACGAATCATCAGTGAGCCGGTTTTTGCGGAGCTGAGCCAGTGCACGTTGCGCACGTCATCGCCAGGAGTGTATTCGCGTAACCCATAGAAATCGAGATCATCATCGACAATCTGGCCGGACGGCTGACCTTCGAGATCTCGAGGAATACCAGCGTTCAGCGTATTCAATCGCACGGTTTTAGGATGAATAAACACGGTGAGACGCTCGCCTATCTGCTTTTCATGCCGAATCAGTCCAAAAGGATCACCTTTGCGAATCCGCAGAGGACCAACGGTAAGCACAGCACGCGAAACTGTTGTAAATGATAATTCGGTGCGCTTGGATTGGCCTGGAGACAGCATGGGGATAGAAAACCGCTCATGGGTTTCTCCAAGAGGGAGGTCGCCTCGCGCATGAGTGGTGGATGTTTTCCCTGCATTGTCAATATCGACGATGATGCGCATGGCATCGCCTACGGTCACACGGCGGTTTGATGCGCTGATATGCGCTTCAAACCGTGTATTGCCAAGAGACAGCGTGATGGCGGCTAGTAGCATCACTGTTGCGATGATGCCAAGCGCAAGAAGCTCATGCCACCCCACAACGGGGAATAATGCTAAGCAAACCACTGCAGCAGCGCCTACCGACCAGCCCCATGGAGAGACGTATGCGCCTACAGCACGTTTGATGCGGTGAGCGCAGCGTTTCAGCGCTCGCCATGAGCGTCTGCTCGAGCGTGGTATTGCAGCATATTGAGTGGCCATGGTTCGTCTCTTTTATCGTCGTCTCGTTGAGGCACTACATACGTTTTTGGTGGGGGCGTTCAGGCGCCGATGGTGGGAGCCGGTACATCGTCAAGAATTTGTGCGATCAGCATTTCGGCAGTGGTGCCATCAAAGGTTGCCTCTGGAGTGAGAAGAATACGATGCGCGAGCACTGCTACGGCAAGATCTTTCACATCGTCCGGCACAACATATGCGCGTCCATCTGCTGCAGCCCAGATTCGGGCACAACGTGTGAGCGCTAATGCGCCACGCATGGAGGAGCCAACTGTAATACGCTCATTGTGCCGGGTTGCTTCAACGATGCGAACAATATATTCGCGAATGGCGTCATCCACGTACACTTCCGCAGCTATTTTACGTAGCCGAATAACGTCTTCGCCGGTAAGCACTGGTGAAATGGTTTGCGCACGGTCCGTAACATCCACTTGCTTGAGAATATCCAGCGAAACATCATGGCTGGGGTAGCCGATTGACGTTTTAATGAGAAAACGATCCATTTGCGCTTCGGGAAGAGCATAAGTGCCGAGTTGCTCAATGGGGTTTTGCGTGGCAATCACAATGAAAGGTTGTGGCACATCATGTGTTTGGCCATCAACGGTGACTTTTTGCTCTTCCATGACTTCCAGCAGAGCGGACTGCGTTTTCGGCGAAGCTCGATTGATTTCATCGGCCAGCACGATGGAAGCGAAAATAGGACCTTTGCGGAATTCGAATTCCGCTCGTTTCTGATCGTAGAAGGTGACACCTACCACGTCTGATGGCAGCAAATCCGGAGTGAACTGAATACGCTTGAAACTGGTGGAGATGGAATTGGCGAGGCCTCGCGCCAATTGGGTTTTCCCAGTGCCGGGATTGTCTTCCAACAGCACATGGCCGCCAACCATCAATGCGGTGACGCATTGTTTGATCGGGATGGTTTTGCCGATAACCACTGTGGAAATGTTTGCTACCAAGGCATTGAATGATCGTTGGAATGCGGTGATGGCCGGAACAGGCCTTGCCGGCAGGGAGGGGGAGACTGAGGGCGTGGAGTGCGCTGAGGGCACTGAGTCAGCAGACGCGTTATTCGTATTGAATGATGGATCGACGGCATGCCCATGCGGTATATGGCCGAGCTGAGTACGGTCTGATAGCTGTGTGGCGTCAGAAAACTGGGAAAGCTGTGTTTCGTCATTGATGTGCTCGCTCATTGTTTCTCTCTCCTATGCTCCTCTGTGGTGGGGCTCTGTGGTGGGGTTTTGGCTGCTTGGTAATGGAATCTGGTGGTTGGAAGTGTGGGGTACTGATGGTCGCCGTGGATTATTGAGGGGTGTTGGCAAGTCCTAATATCCACGGGTTTTCAGTGAGCCTGCTCACATGGGCGGATGCCTTCAGTGAGGTTGTTTCACTGGAGACATTTGGTCTTGTGCCTTGGATAGTGCCTCCGGACGCGGTGCTGTCGAGCCCTGTGAGGCCATTATTTCCGGTGACTTTTACGCTCCATGTATAGGAATCTGCGGTTGGCAGTCCGGTCACATCGAGCGGCTGTCCGGGTGTCCACGTGAATGGCTGGTCATTGATGAGAATCTGAATAGTCGCATCTTTGCCGTACGTATCAACGAATCCGCCGGAAACGTTAACGATATGCTCGTTATCGCCCCACCGTAATTCATTCGGTGCGGTAATGGATGCAGGAACCTGATACGTGTATGGGCTTCCTGATGCGGGGCCTCCAGTAGCCGGTTCGCTTGTTGCTCCATTGAATTCCTGCTGTACTGAAGCACCATTGCAGGTTGCCCAAGGATCCATGGTGAAGGAATGCGATATTGTTTTGACCGTCGTAGAGCCTATGCCGTCTGCAGAAACAAGGAACGACTGGGCCAGCCCTTGCTTGGACCAGCTGACGGTGCATTGATCGCCGGAACCGAAAGTTCGTACGCCAGTAGGAGCTTGAACCTGATATTGAGGCGTGTATGAGACTTCAGTTTGTGCCGGATTGGCTTTGCGCGTTGTTTGCACTACTGCTTTGACAGTGTATTCGCGGACATTCAGCGCATTTTCGGGCACGGTGAACGTGGCAGTGCCGTTGGCGCAGTCGACGGTGGCTTGTACGGCGCCACTCAGTGCTATGCCAGTACAGCCGGCGTTGCGATTATTGACGGAAGACGCAGTTACCGTAACGGTGGTGCCATCATTGGTCATGCTCACATTGGGTTTATCTGGATCTCCCCAAATATCCTGTGGACTGGAAGCTGCGGATTCCGGCCCCCAATTCACTTTATTGTGAGCTTTGACCGTAGCCGTAATGGTGGCACCGTCCGCAATGTCGTTGTTATTGAATTCGAACGATAGGCGTGTACTTGCACTGCCGGTTTCCTGAGTTTGAGGTGCTCCGGCACCGCTGATAGTTACGGTGTAATTGTCTACAGCACTGAAATCACCTTCCGGAGGATTCCAGGTTACTGTAGCCTTCTTGTTACCACCTTCCACGGTAACGTTGGACGGTGCGGAAGGTACTCGATCGGGTGTGGCAGTGACGGCACTGGATGCTTGGGACCATCCCACCTCATTCTTGGCGCTGACTGTAAAGGAATATGTTGTTCCATTGGTAAGCCCGGTGATTTGGCAAGCGGTTACCGCGCCGCAGGATTTCTCCCCTGAGCCAGCACCACCGCTCCATTGAACCTTGTAATCCGTAATAGGACTACCATTCGCCGCTCCTGGCGTCCAGTTGAGATTAACCGCACCGTCTTGCGGATCGCCAGCCACCGGGGAGAGCAGCGGAGCGTCTGGTTTATCAATAACAGAAACCGTGATACTACCGGTCACTTCACGTTCTGTGGTTTTGGTGCCATCCTGAATGGTGACCAGTACAGTGTTTGAGGATGCCCCAATATCTGATGCGGCGGTCACGGCAATAGTACCTGACGAACCACAACTGGTAACAGACAACTGAGAAGCGTTATCCGTGCGGCAGCTGACCACAGTCAAGGCTGTTTCGGGGAATGGATTATATGCGTCAGCCAGTATGTTCACTGACTCGGTGGAGCCTGCCTTAATAGTGAGTGTTTTGTTGCTGATACGTGCCAGAGAACGCGTGGATACTGCCACACGTACGGTAATGCCCGCATTTACAGTTCCCTTGCTGTATTTGATGGATACAGGAATGGAGACTGTAGTGCCAGGCGCGGCATCAACGCTTGCGGAAATCTTCAATAAGCCAGATGAAGACAGGCTTGCTTTAATCGGGCCGGAAGAGGTTCCGCCTGAATAGGTGTACTGTTTTTCGTCATCATACAGTCCACTAGGCGAGTGAGTCAGCGCAGTCAAATCAATGGTTTTCGCCTCTGCGCCAGTTTCAACATCAATAGTGGGGGATGAGAATGTCGGCGGTGGAACATCTCGACCAATCACCGTGATTTGCAGGGTGATAACAGCAGAATTGATGATTTTGGTTTTAGATGAACCAGGTTTGCCATCCACCGCGGTAAACGTGATGGACGCTGGACCGGCATAATCCGCGTCGGCAGTGAATTTCAGCGTAGTGTCGTTGACATAGAGATCAGAATTCGAGGCCTTGGTTGCGCTTACCGAGCTTGCACTCTCGATATATGGCTCCTTGCCAGCGCCTACACGCACATAATCATTGATATTGATCTGTATGCTTTCTCGCGCATTGACTTTCAGCTCTGGCGCTTTAGGCCGCAATGTGGGTGGGAACACGCCATACGCTGGTACTTGGATGAATGCAGTGGAAGTGATGTTGTATTTCGTATTGGTCACTGTATACGGAACAGCGCGAGCTTCAGATGTGAGATCAACCGTAATAATGGTTGAATTCTTTCCACCCTTGACGCGTGCATGATCGGCAGCTGAAGGGTGCACGCCAACGGTCAGCTCGTCTGCGGTTCCGGACGGGTTCGCAATCCATTGGGAAACGTCAACATCTACTGACTTCTTATCAATGGTGGCAGCAGATGGCACACGATAGTCGTATGCGGTAGGCGGTTCTATGGGGGCATTAGGGTCAACTGTTACGCTCAGCGTGGCCGTGTCGGAAAGACCCGCCTTATCTCGAACGGTGTAAGCGATGTACGCCGTGGTCGCGTTAGCCGGCGTAGTGAAAGAGATCATGTTATCTTTCACTGTTACGCCTTCAACGCCCTGCGCCTCAACGGTTGTATCCACGGTCAGATCAGTGTTGTCGCCTGAAATATCATTTTGGGCCACAGGAACCGTGGCTGCCGTATTAGGACGCAACGTAATCTCATCATCGCGCGCATACACGCCAGAGTCGGACGCGCCTTGGAACACGCCTACACGTATTTGAGCTTGCGCTCGCTGACCTGTCCAATCCTCAACGGCATACGAGAAGGTATCCGTACCAGAAGAATCCGGATACGCTTCATACACCAGATAATCGGAGCCTACTTCGGTTATGCGGCCGAGGGAGGGCGCTTTGTTGCCCAAGCCGAGCAGCTGATCATCATCGCCGTCAACGTCAATACCGGTAAGCGTGATGGGAATACGCACTTTCTGCCCTGCAGCCACCTGTGCCTGCGCATTATGAGGCGTTGGAGGAGCTTTGCTTTCGGCATTGCTTTCGTGCACTGTGATGGTGATAGTTGCGGAAGCTACGTTACCGAGGTTGTCTTCCACCGTATAGGTGAGTGGGAAAACGCCAGCTTCTTGCGATGCTTGATACCTGACTGTATCTGCGGATACGAAGGCAAGTCCTTTAAATGTTTTCTTATCGTATTGCAGATTGTTTTTCAGCTGCACGGTGGTGCCGTCCGGATAATCCACATAATCCAGCACGTCCACGGAGACAATGCCTCCAGTGCGCACTTGCGTGTTGATATTACGGGCTTTCGGAACTGAACTGGAAGCAGTCAAAGCCGGTGGCTGCAGCACAATCGTTCCAGTGGATGTGCCGGCTGCATTAGCGACTGTGTAACTAATGGACGTGGGCTTGGTGGGTACCTGACGTGCGGTGATATACACACGCTTGTGGCTTACCAACCCAACTTTGATACCTGAATCGGCGGCAGCACTTACCGACGTAACCGATAACACACCACCCATAGGGTCCACATCGTTGGTCAACGGTTCCACGATTGCCGTATTATCCGCTCCGAGCAGCGCCACATCATTGGCCGCAACAGGTTTTGCTGATTCGCCGGCGACTGGCTGCACTTCTACTCGTGCCAGGCCCGTGGCGGGAATGGAACCTTGGGTGATGGTGTAGGGCACATAGTAGGTGCCAGGGTTTGATGCTCTGAACGAAATGGACATATCTGCAGCATTGGTGGTTGTGGTCGCCCCATCGGGAGTATCCACCTGACTGAGCTGCGCAGGCTGTATGGAAGTGCCATGTACATACGGAGTGAGGTCGATAACGGTATCGGTTTCCGGCGTTGTGGTTTTCGTTACCGGATCGATAATCGCAGCCAAAGTATTGGCCGGCTTCACAGAGAAATACACCATACCGGTGCCGGTTGCCTCGCCATCGGAAACAATGACTTCCACTCCGACACGGCCTGACGCTTGAGCTCCGGTATTAAAGGTGAGCTGGCCGTCAGCTCTTGTGGAAACCTGTACCTGGTCGCTGTTTTCAGGTACGGCGGAAACAAGCGTCAAAGGGTCTCCATCAGGGTCGGTGAAGCTGCCGAGCGCATTTGCCGTATAGCTGGCGCCTTGTTCTACACTGATTTCCGGCGGAGTGTCGGATTGTACAGGAGCATGATTGCCTTGAGTTGCAAGAGTGACCGTTACCGTGGCATTCGAAGTTTGCCCTCGTCCATCTGAAATATCGTATGAGAATGTTGCTGTTCCGGAAGACGCGGAGGATGCATCCAATTGCAAATACCGGCCGTCATAAATCGGCGCAACAGTAACATTGGCACCGTTTACTGCACTCACTTGAGTAATTTTCAGCACTGAACAATCGGTTTGCTCATCATTGCGCAGTACGTCAAGAATCTGTTCTGAACCAGCACGGGCTCCAATCTGGTCATCTTCGGCTCTGATTTGGCCTGACTGTGCCGAACAGGTTTTTGAAAAATCATGATGATTATCCGCGGAATCATTAGTGTTCTGTTCCTGCGTGTTCTGTTCGGTCTGTATGGTGTTCCATTGGATTTTTATGACTTTAGTGTCTTGATTAGGGTTCCATACGTTGCCGTTCGTCACATCATTGAGCACCACCAGCCTGTGATTGGTACGAAACACGAGTTCAGAAGTAGCGTTCACTGACTCAAGCGTTTGGAAATCCTTATCCGAACCCTCTGCTGAGCATACGCGAATGTAGTTATTGGCTCGTTGGCTCCATGCCGCATACACGCAATCATTGGTGGACACTGGCTGCGCGGGATCTGTTTTGGCTCCAGTAGTAAGGAATTGCACCGCATGATGAGAGTTGAGTTGCATGATGGCGAGGCCTTGCGAGGAGGCTGCCGCAACCCACTCATGCTGCTTGCCGTCAGTGGAAGGAGCTTGAAGCGTTAATGGACCCGTTGTTTTGACGGTCTCTTGCCCGTATGCGGACAATATCGTATTGCCGGATGAGATTACTGGTGTATCCCCGATGACGGTAAAGCTATCCGCGGATTGCGACTTGCCGTCTGACAATGATTTCAATTCTTGAGCCTTGGAATCATTTGGGTTGCGAAGCACTACAACCATGCCGTCTGATGGTCGGTACCCATAGACTTCGCCAGTGTGGGTTACCGCAATGCGCCCTCCTGTACCCAGCTGCATTTGAGGTTCTGAGGTGGTTGGGGTGAGTGAATCAAGTTGATCATCTGGTCCAGCCCACACATTGCCGGTTTTCTCGTTGATAAAAGCAATAGTGCCACCGCCTTCCGTGGCTGTGGTATTAGCTTTGATGTCAGTTTGCGCGTCGGTGCTCACCGTGGACGCTTTGATAGAAGTAGCCTGACTCGGCTCTGTAAGCACGGTGCTGCTGTTGTGCTGAACAATATTGAATCGCGGAGCCGAGGAAGAGATGCCGGCATCGGCCTCCTGATTCTTCACATTGAAACGTGCAGCTTTTTGATGGCTGAGTGAAGTAACCCATACAGTGCCGTCATCCAATTGCACATGACGGCGAGTAACGGTGCTTACGATTACCGCTCCAGCAATCAGAGTCAGCACAGCAAGAAGAGTTAGCAATGGCATCAGCCATGTGCGATTGGTAAAGGGCGATATGCGACGCGCAATGGCACGTAAGCGATGCCGCTCACGTGGCGCAGACGGTGCAGCCATGATAATTCCCCCGAACTCCTCTTGTCCCCTGTAACTAGACTAGCCCGATTACGGCTTTGCTGCACAGGCCATTGCTGGACTGGTGGACATTTGTCTGTCAGCGCGCACTATGGAAACCTGAATGCAGGTTTGCGCGCCATCTTGTGGCTCCACTGAAATCGACGTGCCTGTTGTAGTGGTGGTTTGCACATTGTGATCGGCAGCGTCGGATGATACGAATGACCACGCATAGCTGTCTCCGCTTTGCGGATCTGGATTCGTCCACGTAAAAGTTACTGAAGTATTGTCTTGAGCGTACTGGCCGGCAAGATTCTCAGGTGATGGAACTTGACTATTCGCTGTATCGGCCGTGGAATCGTCAGTAGTATTGCGGCTACGCTCGGCATCACCGACACCAGAGGCGTCCACATGCGTGGTAGTGGATGTTGATGAAGTATCCATTCGAGGCAGCACAACAACAATAAACGTCACGATAACGGCTGCAATGGCTACGATTACTGCGGTGGCGATGATTGCCGGCTTCAGCCAGTTGCGGCGTATTTTTTCAGGATTATGTTTGGTGGTCGCCTTGTTGGCTCGCCTGAGCGCATCTTTCGGGTATGGTGGCACACCATTCGCGACCAATGGAGTGATATGACCATATTCTTCGTGCTGCACCCGTTGCATGGCGCGCGCGAATTCAAGAGCCGAATAATACCGTTGTTCGGGATTCTTGGCTAACGCTTTGCCTAGTACCGTTTCTACGGATTCCGGAACATCAGGCCTACCAATACGGGGAAGCGGCTGATTGATAATGAGCTCCGCGAGCTCTGATTGCGTATGTGGATGATACTCGTGCTGATATGGCGAACACCCTGCCAGCAACGCATATAACGTGGCGGCCAGTGAATAGATGTCCGCGGTTTCCGACCCATTCGTTCGATGCTCAAGCACTTCAGGAGGTGCCCAGGGAAGGGAAAACCCAGTGGCATTGCGATCGTAAACATGAGTCGATATGCCGAAATCACTCAGGATAGGCAACCCTTGAGCGGTAATGAGAATATTGCTGGGCTTGATATCGTGATGAATAATGTTGTTGCGATGCGCGGTATACAGTGCGCCTGCAATTTTGATTCCAAGATCCAGTACTTGCTCGCATGTCATGGAGCGAGACTTCATGGCATTGTTATACGAACCGCCAGAGGCGTACTCAAGAACCATGAAACCATGACCATCTGTGGTGACGCCAGCATCGTACACCGACAAGATATAAGGGTTGGCGGAAAGCTTGGCCATAAAATTCGCTTCACGGCTGAAAGCCGCGGCGGCTCGCGGATCAAGCGTGGCATTGCTGACTTTCACCGCAACAGGACGCTGCGGCATGCGCTGATTGTAGAGGAAAACCGTGGCCGCGGCGCCAGAGCCTAATCGTTGCACGAAATCATAGCCTGGCAGTTGCGGCGGTGCGATGACAACGGACATCGAGAGCCTCCCCCTTACGCTGGAAAAATACACCCCTTAATTCAGGATACTGCCAGCATAAAGGCACAATTCAGGCAGGGAAAAAATTTACCGCAATGAATAATGGGGCTTAGTCTTGAAACTATGAATGAGAACAAGAACACTTCACTGCTGTTGGACAGCATCGAACGCGATGGTGCGGCGAGGCTGGTTATTGGGGTGCCAGGTGTTGGAAAAACAGAGTATGCGCTTGCCGTATTGCTGGAAGGAATGCGCAGGTACGGCGATGCCCAGGCTGTAATGACGGTATCTGGCCGTATTGCCGCGGACCAGTTAGGTAATCGGGTAATTCGTGAACGCGGGTTTTCCACTCAAGCGCGCCCAGTGACTACGTTAGGCGCGGTTGCATTTCGCGTGATTGCCGCATCTCGTGCTGCTCGAAATCTGCCCGCACCGCGCTTGCTGAATGGTGCTGAACAGGATGCGTTGCTGAGACGGGTTATGGCGGCACATATGAAGCATGCCGCAGTTGGCGATGAATGTGCAACCTGTGTGCTGCTTCGCGAGTATTTCGCGCAATCGGAATGGGCGTCTTTGGTCTTAGACTCCAATGGTGTGGTTGCTGGAGGATCCACCAGTGCCGAAGTGTTCGAACGCGGCATATCGGATGCCTTCATCAGCCAGTTAAGAGACATGCTGGCACGATTGGATGAACTTGGAATCGGTCCTCGTGAAGAACCGTCTTTGCTGGAATCGGTGGCGACGGATGCGCGACTGTCTGTCCAGTGGCGCTTGGCTTTCGCCTTGCGTGCGGAATATATTCATGCCCAAGTTGAATCGTATCCGGATCAATATCGTTTGGACGCATCGTATCTGCTGGTGGCCGGTGCCCGAGAGGTGCATGATGCAGACAAGCGCCTGCTGGGGCAGCATGTTATTGGTTCACACCAATCAGAACAGATTGAATCCTCATTAGATCTGGAAGAATTGGGTATTCCGCGTCTTGTGGTGGTGGATGATGCGCAAGATATTACGCTAGCGGGCATGCGGTTCTTGGAAGAATTGCATCAGTGCGGCGTTGCAGTGGTGATGATTGGCAATCCGGATGAAGCGGTGCAAACGTTCCGTGGATCGTACCCCGAATATCTGATGATACGTGCTGTCCATGGCTCTATGCGTGCCATTGTTGTGCCCCTGGATTCGGAACAAGGGGATATGAGCCGTTCGAATGGTGCGTCGTATCTGAATGCGGTCGCCTCCCGCGTATCGTTGTCTATCCCCTCGGAAGAAGACGAGGATTTGCCCCCTGTACGTCGTCCCGGCAAACTGACTGCTGCCTTGGCGGCGGATACGCAGTCTTCATCAGATGACGGAACCGTGTTGCCAGGTTTATACCGTTCCACACAAGAAGAGCTTGATGATGTGGTATGGCGTATTAAGCGAGCTCACCTTGATCGGCATATTCAGTGGAATGACATGGCGATTATCGCGCACGATAATGCTGCAGTGCGCGTATTTGGCGAGCGCCTCCGGCGTGATGGAGTGCCAGTCCGGTATTCGTCCGTTACCCGGCCCCTCAAAGATGAGCCTTGCATCCAAGGGCTGTTCGCCCTTGCTGAACTTGCTTTCCTGCGAGTGGAGGGCATCGGCCATTGCGCTATGACATTGCCGCAGATGGCCGCATATATTCGTGCGCGAGTAAGAACGTTGATGAACGGGCCTCTGATTACCACGGGAAAGAAACCTGGGCAGGGAAAGGCTGCACGTCTTGCACCAATTGAATCCGCTATGGATGCTTTGGAATCATTGGCATCAGTAGCTAGTGACGAAGGTTCACTAGGGGCGTTGATTCATGGGTGGAGCGCATTGAGGGAGTCTGCTGCACATTATTCCGCAGCGGATTCGGATGCGAACGATGCTGCAGGGTATGCTGGACTATCTGTTGATATTGATGACACCGTTGTGGATGATACGTCTCGTAACGATCTTGCCTTTGGCGTTGATGCGCTGTATGTCATGCTCGCTATAGACGATGATGCGGCTCCTGCGCAGCAGGTGCTTGCTTCGATACATGCTGTATTGGGCGATGATCCTCAGGCTCAGGCATTCATCAACCTGTGGAATCTTGTTGATCGTGTAAGCGACAATCTGCGTGTACTGCCAGAAGATCAACGGAATACGCCAAGCAATGCGTTGTCTATTGCCTGGCATGCAACGGGTGTGGCATCGGCATGGCAGAAGGTCGCGCTCGCAAATACGCCGGATGGTCGAGCCGCCAATGATAGGTTGGATGCGGCTATGCGATTGTTCCAATTTGCTGAAGATGCTACTGCCAGCTCCAATATCACAGGATTTATAGCCCAAGTTCGCAATATGCAAGTTCAGGCGGATTCCCTGGCACATGTTGGGCCGGTTGAAGATGCAGTTAGTCTGACTACTCCGGCTGGTGCGGCTGGGCGCCACTGGCCGTATGTGTGGATTCCTGCAGTTGAGCAGGGAGTATGGCCGAATCTTGCCGAGCGTAACACGATGTTCGGTGGTGAAGAGCTTGCGGAATTGGTGTTGCGAGGAGCTCTTGCTAGTACTGATGCACAAGGGCATGATCCACGATTCATATCAGTGCTGTCCAGTGAGAAGAAAAGCTTCCTGGTCTCTCTAACCAGAGCTTCTCAACAAGTATGCATTAGCGCAGTGTGGAATGATGACAGCAGCCCTTCGGACTTCCTCTTTGCTTATTTGCCGGAACATTATTCCCGCAATAAAAAAGAGGCCCATTTTACCGTGGTGGGGTACGGTGATGCTCAAACCGGCAAAGAGGAGCATCCCGATGCCGTCGAATGTTCTGGGTTGGACGGTTCTCCACGAGATTTGGTGGCTGCGGCGCGTGCTGTACTTGTTCGTACATCAGAGCATGCCGATCAGGAACGTGATGCAGCTATGGCATTAGGCATATTGGCTGCGCATGGCATTGATGTTGCCGAACCAAGTAATTGGGCGTTTGTCTCCCAGAATGATTCAGATAACAGTGAACCTGGTGATAGTGCAGGTAGTTCTGAGACGGGTGCGGCACATACAACGACTAGTGCGCCGATAGTCACCCTATCGCCTTCGGCAGTGGATGGATTATGGGCATGCCCGGTGTGCTGGCTGTTGGAGCATCAATTCGCCGGCCCACAGCCGGGGTCCGTGAATGCCGGATTCGGTACGTTGATTCACGCGGTGGCTCAACAGGGCAGTGAAGAACATCTGGACCGTCTTGATACTGATCTTGAAGCACTTCGGGCATTGGGATTAGATGCTTCTGCAGGCAATGAACAACGTATTCAAGCAGTCGGTGCCAGGCTTTCGGCCATATATGAAGAGAAACGGCCTGACCCTAACGCCATAGCTGATACCCGTGAGCGGTACCAAGCTGTGCGCAAGGATAATGCTGCAGCGGATATGTTGCATAACATCGCCAGCTATTTCGTTCTGTCCCCGAAGGAATCCTATCTGGCGCAGAACTTGGGCAAGTTCAATATTGGTACATTGCAGGACGTCGATTGTGAGTCACAATTCGCGGCTCGATTTGACTTAAACGACATTCTCGCCGCATACAATGCCGTTCCTGGCATGCATGCCATAGATCGTTCCGCGCTACTGGAACTCATGGGAACATTGGTCGGAGGATGGCCTGAAGGCATGAGTGAAGACCTTGTTGTGAGACTTTCCGGGCGCATGGACCGCGTAGAACACCGTGTTCTTGCCGATGGAAGCGTGAACATACGTCTTATCGACTATAAGACAGGTGCGGTCCCAACCCTCAAACAAATTTTCAATGATCTTCAGTTGGTGTGCTATCAGCTAGGACTGGTATTCCCGGAGAATGGTCCTCGTGGAGAAGCCGCGTTGCGCAAGGCTCCAAGCATAGGGCAAAGCGCCTTGTTCCATGTTGCAAGAAAAACCGCTCCTGCGGAAAGCCGTGCACCTGAGGGAGCATTCCAGCCGCCGCTATTCACTGATGGCAGCCTCAATGCAGAACCATTCGCCGAGCGGCATGGCTACCGCAAGCCGGATAAGTTCTACGACATGCCTGTGCCGACGCTGGACTATAAGCCACAGCATGTGAGCGAGGACGCGTGGCAACAGTTCGTGAGCTTTGCGGGTACCCAGACCATGTGGTCACTCACCATGATTTCACGCGTGTTCTATGCTGCGGCAGCTAGCCGATCGGCGAAACTGGATGCGCATCCGCAGCCTACCCATGTTGAGCATTGCCGGATGAAACATGTATGCCCGGCATGCGCAGGTCAGGTAGACACCGTATTTGAAACGAGGCAAGCATGAGCACCTTCACACCAAGCCCAGAACAGGCGGCCATCATCAATGCTGCCGCAGACGAGGACGTGCTGGTAGTCGCAGGAGCTGGCTCCGGTAAAACCTTTACCATGACTCAACGCATTATTGCCTTGATTCACAGAGGTGTTGCCCCTGAACGCATTCTCGGTCTGACGTTCACACGTAAAGCTGCCGGAGAATTGCTTGAACGCGTATCAGCCGCAGTGAGCGATACCAGCAGTTCGAAGAAGCCTGCCTCCTCAGAAGGAGCAACTACCACATTCGGAAATGTGTCTGATACCAGACATATTGCTTCGTCATGGGATCATGCATTCCTGAAGCCAGCGATTTTCACCTACGATGCGTTCTTCCAGACGTTGGTACGGCAATATGGCTTGCTGGTTGGCTTCGATCAGAATACGCAGCCGTTAAGCGAAGCCGGCGCATTACAGCTCGCCATCGAGGTCATCGACCAGCACATGGATTTGGTATTCCATGAAGACCTTGGTGCGCTCGCCACGGTGGCCGAGAATGTCGTTAAGCTATCGGGTGCAATCGGCAGTGCCATGATTGGTGCCGGATGCACTGATTTCGAAGATGCGATGAATAGGGTAAGTCAGTGGGATAACGCTTTTATCGACGTTCTGAACAAGAACCTCGAGGGAGAAGACATCCCCGAAGATGAGCCCAAGATTCGCAACATCACTAAGACGAAAAAAGATACCGATGCCAGCTGGCAAGCCAAGCTTGACACTCGTGCCGAGCAGATGCACACGTTCTGCGTCTATCGTTGCGGCGAATTGCTCACCTCAACGCGCAAACGCGAGGTGCTGCTGCAGCTGGTTCGAGCATATGCTCAAGCTAAGCAGGAACGCAATATGGCGGAATTCTCCGATTTCACCATTGCGGCGTATCAGCTGATTGAACGTTTCCCTTCCATTGGAGAGCGGACCCGACGCCGGTATAGCCATGTGCTGTTGGATGAGTATCAGGATACTTCCACCACACAGGCTGCTCTTATTGCGGCGCTCTTCCATCCAGACGATGAGCATAAATGTGCGGTTAATGCTGTGGGTGATCCGTTCCAGTCCATTTACGCTTGGCGTGGTGCCAGTCCTGGAGCTTTCCGCATGTTCCAGCATGGGTTCCATATGCCGGCTGGGTCCAAGCCATTCCCGCTATCCGTTACGCGACGCAATAGTCGAATTGTGCTTGAAGCCGCGAACAATCTTACTTTGCCTCTGCGTTCATGGCCTTCGCGCCCATCAAGTTCGCTGATGCAGGAAGTCGATGTTTCCTCACTGCGGGCTTTAGATGATGCCCCAGAAGGCACGCTTGGCGTACTTGGTTTTGAAACAGGCGGCCAGGAAATCGATGCGGTAGTACGTTTCTGCAAGCATGCAGTAAAGAAATACGGCAAATCTGAGCATGATCAGGCTCATGTAGCCGTATTGTTCCGCTCCAAAATACCCATGCCGTTATATCAAGAAGCGCTTGAACAGGCGGGGTTGACTACTTTTGTAGTCGGATATTCCGCATTGCTGGAGCGGCCGGAAATACATGACATTATGGCGTTGCTCCATGTTGCAGCCGACCGGACGGATACTCGAGCGCTGATGCGTCTCCTTGCCACTCCAAGATTCGATTTGTCTCCGGACGATTTGACTGCATTGGCTCGTATTGCCGAAGAACTCAATACGCAACAACGATTCAGGGCGCTTGTTGAAGCAGGGCTGGTGCCTGCCGATACTCCCGTGGCACAGCAGGCGGCAGTAGTACGTGAACATCGTGACCAGGTGGCTAACGCGGTATTTGTTCCAGATCTGCTGATGCAGAATGATCTTGCCGCGCATCTGGGCCGGTTGAGCAGCCATGGTCAGCAAGGCGTTGCGCAAGCCGCACAAGCAGTGCAAACAGTGCAGCATGCTATCGGACGACCATTGGCGGAAGTGATTCGCGTGGCAATCGAAGCATTGAACCTTGATGTTGACGCTGTTGTAGCTCATGCCGTGCGAAGCGATGGTCATTTAGACCCCACTATCGCCCGAATGCCCATGAACGCCATCGTGGATTTGGTCGATACGTACACGCAGGAGATCGCCGCCGACCAAATGCCAACATTGCATGGATTCATGGCATGGGCCGACTATCTGAAGAGTGTGCAAGATGAAGCTGCTAATCTGCCGGATGCTCCAGTAGATGTCGAGCTTATGACTGTTCACCAGTCGAAAGGCTTGGAATGGGATGCTGTGGCAATTGTAGGTATGACGCAGGGAGGATTCCCCAGTAACAAGGGCGACTATCTCTCCGTGACATTGCAGGAAGGTCACGAAGGCGGCATGGAACAAGGCCAATGGCAGGCTCCTGAATACCATGAAACAGCGAATTCATGGCTGACTAATCCCGTAGCAGTGCCAGTGCCGATGCGTGCCGATGCGGGTATCTTGCCGCGTTTCCCCCATGACGCTGATGCGGATGCTGATCCTCTTACCGTGCTGCAGTCATTGGATAGCGTAGAAGCTATCGATGATGAGGCTTTTGGATCGTTGCGTGATATCGGAGATGGCGTTGAAGACTCGGACCGCAGCGGCTGGTATTTGACCCAAAAGGAAGAATATGGTCGGAGATTGCATGCCGATGAGCGTCGCCTCGCATATGTGGCACTCACACGAGCCCGCAACGACGCTGTAATGACCTACAGCGTGCATGCCAACGAGTCCAGCAGAGATCCGTCCGAGGTGAAGAAGGGAGCGAAAAAGGCTGCACCCTCCAACTTCTGGATGGAGGTTCATGATGCCCTGCACGCTCACCCGCATGCTATCGGTGCACAGCAATGCGTGGAACAACTTGGTGATGCAGCAGTACTTGCCACTCAAGAGGGAGAACCCATCGCGGCGCCTCAAGGATTCTTTGTAGGAGATGCGGCCGGAGAATACGCTGACGCCGTAATCGCTGCTGCATGGCGTACGCCGTTGAACCAGACAAGCGAAAGCAAGGATCTCTTATGGCCGGCGCTATTAAGCCAGAACATCCGGCAACGGTTGAATCACAGTATTCCAGAAGTACAACAAGCCATCAGTCAGGCACAACAGGCAGTGACGAGCGGCGGAGAAACCTCAACGCTGATTTGTGGGCCGCTATCCCAACGAGCGCAACTCTTGGCCGATGACGTCGATTTGATGAGCGGCAGTGACAACAATGCGCTACTTGACGATATGGTGAAAGCCAAAGCGCAACGTATTCTCGCGGCCGGCAGACAGAACGTCACCAGTTTGCAAGCCCGCGTTGGCGGTATGAAAGACAAGGAAGAACGCGACTACTGGCGTTACATCGTTCGCCCAGTACCGCGCATCTCCTCGCCGGCAGCGCAGGAAGGCACACGTTTCCATGATTGGGCCGAACGATTCGTGAATGCCGGCAATCCGGTTGAACATCCGAATCGTGAGCCGTCGCCCATTGTGGGAGAATATGGTGCCGCAGCTGAATACATCGGTCAATGTGCGAACCCGCACACGAACCAGTACGCGGACCAATACAGGGGAGTGCCGGTACCTTCGGACGGCAATATGGAGGTATGGGCTGAGAGACTCGCTCAATCACACTGGGCTCAGCGCACACCAATATGGGCAGAACGATCAATTGTGGTTGATGTGCCTGGAATAGGGCTGGTCAACGGCAAGCTGGATGCCGTCTTCGCGGGCGGGCTCGATACCTCAGATTCCTCCAAATGCTTCACTGTGGTTGACTGGAAAACCGGAAAACGACCCACTAAGCCGGAAGACATCGAACGCAAACTCGCCCAATTGGATATGTACAGACTGCTGCTTTCCGTGGTGGAAGATGTGGAACTGGAGAGTATCGACGCTACCCTCTACTATGTCAGTGAGTCTCATGCAGACTTACGCGAGCTCCACGCTCGCGGTAAAACAAAACAGGAAATCCTTACCGAGTTGAGCTCCGGAATCCCTGAACAATCTG
Source organism: Bifidobacterium sp. LH_416 (assembly GCF_056357055.1). Taxonomy (NCBI): domain Bacteria; kingdom Bacillati; phylum Actinomycetota; class Actinomycetes; order Bifidobacteriales; family Bifidobacteriaceae; genus Bifidobacterium; species Bifidobacterium sp. LH_416. Next base: position 75,443 of record NZ_JBKEVJ010000007.1, on the reverse strand, counting down.
ACAACGACTAAGCGCACACAACGCTTATGACTAGATGCCGCTGAAGGGTTAAGACACGGTCGGACTCCATCCGACCGCTAACCATCAGCATGCGTAGAAGCAGAGCATCTATCCGCGGGAGAAACGCACCGCGTGACGTTGCTCAGGATCCGCGACCCTCGGAAGGCACGTGTGGGCGGGCGCACGTGCCGGACGAACGTACCAGTAAGGAGTGCACCGTGTCTACGGCTCGTGTTGACACCAAGTCGTATGCAACCTCTTCCTCCCCATACGGGAGGCTGTTCGCATTGCCGGGAACCAAGGCCTTCTGCATTTCCGGCGCAGTAGCACGCTTGCCGATCTCCATGATGAGCCTCGGCATCGTTCTGGCATTGAACCATCTGTATAACAATTGGACGATTGCCGGCACTATGAGCGCCGCCTACGTGTTGGCCATGTCATGCGTCACGCCGTTCTACGCCAGAGCCTTCGACCGTTTCGGTCAGGCTCGCGTCGGTCGGCTTGCGCTCGCCGTGCAAATCATCGCCATGCTGTCTTTCGCTGGCGCAGCCCTGATCCGCGTCCCCATAGCAGTACTGTTCGTATTGGCCATCATCATGGGCTTTACCCAGTTCTCCTTTGGCGCGCTGGTCAGAACTCGCTGGGCGTACGCGTTACGCAACATAGAAAACAGCGATCAACTGCTGAACACAGCCTACGCTATGGAAGCAGCCATTGATGAGATTGTGTTCATTCTCGGCCCGATTCTGGCGGCATGGCTTGCCACCTCAGTGCATCCCGTATCCCAGCTTTTCGTGCCCACGCTGGCTTGTGGCATCGGCGGCACCATATTCTTCTCGCTCAAATCCACGCAGCCGAACATCATCATGCAGGAAATCACCGTGCCAGCTCAGTCCGAAAAGAACCGGACCGGTCAGGCTGCCGATTTTGCAGATAGCGATCTTGCTACAGGAACGGCCGATCAGTTGACGTTGCGCCAGCTGAAAACACAAGCTCCAAAACCCAAAAGCGTGCTTCTGTATGCCGGCGTGCTGCCTCTGCTGGCCGTGTTCATCGTATTCAACATGAGCTTCACGTCATTTGATGTCTCCATCACCGCAACGATGAAAGCCATGGGATTGGAACCCTTCCTAGGCATCCAGTTGGCAATGTTCGCTGTCGGTTCATGCGTTGGCGCACTGGTATTCGGTTCCCGTCAGCTCAAAGGCTCGCATTGGGCACATATGGTGATGTTCCTAGCGCTGCTGACCGTGGGGTACGTCTTCTTCCGCTTAACCATGGATAATCTCATTCTGCTGGGAATCGTGGAAATTCTGGCCGGCCTCACCGTTTCACCATTGTTCGCAACGGGCAATCTTATCGTCAAAGACCTTGTGCCTGCCGAATCGCTGACCGAAGGCTTGAGCTGGGTGACTACAGCCGGCACTGTAGGCACGTCAATCGGATCCTCAGTGGCTGGAATCGCATTGGATTCAGCCGGATCTCATGTCGGCATGATGCTGCCGTTCCTCTTCACTCTGGCGGCAGTACCAATCGCATTGTGCGGCTGGTGGCTGGCAAAACGACGGTCCTAAGCCGACGAGCAGCCAGGGTGTCGGCACCGCTTGCATTTCATGGACATTTCATTGGATTGCATGCGGCTGAGTGATAATCTATGTGCCGATTCAATGATGTGCGGTTATGACGCTCATACGCATGAAACGTGTGGGCGTCAACGCCTAAAAAAGCAGACGCAGACATGATGAAATGACGCTCGGCATAAGCCGAACAAGCCGAAGTCAGCATAGTCAGTACACAATAGGAGCAGGGGAGAGTCATGATCAAGGTTTCCGTGGTCGGTGCCAAGGGCCGCATGGGTTCGCATGTGGTCGAAGCAGTCAACAACGCCGAAGACACCGAGCTGGCGCTCGCTTTGGACGCCGGCGATGATCTGACTCAAATCACCCCGGCCAACACTGATGTAGTCGTGGAATTCACGGTACCGAGCGTGAGCCTGAACAACGTGCTTACCCTGATCGGCCAAGGCGTGGACGTGGTGGTGGGCACCACTGGTTGGACCGATGAGAAGCTTGCCCAGGTCAAGGCAGCTATCGCCGAGGGGCCAAAGCCGGAAACTCAGAAGGTGTTCATTGCACCGAACTTCGCCATTTCCGCAGTCCTAGCCGACTACTTTGCCACCAAGGCCGCCAAGTACTTCGAATCCGCTGAAGTCATCGAGCTGCATCACCCCACTAAGGTTGATGCTCCATCCGGCACTGCCATCCACACTGCTCGCGGCATTGCCGAAGCTCGCAAGGCTGCTGGCATGGCTCCGGTACCGGATGCCACTGAAACCGATGGTGGCTCCCGCGGTCAGGTAATCGACGGCATTCATGTGCATGCCGTTCGTCTTCGCGGCCTCAATGCCCACGAAGAAGTACTGTTCGGCAACGCCGGAGAACAGCTGACCATTCGCGCTGACAGCTTCGACCGCACCAGCTTCATGCCAGGCGTACTGCTTGCAGTCCGCAAGCTGGCCGGCGACGCCCCAACTGGATTGACCGTTGGTCTTGACCACTTCCTCGATCTGTAAACCAATCCAATACCAATCAATCACAACCAATCACAACCATCACACAAACGGACCTTATGCAGGTTACATAAGCGTCCACAATGGGAAGTACGGTGAGCATTATGAGCGAGCATGACATGCATCTTCTTGACCCTGCGCCTTTCGGCCGCATTCTGCCGGCAATGGTTACCCCGATGAAGGCAGACGGCAGTGTAGATTTTGACGCTGCGGTTGAGCTCGCCAAGCACCTCGTTGCCGATGGTGCTGACGGCCTGGTGGTCAATGGCACCACCGGCGAATCACCAGTAACGCACATGGAAGAAAAGGTCGAACTGGTCAAGGCCGTCAAGGAAGCAGTCAATGTTCCGGTGATTTCCGGAGCTGGCTCCAATGACACTGCACACACCGTGCGCATGGTCGAACAGACCCAGGAAGCCGGTGCCGACGCAGTGCTCGTCGTCATGCCCTACTATTCCCGCCCTTCTCAGGACGGTATCGTCGGCCACTATAAGGCCGTCGATGAATCCGCTGAAAAGCCGATCATCGTTTACGATGTCCCCGGCCGTACCGGTCTGAAGGTCAAGGTGGAAACCTATGACCGTCTGGCCGAACTCGAACACGTCAAGGCTGTTAAGGACGCCACTGGTGATCTTGCAGCCGCAGTGGAGAAGCAGCAGCGTACCGGTCTCGCCTGGTATTCCGGCGATGACGGTCTGTTCCTGCCGTTCCTCTCCATCGGTGCAGTCGGCATCATTTCCGTGATTGCCCACGTTGCATCCAACCCTATGCAGCAGCTTGTCCAGGCATTCGACCGTGGCGATATCACCACTGCCCGTCGTCTCGCCAACCAGCTGGCTCCTCTCGTCCACGCGCTGAATGGTGACGGCTATCAGGCCGTTATGGCCAAGGCCGCACTCAAGGTTAAGGGATACATTCCTTCCACCACCATGCGTCTGCCCAACATTGGCCCTGATGCTTCTCAGCTTGACAAGGCTGAAGAAGGCATGCGCGCTGCCGGACTGCTGTAAATAGCTGCTGTACACGGGTTGCCAGCCCGCCGCTTCTGCATGACAGAGCAGAAGCACAAACAACAGAAAAATCCAAGAAGATATGGCACAAGAACAAAAGAAGACAACAAAGAACAATAATTCTCGCCGTCGTGGCTCCTCTCGCAAGGGAGCCAAGGGCGCTGGCAGCCGTAACAACCAGTCCCGCAAGATCAATCAGGCACCCACCGCTCCGCAGCAGGACGCCGTGCTGATTGCACCGCCGAAGTACCGCAAGGGCTCCATGCGCATTACGCCGCTTGGTGGCTTGGGCGAAATCGGCCGCAACATGAACGTGATCGAATACAACGGTCACCTGCTGCTCATCGACTGCGGCGTGCTCTTCCCTGAAGAGGAGCAGCCGGGCGTCGACCTGATTCTGCCGGACTTCAGCTACATCAAGGATCGCCTGGACAAGGTCGATGCCCTGGTGCTGACCCACGGCCACGAAGACCACATCGGTGGCGTGCCGTATCTGCTGAAGCTGCGTCCGGATATTCCGCTGATTGGCTCCAAGCTGACCCTCGCCTTCGTGGATGCCAAGTGCAAGGAGCATCATCAGAACCCCACCAAGGTGGAGGTTTCCGGTCGTGAAAAGCTCAAGGTGGGCCCATTCGATCTCGAGTTCATCAATGTGACCCACTCGATTCCGGATGCATTGGCTGTATACGTCAAGACTCCGGCCGGCTCCCTGATCGATACCGGCGATATTAAGCTGGATCAGCTGCCGCTCGACCACCGCATCACCGATCTCGTTGAATTCGGCAAGATCGGCGAAAAGGGCGTGGACCTCCTGATGATGGATTCCACCAACGCTGAGGTGCCTGGCTTCGTCAAGCCGGAAACCTCCATCGGACCGGCCCTGGATCAGGCATTCGCTCAGGCCACGCGCAAGATTATCGTGGCCAGCTTCTCCTCCCACGTGCACCGCGTGCAGCAGGTGGTGGACGCCGCCCACAAGTACGGCCGCAAGGTAGTGTTCGTCGGCCGTTCGATGGTGCGCAACATGTCCATCGCCGCCGATCTCGGCTACCTGCATATTCCGGAAGGTACAGTCGTTGACCTGAAGCAGGCCAACGATATTCAGGATGACAAGCTGGTGTACATGTGCACCGGCTCCCAGGGCGAGCCAATGGCAGCTCTTGGCCGTATCGCAGACGGCAACCACCGCGATATCCACATCAACGAATTCGACACGGTGATTCTCGCCAGCTCCCTGATTCCAGGCAACGAGCATGGCGTGTACAAGGTCATCAACAAGCTCGTGCAGCTTGGCGCCAAGGTGGTGAACCGCGATAACGCTGCCGTGCACGTGTCCGGCCACTGCAACGAAGGCGAATTGCTGTACATGTACAACATCGTCAAGCCGAAGTGCGCCATGCCTATCCACGGTGAGAATCGTCACCTGGTGGCCAATGGCCTGATTGCAGTCAAGACCGGCGTTGACCCGCAGAACGTGGTGCTGGCCGAAGACGGCGACGTGGTGGATCTCTACCATGGCAAGGCCGCAGTCGTGGGCTCCGTGCCATGCGGCTACGTGTACGTTGACGGCGATTCGGTCGGCGAGCTGACCGATGACGAGCTGGAGAAGCGTCGTATCCTCGGTACCGAGGGCTTCGTCTCCGCATTCGTGGTGGTGGATACCGACAATCGTGAGGTTGTCACCGGCCCGAAGATCTACCTGAACGCTGTGGCTGAAGACGAAAGCGAATTCGATAAGGTTCGCCATCAGATTGTCGAACAGCTCAACGATTCTCTGATGCAGGGCACTCGCGACACCTACAAGCTGCAGCAGATTATGCGCCGTACGCTGGGCAGCTGGGTTGCACGTCAGCTGCATCGCAAGCCGATGATTGTGCCGGTTGTGGCTGATATTGCCCAGGATGTTGACATCATAGACCAGCACTGAGCAGGTCAACGCTGAGCACATCATCCAAACTGTTCATTTGCTGAAACTCTGGCGGGTTAGGGAAGTAATACCCCTGACCCGCTAGAGTCGTACTTGCAGACTTTTACTGAAAGCCGTATTTCCGACCGGCGCTTGGCGCCACCTCCCTTCAAACAGGGAGGCTTTTCTATGAAAGGAACACAATGCCAGGTTCTAATCTGACCCGCATCGAGGCCGAAGAACGCAAGGCCGTAGTCGAAGCGCCAATTCACTACCATGTTGACCTTGACCTGACCGTTGGCGCAAAGAACTTCGGTTCCAAGGCGCTGATCTGCTTCAACGCTGAGGAAGGATCCTCAACGTTCCTTGACCTGATCGCCGACGAAGTCACCTCCATCGAACTCAATGGCCAGCAGCTTGACCCGGCCGTGGCATACCAGGACAGCCGCATCGAGCTGACCAACCTGAAGACCAAGAACGAAGTCACCGTCACCGCACTGTGCCGTTACTCCACCACCGGTGAAGGCCTGCATCGTTCCGTTGATCCTTCCGATGGCAACATCTACCTGTACTCCCAGTTCGAAGTGCCGGACGCTCGCCGCGTCTACGCCGTATTCGACCAGCCTGATCTGAAGGCCACCTTCGATTTCAAGGTGCTGGCCCCAACCAGCTGGATCGTCACCTCCAATATGCCGGTTGCCAGCGTTGAAGATGACGCTCGCGAAACCCTTGACGGCACTCTGGGCGATAAGCCGAACGAGTCCAGCCGCCTGTGGAAGTTTGAAACCACTCCGGTGATGAGCTCTTACCTCACCGCCATTTGCGCCGGTCCGTACGCCGAATGGCACACCGAATACCACAATGAAGATGGCCGCACTGTGCCGATGGCCCAGTACTGCCGTCAGTCCCTCGCTGAAGCATTCGCCAAAGATGTGGATTACCTGTTCGACATCACCAAGAAGGGCTTCGCGTTCTACGCCAAGACCTGGGGCGTGCCATACCCGTACGCCAAGTACGACCAGATTTACGTGCCGGAATACAACGCTGGCGCTATGGAAAACATCGGTATGGTCACCATCCGCGACTCCTACGTGTTCGAATCCAAGGTGACCGACGCTCTTGCCGAACGCCGTGTGGTGACCGTTCTGCATGAGCTCGCCCACATGTGGTTCGGCGATTACGTGACCATGAAGTGGTGGAACGATCTGTGGCTCAACGAATCCTTCGCCGAGTTCACCTCCACGCTGGCTACCGCCGAAGCCACCGAATGGCATGACGCATGGGCCACCTTCTGCTCTGGCGAAAAGAGCTGGGCTCTGCGCCAGGATCAGCTGCCGACCACGCACCCGATTGTGGCTCCGATTAACGATCTGAACGATACCTACGTCAACTTCGACGGTATCACCTACGCGAAGGGCGCTTCCGTGCTGAAGCAGCTGGCCTTCTACGTGGGCCGCGAACAGTTCTTCGCCGGTATCAACAGCTACCTCAACCGTCACGCCTACTCCAACGCCACACTGGCTGACCTGCTGGGCGAACTGGAGAAGACTTCCGGCCGCGATCTGAAGGCTTGGAGCGCCAAGTGGCTCGAGGAGTCCGGCATCAATACCATCGCAGCTTCCGTTTCCGAAGCCGCTGACGGCACTATTGCCGAGCTCAAGCTCACCCAGACCGCTTCCGAAGAGCACCCGGTGCTGCGCCCGCATCGCCTGGCCATCGGCTTCTACAACGAAGACAAGGCCACCGGCAAGATCGTGCGCACCGACCAGTTCGAGCTCGATGTGGACGGCGAAACCACCATCGTGGAAGCTGCCGCTGGCAAGCAGCGCCCGGCCCTGATTCTGGTGAACGACGACGACCTGACCTACACCAAGATTCGCTTCGACGCCGAATCTCAGGCCTTCGCCGAAGCCAACCTGCACCGCTTCGACGATGCGTTGGCTCGCGCCGTGACCTGGCTGGCCTTCTGGGATATGACCCGCGACGGCGAATTCCCGGCAGAACGCTTCGTGGACATGACCCTGCGCCTCTTGGCCACCGAAACTGAATCCACCACCTTCCGCTACGCACTGGCCTGCATGAGCACCACCGCCCACCACTATGTGGCACCGGCTCACCGCGAAGACGTGCTTCGCCACGTGGCCGCCGAGCTGTGGACGCTGGCCAACGCTGCCGAAGCCGGCTCGGACAACCAGTTCCAGCTCATCACCGCATACCTCGGCTACGGTGAGGAAGGCGACGAGGCATTCGTGGCCAACGCTCGCGGCCTGCTCGACGGCACGGTGAGCCTGCCTGGTCTGGAGATCGACAACAACTTCACCTGGACCATCATCCAGTCCCTCACCTCCGTCAATGCATTGAGCGATGACGAGATCGAAGCTCAGCTGGCCAAGAAGGACTCCATCGTCAACCGTGAGTTCGCTCTCGGCGCTCGTGCCGCACGTCCCACGGTGGAAGCCAAGGAATGGGCTTGGGATCAGGCACTCAACAACACTGAGCTGACCAACTCCCAGCTGGAATCCGTTTCCCGTGGCTTCTCCGCCACGCCGCGCACTGATCTGGCTGAACCGTTCGCATCCAAGTACTTCGAGACCGTGGATTGGATTTGGGCCAACAAGACCTACCACATGGCTGAAGCACTGCTCAATGGCCTCTACCCGGGTTACGCCGATCCGGCTACGCTCACCAAGCTCGGTGACGCTTGGCTGGAGGAGCACTTCGCTGCAGACAACGCTCTGAAGCGTCTGATTGTGGAGAACGTGGCCTCCTCGCACCGCACCCTCAAGGTTCGCGACTACAACGCTGCTCTGTAATCCTGCTGGCTCCCCTGACTGAGGGGAGCCTTGCGCCAAGTACTGCATCAGCAGTCCACATACCAAAAGAAAACCCGCAATCAATCCCCAACAGCGTATCCTCGCTCAAGGCCGGCAATGTGCCGGTTGCCAAGAGTTAAGGATATGAGGATGATTGCGGGTTTTTCCATACTGTCGCTACTGCTGATTCTGCTGGCCGGTATCGGAGCCGGATTCGTGGGCTATGCAGTAGGCGCGTCCTCACTAGTTTCCTACCCAGCTTTACTCGCATTCGGCATTCCGCCAGTGCTCGCCAACGCTTCTAACACGGTCGGCGTAGTCGGTACCGGCATAGGCGGTGTAATGGGCGCGCGGCGCGAGCTCAGAGGCCAAACCCTGCGCGTTATCACATATGTGGCCATTGGCGCAGTCGGCGGCGTCGTCGGCGCCTTCCTCCTGTTGGAACTTGACCCGAAAGTATTCGAATTTGCAGCACCTGCATTAATCCTCTTTAGCTCACTGATTATCGCAGTCAATCCACGCGGACGCATGCAAGCCAAGCAAGCCGCCGCCGACGCAGCCGCGCAGCTCAATCACATCAATGCCGCCAAAGTCCAAGCGGAAGCTCAAGCCGAGACGCCAACCGAAGAGCGCAAGGCGGAAAATCGCGCTGCCCGGCGACCAGTGGATCAGCCGGTGCAGCCAATGGCCAAGGACTCCTGGTGGGTGTGGATCGGCGTCTGGGCCGTGGCAATCTACTCCGGCTATTTTGGCGCTGGCGCTGGCACCTGCGCGCTCGCCGTACTGGATGCCGCCAAAATCGGCCCGTTCCACAAAATCAACGCGTTGAAAACGCTGATTGGCACTGGCGCGAACATCACTGCATCCGTAGTGTTCATCGCGCGCGGTGCAGTGGATTGGCCGGCCGCCATCATGCTGTGCATCGGCTGCTTCATCGGCGGCTACATTGCGCCACCCATCACCCGTAAGATTCCCGCCAACATCATGCGCGCTGCCGCCGTCATCGCCGGCATCGTCCTCACCGTTGATTTGGCCCTAAAAACCTACTGAGCCAACCAAATACGGGCTGAAATGGACGTTTTTGACGCTCTAAATGTCCTCTTTTGCGCTTCGAATTGCCAAGAACGTTCATTTCAGCCCGTGTTTTCAGGTGAATAGCAGCATCATGGCGTCTCAGCAGGGCCTTAAATGCAACCGAATTGAGCAGCATTGCGCAAATCGGTATGACAGAGTGCGTTAAGCCGATTACCATGGGTCACGTTATTGATCAAGTGAAGGATGCAAGAGTATGCCGAAAATGTTTGGAACCGATGGTGTTCGAGGACTGGCCAATAAGGATCTGACCGCGCGACTAGCGCTTGATCTGGGTGATGCGGCCGTTCGCGTGTTGGGCGATGCCGGTACCAAGGATGATCAGCCCGAGGGCCGCCGCCGCGCGCTCGTGGGTCGTGATACCCGTGTTTCTGGTGATTTTCTGGCGTCTGCCCTCGCCGCAGGCATGTCTGCCGGTGGTTTCGATGTGATTGATGCCGGCATCATTCCAACTCCGGGCGTGGCCTACCTGACCAGCGTGCTTAACGTGGAGATGGGAGCCGTGATTTCCGCGTCCCACAACCCCATGCCTGACAACGGCATCAAGTTCTTCGCACGTGGCGGTTTCAAGCTGCCTGATCAGAAGGAAGACGAGATCGAGGCCGTGCTCGGTCAGGATTGGGAACGCCCGACCGGTGCCGGCGTGGGCCGCGTCAGCCATGATCAGACCACCGCAACCAACCTGTACATCGACCACCTGGTTTCCACCATCGCTCCGCTGAACGATGACCAGACTCAGCCGAAGCCGTTGAAGGGCTTGAAGATTGTGGCCGATTGCGCCAACGGTGCCACTTCTGTGGTGGCTCCGGAGGCTCTGCGCCGCGCTGGTGCTGATGTGATTGTGATTAACGCATCTCCAGACGGCTACAACATCAATAAGAACGCCGGCTCCACCCACCCCGAGCAGCTGCAGGCCATGGTTAAGGCCACCGACGCAGTGATGGGCGTGGCGTTCGACGGCGACGCTGACCGCTGCCTGGCCGTGGACGAAGACGGCAACATGGTCAACGGCGATCAAATCATGGGTATTCTGGCTCGCGCCAAGAAGCGTGAAGGCAAGCTCAAGCACGACACTCTCGTGGTCACTGTGATGAGCAACCTCGGTTTGAAGCTCGCCTTGAGGGATATGGGCATCAAGACTGTGGAAACTTCCGTGGGTGATCGCTACGTGCTCGAGGAAATGCTGAAGGGTGATTATTCGCTCGGTGGCGAACAGTCCGGCCATGTGATCAACCGCGAATTCGCCACCACTGGCGACGGTACGCTGACCGCTTTGACGCTGTGCAACGAGGTCGTCAAGTCCGGCAAGAGCCTGAAGGAGCTCGCCGCTGACTTCCCGCAGCTGCCGCAGACCCTGATTAACGTGCCGAACGTGGACAAGAATGCTGCCTCCACGAACAAGCGCATTCAGGAAGCCGTGGCTCATGAGGAAGAGTTGCTGGGTGATTCCGGCCGCGTGCTGCTGCGCCCTTCCGGCACCGAACCGCTCGTGCGCGTGATGGCCGAAGCCGCCACTCAGGCCTATGCCGATGAAGTATGCACGCGTCTGGCCAAGATCGTAGCCGAAGAACTCGCACTGTAAAGGAACCTCAATGTTCGGAAAGAACGCCAAAGTTGATCTCGAACTCAACCGTATCGTTGAGCAACTCATCAAAACCGGTGGTGAGGAGAAGATTCTGCCCATCGTGCAGGCCGGCGAGCCGGTACTGCGCCAGCAGACCATGGCATACAACGGCCAGCTTTCCAAGCGCACCTTGGCCAAGCTCATCGACACGATGCACACCACCATGCTGGAGGCTCCGGGCGTCGGACTTGCTGCAACGCAGATTGGTCTTGGTCTGGCGCTCGCCGTGGTGGAGGATCATGTTCGCGATGACGAAGATGATCCGCGTGAAATCGCCGAATTCCCGTTCCATGTGATCATCAATCCTGCGTACACGCCTGCCAGCGATAAAACTGCATCCTTCTATGAAGGCTGCCTGAGTTTCGATGGATACCAGGCGGTGCGCAAGCGTTGGCTGGATATTGATGCGGAGTGGGACGACGAAGATGGCAAGCGTCACAAGGAGCGTCTGCACGGCTGGCCAGCGCGTATCTTCCAGCACGAGACTGACCATTTGAGCGGCGAACTGTACATCGATCGCGCGGAAATTCGTTCGCTGACCACGTATGAAAACCTCGAGGACTACTGGTGCAATGACCCAGTACCCACCGAGGCTGCGGAAGAACTCGGTTTCGCGCTGTAATCCGCTTTGCAGTTGTATGCTCGTAAGCCGTATGACTGTGGCTGTGTGGCTGTGTGTGACTGCGTGACTGTGACTGTGCGACTGTGACTGCGACGGTCGGTTTCCGACATTGACCACGTTGACTGTAGGATTTCTAACGTTGACTGTCGGTTTTTGAACACCGACTGTAGGGAATCCATCATTGACTGTAGGTTTTCCAACGAAAAACGTCGGTTTCCCTACAGTCTGTGTTGGATTCCCTACAGTCAATGTCGGAAAACCTACAGTCAGTGTTCAAAAACCGACAGTCATGCAGAGATGCGGTCATATGGTCGCAAAGTCATACGGTCGCAAAGTCACATGGCCACAAAAGTCATACGGTCACACGGTCATAAGGTCGTACAGCCACACGGTCGTACAGCCACACAACCACACAACCACACAGTGGGGGAGTGACGGTGGAAGCACACCGTCTGAGGCTTTGTTTATACTTCTGATTTTGTGAGTGAGTATCAGGACAGCCGTGAGCAGCGCGAAAACCGCCGCCGCACTATTGTGCGCGTGGTGTGCGTTGTCGTAGCTGTGGCTATGCTCGGTTCTCTGATTATTCCGGCGATTTACGCTGGACTTTGACGCTGCCTGTGCATATTCGTGCCCGCGGATGAGCACGTCTGATGCATGAATCGGCGAAGGTTATGCGGTCGATGAAACCATATTAGGTGGTCGATTAGCGCCAGACAGTCGGATTAGCATACATCATTACACCGCGGCAACGAGTACGACGTGATTCACATACCAACGTCAGAACGTCAGAATGTGCACAGGCTGTCAACAAGGACGTGACATTAAGAATCTTCCAAGAATCAACAGTAAGGTAAAACACGATGGCAGAATTTGACTTTACCCAGGCAATCGGCGAGGCCCGCGCCAAGTATGATTCCATCGCCAAGGCGCTGGATGTGGACCGCCTCAAGGCCGAGATTAAGGAACTTGAAGCCCAGGCTGCAGCTCCGGGCTTGTGGGATGACCCTGAGAACGCTCAGAAGGTCACCAGTAAGCTTTCCGCTACTGAATCCCAGCTGAAGCGACTCAACTCCGCATCTCAGCGCATCGACGATGTGGAAACGCTCGTCGAGCTGGGCCGCGAGGAAGGCGATCAGGATTCTCTGGAGGATGCGCAGAACGAGATCGGCTCCATCCAGGAAGACCTCGATCAGATGGAGATTCAGACCCTGCTCGATGGTGAATACGATGAGCGTTCCGCCGTGGTGACCATCCGTTCTGGTGCAGGCGGCGTGGACGCCGCTGACTTTGCGCAGATGCTGCTGCGCATGTATCTGCGCTACTGCGAGCGTAATGGTTTCAAGGCCAAGGTGATGGACACCTCATACGCGGAAGAAGCCGGCATCAAGTCCGCTACCTTCCAGGTGGATGCGCCGTACGCTTACGGTCGTCTTTCCGTGGAAGGCGGCACGCATCGTCTGGTGCGTATTTCCCCGTTCGATAATCAGGGCCGCCGCCAGACCAGCTTCGCCGCAGTGGAAGTGGTCCCGCTGGTTGAGGCTACCGATCACATCGATATTCCGGATACGGATATTCGCGTGGATACCTACTGCTCTTCTGGTCCTGGCGGCCAGGGCGTGAACACCACGTACTCCGCCGTGCGCATCACCCACTTGCCCACCGGCATTGTGGTGACCATGCAGGATGAGCGCTCCCAGATTCAGAACCGTGCTTCCGCTATGGCCGTGCTGCAGTCCCGACTGCTCGTGCTGCGCCATGAAGAGGAAGCCAAGAAGAAGAAGGAGCTCGCTGGAGATATCAAGGCCAGCTGGGGCGATCAGATGCGCTCCTACGTGCTGCACCCGTACCAGATGGTCAAGGATTTGCGCACCGGCTACGAAACCAGCCAGACTCAGGCGGTGTTCGACGGCGATATCAATGGCTTTATTGAAGCCGGCATTCGCTGGCGTCACGAGCAGCGTCGTCAGGCTGAGTCTGAGGAGTAGTAGAGATTGCACACCAAAACCGCAAGTCTGCAAGCACAAACAAGTCCTGTAGACTTGCGGCCACAGTTCTGGAAGCAGTTCCCAAACCAGACATAAGCAAGCACATATAACAAAAGGAAAACGGATATGGCATTGATCTCATTGGACAAAGTGTCCAAGATCTACCCGAAGGGTACGCGTCCGGCGCTGGACAATATCAATCTTGATATTGAGCGCGGAGATTTCGTGTTCCTCGTGGGCGCGTCTGGTTCAGGCAAAACTACGCTGCTGAGTCTTCTGCTGCGTGAAGAAGAGGCAACGAGCGGCGAGATTCGTGTGGCTGGCAACGATTTGCGCCGCATTTCGAACCGTCAGGTGCCGCAATATCGCCGTTCTTTGGGCTTTGTGTTCCAGGATTACAAGCTGCTCAATAACAAAACGGTGTGGGAGAACGTGGCCTTTGCCCTTGAGGTGATCGGCACCCGCCGCTCCACAATCAAGTCACTGGTTCCTAAGGTGCTGGATACTGTGGGCTTGACTGGTAAGGAAAAGAACTATCCGCATGAGCTTTCCGGCGGTGAGCAGCAGCGTGTGGCCATCGCCCGCGCGTATGTGAATCATCCGCAGATTCTGCTGGCCGACGAGCCTACCGGTAACCTTGATCCCACCACATCGCTGGGCATTATGGAGGTGCTGGATTCCATCAACCGCACTGGTACCACTGTGGTAATGGCTACGCATAATGAGGAGATTGTGAACTCTATGCGCAAGCGTGTGGTGGAATTGCACAATGGCAAGATTGTGCGCGATGAAGCTCACGGTTCCTATGATTCCGCGTTGTTCTTCCCGGATGCTGAAGTCGAGGCTCGCTCGGATAAGGCTAACCATATTACTGTTCCGGCACGTGCTGTGATTGAGGTTGGTGAGGGCCAGTCTGAAGGCATCGCGCGCTTGGCGAACTCTGTGCACTCCGGTCGTACTGGTCGCTATGGCGAGACGTTTGCTCCGATTGAAGATACGTTGACTTGGGGCAAGGGTTTGCCGCTTGACGAGCAGGCTGCCGCGATGGAGGAGACTCAGGCGTTCGATCCGCTGAAGGGCGAGACTGCACCGGCGAACGCAGCGAGCACAGCAGCGGCAGCGAAGCAGGACAAAACTGCGGAAGCCAAGTCGGAAGCCGGCAATACTGCACATGCAAATGATGCTGCCGATTACTCGCGTTTCGCGCCGCCGCGCACGCCTGCTCCAGCACCGGAGCCTGAAGCTCCGCTGGCTCCTCCGGCTCCGCCTGCACCTCCCGCGCCGCCAGCTCAGCAGTCGGCAGCCCCTGTGCCGCCGGCATCATCCGATGAGAACAATGCTGATAACAGCTGACAATAAAGGGGAGTAGTCATGCGCGCGCAATTCATTCTGTCTGAAACGTGGACCAACCTGCGGCGAAACTTGGCCATGCTGCTTTCGCTGATGCTGGTCACTTTTATTTCATTCCTGTTCATTGGCGCTTCTGTGCTCACTCAGGCGCAGATTACCAAGGCTAAGGGCGATTGGTACGACAAGGTTGAGGTTGTGGTGTGGCTGTGCCCGGACGGCACCAGCCAGTCTGCGAACTGTGCTTCGGGCAAGTCGCCTTCCGCGCAGGAAATCACTGATTTGCAGAAGACCATTCGTGATGAGCTCAATGATGTGGTTGCCAAAATCGATTACGTCAGCAAGCAGGATTTCTACGACAACACGTTCACCAAGCAGTATCCGAACGGCGAATTCCAAGGCCGAACGCTGACCGCTGACGATATGCAGGATTCCTTGTGGCTGAAACTCAAGGATCCTACGAAGTATCAGGTGGTTGCCGAAGTGCTTTCCGGTAAGGAAGGCGTTGAGGATGTGACCGATCAGCGCCAGATCTTCGACCCGGTGTTCGCTGTGCTGAACCGCGCGACCGCGGTGACTGCAGTGTTGGCAGGTGTGATGGTATTGGTGGCTATTCTGCTCACCGGAACCACGATTCGCATGTCCGCCGCAAGTCGACGTACGGAAACCGAAATCATGCGCTACGTGGGCGCCTCCAACTGGACGATTCGATTGCCGTTCATTTTGGAAGGCGCGATTGCGTCGCTGCTTGGCTCGGTGCTGTCGTGCTTGATGCTTTCCGTAATCGTGCGCGTGTTTATCACTGGATGGCTGGCACAGTCGGTGACTTGGATTCCGTATGTGAATCAACTCACAGTGCTGATGATCTCGCCATTCTTGGTGCTTGGCGCAGTATTGCTGTCGGTTATTGCCTCCACGATTTCGCTCAGGCGTTATCTGAGAGCGTAAGTGCGGCACAACACCGCATGCATTCTCAGATTTGCATGTTATGGTGTGCACTTGTACGGCAATGAAAGGATCTTTTCGTCCATGAATAAGACGACGAACACAATAAAACCCGCTTTGGCAGCGTTGACAGCGGGCATGTGCTGCGTGGCCGGATTGGTGATGGCTCCTGCGCAGCCTGCCGAAGCAAATACGTATTCCAACCTAGTGAACGCGCAGAATCAGCATGCAGCTTCCGTGGCACGTGAAGCTCAGCTGAAAGCACAGCTGGCTGGCGTAAGCACTGAGCTTGCGAACAAGATTGTAGAGTTGGACGATTTGACCAACAACAAGATTGTTGCAGCTCAGGATAAGGTTACGCAGGCTAATGCTGATGCGGCTGCCGCTCAGGAGGAGGCGCAGGCTGCTGCGGATCGACTGGCTGCTGCGCAAAAGGACAAGGAAACCCTCGAAAAGCAGATTGAGCAGACTGGTAAGGATTACGATGATGCTCATGCTGCTGTGGCTCAGCTTGCCCGCGATAGCATGCACGGTTCCAGCACGTCCGAAGTGATGAGCGTGGTGACCGGTGCCAGCAGCACGCAGGACTTTGTGAATTCCATGCAGTCCCGCGATGCGCTTTCCCGTAATGAGGCGAATGCCGCTTCCACGGCTGCAAGCGATTTGAGCACGTCCAAGAATCGTGGCGAACGCCTTACTGCTATCGAAAAGCAGATTTCCACGCTGAAAACGCAGGCTGATCAGAAGGCCGCTGCGGCACAGACCGCGGCTGAAACCGCTCAGAACGAGCGTGATGCTCTCGAACAGCTTCGTGAAGAAGGCGAACAGCGCCGTAACGAACTGACGTCTTTGGTATCCAATTTGAAGGATCAGCAGGCTGCTCAGGCTGCGCAAACCGTGCTGCTCGCTTCTCGCGTGGATTCCTACAACCAGCAGTACATCAAGGAACAGGCTGCTGCAGGCGGTCAGGTGAGTGGCGGCCAGCAGAGCACTGGCGGCAGCAGCGGCGGAACTTCGAGCGGCACTTCCGGTGGCTCGTCTTCCAGCGGTGGCAGCAGCACTGGTCAGGGCACGTCGAACGGTGATGTTGGCAACCGTTATGTTGCCGGTCAGTGCACGTGGTATGCGTACAACCGTCGTAAGGAAATGGGCATTGGCACGCCGTCCTACCTGCACAATGGTGGCGAATGGTATCTCAACGCTCCTCGTTATGGTCTGCGCGTGGATCATGTTCCTCAGGTGGGTGCGGCACTGTCCTTCCCGCCAGGAGTTGCCGGTGCTGATGGCACGTACGGTCACGTGGCAGTGGTGGAATCCGTTTCCGGCAACACGGTGACGATTTCCGAAATGAACGTGAAGGGCCCGTACGTGGTCAGCTGGCGTACGCTGTCTAACGCAAGCGCCTACTGGTACGTGCACTGAGACGCTGAAATAATTGGCAGGCCGCCATTCTGGCCTGTTATCGAGCTATGATAAATCCCCCTCCTTCTCTAGGAGGGGGATTATTGAATGAAAGGAGGGAAAAATGGCCAAGGAAACCGGCGAAAAGCTGATTGTGCAGAATAAGAAGGCTCGTCATGACTATGCCATCGAAGACAAGTATGAAGCGGGCATTGCACTGACTGGTACTGAGGTGAAATCCCTGCGCGAAGGGCGTGCTTCACTGTCGGAAGCATTTATTTCTATTGATCGTCGCGGAGAAATGTGGCTTGAGGGAGCCAATATTCCCGAATATTTGAACGGCACTTGGAATAATCATGCACCGAAGCGTAAGCGTAAGCTGCTGCTGCATCGTCAGCAGATTACTAAGCTGGCGCGCGGTATTGAGGCTAAGGGTTATACGATCGTGCCGTTGAGCCTGTACTTCAAGGATGGTCGAGTCAAGGCATCGATTGCTTTGGCACGAGGCAAGAAGGAATTCGATAAGCGCCAGGCACTGCGCGAAGAGCAGGATAAGCGTGAGGCTTTGCGCGCGATGCGCTACGCCAATATGCGCCACTAGTCCTATTGGCTCCCCTGTACTTGTGCAGGGGAGCTTTTGTATGAGCCTGATAGCTGTAGGTGTCCACAAAGTGAACGATTTCTCGTAATATTAACCGCTCCGTAGCATTGCGATTCTACTCTCTGGAGCCAGCTGGGAAACATACCCGCCCAGTTGACTAGATGGAGAGAGGAAATCCAATGTCTCTAAGCAAGGGAATACGATCCGTGGCCGCAGCTACTTTGAGCGCGGCAATGCTTATCGCCGTGGCTGCCTGCGGCACCACCGATAGTGCGGACAATGCTTCCGCAAGCAATGATTCTGGTTCATCGTCCAGCAGCACGCAAGGCTTCGATACCAGCAGCATCAAGAAGGATGACGCGATTGCCGCGTTGCTTCCTGACTCGGTTGCCGGCGACGGTACGCTGACCGTTGGCACTGATACGTCCTATGCTCCGGCTGAATTCTTGGCCGAAGATGGCAAGACTCCGGTCGGATTCGATGTCGATTTGTCTAAGGCGCTGGCTGCAGTCTTCGGTTTGAAGGAAAAGACTGTTTCGTCTACGTTCGATTCGATTATTCCGTCCGTAGGCTCCAAGTACGATATCGGCATTTCGTCCTTCACTGTGACCAAGGAACGTCTGGACGCCGTTGATTTCGTCACCTATTTCAAGGCTGGCTCCACGTGGGTCACCAAGAAGGGCAACCCAGATAAGGTCGATACCACGAACCTGTGTGGCGTTAAGGTTGCTGTGCAGACCGGCACCACTCAGGAAGAGGAAGTCAACGCCGCCAACGATAAGTGCAAGGCGGATGGCAAGGCTGAAATCGATATTCAGTCCTCTAAGCTGCAAACCGATGTGACTACTGCTGTGGCTTCCGGCAAGGCATCTGTGTTCTATGCGGATTCGCCGGTGGCTGGTTACGCTATCGAACAGACCGGCGATACGCTGGCTGCTCTGGGCGACGATACTGGCGTGACGCCTGAGGCTGTGGCCATCAAGAAAGGTGATTCTGCCACTGCTGAGGCTGTGCAGAAGGCCATTCAAAAGCTGATGGATGATGGCACGTACAAGAAGATTCTTGATACGTGGGGCGTCTCCTCCGGCGCTATTGATACGGCTGAAATCAATCCTGCCGTTGATGAGTGATAAGGTCGGTGAGTTCCTGTGTATGCAGGGCTCACCGATTTTATATCGTATATGTATGCACGTTAGTGTATAAATATACCTAATGGTTCATGACGGTCGGTTCTGAGAGTGCCGACCGCCCAAAAGAAGAAGAGAAGAAGTTATGCAGTCCAAGAAGCTGAAGACTATCGCGGCCGCCGCTTTGAGCGCGGCAATGCTGTTCACCGCCGCTGCCTGCGGTACTACCGATGAGGCCACCTCCGGTTCCGACTCCACCTCTGGCGAGGCCAAGGCCATCACCAGCTACGATGTGAGCTCCGTAAAGAAGGATGATGCCATCGCTGCGCTGCTGCCGGAATCCGTGACCAAGGATGGCAAGCTCACCATCGGCACCAACCCGTCCTACGCTCCGGCTGAGTTCCTGGACGCAGACGGCAAGACCCAGATCGGCTACGATATGGATCTCGCCCACGCTCTGGGCAACGTCTTCGGACTGGATACGGAAATCGTCTCCTCGAACTTCGACACCATCATTCCGGCCATCGGTTCCAAGTACGATCTCGGCATTGCGGCATTCACCATTACCAAGGATCGTATGGAATCGGTTGATTTCGTTTCCTACTTCACCTCCGGTATGGCTTACGCTGTGGCCAAGGGCAACCCGAACAAGGTTGACGAAAACGATCTGTGCGGCCTGAAGGTGGCTGTGGAAACCGGTACCGTCGAAGAAGAAGCCATCAACGAAACCGCCAAGCAGTGCAAGGCTGACGGCAAGAAGGACATCACCATTCAGTCCTCCAAGCAGCAGACCGACGCTACCACCGCAGTGGTGACCGGCAAGGCTGACGTGTTCTTCGCTGACTCCCCAGTGGTCGGCTACGCCATCGCCCAGACCGACGGCCAGCTCGAGCAGCTGGGCAAGGACTTCGACTCCGTGCCGAACGCCATCGCCATCAAGAAGGGTGATACCGGCACCACCGAAGCCGTGCAGAAGGCCATGCAGAAGCTGATGGACGACGGTACCTACGGCAAGATCCTGAAGCACTGGGGCGTTGAGTCCGGTGCCCTGACCAAGGCCGAAATCAACCCTGACGTCGAGTAATCAAGGGGTAGTTCACCCTGTATAAAGAATGGGACGCTTCTGTTCACGTATGTTCACGTAACACAGGCGCCCCATTCATGCGTTAAGGTGCAACTTTAGTTCTTCAGGCTGTGACCAAACAGCCTCATTACATACACAAGGAATCAACACATGGCGAAGAAAGTAGTTGACGGCGAAGGACTCGATATCCCTAACCGCATCAAAGCCCTACCGGTTAAGCGCCCAGGCCCCATTGTGGCCGCAGTCATTGTGGCGCTGCTCGCCGCAATGCTCATTCAGGGCATGATCACCAATCCGCGACTGGATTGGCCTACCGTATGGAAGTACCTGTTTAACGAAAACGTGCTCGAAGGCATTCGCTACACCCTCGAGCTCACCGTAATCTCCATGGTGGTGGCCATCATCCTTTCCGTGATTCTCGCCATCATGCGTAAATCCATCAACCCGGTACTGCGCGGCGTCAGCTGGTTCTTCATCTGGTTCTTCCGCGGCACCCCTGTGTATACGCAGCTGATTTTCTGGGGCCTGTTCTCCGTGCTGATTCCTAAGCTCAGCCTCGGCATTCCTTTCACTTCCGTTGAATTCTGGAGCATCGACTCCAATGTGGTGGTTACCGCATTCAACGCGGCATGGATTGGTCTGGCACTGAACGAAGCCGCCTACCTGTCTGAAATCGTGCGCGCAGGTCTCGAAGCCGTTGATCCAGGCCAGACCGAAGCCGCAGAAGCACTGGGCATGAACCGTACGCTGATCATGCGCCGCATCGTCTTGCCGCAGGCCATGCGCATCATCATTCCGCCAACCGGCAACGAAACCATCGGCATGCTGAAGACCACATCATTGGTTACGGCAGTGCCATTCACACTTGAACTCCAGTTCGCCACGAACGCTATCGCCAACCGAATCTACAAGCCGATTCCGCTGCTGCTCGTGGCCTGCTTCTGGTACCTGCTCATCACGTCCATCCTCATGGTGCTGCAGTCTCGCTTGGAGAAGCACTTCGGCAAGGGCTTTGACGCTCGCGCTATGGGCACCCGCGGCAAGCAGCCGCCACTGCCGGGCAAAACCGAAGGCGAACCCAAGGATAACGTGAACAAACTGAACGAAGCCGCATTCACCGGCATGACCGCGTGAGAGGGAAGGCGAATCACATCATGACTGAACCAATGAATACCTCCACTCCGGCAGGCCAAGTAGTTCCCGCTATCAAAGCCACGCAAGTGCATAAGGCGTTCGGTACGCTGCACGTGCTCAAAGGCGTTGATTTGACTGTGATGCCCGGCACGGTAACAGTGATTCTGGGCCCCTCCGGTTCCGGAAAGTCCACGTTCCTGCGTCTGATCAACCAGTTGGAAACCCTGACTGGTGGCTCCATCGAAGTCAACGGCGAGCTCGTCGGCTACAAGCATGTTGAAAAAGACGGAAAAGACATGCTGCAAACCCTCAACGACAAAGAGATCGCAGCACAGCGCTCCAAGCTCGGCATGGTGTTCCAGCGTTTCAACCTGTTCCCGCATATGACCGCCATCGAAAACGTGATGGAAGCACCGGTTCACGTGCAGCACAAGTCCAAGAAGGAAGCTCACGATTTGGCCGTTGCCGAACTGGAGCGAGTCGGACTTGGCGATCGTCTGGATTACTACCCATCTCAGCTTTCTGGCGGTCAGCAGCAGCGCGTGGCCATTGCTCGCGCACTTGCTATGAAGCCGGAAATCATGCTGTTCGACGAGCCGACCTCCGCACTTGATCCGGAATTGGTGGGTGAAGTGCTGAACGTCATGCGTTCGCTCGCCAAGGAAGGCATGACCATGGTGTGCGTGACCCACGAGATCGGCTTTGCCCGCGAAGTGGCCGATCAGGTGGTGTTTATGGACGGAGGAGTCGTAGTCGAAAAGGGCGGCCCCGAAATCATCGATAACCCCACCGAGCCCCGCTTCAAGGACTTCTTGCAGCACGTGCTGTAATTAAATTTCGGCTCTCCTCTTGTGAGGAGAGCCGTTGTCGTAAACGCGACACGTTGCGCTGATAATGCGAAAACGTTCGGGTCGGTTCGACTCAAGACATATACGTCCGCTAGGGTAGAGGGCTATGTGTGGAATTGTTGGATATGCAGGAAATGTTGAAACCGCTTGTGGCAAGCCGCTAGAAGTTTGTCTTCAAGGCTTGGCTCGTCTTGAATATCGTGGATATGATTCGGCCGGTGTGGCATTGAGCGCGCCTGGCATGGATAAGGTGGCCGTGCGTAAGAAGGCCGGCCGTTTGAAGAACCTGGTCGAAGATATCGAACGTAAGCCGATGCCGCTGGCCACCGTAGGTATCGGCCACACTCGTTGGGCCACCAATGGTGAGCCGAGCGATGTGAACGCTCACCCGCACACCAGCATGGACGGCAAGGTTGCCATCATTCACAATGGCATCATCGAAAACGCATCCCAGCTGCGACTCGACCTGCAGGCCGAAGGTTATCGTTTCGCCTCCGCTACCGATACGGAAGTGGCTGCCAAGCTACTCGGCAAAATCGTAGACAAAATCATTGAAGAAGAAGGCCACCCAGACCTGTTCAAGGCAGTGCGTCGCATGGCTCGCATGCTCGATGGTGCGTTCACCATTCTTGCCACCGACTGCCGCCAGCCGGATATCGTAGTGGGCGCTCGCCATGATTCTCCGCTGGTCGTAGGCCTCGGCGAGGGCGAAAACTTCCTCGGCTCCGACGTGGCCGCATTCGTGGCATACACCAAGCGCGCCATGGAAATCGACCAGGATCAAGCCGTATGCGTGTCCGCAGACAAGGTTGTCGTCACCGACTTCGATGGCAACGTTGTTGCCAATCCGAAGACGTACACCGTGGATTGGGACGCTTCAGCTGCCGAAAAGGGCGGTTGGGATTCCTTCATGGATAAGGAAATCCATGAAGATCCGGCTGCCGTTCAGCGCACATTGCTCGGCCGTTTCGATACCAAGGGCGACATCACCCTTGATGAGGTTCGTATTGACGAGCATGATTTCAAGGCAATCGACAAAATCATCGTCGTAGCCTGCGGTACCGCAAGCTATGCCGGCCAGGTAGCCAAGTATGCCATCGAACACTGGGTGCGCATCCCCGTGGAAATCGAACTGGCACACGAATTCCGTTACCGTGACCCGATTCTGACCCCGCGTACTCTCGTGGTGGCCATCTCTCAGTCCGGCGAAACCATGGATACGCTGATGGCATTGCGTCACGCACGCGAGCAGGGTTCCAAGGTGCTGGCCATCTGCAATACTCAGGGCGCTTCCATTCCACGTGAATCTGATGCTGTGTTGTACACGCACGCTGGCCCGGAAGTGGCAGTGGCTTCTACCAAGGCATTCGTGGCGCAGATTACCGCCGCATATCTGCTTGGCCTCTACCTGGCTCAGGTCAAGGGAGCCATGTTCCGCGATGAGATTCACCAGGTATTGGACTCCCTGAAGGATATGCCGCGCAAGATCCAGTGGGTGCTCGATACGCAGCCTAAGGCCATTCAGGCCGCCGCCGAACGCATGGTGAACGCTAACTCCTTCCTGTTCCTTGGCCGCCACGTGGGCTATCCGGTGGCCTTGGAGGGCGCACTGAAGCTTAAGGAAATCGCTTACACCTTTACTGAAGGCTTTGCAGCCGGCGAATTGAAGCATGGCCCAATCGCCTTGGTGGACGAAGGCGAGCCGGTGGTGTTTATTGTGCCGCCGGAGCGTGGCCGTAACGTGCTGCATGCCAAGGTGATTTCCGGCATTGAGGAAGTCAAGGCTCGTGGCGCATATATTATCGCGGTAGCTGAGCAGGGAGACCCTGATGTGGAGCGGTACGCGGACGTGGTGTTCTGGCGCCCGGCATGCCCGACGCTGATGAGCCCGCTCGTAGACGTGGTGCCGCTGCAGCTGTTCGCCATGGACATGGCCAAGCTCAAGGGCTACGACGTCGATAAGCCGCGCAACCTCGCCAAGTCCGTTACCGTTGAGTGATGTTGAGATAGCAGTACCAGCATCGTCCGGGAGGGACCGGCAGGCACATTGTCCGACACGCTCCGGGCCGCTCTGGCCAAGCCTTTACGGTCTGACAATGTGTCTGCCGGCCCCTCCCTCGTATGTAGTTATGTGTTGCGTTGGATTGTGTAATGAGTAGACCACATCGATATGTCACTGAGGAGCCTCATATTCCGTTTGATGTGAACGTGCTCTATGAGGACGAGCGCATCATCGTGGTGGATAAGCCGCATTTTCTGGCAACCATGCCGCGCGGTATGTGGTACCGCGAAACAGTTTTGATTCGTTTGCGTGAGCAATTTGGTGAGCCGGATATTATTCCTGCACATCGTTTGGATCGTATGACGGCAGGCGTACTGGTATTTGTGCGCGATAAAGCCTGCCGCGGAGCGTATCAGATGCTGTTCCAAAACAAGCAGGCTGTGAAGGTCTACGAATGCGTGGCTCCTTGTGCACCG
This sequence comes from Bifidobacterium sp. LH_416, assembly GCF_056357055.1. NCBI lineage: Bacteria > Bacillati > Actinomycetota > Actinomycetes > Bifidobacteriales > Bifidobacteriaceae > Bifidobacterium > Bifidobacterium sp. LH_416. The sequence goes on along the minus strand of NZ_JBKEVJ010000007.1, from coordinate 50,854 downwards.
ATTGCGCGTCCGCGCTTCGGCACAGTAACGCGATTGGAATCGCCCAGACCATTTCCGCTATTGCGATGCTCGCACATCACCAAATTACGTGGCGTTATGACTGCGTACGAAGAGCCGGGCGCAATCAATGCCGAAACATTGATTGAACGCGGCGAGTTGATATCAGCCAATCCCATGATGTGCCGCTACACACTCCATCCGCGAACTGGCAAAACCCACCAATTGCGCGTCCATATGAACTCGCTCGGCCTGCCGATTCTAGGAGACGACTTCTACCCGCGCATCGCCACCCGTCCGTACGACGATTTCAGTCAACCGCTGCAGCTAATCGCACGTGTGTTACGTTTCACCGATCCAATAACGGGGGAGAATCGTGAATTCGTTTCCCGCCAGACGCTTCAGATTTGATTTTTTAGAATGGCAAGGCCAGCCAATCCCTGCTCACTGAATCAACTGATGTCGCGCACGGAACCGCGTTCGATTAGTTCGGTGGGGATTACGGTTTTAACGCCGGTCGCTACTCTTTCTCCTTCGCACATGCGGCGCACCATGGAAAATGCAGTGGCTCCAACATCATTAAAGCGCATGCGCATGGTGGTGAGGTTTAGCCGTGGCACCATATCCACTAGAGAATTATCTACGCCGACTACGCTCACATCTTCCGGTACGCGCTTGCCGACCGATTGCAAGCCAAGAATAGCGCCATAGGCCATCTGATCGTTGGCGGCATAAATCGCCGTGCAGTTCGGATCATGAGCCAAAGCCACGCCGGCCTGATAGCCGGAGTCCGCGCACCAATCGCCAATGTACATACTGGGCACGGGCGCGCCCATTTGCTCTAACGCCTCACGCCAGCCGCGTGCGCGGGATTCCGCTGCGCGAGAGGTGGAGGGGCCGGCGATGTGGTACACGGTTTTGTGCCCCTTGCTCATCAGATAATCCACGATGGCTGTGGAGCAGCCGTACTGATCGCTATCCACAGTGGGACAGTAGTCGGCAGCACCTTCGGTAACCAGTACGACAGGAAGTTCCTTTGGTGGCTTGTAACCGACGAAATCGGAGATGCGTTCCTCGAGCACCACAATCACTCCGTCCACGGGCTGGCGCTGCATACGTTCGATGGCGGCGGCAAGTGTGCGCTCTGAACCGTGACGCATGGTTTGAATGGTGACTGAGTAATCGTCTTCTGCGGCGGCTGAGATGATGGCGTCGAGAATGCGGGAGTTACCGAAGGTGGCGGTATTGAACATCACTACGCCGATATCTTGGAACTTTCCGCGCTTGAGTGCACGCGCCGCATAATTCGGGCGATAGCCGAGCTTTTGCATGGCGGCTTCCACGCGCTGACGAGTTTCAGGTTTTACTGCGCTGCTGTCGTTGGCCACGCGGGAAACAGTCTGAGGGGAGACGCCTGCGGCTTTCGCTACATCTTGCATAGATACTTGTGATGCTCGCGCCATAATGAACCCCCGGTCAGTATCAACTTCAACTGTGTTCTCATGAATCTCTCATGAATAATGTCATTCATCATCGAACAAAACGGTAACGATAACATCATTGTTTTCGTGACCATTGTATCAGATATGACGAAAACCCTTGAATTCAACACGAGTGGACAATGTTTGAAATCGTGTTATGATGATAACGCAAACATTTTAGCAACCTTCGAAGGAGAGGGGTTGGAATGGCTTCAGCCGATATCTCTGCCGAACCTGTGAGCACGGGTGCGGTGCGTGTGAACAAGCATAAGGCGGATTGGCGTGGATGGAAGTTCATGTGGCCGTTCGCAGTGGTGTTCATCTTCGTGTTCATCATCCCGATCGTGTACGCCATCTACATTTCGTTCTTCAAGAAGCAGATGATTGGCGGCACCAAGTTCGTTGGCCTGCAGAACTACCAGCGTCTGCTTGTCGACCAGCAGTTCTGGAGCTCGGTCGGTCGTGTGGCCCTGTTCACTGTGGTGCAGGTGCCGATCATGCTGTTCCTTGCAGCTGCAATGGCATTGGCCATCGATTCGATGAAGCTGCACGGCACGAAGTTCTTCCGCATCTCCACCTTCCTGCCTTACGCAGTGCCCGCCGTGGTCTCCACGTTGATCTGGGGCTTCGTATACGGCGCCAAATACGGCCTGGTCGGCTCCTTCAACGACTTCTTCGGCACCAACATTGATGTGCTAAAGCCTTCCGTGCTGCTTGCCGCAATCGGCAACATCAACACTTGGGAGTTCACCGGTTACAACATGCTGATCTTCTACAGCTCGCTCTCCACGATTCCGCACAGCTTGTATGAGGCCGCCTCGATCGATGGTGCCTCCGAGTGGCAGATCGTCAAGTCGATTAAGCTGCCGGAGCTCAAGGGCTCGCTGGCGATCACGGTGATCTTCTCGATCATCGGTTCGTTCCAGCTGTTCAACGAGCCTTCGATTTTGCAGAACATGGTGCCGGGCAACGCGATCACCACGTACTACACGCCGAACATGTACGCGTACAACCTGAGCTTCTCCGGCAACCAGTCAAATTACGCCGCGGCTCTGGCCATCGTCATGGCCGTGATCACTATGGCCATCGCCTACGCGGTCCAGCTCAACAGCATGAAGGAGCAGATGAAGTGATGTGCCGGATGCTGATTGCTGAAATGACTGTGACTGTGATTGTGAAGGAGCGTGCGTGATGAGTGCAGCAACAAGTGCCCGTCTGACCGAGGCGGAATTGAGGGCCCAGGAGAAGGCTGCCAAAAGGGCCGAGAAGGAACGTCAGAAGCGTATCGCTCGCGATGAGGCTGCTGAGCGTAAGCGCAGCGAGAAGGCCGGCTTCGCGAACGTGAATAACCCGCGTCGTTCCACCCTGATGACCATCCTATGCGCCATCTTCGCGGTCTACTGCCTCTTCCCGTTCGTCTACCTGGCGATCAATGCCACCAAGACCCAGGCCGACTTCACCAGTACGTTCGGCATGGGCTTCGGCAAGACCTTCGCCCTGTGGGACAACATCGTCACCGTGTTCACCTATCAGGGTGGCATCTTCGGCCGCTGGCTGATCAACACCCTGCTTTACGTGGTGGTGGGCGCAGGCGGTGCAACCTTGCTGGCCATCATGGGCGGCTATGCACTCGCGAAGTTCCGCTTCCCGGGCCGTAAGGCCGTGTTCGCGGTGATTATCGGCTCCATCTCCGTGCCGGGCATCGCACTGGCCGTGCCGCAGTTCCTGCTGTTCGCCAAGCTGGGTTTGACCAACACCCCGTGGGCAATGATCATTCCGTCCTTGATTAGCCCGTTCGGCCTGTACCTCATGTGGATTTTCTCCGAGCAGGCCGTGCCGACCGAGTTGCTCGAAGCCGCCCGCGTGGATGGTGCAAGCGAGTTCCGCACGTTCTGGACCATCAGCTTGCCGCTGCTGGCTCCCGGTATTGTGACCACCGCTCTGTTCACGATCGTGGCCACTTGGAACAACTACTTCCTGCCATTGATCATGTTGAAGGATGCTGATTGGTACCCGCTGACCATTGGTCTGAATCAGTGGAAGGATCAGGCGTCCACCGCTGGCGGCCAGGCCATTCAGAATCTGGTAATCACGGGCTCGCTGATCACGATCATTCCGCTGGTCATCGCCTTCCTGTGCCTGCAGAAGTACTGGCAGTCCGGCCTCGCCGCAGGAGCCGTCAAGGAGTAAGACATGACTGAACACCGTCCATTCAACTGGCCGCAGCCACTTGCCGGCAAAAGCCCGCGCATCTGGTACGGCGGCGACTACAACCCTGACCAGTGGCCCGAGGAAGTCTGGGATGAAGACATCGAACTGATGCAGAAGGCCGGAGTCAATCTGGTCTCCGTAGCTATCTTCTCCTGGGCCAAGCTCGAACCAGAAGAAGGCGTCTACGATTTCGACTGGCTCGACCGCGTCATCGATAAGCTCGGCAAAGCCGGGATCGCCGTGGACCTCGCCACCGGTACCGCATCCCCGCCGATGTGGCTTACCCAAGCCCACCCGGAGATTCTATGGGTGGACTACCGTGGCGATGTCTGCCAGCCGGGCGCCCGCCAGCATTGGCGCGCCACCAGTCCCGTCTTCCTCGACTATGCGCTGAATCTGTGCCGCAAAATGGCCGAGCACTACAAAGACAATCCGTACGTCGTCTCCTGGCATGTGAGCAACGAATACGGTTGCCATAATCGTTTCGACTACTCCGATGATGCCGAACGCGCCTTCCAAAAGTGGTGCGAAAAGAAGTACGGCACCATTGACGCCGTCAACGACGCATGGGGCACCGCCTTCTGGGCGCAGCGCATGAACAACTTCTCCGAGATCATTCCGCCTCGCTTCATCGGTGACGGCAACTTCATGAACCCGGGTAAGCTGCTCGATTGGAAGCGCTTCAGCAATGACGCACTGCTCGACTTCTACAAGGCCGAGCGTGACGCCCTGCTTGAAATCACCCCCGGCAAGCCGCAGACCACCAATTTCATGGTCTCTGCCGGCGGCACAGGTCTTGACTACGACAAGTGGGGCTACGACGTCGACTTCGTCTCCAACGACCACTACTTCACTCCGGGTGAGGAGCACCTCGACGAGCTGGCCTACTCGGCCTCCTTGTGTGATGGCATTGCCCGTAAGAAGCCGTGGTTCCTGATGGAACACTCCACTTCGGCCGTCAATTGGCGTCCGATCAACTATCGTGTGGAGCCCGGCGAGCTTGTGCGCGACTCTCTGGCTCACTTGGCTATGGGCGCTGACGCTATCTGCTACTTCCAGTGGCGCCAATCCAAGGCCGGTGCTGAGAAGTGGCACTCCTCGATGGTGCCGCATGCGGGCCCTGACTCCCAGATCTTCCGCGATGTGTGTGAACTGGGTGCTGATTTGCACAAGTTGGCCGACGAGGGTCTGTTGAATACCACGTTGGTCAAGTCCAAAGTCGCAGTGGTCTTTGATTACGAGTCCCAGTGGGCTACGGAACATACCGCCACGCCTACACAGGAGGTACGCCATTGGACCGAACCGCTCACATGGTTCCGTGCGCTTGCGGATAACGGTCTTACCGCAGACGTGGTGCCGGTTCGTGGACCCTGGGACGAGTATGAAGCCGTGGTGCTGCCAAGTCTGACCATTCTTTCCGAAGAAACCTCACGCCGAGTGCGCGAGTATGTGGCGAACGGCGGCAAGCTGTTCGTGACCTACTACACTGGTTTGGTGGACGAGAAGGATCACGTTTGGCTCGGTGGATACCCAGGTTCCATTCGAGATGTTGTGGGCGTTCGTGTGGAGGAATTTGCCGCTATGGGCAATGATTTCCCCGGTGCTATGGATCATCTGGATCTAACTAACGGCACAGTGGCACATGATTTCGCTGACGTCATCACTTCCGTGGCTCCAACCGCTCATGTGATGGCTTCCTTCAAGGCCGATAAGTGGACTGGTTTCGATGGCGCCCCCGCCATTACCGTCAACGAATACGGTGACGGCAAGGCGGCATACATCGGCGCTCGCCTGGGCCGTGAAGGTTTGGCCAAGTCTCTGCCGGCCCTGCTGGAGGAGTTCGGCATCGATACGCCTGCGGAAGATGATTGCGGTGAAGTGCTGCGCGTCGAACGCGCTGATGCCGCCGATGAGAACCACTTCGTGTTCCTGTTCAACCGCACGCATGACATTGCCGTGGTGGATGTGGAAGGCGAGCCGTTGGTCGCGTCGTTGGCTCAGGTCAACGAGTCCGAACATACGGCGGCCATCCAGCCGAACGGTGTGCTGGTGGTGAAGCTGTAAAGGCTGTGCGTATGTGCGCTGTGCATATGTGCGGCGCGAGACCATAAGTCTATAAATACTGTCTCCTGCTCAAAGGCTGGGATTGTCGGAACCATTTTCGACAACCCCAGCCTTTTTCGTACGGTTCTGCATTGGCTGGAGCGTAGAGCTGCGCATGAGCATAAGCGTCCTAATGGCGCACAATACCTGTAGCAGATTGTGGGTGAGGTAAATGTTTACTAGAAAATACTGGTTATGTTTACGATAACACGCCGAGCGTAATTGTTTGCCAATACTGGACTCCTGTGTATACTGATAAATGTTATCGCAATCATAGTTTTGGAAATGGCGAGAGGAGCCACTTCTCGAGGTTGAGGAGAATTCCAAGGAGTTTGAATCAATCAAAAGCAATGATTGCGAACGACAAACATAGTTGAATCGTTCTGGACGATTCGAGGAAGGAGAACAGAACGATGAAGTTCACTACTGCTAAGAAGGCCATCGCTCTTACTGGCGCAGTTGCCATGCTGGCTTCCGTTGCTGCCTGCGGTTCTGACAGCGCTGGTTCTCAGCCTGAGCAGGAAAAGGATGTACAGGAAATTACCGTGTGGGCTTGGGAGCCCACGCTGACTCAGGTTGCTAAGGACTTCACGAAGAAGACCGGCATCAAGGTTGATCTGAAGAACGTCGGTACCAACACCAAGGAATACACTCAGCTTGATAACGCCATCGAGGCCGGTAACGGTGCTCCGGATGTGGCTCAGGTTGAGTATTACGCACTGCCGCAGTACGCCATTAAGGGCAACCTGCTGGACATCACCGACAAGACTTCTGGCTACGAGGACTTCTACACTCCTGGCCCGTGGGCTTCCGTGCAGTTCGCTGGCAAGGTCTATGGCCTGCCGATGGATTCTGGCCCAATGGCCTTCTTCTACAACAAGGAAGTCTTCGACAAGGCCGGTGTTGACGCCGAGCAGATCAAGACTTGGGACGACTACTATGAGGCCGCCAAGAAGATTCACGCTCTGGGCGACAACTACTACATCACTTCCGATACTGGCGACGCTGGCTTCTACGATTCCATGACCTGGCTGGCTGGCGGCACCCCGTTCAAGACCTCCTCCGACGGTTCCGAAGTGACCATCAACCTGACTGGTGATGAGAACGTGCAGAAGTTCAACGAGTTCTGGCAGAAGATGCTGGACGAAGGCCTGCTCGACACCAAGACCGCTGGCTGGTCTGAGGATTGGTTCAAGGGCATGGTTGACGGCACTATCGCCTCCCTGCTCACCGGTGCTTGGATGCCTGCAAACCTTGCTAACTCCGCTGCTGGTGGCGCTGGCAAGTGGCGTGTGACCCAGATGCCGACCGCTGACGGCTCCGCCACCAACGCTGAGAACGGTGGTTCTTCGCTGGCTGTTCTGGCTTCCTCCAAGAAGGCTGACGCTGCCTACCAGTTCATCGAGTACGCTAACCACGGCGATGGCGTGGCCACCCGTGTGGCTGGCGGCGCGTTCCCGGCTGACAAGGCTTCTATGGAATCCGATTCCTTCAAGAACGCCACCACCGTGAAGAACTCCGATGGTGAGGATGTGGACTACTTCGGTGGTCAGAAGTACAACGAGGTTCTTGCTCAGGCTGCTGAGAACGTCTCCTCCGACTACCAGTTCCTGCCGTTCGAGGTCAAGGCTCGCACCATCTTCGGCGACTATGTTGGCAAGTCCTACACTGGCGATCAGAAGCTCTCTGATGGTGTTGCTGCTTGGCAGAAGGCACTGCAGGATTACGGCAAGGATCAGGGCTTCACTGTGAAGTAAGCTCCACGTCTGAGTCTCATTCATAACTGACTGCAAAAGCTCCGAGTGCATTATGCACCCGGAGCTTTACTTATGCTCTCATGCTCTTGTCAAGGAATACATGATGCAGAATGATTCGAGCGCAGACATACTAGTAGACTCGGCACTATGAGTTTGATTGACCGGCGAATCAGAAGAATGGCAGCCGCAGCAGTGGCCGCCATTCTTTCCGTATCCCTCGCATCATGCGGGCAAGCCACCCAAGATAATCGCACTGAAATCACAGTGTGGAGCTGGGAACCCAGCATGGGCAAGGTCATCAGCCGATTCGAAAAAGCCAACCCGGATATCAAAGTCAACTGGACCAACATTTCCGGCTACAGCAATCTCAACACTGCTATTCAGGATGGCTACGGCACCCCAGACGTGGCACAAATCGAATATTATGCATTGCCGCAGTATGAGGTTTCCGGTCAGCTGCTCGACCTGACCGATCGCATTGGCTCGGATTATGCGAACTTCTTTACGCAGGGCACCTGGTCTTCAGTGCAGTTGGCTGGCCGCACGTACGGTTTGCCAATGGATTCTGGTCCGATGGGATTCTTCTATAACGAGGAAATTTTCCAGCAGGCTGGTGTGGACGCCACGCAGATTAAAACTTGGGATGACTATTATCAGGCTGCGAAAAAACTCAAGGATATCGGTGTATACATTGCCGCTGATTCCGGTGACGGCAGCTTCTATGACGCCATGATTTGGCTCGCCGGAGGCCGTCCATTCCACACTTCTGCAGACGGCAAAACTGTGACCATCGATCTGGAAAATGATGAAGGTACGCAGCGCTTCACCAAATTCTGGCAGAAAATGATCGATGAAGGCTTAGTGGATACAACTTCTGCCACTTGGTCGGATCGTTGGAAGAGTCGTGTGGGCAGCGGCACTATTGCATCAATGTTCACGGGCGCATGGATGCCCTCGATGCTGCTCTCCAATGTGCCGGGTGCTGCTGGTTTGTGGCGCGTGACAACGATGCCTACATTTGATGGTCAGCCGACTAACGCGGAAAGTGGCGGTTCGGCGCTCGCCGTACTGCAGCTCACGCGCAAACCGGATGCGGCATACCGGTTCGTGGATTTCGTCACCCATGACACGCAAGGTATCAGCGCGCGCGTGGCCGGTGGCGCATTCCCAGCCGATTACGCCACGCTGAATTCCGAGGATTTCTTGGATAAAACCACCATCACCAATGAGAGCGGTATTGAAATCCCGTATTTCGGTGGGCAGAAATTCAATCGTGTGCTTTCCGAAGCTGCAGAAGAGGTCTCTGCCGGGTACCAGTATTTGCCGTTTGAAGTGTATGCGCGCAGCGATTTCGAGACTACGGTAGGCAAGGCGTACAGCTGGGCCAGTAGCTTCCAGGCATATCAGCGCAGGCAGGCCGCCATCGAAATGGGATGGACTGATGATGACGGCAATCCGCTGCAGCCGCTCGAAGATCCGGGCGCGAAGGTGAGCCTTGAGCATGGCCTAACCCAATGGCAGAAAGACCTCAAGGAATACGGCTTCAACCAAGGCTTCACCATCAAATAACGCGAAAATACCGCGTGAATATGCAGCAGTGCGGCAAGCGCCGACTACCGCATATTGCGTGCGTAAATATTCGCCATACCCTTGAAAATCAGATCCGGGTCGTAGACATCGATCAAATCGGTATCGTCTGCGAACACGCGCCCCAAACCGCCAGTGGCAATCACTTGGAAATCTTCGCCGCCAAGCTCCTTGCGGAACTGCTCGATCGTGCGCTCCACGCCACCCAAGAACGTGTAATACAAGCCCGCCTGCATGCACACCTTGGTATTCGTGCCCAGAATCGTGCTCGGGCGAGTAATCTCCACCTCCGGCAGCTGAGCAGTATCGCCCCACAATGCCGCAGCACCCGTGCGAATACCAGTGGTGATTACGCCGGCATCGATCACACCGCGTGCATCCACATGCGTGAACGTGGTTGCCGTACCAAAATCAGCCACCAAAACCGGGCCACCGTACTCGTTGTATGCGCCAGCGCAATCAGCCAAAATATCCGCGCCAAGCGACTTTGGATCATCCACGCGCACATTCATGCCGGTTTTAATGCCCGGGCCAATAATCATTGGCTCAATATCAAGGAACTTGATAATGGACGCGCGGAAGGAATGCATTACTTTCGGCACTACCGAACAAATCACCACATCATCCACATCCTGCGGTGTGAATCCGCTCATATGCAGAAATTCAGTCAAGAACAGACCATATTCATCAGACGTGTGGTTCGCTTTGGACGTGATGCGATACGTGCCCATAGTGGTACGGCCTGAATCGCCATCCAAAAAGCCAATCACAATATTCGTGTTACCGATATCAACGGCGACCAGCATGATAACCCTCCAGCATTGAGATGGATTTCAGCGACAATTCTACTCCCGCGCCTATGATTGACCTTCGGTGGTCGACCCGGCTTGGGCGGCCAACCGCATTTACGAGAATTGCAGAGGAAGAACTATGTCTCAAGACAATGGTGTGCACGCACAGGGCGGCGCAACCAATGCAAATGGAGCAACCACGGACGCGAGCTTGGCTTCGCGCGCTAAGAATCCAAAGAAGAACGGCCCGAAGTGGTGGCTGGTTTCGCTGATTGCCGTTATCGTGGCAGTGGCTGTGGTGATTGGTGTCACCTTGGCATATGGCAATAAGAATGATTCCGCAGACGGTTCTGCGGGTGCATCTGGTGCGGCAAGTACGGTGACTATTGGTCTCAAACTGGCTCCTACGAATCTGGATATTCGCAATACCGCAGGTTCTGCACTCGATCAGGTGCTGATTGGCAACGTGTACGAGGGTATTGTGGCCCGCGATTCCAAGAATCAGGTGGCTCCGGGCTTGGCTTCCAGCTGGGAGGAATCCAGCGACGGCCTGACCTACACCTTCCACCTCAACAAGAACATGAACTTCTCCAACGGCGACAAGCTGGACGCTGAGGATGTGGCATGGTCTATCAACGAGCTCATCGCCAAGCAGTATCATGACGCGGACGCGCTCACTGCGGTGAACACGGTGGAAGCCAAGGATGCCAACACTGTGGTCATGACTCTGAACACCCCGAATTCCAACCTGCTGTGGACGCTGACCGGTCGCGCCGGCCTGGTGTTCGATAAGGACGCCAAGTACGACATGAAAACCGAGGCCGTGGGTTCCGGCCCGTACACGGTGGCCAAGTTCGTGGAGAATGATTCCATTACGTTGAAGGCCAACGACCAGTACTGGGGCAAGAACAAGGCCAAGACGCCGACCGTGGTCATCAAGTATTTGGCCGATGACAACGCTGCCGTGAACGCGATGAAGTCCGGTGACGTGCAAGTGCTCGCACCGATTACCGAAACTTTGGCCGGCCCGTTCAAGTCCGATTCGTCCAAGTACACGGTGAAGGCTGGCAACGGTACCGATAAGTACGTGCTCGGCTTCAACAATGCTTCCGGCTCCAAGCTTGCGGATAAGCGCATTCGCCAGGCCATCCGTTACGCCATCAATCACAAGGAGATCATCGCATCCCGCGGTGGCGCGGATAAGGCACTTGGTGGCCCGATTCCATCGCTCGACCCTGGTTATGAAGATCTGACTGGCTTGTATCCGTACGATCAGGCTAAGGCCAAGTCGCTGATGGCTGAGGCTGGCTACTCCGAAAGCAATCCGCTGGAATTGAGCCTGACCTACGCCAACATTTACGGCACTGAGATCGGCGACCAGCTGCGCTCGCAGTTGAAGCCCATCGGCATTGACTTGAAGGTGAATGTGGTGGAATTCTCCACCTGGCTGCAGGACGTGTACACCAACCACGATTTCGATATGTCGCTCGTGGACCACAACGAAAGCCACGACTTCTACTCGTGGGCCGACCCGACCTACTACTTCGGCTACGACAACAAGGACGTGCAGAAGCTATACAGCGAAGGCGTGGCCGCCACCACCGATAAGGAGCGTGACGCCAAGTTCGCCGAAGCCGCCAAGCTCATCTCCGAAGACGCTCCGGCTGACTGGCTGTTCAACTACCGCATCACCACCGTCACCGCCAAGGGCGTGCAAGGCTTCCCGTTCGACCTGAACCAAACCGTTTTGCCGCTTTACAACGTGACTTACACGAAGTAGGCCATTCCCTCGGCTCCCCTCTTTGAGGGGAGCCTAATCCCGGGAAGGATGCATATGCGATTCGTTATTCGCCGACTGCTGCTATTCGTAGCGGCCTTATTCGGCATTTCCATCGTGGTATTCGCGGCGTTGCGCATTCTGCCCGGCGACGTGGCTTCCGTCATGGCCGGCATCAACGCGCCCGCCAGCCGAGTGACGCAATTGCGCGAGCAACTGGGCCTGAATCGGCCGCTCGTCACGCAGTATTTCGACTGGATGGGTGCACTGCTTACCGGCGACTTCGGCACATCAATCCTGACCGGCCGCTCGGTAACCGCCCTCATCGGAACCCGCGCATCCATCACATTCCCGCTGATTATTCTGGGTTTGATTATCGCGCTGGCTATCGGATTGCCGCTCGGTTGCGCTGCGGTATTGGCCCGTTCGCCTCGCGTGCGCACGGCATTCCACGTGCTGGCCATTATTGGCGGCTCGGTTCCAGCGCTGTGGGGCGGTTTGCTGCTGATTCTCCTCTTCGGCAAAGGCGTTGGCATTATCGGCATTCTGCCCTCGCAAGGCTTCCCGCTCGACGGCTGGGGCGAGCCGGGCAGTGCCATCCTCGCCCTGATTCTGCCCGCTCTCACAGTCGGCATCATCGTTGGCGCTTCCCTGATGCGATACACGCGCGCGGCACTGGGGGATATCGCACAATCCGGATACATCGACATGGCCCGCTCCTGCGGCATGACCCGCACACAAGCTGTACTAAATGTCGGTCTTCGTCTCGCCATGCCGCAACTGGTATCAGTCATCGGCCTCACGTTCGCTTCAATGATTACCGGCGTCATGGTCATCGAAAACCTCTTCGCTCTGCCCGGTATCGGCAATGGACTGGTCACCGATGTAGGCAATCGCGATCTGATCGCCGTGCAAAGCGAACTGTTCCTGCTCGCTGCATTCTTCTTAGGAATCGGCCTGATTGTGGACGTGCTGCACCGCATCCTTGACCCGCGCCTAAAGAACGCCGACTCCGTTTCGGAGGTGACCGCATGAGTAGCAAACGCTCCACTGCGACTACTGCGACTACCGCAACTCGCACAACAATCATCCTCAGCTCCATGTGGCGCAAAGCTGAAGGCAAATTCGCGCTGACTGTGCTCACCCTATGGCTTGCTGTGGCGCTGATTTCTCTAATCTGGACTCCGCAATCCCTCTGGACCACCGACGGCTACCATGTGTGGGCCAAGCCGTCCGCCAATCACTGGCTCGGCACAGACGGTACCGGAGCTGATGTATTCAGCTGGCTGATGGCTGGCTCGCGCACCAATCTGCTCATTGTGGTACTCACCATCGTGGTGTCCGCTGTGTGGGGGCTCGCGCTCGTGGCCGCTATGGTGGCGCGAAATTCAGCGCTCGCCAACACGTCTGTAGTGGTGATTGATGCGCTAATTTCTATTCCTACAGTGCTAATTGCCCTGATTTTGGCGGTACCGCTGGGAGCTTCCATCACCGTGATTGTGATTGCCTGCGGCTTTGGCTATGGCTTGAATCTGGCTCGCGTGGCTCGGCCGTCCGCGCTACTCGCCGCGCGCTCGGCATATGTGGAATCGGCTCTGGCCAATGGCGCAAGCGGATGGCGCGTGCTGGTGAGCCATATCATCCCTAATATTCTTCCGGTTCTGGCCGTGCAGCTTTCGCTGTCTGCAGGAACGGCGGTATTGGCCGAATCTGGGCTGACTTACTTGGGCATTGGTGTGCCTTCCGGCGTGCCAAGCTGGGGCCATTCGCTGGCCACTTCGGTCAAGCTGATTAATGTGTTTCCGCTGACTGTGCTCTGGCCGGGTCTGATTGTGACGGTTGTGGTGGTGGCGTTGAACGTGTTCGGCGATGTGCTGCGCGACGCCATCGATCCGGTGGCCAATCCGGCATTGCGGCAGGCCTCGCAGGGCGCTTCATCTTCGGCTCAGCGTGATGCCAAGGAGGTGCAGGATGAGCGTTGATGTGCAGGGATTGAACATTGCCATCGGCGGCAAGCCCATCGTCACTGACGTGGATTTGTCGATTGCGGATGGCGAACGCGTCGGCCTGATTGGTTCGTCCGGTTCCGGCAAGTCAATGATTTCCAAGGCGATGCTTGGGCTTTTGCCGCTTAACGCTTCGGTTTCTGGCTCTATTGTGTTCGGTGGAGCACGTGCTGCGGAAGTGCCTCAGTCTCGTGGCGGAGAAGGTGCTGTAGCTCTGGGCGATATGCAGGTTGTGGGCGCTTCTGAACGGGAATTGGCGGATTTGCGCGGCCGATACGTGGGAACCGTGTTCCAGAATCCTTCCCGCTCGTTGAATCCGGTGATGACCGTGGCGCAGCAGGTCGGTTTGCCGCTGTATTTGCATTATGATTTGTCATTCCAAGAGCGCGTCGAACGCATCAAAGCCATGCTGGACAAGGTCGGCCTGCCGCAGGACGTGCTGCTGAAGTATCCGCATGAGCTGTCTGGTGGGCAGCAGCAGCGTGTGGGTATTGCTACGGCTTTGATTACTTCGCCTCGATTCATCATCGCTGATGAGCCAACTACTGCATTGGATTCGATTACGCAGCGTCAGATTGTGGATTTGCTGACCTCGCTGGTGGATGATGCTGGCGCCTCAATGCTGTTTATTACTCATGATTTTTCAGTGCTCGCGCGTGCTACTACTCGCTGTTATGTGTTGGAATCCGGGCGTATCGTGGATTCCGGAGCAACTGCCGACCTGTTGACGAACCCAAGCACTCCCGAATCCGAGCGCCTAGTTTCCGCCGCCCGCAGCCTCACCCTCCACTCCCCAAAGGAGTCCCACCATGACTAACCCAACGTCCCACACTTCGGCCCCCTCCTCTTCTTCGGCCCCCTCTGACGGGACTTCATCGTTAAGTGAGAAGTCCAGTGGACTTCTCATAGATGAAGTGCGAGACGATAGTCGAGCCAATAATACGCAGATGAAATCTGTCCATAATTGCGGGTCGGCTGTCAGCCGCAGGCTGACTGGGGGAGAGACAACACCAACTCGGTATCAAACCTTCCAATCAGCCCCATTGCTCTCCGCCCGCAACATCAACGCATCCTTCACCGACCGCAATATGCACCACGGCCTATTCGACTTCGCCAAGTCACCCCGCCGCCAAGTACTGTTCGACGTTTCCGCCGAAGTGCACGCAGGGGAGTGCCTGGCCGTCATTGGCGCTTCCGGTTCCGGTAAAACCACGCTGACTCGCATCATGCTCGGACTGGCCGCCGCCGATTCGGGTACCATCGAATACCGCGGAGCCGAGGTCCATCACGGCTCAGAAGGCATGCACACGCTGCGCGCCGAATCCTCCATCGTCTTCCAGGACCCGTTCTCCTCCCTCGATCCACGCTGGACCGTGGAACGTTCAGTTTCGGAACCATTGTGGCTGCGCCGCCGCGCGCTCGGTTTCGCAGCGGATGAAGTAGCAGGCAAAACCGCGCAAGCACTGGCCCGAGTAGGCCTTGATCCGCGCGAGTTCCTCGGCCGATACCCTTGTGATTTGTCAGGTGGCCAGGCGCAGCGCGTGGCCATTGCCCGCGCCATAGTCAACGAACCGCGCCTGATTCTGGCAGACGAGCCGATGAGTGCCATCGATGTAGCCGCACGCGTACAGATTCTCGAAACATTCCAGTCAATTCTTTCCGGAGCGGGTTCACACACCGTCGACCAGGCCGCAGGACACGCCGGACAGCCCATCAAACCCGCCATCATCATGGTTTCCCACGATTTAGGCGTGGTCCAGCACATCGCCGACCGCATTCTCGTGCTGCAGGAAGGCCGTGTAGTGGAATCCGGCCCAACCGAAGCCGTGCTCAACCATCCCCAGTCCAGCTACACCCGCCAGCTCATCGCCGCCGCCTCGCTGTAGTCAGTAATGTTCCTTGTATCGGCGGCAGTACGGGCATGATTCATGCCCACCCCAGCCAGCCGCCAAGCTTAATTGAGCATGATTGCGCCCTGCGAAGCCCGATGAGGCGAAGCTTGCCGGCATCCAGTAATTCGTGACGTGCGTACTTGACGCGCTTGACGATTACCTATTTTGGTTCTATGGTTAGTTACATAAGTAACTAACCAATGAGGTGGTTCGTTGATCGCGGCTGTTCAACGCTGCATTCCAAGGGGGTGAACCGAAGTTGCACTTTGATGATTCCAGCGGTGAGCCATTATTCAGGCAAGTGGCTGATCAGCTGAACGATGCAATCGTTTTGGGGCTCTACAAGGAAGGTGACCAAGTGCCAAGTACCACTGAAATTTCGACTACGTACCGCATCAATCCCGCCACCGTGCTCAAAGGCATGAACCTATTGGTAGAGCGTGGGCTGCTGGAAAAGCGACGTGGACTCGGCATGTTCGTGGCATCTGGCGCGGTCGAACGGGCGCGAGCGGCCAAACGTGAAGAATTCCTTACTGAACAGTTGCCGCAATTCGTCGCCGAAGCGCGGCGCCTGGGATTTGGCTCCAAAGAACTTACCGAGCTGATTGAGAAGGGGTATGCATCATGAACACTGCTGAGGATGCAACCGCAGAGGCAAAGCTCACCATTACGGATTTGTGCAAACGCTATGGCTCAACCGTGGCGTTGCGCGGTGTGAATCTCACTCTGCAACCGGCGATCTACGGCCTATTCGGGCGTAATGGAGCAGGCAAATCCACGCTGATGGGCGTTATGGCCAATCGACTGCTACCGAGCTCCGGTTCCATTGAGCTCAACAGCGCAAGCGTATTCGAGAACGAGGCCGCGCAATCGCGCATCTATCTACTCAATGAAACCGTGCCTTTCATGCTTGGGGCTCGGCTCAGCACGATTTTCAAGCGGGAAGAACGCTATTATGGCGGTTTCGACTGGGCCTTCAGCGCTCGCATGCTTGCTGAATTCGGCATTATGCCGAGCTCCCTGTATGGGCAGCTTTCGCTCGGCCAGCGCATGATTGTGCGATTGGTGGCGGCTTTATGTGTTCCCGTAGATGTGCTGCTGCTTGACGAGCCTGTACTCGGTCTTGATGCAGCCAACCGCGAATTGTTTTACAAATTCCTGCTCGAAACATACAGTGAACGGCCTCGCATCATCGTGCTCTCCACCCACATCATCAGTGAGATCGCGCATGTGGTGGAGCGGGTGATCATTCTGGATCAAGGCAGAATCATCGATAACTTCGATGCCGAATCGGTTGGATCCAGAGCCACAGTGCTGATTGGCGAATCGGATCGTGTAGACGCCTTTATTGCAGGCAATCAACTGCAAACTATCGTTCGTGAAGAATTGGGCAGTCTGATTTCCGTGGTGGTTCGCGGGCGGATCAATACAGATGACTTACCTTCTGGCATATCTGCCAGCCGACTCGGCTTGCAGGAATACGTTATACGAGCCACTTCAATGCCGGATGCGCCACAAGCCGAAAATAATGCAAGCGGTAGCACGGCAACCCGGCAATTCCAGAAAGGTCAATGACATTATGATTGGCGAAACGCAAGGATTGAGCAGGCAGTTCTGCCTGACATTGCGACGCAGCCTCACCGTGTACGGTGTGGTGCTCGCGGTGGGATTGCTGTTGTTTGTGCCGTTGTGCTACCAGTCGGTGGTACTCGGATACACCGGTTCGAGCGCGATTGCGTATCCGGGAATCAACGATGTCGAGCGTTATATGCGCCCTATCTTGATGCTCACCGCAATGGCCTGGCAATGGTTCTTCTTTGACTCTGCCATTTGCCATGGGGTCTCGCGCAAGTCATACATGAAAGTATCCGCGATAAGCGCTCTAGTGGTGCCGTTGGTGCTATCGATACTCTATGCGATAGCGCGATTCACACTTATCGCAACAGGCACGGCCATATGCTACGAGAAGTCAGGTGGGTGCAGAGTATTCGGACCGTTCTACGCGCCCCTGTCTGATCAATTCATGTACTCGTGGGAACGAATCGATTGGTCATTGGGAGAGGCGCATTACTCGTCAGCGCTCGCAGCTGGACACCTATTCGTATCCTTGAAGTTCTTCTCATTGATGCTGTCTTATGTGGCTATCGGTGCATTGATTGGTGCTGTACTGGCTTGGGCGGCAAGCAAGGGAATCTGGGCTGTTGCTATCGGGATTGTAGCCATATGGTATGCGGGCCAGCAGTTGAGTTCCTCGCCGTCGATGCTGCTGTATGTGCCCAAAGTGCAAGTGGTGAGTTCGTTCTTCGAGCAGGGTTCTGCGCAGAACTGGTTGGTGCAAGCGATGTCTGGGCGCGTGGTCAGTTATCCAGCGGATAACGTGGAACTCGGCACTTATGTGGTGTGGATTCCGCTTGCCGAGTCGCTGATATTGTTTGCCCTCTGTATGTGGCTTACATGGATGCTTACCAAATGGCGTGAAATTCACCCCGCTCGTCAGCGCTAGCTTCCGCTATGTGAACGCCCGCGACACGCAGTTGTCGCGGGCTGTGCTATGGTGTGAGGCATGCAGATTTTCTCATGTTGTTGTCGCTAACCGACGCCCCCGGGCGCACGGTCAGTGACGCATAACTTGAGAACGAGCATTCACATCGCAACAGGTTGGTTGCGAATCTTCCATGAATTTGAAACCGCGAAAAGTTGGCGCGGTGCAATGTAACGCATTGCAACAGTGGAATATCACAGAATCGCAGCAGAACTCTTTACGCGAGTGAAGGGGTGCGAATGCTCCACATCAATTCACTACTCACAGTCCGTTCGTCCGGGAACGTCGGTTCACGAAAACAACAGAACCAAATCATCGTTAACCAAACAACCCCTAATAACCCCGGACCAAAGGACTTCACATGACCATCCACAACAGCCTCGCGGAACTTATCGGCAACACCCCGCTTGTCAAGCTCAACCACATTCCGCAAGCAGCCGGCGTTAAAGCCACCATCGCAGTCAAAGTTGAATACTTCAACCCGGGCGGCTCCTCCAAGGATCGCATCGCCGAACGCATCATCGACGCAGCCGAGCGCTCCGGCCAGTTGAAGCCCGGTGGCGTCATCGTAGAACCCACCTCCGGCAACACTGGCGTCGGCCTGGCTCTCGTAGCCCAGCAGCGCGGCTACCGCACCATCTTCACCTTGCCGGACAAGGTTTCCGAATCCAAGCGTGCGGTACTACGAGCCTACGGTGCTGAAGTCATCGTGACGCCAACCGACGCCGGCCCGGATGATCCGCGCTCCTACTACCAAGTGGCCGAACGCCTCGCCAATGAGATTCCGGGAGGCTTCCGCCCGAACCAGTACGACAACCCGAACGGTCCGGAAAGCCACTATTACACCACCGGCCCGGAAATCTGGGAGGCCACGGATCACAAGATCACGCATTTCGTGGCGGGCATCGGCACTGGTGGCACCATCTCCGGTACTGGCCGCTACCTCAAGGAAGCTTCGAATGGTGCGGTGAAGGTGATTGGCTCCGACCCGGAGGGCTCCATCTACTCCGCTGATTCGCTCGCAGACGTGCACCAGTACGACATCGAAGGCGTGGGCGAGGACTTCTACCCGAAGGCATTCGACCGCAACATCACCGATGACATTGTCAAGATTGGTGACGCCGAAGCCTTCGAAATGACCCGTCGCTTGGCCGGCGAAGAGGCGCTGCTCGTAGGCGGCTCCTCCGGCATGGCCGTGGCCAGCGCCATCAAGTACGCGCTCGCCAATGATTTGGACGAAAACCAGCTTGTCGTAGTGCTCGCGCCGGATTCCGGCCGCAGCTACATGGAGAAGATCTTCAACGACGACTGGATGCGCGCCAACGGCTACGGCGACGTGGTAGACCGCACCACCAAGCCCTCCCTCGCCGAGCAGTATCTGTAAATAACCCGATATCAAAAACACCAATACCAACACACGCCGCGTATGCCGGCAGCTGCCGTACTCTCGAAGGCAGCACACTGGAAAGGAATGCAATCATCATGTCCGCTGAATACAATGCCAAGTTCGCCCAGAACGCTCTCGCCACCCGCGCCATCCACGCCGGCCAGGAGCCGGACCCCACCACCGGCGCTGTGGTGACGCCAATCTACGCCACCTCCACCTTCAAGCAGGACGGTGTGCTGGGCCTGCGCGGCGGCCATGACTACTCCCGCTCCATCAACCCCACGCGCACCAGTTTCGACGAACAGTTGGCTTCCGTGGAAGGCGCCAAGTACGCGCTAAGCTTCTCCTCCGGCCTGGCCGCCATCGACGTGCTGCTGCGCTCCACCATCAAGCCGGGCGACAACATTCTCCTCGGCAACGACGTGTACGGCGGTACCTACCGTCTGCTCTCCAAGGTATTCGTGCCGTGGGGCGTGGGCCTCGACGTGGTAGACATCACCGACCTCGCCGCCGTGGAAGCCGCACTCTCTTCCAAGCATTACGAGTACGTGTGGGTTGAAACCCCGTCCAACCCGCTGCTGAACATTACCGATATTGCCGCCACCGCCGAAGTGGCGCACAAGTACGGCACCAAGGTTGCCGTGGACAACACCTTCGCATCTCCGGCCCTGCAGCACCCGCTGGCCGATGGCGCTGACGTGGTGGTTTACTCCACCACCAAGTACATTGGCGGCCACTCCGACGTGGTTGGCGGCGCCGTGGTGCTGAACGACGAGGAAACCCGCGAAAAGGTGGCATTCCTGCAGAACGCCGCAGGTGCCGTGCCTTCCCCGTTCGACTCCTGGCTGGACATTCGCGGCCTGAAGACCCTGGATCTGCGCGTTAAGCGTCACAGCGCGAACGCACTGAAGGTGGCCGAATGGCTGGAATCCCAGCCGGCCGACGTGATTGAACGCGTCTGGTACCCGGGCCTCGAATCCCACCCGGGCCATGAGATTGCCGCCCGCCAGATGCACGGCGGCTTCGGCGGCATCGTCTCCGTGCAGCTCGCCGCAGGCGCTGAGGCCGCGAAGCGCTTCGTGGATCACACGCAGATCTTCACTCTGGCTGAATCCTTGGGTGGCGTGGAAAGCCTGATCGAGGTTCCTGCCGCCATGACGCACGCCTCCGTTGCCGGCACCACTCTGCAGGTGCCTGCCAACCTGGTGCGCATCTCCGTGGGCATCGAAAACGCCGACGACCTCATCGCCGACCTGAAGCAGGCCCTCGAGCGCCTGTAATACAACGCGCATCGGGCCGGCTGTAATGCGCTATGCTGCAATGCGCTATGGTTGGGAACCATGACGGCACAGGATGCGGCGCTGGCAGCGCTCAAACAGTATTACGGCTACGATTCATTCCGCCCCGGCCAGCAGGGTATTGTTGAAGCCCTGCTTGCCGGGCGGGATGTTCTGGGCGTTATGCCCACGGGCGCTGGCAAATCCGTGTGCTACCAGATTCCCGCCATCCTTCTGTCCGGCGTAACGATCGTCATCTCCCCACTGATTTCCCTAATGCGCGATCAAGTAGACGCGCTCAATGATGTCGGTATGCCAGCCGCATTCGTAAACACCACGCAAGACGTGGATGAGCAAGCTATGGTGCTCGCTCAGGCTGCAGCCGGCCAAATCAAACTCCTCTATGTGGCTCCGGAACGCTTGGAAACTAGCCGATTCCGAGATTTTGCCGCCCGCACGCCAATCTCCTTGATTGCTGTGGATGAGGCTCACTGCGTTTCCCAATGGGGTCAGGATTTCCGCGCCTCCTACCTCGGCATTGGCGAGTTCATTGCCGGCCTGCCACACCGCCCGTCCTTGGGCGCGTTCACCGCGACTGCCACGGAAGAAGTACGCAGGGATATCGTCAATCTGCTGGGCCTCAACAATCCCGCGGTCACCGTCACCGGATTCGACCGGCCGAACCTCTACTTCGACATAGTGAAGCTCGAAACCAAATACAAGGCTGCATGGGTGGCAAGCTATTTGGCTGAGCATAAGGGTGAATCCGGCATTATTTATTGCGCCAAGCGCAAAACCACGGAAGAGCTCGCAGCCACGCTGAACGATATGGGTCACGAAGCAGTGGCCTACCACGGTGGCATGCCTTCGGACGTGCGAGAAAAAGCGCAACGCGATTTCATCACCGACAAGGTGCCAGTAGTAGTGGCCACTAGCGCATTCGGCATGGGCATTGACAAGCCGGACGTGCGCTTCGTAATCCACTACAACATGCCTGAATCCATCGAAGCCTACTACCAGGAGGCCGGCCGCGCTGGCCGAGACGGTGAGCCGAGCCGCTGCACGCTGCTATGGAATGAGTCGGATATTGTGACCCGCCGCCTCCTCATGGATAGCGATTATGAGAATGCGCGCATGAGCCCTGAATGGCAGGAGACCGCGCGCCAGTCCAAGCGCAAGCGCCTGAACGGCATGATTGGTTACTGCCGCACTACGGACTGCTTGCATCGCTATATGACTCGGTATTTCGGCCAGGATTATGTCGCAGTCAGCGCGAATGGTGAGAACGGCACCAATGGTTCAAGCACGGCTGGCAAGTGCGGTGCCTGCTCAAACTGTGAAAGCACGTTCGCGACCACTGATGTGACTCATGTGGCCCGTGCCATCAGCCGATGCGTGCACGATGTGAATCAGCGGGTCGGCTCCGGCAAGATTGTCAAGATTCTGCACGGTTCTCAGGCTCAGGATTTGGCTTGGCTGAACCCGGAACAGCTGCCCACGTTCGGCATGCTCAAAGATGTGAACACTGCGCTGATTCGCGATGTGCTCAATCAAATGGCGAGCGATGGGCATTTATCTATTGCTGAAGGGCGATTGCCGATTGTGCAATTCGGTGACCGCGCTGCTGAAACGATTGCGCCTGATTTTCATTACGAGATTAAACAGGTGCAGCGCAAGCCGGCTGGTCGTGTGGCTAGTACGGCTAGGGGAGTGGCCGGTGAGAATGTGCCCAATGCGTCGGGTAGCGCGCTTGGTTCGTATACTCCTGATGATGATGCCGAGGCTCTGTTCCAAAAGCTACGCGAACTACGCCGCACAATTGCGCAAGAGATCGGCAAGCCGCCCTACATTGTGTTCTCGGACAAGACACTGCGTGATATGGCTGCGATCAGGCCGGTTACCAACGCACAGTTCCTAGCCGTCAATGGCGTAGGCGAACACAAGCTAGAACTCTACGGCAAGAGATTCATGGAAGTCGTAGCCGCGTTTAACGCGGGCAAATAAACCCCAATAAAAATCTCATATAGCTTTTGCACACCCGCACGCTCGCATTCATGACTACGATAGAAACCGGTAAATATGCAAAAACGTAGGAGGGTGAATCATGGCAGACGAACAAGCCGAAAAGCCGGTTGTTGAATCATTCCAGCTCGATCACACGAAGGTCAAGGCGCCGTACGTGCGTTACATTGATACTGAAAAGGGGCCGCATGGCGACGTAATCTCCAACTACGATTTGCGCCTGACCCAGCCGAACAAGCAGGCTATTCCGACTGGCGGCCTGCACACTATTGAACACACGATCGCTGTGCTGCTGCGCGAACGCATTCCGGGCTACATTGACTGCTCTCCGTTCGGCTGCCGCACCGGCTTCCACCTGCTGACCTGGGGCGAGCATTCCACTGAGGATGTGGCCAAGGCGCTGAAGGAATCATTGGAATTCATTGCCTACAAGGCAACGTGGGATGATGTTCCCGCCACCACCGAGAAGAGCTGCGGCAACTACCGTGACCACAGCCTGTTCACCGCAAAGGAATGGTGCAAGCAAATCCTCGAAGAAGGCATCAGCTCCGACCCCTTCGAACGCAAAGTCGTCTGACTCCCCGTACCCTTGGCTCCCGCAACACCCCGTCCACGCTATGACGCGGACGGGGTTTCTTATGCTTGCGGCATGATAGGTTTACCGTCAGTTCATGTACGTCATGTGCAAAGTCCACTGCGAGGGAAGAGGTAAAGGTGACTCAGGCGAACTCCGCAACTAAGGCGACGGGCCGCCGATTCCGCCATGCCACTATGCATGATTTGCCGCAAATGCAGAAGATTTACGCGCATGCTCGCGCTCTGATGGCTGCGAATGGTAATCCAACGCAGTGGGGTACTGAATTTCCGCGCGAATCTGTGATTATTGATGATATTGCGAATCAGCGCACGATGCTGTTAGTGGATATGCATAATGGTCGCGAGCGGATTCTGGCTCAGTTTGCACTCTGCCCGGGCAAGGATCCTACGTATGCTTCTATTGATGGCGCCTGGCTTGACAATGATACGTATGTGACGATTCATCGTATCGCTTCGTCTGGTTTGGTACGTCATGCTGCGCGCGACTGCATTACGTGGGCATTAAAACACTATGGCAATGTTCGCGCTGACACGCATCCCAACAACAAGGCGATGCAGCACGTGCTAGAAACCGCCGGTTTCGCCCGCTGCGGCCTCATCCAACTCCTAGATCGCCCCACCGACACGACGCGCATCGCCTACCAGCGTCACGAGTGGTAACCGCCACCCCCTGGCTCCCTTCCTTACCCACCCTCGGCTCCCCTTGTCAGGGGAGCTGTCAGCGAAGCTGACTGAGGGGTAGTCTGCAACAGATGAATCCGGCAAAGGTCCTTGCCTTTGCTACTACCCCTCAGACCCGCTTCGCGGGCCAGCTCCCCTGACAAGGGGAGCCAAGAAAGACGCAAAGAGGGGTGACTTCATTTGAAGTCACCCCTCTACAACTAATTCCTCAGGCCAACCGATCAGGCCTCAGCCTTCGTGGCCTCAACCTCAGCCTTGCCGGCCGCTCCAAGCTTGGAGCGCTTGCGGCTGTAGCCGAAGTACACGATCAGGCCCAGGCCGAACCAGATGGCGAATCGCACCCAGGTCTCCCAGTTCAGGCCTGCAATCAGGATGAAGCAGAACACGATGGAGATGATCGGCGTAATCGGCACGAGCGGTGCCTTGAAGCCGCGGTGTGCGTCCGGCTGCGTCTTGCGCATCCACAGAATACCTGCGGACACGATAATGAATGCGGACAGCGTACCGATGTTCACCAGCTCGAACAGCACGTTGATGTTAATGAAGCCACCGGCGATTGCGGTCAGAATGCCGAAGAACCAGGTGCCCTTGAACGGGGTGCGGTACTTTTCGTGCACGTGGCCGAAGAACTCCGGGAACAGGCCGTCGCGGCTCATGGCGTAGCAGATACGGGACTGGCCGTACAGCTGCACGAGCATCACGGTGGTCATACCAATCAGAGCACCGAGGTTCACGATTACGGCCAGCCAGTTCAATCCGGTGGCCAGAATCACGCCGGCAACAGGGGCGTCGATGAAGTTGGCGAACTCCTTGTACGGCACCACGCCGGTCATGATAAGCGTCATCACGATGTACAGCACGGTGGAAATGGCCAGGGAGAGCAGGATGCCGCGCGGCAGCGTCTTGTTCGGGTTCACGGTTTCCTCAGCGGAGGAGGAGACGGCGTCGAAGCCGATGAAGCTGAAGAACACAATCGAAGCGGCGGGCACGATGCCGTAAGGCTGCGTGGAGCCGGGCTGGAAGGTGTAGATGCCGTACGGGGAGAACGGGTGCCAGTTGGCCGGGTTCACGAACCACACGGTGCAGACGATGAACAGCACAATAATAATGAGCTTGATCATCACCATAATGTCGTTGGTGCGCTTGGTCTGGTTAATGCCGATGGACAGCACCCAGGTGATCAGCAGCACGATCACGAAGCCGGGCAGGTTGAAATACGTGGTAACGCCCGGAGTGGTGCCGTATGCGGCGGTCAACTCCACGGGCAGGTGCAGTCCGAAACCTTCAAGCAGCTTGTTGAAGTATCCGGACCAGCCGGCGGACACGGTGGCCGCCTGCAAAGCGTATTCCAAAATAAGATCCCAGCCAATAATGAAGGCGATCAGTTCGCCGAACGCCAGATAGGCATAGGAGTAGGCGGAGCCGGAAACCGGCGCCATGGAAGCGAATTCGGCGTAGCACAGGCCTGCGAAACCGCAGCAGATGGCGGCGAGCAGGAACGAGACGGACAGTGCTGGGCCTGCGGTAAGTGCACCTTTACCGGTCAACACGAAGATACCGGTACCGATGATCGCGCCGATGCCGAGCATCGTCAGATCGAAGGTGTGCATTGTGCGCTTTAGAGGAGTGGATTCAGATACCAGCTGATCCACGCTTTTCTTGCGGAAGAGATCCATGTTCTTCTCTCATGAACTTGGTTTATGGGGCTAAACCGGACGGATTTCCGGGATCCCGGCACGCCTCAACGCCGGGAATCAACAACGGTTCGCGTAATCGTATGCCATATACGTATGCCATATATTCGTGATATTCGTATAGTCATGCGGAGAACCGTATAGTTTGGTTAGTCTACGCCGCACGCGCGGACAACTATGTTTCGGTTCCGCGATAAGGGCCGTTTATGTGTAACTTTTGGGTTACTTTTCGTTCAAAGTTCGCTGGAATGTGGCTGAAGCGCCCACACGTCACATTGTCGCGCAAGAATAGGGACTCATGAGCATGAATGCAGCACCTGAAATTGATTTTTCCGGCGAGCAGGGCAAGGCCAATTATGCGGCCGCCCGTCGCCAATACCCCGCACAGGCCATTGTGGATTTGAAGGCTTTGCGAGACAACATGGCCCACTTGGTTTCCGTGGTTGGCGGTCCGAATTCCGGCACTGCGGTAATGGGTGTGGTGAAGGCGGACGCGTATGGCCATGGTCTGCTGCCGGCCGCGCTGGCTGCGCTCGCCGGTGGTGCGACTTGGCTAGGCACTGCGCAATCGCATGAGGCACTGCTGCTGCGCAAGCTTGGCATTGGCCCTGACCGCTGCCATATTTTGACTTGGGTATATAACGGTACGGAAGTTCCGTTTGATGAGTTGATTGCCGCGGATATTGATGTGTCTGTTGGCTCGCTGCCTGGTATTGATGCTGTGGCTGCGGCTGCACGCAAGCTTGGTAAGCCTGCCCGCGTGCATGTGAAGGTTGATTCTGGCTTTGGCCGTAATGGTTTTACTCCGGCTGGTTTTGACGCGGCGCTCGCTAAGCTGGTTCCGCTTGCCAAGGAGGGTGTGATTCAGATTATTGGCCAGTGGAGTCACCTGGCTGTGGCTGATTCTCCTGATGTGCCTGAGTTTGTGGCGTCTACGGATCGTCAGATTGAAACGTTCAAGGATTTCACTCGCCGTATGGAGGCTGCTGGTATTGCGCCTGAGATTCGTCATTTGGCGAATACGGCTGCCACGTTGGACCGCCCGGAGATTCATTTTGAGCTGACTCGCCCGGGTATTGGTTTGTATGGGTATGAGCCTGACCCGGCTATGGGTACGCCGCGCGACTGGCATTTGACTCCGGCCATGCGCCTGCAGGCTCAGCTAGGCACGGTGAAGGACGTGGAAGCTGGCCATGGTATTTCGTATGGCCGCACGTATTTGACTCCGGATAATACGTCGACTGCGATTGTGCCGCTTGGTTATGCGGATGGTATTCATCGTTCGGCTTCCGGTTTTGATATGGAAGGTGCCAAGCATGTGGAGAAGGAGGGCGGCCCGGTGCGTGTGATGACCACGCAGGGTCCGCGTCTGCTGCGCGTGTGCGGCCGCGTGTGCATGGATCAGTTCATTG
Source organism: Bifidobacterium sp. LH_416 (assembly GCF_056357055.1). Taxonomy (NCBI): domain Bacteria; kingdom Bacillati; phylum Actinomycetota; class Actinomycetes; order Bifidobacteriales; family Bifidobacteriaceae; genus Bifidobacterium; species Bifidobacterium sp. LH_416. Next base: position 23,640 of record NZ_JBKEVJ010000007.1, on the reverse strand, counting down.
TGGACTTGCATGGTTCTGCTGCTGAACTTGGTGTGCATGAGGGCGATACGGTTGAACTGTTTGGCCCTGGCCGTGGTGAGGATTTCGCTGAGCCGACTGCTGATGATTGGGCTCGTGCTGCTGAAACTATCAGCTATGAGATTTTCACTTGCCTGCGCAATCGTATTCCGCGTCTCTATGAGCATGCTGCTGAAGTGCTGCCGCCTGAGGATTTGGATAAGCTCAACCCGGCTTCGCTGCTGTAGTCTGTAGAAGTAATTGAGCTCTCAGCTGAACTAGCGCCTGGACTGCTGCGCTAGTGCATTAGTGCAGCAGAGCAGGTGAACACAAGGTAAATTCACTCCTTTATATATAGGTATAACTCGCATACGAATGAGGTCTTCTGGCACTCCCAGAAGACCTCGTTGCGTTTTTAAGAATGACTTGATATAGTTACCCGGCGGTCATTGAAGACCTGGTGGCGTGCAGTGACGGCACGCCGGTGAAAGTTCCACATTTTGTGGTTAATTTCACGTAACCCCCTATGAGAGGGTGTATAGCAGAACCCTTTATACCGCAGGTGAAAGTGGGTATTAGGGGGGGGTAAATCGCATTGTTGAGTATTTTTCGGGGGCTGTAAACCGCGTTTTTTAGCCGTTACTATCCGTTTTGTATAAGGCCTCGGGGCAAGTTGTGCCGCCCGACGAAGGGGTAATGCTTCGGGGCTGGTGAGAACGAGAACGCTACGCATAAACATGCGGGAAGAGATGAGACGGCAATGCGAAAGATTGCGGATCTGCTGAACGCGGCGAAGAAGATGACGAGTACATCCGTCAATAAGGCGACGGCTGCGATTGTGGCGCTCGCCATGCTGGGCACGGTGGCTGGAGTAAGCGCCACCGCAATGGCACAAGATGAGAATGCCGCCGAAGCGCAAACCCAGACTGCACAAACCACAGACGCACAAGACGCGCAGAGCACCGACACCCAGGATGCTCAGGCTGATACTACCCAGGCTGACGCCTCCACGGCCCAGTCCGATGATTCAGCCGCCGCTGACGCCAACGCGTCAGGCGATACCGGCAGCACGGTCGCCGCAAACGATGGCGTTAGCGCTGCTGCCGCAAACGTCGGTACGGTTGCTGGTTCGACCCCGTCGAACACTACGATGGATTTGTTCGACTACTGGCTGACCGGTCAGAACGATCAAGATAATAACGATAATGTTGCCAATACTCTGAATCAGGGTATTAACGCCGGTCATGATTTGAAGTTCATGCGCAAGAGTTGGGGTACCGAGGGTGGTAATTCTGGCACCAGTCCGGCAACCAATCCTAGCTTGAACGCTTGGACCGGTAAGATTACCGACCGCCAAGGTGGCCCATTCACTGGAATCGTGGAAAACAATCTTGATGCTAATGGTTATCCGGTGCTGAAGGCAGGAAACCTGTATGAAGGACAGCAGACAGGTGAGGATGATGGTGGTCGTATTCGGACCAATACCAGTGCGCGTACGACGAGGCAGTCTCTGTCATATCTGTTCAACCCGACTGAGTGTGGTGCTGTAAGTGGCTGCGCTGCGTATACGGGTGTGAAGGGCCTGCTGCAGGATGACAATGGCATGTACTCGTACAACAGCCAGGACAACTTCGCCAGTTTCAATAAGGATACGAATTCGTTCACGTTGTATGACAAGGGTGCGGTCGGTGTCGATTCAACTGCAGTGGCTGATCAATCGACTGGTCAGTTCTTCCCGTTCAACGATGCTGATGACGTGTTCGACAGCAACGGCAACAGCGCGGTGAACTCGAACAGCCCGGTGCTGAAGCACTACTTTGGTCTGCACATGAAGTCAACGTTCACTCAGCCGGCGAATGGTACCGTGGACGGCCAGCCCATGGTGTTCAACTTCTCCGGTGATGATGATGTGTGGGTGTTCATCGACGGCAAGTTGGTCGGTGATGTCGGCGGTGTGCATGATCGTCTGACGCTGAGCATTAACTTCGAAAGCGGCGCAGTGCAGGTGAAGAACGGCGCTTCGTATGGTGACAGCAACCACGTGTTTACTTCTACCACCATTGGCGCGGCGCTTGGACTCAATTCCGGCACTCTTCCCTCCGGTACCGAGCACACACTCGACTTCTTCTACATGGAGCGCGGCAACGGCAACTCGAACATGATGCTCGAGACGAACCTTGTGTATCATCCGGCTAACGAAATGCTCAAGATCGATCAGGCCGGTAACCCGATCCCGGACGTGACGTTTAACCTGTATGAGGCTGATGCGGATGGCAAGAAGACCAACCAGACTCCGGTTGCTTCCGGCACGACTGATAATAATGGTTCCTTCACCTTCACGAACAGCGCTGACAGCACCAAGTTGCTGACGTTGACCGAATTGTATGCCGACGGTGCTCATCCGGATTATGTGTTGGAAGAGGCAAATACTCCCGATGGGTATCGTAAGCCCACGGCTATGCACATCAAACTGCAAGAGGACAAGAACGGTCATATCTACGCAACTTCGGCGAACAAGTTCGAGACCGGTGCTATTGCCACACCGCGTGTGCAGACGACCATCACGTCGCTCACCATCACTGGTGAGCGTGAGGGGCAGACTGTAAAGAACACGATTACGAATGCCATGCTGAACAGTGGCAAGATTGTTGCGGTGGCGATGCGCTTTAATTCCTCCCAGCAATGCCCAGACGGTAGCACTGGCGTGGACTGCTGGCAGGCAGTTGTCGGTGATGCCGAGAACGGCTGGCTGGAGAACGGCACCGGTTTTGATGGTGTACTTAAGGCGGCTCAACAGAACTATAAGAATCACGGCGAAAACTACAACGCGTTCGCCAAGAATGAGAACGGCCAGTGGTCCGCTGACATTCAGGATTTGCCGGGCGAGCTTGGTGAGTATTACTATGCTGCCGCCAATGATGCTGATGTCAACTACGCGATTGGCTACTTCTACATCCCGAACACAGTGCTTCAGAACGAGAACAGCACGGATACGTCCGGTATGTATCGTCTTGACAGCGTGAATTACGACCGCATGTACGCGAGCGTAATTCAGGTTCCGAACATCAAGAACGTGCTAGTCGTGCAGAAGACCGACGTGAACGGCAACCCGATTGAAGCTAATGATGGTGACAACACCACGGCGAATGATGTGAAAGCCACGTTCGAGCTGTATCAGGACAATAACGGCGTGCCGGCCGACACTCCGTACTCTACGAAGACCACTACGGATCAGAAGGTTGCTGATGGTCGCCTTGGATTAGCGGGTGCGGTGAGCTTCCCTGATAACAAGAGTGTCGAAGGTGGCAATGACACCGCGGTGCTCAAGAACGGTACGTATTGGGTGAAGGAATCTGGGGCTCCGAAGGGCTATAAGCTCAACGAGCACTGGACGAAGGTGATTGTGAGCGATTCCGGCGTGTACGCGGATGCCACCGCGTACACGAAGGTTACAGCCGATGATGGGACCATCAGCATGCAGCAGGTCGCTACCGGCACGAAGGACAACATCTCCGTGAACGTCGGCCTTGGCACGCTCGTGCGTACGATGACCCAGTGGGCCGGCGATGGCGGTGACGATCCGTTGCAGTACGTCACGGGCACGCTGAAGACGGGCACCGAGTCCAATGGTTCGATTTCGTGGAATGCTGCAAGTGATGACGATCAGCGTATCAAGTACGAGTACGGCTTTAACGGTGGTACTACGGATACGGACACGAGCGGCATCCCTCTGCTCAAGTACGGCTACTTCTCCGTTGGAGATCGTGGACAGGCGTTGAAGCCGCAGTCGCTCGCCAATACGACGTTCTCCGTGGATGACGGCTATGCCGATGTCACGGTGAAACCGACCAATCCGAGTGCAACTTACACCAATCTGGACGCCACTCCGTTGCTGACTGGTTCGACCATTATCCGTGTGGCCGATGAGAGCACTTCCGCACAGGTGGATCTGACGTTCTACAAGCAGGTTGCTGGTGCAAACTGGGCCGGTAAGACGGCCGATGATCAGGCGCAGAACTTCGCGTTCACGCTGAAGCGCACTGATGATAAGGCTGGCAAGGTCACCTATCCAAAGTCGGCAACCGGTGGCACGACTGTTGCAACCGAGCTGGCTAAGGGCGGTACCGTCGCAGCGTCGACCACGGGTGAAATCAAGCAGGGCGCAGACAGTAAGCAGCTTATTGGTGCCGAGGAGACAGGTGTTAAGTACGGTTCCAAGTCAACTAATACTTTGCCGCAGCTCACGTTCAATGCAGACGGTGAATACACGTTCACTTTGACTGAGAACTCGACGGGCAAGGTTGCTGGCTGGAAGTACGACGAGACTTCCCATGCGGTCAAGGTCACGGTTGAAGACTGCGCAACAGCTTGCACCTACACCGTTCAGTATGACGGTCAAACAGCTGCTCCAACCTTCACGAACTCCTATGTGGCTGTGTCTGCACTGCCACTCACTGGTGGCATGTCGGCTCGTAACTGGCTGATTATCGGCGGACTGGCGGTGATTGCCGCTGGAGTGATCGCGATGATCGTCAACGAGTATCGCAAGCGCAACAGCATGATGCTCTGACCCAATCTGCGGCTTCTGGCTCCCCTCCTCGAGGGGAGCTGACACCGCAGGTGACTGAGGGGAGCAGCACACGCGAGCCCCTCACACAATTAAAGATTTGCGGATCGCGGTGGCCCTGCTAAGGGGCTGCGGCCTCCGCGATTGCAAGAAGAACAAAAACGTCGGTAGATCCTCTGCCGACACAAGAAGTAAAAGGAAGAGAGGATTTCTCATGAAGATGAGGAAGCTTTTCGCAGGCGTAGCCGCCGTGGCCACCCTGCTTGGTGGCATGGCATTCGGTGCCACCACCGCCAACGCTGCTGATGGTGATGTGGTTAACGATACTGCCACGTTCACGTTCACTGCTGAAACTAAGGCACAGCTGACTGGTCGTTCTGTCACTGCATACAAGATTGGTGAGTACGTACAGTATGGCGCTGATGACAATGTCGCATACGCTGTGCAGACCGTTGTCGGCAATGCTGAAGCTGTAAAGACTGCACTTGCGACTGCTGGTTATGACGCTTCGCCGGATTATTTGGCCAATGCTCTTGCTGAAGGCAAGCTCGACATTTCGGCTACTCGTCCGTGGGCTGATGGTACCACTCGTAAGTTTGCTGATAACCTTGCCAAGGCCACTCTGATCGGTGGTCAGGACGTGACTCTTACTCCGCAGGCAGTTGCTGGTGGTACTGGCGATGGAGCATATGCTGCAACCGTGGATCTTCCTGCTGGCATCTATCTGTTCGTTGACAACACTAATGCAACTGCTGACATCACTAAGGCCGTTCCGATGGTTGTTGCTTCCGGTACCGTTACGGACAATGCAGTGACCAGCCCGACGACTGGCGTAATCGTGAACTTCAAGAACTCGAAGAATGAGGACAAGACCAAGACTGCTGACAAGACCAGCGTTTCGGTCGGCGATACTATTGAGTACACGCTGTCCGGCAAGGTTGCCAACCCGGCACCTGCTTCCTTCGTGTTTACCGATCGTCCGGGCACTGGTCTGACCGTTGCTGCTAATACTACTTTCACGGTTACTACTGACGATGGTACTGCTGTTCCGGCTGATGATTACACGGTCGCTGGCCTTGATACCGAATTGGTGGGTGACGGCGCGAAGACCTTTACCGTTACCATCAATGCCGACAAGATTGCTAATTATGCTGGCAAGACCATCACGGTGAAGTACTCTGCCACTGTCAATGCTGCAGCCGCTAATCAGGATGAGGTTGTCAACGGACTTCAGGGCAATGACGGCAACTACAAGGAAACCACTGTGAGCCTGTACAAGTTCACCGTTCACAAGACCGATGCTGCCGGTAACGCTCTGCAGGGTGCTGGCTTCACCCTGTACAACGCGGATGGAACTGCTGCCATTCAGCGTGACAACGCAGATTACACTGTCACTTCTGACACCGAGGGCAACCTGACCTTCTCCGGTTTGGCTGCTGGTACTTACACCGTCAAGGAAACCATGGTTCCGGACGGTTACCTGCAGAACAAGCCTGAGTTCAAGGTGACGATTGCCGACAACGGTTCTGTGTCCCTTGCTGGAAAGGATGTCTGGGGTCTGGTTTCCCTCGCTAACAACATCTTCACTGTGAAGAACGTCAAGTCCGTCACTCAGCTGCCGCTCACCGGTGCTGCTGGCACTGCACTGTTCACTGTCGTGGCTCTGCTGCTGGCTGGCGCTGGCGTGACCGTGCTCGCCAAGAGCCGTGGCACCAAGCGCGCGCTGAACGCGTGAACCGCAATGTGATGCTTCGCCGCAATAACGAAGTAATCACACTTGATATATAACGAAAAGGACGCGTCAGCCATACGGTTGGTGCGTCCTTTTCCTTATTTCGCCCTCTTGCATGCGATTGCCAATCGCATAAGCTGTAAATCAAGCGCCACAATCGACGCTTTTAAGTTGTTTTCTTTGCTTACCGCAGTGCGATATCGATAATCTAGAAGTGTCTACGCATCTGATGCAGACGCCAATCATAACGGTTATCGAGCAGTGCGCCGTTGTTTGAGCCACATGCATGTTGAGTAAGTCGAACGGAGGTCGCTGTGGAAATCGGCGAGTTCACGAACGAGGAGATCTCATATCTGCGTTCGTTGCCAGCCGTTGAGCGCGTTACTAACGGGCGTATTCGGTACACGGAGCAGTTCAAGCGCGAATGTATCCGTCGCTATCTCGCTGGCGAGTCACCCGCGCGAATTTTCCATGACCATGGTCTTGACTCATCCCTGATCGGGTACAAACGCATCGAACGCTGCATCGCGCGTTGGCGTAGTCACTACGGTGACTCGGTAGGAGAGGAGAGCACCGGTGCTCGCCCCACTGCCGAACCTTTCGCCGCCGATCACACCGACGAGCGCACCTTCACCCCCAAACTCCGCGTACGCAACGGCAAGCGCGATTTACGTGATCTCCTCATCGCCCAACAAGTCCGCCGCATCGCCGAACTCGAGCACGATTTGGCTGAGGTCAAGCAGGAGCTGGCTGAGGCGCAGCACTTCCGCCAGCAGTTTGCCGCTAGTGTTGGTGGTGTGTCTGGGGCTGGTGCTGGTGCTGCGGATGCTGGCGTGGCTGGCGTTGGCTCTGTTGCTGAATCAGGCGCTGGCGATGATACCAATGTTGCCGACAATGCCGCCAACAGCGCCAATAGCGCCACAGAGTATGCGCCTAACACGTTGCCAGAAGACAAGGAGTTTTCTCCAACCGATCATTCCATCACCAAAATTCTTCTCGGGGGGGGGGTATCTGATTAAGGCTTTTTCAGCAACACACCACCACCGCCAAATCGCGGCGTCTCAAGCCACGCAATGGAGCACCGTGGCCTAAATGCTAGTGGCATTGCTGAGTTAAATCGTTGGCTGAGCTTATTCGTAGGGGGAAAGATGCTAAAGAAGAGGAAAAATAAAAAGGGCGCGAAAAACGTGAGTAAAGAAAGTTCGAAACCAGCGGCGAAGCAATCCCCTTGGTGGATAAAAGCGCTAGAGATAATAGTCCCCGTATTGATTTATGCATTTGCAGCTTGGAAGGTTTACCTATTTATTTGCAAGAAGCATCAGGGCGAGAAATCGGCATCTTATCCTCCGGATTCATGGTTCCCTGATGGTATTCACTCATTCTCATTCCAGCCGCTTGTTCCCTCGATTCTGTTTAGTCTCGTTATTCTGATTCAGATTGCTGTACTGGTCTTTTTAATATCTGAAGCTGTAGGGAAGCAACATCCAGGAGAAATGCTTGTTTTCTGGGCGGTAGGCTTGGTCGCTGTGATCGCAGGTCAATACACGAATGCCTTGCTTGTCCTTTTATCCTCTGGTAATAAGGATGTCCATCCTTATTGGTGGGAGCCGGTGGTGTTGCTTGCTTTGGGAATCGCGATAGTCGTAGGCAATGTATTCTTCGTTCCTAGTACTCCTATTTCTAGCATACGAGGCTGTGAGATAATAGTGGCGCTTAGCGTTACAGGCATTCTTTTTTACGCAATTCCATTTCCTCAGCAACTGCCTTGGGATTTCCTTTATTCAGTTGCAGTAGTAGCTGGATTGTGGATTAGCGTTGTTCTATTTCTTGATTTCATTCCTGAAACTAAAATGGGCATGTGGATTCTCGATCGAATCACTAACTTGCATGTTCGGCATGTGCTTCTTCGTTATCATGTGAATAATGTTGATTCGTTAGACGTTAATGATCCGTTGGGGTGGAACGTCCAGGCATTTAAGACTGTCACTGGCCATTATGAAGACAGTAAAACAAAAGACGTTTCTCTCAATATCGTTGCTGGCTGCATTATTATTCCTCTCACCATCCTGAATCAGAAGGAGAAGATTCCGGAAGGGCTGGTTGAGCTTATTACAGCGGATTCGGGAGCAACCATTTTGCCGCTGATGATTGTCTCTCTAGTCGTTTGCGGTATTCAGATTATCCGTTCCTATTACTGGAGAAGGATTAAGGCTCTGACGGTTGCGCTAGCCGACGTAGGCACGCTGCGATATGACCCCAACGGGAAAATCGATAATGATAATCTGGGCGGGATGGTTGAAGGCCAGGAAGCAGGAAAGCAGCTGGAAAACAAATATCAGCAGCTACAGAATTTGCTGACTCACAGGGCGATGAGGGGAACCTTTATCACGGTCAAATCGCCGAAGGAGATTCTGAATCTTGAAGATGGTAGCAATCTGACTTGGAACACTCAAGCGGACGGCAAGGGCGAGACGTGGAAGCCGGGAACATTTCACGTGCTTAATGAGGATACTGTTCTCTACGCATGTGATCCACAAGAGAATAAACCGGTAAAAGAGGCGAATACTGCTGCAACGGCGGAACCAGGTCCGCAAGCACAAAAGAAATCATAACTGACTATTTCAGGTTAGGTGTTTGCCGTTGAAGCGTCTTGTCGGCAAACACCTGCTTGGTGTTTTTGTGTTACTCCCTGATTCACCTTGATGCTGTAAACCCTGTGATAGCAACGATTCTGCACTTTTATGAGGGAGTTTTAGCTGTTCTGGAACATTTCATGAGGGAGTTTTTGCTCAGTTAGCACATTTCATGAGGAAGTTTGGCGTAGTTGGGGTCGGCTCGTGTTGATGCCTGCACCGCAATCGCAGACGGAATGTGCTTGGGTTGTGCCACGCGAGTGCAGAATCGGCTGATTTGCTCTGGCGTGGCATTCAAATTTGCCACGCCAGAGCAATTCGTGGCTTTCGGCGTTGGCGTGGCACGGTTTGAGGGCCTAAACCCGTGATTTGTGGTATTCGGAAAGAATGCGCCTGCCACGCCAGCGCATTTTGGGCCAATTCGCGCTGGCGTGGCACGGCGAGTGTAGTTCGTAAGTGCGTCTTTGGCCATCTTGCATCTGTGAATCGCCTGGGGTGTGGGCTACAAATGCAAATCAGCCCAAAATGCACGTGCATCCCACTCATACGTGCTGAATCCCCTCCCAAGCATACTCAGTGTATACAAAACTATTCTCAATTAGGAATAGTTTTGTATACACTAGGGATATGGTTATTAAAACGGATCGGACATTGCTTACGCGACGGGAGACGGCTCTCCGGCTTGGCGTGAGTGAGCGTCGGGTTAATGTGCTTTGTGCCTCTGGGCAGCTTGAGTCATTCTCCGAGGAGGGGATCATGCTGGTCGCGGAGGATTCCGTGCTCCGGCAATTACGCTGGCAGGGCAAGGATGGTCGTCCGTATTCGCCTGATATGGCATTTGCCGCATTGTATCTACTCAGCGGTTTGGATGCTCCGTGGTTGGGCCGACAGCAGAGGTATCGGCTCAAAGGGTATCTGAAGCAGGTAGATGCGGAGAATCTGGCTCGTCTTTCCCGGCAACGAGCGAGGATGCTTGAATACTGGTGCAGAGAATCCAACCTCGTCAAAATCAGCGGTTTGATTCGTCCTTCTGCCGGCACCGGTGAGCTGGCGAATTCATTTCAGCTGACCTCCACGGATATGGTGGAAGGCTATATTGCTGCCGGAAGCTTGGATGATGTCGTTCGGCAATGCCACTTGAAGCGGGGAGTGGCACCGATTCGAGTGCGGCTTCGCGTTGCCGATGATCTTCCTGATGGGGGAGAGCGGATGCCTATTGGCGTGTGCGCGGCCGATTTGGCCGAATCCAATGACCCGAGGGAACGACGTGCCGGATTGGAAATCCTCCAAAACCTGATTGATGAATACCGCAGTAAGGAGCAACCGTAATGATCCCAGCAGTTTATATCTCCAGCATTGGGCATCCGTGGAGTGCCGTGTACACAGTTGCTGCAGCGGATATTCCGGAATCATGGATGCTTGCGGGTGGACTTATGGTTCAGTTGCATGCCATCATGGGCGGATTGGCCGTTCGCCCAACTACTGATGCCGATTTGCTTGCCGACCTCATGGCTGATCGTCGAGGTGTCGCCAGATTACGGAGTATTCTTGCTTCTCGTGGATTCGAGACGCAGACGGGTACGTTGACTGGTTATACGACCCGTATGAGTGCGCCCAACGGCGACGTTGTGGATTTATTGGTCGCAGACCATCTGCCAAAATTCCTTGGTCGCGATGCGACTATCGCCGGCACGCCAGTGCTTTCCATGCCTGGTGGTGCACAAGCTGTGGAGCGTAGTATGCAAGTGCGACTTATTGACGATCAGAACCATGTTGATGCCATAATTCGCATTCCGGACCTGCTTGGTGCTTTGATTCTCAAAAGTGCGGCTTACAGTGTCGATCATGCAGGGTACGGCGAACGGCATCTTTATGATGCCGCCATGCTTGCGTCCCTCATTCCCGATCCCGATGCCGAGCTCGAACGTTTGCACAGCAGTACTGACCGAAAACGTATCAAACTCTTGCATGACAAACTCACGGAAGGATCGCCGTACTGGGGTAACCTCGACATTTCGCACCGGCAAGACGGGTTGGATGCCATTGAAACACTGGCCACGTGGTAATTGCGTGAGACCGATATGTTGATCGCAAGCGAATGAAGCCAGCCATTCAGGCCATAGTCGATGATGACGAAGACCTGTTGAAAACGAAGTACCGGAATCACCCTTTGACCGGACAATGGGCAGGATTCCGCGAGCTGCACATCGAGGGAGATTGGCAGTTTTGTGTGTGCCGCATTGCTAAAGGATGTGGCACACATTAACACTTCATCACCGCTCGGGGTTGTCGAGTAGGAGTGCGTTTCCTTCGTCGTAGGCGCGTAGGAGTCGGCGTAGTAAGAACGCAGTGAAGTAGGGTGCTGTAAACACGTGGTCGCTACTGCCGATGTTTCCGGCAGACAATTTCACGCCGAATCGTATTTCCTCATACGAATCCGAAGAAATCAACGTACGCATGGACTTGGCTGTTCCGTTTTTTGCTTTCACTTCTACCGGTACCAGCCATTCGCGTGTGCGGACGAAGAAATCCTGCTCCAGCGTGGAATTTTCTTTCTTGTAGTAATACAAGTCATATCCAGACTTTCGTAAAGCTTCAGCGACAATACTCTCGTACATTGCGCCTTTATAGACGCCGAGATTGCGATTAGCGCGCAAATCGTCGCTGGCTTCATCGTCAAGCATTGCCACGAATAGTCCAGTATCACCGAAATAGATTTTGAACTTGTTCTCATCGTAATTGCCTTTTAGCGGCAGTTCTGGGTAAGACAAGCATCTGCAGATATTGATCATTCCCGAAGTCTCGAGCCATTCCACGCATCCGCGGTAATCCTTAAAACGTGCGCCGCTTGCAACCTTACTGATTTGGAACTTCTTGTTCTCTTTAGCGAGCTGCACAGGAATGTGATTGAACACGTTAAGAATTCGAGCCTGATCAAGTCCTTGCGCGTATTTTCTGATATCTTCCTGATAATCCAAGATCAGCTGGCGCTGCAATTGCAGCGTTCCCTCGAACGTTCCCGTGCGCATGTGCATAGCCACAACCGCGGGCATGCCTCCCAGAATGCAGTAATCCATAAAAACAGAGGAGAATACGTTCATTTCCACATTTGAGAACGGGGTGGCGTCGCACAGATGCTTGAACATGCTTTCGATGACGGCGTCATCGTAGCCGCGAGCCCACAAAAACTCTTCAAAATCCAAAGACCGCATCTCGTAATCGGTTTTGTAGCCCACGCTGTTGCTCTCGATTTGCTTATAGCTGATGCCCAGCATCGAGCCGCTGCAAATCACATCGTACTGACCATCGATCTTGAAGAATTTCAACGCCGTAGCAATATCGGGATGAGCTTGGATCTCATCAAAGAAGATAAGCGTTTGTCCGGGAATGAACTTCTTTGACGGGTCAATGAGGGAAATATTGCGAATGATGTCATCCGTGCTGTAGCCGTCCGACGTTATTGCTCGATACTTCGGTTCCTCGACGAAGTTGATTTCCACCACCGAACGGTAATTCTGTAACGCGAAATGGTGGATAGTTTCAGTCTTACCAACCTGACGAGGGCCCTTGATGATAAGCGGCGAACGATTTTCATCAGCCTTCCATGCTTGAAGATAAGCATCAGCTTTACGCCGAAGATACATAGAGGCTCCTTCCCCCAAGTGCAGTGATACCAACGATTTTACACTTTTATGAGGGAGTTTTAGCTGTTCTGGAACATTTCATGAGGGAGTTTTTGGTGTTTTAGCACATTTTATGAGTGAGTTTTTGCTTGGTTATCACATTTCATGAGGGAGTTCGGTGGGGTTGGGTTGGCTCGTGTTGGTGCTTGTGTTGCTGCGGATATGAGTATTTGTGTGTGCCACATGCCTACAGACGTCGCGGACTGTGCCACGCGAGTGCGGAATCGGCTGATTTGCGCTGGCGTGGCATGAGGGTTTGCCACGCTGGTGCAATTTGGGGCTTTCGGCATTGGCGTGGCGCGGTTTGAGGTCCTAAACCTGCGGATTTGAGGTATTCGAGAGGAAGCATCTGCCACGCTAGCGCATTTTGGGCCAATTTGCTCTGGCGTGGCACGTTGGCGTGGTCCGCGCGCGTATCTTTGGGCCGGCTTGCATCTGTGAGCCGCCTTGGGTGTGGGCTACAAATGCAAATCAGCCCAAAATGCACGTGCATCCCACTCATACGTGCTGAACTTCAACGGGAACTGGTTCACGCATACGCCTGTTCGTTCATGTCGTCTGCAATACATTGCTTGCAGAGCGCGTCGGCTTTCTTGCGGGAGTAATTGGTGAAGATGCCATCGATGTTTTTCGTCGTGCCCGTCTTTTGAGGATGAATGATCTCTCCGATAATGGCCGGATTGTGTGTGGCGTATTCATTGGAGAGCATGTTCCAATCGGTTTCGGAGGTCATAGGGTTCGCCTGCAGCGTTCAATCAAAATGTCTTGTGCCACCATCATTATTGCATGTAAATACGCATGTTTTAATGCATGGGAGGATGATATGTCGACCTTGACAGTGCCTGTGGAGACGTTGGTGCCAATCAGCAGGTTCGGCCGTGGAACCGCTAGTGCGGAGTTCGCCAAGGTGGCGGACAATACGCCGGTCACGGTTTTGCGGAATAACGAGCCTGTGTACTTCATCATCAACGAGCATGATTACCGTCACTTCCGTGAGTTGGAAGAAGAGGTAAAGGAATTGCGTAACGCGGAGGCTCGCCGTCAGGCGGTGGACAAGGAATATACGCATACCTTCACCTCCGTTGATGACATGGACGGATACTTCGATGCGCTCTAGACTCTCCGGTATCGCAACCATCAAAGCGTTCGATAGGGACGCGAAGGATTTGAAAAAGAGGCATGTTGATCTCAAGCGAATGAAGTCGGCCATCCAGGCCATAGTCAATGGTGACGAAGACCTGTTGAAAACGAAGTACCGGGATCACCCTTTGACCGGACAATGGGCAGGATTCCGCGAGCTGCACATCGAGGGAGATTGGCTGTTGGTGTATTTCATCGACGGTGATGAGCTGGTGTTAGTGCTGACCCGCACTGGAACGCATGACGAGCTTTATTCTTCCAGAACGCCGAGCAATCTTATCCGCCAATACAAGAATGCAGAACGCAACATGCTCGGATAAGCGGACCAGTGGTGGCGGCCTAATGATGGAGGGTTTGGCCTAGTTGCTGCGGATATGAGTATTTATGTGTGTCGCATGCCTACAGACGTCGCGGACTGTGCCACGCGAGTGCAAAATCGGCTGTTTTGCGCTGGCGTGGCATTCAGATTTGCCACGCCAGCGAAATTGGGGGCTTTCGGCGTTGGCGTGGCACGATTTGGGGCTTTAAACCCGTGATTTGTGGTATTCGGAAAGAATGCGTCTGCCACGCCAGCGCATATTGGGCCAATTTGCTCTGGCGTGGCACGTTGGCGTGATCCGCGCGCGTATCTTTGGGCCGGCTTGCGTCTGTGGGCCGCTTGGGGTGTGGGATGTAAATGCATTTTCGACCAATCTGCATTTGTGCCCCATTCGTGTGTGGACCAAAAGTGCATTTGGAGCTTTTCTGCACGTACGTCCCGCTACTCATCGGAGTGAATCCACGGAATCCCGCCATTTGTGTGAAGTAACCTTCGTATGCTGTGTGGGCTATAAATGCAAAACAGACCAAAATGCGCGTGCATCCCATTCATGTGTGCTGCCCCTCCTAGGCAGGCTAGGTATACAAAACTATTCCCAATTAGGAATAGTTTTGTATACGCATGAATGATTGACCGGAGTCTCTGCGCCATTAATACGGATTCGCTGTCATAGTTGGTTGCACTCATTCCGAGAATTTCTTGCACTGGTCTCACCCCAACGCAAGAAATTCTCGGAATGGGCCTTTTTCCATCTATGCTGGGGTTATGGAAACAACGCGGGATGGGGAACCGGTATTGGCTAACGAAGGGTACACCGCCTTCGATGAGGAGCGGTGGGCTCCAGAGCCGCCGAAATCCAAATCCCGCACTGCCTTCGAGCGCGATCGCGCACGTCTTATCCATTCATCAGCATTGCGCCGCTTGGGCGCTAAAAGCCAGATTCTGGTGGCTGGAACCGATGATTTCGCCAGAACTCGCCTGACTCACACGCTGGAAGTCGCTCAAATCGGCCGTCAAATCGGAGCATTGCTCGGCTGCGACCCGGACGTGGTGGATTGCGCATGTTTGGCTCACGATCTTGGCCATCCGCCGTTCGGTCACAATGGGGAGCGAGCGTTGGCGGAAATCGCCAAGAATATTGGCGGATTCGAAGGCAACGCTCAGACCATGCGCATTCTGACCCGTTTGGAACCCAAAGTATTCCACCCAGATGGCCGCTCTGCCGGCGTAAACCTGACCCGTGCCGCATTGGACGCGGCAGTCAAATATCCATGGACCTTGGCCGAAGCCGATCAGCATCCGAAAGGGGAGCGGTCCAAGAAATTCTGCGTCTACCCGGACGATGAGCCAGTATTCCGCTGGCTGAAGCAAAATGCGCCGAAAGCCACCAAGCCGATGGAATGCCAGATCATGGATCTTTCGGACGATATTGCCTACTCCGTGCATGACGTGGAGGATTCCATCGCCACTGGAGCATTCGACCCGATTGTGTTGGCGGACCCGCAGATTCTCGACCATATTATTGAGCAGACTCGCGCCTGGTACGGAGCGAAATGGGATGCCGACAAGCTGCTCGCCGCATTCATGCGATTCCGCCGCGAGCATGTATTCCCCGCGCATTTCAACGGGTCACGTCAGGCGTTGGCTCAATTGAAGAACATTACGTCTGATTTGATCGGTCGATTCTGCTGGTCGGTGGAAACTGCCACTCGAGACACGTATGGTGACGGGCCGTTGACCCGGTATTCCGCAAACATCGTGATTCCTGAGGAAACTAATTACGAGATTATGGCATTGAAAGGCATCGCCGTGTATTTCGTGATGGCTCCGCGCGAACGCGAGCCATTCCATCAGGAAGAACTTCAGATTGTGGAAGACCTCATCGACGTGCTCATGGCCGATTCACCTGCCCCCTCAGACGCGTTGGAAAGCCAATTCCTCGCCGATTGGAACGAATCCACCAACGACGACGAGCGCCTGCGCGTAGCCATCGACCAAGTAGCCTCCCTCACCGACGGCTCCGCCCTAGCCCTCCACTCCATTCTGTGTTGAACCACCCCCTGGCTCCCCTTGTCAGGGGAGCTGGCCCGCGAAGCGGGTCTGAGGGGTAGTTCTAAAAGAGAGGGGTAAAAATTTTCCCTGTCCTTTACTTGGCGGTAGTCTAGAGAACTATGGTCGGGATGATTAAGAAAGAAGACGTTGAGAAGGTGCGCGCCGCCGCGGACCTGTATGACATCGTATCTGCGACCGTAACGCTTAAGCCTTCCGGTACGGGCACGTATGTGGGCCTGTGCCCGTTCCATGATGAGAAAACCGGCAGCTTCAACGTGCGCCCTTCGCTCGGTGTATGGCACTGCTTCGGCTGCGGTTTGGGCGGCGACGTATTCAAATACGTGGAGCAGTCCGAAAACATTGACTTCCGCGAGGCCGTGGAACTGCTGGCGGACAAATACCACATCGAACTGCACTACGAGAACAGTGGAAACGGTTCCGGTCATCCGGATGGCACTGGCTCCAAGCGCACGAGACTTTTGGAAGCCTGCGAGGAAGCGCAACGATTCTTCGTTTCTCAGATTCTCACCCAAGAAGCATTGCCGGCGCGCAAACTGCTCGGCGGTCGCAACTTCTCCCAAGCCGATTGCGAACGTTTCGGCTGCGGCTATGCGCCGCAAGGCTGGGACAACCTTGTGCGTCATTTAGCCTCCAAAGGCTTTACGCAAAAGGAGATTCTCGATGCCGGCTTGGCTCGCCAAGGCCAGCGCGGTATCTACGACTACTTCCGTGGCCGTGTGACATGGCCTATCCGCGATTCGACCGGCCGCACACTTGGCTTTGGTGCGCGCAAACTGTATGAAGACGATCAGATTGCGGCCAAATACATCAATACGCCGGATACGCAGCTCTACCGAAAAACCCAAGTGTTGTACGGCATTGATCTGGCGAAATCCGCGATTGTGAAAAAACGCCAAGTGGTGATTGTGGAAGGCTACACGGATGTGATGGCCATGCATTTAGCCGGCATCGACACCGCCATCGCCACTTGCGGTACCGCATTTGGCGCGGAGCATGCGAAAATCGTGCGCCGACTTATTGCTGACGATTCACTGGGTGCCGTGCAGCTGGTTGGCCCGCTCAAGGTTAAAGATCAGCCGCTGAGCTCACGAATCGTTTTCACTTTTGATGGCGATGCGGCAGGCCAGAAAGCCGCATTGCATGCATTCGGTCTGGATTCCGCGTTCCTCTCCCAGACCTTCGTGGCTGTGGCAGATGACAATCTCGACCCCTGTGACCTGAGAATAGAACGTGGCAATGAAGCGGTCCGCTCGCTAATCGCTCATGCCAAGCCGTTGTACGACTTCGTGATTGATGCCGCCATCGCACGCTTTGATTTGACCTACACGCCAGGCCAAGTTGGTGCAATGAAAGCAGTGGCACCGCTCGTTGCACAAATTCGAGACCGTTCCCTGTGGGACGCCTACGCGCGCAAGGCTGCAGGACGTATCGGCGTGGAGCTCGAAGTGATGCGCCGCGAAGTAATGAACGCTCGCCGGCAAATGCATGTGCGAGACGAAGATGCGTACACGGCCAAGCGCCGCTTCCAGAATGAGGCGTCTCGTGTGGAACCGGGTACGAACCCGTATGCCAATCCCGCTGCACGTAAGGTTTTGGAACGTCAAGACGCCAAAGAGCAAACGTACTTCAAGATCGATGACGCTGTGTTTATCGCTGAACAACAGTTCATGGCCACGCTGATTCAAGTGCCGCGTGCCATCGATCGCACCATGTTCGGCCAGCTGACGCTTGACCATTTCATGAGCCCAGTGTTCCGCACATTGTTCCAAGCCATTGCTGCGGCTGGAGGATTACCCTCGGACGATACGCCGCAAGGCTTGTGGATGCATAACCTCACCAAAGCAGGCGGTCCCATGCTCAACCAGGTTATCAATGAGCTGGCTGTTATGCCATTGCCTCTTCCGGGAGACGATACCGGTAATGGTGCGCAGCCGCCGCAGCCGAACGTTCCAGGTAATGCTGCAGCCGTGCAGTTGCGTCCCGCCACCAAGGAAGAGCAACGGTACGCCGCCGAACTACTGACCAGATTGTTGGACATGGGCTTCATGCGTCAAATCGGTTTAGCCAAACGACGCATGGCGCAGCTGCCGGACGGCGAAGAGAAGATTGCGCTGCTCGGGCAGATTGCGCGCATGGAAACCGCGCGCAAAGATCTGCAAGCGCAGGTATACGGAAATACTGTGGGCTGAGGCATCATGATGCGCATGTGATTATTCCCCGATGCCTGTATCGGTGCTAAGCTCGAACTCAACGTGAGTAATGTCACGATGTGGTGCAGAAGAACGAAGGGGTTCCCGAATCATATTCGGGGCATTGAGAAGGGCAAATCACGGTGGAATCGCAACAGCCAAATGGCGGTAACAGTCAGCCGAACAGTAATAATCAACAGCCTCCAACCCAATGGCAAGGCTCAGGGCAGAACAATAACGCCAATCAATGGCAGCAGCCCGGTCAGCCCAATCAATATGCGCAGCCTGCCCAATATGGCCAGCAGCCATACCAGCCCGGGCCATATGCACAACCGCAACAACAGCCACCGTATCCAGCACAGCAGTACCCGCAGCAATATCAACCGCAATACCAGCCGGGCCAATCGCAAGGCCAGCCTTGGAATTATCCACAGCAGCAAGGCCAATGGCAGCAGCCTCAAACGTCACCGCAGACGCCTCAGCAGCCGCAGTACCCACAGCAATATCAGCAATATCCGCAATACCAGTCCGCGCAGCCGAATCAGCCCGGCTATCCAAGCCCAGCGCCGGCTGATAGCAAAGCCTCGCGCAAAGACAAGCGCAAGCACAATAAGCAGAACAAGCAAGCGCAGCCCAAGGGCAAAGGCCGCAAGCCGAAGTGGTGGGTCATTCTCATCTCCGTCGTGGTTGCTCTCGCGCTCGTGTTCGGCATCGCATCCGTTGCCGGCTACTACATGCTGAAGGCGGACGGTGCCATCGACGGCATTATGGCCGACTCCACCATGCCCAACAAAGAGCAGGCGTATTCGGGCATGCCAAGCGACAAATACCAGTTCCGCGACCCCATCGCCGTAGATACGTATTACGAGTTCGAACTCGCAATGACCAATCCGGTCAAGATCAAAGACAACGTCAAGTGGGGCGAGGCTCAGATGACGGGCGTCGATCTAAGCCTTGACGACTGCCTCCGCGTCTATCAGGATTCCTCATTCGGCGTGCCAGTGCCCACAACGACGATAGCCACCGAACCATTTAACGAAGAAGACGGCACAGGTACCCTCACCTTGTCCGGCAGCATGGATTTGCCGAAGGACATGCAGCATGGCGATTCCATCGGCAAAGAGCATGGCTTCCTGCCTTCGGATGGCTACTATTACGTGCAGTATGTGGGCGCAAACGGCAAGAAACTCGCCAAACCTATCGTTCAGTTCTTCCGTGTCAAGGAGCATACGGATATCACCCGTCTGCCACAGGTGAACAACGTGACGCCAGTGGTCAACAAGGAGGGTGGCGTCGACATCTCCTGGGACAAGGTGGATGGTGCGAAGTCGTACAACGTGTATGTGTACATCACGCGTAAGGCGATCGGCAAAGATGGCGATGAGAATTACATGCCGGCATCGCGATCCATCGAGAAAATCGGATCCAGCACCAAGACTGAACTTCTTTCCGCCGACTATGACAAGCCGAAAGAGTACAACGACGATACGTTTGGCACGAGCGTGCTGAAGCAGAACATGGCATTCCAGTCGCTGGCTGTGGAAAGTCAGGACACCATTGAGCAGTGCCAGAAATCCACGCAGGAATACTGTGCCGAAATTCTGCAGGATGCCGGCGGTTCATGGGATGCTGATTCGGCAGGCAAACTGTATATCGTGGTTACCGCCGTCGATAAGGACGGTCACGAAGGCCGTTGGCATGCGGTTGATGCCAATAGTCTGGTGCCCACTATTCCAATCGGCCAGGCAACGCAGGCACAGACCTCGCAGTGGAGCTATGGTCTGAAGGGTATCTTCGGTGAGGAAAACACCATTGAAGAAGACATGCAGGCCTACGTGTACACGTTCGTGGAAATGGCGAATGGCGCCACGGTGGCTGTGCCCAGCGAATTCAGCGATTTGACCAGCAATGGCAGGAATGGCTGGCAATTTGTCTACAGCGCGCCTGGAACTAAGATCAAAAACACCGGAAACGTGTACTACGAGGGTGATTTGACCCAGACTTTCAGTCAAATCACCAAGGCTGCCACCGATGCGCTCCCCAAGGCCGGCGGTGTGCTCGACCGACTCAATTCGGTTGGTAAGGCGGACTGGACTGGATACGACAAGAAGAAGATTGATTCCGATACCAAGGAGTCTGCACTGTTCAACTTCGCATCCACTGATTTCGGCAAGTATCTGGCCAACAACATCCTCAACGGTCATGAGGTGATTGACATTACCAAGTACGCCAATGATCAGTACCAGACCAGCACGCAAGATGTAATGACCGAGGTGCTGTACCAGAACCCATATATTGCTACGGTGTCCGATCGCGTGAACTACACGGTTCGCAAGAATGGCAATAAGACAGTGATGTGGGTCAAGTATCCGGATGATTACAAGCAGCGTCAGCAGGAAGTCGAAAATCTGGTGAACTCCGCCAAGGGGCAATTCCAAGGTTCCGACAGCGATAAGGCCGTTGCCATCGACCGGTTCCTCGCCGGCAAGATGGAGTACGACTTTGATGCAGCCAATGCCGTAGGCGGTCGCGATAACAGCAGCAACGCGTTCGAAAGCGACAGCGCCATGAAGCAGTATCCGAATGCGTGGAGTGTGTATGGCATGGTCAGCGGTAAGGGTGTGTGCATGTCGTACGCCTACGCGTACCAGGTTCTGGCCAAGGCCGCAGGTTTGGATTCACGCGTGGTAGTCGGTTCCGTATCTGGCACGAGTGTTCCTCACGCATGGAACTACGTGTATATCAACGGTGACTGGCTGCTCATGGATGCCACATGGGATGATGACGGCAGCACGGCAACTGACAGGTACCAGCTCAAGAAGCCAGCCGAAGTAACCGATCACTTCGCTTCTAACCAAGACTGGACTCTGGCCTCCGAAACCAGCCAGTATAAGTGATTATTGGCGGAATCATCGGCCGAAAGCATTTTCCGGGTGGCGGCTCAACTGTTCCTTTTCGGTGGTGCTTCTAAAGGATGAAATCTCACGCTGACAAGCAGATGAATAATCGTTTGTCGTTAAGTATTTAACGACAAACGATAAATTCTGCTATTATTGAAGTGGTTCTTTTTTGGAAAGGACTACACAACGGCGTGAGAAATGAGGCCCACAATGGCGTCGAAAATGGCATCGGGAACTACCCCGAAAACTGGTCGTCCTTCCTCTGGGCGAATCGATGTATTGGGTCGTGCGGGTGCGGTGGCCCTCATCATCGCCCGCATTGGTACGGTAATCCTATGGATTGCTGCAGCAGTGACTGCTGTCGTGCTGATCGTTTTTATCGTGGCGTCTGGCATGCTTACGGTCAGCTACAACCAGTTGAGTTTCAATGTTGGCGGAGTTTTCAACATTGGAATTGCTGGGCGGGTATTGGATTACTCGATATATCTGCAACAGTATGACGGTGCTCCAATCAACACGATAGCTGTTATCGCCACCGGTGTGGCTAGGGCTGTTGTATACGCATTGTTAGCGTTGGCTTTCGGTCAGATTGCGGCGTTGTGCGACGAGCTGACAGGCTGGGTAGAGCATACTGAGCAGGTCTCTCCGTTCCGTGCTGCGATTTCGGAGCGGCTTGCTCGCATGGGTTGGTATCTCATTGCTGCGCCTGTAGTGGCTTTGGTGAACTACGTTATCTGCATGCTTGCTGGTGCCTCAGGCAGTGCGACTCTGTGGTTGAGTGGATTGCTGGTGATGATTGGCATCATGCTGCTTCTCCTCGCTCGAATTTTCGACTATGGCATGTCGTTGGAGCAGGAAGTCGACGGTTTGCTATGAGCGAGCAGGAATCTGACGGTACTGATGGGTGTATTGTACTGCGCCTCGACCGAATCATGGTGGAACGCGGACGATCGCTGAACTGGCTTGCCGAGCAGGTGGGCATCACCAACGTGAACCTTTCCAAAATCAAAAACAACCGCGTTTCCGCCATTCGCTTTTCCACGCTCGCCGCCATTTGCGAAGCCCTAGATTGCCAGCCCGGCGACATCCTCGAATATCTGAAGGAATGAGGGACGCAACATCTTGGCTCTGGATTGGCAACGGGATGTTGGGCTGTTTTTAGAGGGTCTTTCCTTGTTTGATGAACTCCATGGGGCTCAGGTATCCGAGGGCCGAGTGGAGTCGTTGGTGGTTGTACCACCACACGTATCGGTCGGCGTCCGAGCGCAGCTGTTCCACGCTGGTGTAGACGTTCCTGTGGATGAGTTCTTTCTTGAGAAGCCTGTTGGTGGACTCGACCACTGCGTTGTCGCACGTCGTGCCCGGCCTTTACGATTCGGCAGATGCGTCGTCTCGACAATGTCACGTCCTCATGGGCGAGGGCGTGCTTGATCTCCCCTAGCCGGCTTGCCGCTCCTGTTACCGCTGTACGATCGGGTGTTTGAACTTCTCTTCGTAATGACGCGGATGCCTCAGATCGGCTATGATCATCAACTTTTTCGTTGCCTAGTCCCTCACAAAACTGTCCAACACAATTGCAGCCGATCCATCTTTCGAACCGCCTAATCGGGATACAATGAAGCGACATCCGCAAAGAGGAGAATGGAGAGGGTAATGAGCGACTCGCAGCAACAACCATCGGCATCACAGCAGTCAGCCGATTCAACCAATCAGCCACCACAGGCAACTCCGCAGGGCTCCATTCCGGAACAGCCTGTACCCCAGCCGGCACCGAAATACGGGGCCTACGCCCCGCAGCAGCCAGTGCCGCAACAGGACTCACCCCAACTCGGTACTTTGGCAGCGATGGCACAAGCCCATCAGGAGAAGAAGGCCTCAAGGCCGGTGAGGCAAATCGTATTAAAGATGAGGGAAGTTATCATCATAGGCGCTGCCGCGCTTATCGTCGGAGCTGTTTGCGGGGGAGCCGGAATGTACGCCTATGCGACGCCGGTAATCCAATCTGCAAAGAGCGAGTTGGATCAATACAAAACTGATTATTCGAAGCTTCAGGAGGAGCATGACAAGACGGCGGCCGATCTCTCCGATTATGAACGCCTGTATGGCACATACAACAGTCTGAATGACGAAGTGGACGACCTCAAAGGCAAGGTCAGTGACGCCCAGAATCAGCTCGACGCATTGAACGGCGAGATAGACAAGGTGAAAGGCGAACCGATTCACCTTCCCGCTGGCGAGTTTACGGTAGGCAAGGATGTGCCTGCTGGTCGTTACATTATCAGCGGTGAGTCGAACTTTGGATTGGCTACAATGTATTGGACGGTTCATTGAGGGACTAGGCAACGAAGGAGTTGATGGTCATGGCCGACCCGAGGCATCCGCGCAGGTTCACGGAGGAGTTCAAAAG
>NZ_JBKEVJ010000006.1:0-149097 GCF_056357055.1 Bifidobacterium sp. LH_416 | reverse complement strand
GCTTTCGCAACATGGACTACTTCGCCACCATGATCTACCTGACCTGCGGCAAACTCGACATCAAAGCCGTCACCACCACCTGACCATCACCCACCACAAACAGCGAATAGCCCGTTTTGGTTTCATTCGCCGACGTCCTGGGCAGGCAGCGCAGCATCGAAACGATCACCAGCACCGTCAGCAGGTCGATGAGATGGAACGACCATCGCCATCCGAATCGTTGGGCGATGAACGTGCCGACCGGCACGCCGAACACCGCGGCGATGGAAATGCCGGAGAACACCCATGAGATGAACTTCGCCTTGCGTGACTCATCGACCAGATCCGGTGCGAACGTCATCGGCACCGCGACCAGCGGGCCGCTCACCGCGGCGATGATGATGCGGCCGACCAGCAGCATGGGAAAGTTGACGGCAAATGAGCACAGCACATTGCCGGCCAGGAAGATGAGCGTCAGCACAAGCAGCGCATGGAACCGGTCGAAACGCGCGGACAGGGCCGCGCCTATCGGTGTCATCGGTGCATATATGAGCGCGAATGCGGACACCAGCATGCCCACGGCGGTCAGGGGGACGCCGAGGTCCGATGCGATTGGCTGCATCGCACCGACCACGATGAATTCACTCAATCCGAGCAGGAATGTCAATGCAACGAGGGTGACGACCGGCACGGTGAAGAACCGATCGTTCTCGGATGAATGCGATGTCGAAGGCGTGGTCATCTCAAGTTCTTTCGTCATACTATCGAAATCAGCGAGCTGTGATTACGAATGGTTACCGATGTAAACACTGGTAGATACTAGATTTCTTCAACAACCGACATGACTGCCATATATGAAAATCGACTCAAGTACTATAGAAATCGTGACAGATAGCGTAACGTCAAAAATGCCGCCCGCCGCCGCGAACCCGTTGACGGTCTTCTCCGATCTTTCCGAAAGACCGCACTACAACGTGCCCGGCCTGCCGTTGTACGCACGCAGGGACCGCCTGAGCCGTTACGGGTACCGCATGGCCTGCCACTGGCATCGCGATCTGGAATTCATCCATGTGGTCAGCGGGCGCACGGAGCTTTTCGTCAACGGTTCGACGATTACGTTGGGACCGGGCGAAGGAGTGTTCATCAACTCGCGCCGTCTCCACTACCTGTTCTCCGACCAGGCCATCGACGCGCGATTCGTATCGGCGGTAATCGATCCGCTCCCGTTCGAGCAAATGCATGCCGGACTTGCCAAGGCGATGTTGGACAGCATGGGCGAAGCCGCCAGCGATTACATACTCCTGACGGCGAAAAACCCTGCCGATCGCCCGCTGCTGTTCGGCATCGACGATTTCGAACGCGCCATGGCCGGCGCGGCTAGCCAGACGCTGAACACCCTGGAAGCCATATCGCAGGCCGCCCAACTGTGTCTGCTCGCGTTGGACAGGATCACAGTCGATTCCGACACGCGTGAGACGGAGGCGCAAGGCCGGTCGTTGCGCACGTTCCTGCTGATGGCGGCGTTCATCCACACCAACGCGGCGAGGAAGATTTCACTTGACGACATCGCACAGGCCGGCGCGGTCAGCCGCAGCGTATGCTGCGATCTGTTCCGCACGCACGCGGCACGCACCCCGACCGATTATCTGATCGATTACCGCATCGCCAAAAGCCGCGACCTGCTGTCGTCAAGCGGGATGTCCATCGCGGAGATCGCACGGGATTGTGGCTTCTCCTCCCCCACCTACTTCAGCTACGTGTTCCGTACGCGCATGCATTGCACACCACGTCAATACCGCGACCGCGAAGCACTCGGTTAGGTCTGGTCTGCCTCCATAGCACTAAACGACCGAAAAGGTATCGCCCATCCCTCCATTCTCGCTCAATGAGAGCGATTCGCCTCGACCGACTGTGCGTCCAGCAGGAGCTGCCCCCATTTTTCGAATTCCTTGAGGGCAGGGATGATGGCATAGCCGTTGGCGGTGAGCGAGTATTCGACGCGCGGCGGCACCTCGTTGTACTGCGTTCGACTGACGAGACCGTATTCCTCGAGATCGCGCAGCGTATTGGTGAGCATCATGTTGGTGATGCCGAGTGCGCGTTTGATCTCGTTGTAGCGTGCCGCACCGCGTTCGCTCAGCACGTACATGACCGGCAACTTCCATTTGCCTTCGATGGCCTTGAACGCGTAGCCGATGGCGCAGGTCGGCGAAGTGAGCCCGGCCTCTGCAGCGGTTCCGACCGTCTTTTCGGCGTTCCTGCGTGAAGTTCCGGCATCAGCTTCCCCGGTCGTCATACGATCACTCATGGTTTCTCATCCTAACCGTCTCCCCTGCCACAACGTCTCCAATTCACAAAAATCAGTTTTTTATTCTAAGAACGAAAAGTATATGTACTAATACATACTGTCCTTATACACCTTATACAGCACGGCAGGTCGAACGACCACGCCACGCAACCCATGGAAAGGAACACCACCATGAACAAGCACATCCTCGTCCTGCAAGGCAGCCCAATCAAAGGCGGCAACGCCGACATGCTCGCGGACGCGTTCATCGAAGGCGCCGAGGCGGCCGGCAACACCGCAGCCAAACTCGACATCACGGCCATGAACATCGCGCCGTTCACCGCGTTCGATCAGCCGGGCGACGATATGACCATCGTCATGGAGCAGATGAAGGCGGCGGACGGCGTCGTGATCGCCACGCCAACCTATTGGATGCAGTTCTCCGCGCAGCTCAAGGCGCTGATGGACCGCATGCCCTTCGACGCGCACGACGATCTGGCAGGCAAGGAGTCGGCGCTGCTGGTCGCCGGAGCAAGTCCCGAGGAGGTGCTTGCCAAAAACGTGCTCGCGTATTACGAGATGTGCTTCGGCGAGAGCCTCGGGTGGAAGATCCGCGGTTCAGTGCTCGCCGCCGGCGTGTTTGCACCCGGCCAAGTAGCTTCAACGCCGTATCTCGACAAGGCCCGAGAACTGGGCCGCGAGTTCTAAATCCGTACACGCTGTCCCGTGTGCCCCGATCGGCACATCCAGCGCACATTCCAATCCCCGCATATTCCGGATCCACGCATACACCATGCGCGCATACCACGAAAGGAAACAAACCATCATGCAGATCGCTTTGATCACCGGCTCGGGTCGCAAAGGCAACCTCGGCTACGAGACTGCCCGACAGCTCGGCGAAGCTGGATATCACGTCATCCTCGCCGCGCGCCGCCCTGAGCTTGCACGGCTCACGCAGGAGCTCGTCGACGCTGGCATCAACGCAAGTTACGTCGTCATGGACATCACCGACGAAGCGTCCGTCGCGGCGGCCGCCGCGGAAATCGGACGTCGTTTCGGCCGGCTCGACGTGCTCGTCAACAACGCAGCGTCCATGCGCGCCGGAGAATCCGTCGAACGGCAGGACATCGCCGAAATGCGCGCGGTATTCGACACCAACGTGATCGGCACATGGATCGTCACGAAAGCGCTCATTCCGCTGCTGCGCAAGTCGGAACACGGCCGTATCGTCAACGTCTCCAGCGGTGCCGGCTCGTACGGCGATCCACAGTACGGGTTCCTGCACGGCTCGATGGGCATCCCCGCGTCCGGCTACGGCATCTCGAAGCTCGCGCTCAACGGGCTGACAATCAAAACCGCGAAGGAGCTCGACGCGGACCATATCCTCGTCAACGCGGTCTGCCCGGACATCACCGACACGTTCGGTTCGGACATGTGGGGCCGCCCGGTCGAAGTCAGCGCGAAAAGCGTCACCTGGGCCGCGACCCTGCCCGACGACGGCCCAACCGGCGGCTTCTTCCGCGATGGCCAGCCACTGCCGTGGTGACGGGCGTCGTACAGCACCGAGATGAATAGACAATGACGGCGACGGACTGTCCGACCATGCAGTCAGCCAGTCCGTCGCGTGAAATATCACTGCAGATACGAGGCACAGACCCGCTCGCAATAGTCCCAGATGCGACGTTCTCCTTCCTCGGAAATCCATTTGGCGTTGATACGCTTGCGGCGCATGTTGCCCCAGAATTCACCGCTCACTCCCTCGACGGCAGGCGACGTGGCCATCAGTACACCGGTGCGTGCGCCGTGCCGGGCGGTGCGGATGAACGGCAGCCACAGGATGAGCAACGGCAGCATCCACGGCGTCGTGCGGATCGATTCGCGCTGCAGCGCGGTCGCGGCCGACCCGGGTTCCACGGTGTTCACGGTGACGTTGTGCACACCGTCTGTTTTGAGTCGCGCATCGAACCGCCGCATGAGCCACCATACGTACAGTTTCGAGAAACCGTAGGCGCGCACCATCGAATAGTTGTGTTCCAGTTCGATGTCGTCGAGTATCGGCCGCCCGGCCTGGCGGTAGGATTCGCTGGCGACGGTGACGATGCGCGCCGATGCGCTGCGTTGCAGCATCGGCAGCAGCAGACTGGTGAGCAGGAACGGCGAGAGTGTGTTGATGGCGAACGTCTTCTCATGTCCTTCGGCCGTCGTCTCGCGCACGGAACCGAATTGCCCTCCGGCGTTGTTGACGAGCACGTCGAGATGGTCGTATGTCGCGTTAATTTCGGAGGCAAACCGTGTGACTTCGCTCATCAGCGATAGATCGGCAACGTAAGCGCGAATATCGCGGTTGCCGGTCTGCTCAATAATCCAGTCGCGGACTTCCTGCGTTTTGCTCGGGTTACGACCATGCATGAGGATGGTATGACCTTGCTGCGCGAGTGCGAGGGCAGTTTGTTTGCCGATACCGCTGGAGGCTCCGGTGACGAGGATGATTTTCTTGTTACCCATGATTATTGTCTTCCGTCGCTATGATGTAACAGTTGTGACATCATCGACCATAATCGTCACGAAACAGCGCCCGCAAGCCGCACGAGCACGGCGATGACAAAATGGAAGGAATTGTGACATGGCACAGGCCGACCACATCGACAATCAGAGCGACGACCAGACCACCAATCGCCGCCTGGCCACGTTGCATCGCAACAACGAAGAATCAAACACATTCGTGCGCAAATGCATTGAAGCGGCGCTCATCCAGCTGATGGAAACACGAACATTCGAATCGATCACTGTTACCGACATCGCACGCCGAGCCGGTGTCTCCCGCAACGCCTACTACCGCAACTACGCTTCCAAGGAGGCTATTCTTGACGGTTTTCTGAATACGGTGTTCGAGCAGGTCACGCTCAGTCTGCTGCAATATGATCCGATGACGCAGACGCGCGAGGCATGGTTGTCATTGCTCGCCAGCGTTCGCGTCATCGCGCCGCAATACCGGTTGATTCTGCGCGCCGGCCAAGCGAATCGTATTCGGGAAGGGATGCGGGCAAGCATGAATCGCAGTGCCGCCCGCCATGAGATCGGACCGCGCTATGCAGCCTGCTATTGGACCGGCGCGATATGCGAGGTGATCGACCAGTGGGTGCTGCATGACATGGATGCACCCGACGAAGAGTTGGCCGACATCATGACCGATCTCATGCTGCACGGCGTGGCCACCGCCGAGCGCTACGGCACCGGCTGCCAAACCGCTTACGTTGAAACAGCTCGACAACCGGTGCAGATATCTTACTGACGCCCCTTGCGGCGACGCGGGGTGAGTGCGGCGGGGCCGTGCTGTTTGAGGGCGAACAACAGTGCGCGCAGGCCTCCGATACGTGGGTCCGGGGTGCGACCGCGGCCGATGCGATTCATTTGCAGTTCGAACCAGCTGATCACGAGGATGCCGCCGAATGCCTTGTCAAGTGACTTGATGCCGGTCGTGATGCGCGGTAGTTCCACGCTTCCGCGCCAGCCGTCGCGGATGATGTGATTCGGCAGGTCAGGCACCAGCGCGAGCGGCCGTGCAATGCCGATCATCTGTGTGATGCCTTCGTCGAGCGCACGCTCCATATCATCCGCGTTACGGAAACCACCGGTCAGCGCAACCGGCACTGCAAGCTCACCTTTAACGCGTCGCGCGAAGTCGGTGAAGTAGACACCACGACGGCGATCCTCAGCCGCACCGCTGTTGGTTTGGATAACCGGTTTGGCATAAGTGCCGCCCGAGATATCGATAAGATCGACACCACGGGCTTCGAGCTGCTTCATAACCCAAATGGATTCCTCTTCGCTGAATCCGCCCGGCACCCCATTCTCCTCGTTGACTTTGACGGCAATCGGCACGTCGGACGAGTTGAGTTTCACCGCAACCGGAAAGTCTGAGCCAACGGCATCGCGCACGGCGGCGAACACATCGAACAGGAATCGAGCACGGTTTTCGAGACTGCCGCCGTATTCATCAGTGCGTTGGTTATCCAGCGGCGAAAGGAACTGGTTAATGAGATAGCCATGCGCCGCGTGAATCTCCACACCAGTGAATCCAGCCTTCTTAGCGATTCGTGCAGTGTTGGCAAATCGGCGGACAATATCGTGAATCTGTTCACGAGTCAGTTCAGTCGGCTCAGCGAAGAACCGACCATAGTCGCCGTCAACCATGCCGGCGCTTGGCGCAACCGGGTGCGAATTGATAGTCATGGGCGATTGACGGCCGGGATGGTTAATCTGCATCCAGCAATGCGCGCCATTCTCCGTACCTGCGGCAGCCCAGCGGCGAAGCACCGCAAGATCACGCTCATCCTCGACGGCAACGTTGCCAGGTTCACCGAGTTGCGTTCGGTCGACCATCACATTGCCGGTGACGAGCACGCCAGCCCCTCCCCTCGCCCATTCGCGGTACAGGCGCACGTGCGCTTCGGTAGGTGCGCAGTCGCGACCGGCAAGCGCCTCATTCATCGCGGATTTATAGAACCGGTTCTTCACAGTCACACCGCAGGGCAGGGTCAGAGGTTCAGCGAGCGCGGTTGTTTTCACATCGTTTGCCATGATTCCAATCTTTCCAATCGTCTATATTTTTACATCTGTCTAAAAAATAACATATATTTAGACATCTGCAAAATTATGGACGATAGACTATGCTGAACAATCATGAAAAAGGATCTCAACGCCAAACTCACGCGCGGCACTCAGCGCACGCTCGACGCGTTCTTCGGCGCAATGACCACACTGTTGCAAACCAAGTCCTTCGCCGACATCAGCGTCAACGAACTGTGCGAGGCCGCCGGCTACCCACGCGCCACGTTCTACAACTATTTCGAAGACCGCGATGATCTACTGAACTATTGTTGGATTGCGCTGGCCCAGCAAACGGATTCCGCCAACCTCGCATCGGTCGAATCCTCGCAGCGAGTGGATGTGGCACTCGATTCGATGGCCGATCTATTGGAATCCAACGCAAACCTGCTGCAGACAATTCTTCAGCACAATTCGCCCGAAGGTCCGCTATTCTCCAGCATGCACACGTTCATCGAGCAGCGCGCCCGCGAAATTATGGCCGCCTGCATCGATCGAGACCGTTTCAGCCTGCCAGCTGAACTGGTTGCCGACCATTACGCGAACACCCTCATGCTCGTACTCGATTGGGCGTATCTGCGAGGGCACACACTCGACCGCGAGCAGCTCCACACTTACGCGCATATGCTCCTGCGCGGCGTGGAATAAAACAGTACTTATAGCAAAGGCGGCAGCCGGAGGAGACTGGCTGCCGCCTTATGCGGTCAAGGTTACGGTGCGGGCCCAGGGCAGCGGGCCCGCACCTCCTTTCTTCTATGTGATTCACGCGGCGGCAATGGGCAAGCCGCGCGAATCACAAATCTTCTTATGCCTGAACCTTGGCGCTGCTGGCATCTTGGCGACGGACCACGAACCGGCGGATTACCAAGGCTTCGAGTCCGATCAGCACCACACCGAGCACCGCGTCGGCCACGATCAGGGCAATTTGCCAAGCTGGCATCGGGTCGGCCGGTTCGCCGTCCGCGTATCGCCAGCTGTTGACCGTCGTGTACAGGATGTTGTGCACGGCGTTGCGCATGGCAATCAGCGAAGTGGCGGACTTGTCGGTCACGTGGTTGGTGGTTTCAGTGGAGGCGAGCATGATGTCGGTGTAACCGCGGATCGCCTGATCGGCGGTCTGGTAGCCGTAGTTCGTGCCGGAGAAGTAGTCGGTCTCGAGCATGCCCTTGAAGCCCCATTCGTCGCGCAGCACGGTCTTGTTGAGACCCACGTGCGCGCTGGCGTACGTGTTGCCGATGTAGTTGAACGCACCCATCATGGCCTGAGCATCGCCATCGGCCTTGACGACCTCCTCGAACGGGCGCAGGTAGATTTCGCGGATGGCCTGCTCGTTGGACCACGTGCACAGCTGACCGTTGCGTTCGGTCTCCTGCTCGTTCAGAGCGAAGTGCTTGGTGAAGGCGTACACGCCGCGGTCGGCGGCACCGAGCACCTGTTCGGTTGCGAGTCCTGCAGTCAGCACCGGATCTTCGGAGAAGTATTCGAAGTTGCGGCCGCCGAATGCGGAACGATGGTTGTTGATGGAGGGCGCGTACCAGCCGGACACCTGCATCTCGTGCGCCATGTCGCCGATGGTTTCGCCGTACTGGCGGGCGAGGTCCTTGTTCCACGAGCAGGCGAGCGCAATGTTGGCGGGCAGACCAATGGAGCTGACACCGGTGAAGTTGTCCTTCAAGGCTGCAGGGCCGTCCACATCGGATAGACGAATCTTGCCGATGGACTTAATGGCTGCGTTCTGGTAGCCGCCATTGGCGATGATGTTGTCCATTTCATCGAAGGTGAGCTGGTCGAGCAACTGATCCCACTTGGCGTCGTCGTAGTCGGCGCCGCGCAGATCAATCAGTCGCAGACCGTTCTTGGCTCCGGTGGTGGGCATTTCATCGTCTGCGTTGTCGAACTGGGTGGGATCGTAGTTGCCGATGTTGTAGAACGTGGACTTTACCTCGTCGGACATCGAATAGTCGGTGGGCGCGGCGGTGGCCTCGTCATAGTTGGCGAAGTGGCCGGCGCGGCTCAGATACGTCACATCGCCTTCCGCGTCGTCGAACACGTTGGTGGCCACAATCTGGTCGCCGTTGTGCGTGTTGCCGTCCGTGTTATAGGTAATGGTTTCAGGCACGGTGACGGTGGCCGAGTCAATTACGTTATGGGAGTCCTCGTTGATGGAGATCTCATAGTCGCCGCCTTCGAGCACGTATGCCTTGGCGTTCTGATAGTCGTAGGAAGCCATGTCATCGTCATCGAATTCGATGGACACGGTTTCGGATTCACCAGGCGCAAGTTCCTTGGTCTTTTCGTAGGAAACCAGGTTTGCCGTGGACTTTTCGATACCGCCATCGGTGTACGGCGGGTTGTAGTACACCTCAACCACATCCTTGCCGGCCGCGCTGCCCGTATTCGTCACGGTGACGTCAAACGATACCTTGCCATCCACGTACGTCACATCGCCCATCTGCTGATCGAACGTGGTATACGAAAGTCCGTAGCCAAACGGGTAGCGCACGGCGGCATCATAATCAATCAATCCCTCATCGGCAGCGGTTTCGTAGAAGCGATAGCCCACGTAGATGCCTTCCACATAGTTCACGAACTTCGGCGAACGCACGCCTCGCGCGGAGTCGACTTCAAATTCGGAAACGTTGTCGTACTGGAAGGCTCCGAAGTTGTTCCAGTTCGGGGATTGAGTCAAATCGTCGATAAACGTGTCAGCAGTACGACCGGACGGGTTGACTTCACCGGTCAGCACTTCACCGAGCGCTTCAAAGCCGGCCTGACCGGGGTGAGGCGCCCACAGCACGCTCTTAATCTGCGGGTAGTCGTTGAGGAAGCCGAACTCGAACGCGTTGGCACCGTTGTAGACAAGCACCACGTTGTCGAAGTTGGAGGTCACGAGGTCGATCATGTCCTTTTCGGACTGGGAGAGCTCGAGGTAATGCGTGCCTTCGGGGGAAGTCCTTGTACTCACTGGAGTTGTCGTTGTAGACCACACCGTCCTTGTTCATGTCGGTAGGCAGGTCGAGGCCTTCGCCGCCGACGCGGCCGATAACGACCATGGCGGTGTCGGAGAAGTCCTTCGCGTCGTTAATCAGCGTATCCGTGTAGGTCGAGGCGGCCGGTTCGGGTAGCGTCCAATCGGCGGAGGTAACGGAAATCACGCCACGCTCAGTGCTGTAGTCGGTGTAGAACTTGGTCAACTCATCGTTGGTCTGATAGCCGGCATCATGCAGACCGTCGAGCAAAGAGGTAGTGTCGTAGGCGTCGGAAAGTGCGCCGGAGCCGGTGCCGCCATAAATCGGATTGGTGGAGGCCCAGCCAAACACGTTGATATTGCCGGCGGCAAGCGGCAGCATGTTGTCGTTGTTCTGCAGCAGGGTGATGCCTTCACGTTCAATGTTTACGGCCAACTGATTCGTCTTGTCGATGGTTTCCGCGCTCAGCTCATGCTTGGTAGCGGTGGCCATGGTAATCATGCTGTTGAGCGGACCGGTAAGCATGATGGTAATGGACGCGATTACCGCCACGGCCGTGACCACCCAGGAGGTGGAGTGGGTGAGTTTGCGCGCGGCACCGTCCTTGACCGTACGCTTGTTGACCGCGATGGTCAGGATAATAGCGAGCGCCAAGAACACGGCGATGACGCCGAGTTCGACTGCGATGGATTGAACGACTGCAATGACGTCATCCATATTGATATCAAGCATTGCTGCCCTTTCTACTTTGATGGTGTCACCGTGCTGCCCCGCACGGTTTGCTATGGTGATATCGTCTGCGATCACTGGCTTTCGTGAACGCTTGTGATGGATTTCATTGTCCGAAAACCGGCATGCGAAAGATAATGTCTGCAACGAATGCACATCCATACGCAACATGAATATATGATTCTTGAATCTGCCGGAATCCCTGTGATTACAAGGGTTATCAGGCTTTGGCTCACGAGTTTGCTCCAGCACGAACCACTCACCTGCCCGATAACCTGTCGTTTTCGGCGCACAACCTGCATCGACGAATGCCCTTCTCTCCTTTCCATGTTCTCTAGGCGTCCCATAATCTCCTCGATTATCGATTCATTGCTTATAGATCAGGGATATCTCGATTACGAGGGGCTGATTACTGTTTCCAGGGACATCTATCTGCGTTAGCAGGGGCTGTTGCCCCTAGTAAATTCCCTTCAAAATGGCGGAATAGCGTTGGAGCATGGTCGAATTCAGCAGAGAAGCAGCCCCTGCTAACGCAGATAGACCTCCCGCGCAGCTCAAATCAGCCCCTTGTAAGCGAGAAACACATCCCATACCGTCAATTCGCTGTGCGTTTGATTAGAACGATACGGAATGGCAGCAGGATAGACAGTGTGGCGGCGAAGAATGCGGCGCAAATGGCCGCGGCATGGATCGAGCTCAGCGTGATCGTCATGCCGCCAGCCGTCGTACCCACAGCGATGCCGACGTTGCCGAAGGCGATGGACATGCCATTGGCGAATTCAGGGGCTTCGGGCATGGCATCGGAACCAGTACAGCATGGTGCCGTCTGTACGACCCGCAAGCAAAGCTTGACCTTGGCGGCATCGCCAAAGGCTGGATCGCGGACCGTCTGGCCGGGTCGCTGCAGGCGGCCGGTTTCGAGAATTTCCTCATCGATCTCGGCGGCAACACCCTGATGCACGGCAGGCGTTCATCACACCACGGTTGGCCCGTCGCTATTCCCAACCCATGCTGCAATGCGGAGAAGTCGAATAGAACCCTGATTCCCCTGACCGTTCCGCCAGACGTTTCAATCGTCACCAGCGGCACATGCGAGCGTCGGTTCGTCGCAGATGGCATCACATATCACCGCATCATCGATCCACACACGGGATATCCGGCACATACTGACCTCGCGAGTGCAACGATCGTCGCACGCAAGTCGCTGGATGCTGAGGGGTATTCCACCACCCTGCTCGCACTCGGCAGCGAACGCGCGTCTCAGTTCGCAGCCCGGCATCCTGAAATCCTCGGCGCACTGCTGATTCGCAACGACGGTACTGTATTGCGCGTTGGCAGTATGTAGCGCCACATCGCCCGACTTGCATTTTGCAAGGTACCTTGTATTATTCTCAAGGTACCTTACGAATACAGCGACGACCAAGGAAATGGGATAGATGGCAGACGAATCAATGAACAATTCCACAGACGCTTCCCAAACGGACGACCGCGCGCTTGCGGAACTGTTCTACGACGTGGCGCGCATCAGCCACCAGCGCAATCTGCGACGCAACAACTCACCCGCCTATGCCAGCGGCCAGTCACGCTGTCTGCTCACCATCAGCGGCCTCAGCCCGGTCAGCCAGCGCCGACTCGCAGCGATTCTCGGCATTCGCGCGGCATCCTTAAGTGAATTGCTCGCCAAAATGGAGACTCGCGGATGGGTTACGCGCACCCAGCATCCTGATGACGCGCGCACTTATCTGGTCACGCTCACCGAGGAAGGCAAAGCCGAAGCGTTGCGCAGACGCGCGACCGAAAACGGCTCCTCAGGAGAACTGCTGGAATCATTGACCCGCGAGCAGCGCGAACAGTTTGCCGATATTCTCACCACTATTCGCGAGCACTACCAAGAGCTAGACAAGTAAACGCACGCAGATTCTTACCAAGTGAGAGCAAAAGACACTTCTATTTCTGTACGACTACCCCTCAGTCGGCTTCGCCGACAGCTCCCCTGACAAAGGGAGCCAAAAAGAAACGAAATCATGCCGAACATAATCACCATAGACTCATCCGCGCAACAGCCACTCACCAATCGTCGCCGCACGCTGATTTTTATCAACATCATGCTGTCGTGCATCGCCACCACCATCATGGCCACGGCGCTGACTACCGCGTTGCCGCCCATTGCAACGGATCTCGGCGTCACGATGCAAACCGGCCAGTGGCTGACCAGCGGCTATTCACTCGCCATGGGCATCGTCATGCCGCTCACCGCGTTTCTCATCACCCGCTTCCCCACCAAGCCGTTGTATCTGATCAGCGCAGTACTGTTCATCATCGGTTCCCTGACATGCATTGCGCCCGTGCCATTCGCCGTTATCATGGGCGGGCGCGTGCTGCAAGCATGCGGCAACGGCCTGCTTATGGCGATGGCGCAGGTGGTGCTTATGACCATCTACCCCGACCAGCGCGGCACCATCATGGGTTGGTACGGACTCGTGGTCGGCGTCACACCGGTGATTGCGCCAACGCTTTCCGGCCTTATGGTTGACGCGTTCGGCTGGCGTTCCATCTTCTACCTGGTGATTAGCGTAATGGCACTGTCACTCATCATGGCATGCTTGGTATTCAGCAATGTGCTCAGCACGTCAAAGCGTTCTTTCGATACGCTGTCGTTCGCGATAAGCATTGTTGCGTTCGGCGGTGTGACGCTCGGCATTGGCAATATCAGCTCCCAACCATTCGTCAGCATCATGGTATTGCTGCCGCTCGTACTGGGTATCGCAGCTTCCATATGGTTCGTAATGCTGCAATTGAAGCGAGAGCGCCCGTTCCTTGACGTGCGCATTCTTCGCAATCGCAACTTTGCCCTGAGTGTGATTGGCAGCATGATTCTGTATTTCGCGATGATGGGTTCGTCGGTCATACTGCCGCTGTACGTGCAAACTATCAAAGGCGGCACGGCATCGATGGCTGGTCTGGTGAGCTTGCCGGGGTCGCTGGCGATGGCGATTATCAGCCCAATGGCTGGCAGATTGCACGATCGCTTTGGCGTGAAACGATTGCTGCTCATCGGCGGCATCTGCTTGACCGCCAGCAATCTTGCCATGGGATTGCTGCCGCTTGCCGCATCGATTTGGGTGGCATCCACGATTAACGTCATACGTTCGCTGGCGATCGGTTGCTTGATGATGCCGCTGGTGACGTGGGGCACTTCAGTCGCGGGCGACGGGCGCTTAGCCGACGCAAACGCGTTGCTCACCGCATTACGCACCATTGCCGGAGCCATCGGGCAAGCCGTTTTCGTCGGCATGATGACGGCGTTGGCCGCCGCTGGTCAGGCTCGCGGCATAAGCGCAGCCGCCGCAAACATGCATGGCATGAATCTCACATTCCTCGCCATGGCCGCGTGCGCCGCCCCACTCATCATCATGTCGCTTGCGTTCATGCGCAGCAACAAGGCCATCCACCACTGACTCAACCGATTTCATGCGATATACAGAACGAGCACCTTTCACATCACCTTTCACATCACTTTTCACCACATCGTTCTCATATTGTCCTGATTACACGAAAACAAAGGTATAAATAACTGCCATATACACGAAAACAGAGGTATAGCAATTCAGAGGTGCAGCAAGCGGCATCATGATTGAAATGCCAGAAACACTGGCAAACCGTAATCACATCGAACGCGGCATCCGGGAAAGCGTACGCTCAGCAAACATAACGCGCCGGATATTGTGCTGCACCATAATCAATCAGGCGATATCCAAATCGTTCAGTTATATCGAACTTTATCTATCTTTATAGGAGAAAATCTATCCATTTTTGACTTTATATACTTATATCCATTCGTCTGCTCTGTTATTGATTCAATTGTCAATTGACCGTTGACCGTTTCAACGAACACAGAGATCACACCGTCAAACCAATAATCGTCTGTATGTTCTGCGCTATCGCACGGCTGCAATCGCCTGTACGAATTGCTGCACGGATTCGGAAGGATCCAACGGATAGAACAAGCCGTATGGAATGGTCAGATTCCAGTCCACCGGCATTGCCTGAATCATCGGATGGATGCCTGTGCCGAAGGTACGGGCGAGAATCAGATCCCCGTTGGCGGCGCAGTCATTGAACTCATCAAACGTATATTGCGCGATATCAATCAGCGTGAGGTCGGGAACTGTTTCCAACAATTGACGTGCCGTATCCATCGCATCGTTGTCACCGACCTGCGGGATATGAATTCGTTGCCCCGCCAAATCGGACAGGCGGAGCACACCACCCGGCATCGCCACCAGCGGATTCGAGGCTGGCACTCCGATTTGCAACGGATATTCACCCAGTTTCAGAACCTGGCAGGGATGTTTCTGATGCTCCGGCGAAAACCCGCTGGCGGCCACATCGACTTCCTCGCCAAGATGGTCCAAAGCTGTCATGAACCCATCGGGAGCGTCCGGCATGGAAACCAGCTCCAGTCGAAGTTGATGTTCATGGCGCATTAGCCATGCCGACGCTCGCGGCCACAATTCCAACACGGGAGTAGCCGGGCGAAGCATCGAAATGGCAAGTCTCACCCTCGCTTCCTGTGTCTCCTCGAGTTGACGGGCATGACGCAAGGCTCGTTCGCTCTGGCTTATCAGACTTCGAGCATCGTCGACCAATGCATGCCCGGAGGCAGTGAGGCTCACTCCATTATTGGTGCGGTCGAACAGGGTAAGGCCATAGTCACGTTCAAAACCGGTGACCTGTTTGATCAATGCGGTGGAGGAAAGGTGCAGTTGCCGCGCGGCCTTATTGAAACTGCCGCATTCCGCCGCCGACAGGATGGCATCCAGTCGCTTGTCATACATATGGCATCTCCCCTATGCATTATTCTGCTTCTCCAGTTATAACCAAAAGAGTGCACTTGCGCCATAAAAGAAAGCAGTCCTGCACCGCACGAAGGCCACAGAGTATCTACAATGCATGTTCGTAAAGCATCGTCCAATATGTAGCGACGCGCAATAGTCAGAGGCGAGGATAGCAACGAATATGTCAACACAATCAGCGCAAATGCAGGAAGCCAGCCAATCACATAGCCACAAGCACGATGACTCATTCATGAACGGCAGCATTCTCCTGATTATGGCGGCAGCATTCTTTTACATGTCCGGCACCATGATGGGCACTACGCTGATTGTCGGCTATTCGCACACTTTGGGAGCGAGCGGAGAATTCGCCGGCATCATCGCCGGCACCATGAATATCATCTCGCTGTTCTGCCGACCATGGGCTGGTCGTTTCAGCGATCACGCACCGCTGAAACGATTCGCCATGATTGCCATCGTGCTACTGATTGCCGCCTATGCTGGATATGCATGGTCCGCCAATGCCGCATTCCTCTTTGCCGCGCGACTCATCAATGGCATTGGATTCTCCTGCCTGTCTGTTTGCCTTGCGGCATGGCTGACTGCGTTGATTCCTTTGGCTCATATCGGCAAAGGCATGGGTTATTACGGTATGGTCAATGCGCTTGCGATGGCGCTCGGCCCTGCCGCCGGCATCCGCATGAAGGCTGTGTTCGGCTATCGCGCGGCGTTTGCAATCTCCACGGCGGCGATGATTGTCGCGTTCATATTGGTGGCGTTCGTTCGCGATGGCGGATGCACCAGCCGCGCCTCCAATCGCGCCGGCCGCACACCGCAGACCGCCACGACCACAGCCGAGCAAACCAACACCGGCATTCGAGCCTTCATCAGTCAGACGATTTCCGTGCGCGTGATTCCGGTCGCCTTCGTATTCATGCTGTTCGCCATCCCCTACTGCGCCACGCAGTCGTATATCGTCACGTACGTCCAGGCTCGAAACCTGCCTGTGGATGTCAGCTTGTTCTTCCCCTTATACGCGGCGGCACTGCTGTTACTGCGCGTTTTGATGCGCAATCTCTTCGACCGCTGCCCATTCCGCTGGTTCCTATGGCTATGCTCAGCGTGCATGTTGATTTCGCTGGGAGCTCTTGCTTTCATGCGTAACGATGGAGTCCTGCTTATCGGGGCCATCTTCATGGCGGCGTCATACGGCATCATGAGTTCCGTCAGCCAATCCGATGCCGTGCGACTGGCCGGCGCTGGCCACGGCGGGCGCGGCAATGGCACGTATTACATCGGACTTGATCTAGGCATGGCTTTGGGCCCGATTATCGGCGGCTGGCTATACGCAAACCTCAACATCGCCTGGTTCTATCCTGCATTGATGATTACTATGCCACTCGCTATCGGCTCCTACTTCGTCATGAGTCGCGCACCGCACATGCGGTAAGCCACACCGCCTGGAAATCAGAAATCGAGAAACACAATCGGCGGTATTATGCGTAATGACGCATGCTGTTCCCGTCCAATTCGGGAGATGAAGCAAGGAGGCTTTTATGAAGACGCTGGTATTGATATTTCATCCGGATCTACAAGGTAAATCGCGCGCCAATAAGGCGTTGGCTGAAGCTGCAAGCGCTTTGCCGGCAGACACTGCGACCGTACGCGACGAGTACGCGCTCTATCCGGACGGTAAGATCGATGTGGCCGCCGAGCAGCAGGCCGTCGAAGCTGCTGACCGTATCGTATTCCAGTTCCCGTTGTATTGGTATTCCGCGCCAGCCCTGCTTAAGGAATGGGAAGACGAAGTGCTCGCTTATGGCTGGGCATACGGTCCAGGCGGCGAGGCGCTGAAATCCAAGGAAATCACAGTTGCCACTACCGCTGGCGGCCCGGAAACCGAATATCAGACCGCCGATAATGGCGCCACAATGGATGAGGTACTCTCCCCTTACCGCATGATGGCCCGCTACACGAATGCCACCTGGCTGAAGCCATTCGTCATGTTCGAGTCCATGGAGCGCAGCGATGACGACTTGGCCGCAATCGGTAAGGATTACCAAAAGTTCCTCGCTGAGTAACTTTTGAAACTCACACAGATCCCCGCACCAAACAAAACGCACAGCAGCGGCCAATTATTGAACATCTTTGCCTCACTTTTCGAGCCCTCTCACTAGTATCCACATTCGGCTATTGGAAAAGAGAGGAAGGAAGTTCTTATGGCCGCTATCACTATCGCAACTATCACCACCCTTGCTGCAGCAGCTCTGTGCCGCCTGTAAGGATTACAAATAGTTCTTATTTGAATCGCCCTGTGACGTATCGCCTTGCGGTACACCACAGGGCGTTTTTTTATTACCGCAACCATCAACATTGATCCCATCCGGCAATCACCGGTCAGCTTCGCCGTCCTCTTCGGCGAGGGCACAAAAAGGAATACGACACACCGTTTGCATACTTACCACCCATACTTGTATAGTTCATTCTGAGATATATCGGCTTGCAATATTACTGAGTGAGCCATGAGATATGCAAGCCAATCAGACCGATAAATCAAGGAGATACCCATGAAGACTC
This sequence comes from Bifidobacterium sp. LH_416, assembly GCF_056357055.1. NCBI lineage: Bacteria > Bacillati > Actinomycetota > Actinomycetes > Bifidobacteriales > Bifidobacteriaceae > Bifidobacterium > Bifidobacterium sp. LH_416. Next base: position 131,113 of record NZ_JBKEVJ010000006.1, on the reverse strand, counting down.
TGGTACTTGTATTCCACCCGTCCCTGAAGGGTCAGTCCCATGTCAACGCCGCGCTTGCCGAGGCTGCCGAAGGCCTGGAGAACGTGACCGTGCGCGACGAGTACGCTCTGTACCCGGACGGCAAGATCGACGTTAAGGCCGAGCAGGCCGCAATCGAAGCCGCTGATCGCGTGGTGTTCCAGTTCCCGCTGTACTGGTTCTCCTCCCCCGCTCTGCTCAAGACCTGGGAAGACGATGTGCTGGAGCACGGCTGGGCATACGGTTCTGAAGGCCACGCCTTCGAAGGCAAGGAATTCGCCGTCGCAGTCTCCACCGGCTCTCCGGAGTCCAAGTACCAGCCTGAAGGCGACAACAAGTTCACCATCGACCAGGTGCTCGTCCCGTTCCAGGGCACGGCCAACCACATCAACGCCACTTGGGTCAAGCCGTTCGTGACCTTCGGCTCCTTCGGCATCTCCGATGAGGCTCTGGCCGAAGCGGTCAAGAACTACAAGGATTACCTGACCAAGTAGTTATACCAATGGTTCTCTAATGGACTACCCCTCAGTCGGCTTTGTCGACAGCCCCCTGACAAGGGGAGCCAATTAGAGGGGGCAACGGCAATTACAACATCACGTAGCGCAAAGGGCGACCCTCGGAATTTTCCGGGAGCCGCCCTTTTGCGCTACCACGGCGAAACTATCGCTCCGATTACTTCACCGCAGTGAAGAAGAACCGCGGGAACGGGAAAATAATGCTGCCATCCGACTGCTTGGGGTAAGACTCACAAACACGGTCAAACACTGCGGACTCGAACTCCGCACGCTCGGCATCGTCTGGCAATGCCTGCAGGTACGGACGCAATCCCGTGCCGCGATACCAGTCCATAATGGCCTCATGCGATGGCAACGTATGCATATACGTCACCTTCCACATGCGGAAGCTAGCAGCATGCACGCGCAATAGCTCCCAGTATTCGGGCGGCGTGAGATTGTAGAACTCACGCTGTTGTGGCAGCCGGTCCGCATACGCTGGCGAATGCACGAGCTCGGCGATGATGCGATGAATCGGTTCCTCATAATTCATCGGTGTCTGCACAGCGAGCACCCCACCTTCACGTAAGAGGCCGAGCAACGCCGGAATCAATCGCGCATGATTCGGCACCCACTGAATACAAGCGTTGGAAAACACCATATCGAAATCATTTGGCAAATCCGCCAAAGCGGTTTGATTCGATACATCGCACAAAGCAAAATCGATATCCGGATGGGCGGCACGCGCTGATTCAATCATTTCCAGCGAATTATCCACGCCAAGAATCTCGGCGTGAGGGTACCGCCCACGCAATACCGCGGTGCTGTTGCCCGGTCCGCAGCCAATGTCCAGAACATGTTTGACCGAACCATCGTCGGGCGGCAATTGCATCGCCAGATCACGCGACGGCTGCGTGCGTTCGGCCTTGAATCGAAGATACTGTTCGGAATCCCATACAACCATGCGGCCCACGCTAGCCGCACCCAATACAGCGTCCATCTTATTGTCCGAATGGCAAACAATGGTGGTTTCTACGCGCGCATTGTGCGCATAGAAACCACCGAGCAGCAGTCACCGATTGCGCAATCGTTATTAGCGACGCAGCGTATCACCCCAATCAAGGAAGCGATCGACCTTCTCGCCGGTATCGCGTGCACCATTCGGGTCGATACCGGTGTCGAGCGTGGTGATCTCAGCCATATTCGCATCGGTCAGCTCGAAGTTGAAGATGTCGAGGTTCTCGCGCATACGCGTGGGGTTCGCGGACTTGACCACCGGCGTAATACCGCGCTGAATAAGCCAACGCAGCGCCACCTGAGCCACGGTCTTGCTATGCTCAGCCGCAATCTTCAGCATTGTTTCGTTGTCGAACAGACTTGCGGAACCGGCGGCCAGCGGCGCCCATGCCTCCATGTGCACACCGCGCTCGGCCATATAGGCTCGCTCCGCCTTGCGCTGAAAGCCGACATTCGCCTGAATGAAGTTCACCGTCGGCTTCATGTCCACGTGGTGCAGGAAGTCGGCGAGACGGGCGGAGTCCATGTTGTCCACGCCGATCGCGCGGATGCGGCCTTCGGCGACCAGCTCCTCCATCGCCTTCCATGCGCCGAACACGTCGTTGTACGGCTGGTGGATCAGGTACAGGTCCACGTAGTCGAGGCCGAGACGGTCGAGCGAACGTTCGAACGCGGGGCGCGCGAGTTCGCGGGTGGTGTCCGTGATCCACAGTTTGGTGGAGACGAACAGATCCTCGCGCCTGATGCCGGATTCGGCGATGGCCTTGCCCACCGCCTCCTCGTTCTGGTATGCGGTGGCCGTATCGATGTATCGGTAGCCGGCCTCAAGCGCATCGTTCACCGAGCGCTCACACTCCTCGAGGTTGTCCATGCGGAAAACGCCGTAGCCCAAAGCCGGCATCTCCACGCCATTGTTCAATGTGACAGTTTGCATTGGTATTCCTTACTGTTGTGTATGCATTTAGCGTTATTGATGATTCATGATTTCCGATTACACCAGCCAGTCGGCAACACGCTGGGTAGTCCTCACCTCATCGTTTTGCGCGGTGGCGCCACGGATTGCAAGGCCCGGCAATACATTCGCCCCGGTCACGTCGGCGATAGAGACGACCGTGTCGGCCAGCCCGCTGCCTTCATGCGTGCAGAATGGACGAATCGTTACACCCGCCCAATCGCGGCTTTCAAGGAAGGTATATACGGGCATCGGCATATCCGCCCACCAGATTGGATAGCCGAGGTAAACGGTATCCGCCGCGTCAAGCGCAGCGAGCGCATCTGTGCCAGCAGTATCGCTCTTCAGCGTGAATGCCGGACGCACCTGGTCATTGCGCTCGCGGGTGGCCTGTGCCACGGCCTGGTTATAGACATATGGATACGGCTCGACCGGCACGATCTCGATGCGCGGCGCGCCAGTCTGTTTTGCGAGCTCGGCAGCCACTTTGTCGGTGTTGCCGACCTCAATCTCCCCTACCGTATAGTTCTCGCCAGTGCGGGAAAAGTAGACGATTACCGAGTTTCCAGCATTGGAATCAGCCATGTTTATTCCACCCTTTTTCTTTCTTGTCTAGGTTAATCGTTTCACCGCTTACGGTTGCGAACATCACGATTCTGACGATATGACAGCCGGTTTTCCATTACAAATAGTGTCATTTGATACAATTACATAAGAAAAGTGCATACATTTCAGCACTAGGAGCAACGATTCAGACGGAAGGCAGTACAGTCATGGAACTTCGTGTATTACGCAATTTCATTACTGTGGTCGAGGAGGAAGGTGTCAGCGCGGCAGCCGATGTGCTGCGCATCAGCCAGCCGGCGCTCTCTCGTCAAATCAAAGAACTCGAAGAAGAGCTCAGCGTCACCCTATTCGAGCGCGGCAATCGCGGCCGCGCTCTTGAGCTTACCGAGGAGGGTCGGTTACTGTACCGCCGCGCACGTGAAATCACAGAGCTGGCCGAACGAGCCAAAACCGAAGTGATGACCGGCGAAGAAGTGACCGGCGACGTGCATATCGCTGCAGCACAAACCGCAGTAATGCGTGTGCTCGCGCGAGCTGCAGTCATCTTGCGTGAGCGTCATCCGCAGGTGCGCGTCCGACTGCATGATGACTACGGCACGAACATCGTTGAACGACTCGATAATGGTCTTGCCGATTTCGGCGTGCTGGTGCAACCAACTGATATGAGCCGTTACGACTACATGCCATTGCCAGGCGGCGACCCGATGGGCGTGCTTATGCGCCACGACCATCCGCTTGCCTCACATGAGGCGATCACCGCTGCCGACCTGAAAGACACTCCAATCATCGTGCCGCAAGGCGTGATTATCCGCGGCAATCTGTCCGGCTGGTTTGGGCATAGCATGAAATCACTCAACATCGTGGGCACGATGAACCTTATGTATAACGCCAGCTGCTTCGCGCAAGAGGGTTTCGCCTGTGTCATCGGCCCGCAACGACTGGTGGATACGACTTGGGAGTCAGGGCTGGTGTTCCGACCGCTTGATCCACCCGCCAACACCCAGCTGGCCATCGCATGGAAACGCAACCAGCCGCTCACCCCGCCCGCTGCCGCATTCCTTGAAATCCTGCGCACGATGGTCTAAACGCCGGCGGGAACGAAGCCGCATAATGGATATCAACGCAAAGTAGTCAATCGACAATAGCCGATCAACAATTGTCAAACAACAACAAAGGAGTTGAACATGACCGCAAACCAGTACGACGTCACCGCCGATCTCACACCCGAGGGCCTCGCAGAATGGCAGCGCATGGTGGCCGGCGAAGTCTATGAAGACTCGCATCCGGAAATCGAGCGCAAGCGCGCGGAGGCCAAGAAGCTATTCGTTGCCTACAATCGCACCGATTACGAGGACACCGCAACCCGCCGCGAAATCATGGAGCAGCTGTTCGCTTCAGTGGGCGAGGATGTGTTCATCGAGCCGAATTTCCGTTGCGAGGTGGGGCGTAATATCACCATCGGCTCGCATGCCTACATTAATTTCGACTGCGTGATGCTCGACAATGCACCGATCACGCTCGGCGATTATGTGTGGATTGCGCCAATGGTGGGCTTGTTCGCCACCAATCATGCGCTTGATTTCGAGGAGCGTAAGAATGGTGCTTGCCAGGCCAAGCCGATTGTGATCGGGGATGGCGTATGGTTGGGCGGTCATGTGACCGTGCTCGGCGGCGTGACTATCGGTCGCGGTTCGGTCATCGGTGCCGGCTCAGTGGTCACCAAAGATATTCCGGCCGGTGTGATTGCCGTCGGCAACCCGGCACGCGTACTTCGTCCTATCACCGAAGCGGATAAAACCGGCTTCTGCGAGCGCATTGCCGCACGTAATGCGGCGCGCAACGCCACCCGCAACGCATAGAGCCGTCTCCGATACCCAAAACGGCCACTTGCCATAGCCGAATCGTCATTATGTACGCGCGTCAACCAAACACCCGCAAACATAATGACGATTTCCACCTCCAAAACGTCATTATGTTTGCGGGTAGTACGTTGAGCCGCGTACTTAATGATGATTTAGGTGTTCTAGCCGTCATTATGTACGCGGACAGTTGGTGAAGCCGCGTACATAATGACGGTTGATGGCCAACGGAGGCCGGAGGTCGGTGGAGAATAGCCACCATCGAGAGCGGTCAGTCTTGGACGCCCTGCCATTGGAAACACCCCATCGGCGTATAGTCCGCCAATCGACCCACACCCCGGCTACAGCCTTCCAGACCAGTTGGCTGTTTTCTCGTATACGGGATTGAACCCGGCCATTGGCACACCGGCGTCAAGCAGTTTTTGAATCAGAGGTGTCCGCTGGATGACCTCGTCGAAATTCGTGCGAATAATGCTAGACGCACCGGCTCGTTGCAATACATTTTCGCGTTCTTTTTCTGAATGAACCACAGCTTGTATGCTGCGCCGGTTGGTCATAGCTGGGTCGACATATTTAGCAGTACCATCGAATTCCAATATGATGATTCGCCCATCAGGAGTGTACCAAACGAAATCAACTCGATATTCCTTCCACGGAGCATCAGGGTCGATAAACACATGCTGCAAGTCCGGCACCACGAAACCAGCTTCGATAATTACAGCCCGGCAGAGCGATTCTCCACCATTCTCACTCAGAGGATCCATGTAATAGACCAGCCGGAGCACGCGTCCACAGTCCACGCGCAGCCCATCGCAAATATCCGTGATCTGCTCGGCTGTAACCAGTTTCTGCCGTACTGCGGAGTCGAACATTGGTAAAGCTTGAGAAAATGAGTAGCGCAGTCCGCAATCGACCAGCGTACGTGCCGGTGAGGTTATCGGGATAATGCTGGTGATTTCGCAAGGTTTTTGGCGTTGGAGCGCTTGTTGCATCGCTTGCATCTCTGGTCGACCTGGGAATATGGTGGCCTGCAGTCCATCGCTGTTGCGGTAATTCGCAAGTGTTGCGAGGGGTGGATTCGTTGCCGTGACATGTTTGATGGCGGCATTCGAACGTTGCGCAGGACCGGTGGGTTTGGCGATGAAAACGGTGTTGTCTTCATGCAGCGACCAGTTATGATCCAGTTGCATTATTGTTGCAGCACTCAGCCCCGCGAAAATACGTGTTGGAAACTGTCCGGATAATGTTCGAATAATATGCTGAGCCTGCTCTATTGGATTCAATGACTGCCAATATGCATTGCGTGCATACATATTGCGGAATGGTCGGGTCAGATACCCATTGCGAATCCTGGTTTGTACTGCCTGGCGTTGCGTGTTGGTAGCTGGATAAAAGCAGCGGCGGTTGTGCTCGGCGTCATTGCAGAGTTGCTCAATGTCGTGATGTGTGCTCATATTGCCATGATTGAGCGACTGTTCTCTTCTGCGCAAGCTCAAACGGGGTATGTGGTTCTAGCTTCCGTTTTTGACAGTCTGTCATGTGGATAACTCGGTAAGAATGGTTCGTTTGTGCGCGTTTATGTTCGCTTGCGGTGCGCTGGGCTGGTGTGATGTGACGCCTTCGCGAAGCTGGGGCAGATGGGAAGGCTGCCCGCAATCATTATGTTTGCGGCTCAACGTGCATGCCGCAAACATAATGATGATTTTGGGGCTGGAAACATCACTATGTACGCGTGCCAACCTGGCAGTCGCAAACATAATGACGATTTCCACCTCCAAAACATCACTATGTTTGCGGGTAGTACGTTGAGCCGCGTACTTAATGACAGTTTGGCAGCGAAAATGCTTGGCAGAGCCAGCAACCCCACCGACTACGCCGTGTGCTATCACGACTGCTGCACGATGAGGGCATCGGTGTCGCGATCGTAGACAGTGCGCGGGTCGAGCAGGGAATAACCGAGAGAATTGGAGTCCCAAGCCTCCTGCTCACGAGAGGTGAGATATCGAAACCCCTTCATGCGAATGTAGCCATTGCATACTTCCATTCGAGCTTGGAGCTTCTGCCCCTGATATTCGCAAGGGATGCAGAACTCCATGACGTCGCAGGCACGAAACAGAATGAATCGCACATTGTATGTGTACCATTCTCCGCCTGGCGAGTAGCGGTCTGGTGCTGCGATAAGGCGGACCGCTCCCCATCTTGGGCGAATGGCAACGAGACTAATCGGTCGATGCCAGAGTCGAAGCCGAAGCCATACGCAACCCGCCAACAGGGGCAGCACAATACAGAAAAGCACAACGGCTTCACGTATCTTCGGAAAATCGCCAAGCATAAACGTATCTAGGATTTGCACCACAATCACGCCAAGACCGGAGCAGCATACTACGAACATCACGGTGCTCCGTGCGCGCCCAATCCATACGCGCAATGCCAGTTTGCGATCGCCAGGAACCCAACCTTCATCCATAATCCACGATTATGCCAGTTCGGGAAATCTCTTGCAGCGCCGCGCAATATTCTGAAAATCAGTGCTCTGCAAATGCCGAGGAGTGAATTATGCGTTTGTCTGTATACGGCTATACACTCAGGCACCATGTGTTGTTCGCTTTGCATGACGATGGCGCGATTCGCGTTGAGGCCCGCAATCTAACGCGGTAAAGCCCGATGACGGGCTGAAGTGTACCTGCTGCAGAAAATGCAGGTATGCGAATTCGTCGTACACACATTGATTTCGCACGATTGCGAAACCGCTAGATAGCTGATTGATTCCTGTTCACTGATTACAGCACTTGTCTTTTGCGCGTCAGATACTCGGACTTCGGCTAAGCGGTTATGCGTTCGCGTGAGTAGAGGAAAACAGGAACGCTTATGTCCCAATCGTCTTTGGAAGACCCTATCGATTTCTCGCCTGCAACCGAAACAGAGTATTCATCCGATTTGGCAACTAGTCAATTCACCCAATCTGACCCACTTGAACAAGACTGGCTACGCCGTGCTGTGCTATTGCTTACCGGTCAGGCGTTTTCAATGCTTGGCTCCAGCATTGTGCAGTTCGCCATCTGGTGGTGGATTGTACTGCAAACCCGAACCGGCTCGGCCATGCTGCTAGCCACATTGTTCGGCGTGCTGCCGCAGTCTTTGGTCTCCGTTTTTGGCGGACCTATGGCAGATCGGTACAACCGAAAAGCGCTGATTGTTCTGCCTGATTTGATGATCGCGACCGTCACTGTGGTGCTGTCTGTGAGCTTCGCAATGAACTGGGCAAATCTGTCGCTGATTTTCATAGTGCTGTTTATCCGATCGGCTGGAGCGGGAATTCAGGAGCCCGCGGTACAGTCGTTTATTCCGGACATCGTACCGACCGGCAAGCTCCTACGAATCAATTCGATATTCGGCGTCATTAATTCGGCGAATAGGATTGCGGCACCGGCGCTCGCGGCCGTACTGATTAATATGGTTCCGCTCTGGTCGATTCTGTTGGTTGATGTGACCACTGCGGTTATTGGCGTAGGATTTGTGATGCTGATTCGCGCGCCTCGCTCGGCTCAGCGAAGTGATGCAGCTGGTACTGTTGCTGAAACTAGTCCCGTGGCTATACTGCGGCGAACCTTCGCTGATTTGAAGATTGGTTTATTGTACGCGATGAAGCATCCGTATTTGAAGGGTGCAATTCTTGGAGATGCTTTGACTTGTTGTGTTGCCGTGGCGCCAATGAATCTAACGCTGCTGCTCATGACTCGCGAATACGAGGGCATCGATCTGAATCTTGGATTCATAAATCTCGCTACCGCATCCGATAAGCTTGCGGCCAATGAACTGGGGCTCAGCGTTGGCCTGCTGCTTGGTGGTGCGATGATGTCTGCGATTGGCCCAAAGTTGTTGCACAATAGTCTTACTCAGATGCGAGCGATTGCGTTCGGTATTGCAATGGTGGGCATTACTGTCATCGGCCTTGGCACGGTACGGAACCTAATACTGTTCCTGATTGTCGATGTGCTCAATGGTGTGGCGTCCGCGATATGCGTCGGACCGATGCGTACCGTCATGCAAACCGAATCCGATGAATCAATGACCGGCCGCGTATTCGGCCTCGATACCATGCTCTCCACGCTTGGTATGCCGCTGGGCATGCTGATTTTTGCACCGCTTGCTGATGTGATTCCGATTGCGTGGGTATTCATTGCCGGTGGTTTGCTGGCAATGCCGGTTGCCTGGTATGTGCTTGCATTGTCGCGCAAGCACATACCGGCGCGGGCTTAACAGGGCTGACGGGGCGTGACGCCGGCTGTGAATCATCATTATGTACGCGGCTTCACCAACTGTCCGCGTACATAATGACGATTTGCGGGCGATAACCATCATTATGTTTGCAGAATATACGTCCGACCGCGTACTTAGTGACGATTTTCAACCCAAAATCGTCATCATGTTTGCGGCTGCTAGGTTGGGACGCAAACTTAATGACGTCCCAACCATGTCCTGACTATCCGCCCCGATCGCACCCGCCATCCGGCCACGTCTCAACCGTCTAGCCACACCCCAGCTTCATAAACCGCGCCTACAATGATGGCAACGCAAACATCACTGGAATATCAACGCTTTGCAACAGCCAAGGAGGCTATCGATGGATAACGCGAAACGGCGCGAGGAACAGCTGCCTTACCATTACGACGACCCGAGCATTATGGGCGGCCAACTCGAATATCAGGAGAAGCTCTGGGAATTCAACCAGACGCATCCCACCGACCAAGAGGGCAAACAGAAACTGCTCAAGGAGATGTTCGCCGAAATTGGCGACGGCTGCCATGTGGAGACACCTGCGCACGCCAATTGGGGCTTCCATCATGTGCACATGGGCAAAGGCATCTACTGCAATGTCAACTTCACCTGCGTGGACGATGCCGATATCACTATCGGCGATTGGTGCATGTTCGGTCCGAACGTGGTCATTGCCACGGCAGGCCATCCGATACTGCCGGTACTGCGCGAGCACCATTACGTATATTGCATTCCGGTTACCATCGGCCGCAATGTATGGGTCGGCGCAAACGTAACCATCCTACCGGGCGTGACCATTGGAGATAACTGCGTTATCGGCGCAGGCTCGGTGGTGAGCCACGACATTCCAGACAACACCGTGGCCTATGGCGTGCCATGCAAAGCCGTACGCCCCATCGGCGAAAAAGATAAAGAGTTCTACTACAAGAATCGCAAACTTGACGTATGGGAATAGTCAAAACACGGTTATGCCAATGCTCAGCACTGCATATCCATGTCAACTCCGCGTCGCTTACTCGCCGTCAGTCGCAGCCGCGTCTTCTTTCAGCGCGCGCAGCAGTGCCTTGTCTCGCTGTTCGATGACACGCTTGCCGTCCTCGCCCTGCCAGGAGAAGAAGCCTTGGCCGGTTTTTGCTCCAAGATTGCCAGCCTTGACCTTTTCGGCAAGCAGTGGCGAGGGGCCAGTGCCGTTGTCCATGTCGTCGAACAGGTAGGTGCTGATGTTGTAGAACACGTCGAGTCCGCCAAGGTCGATGCTGGCCACTGGGCCCACAAGATTCCAGCGGCGGCCGAGACTGTATTTCATCACATCATCCACGGTTGCGGCGTCTGCGATGCCTTCCTGGATGATGTGGAATTCCTCGCGCAGTACGGCCATCTGCAGTCGGTTACCTACGAAGCCCAGCGATTCCTTCTTGATTTTCGCAGGCTTCTTGCCAATAAGGTTCATCAGATCGAAGGTCACATCCACCACGTGCGGATCAGTGTGAGTACCCGGAACGACTTCTACGAGCGGCATCAACTGGGCTGGGTTCCAGAAGTGGGCCACCACGAATCGCTCCGGCACGTCCAACACCGACTGGATCGCCGTGGGACTCAGACCGGACGTATTGGTGGCGAAAATCGCATCACGCGGAGCAAATCGTTCAATTTCACGCCAGACATTCTGCTTGACTTCCAGGTTTTCCGCCACCGATTCGATGATGAAATCAGCATCGGCCACGCCTTGTTCATATCCGACAATCGGCGCGATACGGGCGAGCACATCATCCACGCTCTCGCCGTCGCGCAGCAGTCCGGCACCGGCAAAAGTCTCAGCATCCGCGCGAATCCGCTTCATCGCCCGGTCAAGCGAGGCTTCGCTACGGCCTACCAAACGCGTCGAATACCCAGCGAGCGCGAACTGCAACGCGATGGCGTGGCCCATCGTGCCTGTGCCAACATTGGCAATCACCTTAATATCGTGCGCATCACGTTGAGCCAATCCTTGTTCCTGCACCATCGCCACCATCTCCATTCGTCTTCGTACCGATGATTCAGCTCAGTTCCCGATTATGCCACTGATTCCACGCCCGCAGCAGCACCCAATTCCATCATTATGTACGCGCGCCAACCTGTCTCCCGCAAACATAATGACGTTTTTCGCCCTCAAATCGTCACTATGTTTGCGTCACACACGTTCAGCCGCGTACATAATGACGATTCCAAGGCTCAAACCATCATTATGTTTGCGACATGTTCGTTGAACCGCGTACATAATAACGATTCAGCCTGCGCAGGGTCCCTTATTCCACTAACGACGCCACTGCTCCGCAATGTCAAGGAACGATTCGACGCTTTCTCCGTCATTACGGCCACCGAAGCAGCTGACACCCGTATCAAGTCCGGCAATGGCCTCCATGTCCGCCGAATCCAACTCGAAGTCAAACACATCAAGGTTCTCTCGCATGCGCACCGAATTCGCCGACTTGACGACCGGCACAATACCGCGCTGGATGAGCCAGCGCAGTACGACCTGAGCAACCGTCCTGTCATGCGAAGCCGCGATGGTCTTTAGCGTCTCGTTCTCGAACAAACTTTCCGCGCCATGGCTGAGCGGCGACCATGCCTCCATGGTCACACCTCGACTGGCCATGTACGCGCGTTCACTTTCGCGTTGGTAGCCAACGTTCGCTTCCACGAAGTTGACGGCTGGCTTGGTGCCAGCGAAGTGCAGGAAGTCAGCAAGACGAGCCGAATCCATATTGTCGACACCAATCGCACGTACACGGCCGCTCTCCACCAGCTCCTCCATGGCCCGCCACGCACCGAACACATCGTTGTACGGCTGATGAATGATGTACAAATCCACGTAGTCAAGTCCAAGTCGGTCAAGCGAACGCTCGAACGCCGGCTTGGCGAGATCGTAGGTTACGTCGGTAACCCACAACTTGGTTGCCACGAAGAGGTCCTCGCGAGCAATGCCGGAAGAGGCAATCGCACGGCCTACAGCTTCCTCGTTACGATATGCAGTGGCAGTATCGATATACCGGTAGCCGGCTTCGAGGGCTTCGCCGACCGCGCGTTCGCATTCAGCAAGATCTTCCATGCAGTAGACACCATAACCGATCATCGGCATGGTAGCTCCGGTATTGAGCGTGATGTATTCCATAATGATTCCTTTCAGTTTTTTCAGTTCGATCAAGTTCGATTCCGTTTGGCCAGCATCCGGCCTTCAGCGATCTCGCCAGCGAACAACCTCGAAAATCAGCACGTAGACGAGCAGCAGTGCCGAAGCCAAGAACACGGTGCGCAAGGCCATATCAAGCGAGGGCAGGAATGTAGCGATAACGCCGAACACGGCAACACCGATGGCACCGCCGACTTGGCGGAAGGTGTTGAACATGGCGGACGCAATGCCCGCCTGCGAAACGTTCACGCTTTTCAGCACGACTCCGGCAGCAGCCGGCGTGGTGATGGCCGCGCCGAAGCCCACTACGCTCAGTCCCACCGCAATCACCCACACCGGCACCGGCCGCGGGGAAAGGAATTCAAAAAGAAATCCAGCGATCATAATGCTCAGCCCCAGTGTGATAGAGAATTTGGAACTGTGTGCAGTAACGATTCGACCACCCATGAGGTTGCCGAAAATGGTGATGAATGCGGATGGAACAAATACCAGCCCGGCTGCGAACGCACCCATGCTCAGTTCGTTTTGCAGGAACATCGTGCAGATGAACACCATGCCATACCAGTTGAAAATCATGATGAAACCGATCTGCAACGCCACTTGCATGCCGCGCACATGAAACAGGCCAAGCGGCATCATCGGAAATGTGACTTTGGCTTGAGAGATGCCAAACGCCACTATCAGCGCAATACCGGCAGCCAACAGAATAAGGGTTATTGGAGCAGACAATCCAGCCGAACCGACTTCAATAATGCCTGCCACGAGTGCGCTTAATCCCAGTAAAGCCAGAATCTGGCCGATCCAATCGAACTTGGTCGCACGCGGCGTGGAAGCTACGATGCGCGGCGCCATGGCCAGAATCGCCAAACAGAACGGTACATTGATTGCAAACACCAGACTCCAGTGAATCGGAGTCAGCAGTCCGCCGAGCAGTGGCCCTACCGCGGAGGCCGACGCGCCGCCCGCACCCCATAAGGCAAGCGCCCATGCGCGGTATCGCGGGTTTGGACTTGCCTCATTAATCAGCGCCATCGACGCCGGCAACAGCAGCGCCGAAGCCACGCCGAGCACGCAACGCCCCGCGACCAGCGCCATCATCGACCATGCAAACGAGCAGAACAACGAGGCGCCACCGAACAAGGCCGCGCCAATCATGAAAATGCGCTTGGCACCAAACTGGTCCGCAAGGCTGCCGGCAAACAGCAGTAACGCCGCGAACAGCAGCGTGTATCCATCCACCACCCACTGTTGTACGGCCATGTCTCCGCCAAGGTCCGCTGCGATGGTGGGTAAGGCAACGTTGACGATGAGCACATCCATGCCTGCCAGGAATGATGCGATTGCCGCTGCCGCAGTGGTGAGGTTCGCGGAATACTTCGATACAGAACTCACTATGCTCTTCTCTACATATACTTTTGGTTATTGCGTGAGACAGTGTACGCTGGAAAAGTGCTGTGATAGATGGGTTTATAGATGATTATGGTTTACACTGTATAAGCTATTGGTTTATACAGTGACTCCCCTCGGTCACCCCTCAGAAAAGGCCAGGCATGTACGATAAACGATTGGACGCGATTATCGCAGCGGCGGAAACCGGCAGTTTTGCTCAGGCTGGGCGAGCACTGAATATTTCCACGCCCGCATTGGCCAAACAAATCAACACATTCGAAAAAGAATACGGACTCACGCTTTTCACTCGGTCGCGCAGCGGAGTGGAGCTCACTCCCGCAGGCCGTGATTTTGTGGAGGATGCCCGCACGATAATGCGTCAATGCGAGAAAGCGATTCACCGCGCGCAACGTCATTCGGCCACGAACAACGCACCTGTGCGCCTCGGTGTTTCGGTACTGCGCTCTGGCCGCCGCATTCTCGACCTGTGGCAGAAGGATGCCGGCAAGCACCCGGAAATCAAACTTGAACTCATCTCCATGCCGGACGACACGACAACCATTAACGACATCATCACGCACTTAGGCGAATCCGTGGATATGGTGTCCACCGCATTCGACGCCGACTACTGGAGTCAGCATTGCGGCACGTTGCCGCTTGAATTCGAGTCACTCTGTCTTGCGGTCCCGCGTGAGAATCCGCTCACCCGCCAACCAATCATCACCTTGGATAATCTTGAAGGCGAGCGCATCCGCATCATCAAACATCGCCACGGCGGAGACGATACCGCACGCGCTCTGTTCTCCAAGCATCCGGGAATCGAGCTGGTCGATATCGACCATTATGACCTCAACGTATTCAATGAATGCGCGCAAAGCGGCGATCTGCTGATATCCAAACCCATGTGGGCTGGCGTGCATCCACAGTTGGTGAACGTTCCCGTGCAATGGCCGACCGAAGTCGGCCTATCCTATGGCTTGCTCTACCCGCGCGAGCCCTCCCCTGCCGTTGCCGCATTCATCGCACGTATTCGCGAACTTGCAGGCATGGCGTAAGGCACCAGGCAAAGCACAATCAGTCGCTCAACGGCAACGTAAGTAGCATCGTGGTGCCATGCGACGACGTCGATTCCACGCTCAACGTACCGCCGTACCGGCTGGCGACATCACGAGCCAACGCCAAACCTAACCCATAACCTTGGTGCTCGGTGCCGTCATCGTCACGCGCGAATCGGCGGAACAGTCGTTCCGGATCAGAACCGATGCCGCTGCCGCAATCGGTAACCCGGATAGCCACATCACCATGATGATGGTAGCCAAGTGAAACCTTCACCTCAGAGCCAGCCGGCGAATGCGCGATGGCATTGTCGAGTACCGCCACCAAGCAGCGCGAAAGCCCAACCGTGTTGCCGTGCACCACAAATCGTGTCGGCTCACCATCAATATGGGTGGTAATGCCCACGTTCCGTTTATCCGCCAACGGTCGCACCGAATCCACAGACTGACTGATAACGCCAGCGAGCGCCACCGGCTCAGCCGCCACTGCTCCACGAGCTGCCACCAGCAAATCCGTAATGATGGCGTTCATACGGTCCACATCGCCGCGCAAATCCGCAATGGCGCTGTCGATTGGCTGGCCATGCGCACGGCGGAATTCAATCAAATCGATGCGCGTGGAGATTACGGCCAAAGGGGTTTTGAGCTCATGGCTGGCGTCCGCCACGAAATCTTTCTGCAATTCGAATGCATGCTCAAGCGGCGCGACTTCCTTGCGCGAATAATATCGCCCAATCAATGCGACTGCGGCAATGACCCCGAGCACGAACAGAATGGTGAGCATTACGGCTTTTTGCGTGTCGATTACCATCATGCCCGAGCCGAATTGTTGGGTGACGGACATCTCATTCGGATTCAGGCCCCGTTCGGTAAATTCGTGGCGGGAGCCGAGCAGTACGCCGGCTACAAAAATGATGCCGCCAATCACCGTGATAATGGTCATGGCAATGGTCATACGCAAACTAATCAGGCCAGCCACGCTGCCGGCGTTATGCATGTGCGTTGATGTGCGCTTACTGTCTGCCATTGTTCATTCTCCTATGCGCTGTACGCAATGCAGCCGTGCTGCATGCAATACGACTGTACGCAATACGCTCGGTGATTGGTATTTCTCGTTCGATTGTGCTCGGTTCGCTTCTACTCCTGCGGCTGTCCGATTCGATAGCCGCGCCCGCGCACCGTGGCGATAATGCCGCGCGTGGTTTTGCCGCGCACATACGACACATACACATCCACGGCACCAATATCACTGCCAGATGAGAACGCATTTTTGAGCAGTTCCTCACGGCTGAATACGTGGTCCGGCGCAGCTGCGAGCGTGGCAAGCAACTTCGCCTCCACATCCGTCAACGCCACAGCACGCCCATCCGGATCCTCAATAATATTGGCGCTGGGTTTCAGCAGCCAGTCGCCAATCATAATGCTGGAAGCCTGCGCATGGAATCCACGCAGCAGGGCACGCAGACGAGCTTCAAGCTCAACCACGTGGAATGGTTTGGTCAGGTAGTCGTTGGCTCCGGCGTCCAGGCCGTCCACGATATCGTCCACTTCGGAAAGCGCAGTTAACATCAACGTGGGAGTGGATACACCGCCCGCTCGAAGCGAACGAATCAAGTCGAGCCCATCACCGTCCGGCAGACGCCGGTCCACGATAAGCGCGTCGTACGTGTTGCCGGCGAGCTTGGCGCGCGCATCGGTAATCGTCTCCACCCAATCCACTCGATAGTCGATTCCCAGCATTTCCGAAGTCATCGATCCCAAGTTTGGATCGTCTTCGATGAACAGTACTGCCGGAAGCAGCAGTCGTTCCGGATCCGTTGCGTACGCTGCCTGATAATCGTTTGCCGTTGCCATAGCCATCCTGACCAAAAAGCCCTTTTATTACGGTTATATCAGACCGCCAAGCGTCTAAGAGTCCGCTAAGAAACGCTCAGAAGATTGGGCGCAATGCCGCCGCCGAAGTAACGTGCGCAATATGAGTAATACGGAAAATGTCTTTGCCGCGAAGCAAGTGACATGTATTGTGCCGGCACAATCAGAGCAGCGCACGATTTTTGAAAATCTTGAGTTCGCGATAGCAGCCGGTGAGATTGTGGATTTGGTTGGGCCGTCTGGCTCAGGCAAAAGTAGTCTGTTAACTGCGTTCGCGCGCCTGAATCCTCACGCGGCTGGTTCGTTTACGCTGAACGGTCATGATTCCAGCGAATTCACGCCGCAGCAATGGCGGCATGAAGTGGCATATCTGCCTCAAAAACCGATTCTGCCGGGCGAAACGGTGGCCGATGCGATTCGGCTGCCGTTCACGCTGGTGATTCGCGCGGGAGTGAGCGAAGCTAAGGCTGAAGCTGATCTTCAGGATGCAAAAACCGCTGATGCGCCGCACCATA
The DNA here is from genome assembly GCF_056357055.1 of Bifidobacterium sp. LH_416. Classification (NCBI taxonomy): domain Bacteria; kingdom Bacillati; phylum Actinomycetota; class Actinomycetes; order Bifidobacteriales; family Bifidobacteriaceae; genus Bifidobacterium; species Bifidobacterium sp. LH_416. The sequence continues at coordinate 113,928 of NZ_JBKEVJ010000006.1, read as the reverse complement.
TCGGCAAAGTTGGGCTCGGCCGCAAATTCGTGGCGCTATTCCGCAACAATGAGGAGCAGGCTCGCAAACTGCTCACCGACCAGCGTATTCGTATGACATTGGATGCGATGGGTTGCGAGGACATTGATCTTGATCGCCCGCCGCATGATCTCTCTGGCGGTCAGGCGGCGCGCGTTTCTCTGGCTCGTACGTTGCTGACTGAGCCGAAAGTGCTTTTGGCTGATGAGGTTGATGCTGGCTTGGATGATGAGAATGCTGAGAAAGTGGCCGATATCATGGCCACCGCAGCATCCCACGGCATGGCGATTATCCGCATCCGCCACCGCCCACCGGATGGCCGAGCCTCACGCATCGTCACCCTAGCAAACGGCACGCTGAGTGAAAAGGACGGTGAGCAAGCATGACCGCATCGTCACAGTCCCTGGCTCCCCTCCCTGAGGGGAGCGGTCGGCAAAGCCGACTGAGGGGAGCAACTTCACACAAGGATGGTGAGCAAGCATGACCGGTAATTCATACGATATTGATATCTGGGGCCTGCTTGTTGCCCTAGCTATGGTGGCCATCGCGGCAGGCATCAGCGAGCTCATGCGCATCAACATCGGCAAAACACTGCTGTGGTCCGCATGCCGCGCATTGCTGCAATTGTGCGCGATGGGCTTCATCATCGGCTATATCATCCGCGCGAACAATGTGTTCCTTGTGTTCGGCGTGATTGCGGTGATGCTGGTGGCCGCTGTGCAGATTACGCTATCGCGCGCCAAAGGTGTGCCAAAAGGTCTCGCCGGCCCAGTGCTGCTGAGCCTGGCTATCACCATGCTGCTGATGATTTCTTTGGTCACTGAGCTCGTGGTCCGCCCGCACCCTTGGTATGCGCCGCAATTGGTGGTGCCGCTTACCGGCATGCTGCTCGGCAATACCGTCTCCGCGCTGGCGGTGGGATTAAGCCGATTCTACGAGAGCATGAACGAGCGTCGCGATGAAATCGATACGCTGCTCGCCTTGGGTTCCACAGCTTGGGAAGCGGCCCGACCATCCATTGTCTCTTCGATTCGACTCGGACTTCTACCCACTACGGCCACGCTCGCATCCTGCGGTATCGTGACGATTCCGGGCATGATGGCAGGCCAGGTGATTGCCGGAGGCGATCCTCTGGAAGCGGCCAAATATCAGTTCGTGGTGTTCGCCGCCATCGCCGCGCTGACCCTCGTAGCCGACAGCCTCATCATGGCCATGGTCTATCGCACCTGCTTCACCACCGATGACCAATACAAGCCGCCGGAAATGCGGTAGCGGATTATTGTGGTTGATTCACAGGCAAAAGCCCCGACTCCTTCACCTAGGAATCGGGGCTTTTACTTACGCCAGTTTGTTCACGCCAGATTCTTATAGGCTTCTTCGTCCACCGGCTCAAGCCATTCGGTGGAGGAACCTTCCTTCTTCGGCATAATGGCCACATGGGCGAATGCCTCCGCCGGAGCGGCGCCATGCCAATGCTTGGTGTCCGGTGGAATGTAAGCCACCTCGCCGGGCTTCAATTCGACCGGCTCCTGGCCTTCAATCTGGTAGTAGCCGCGGCCGCCTACCGCCAGCAGAATCTGGCAGATACCGTGGTGAATATGCCAATGGTTCGTGCAGCCAGGCTCGAATGTTACGTTGGCCACGCTTACCTGGTCGTCACCGGCGAGCGGAGCCAAGTAGCTCTGGCCTTCAAAATACTGAGCGAATGCATCGTTCGGCTCCCCCATCGGGAATGCACTTGGATTGTCCATATCGTTTCCTCCTATGTTCGCCTCTATTGAATCGCTCACATAGGCTCCTGTCCAATAGGCAATATCAATGCATTGCCATGCAAAAATCGCATAGGAATGTCATGCAACGCATTCAATATAAGTCGCGATAAGGAATGCACCTCCTATATCTACTCGCCGAGTTCCTCTTTGAGCCATTGACGCTCGGCGTCGATTTCGGCATCGTGCACCATGATGATGGCGCGGCGGTATTTGTCTTCCACCTTGTCGTTATCGATGGGGCCTTCGCCGTCGCTGTAGAGTCGGCGCACGTCGGATTCCAGCAAATCAAGACGGCGCTGCAACACTGCACGGCGATCGGATTCCTCAGGAATGACCGAAAGGAAGGACATCACCACAGACCATTTGGTGATATTGGTCAGGTTGTATCCACTCGTGTTTTTCAGCTCGTCGATAAGCTTGTCGCGACCGGCATCCTCCAGGTGGAATTCGCGCAAACGGCGGCCATTGACCACATTGAAGGTCTCGCCAATATAACCGGCCTTGACGAATTTATTGGTTACTGAATGCAGCGTGCCATCGGAGACCGCTTGCATATAGCCTTGCAGCTGCTCCATCTTCTTCCGCAAACGGTAGCCACACAGCGGTTCCTCAGAGAGAAATCCCAACGTCATCAGTTCTATCGTGTTCATCATGCCATCCATGATATCTCAAGCCGAGATATCTCAGAACGACACGCCCGAAGCAGAACCAGCAACAGCCACAGCAATCCGCGCAATTCCAACAGTTTTCATCTCGATATAAATCTTCTCGATATATATCAGTTTGAAATATCTCTTGTTGAGGTGCATACTGGCATCAACGCGAACGCAGCGGAACACCAACCGAAGCAATCGCAAGGCAACACAACAGACGAAGAGCAATACAACGAAAGGACTCATCATGAGCAACATCACCATCTTCGGCGCAGGCAACATCGGTTCCGCAGTGGCTGGCATCGCCGTCAAGTCCGGCGCATCCGTGCAGGTTATCGACCGCAACCCGGATAAGGCTGCCGCAGCGGCCGAAGGCGTCACCGGCGCGAAGTTCGGCGAGGCCACCATCTCCGGCGACATTGTGGTACTGGCACTCCCCTTCCCGGCTTACGACGAAGTGCTCACCGCCTACGCCGATCAGCTGGCCGGCAAGACCGTCGTGGATGTGGCCAACCCGATTGACTTCACCACGTTCGACTTGGCTCTGCCGGAAGGCTACAAGTCCGCCGCTGAATATGTGGCAGCCAAGCTGCCGAACTCCACGGTGGTCAAGGGCTTCAACACCACCTTCGCCGCAACCCTTGCCACCGGCGAAAACGATGGTGCTCCGACCGTAGTGCAGCTTGCTTCCGACAACGAGGATGCTAAGAAGTCCGTCGCCGCCTTCATCGAGGCCGGTGGCCTCAAGACCGTAGATGCTGGCCCGCTCAAGCGCGCACAGTACCTTGAAGGCTACGGCGCTCTGCAGATCATCCTGGGCGTCACCCAGCAGACCCCGTGGACCGGTGGCTTCAAGGTCGTGAAGTAACCTACAACACCACGGTACCGGACTCGGCGTTGACAATTTCCCCGTCAACGCCGAGTCGTGCGTTAAACGCGCGCCCATCGGAACTGGAAACTTCCACACCGGCAGCAGTGCGGCGAGCGGTGAAGGTCACGGAAGAGCCGTCCATCTCAGTGACTACAGCTTCAGCGGATTCCACATCAGTCAGGAACACGGAGACCAGTGCATCGGTGCCGTAGACGCGGTCCGGCTTGGTTTCTCCCGGATTAGTGACGATGACGGAACCGTCGCGCACCCACAGCGGAATGGAATCATAACTGTGAACTTCATTGCGCCACACACCACCCCGCGCTTTCTCGCCGGTGAACCAGTTGGCCCATACGCCTTGCGGCAGATAGTAGGAGACTTCGCCGGAGTAGGTGAACACCGGAGCCACCAGGAAATTCGGTCCGAACATATATTGACGGTCGAGCGTGCGGCAGGTCTGGTCATCCGGGAATTCCACGAACATCGAACGCATCATCGGAGTGCCGTTGATATGCGGCTGCAAACCGGTTTCGTACACGTATGGCATAAGTTCAAGCTTGAGCTTGGTGAACTTGCGAGCCACATCGACTGCGGTCTGGCCGGGCACCAATTCCACACCGTTCTTCTGGTCTTCCTCGTCGAACAGCCACGGCACGCGGTAGACAGTGGAACCATGGAGACGAGAGTGGGAGCCGAGCAAACCGAAAGCTACCCAACGCTTGTAGACAGCCGAATCTGGGAAGGCTCCTTCGAAGCCGCCGATATCGTGGCTCCAGAAACCGAAGCCGGAGGAGGTCAGGGACAGGCCGGCGCGCAAGGACTGAGCCATGCCGTTGAAGGTGGATTCGCAGTCGCCACCCCAGTGCACGGGCTGCTGCTGGCCACCGACGGTTGCCGAACGGGCATACAGGCAGGCATTGCCCTTGCCGTAGGTTTCCTCGATGGCTTCAAATACGGTCTGGTTGTAGAGCTGGGTGTACCAGTTATGCATGGACAGCTTCGGAGAACCGTCATACCAGACCACATCGCGTGGAATACGCTCACCGAAATCAGTCTTGATGGCGTCCACTCCCTGGTTCAGCAGCTTCTTGACCTTGTCCTTGAACCATTCGCGAGCTTCAGGATTGGTAAAGTCCACTAGACCCATGCCGGCCTGCCAGAAGTCGGTCTGCCACACTTCTCCATTGGCCTTCTTGACTAGGTACCCCTTATCGCGACCTTCCTTGAACATATCGCCGCGCTGGCCGATGTACGGGTTAATCCATGCGCAGATATGCAGGCCCTTGTCTTCGTGCAGGCGCTTCAGCGTGGATTCGATGTCTCCGAAGAACCGCTTGTCCCATTCGAAGTCGCACCAGTGGAATTCACGCATCCAGTAGCAGTCGTAGTGGAAGGCTGCCAGCGGAATATCACGCTCAGCCATACCGTCGATGAAGGAATTAATGGTGGCTTCATCATATTTAGTGGTGAACGAAGTGGTGAGCCACAGGCCATAGCTCCAAGCCGGCACATTGGCAGGACGGCCAACCAGCTTGGTGTAGCGGTCGAGAATCTGCTTCGGAGTCGGACCATAAATCACACAGAAGTCAAGGCCTTCGCCGGGCACGGAGAACTGCACAGCTTCGGTGTTTTCAGAACCAACTTCGAAGGACACATGGCCACGATTGTTGACCAGAATGCCGTAGCCGTTGGAAGTCATGTAGAACGGTATATCTTTGTAGCCTTGTTCGGAGGCGGTGCCGCCGTCTTCATTCCAGATGTCAACGGTCTGGCCGTTCTTGACGTATGCGCCGAAACGTTCACCAAGGCCGTAAACGTTCTCACCCACGCCAAGATGCAGTTGGATGGCAGTGAACACATCGGATTCATCGCGGGCGGAACCGTCTATCGATACGCCAAATTCGCCAACCGGCTGTGCGGTGACGTTCGCCCCAGTACCGAGCTTGAATCGAGCTAGTGACTTGCCTTCTGACTTGGTCAGCACTGCGCCATGTTCATCAAGAAAAGTTAGATTCCATGGCGAGCCCTTCACCACTTTGGCAGTCAATCCACCGGTAGTCAGGGTGATGTCTGCGCCGTTGACGCCAACTTCGCCGTCACCGTTGCCGTGGGCAGCAACATTCACATAATCACGATTGCCGGGTTCGTCAGCATTGAGCGGAAAACCTGGATACTCAGTAGCACCCTGCCAATGCTCGGCGCGGACTCGAATCACACCTTCGGCCGGAGTAGTGATATCCACATTGAAAGTAGCAAGGTTGACGGTGTCGTTTCGGCCATGAATCGCGGCTGTGGTGGCGAGCACATTCAACTGTTCAGCAGCAGCATCAGCATGTAATTCATATGCTTCCCGCGCATACAGGGCATCGACGCCGTCGCGAATCATCCAGTAACCATTGGTAAACTTCATTGTTGCTGCACTCCTTGTAGGCGAGATAATCATCAGCATTGTATCGCAACTGACCAAACGGTAATCAATGCGATTTCAAAGCAGCAGAAAAGCAGAAGGACTGAACCGAAAGTATCGGTTCAGTCCTTCTGCACTATGTCAGCGCGTATCAGCAATCACCATGCTTACCGCATAGCTCAGGCCTTCTGCACCTCAACGGTCAGCTCAGCACCTTCCTTGACTTCCAGGGAGGTTGCCAAGGTCTCGTGAGCGATGAGGTCCTTGAACTGCTCGACCTTGGCCACATCAGCAGCCGGAACGATGAGCGTCAGGGCGATGCGGTCGGCGATATCCAGTCCGGCGTCCTTACGGGCGTCCTGCACGGCGCGGATGGCGTCGCGAGCGTAGCCTTCGGCTTCCAGATCCGGGGTCAGCGCGGTATCGAGAATCACGAAGCCACCGGTCGGCAGAGCTGCGGACACGGAAGCGGCGGCTTCAGCAGCGTTCTCCTCTTCCACGCGGTTAATCAGCTCGTATTCGCCAGCTTCCAATGCCACCTCGCCGTTCGGGGTTTCCACCACCGGAGCGCCAGAGGCATCTACATGCCAAGCGCCGGTCTTGGAGGCCTTGATGGCGAACTGCACCTGCTTGCCCAAGCGCGGGCCAGCAGCGCGAGCGTTCACCTTGAGCTGGTGTACAATCTTCAGACCCTGGGAGCCAGCGTCTTCCATCGTGCAGAACTCAATATCCTTCACGTTGAGCTCGGACTTCAGCACATCGGCGTATGCCTTGACATCATCCACATCCTCGACCACAACGGTGAGCTTGGAGAGCGGCTGGCGCACGCGAATCTGGGAGGCCTTGCGCAGGGACAGAGTGCCGGAAACGACTTCACGCACCTTCTCCATGGCGTTGACCAGCTTCGGATCGTCGACCAGCACGCGGCCCAGTTCGGTGGTCTCGCCGGTCTTCTCATCCACCACGAACGGCCAGTCGGCCAGATGCACGGATTCACCACCGGTGAGTCCACGCCACACGGATTCGGCTTCCATCGGAGCGAGCGGTGCGAGCACGCGCATGAACACTTCGAGCACGGTGTACAGGGTGTTGAATGCGTTCTCGTCTTCGTTCCAGAAGCGGTCACGAGTGTTGCGGATGTACCAGTTGGTGAGCACGTCGATGAAGTCGGAAGCTGCATCGCAGGCGTCGGAGATGGCGAAATCATCGAGAGCCTTCTCCACACGCTCCACCAGTCGGCGGGTGCGGGCCAGCAGGTAGCGATCCATTTCAGGCAGCGCAGCAACCTCGTCAGCGGTCAGGTGGCGGGCGTCGAAGCCCTTACCACCGTTGGCTGCGTTGGCGTACAGCGTGAAGAAGTAGTAGGAGCTCCACACCGGCAGCATGACCTGGCGAACCGTGTCACGAATGCCCTCGGCGGTAACGATCAGGTTGCCACCGCGCAGAATCGGCGAAGACATGAGGAACCAACGCATGGCGTCGGAACCGTACTTGTTGAATACGCCGTTCACATCCGGGTAGTTGCGCAAATGCTTCGACATCTTCTGGCCGTCGGAGCCGAGCACGATGCCGTGGCAGATCACGTTCTTGAATGCCGGACGGTCAAACAGGGCGGTTGCCATCACATGCAGCAGGTAGAACCAGCCACGGGTCTGGCCAATATATTCGACGATGTAATCGGCCGGGAAGTGCTGTTCGAACTTTTCCTTGTTCTCGAACGGGTAGTGGAACTGAGCGAACGACATGGAACCGGATTCGAACCAGCAGTCGAGCACATCCGGAATGCGGCGCATCGTGGATTTGCCGGTCGGATCATCCGGGTTCGGGCGGGTCAGGTTGTCGATCCACGGACGGTGCATGTTGATGTTGCCGTCCTTGTCGCGCGGGTAGTCACCGAAGTCGTTCTTCAGCTCTTCGAGCGAACCGTACACGTCGACGCGCGGGTACTTCGGATCGTCAGAGACCCACACCGGAATCGGGGAACCCCAGAAGCGGTTACGGGAGATGGACCAATCGCGAGCGTTGGCCAGCCACTTGCCGAACTGACCGTCCTTGACGTTATCCGGAATCCAGTTGATCTGCTGGTTGAGCTCCAGCAGACGCGGCTTGATCTTGGTCACGGAAACGAACCAGGAGCTCACCGGCTTGTAGATCAGCGGGGTGGCGCAACGCCAGCAGTGCGGGTAGGAGTGCACGTAGCTCTTCTCCTGGAAGAGGATGGCGCGCTTGTCCTCGGGGATTTCGGCGAGCGGGCCGTCACCGGCACGCAGGTTGCGCAGAATCGGCAGGTTGGCGTCGAACACGAACATGCCCTCATACTCCGGGCACTGTGAGGTGAAGCGGCAGCCGGCGTCGAGCACGTCGGTGCTCTTGATGCCGTGCGCGTTGAGCGTGTTCATATCGTCTTCGCCGTATGGTGCCTGATGCACGAGGCCGGTACCTTCAACGGTGTCGACGTAATCGGCAGTGAAGATGGTGTAGCCGTTCGGACCAGGCACATTGCCTTCGGTTTCGGCCTGTTCGCCGGCGAAGTACGGGAAGACCGGCCAGTAGCGGCGGCCAGCCAGCTCAGAGCCCTTGAGTTCGCGCACCACTTCGTAGTTCTCGCCGAGTTCCTTGGCGTAGTGCGGCAGCAGATCCTTGCCGAGGTAGAACTTCTTGCCGGCGAACTTGCCTTCAGTGGGCTGGACCTCAACGTAATCGATGTCTGCACCGGCCACGATGGCGGAGTTGGTGGGCACGGTCCACGGCGTAGTGGTCCAGAAGACGGCGTAGGCGTCTTCATCGCGCAGCTTGACGGCCACGGATACGGTGGTGTCCTGACGATCCTGGTAAACGTCGGCATCCATGCGCAGCTCGTGTGCGGACAGCGGCGTGCGATCCTTCGGGCAGTACGGCAGCACACGGTAGCCCTGGTAGGCCAGGCCCTTGTCGTACAGCTGCTTGAAGGCCCACATCACGGATTCCATGTACGGAATGTTCAGGGTCTTGTAGCCGTGCTCGAAGTCCACCCAACGGGCCTGACGATGCACGTAATCCTGCCATTCGTGAGTGTACTTCAGCACGGAGGCACGGCAGGCATCGTTGAACTTATCGATGCCCATCTTCTCAATCTGGTCGACCGAATCGATGCCGAGTTCCTTCTGGGCTTCAAGCTCTGCCGGCAGACCGTGGGTATCCCAACCGAAGACGCGGTTGACCTTGCGGCCCTTCATGGTCTGGTAACGCGGAATGACGTCCTTGGCGTAGCCGGTCAGCAGGTGGCCGTAGTGCGGCAGACCGTTGGCGAAAGGCGGTCCATCGAAGAACACGAATTCGTTCTGGCTATGGTCGCCGGAGGGGTTGCGCTCCACAGACTTCTGGAAGGTATCATCCTTATCCCAGTAGTCGAGAACGGTTTCCTCCATGTTGGGGAAACTTGGGTTCGGCGCTACGTGTGCGGTTTCGCCGCCCTCGTTCGCCTTGGGATATACGTTTTCGCTCACCGTAAATCTCCTAGTAATACTGTGCTGGTCCTTGCAGAAGCGACTGTATGAAGATTCCGGATGATTCTGATTGTTCTGATTCCTGATTGCATTGCGGTTGATAATCAATCGCCTCGCAGCTCAGGAACCTGCATTGTTCCACCCGAAATGACTTGATACGGCCATTCCTGCCTACGAGGACGATGATGAACGCTTATGTTGCGCCCCGCACCGCGGTACCACCTCGCTTATCGCCGCAAATCATCCATAACCCAGACATCTGGCAGACCAGATATCTGAAGGCGATTCGAGCGATCGCTTATGTTCGGCTATTTCGGGCCGATCCCGTCGGTTCTACTAAGCAGCTCCGGCTATCCATACAGTCAAGCCGCAAAACCGCTGTTCTTCCGAAGACTCCCCGCTGATAACGGATCAACGCCTAACAACGCGGCTCATAGTAGCACGCCGCAACGCCAAACGGATAGAACACCATCAGAACACGATTGCGGAAACCACGGCGAGCGAGCAGAGGGAGAACAACGTGCTCACGAGCACGAATCCCACTGCATATTCAGGCATGTTATCCTTGCGCCCGGTAAACATGGCGATGGTGGTCATGGTTGGCAGGCCAGCAATTACGGTGATCATCAGCATCATGTCATGCGTAATCGGCACCGCGAATGGCAGAGCCGCCACAACAGCGGTCAGCAGCGCGTAGAACGCCAGTGGGAATACAATCATCTTTGCGATCAGTCCCACATACAGCTCATAGCGACGCAGTACATGCCACCAGCGAGTCAGCGCGAACAGGCCGCCCAGATAGATCAGTGACATTGGTGTTGCCATATTGCCGATAGTATGCAACGGCTTCAGGATAATGTCCGGCACGCGAACACCGAGGAGAATCAACGCGAGCGCAATCATCACACCAATGAATGCAGGGTTTACGAAGCGACGCAAGAGGGAAACAATCCGAGAGCCAAAAGTTTTCCCTGCTTTGTTTGCAGCTGCCGCAGAGCGATCCGCTCCCCCGCTCGGTTCCGCAACCGGCTCGCAAAGCCATACGCCATACGTCCACAGCAGTGCCTGATCCACGATGGACATTAATGCCACATAAATCGCACCTTCCTGCGGGAACAGCGCCATAATCAACGGAATGCCGATGAATCCAGCGTTGCCGAAAATCAAAGAGGCCTGGAAAATATGACTACGGGAGCCTTTAAGCCGCAGCACATGCGCGAGCGCCCAGAACACGGCAATGAGTAGCCCGTACATCACGGCAGTTAGTAGCATGACTCCCCAATTGGCGGCCAGATGCGAGCGATCGGTACCGTCCACAGCATTGGAGAACACCAGCACTGGAATCAGTACGTTCAGCAGCAGCGAGCACATACCGTCCAGTGCTACTTTGCCGTAAAACCGCAGTCGCACACAGCCGTAGCCCACCATAAGCATGATGAAAAAGCCCACCAGCTGGCCGACCATAACGCCAAATTGGCCCATTTACTCTCTCCTACTCAGCAGCAATCGCCGTCAGCGGTCATGATGATCATGATGGTCATGATTCTGTGCGAGGAACTTGCGCAAGATATATCGCATAAATGGCACTGTGGTAATGAACGTCAGCACATCAGATACGGTTTGTGCTATTTCCACGCCGGTGATGCCCATGAAATGCGGCAAAATCAGCACCACCGGAGCCAGATACAGTCCAGTGCGGCATACGGCAAGCAGCGAGGCGATGCCGGTTTTGCCGAGCGTCTGACTGATCATATTGCCCATCATGTTGGTGCCGTTCAGCGCCACGGTAACGCACTGGAAGTGCAGTGCGGCAACACCCACCGTCACCACGGCCGGGTCGGAGCGGAAGATTTCAACCAGTTGCGGAGCGGCCAACCAGATGGCTACGCCGAGTACCAACAGTATGCATGTGGAAAGCTTCACGCAGAACCAGAAGCCTTCGCGCACGCGATTGAATTTGCCGGCACCGTAGTTGTATCCGCAAACCGGCTGGAAGCCCTGGCCAAGTCCGATGATCACGGAATTGACGCCAAGCATAATGCGCATCACGATGGCCATACCAGCGATTGCCGCATCGCCGAATGGGTTGGCGGCGATGTTCACGCATGTGGTGGCAATCGAGCCTGCACTTTGGCGAATCAACGAGGGCAGACCGCCGCCCACGATTTCACGCAGTAGCAATGCGTCCGGCCTGCAGTTGCGCAAGGACAGCTTCAATACGCCGAATCGAGCACTCATAACAGTCAGAATGATGAAGCTGACGGTTTGGCAGATGCCCGTAGCGAGACCCGCGCCAAAAATACCCAAATGCATGACAAAAATGAACAATGGTGCCAACAGGAAGTTCAGCAAAGCACCTGAAACCAAGCCGATCATGCCGAATGCGGACTGCCCTTGATAACGTAGCAGTCCATTCAATGCGAACGAGCCGCAGACGCATGGCGCGGCCAGCAGAATAGGCGTCAGATATTGCACAGCGTATGGGGCAATCGTCGCCGTAGAACCGAGCGCTACGACCAGCGAGCGCAGCGTACTTAAGCAGATAATCGTAACCAGTAAGCCGGAAAGTACTGCTCCCGCAAATCCAAGCGCCAGTAGTCGTGACGCACGCTCATTATTGCGTTTGCCGAGTTCACGGCTCATGGAATTGCCTGCGCCGTTACCGAAGAAGAATCCCAGCGCCTGCAGAATCGTCATAATGGAAAAGGCGATGCCGATGGCACCCGATTGTGCAGTGCCGAGCTGCCCGATGAAGAAGGTATCGGTCAGATTGTAAGCGGTGGTTACCAGATTGGAGATCACCGCAGGCAAACACAGTCGTAAGATCAGCGGACGGACCGGCTGCTCGGTCATTTGCCGGTATTTTGCGTCCGCACTCGCGCGTTTGATGCCAAGAACCTGATTCACGCCGGATATCCTACTCCCCCACCGCGCCCAAACTCAGTTTGCCGCTGGTCCTTCCTTTCTTGGCTCCCCTTGTCAGGGGAGCTGGCTCGCGAAGCGAGACTGAGAGGTAGTCACATTACGAATGAGGCCAGTGGCGAAACATGGGGTTCACTCACGAATATGGAGATAGCGGCCGGTGATACTCGCAGGGTTGGCGGCAATCTGTTCCGGCGTTCCTGCGGCAACAATACGCCCGCCAGCTTCACCGCCGCCTGGACCTAAGTCGATAACCCAGTCGGCATTGGCGATAACGTCCAAATCATGCTCGATAACAACAACCGTCGCTCCGCTTGCCACAAGTCTGTCGAAAACGCCAAGCAGCACTTGTACGTCCAACGGGTGCAAGCCGATGGTCGGCTCATCGAACACAAATACTGCATCCGATTGAGCCCTCCCCATCTCGCTGGCGAGTTTCAAACGCTGCGCTTCGCCGCCGGAAAGTGCCGGAGTTGGTTCGCCTAGCGTCAGGTAGCCGAGTCCCAGATCATGCAATGTGGTGAGTTTTGCATGCACTTTCTTCATATCGCCGGTTACTGCGAGGGTCTCGTCCACGCTCATGGCCATGAACTGCGGCAACGTAAGCATCGTCGGATGTGCTTCTGACTCGGCTTTGCTCTTGGCTTTGACTGTTGTTTTCGGCTGCTTCACCGGTCGATGAATCTGATTGGCTTGCTCGGCATATCTGGAACCATGGCAGTCCGGGCAAGCAATCGTCACGTCAGGCAGGAACTGCACATCCAGTGAAATTGACCCAGTACCATCGCAGGTGGGGCAACGTAGTCGGCCGGTGTTGTATGAAAAATCGCCTGCTTTGTAGCCGGCTGCTTTGGCTTCCTCACATCGCGCGAAAGCTCGGCGCAGTTCATCATGGATGCCGGCATACGTGGCGACTGTGGAGCGCACATTGGCACCGATGGGTGTGGCATCAATCAGATTCGCGCGATTGATGCCGTCCGCTTGCAATGCGCGCACATGAGCCGGCAATGGTTCGCCAGCAGCCGCAGCCTTCAATGCAGGAATCAGAGTTTCCAATACCATCGTGGTTTTGCCGGAACCGGAGACGCCGGTGACGGCCACCAGTCGACCGCGTGGAATATCAACGGTCAATGGCTTGACCGTATGCAATGGGCCGGTTTCCATATGAATGCGTCCAAGTGCGAACATGCCTGAATCAATGTTCGATTCGGTTTCGATGTGCGCCCGCATACGCTGCTGCCCATCCTCAGCCAGGAATGGAGCGATACGGCTCTTCGGATTGTCGGCTACTTCCTTCACCGTGCCTTGCGCAATCACACGGCCGCCGTCAGCGCCAGCCACTGGGCCCATTTCAATAAGATGATTTGCAGCCTTCAGTACGCGCACGTCATGATCGACCACGACTACGGAATTGCCGTCCGCCACCAGATCGTGCATCACGCCGAGCAGACCGTCCACATTCGAGGGATGCAAGCCAATGGATGGCTCGTCGAGCACATACAGCACGCCTGTGGTTCGATTGCGCACCGCACGAGCCAATTGCACGCGTTGACGTTCGCCAGTGGACAATGTGGATCCGGCTCGATCCAATGCAAGATAGCCGAGCCCGAGTTCCAGCAGTCTGCGTGCCACGTCCAGGAATGATTCGCAGATATTCGTGGCCATCGACTGCATTTCAGCGGGTAATGATTCTGGCACTCCCCTCACCCATGCAACGGCATCATCCAATGTCATCGCAGTGGCTTGAGCAAGATTGATTCCACGAATTTCAGGAGCGCGAGCGGCAGCACTGAGCCGCGTGCCAGAACAATCGGGGCATGGCTTTTCCTGCAGGAATCGAGCCACACGCTTCAAGCCCTGTTCATCCTTGGCTTTGGCGAGCGCATTTTCCACCGTGTAGACGGCGTTGTAATAGGTGAAGTCCAGTTCGGCGAAATCGTCGCCTTTCTTCGGCCGGTACAGAATATGCTTTTTCACTGCCGGGCCGTTGAACACGATATCCCGTTCTTCAGGTGTCAACTCACGAAATGGCACATTAGTGCGCACGCCCATCGCACCGCATACCTGCTTCATCAGGTCCCACATCAGCGAGCCCCATGGCAGTACTGCACCATCATCAATACTTTTTGATTCATCCGGCACCAATGCCGCACGATTCACCTCGCGCACAATGCCGGTACCTGAACAGGTTGGGCATGCGCCACCCGAATTGAATGCCAATGATTCAGCGCCGGAAGCTTGAAATTCTTTACCGCATTGCGCACAAATTGTCGGCAGTTCTGCTGCCACGTTCATTGTAGGCTGCTGCCGTGCGCCGCAATAGGGGCATACGTGATTCGCACAGCGGGAGAAGAGAAGTCGCAGACTATTGAGCAGTTCGGTCATCGTACCGAACGTGGACCTGATGCCGGGGACTGCCGGGCGCTGATGGAGCGCGAGCGCTGCCGGCACATGCAGCACTTCGTCGACTTGCGCGCGACTGGCTTGTGTTAATCGCCGGCGAGTATATGTGGAGAGTGCCTCCAGATACCGGCGAGAACCTTCCGCATACAATACGCCCAATGCCAAAGAGCTTTTACCGGAACCGGAGACGCCTGCCACACCAACGAGCTCGCCTAATGGCACATCGACGTCGATATTTTTGAGATTATGCACGCGAGCGCCGCGTATGGTGATGGCATTTGGCATATGGTCCCTCCACATCCCCGCAGCGAATGGTTCCCAAATACCAAACATGCGAGGATTACGCACTATCAAACGAACATCGTAACCACATCATTGCCGCAATACCAACGATTATGGCAATGTGTGAATGTTCGCTTCTGTGCATAATCCTCGCACGGATTATGTAAGACTCAGTTCGCTGCGGTACCGGCGAAGCGCTCCCTGATTTGCACCGCAGTACCGTATGACGCTTGTGCACCATAGCCGGTGGCGGCATAGGCGGAAACATATGATGCCAGGCTGGCGGCTTCGCGCAGTTCGAAACCGGAAGCGAGTCCGGCGAGCACCGTGCCCATGAACGAATCGCCACAGCCAGTGGTATCCACGGCGTCTACGCGAACCGGCATGATGCGCGTAATCGGCTCGCGTTCATTGGAGGAATCCAGCACCATCGAGCCGTCACCGCCCAAGGTGACGATGGCCTGTTCAAAGCCATATTCACGCATACGCTGGCGAGCAGCTTCCCAATCAAACGTCGACCAATCATCGTCTTCCGGCTCACCAATGCCCAGCAATTGCGCCATTTCATGCTCATTGACCAGCAGGATATCGGCGGCTTCGATGAGTTCGGCAGGCAGGGATGGCGTGAACGGCGAGTTATTGAGCAGTACTTTTACGCCAGCCTCATGGCACATGCGAGCAGCTGCAGTAACGGTTTCAATCGGGCTTTCCAAACACAAGCCAAGCACGGATGAGCTGGTAAGCGCGTCACGGCAGTCCTGGACATAGTCCACCGTGACTTGCGCGTTCGAGCCGGCCGAGTAGACGATGGCGTTCTCACCGTTCGCATCAACCATAATGACGGTGGTACCGCTTGGCCCGAGCACGCGGCGCACGTGCGTGGTGTTGACGCCAGCATCGCCAAGAGCCCCAAGCAGAAAATCTGCATTGGAGTCGGATCCGACTGCACCGAACATGCGCACGTTGGCTCCGATGCGCGCTGCAGCAGCGGCCTGGTTGCCGGACTTGCCACCGGGCAGAATCTGCAGCGGTCCACCCGCCACGGTTTCGCCTGGGCCGGGAAGGCGCTGTGCGGCAACAGTGTAGTCGGCGTTCATCGAGCCGATTACGCTGACCGAGCCATGGATACGGTCAAGCAGAGCAAGCGCATCGCCGGTGGAGTTGGCAGTAGAGCGGGAAGCAGAGGAAACAGAATCGGACATGATGGTTGCCTTTTCTTTGGAAGCGGGTGGACACGGAACAGTAGAAGGAACTTGCATGGAAATGGCCGTTGAACCGGGCGTAAGACCGGCCCAACGGCCTTGGTATGGCTACTTGTTCGACCGCAGTATTACGGCCATCCGATTCGATGGAATCGGAAGTATTGGATTACTTCTCGGTGTAGATCTTCTTGCGGAAGGCGAAGAAGACAATCAGACCAAGCAGCGGAGCGCAGCCAGCGAGAATCAGGATGTTCGAGTAGCTGGCAGCGGCACCCTGAGCGCCGATGACGCTGAAGCCGGAGAAGGCCTGAGAGCCCATAAGGCTGCTGAACAGGGCGATACCGATGGAGGGGCTGACATTCATGGCCAAATCGTTCATGCCAACGCCTCGACCGGATTCGTCAGCAGACAGAGTGCCGAGCACGGTGGTGACCACCGGCGAGTACATGAGGCCGCAACCGGCGTAGAACAGGCAGGCGCACAGGGTGAGCACTACGAAGCCGGAGTTGACGGCAAGGCCGGAGGTGATGAAGCCCAAAGCCATCAGTGTGCCGGCGATGGGCAGTGCGCGCTGGATGCCGATCTTGCCCACGATACCGCCCGAGCAGATGCCGAAGGCCGCAGCCACCAGGAAGGCGAACACGATGTGCAGGGAAACCTGAGTGGTGGTCATGCCGTAGATGTTGGTGCCGATGGCGTTGAACATCGGGGAGATGAAGTAGTTGGTGAAGTAGAACACGAGAATCAGGCTGATGGCGCACAGCCAACGAGTGTTCTTGAAGAAGGCCGGGGTAACGAACGGCTTGGCTGCCTTGGTGATGTACACGCCGAAGATCACGAACAGTGCGATGGCGACGATCAGCATCCACCATGCCATGTAGGAGAAGAACAGGGTGAGGAAGGCGGTGGCCACGCCGAAGATGGTGAATCCGAGCCAGTCGACCTTCTCGCCGTTGCCCTGCTTATCCGGCAGGTTCTTGAGCAGCAGCGGCAGGAAGACGATGGTGATGGATGGGATGAGGAATAGGTACTGCCATGCGATGGAGCTCAGGATGCCGGCTGCGAATACGCCGATGGATGCGGACAGCTGGTAACCGGCAGTGAACAGACCGAAGAAGATGACCTTGAGCGATGGCTTCAGGTACTTGCTTGCCACCACCAGGAATGCGGATCCGGCCACCTGCTCGCCTGCGGTTTGCAAGACGCGAGCGATGATGACGGTCCACAGGTTCGCAGCGAAGAAGAAGTTTGCCACGAAGCCGAAGATCGAGCCGATGAACAGAGTGATAAGGCCTACTACTACGAGCTTCTTCAGGGAGACGAAGTCGCCGAGAGAGCCGTAGATGAAGCAGACGATGCCGAGCACGATGCCCGGGATAGCGGTGATGAGGGAGGCTTGTGCGGGAGCGCCGACATCAGCGCCCACCTGGGTGAACACCAGGTTGAAGCCTTGCAGGCACAGGGTGCCCAGGATGAAGGTGATAAGCAGCGGGATCAGTGCCTTGACGGCCATATTGCTGCTGGTTTCCGGATCCGCCCACGGATCGGCTGCCGTACGAGTAGCAGTTTGAGCATTCGACATAATAAAGTCCTTAAAAAATGTGTTCAGGCAAGGTTGGTGCGACACCCCTCTCGGCTCCCCTTGTCAGGGGAGCTGTCAACCGCAGGTTGACTGAGGGGTAGTTCATCGCGATGATGTTGACTTCAGATACAGCTTCGAGTGATTACTTGGCGAGGTTGGTGATGCGGGTCATGAATTCGTTCAGGAAGCGAGGCACATCAACCTGAACGGCGGCCTTGGTGGTGTCGGCCGGTTCGCTCAGACGAGTTTCGTCGCCGATGGTGCGGCCGCGGGTCGGGCCTTCCAAATCGACCTTCATGTTGAGCGGCAGCAGAGTGACCAAGCTCGGGTCCACGGCCACGGCCACGGCGAGCGGGTCGTGCAGACCGCAACCACCCAAATGCGGGGACGTGGTCTCATACGCCTTGATGTAGAAATCGGTCATGTCAGCGAGGAAGTTGCCGGCCTCGGTGCCGAGGTCACGCCAAACCTGGGTTTCCTTATAGGTAAGCAGTGTGCGCAGGGTGACGTCAAGACCAACCATGGTCACGGGAGCACCGGAGTGGAAGAGCTCGTTTGCCGCTTCTGGATCCTGGGAGATATTGGCTTCCATGCAAGCATTGCAATTGCCCGGAACGGTGAGCGCGCCGCCCATGAGCACAATGTTGCCAATCTCATCCTTGATTTCAGGTGCCTTATTCAGTGCTGCAGCGATGTTGGTCATCGGGCCGGTCGGCACATAGATCAGATCCTTGCCGTAGGTCTTCACCGCGTCGATGATGAAATCAACTGCGGATTCAGTTTCCGGCTCACGAGAAGAATCAGGAATCTCAACCTCGCCGATACCGTTCTTGCCGTGAATGAAGGCGGAAATCTCCAACACTTCGAAGGAATCGGTGGTGCTGGAATGCGGCAGACCCTTGTACACCTTGACCTCAGGGTGGCCGAGCAAGTCCGTGATGGCCAAGGAGTTGCGCACGCCCTGCTCAAGCAACACGTTGCCGTAGGTGCCGGTGATGCCGATCAATTCGACTTCCGGGCTGCCGAGTGCGTAAGAGATGGCGAGGGCGTCATCCACACCGGTGTCAAGATCAAGGATGAGCTTCTTCATGGGGGTTTGCCTTTCTTCTTTGATGGCGTTATGCACGGTCTTCCATGACCGCTGATGATGGGCGTTGTGGTCCAGCCCGAAAGCTTTGCTTTAACGTTTTATCATCTGATAACACTAAAGATAAAACGTTAAAGCAAACTTGTCAATCAGACACGCATTGTTCAGCGTGTCGCAGACGCAGCACCCAGAGAATCACGAATTTTCAGCACTGTAGGCACATACTGCGTACTCGCAGCAGCTTCAGTCCCTGAAGCAATACGGTCCAGCAACATCGCAACACCAATACGCCCCATTTCATCGGCCTGCTGCGAAATCACCGACACCTGCGGAATCATTAGCCGAAATGCCGCAATATCATCGAACGATGCCACCGACATCGTGTCTCCTATTGTCATTCCACGTTCCTGCAGAAGCCCCAGCATCATAATGGCGTCTGGAGAATACGCACAGATAATGGCCGTGACTCCCGCACTTACCAAGCGATCCAATGCAGAGGTTCGCGATTCCACAGTGGAATCACAATCAACCACTACCCCGGTTCCGCCAGGAACACACGAGCGAACAGCAGCAGAGAACGCCTTCGCTCGCTCATTCACACTGAACGACCCCAATGCGGAATGCGCCACAAAACCAATCGTCCGATGACCGAGTTCAGCCAAACGACCCAACGCTTCTTCCAAACCAGGCTGAGGATCGGAAACCACGAATGGTACAGTATCCGCTCCAGGTACGCGGCGATCAACGAACACCAACGGAAGTTTGCGCTCAATCAGCAGACGCAAACCTTTGGAAAGCCCTCCCTGCGGCACCACGATGGCGCCATCAATGCGCTGGCCAAGCAGGCTATGCAAGAACGCATCCTGTCTGTCTACACGTTCGCCATACGAACCAATCAACGTCGTGATGCCACGGCGATACAGCTCCTCTTCCATAGAGGAGACCATGTCAGCGAAATACGGGTTGCGCAGGTCAGGCACCAGCAAACCCACGGTTTGCGTAGCAGCCGAACGCATCGCACGCGCACGCTGGTCGGGCACATAGCCCAATCGATCAGCAGTTTTACGCACCAATTCTCGAGTTTGCTCGGAGAAGCGCCCCTTGTTATGCAAAATCTGCGAAACAGCCGTTACGGAGACACCGGCCTCTTGGGCGATGTCGCGAATCGTCACAAATGCCATATGCCCTCCCCTACGCTATGCAGACACATATGCTGTAACGATACATCAAAACAGCAGCGCAGCATATTATGTGCGCTAGGAAATACGCGAGGATTCCACATCACCTAATACACGTGCGCATACAGTTCATACGACGTATAGTCCGGCAAACCGTAGGTCTCGATGGAGAACGCCTTCGCTTTGCCTTGCGCCGGCTTGGCCACACTAGTGTTGCGTCCAAACACGATTCGCCCCTTTGCATCGCGCAGCACCAGCGTCACCTGAACGTCATCCGTATACACACCTTTGCCGTTATCGTCATCACGGTCGGTCACCACTTCACCACTGAAGGTCACTCCACCCAAATCAACCTTACGTTCCTTGACATCACGAACGGAAAACGTTTCAGCGCCATCAGTATCCAGCAGATCATCCGACGATGGCATCTCAGCGCTAAATTCCACACTCGCCGGCTTGTCCCCATCACCAACTTGACCAGCAAAATAGGCCGTTTCACCGGCATAGACAATCGCAAACACCTGTGTATCGGAGAACATCACCGAACCATCCGAATCCTTGCCGGTGATGGTCACCTGAGGAAATTGCACGGCATGCGTCTCATCAGTGTTATGCAAAGCGAGCGCATACTCCACATATCCAGATTCAGCGGACCATCCGGATTCAACCAATTCAAGCGGATTGTCCGCAATCGTTTCGCTATTACTACCGCTATTGCCGTCTGACGAACCGCCCGCACCCGAATCAGTCCTATCAATAGATGATGTTCCGCTTTTGCCGGCTAAAGAATTATCATTCGACGCTTTGTGCATGAATGCATATCCAGCGATACCGCCAACTACTGCCAGCACCACAATCAATGCTGCCGCAATCCAAATCATCAACTGCTTATGCATTCGCTTGGTATTGCTGCCAGTATGCACATTGTGCTCAGTGTGCTCATTCAGTCCAGTAGAAGAGCCGGCAGACATATCACTGCGGAAAGAAGCCACAGTACTGCTGTTGTTCGCATCTGTATGATTTATCAGCGACTGCAATGCGCCAGCATTCGCAGGCCGCGCGCTTGGCTCGAATGCACACGCGCGTTCCACGATGGCACGCATACGCGAATCGACCACATTATCATCGGTCAGCAATCGCTCATACTGCACCTTGTCAGACGGCTGTATGCCGGTGAGCATAAAGCCCAAAACCGCGCCGATCGCGTACACATCGCTGCGTGCATCAGTGGCGGCAAAACCATACTGTTCCGGTGCCGCATATCCCCACGTTCCCAATGTTGTAGTGTCATGCGTTCGTTCCGCACCGCCAATTCGTTCGCGCGCGATACCGAAGTCAATAAGATGCAAGCCATCAGAAGCCATGATGATGTTTGCCGGCGTGATATCCCGGTGAATCACACCATGCTGATGAAGCTCCCCCACGGCTTCGCACAGTTGAGCAATATCATGAGCAGCTTCACTCGCAGATAATCGCCCACATTCGGCAATGTACTGTTCTAACGTGATGCCGTCCACGTAATCATAGACAACAACGAACCAGTCGGGCAGTTCATAGGTGGCTTCGATATGTGGCAATCGAGGCGAATGGCATTCGGCGATGGTGGACCATAAGCGCCTGCGCGCGTATTGCAGAGGGATCTTTTTGCGCACGAACGGTCCGGCGCCATCTATCGTGACTAATTCGGTTACGCCATATGGGCCGTGAGCCAGAACACGTTCAACATGGTAGGCATCGTCAAGCATCATGGCATGCATCGTCTGCATATCATCCATGATGCATAACCTTCCCTATCATCGCTGTTGTATTCCGCAGTATTCCTATTATTTCAGCCATCTACCCGAGTGCCCGTACTATGTCAGCACTAATCCACGCTAAGCAATGTCGGTTCACCAAAGCGATGCAGCTCATCATCCGTGGCCGCCCGGCTTAGCCCCTGCTTCACACACCATAAAATAATCGCATCGCGCCGCTGCCTGCACCACAATTCCGATACGCCAGCAAATCGCAGCACGCGCTGGGTTTCCCGCACATCACAGCCAAGACCGAACGCCAACATGATGGCATGATCACGGCCTGGCCGGCTTTTACCGGCAAAAATGTCATACACAACCGTGGCATTCAATCCAGACGAACGAGCCACATCAGCACGTTTGAGACCATGGCGGTGAAGTAAAAACTGCAGATAATCCACCAGCTCACGGTCTTTGACCTTTTCTTCATCCAAATATGTCTCGATGCTGTCGCTGGCGAGCAGACGATCCAACAATTCCTCAGTCAGTATTTTCTCGCCCGAGCTCGAAGTGCCGTTCTTTGCCATATGTCCTTTATACCGTCGTATCGCCTGCGCGCGGCATTAGACACCGTACATATTCCTCTGTGATTCAGTTGGCAACTGATTTTTTCAGTTATCAACTGAGGAACTGCGATTGATTCCACCCGATAATCGTCTCTGCGCTAAGTGACTTTTGACGAAAAGGAGAGAAGATACCATGACCAATCAGTCCGATCAGCCGACCACTCCCATGGGGCCTGCTCCAGTGACTCCACAGAACGATTTCAATCAGCCGGTCCAACCAGTTCAGCAGACGGGTGGGGTAACCTATTTAGCTCCGAACATGCCCGGCGCGGCAGGTCCAACACAGCCGGGTCAGCCTGGCCAGCCGCAGCCCAGTCAGCCAGGACAGCCGAAACCGCATAAGAAAACCTCGAAACTGGCGGTGTTCGCCATTATCGTAAGCGCCGTGTTCCTGCTGTGCACCTTCATCAGCATGAATTCCTGGGGCCAGCTGGCATTCTTCGCTGTACTGCCGGTGCTGCTCTCTGGCTTCTCCCTCTACACCATTCGTAAGGACGGCAAAGTGCAGGGCCGTGTTTTGGCTTGGGTTGCGGTGGGTATCACCGTGGTGGCGCTCATCATCGGCGGCGTGAGCGTTATGCGAGCTGGCGCTCAGAGCAAGGCCGATGATGCCGCGTTCAAGGAATCCATGAAAGTGACATGCAAGGCATACAGCTGGCCGTCTTCCGACCTGGTGGCGCAATTGCCGCAGCCGCAGTCCACCACCGGCCAGATTGAAAGCGAAAGCTCCAGCTTGTTCGCCATTTCCGTGTGTGATACGGATGCTACGCAATATGAGGCTTACGTGCAGTCGCTACAAGACAAAGGCTTCACTGTGGACTATTCCAAGAGCGAGGATGCATTCATGGCCAAGAATGAGGCAGGCTATAGTGTGCATGCATCAGTGAACGAATACAACAAGAATGTGATGGATATTTCCATCTATCCGCCGGATGATTCTGCGGATTCCGATTCCTCTGACGATTCCAGTAATGCGGATTCGAACTCATCTAGTGATTCGTCGAGTGATTCCTCAAATGATTCCTCTACAAGCACCGATTCCAATGCTTCTTCCGGTACCTCGGACAGTGATTTCAAGGCTGCCATGGACAGCTACGAGAAGACGATGAATGACTACGTTGACTTCATGAACAAGTACAACTCCGAAGGTCACCCCGTGTCCATGCTTGCCGATTACGCCAAGTGGATGAAGCAGTACAACGACACCATGCGGAAGTTCGATGCGCTCAATGATGGTTCCTTGACTGACGAGGAACTGCAGTATTACATCGAAGTACAGACTCGAGTCAACGAGAAGCTCGGCACTATTCAGTAGTCGCCTCGCGCGGGCGAGACCGCAACACATATAAAGGTGGGTTCCTGTAGCAATACGCTGCAGGAACCCACCTTTATGCATGCATTTGTTTCAGCTCTTCAGAAGGTGATCAGAAGCGAATCAGAGACTTGATGACCTTGCGCTGATCCATGGCCTCGTAAGCCTCCTGGATGTGGTCGAGATCGAACTCGGCGGTGAATACACGGCCGGGGTTGATCTCGCCCTTAATCACAGCGTCCAGTAAACCGGAGTCAATGTCATAGTGACGAACCGGAGCCGGACCGCCCTTGATACCGATGTTGCCGTAGAACGTACCTTCGGCACTGATTTCCACATCATGCGGTAGACCCACACGACCAATCACGCCGCCACGGCGAATAAGACCAATAGCAGTATCAAACGACTGCTTGGAGCCCACGCATTCCAGCACAGCGTCGGCACCGTAGCCGCCGGTCATTTCCAGAACCTTATCAATGGCAGCCTGATCGCGCTCGGCCACAATATCCGTAGCGCCGAACTCGCGGGCCACTGCCGCGCGATCCTCGTGACGGCTCATGGCAATAATGCGCTTTGCGCCAAGCATGTGAGCGGACAGTACGCCGCACAGGCCCACGGCACCATCGCCCATCACCACAGCAGTGTCGCCAGGCTTGACTTCAGCGGACACAGCGGCGTGATAACCGGTAGACATCACATCAGCGATAGTCAGCAGGGATGCAAGCGTGGCGTCATCGTAATCCTCAGGGGAACCAGGCACCTTGACCACAGTGCCATCGGCTTCAGGTACGCGCACATACTCAGCCTGGCTGGCGCCAAAGTAGCCACCGTGTGGGCATACCGATTCAAAACCAGCCTTGCAAACCGGGCACTTGCCGCAACTGTACGGGAATGGCAGCACAACGAAATCGCCCGGCTTGACGGAAGTAACCGCAGAGCCGACTTCTTCAACAACACCAATGGACTCATGGCCAATCTGTGCATGATACGGATGCGGGCTCAGGCCACGGAAGTACCACAGATCAGATCCACATACGCAAGCGCGCACCACGCGCACTATGGCATCATCATCGTGTTCAAGGTGCGCCTTCGGCACTTCTTCCACAGCCATCTTGCCGGGTTCCACGAAAATTGCTGCTTTCATGGTGTCAGTCATGTTTACTCCTTGCTGTACAAGACATCGGTTTGAACATTGACTCCTATTGAATAACCATTCGACAGCATAATCCAATAGCATTCAGCCATACTCAGCCATGCCTTACGCTTATGGCTTTTTGTTTTCCTCTTGAATTGCGCCACATACAAGAAATCCCCTCCGGGCGAACCCGAAGGGGATTTCTTTACGCTAGTTCAAGCGAAGATCTTCTGGTGATTTCAAAGAAATCAGGCGAGGATCTTGGTCACACGACCGGAGCCAACGGTGTGGCCGCCTTCGCGCACTGCGAAGGTCAGGCCTTCCTCCATTGCGATGGGCTGAATCAGCTCAACGGTGAAGGTAGCGTGGTCGCCCGGCTGAACCATCTCGACGCCTTCCGGCAGCTCGATGACGCCGGTGACGTCGGTGGTGCGGAAGTAGAACTGCGGACGGTAGTTGGAGAAGAACGGCGAGTGACGGCCGCCTTCGTCCTTGGTCAGCACGTAGACTTCGCCCTCGAACTTGGTGTGCGGGGTAACGGAGCCCGGCTTGGCCACAACCTGGCCACGCTCGACATCGTCACGGCCGAGACCACGCAGCAGCAGACCGGTGTTGTCGCCAGCCTCGCAGGCGTCCATGGTCTTGTGGAAGGTCTCGATGGAGGTGACGGTGGTCTGCTGGGTCGGACGGATACCAACGATCTCGACCGGGGTGTTGACGGCCAGCTGGCCACGCTCGACACGACCGGTGACAACGGTACCACGGCCGGAGATGGTGAAGACGTCCTCGATAGGCATCAGGAACGGCTTGTCCAGGTCGTGAACCGGGGTCGGGATGTACTCGTCGACAGCGTCCATGAGCTTCTTGATCTGCTCAACCCACTTCTCGTGGTCCGGAGCGTCATCGTGCAGAGCGCCGTAAGCGGAGACGCGGATGATCGGGCAGTCACGATCGAAGCCGTTCTCGTCGAGGAGGTCACGGACCTCTTCCTCAACGAGCTCGATGAGCTCCTCGTCCTCGACCATATCGCACTTGTTCAGAGCGACGAGGATCTTCGGGACGCCCACCTGACGAGCGAGCAGCACGTGCTCGCGAGTCTGAGCCATCGGGCCGTCGGTGGCGGCCACAACGAGGATAGCGCCATCCATCTGGGCAGCACCGGTGATCATGTTCTTCACGAAGTCGGCGTGGCCCGGGCAGTCGACGTGAGCGTAGTGACGCTTAGCGGTCTGGTACTCGATGTGGGCGATGTTGATGGTGATACCGCGGGCGGCCTCTTCCGGAGCGGAATCGATCTGGTTGAAGTCGTACTCCGGGTTGACATCCGGGAACTCCTCGTGCAGCACCTTGGAGATGGCGGCAGTCAGGGTAGTCTTACCGTGATCGACGTGGCCGATGGTACCAATGTTAACGTGCGGCTTAGTACGCTCGTACTTTTCCTTTGCCATTACTCTTGTCCTCCTGGACGTCTCGTGAGTTTCCTACGCCCTTTCGCGTAGGCACTCGCTCTATTCTACTGGGTTTCTGGGTTATGTGCCACTTTGAGGAGCCAGAACCCAGTCAGCGGTACACGATATTACCGCTGACTGGAGACACTAGCTACCTTTAGTTAGTGGCGCGTGTCACTCGCCGCGCTGGGCCTTGATGATCTCTTCGGCGACGCTCTTCGGAACCTCGTCGTAGGAGTCCATCTCCATGGTGAACATGGCGCGACCCTGGGTCTTGGAGCGCAGATCGCCGATGTAGCCGAACATCTCGGACAGCGGGACCTTGGCGTCGATGACCTTAACGCCAATGGCGTCGGTCATGGACTGGATGTTGCCACGACGCTGGTTCAGATCGCCGATAACTTCACCCATGTACTCTTCCGGAGTACGAACCTCGACCTTCATGATCGGCTCGAGGATGACCGGCTTAGCCTTCGGAGCGGCTTCCTTGAAGCACATGGAGCCTGCGAGCTTGAAGGCCATTTCGGAGGAATCGACCGGGTGCATCTGACCGTCGGTGACGGTGGCCTTGACGCCCACAACCGGGAAGCCGGCGAGAATACCGGATTCCATGGCTTCCTTGACGCCAGCCTCGATGGACGGGATGAATTCCTGGGAAATGTGGCCACCGGTGACGGCGTTCTCGAACTCGAAGGTCTTGCCCTCGGTGGTGTCGAGCGGCTCGAAGTTCATCAGGACCTTTGCGAACTGGCCGGAACCACCAGTCTGCTTCTTGTGGGTGTAGCCCTGGTCCATGACGGCCTTGCGGATGGTCTCGCGGTATGCAACCTGCGGCTTGCCCTGGTTGCACTCCACCTTGAACTCACGACGCATACGGTCGACGATGATGTCGAGCTGGAGCTCGCCCATACCTGCAATCAGGGTCTGGCCGGACTCTTCGTCAGTGGTGACCTGGAAGGTCGGATCCTCTTCAGCCAGCTTGGCCAAAGCGATACCCATCTTCTCCTGATCAGCCTTGGTCTTCGGCTCAACGGCAACCTGGATCACAGGATCCGGGAAGGTCATGGAGTCGAGGGTGATCGGATCGTCGATGGCGCACAGGGTGTCACCGGTGGTGACGTTCTTCAGGCCCACGAAGGTGTAGATGTTACCGGCATCGGCCACATCCATCGGGTTTTCCTTATCGGCGTGCATCTGGAAGATCTTGCCGATACGTTCCTTCTTCTCGCGAGTGGAGTCGAGCACGGTGTCGCCAGGCTTGACGGAACCGGAGTAGACACGCACGAACACGAGCTTGCCGTAGAACGGGTGGGTGGAGATCTTGAAGACCAGAGCGGAGAACGGATCAGTCTTCGTCGGGTGACGATCGATCTCGACGGACTCATCGCCCGGCTTGTAGCCCTTGATAGCCGGCACGTCTTCAGGAGACGGCAGGTAATCGACAACGGCGTCCAGCATCGGCTGCACACCCTTGTCCTTGAAGGCGGAACCGCAGAAGACCGGGAAGGCCTTCTTGGCAATCGTCAGCTGACGAATACCAGCGCGAACCTCTTCCTTGGACAGGTCGCCTTCTTCGAAGAACTTATCCATCAGCTCGTCGTTGGCCTCAGCAGCGGCCTCAACAAGCTTCTCGTGGTATTCCTCAGCCTTGTCCTTGAGATCGTCCGGGATCTCAGTGGTGTCGTACTTAGCGCCGAGGCCCTCGGTGCCGTTCCAGACGTAGGCCTTCATCTCAACCAGATCGACAACGCCGGCGAAGTCGTTCTCAGCGCCAATCGGCAGCTGCATCACGATCGGGTTTGCACCCAGCTTCTCCTTGATGGTGTCGACGGAGTAGTAGAAGTTAGCGCCCAGCTTATCCATCTTGTTGACGAAGCAGATACGCGGAACGCTGTACTTATCGGCCTGACGCCACACGGTCTCAGACTGCGGCTCCACACCTTCCTTGCCGTCGAACACGGCAACAGCACCATCGAGCACACGCAGGGAGCGCTCCACCTCGGCCGTGAAGTCCACGTGGCCAGGGGTATCGATGATGTTGATCTGGAACTTGTCCTTGGTGTCGTGAGTCTGACGGTTCCAGAAGCAGGTGGTAGCAGCGGACTGAATGGTGATGCCGCGCTCCTGCTCCTGAGCCATGAAGTCCATGGTGGCAGCGCCATCGTGGACCTCACCGATCTTGTAGCTCTTACCGGTGTAGAACAGAATTCGCTCGGTAGTGGTGGTCTTACCGGCATCGATGTGAGCCATGATGCCGATATTGCGGACGTCGTGAAGGTCCGAAATCTCTTGAGCCATCGTTATTCCTTATTCTCCTGGAATTAATTACCAGCGGTAATGAGCGAAGGCCTTGTTGGCCTCTGCCATCTTATGAGTATCCTCGCGACGCTTGACAGAAGCACCGAGGCCGTTGGAAGCGTCCAGAATCTCGTTGGCGAGACGCTCAGCCATGGTCTTCTCACGACGAGCGCGGGAGAAGTCGGTCAGCCAGCGCAGGGACAGGGTGTTTGCGCGGTTCGGCTTGACCTCGACCGGCACCTGGTAGGTAGCGCCACCGACACGACGGGAGCGAACCTCGAGGGACGGACGGATGTTGTCCAGGGCGCGCTTGAGAACAGCGACCGGCTCCTGGTCGGACTTCTCCTTGACCATGTCGAGAGCGGAGTACACGATGTCCTCGGCGATCGACTTCTTGCCGTCAAGCAGAATCTTGTTGATGAGCTGCGCCACCACGGTGGAACCGTAGATCGGATCGGGCAGCACGACGTGCTTCTTGGAAGGTCCCTTACGTGACATATCTCTTACTTCGCCTTCTTTGCTCCATACAGGGAACGACCCTGCTTACGGTCCTTGACGCCCTGGGTATCGAGTGCACCACGCACGATGTGGTAACGCACACCCGGCAGATCCTTCACACGGCCGCCGCGCACGAGCACGATGGAGTGCTCCTGCAGGTTGTGGCCTTCGCCCGGAATGTAGGCGGTGACTTCGATGCCGGAGGACAGGCGCACACGGGCAACCTTACGCAGAGCCGAGTTCGGCTTCTTCGGGGTGGTGGTGTAGACACGGGTGCACACGCCACGACGCAGCGGGCTTCCCTTCAGTGCCAAAGTCTTGGACTTCTTCGGCTTTGCCTGACGTCCCTTACGGACGAGCTGTTCAATAGTAGGCAACTTGAATTCTCCGATTCAGTGGTTTCTCTTACTTTCGTGTGACCGCCGCACTGCACCCACACTTTTCACTGAATCGTTCTGCGCGTTCTTAATCCACGCCTGACGAATCGTCAAAAGTTAGCCCAGTCCACCGGCCCGATGGCCTTCTTGCCTCCCGCCGACGCATTACTGCGAGCGATCATCAGCCCGAAGGATATCCCAACGCGCACACCTGTTACATAAGGCATGCCGCTGGCACACACGAATATCTATATTACGGTTTCGCCGGACAACGACTCGCCGGGACTATGCAGAATTGACCGCTGGCTGGTTGGATGTCTGTTGTTCGACACACTCAAGGCCGTTTGGCCAAGCTTACAGTCTCACAACAGACACCCAACCAACCACCTCCGCGTGGCTATGAACATCTTCCCCAAAATCCTCCGCAAACAGCAGGTGCCCCCGAGGAGTCTGTGTCACTCGGGGGCACCGCCAAGGAGGGAATCACCATTCACTAACAATCAATCGTTGCCTGTTTTTATTTGTACTGCCTGGGAAACGAACCTCTTCAATCAGCTTCCTCGCTGATGTTTCACCAACTGTTTCCCGTACTGCACAGTATAACAAAACCGCTCCTGCAAAACGCCCGATACAGCAGTCGGGAGTAAGCAGGAGCGGTTCTTATCAAGCAGTTCTGAAGCGTGCAGATATAGTGCTTCAGACTGAATCAAATCAGGCCTCAGCCTTAGCAGCAGCCTTGTCAGCGTCGAAGGCATGCACGGAGTCGGCATCCTTAGCGGAGCCCTTCTCACCGTTATCGGAATCCCAGTGAATCTCGTGCTTGTCATCGTGGTTACGCCACCAGCTGGAGAGAATGGAGCCGGAGATGTTGTGCCACACGGAGAAGAAGGTGGACGGCACAGCAGCAATCGGGTTGGCGGCGAAGGAGGTCAGAGCCAGGGTTGCACCCAGAGCGGAATCCTGCATACCGACCTCGAAGGTGATGGCCTTCTGCTGAGCGTAACGGAAGCCCTTCGGGTAGATCTTGTACATCAGCTTGGAGAAGCCGAAGCCCAGAGCGTAGCCGGACAGGTTGTGCAGAATCACAACCGGGATTGCCATGAGGGAGGAAGCAACGAACAGCTTCGGGCCGTTGGCGGCAACCACAACACCGATGATCAGGAGGATGGCCACCTGGGAGACGATCGGCAGGGCCACAGTGATCTTTTCGATCTTCTTGCCGAAGATCATGTGGCAGATCACACCGAGGGCAATCGGGAAGAGCACCACCTTGACGGCGTTGAGGAACAGGGACTCAACCGGCACGGAGACGTACTGGGAAGCCAGCCACTGCATCAGCAGCGGAATCATGAACGGAGCGCACAGAGTGGAGAGGATGCCAATGGAGACGTCGAGGGCCACATCACCGCGAGACAGGTAGCTCATCACGTTGGAGGAGGTACCGGACGGGCAGCAGCCGACCAGAATCACGCCGACAGCCAGAGCGCCATCGAGGCGGAAGATCCAGCACAGCAGCACAGCGATAAGCGGCATGATCACGAAGTGAGCGACGGTGCCGACGATAACCATCAGCGGCTGGGTGAGGATGCGCTTGAAGTCATCCAGAGTCAGGGTCAGGCCCATGCCGAAGAGCACGATGCCCAGCATGTAACCGGTGTAAGCCTTGCCCCACAGGCTGGCCTGCGGCACAAAGTAGTTAAAAACAGCCCACACAACGACGATGGCCGTAAACCACTTGGTCAGCCAATCGGCGAACGCTTTAACCTTTTCCATAGTGTTTCTTCTCTCTTGTTTGGAAATGTCAAGGTACGAAACTAGGCGAGACGTGACGTAGACGAAACACAGTGTTCACATTGTGGGCGCGCTCACACTTGCGCGGACAGGCTTTTCATCTGCAAAACTCACTGCGACACGCCGATGCATGCAGTCGCGAATATTCGTGTATAGTATCCATCTGTTGCGCAAAAGCCTAGTGCAGATTGTGCTTCGATGGTGGCCATAGCTCAGTTGGTAGAGCATCTGATTGTGGTTCAGAAGGTCGCGCGTTCGAGCCGCGTTGGCCACCCCAGTACCCCTCCGGAAACGGAGGGGTTTTTCGTTTTCTGCCAAGACTGCAGCGTTGTAGACTCGGGGCTATCTGCTGTACGAAAAAAGGATTCCTATGCTGTCTTTTGAGAATGATTACTCCCGCGCCGCCCATCCTGCAGTGCTTGATGCCGTGGTCTGCGCCAATGAACACCTCTATTCCGGCTACGGCTCAGATGAATTGACCGAACAAGCCAAAACCAAGATTCGCGAAGCATGCGACTGCCCGAATGCCGACGTGTGGTTCCTCGTGGGCGGCACACAAACCAATCAAGTGGTAATCGACACGATTACGCCTGCCTACGCAGGAGTAGTAGCCGTGGAATCCGGACACCCGAATGTGCATGAGGCCGGAGCCATCGAATTCAGCGGGCATAAGGTGCTGACGCTCCCCCACCATAATGGCAAGATGGATGCCCGCGAACTCGACGAGTTCTGTGCAACGTTCTATACGGACGGCAATTACGAGCACATGGTGTTCCCCGGCTGCGTATATGTGTCTCAAAGCACTGAATACGGCACGATGTACTCGAAAGCGGAGCTTGAAGCGCTGGCTGATGTGGCGCATAAGTATGAGATGCCGCTGTTTGTGGACGGTGCTCGTCTCGGCTATGCCTTGACTGCAACCGGCAGTGATTTGACGCTGCCTGATCTGGCTCGTATCGCCGACGTGTTCTATATCGGTGGCACTAAGGTCGGCGCATTGTTTGGCGAGGCTGTGGTGTTCACCAAGAACAACACACCGAAGCATTTCCTTACGCAAATTAAACAGCATGGCGCACTACTGGCTAAGGGCTTTGTGCTGGGCGCACAATTCGATGCACTGTTCACCGATAATCTGTACTTGAACATCGCCCGCAATGCCAATACTGCTGCAGATCGCATTCGTGAAGCGCTCAAATCCAAGGGCTATCAGCTCACCTTTGAAGCCCCGACCAACCAGATTTTCGTCACGCTCGATCAGCTCACCATCGATCGATTGACGCAGCACGTCAAGCTTGGATTCACCGAAAAAGCCGACGATACGCATACCGTTATGCGCATCTGCACCAGCTGGTCCACCACCGACGAGGAAGTGGACCAGCTCATCGCGTTGCTGTAATTAAATGTAATTAAGCGCAAATTATGGGTGGTGGTATAAGACTGAATATATACCACCACCCAAAAGTCATGTTTTCATGAATCAACTTTGATAATTAAATCAGTAACAGGTTGCTCTATATTAATTATATTTACTTCTTTTTTATTATCGTCGCATGAGCGATAAAAATCGCTACACGATACATCTAGCTTCCATTTCCCGTAACGCAGTTTCTCATGGTATTGCCCATTTGCACCTGTGTAGTAAGCAACCAACGAAGTTGTTCGATCATTCTCCAAAGGAGTAAAGCCCACAGAGTAGCCACTCTGCGGAACATTATTACCGTCGACCACAGTGACAGTAACGTTAGAAATCATTTCTTTCTGCAATGGATATAACAGAGCTACAGAAACAGAAATAAATATAATCAATAGTATGGCATTTAAAATATTGACCCTAAACAGCCCGTCAATTATTTTTCGATCTTTATAAACCATTTTTTATTTACCTTTTATGCAGTTTATAAATACGATTATTAAATTTTGGGCAACGCACATGCTTTTCATAAACAATAGAAGGGAAGCATTAATTACTATACCAATGTTCTCTAGACCTCTGCATGCAGACAACAGAAAGTAATTAGAAAGCAATTACTCCCCTATTGCTTCGCGCTCCATGTCTACGAACTTGTGGACGGAGGCTTCCACGGAATAGTGCTCTTTGGTGTTTTGGGCGTATTTGGCGCTCCACTCGGCGCGTTCGGCCTGATGTGCAATCCACCAATCGATGCGGCGGGCCAGCAAGGCTGCATCGCGCACGGGGAACAGCGACTCATCAAGCAATGCAAACTGGCTTGCGGCAGACAATTCGGAGGCCGCGATCACCGGTACAAGGCCGCAGGCCATTGCTTCGATAACACTTACAGATTCGATATCCGCAATGGAGCAATGCACAAACAAATCACCGGAGCGCAGCAATTCTGGCATTTCGGCATGCTTGTGGAAGCCGATATCCGCCTTACGTGCCAAACGCCGCCCTGCACGGAACGACAAGTACCTCCGCAACGGCCCAGTTCCAGCAATCACCAGTTGAATATCTGCAGCATGGCGAGACATGGAAATCGCCTTAATCAGCGTGATCTGATCCTTTTCGCGAGCCAGTCGGCCGGAGGCGATAATGCGGAATGGCACTGGAGTAGGAGCTGCAGGATCAACCGACTTCAACGGCTTATAAGCTGGCGAGTATCCATTAGAAATCACATGCAGCTTGGCCTTGTACCCATGCGCACGCAGCAAGCTGGCGGTCATTTCAGTAGGCACATGAATATGGTCAATGCGCCTGTACAGCCAATGCTTAAACAGCCAGTACAAGAAGCTCGAAACCCCTGGAATATGGCGCAACGGACCTGCGGAATACAACACGTTTTCAGGCTGCAAATGGAACCCGGCAGTCACCGGAATACCCATTTGGCGAGCGACTTTAGCGGCATGCCTGCCGAATTTGAACGGCATATAAATGTGCACCACATCCACGCCTTGGAAAGCAGTACGGAACAAGGTATCGCTCGGCTGCGCAAACTGCATCAGCTGCTTGGAAGCCACCCAAGACACTAGCGGCACTTTGTTCACTCGTGCGGGATATTCGGGAGCACCGACTCCCACCAATCGCACATGATGGCCCTGACGTTCAAGTTCAGCGGCCCACTGCAGTGCGGAATTCGATGTACCGTTGCCCTGATTTCCTACCGTATCCACCACCAAAGCGATAGTCAGCGGTCGGTCAATGCTCTCTTCACTCCCGTTTTCACGCATTGCTTCATCTTAAGTCACCGACTCCTCATTCAAGCGCGAAATGCGCCAGACTATGCCGTTCACAGCGTCATAAAGCCCCATAATGGTGCGGCATAACCCAAAATGTCCAATAACATGCACAATAATCTGCGCCCAAAAATGCTCAGCGACAACTCAGCGAAGAGTATCCAGCGCCCGACGAATGCGCGCCACCGCCTGATACAGATCCGCAGTATGCTTCAGCAGACTAATACGCACCCAGTTTTCACCAACCGAGCCAAAGCAGGAACCTGGCATCAGCGCTACGCCAGCGGTATTGAGCAGCCAATCAGTAAACGCAGATGAAGTAGTTTGAGTATATGAAGTAACCTGCGCAAACGTTTCAGGCACGCGCGCCCATGCAAACAAACCACCATGCGAGTCAGCAACTTCCAAGCCACTACCCTGCAAGCCATCCCGCACGACTTCAAATCGATGCTGATATTGCGCGGCCAACTCCCGCACAGTCGACTGGTCAGAGTCCAACGCCACAGCACCCGCCTGCTGAATCACGCTGGATGCCAGCACAGCAGTCTGCCGATGCACTGCCTTCACCGCAGCCATCACCTCAGCATTGCCAGCCACAAATCCGCCACGCCAGCCAGCAACCATATACATTTTGGATAGCGAGCCAAGCTCCAGCGCCACATCAATTGCACCCGGAGTTTCCAACACACTCAGCGAGCGCGCACCGCCAAATTCAAGCCCTGCATACGCAAAATCATTAAGCACAATAAACCCGTACTGCTGAGCCAGCCGCACAGCAGTTGCATACAGTTCAGGGGTTGCGTCGGCACCAGTCGGATTGTTGGGGTAATTCAAAATCAGCAGTTTGGCGCGCGTCCATACAGCCGGATCCACCGCGTCAAGACAGGGCAGAAAACCGTGCCCCGCTGAGGCGGGAATAGTCTCGAACCGGCCTCCTGCAACCGCGGTAGAACCTTCATATTGCGGATAATATGGGTCCACTGCCACAACCGTGTCACCCGGGTCAATCAGTGCCTGAATCACTGTGGCAATGCCTACCGAAGAGCCCGAAGTGGCGAGCACTTGAGTGGCGAAATCAAGCGTCACATTATGCTCACGCTGATACCATCCGGCGACTGCGTTGAGATACTGCGGCAATCCATCAAAAGGCGGGTAGCGGAATTCGGATGGATCATGTGCGGCTTGGGCGAGCGCATCCTGCACGAATGCTGGCGGCTGGCCATCAGGATTGCCTTTGCTTAAATCGATGATGTTATGCCCAGCTGCGATGGCGGCTGCGGCTCGCGCATCCGCTTCAGCAAAGGGATTGCCCGGCAACGATGCCGCTCGTTTGGAAATCAGTGCTTGGTACTGCACTGGCATGTCCAATCCCCCTCGTTCCTATCATTTGCGAGGCAGCGAGCGTTGCCGTTTGCTAACGCCCGCCTGAATCGCAAGTGATTTCCCCTCAAAAACGTTGGCCCGACCGCGCTGAACAAATCGGCCGGTGATATCTAAAGTACGGGAGCCCTGTTTCAGACGCAACGGCGTGTCTATATGCAGTATTTATGGCGGGTTACAGACATGCAAAATTTCCTTCAGCGGCACCTTCCATACAGCATGGCAGAATGTGGGGTATGACTGAGACTGCTGTGAACATTGCTGCCCCCTTCTCCCCTATTACTGGACGCACGCTGGGTACTCCGCTGGGTAAGAATCCAACTCGTGTGCTGTTTTTGGGTTCTGGTGAGCTGGGTAAGGAAGTCACCATTGAATTGATGCGACTGGGCGCTTGGGTATGCGCTGCTGATTCTTATGCAGGCGCTCCGGCTCAGCAGGTGGCGCATGAGTATCGCGTGTTGGATATGGCCAATGCTGATGAATTGCAGGCACTGTTCGATGAGATAAAGCCGGATATTATTGTGCCGGAAGTGGAGGCTATTGCCACCGACGTGCTAGCCGGAGCGGCTGCAGCTGGCGCTCAGGTAGTGCCAAGCGCTGAGATTGCTGCAATTTGCATGGATCGCGAACGGTTGCGCGTGCTGGCTCATGAGGAGCTTGGTTTGCCGACTACACCGTATCGTTTCGCTGGTTCTGTGGAAGAGCTGCGCGAGGGCGCTGAAGCTGTGGGTTACCCGTGTGTGGTAAAGCCGGTGATGAGCTCGTCTGGCCATGGTCAGTCTGTGGTTCGTTCGGCTGATGCGATTGATGCCGCTTGGGTTGAGGCTCAGGAAGGCCGTCGTGCCGCCGATGAAGGCGATGTGTCTCGCGTGATTGTTGAGGCGTTGGCTCCGCTGGATTATGAGCTAACTGTGCTGACGGTAAGTTCTTCGGCTGGCATTGTGACATGTGCGCCGATTGGTCAGCGTCAGGAATCTGGTGATTATCGTGAATCCTGGCAGCCGGCCACTGCGGCTGATGTGGTGCTGGCTCAGGCTCAATTAATTGCGCGCGGCGCGGTGGAAGGCTTGGTGACTCGCGCTCAGGCCGCTGGGGAAACCGGCTGGGGTGTGTTTGGCGTGGAGCTGTTTGTGCTGACTGATGGCTCGGTGCTGTTCAACGAGGTTTCTCCCCGACCGCATGACACTGGTATGGTGACGATGGCTTCTCAGCGGTTGAGTGAGTTCGCATTGCATGCGCGTGCGATTTTGGGCCTGCCGATTACCGCTGAACATGTGGCATTGTCGATTCCGAGTGACGCTGTTGCCGCCAGCCATGCGATTGTGGTGGAGGGCGACGGCGAGGCCGAATTCACGAATGTGGCTGGCGCTCTGGTGGAGCCGGGCACTGATTTGCGTATCTTCGCCAAGCCTGAAGTGCACGGCCATCGTCGTATGGCGGTTGCACTAGCCATTGGAGATGATGAGGCCGACGCTCGTGCCAAAGCCGCCCACGTGGCCGACGCACTGACCATTACCGTGCGGTAGTAACTGCAAGAGTGTCAGCTATCGTTGATACCCTTTTACCGTTAGTTCACCCAGAATTCCACTCCTGAAAGGCGAGTTATGGAGAAGCTGGAAAAGCTCTACGAGGGCAAGGCCAAGCAACTGTACGCAACCGACGATCCCGACATCCTGTGGGTCGAATACAAGAACACCGCCACCGCTGGCGACGGTGAGAAAAAAGAAGATTTCACCGGCAAGGGCCGTCTGAACAATCTCATCACCACCATCATTTTCGATCTGCTCAAGGCTCGCGGCATCAACAGCCACCTCGTCAAGCGTGTGAACGACACTGCACAGCTGGTGCGCAAGATGGACATGTTCCCGCTGGAAATTGTGCTGCGTAACACTGCCGCCGGCCATTTCTGCTCTCGTTTGGGAGTTGAGGAAGGCCTGCCGCTCAAGGAGCCAGTGCTCGAATATTTCCTGAAGAACGATGACCTGCACGATCCGTTCGTGAACGATGATGATCTGGTGGCTCTGGGCGTGTGCACCCGTGAGGATCTCGCCGAGATCGCTCCACTGGCCCGCAAGATTAACGAGGCTTTGATTGATATCTTCGCCAAGATTGATGTCAAGCTCGTGGACTTCAAGATCGAAATGGGCCGCGCTTCCGATGGCACCCTGCTGCTGGCCGATGAAATCACCCCGGATTCCTGCCGCCTGTGGGATCAGCGCGACCACTCTGACAAGGTTGAGCACCTTGACAAGGACCTGTTCCGCCGTGGTCTGGGTTCCATCATCCCGGCTTACGAAGAGATTGAAGGCCGCTTGGCTGAGCTCGCCAAGTCCGAAGGCATCGAAGTCGCCTGAGTAATTCGCACATTATCTGGCTCCCCCTCCAGAGGGGAGCCAAACTTGTTTTTAATCAAAAGAAAGGACTCCCATGGTTTTCCGCGTATACGTGGAGAAGAAGCCCGGCTTTGATGTCGAGGCACAGCAGCTCGCCGGCGAGCTGAAGACCATTCTGGGCGTAAGCGGGCTCTCAGATTTGCGCATCGTGAACCGTTACGATGCCGAAGGCATTTCCGAAGACCTGTTCAACCAGACCGTGCCCACCGTGTTCAGCGAACCTCAGGTGGACAACGTCTCCTACGATTTGCCTGACTTCGGCAACGCCAAGGTGTTCGCCACCGAATTCCTTCCTGGTCAGTTCGATCAGCGCGCTGATTCCGCCGCAGAGTGCATCCAACTCATCTCCCAGGGTGAGCGCCCGACCGTGCGTTCCGCCAAGGTGTACGCGCTCGAAGGTGACTTGACCGATGCAGACGTGGAAACCATTAAGCACTACGTCATCAACCCGGTTGAAGCTCGCGAAGCCAGCCTGGAAACCAAGGAAACCCTGAAGACTCAGGTGCCGGTGCCCGGCAAGGTGGAAGTCATCAAGGGCTTCAACGAGATGGATGCTGAAGCTGGTCAGAAGTTCATCGATGAGCGTGGCTTGGCCATGGATCTCGCCGATCTGGAGTTCTGCCAGAAGTACTTCTCCGAGGAAGGCCGCGAGCCTACTATCACCGAAATCAAGGTGATTGACACCTATTGGTCTGATCACTGCCGCCACACCACGTTCGGCACTGAGCTGGATGAAGTGAACATCGATGATGCCGTAGTCAAGGCCGCTTTCGAGCGTTACCTTGAGATGCGTCACGAGCTGGGCCGCGATGCCAAGCCGGTGTGCCTGATGGATATGGGCACCATTGGCGCCAAGTGGCTGAAGAAGAACGGCATCCTGACTGGTCTCGATGAGTCTGAGGAAATCAACGCCTGCACCGTTAAGGTCAAGGTTGATGTGAACGGCCACGACGAGGATTGGCTGTTCCTGTTCAAGAACGAAACTCACAATCACCCCACCGAAATTGAACCGTTCGGTGGCGCAGCTACCTGCATCGGCGGCTGCATCCGCGATCCTCTGTCCGGCCGTTCCTACGTGTACCAGGCTATGCGCGTGACCGGTGCTGCAGATCCGACTGTGCCGGTTTCCGAGACTCTGGAAGGCAAGCTGCCGCAGCGCAAGCTGGTGACCACTGCCGCCGCTGGCTATAGCTCTTATGGCAACCAGATTGGTCTGGCTACCGGTCAGGTTGACGAAATCTATCACCCGGGCTATGTGGCCAAGCGCATGGAAGTTGGTGCTGTGGTTGCCGCTACCCCGGCCGACCATGTGCGCCGTGAGACTCCGGCTCCGGGAGACAAGATCATCCTGCTGGGTGGCCGTACCGGCCGCGATGGCATCGGCGGCGCTACCGGCGCTTCCAAGGCTCACAATGTGGAGTCGCTGGAGCTTGATGGCGCTGAAGTGCAGAAGGGTAACGCTCCTGTGGAGCGCAAGCTGCAGCGCCTGTTCCGCCGCGGCGACGCATGCCGTCTGATCAAGCGCTGCAACGATTTCGGCGCTGGCGGCGTGTCTGTGGCGGTTGGCGAGCTGGCTGACGGCCTGTTCGTGGACTTGAACACCGTGCCGAAGAAGTACGAGGGCCTGGACGGCACCGAATTGGCCATCTCCGAATCTCAGGAGCGTATGGCTGTGGACGTGGCCGCCGAGGATGTGGACGAGTTCCTCTCCTACGCCCGTGAAGAGAACCTTGAGGCTACCGTGATTGCCACGGTGACCGAGGATCCTCGCATGGTGATGACCTGGAATGGCGACGAAATCGTCAACCTTTCCCGCGAATTCCTGGCCTCCAACGGTGCTTCCAAGCATCAGATCGTGCACGTGGAAGCCCAGCAGGCTTACGCTGTGCCGTCCGCTTGGACCACCGGTTCCCTGTCTGAGCGCATGCACGCCCTGGTCACCGATTTGAACGTGGCTTCCAACAAGGGCCTGTCCGAGCGTTTCGATTCCACCATCGGCGCCGGCACTGTGCTGATGCCGTTCGGCGGCGTCAAGCAGCTTACCCCGAATGAGGCCATGGTGGCCAAGTTCCCGGTGTTCGGCGAAACCACCACCGCTTCCGCTATGGCATGGGGCTTCAACCCGTACATTATGGAGAAGAACCAGTTCACTGGTGCTTACCTGTCTGTGGTCGAGTCACTGGCCAAGCTGGTCGCCGCTGGCTTCGAACATGAGAAGGCTTACCTGAGCTTCCAGGAGTACTTCGAGAAGCTGCGTGACGAGCCGGAACGTTGGGGCAAGCCCACCGCTGCCGTGCTTGGCGCTCTGATGGCTCAGGTCGATCTCGGTGCTGGCGCTATCGGCGGTAAGGATTCCATGTCCGGTTCCTTCGAGAATCTGGATGTGCCGCCGACACTGATTTCCTTCGCTGTGGCCGTGGGCAACATGAAGCGCGCCACCTCCCCTGAGTTCAAGGGTGCCGGCCACCGCATCGTGCGTATTGCTCCGCGTTACCTGGCCGATGGCCTGACTCCGGATAAGGATGCGCTGCTCGATGCATTCTCGCTGGTTGAGGAGCTCACCGACTTCCACACTGCTCTGGCTGTTTCCACTCCGGGTTACGGTGGCACGGCTGAGGCTCTGTTCAAGATGACTGTGGGCAATGGCATCGGCGTCTCGCTGAACGATGGCATCAGCCTGGATGATCTGTTCACTCCGGCTTACGGTTCCTTCATCGTGGAGCTGAAGGATAACGAGAAGATTCCGGCTGTCTCCAACCTAGTTGAAGTGGGCGAGATCGGTGTGACCACTGAGTCCTACGCGTTCACCGCAGCTGGCCAGACCATCTTCCTGAACGAACTGCAAAACGCTTGGGAGAGCGGCATCGAATCCGTGTTCCCGTATCGTTCTAAGGGTGCTGAGAAGGATCAGACTGTGGAAACCGTTGATTTCCATACTGAATCCGCTGGCATCAAGAAGACCGTGTACACGGGTACTGGTGTGGCTAAGCCGCGCGTCATTATTCCGGTGTTCCCTGGCAACAACTGCGAATATGATTCCGCTGCCGCTTTCGAGCGCGCTGGCGCCGAGGCTCATACCCTGGTGATCAACAATCTGACTCCGGCCGCTGTGGCCGAATCCACTGCCGCTTTGGTGGAGGAAATCAACAAGAGCCAGATTGTGATGATTCCGGGCGGCTTCTCCGGCGGCGACGAACCGGACGGTTCCGCCAAGTTCATCACCGCGTTCTTCCGTGCTCCGGCTGTGACTGAGGCCGTGCGCGACCTGCTGAAGAACCGCGATGGTCTGATGCTCGGTATCTGCAATGGTTTCCAGGCGCTTATCAAGCTGGGTCTGGTGCCGTTTGGCGATATCGTGCCGATGACCGCCGAATGCCCGACGCTGACGTTCAACACCATCGGTCGCCACCAGAGCCGTCTTGTGCGCACTCGCGTGGCTTCCAATCTATCCCCGTGGCTGGCTCGCACTGCTGTGGGCGACGTGCACACTGTGGCCATCTCCCACGGCGAGGGCCGTTTCGTGGCTTCCGATGATGTGCTGGCTCAGCTCAAGGCCAACGGCCAGATTGCTACGCAGTACGTGAGCGAAGCCGGCGTGCCGGGCATGGATCTTTCGGTGAATCCGAACGGTTCTCTGCTCGCCATCGAAGGCATC
Organism: Bifidobacterium sp. LH_416; assembly: GCF_056357055.1. NCBI lineage: Bacteria > Bacillati > Actinomycetota > Actinomycetes > Bifidobacteriales > Bifidobacteriaceae > Bifidobacterium > Bifidobacterium sp. LH_416. Next base: position 72,228 of record NZ_JBKEVJ010000006.1, on the reverse strand, counting down.
ACCAGCCCGGACGGCCGCGTGTTCGGCAAGATGGGCCACTCCGAGCGTTCCGGCAACGGCCTGTACGTGAACGTCCCCGGCGACAAGTACCAGCCGATCTTCGAAGCCGGCGTAGACTACTTCGCCGCCTGATCGAACAATGCCGCCATGCCTTGCCTCCCCTTGTCAGGGGAGCTAGCCCGCAAAGCGGGCCTGAGGGGTAGTTCTGAGCAGGCGAAGGCTGCGGAAAACACAGCGTCGGCCACAGGCCGACTCATTTTCCCGCAGCCTTCGCCTGCTCTTCTTCTCTCCCCCAATTTTTATGATCTGCATATCCGTCTCAACAATGCTCTACTGTACGATCATCAATATCCGCATCCGCAGTCGAGGGGTTAAGCAAAATAAATGCGATGGATGGCAGCGCATCATCCCATGTACGGCTAAGTTCATATCGGTATCTGCCATCTTCGCCTATGTTAGCTGAAGATTGAATATATTTATTGGGCATCTGCTATGGAACCTCCCCCACGAATATCGTCAATAGAATCATTCCATCAGTTTCACCCGACCTACAATGAGTAAGTAGATTTCTACCGGTTGGCGCAATTCGACCATGATTTGACCAAACGTGGCGAAAGGATGCAACTATGGCGCAGGATTCAGCTCGCAACACCTATGCTCGATCTGGAATAGTCATAGGAATCCTCGAGTTACTTGACGAAAACACAGATCGCGAACACGGAGTCACAGCAGTCTGGCTAGCCGAACAACTTGAAGTAACCGAGAAAACAGTCAGAGGCCATCTCCATGCACTACGGGAAATGCAACCATTCGGACGCAAGGTTGATCGAATAGAACTAGAAGACCTCAAGAACGCAACCAGCGTCGACCCTCGACCCGGCTGGTATATCGAGCCAGTCTTCGACACTGCACAGATGCGTCTGCTTGCCGATGGCGCTGCATTGTCTCGTTCGGACGGGGAATATCTGCAAGATCTTATCGCCAAAATCTATGCGTTCGCCGGCCGTTCCAGGCAACTTGGCATACGAGGGTCACTGCCAACGCCTAAGCATTACAATCGAGAGTTCCTTAACAATATCGAACAGATAAATGATGCTATCGCGCATGAACGGAGCATTCGCTTCCGCTACTGCACGTATGATGTCAACGGCGAACTCGTTCCACGGCTCAAGACGGATGGCAGTCCAAAAGAATACGTTGCCGACCCCTACGATCTGCGATACAAGAATGAAAAATACTATCTCGTCTGTCATTTGCATCCATATGACAATCTGGCATATCTGCATGTCGAACGCATCCGCGACTTGCACGTCGATACCGCCGATCACACGCTGGAGCGCGCATTCAACAGCTTTACCGATGAAGACGGTTCCCCTATTGATCTGACGGCATTCTTGGATGAACGCCCGTATCCATCGCCTGGATCAGCGATATCCGTACGTCTTCGCGTTGAAGGTGGACTCGAGCCGGTATTCGACTGGTTTCCCGATGCTAAGGCCACACAGGTCGGAGACGATACCTACGAGGTGACCGTCGCATCAACCCATTGGGCCGTAGTATGGTGGGCGCTGCAGTACACCACCAGTGGAGTACGCATCACGGTACTGGAGCCACAATCAATCCGCGATGAGCTACGCAGAGCCGGCCACATACTGCTCGATCGATACGAGTGACGAAACATCCATCGGCGGCAAAGCAATTACGAGTTATTCGGCAAGGCATCTTGAACCGAAAAGACTTTTGAGCTCGGCAAACAGTGCTGCGTTTCGTTTGATGCGGAACCGATCACCGAGCGTAAGAACCTGAGCGTTATCATGTTCATCCAGTAAAGCGAGTTTGGTCTCGCAGAGACCGGGGTATCTCAGAAGCACTTGTCTGAGTCTGTTCATGTTCGCACGATTGGCTACGTTCCACGACAAAAGGATAGTCAGTGGGCGAGTATTCCTATCTTCTAGGTCAGGGATCTGCAGTTTTGTGGCACGTAGAGATACGACCTCATCTCGAAGTTCCACCCGACCGCGAATCTGTACCACGGAATCCAACGTCAACTCAGTAGTCGCAGCCTCATACACCTTGCCGAAGAACATGCACTGGATACTGCTCTCCATATCCTCAATCGTTACAATCGCCCACGGATTACCCTTCTTCGACACACGCCGATCTACACCAGTAATCAAACCCGCGAGCGTGACCTGCCGACCATTAGCCATCGTCTTGGCCCGATCAATCAGATGCGCGATTGACATCTCACGCAAACCAGTCAATACCGCCTGCATGCCGGAAAGTGGATGATCAGACACGTACAGGCCGAGCATTTCACGCTCGAAATTCAGTTTGGTCCTCTTATCCCACTCCTCTGTATCAGGCACGGTAATGCTGGCATCGCCCATGGATTCGTCGATATCATCATCAGAGAACAAATCAAACTGGCCTTGTTCCTGCTTACGTTTGATTGGAATCATCACATCAATGGCGGCGTCGCACACGACACTCAAAGCATGACGGCTAGGATCGGTGGAATCAAACGCACCAGCCTTGATGAGCGAATCAACCAGCTGGCGGCTCAGTACAGTCAACGGAACACGGCGGATGAAGTCCATGAAATTCTTGTATGGACCGCGCAAACTTTCACGTTCAGCGATGATGTCGGCTACAGCTTTCTCGCCAACGTTTCGGATTGCTCCGAGGCCGAAGCGAATATCGTTGCCGACTGCCGAGTACTCGTACACCGATTCGTTGACGTCCGGGGAAAGCACCTGGATGCCCATGCGACGCGCCTCGCCAAGATACAGCGCGGTCTTGTCCTTGTTCGTGGACGCGCCCTGCAACAGGGCGGCCATGAACTCGACCGGATAATGCGTCTTCAGATACGCGGTCCAATACGAGATCAGCCCATACGCGGCCGAATGCGCCTTGTTGAACGCATATTCGGAAAACGGGACCAGAATCTCCCAGATCGCCTCCGCGGCCTCCTCCGAATAGCTGTGCTCCTTCATGCCGGCGAAGAACGGCACCTTCTCCTTGGCCAGCACCTCCGGCTTCTTCTTGCCCATCGCACGACGCAGCACGTCCGCCTTGCCCAGCGAATAGCCTGCCAAGATTCGGGCGGCGGACTGCACCTGCTCCTGATAGATGATCAGGCCATAAGTTTCGCCCAGCACCTGCCTCAACGGTTCATCCAGTTCAGGGTGAATAGGCTCGACGGGCTCCAGACCGTTCTTGCGTCTGGCGTACATGATGTGCGATTTCATGCCCATCGGACCGGGTCGGTACAGGGCGATCAACGCAGAGACATCGTTGAAACAGGTGGGTCTCATGGTTTTGAGCAGGGATCGGATACCATCGGAATCGAGCTGGAACACGCCGAGCGTGTCGCCGCGAGACAGCAGCTCGTACGTCGCCTTGTCGTCGAGCGGGATCCTGGTGTAATCGATGGCCGGTTTGCCGTTCGCCGTGATGTTGCGGATCGTGTCGCGGATGGTCGTGAGGTTGGACAGACCAAGAAAATCCATCTTGACCAAGCCCAACGTTTCGCACGTATGGTATTCGAATGTGGTGGTGATAGTGCCATCTTTGCGCTCCAGCAAAGGCGAAACATCGGTGATGGGAACACTGCCCATGATGGTGGCACAAGCATGCACGCCAGTTTGGCGAATCAGACCCTCGATGCCCTTAGCTTTTTCAGTGATGCGCCTGATATCCGAATTGGAATCATAGAGTTCACGGTATTCGCGTGCCTCGGCGTACCGTTCTGCTTTTGGATTGAAGATGTCATGTAGACTGATGTCCTTGCCGCCCGTTTCAGCCGGAGGCAACGCCTTTGTGGCTGTATCGCCTATCGAAAAGTCGTAGCCCATGATTCGCGCCGAATCCTTCAGAGCCTGCTTCGTCTTAATCATGCCGTAAATCACACACTGCGCCACCCTGTCATGCCCATACTTGTCAGCCACGTATTCGAGCACCCTCGCGCGGCCGACTGGGTCGAAATCCACATCAATATCAGGCAAGCTCACGCGCTCCGGATTCAGAAAGCGTTCGAAAATCAAGCCATGCTGTAACGGATCTAATTCTGTGATACCCATCGCATACGCCACCATCGCACCAGCAGCTGAACCGCGACCAGGGCCGACCATCACACCATGTGTTTTAGCCCAATTGATGTAATCTGCCACCACGAGGAAATAGCCACAGAACTGCATCTGGCAAATCACGCCACACTCGTAATCCGCCTGTTGCAGCACCGCCAACGGTGGATTACCGTCATAGCGCTGTTCAAGACCTTCTTCGACCTTCTTTAAAAACAAACCGGTTTCATCCCAGCCCTTAGGACAAGGGAACTTCGGCATAAATGCACCGTCTTCGTTATCGTCGAACATAACATTGCATCGCTCTGCAATCGCCAATGTATTGGCACACGCCTCGGGCAAATCTTGGAATAACTCATGCATTTCATCGGCCGACTTGATGTAATAGCCCGTACCCTCGAATTTAAATCGGCCTGGATCATCCAGGCGCGAACCCGAATTGATACACAGCATCGCATCCTGAGCATCCGCGTCTTCGGCATGCACGTAATGCGAATCATTCGTGGCCAGCAACGGTGCGTTCAGTTTCTTCGCAATCGTCAGCAAATCATTGGATACCTGATTTTCAATCTCCAAACCGTGATTCATCAGCTCAATGAAAAAATTGTCTTTGCCGAAGATATCCTGCAGCTCACCTGCCGCACGTAATGCCTCATCGAACTGACCGAGTCTCAGACGGGTCTGGACAATACCCGATGGACAACCGGACGAGGCAATCACACCTTTCGAGTAGGTAGAGAGCACGTCCTTGTCCATGCGAGGATATTTCGCCACTCGCCCTTCGAGATTCGCAACGGAAGATGCCTTAATGAGATTGGATAGTCCTTCATCGGTTTCCGCCCACATGGTCAGATGCGTATACCAGCCACCACCAGACACATCGTTCGGGTTGCGTCGACGATGCTCCTCGTCAAGATTGGGGTTCCATGCCGTATCCCAGTTGATGCGCGTAGAGTCCTGACGAGCAGTTTCCGGCGTCACGTACGCTTCAATACCGATAATCGGCTTGATACCACGGTCTATAGCGGTGCGCCACAATTCGTACGCTCCGTGCATGTTGCCGTGGTCGGTGATACCGACGGCCGACATACCAAGTTCGGCTACTCGATTCACCAGATCAGGGATTCTAGATGCACCGTCCAGTAGCGAATAGTGCGTGTGATTGTGCAGGTGCACGAAATTTCCGGTTCCACTCATGCTTCGAACCGTATGTTCTAGCAGCCAATACCGGTAGATAAATACCGGATGCTTGCAGGAAACCGTAGATTGTAGTCAACATCATCTATTCGAAAGAAAGGCTGGTCATGTGTATCGATCTTGACTGGACCACCACGCTCGCGGAAAATTCAAGCTTCGTGCTCGACCGGAACCACCTGATGAACATGGCCCGAGATGATTTTCACCACGCGGCGGACCGCATATCATCTTTCTTGGACGCCATTATTGGCATGAACACCGAAGTCGAATGGAACGACGGGCATGCCGAAATCTTCCCACTCATCCTCAATGGATGGGATGAACAGGTGGACGCCGTGAGCGTTACGGACAACGGACAGAACGACGAGCGGAACGATTCCTACGTTCCGGCAAACGATCCCTACGATGACGCCGACTGGCAAGTGGAAGACCTGTTGGCACTGCTGGACAACCTTGGCCGCATCGGGCACCAGGGCGTCATTGGAATCAATTTCAAGGCCGGGACCTGCAACCTGTCTGATGGCACCGTCATCAGGATGACCGGCTGGAATCCACTGGTCGAACGCATCAACAACCATCTCAATCTGCTAGAAAGCGCAGCCATGTTCAAAACCGGTTTCCCGACCATCCGCTCGTCAAATCACACCCTCAGGCTCGACACGGAACGAATACTCGACATCAAACATGGCACGGTTATCGCGCTCGGCATGGTGAGACTCCGCCATCTGTCCGCCTGTTGAGCGGACAGACATGCCACCCGATCCAAAACGGCTTGATCCGGCGAGGTTGCGAATACTATACGATTGATTATCGTCAAGGAGGATGCCATGCCCATAGAGAACGCCGACGAGCTGATGCCGAGGTATTGGATCTATCACCCGGGCGAACAGGCCAGCAAGTGGGACCGGTTCCGCCGGGACGGCGTCATGCGGCTGGGATATGTGAGTGACGACTTCCGCGAATACGAGACGAAGCGGGACATCGATGCCGGTCTGAAGAAGATCTACGGGCGGGACAATATGACCCATACCCGTAGGGCCATCTGGGACATGGGCCATGTGATCAAGGCCGGGGACGTGGTATTCGCATGCAAGGGCCGTGGCCAGATCTTGGGGCGCGGCATCGTCCGGGACGAGTACCATTACGATCGCGACGCCCCGGACGGCTACTGCAACGGACGTGCCGTGGATTGGGTGGAACTGGCTTCGCCCCAAATCATCAAGGACCTGTACAACAAAACGCTCACCGACATCTCCGACAAACACGGGCTCATCGACACGCTCGAGAGACTGTTCGACGTCGAATCTTTTGATGACGACGTGCCTGTCAGGCAATGGCCTACATATGGCCGTGACGATTTCCTGAACGACGTGTACATGGAGGGATCCGACTACGACCGCGTGACGGCACTGTTGAAGCGCAAGAAGAACCTGATCCTGCAGGGCGCCCCGGGAGTCGGCAAGACATACGCGGCGAAGCGTCTCGCCTATGCGCTGCTGGGAGAGCAGGATCCCACTCGGGTGGAGATGGTCCAGTTTCATCAAAGCTACTCGTACGAGGATTTCATCATGGGCTATCGTCCCTCGCAGGACGGGTTCACATTGGAGCGTGGCGTGTTCTACCGGTTCTGCAAGAAGGCCGAGGAGGATGACGAGCGCGACTACTGCTTTATCATCGACGAGATCAACCGTGGCAATCTGAGCAGGATCTTCGGCGAGACGTTCATGCTTATCGAAGCGGACAAACGCGGACAGAAACTGCAGCTGCCGTACGTGGACGAAATGTTCGGCGTGCCCGCGAACGTATACGTCATCGGACTGATGAACACCGCCGACCGAAGTCTGGCCATGATCGACTACGCGCTGCGCAGACGATTCGCGTTCTTCACCATGGATCCCGGTTTCGACACCGCCGGATTCCGGCGTTATCAGCAAAATCTCGGATCCGACGCGTTCAACAGGCTGGTCGGGACGATCAAGGAGCTCAACACGGCCATCACGGAGGACTCCTCGTTGGGTCCCGGCTTTCGCATCGGCCACAGCTTCCTGTGCGGTCTCGAAGCCGGGGACATGGACGAGTTGGACGGTATCATCGAGTATGAGCTCGTGCCGCTGCTGGAGGAGTACTGGTTCGACGACCGATTCAAAGCCGAGGACTGGGTGAAGCAGCTACGGAAAGCCGTCCGATGATCCCGGTCCGCAATGTCTATCAGATGCTGTCCTATGCGCTCGAACTGATGGACGAACAGACGTATCGCGGATTCGACGCGGAGGAGTACGACAATGCGGCGGACCTGTGCGCGGACATCCTGTGCAGAGGAGTGGAGACTCGGATCAAACGGGGTCTCAGACACGACTATCATCCCGCCCGTGGGGAACTGTCGACGGTCCGCGGGCGCATCGACATATCGGAATCGTTGCGTCCCGGCATAAGAGCGAGCCGACATCTGGTTTGCGAATATGATGATTTCACCGCTGACGAGCGCCTGAACCGCATACTGAAAGCCACGATGGAACTCTTGGTCCGCGCGGACATCAGCGACGAACGGCGCAAGCGGCTCCGCGTCCTGCTGCGACTGTTCGAACCGATTGCGAGCATCGACATACGACGCATCGAATGGCGCAGGGGCTTGGATCGGGTCGACCGGTCCTATCGTACGCTGATCAACCTATGCCGGCTGGTCGTCGAAGGATTGATCCAGACGGACGGCTCGGATGGCATGACACTGATGGGCTTCTTCGACGAGGACGCCATGAACCGCCTGTATGAACGGTTCATCCTCAACTACTACCGGTGCGAAATGCCGTGGACCCATGCGTCCGCGAAGCACATCGCGTGGGCTCTGGACTCCGGCTCCGGCATGTCGCGCCTGCCGCAGATGCGATCGGACGTGTTCCTTGACACCAGTGACCGCGCGCTCATCATCGATGCGAAATACTACACGCATGCCATGCAGACCAACTATGGCAAACGCACCATCCATTCAGGGAACCTGTATCAGATGTTCACCTATGTGAAGAACACCGAAGCCCGTCTGCGAGGCACCGGGCGGACCGTCTCCGGGATGCTGCTGTACGCGAGAACCAACGAGAACGACCTGCCCGACGACGAGTACCATATGGACGGCAACCTCATCTGCGTACGGACCCTGGACTTGGATCGGAAGTTCGATCAGGTCACCGCAGATCTTCGCTCCATAGCCGAACGTTACCTGTTGGATTGAAAGGGTCACCGTCCGGAATCTCAGCTTGGAACCGGTTGGCGAAAGTCAACAAGATACATGTCGAATCCATCACCGGATGACGCTACCGTACCACGCAAGGCACAGGAAAACATCTACCAAATGCAGTTCTGCAATCGACAACACCAATCACGAGTTCCCCCGTTGGCCGTCTGCAGGTCGATCAAGAAACGTTCAGCATTCAGTCGTCTTTCCGCTGTTCGGCACCGCCGTCTGACAGTCGGTACGACGTAGCCGGCCCCTTCCCCACTCTTGTCAGCATCCCTTGTCTGGTCAATGACCCGAGCAGATTTGCGGCGGCCGATTGGGATAAACCCGTAACGTCCTGCGCCTGTCGGCGCGTGATACGACCGGCATGTCTCGCGTAATCCAGCACCATGCGTCGGCGATCATCTTCGACGTTATCGGCTCCGCGCGCCATACCGGTCGACGGCTCCCGTCGTGACACCGGGAATGCTTCATTCCCATCCGGCGGGAGCGTCGGCTCGCGTTTCGGCAACGACAGCCGAAACGAATGGTCGCTGATGCTGAATTCCGGCTGCAGACCCGTGCCACGATAGTCGCCCATGATGCGCCGGATGCCGGTGCCATATGCCTCCACCCAACGCAGACGATAGAACACGTTCGCCAACCTCGGATTACGTTGGGCCGAGATGCCGTTCAGCATGTCCTGGCGGTTGAGCCCCTCGGGCAGTCCCCCGAAGTTCAGAAACTCCATGCGATCATCGAAAATGCTGATCAAAGCCGGGCCGGACAACCCATAATCCCGATGCACGATCATGTTCAGCAACGCCTCGCGTATCACCAACGGTGAATAATCATACCGATCGACGCGACGCATGTCAGGCCCCGTACTGGACGCGACCCGGTTGTTCTGTCTGAGAAACTCCGATATCTGCGTGAACTGCAGCAACAGCGAGCCGGTGAACTCCTGGCGGTTGAGAAACATCTCCTTGTCATGGTCCGCGAACACCGCGACCTTCGTCGACGCCTCGCACTGGTCCGACAACAGCCACGCGAGATTGGTATATCGCCCGTCCGGATCAATCATGCCCAAAGTCCTGCGCGACGCGGCCGTGAACTCCACGCCGGCGTCAAGAAACGCCGATTCCGTCGCGACGAAGGTCAGATCCTGTCGCAGGGACAATGCGTTCTCGAACGAGTCTCCCGCACTTTGCCGGATCATGTCCAGGATCGCCGATTCGGACGCCGGTATGGAAGCAGCCCCCGACCGCACGTATACGCCGGCCGGACGAATGCCCTTATCCGCCAAATAGTACGGCCTATTCGACCCGCGCTGGACATGCACGGCCACCACGGTCTTCCCCTCAAGGACCTCCCGCTCCACAGTGACAAAACTTACGAGATCAGGACGAATACCATCCGATATGGCCTGCGTGGCCTTGCGCATGGAAATATCGATGTCATTCACTCCGGTCACGGAACCGTCATCCTCAATACCAAGATAAATGACACCACCGTTCGTGTTCGCGAAGGCCACAGCCGTTCTCTTGGCGCCGTCCACCCAATCACGTTTGAGCTCGACCGAAGGTCCTTCTGAAAGAGCGTTCATGACACCTCGCTTACATATTGTCAAGCTATCTTATCTTATTCTTATCTTACACAATCGATAAGATAAGATAAGATAAGATAAGAAGCTTTTGCAGGAGAAACAGGGATACGATAGCGGGCATGGGCGAAATGTTGCAGCATGTGGAGCATGGATTCGGGCCAGTGTGGGACGGCGAATCGCGTGTGCTGATTTTGGGATCGATGCCAAGTCCGAAATCTCGGGAGGCGGCGTTCTACTACATGCATCCGCGCAATCGATTCTGGCCGGTGATGGAAGCAGTCTTTGCCGACCCCGCTGATATGTCTGATCGTGCAGGCGATTCAGCGGAATCCCGCCGCGCATTTACACTACGTCACGGCATCGCATTGTGGGATGTGATTGCTTCCTGCGACATCACCGGTGCGAGCGATGCCAGTATCCGCAATGCCATCCCAAACGACCTGACGCCAATCTTGCGCAGTGCGCCAATCGCACATATCTTCACCACCGGAGCAAAATCGGCGCAACTCTATCGCAAACTTATCGAGCCGCACCTTGTTGAAGCCGGCATCATCATTGGCATGACCCAGCTGCCCTCCACCAGCCCAGCCAACGCATCAATGCGCCTGCCCGACCTCATCACCGCCTACCGCAATGCTTTTAAGCAAGAACACATATAAGAGACTGACACCGTGCCATAATCATCAATCTCGAACCGTGAAACCGGCGTCGCGAATACGATTCCTTATTTCTTCGGCGATGGAGACGCAGCGGAAACGAGAGATGCCGGCTTTCATGCCAATACCGACCATATCGGCGATGGTAATGCCTCGCCCCTTGCCGTTGACCGACGTGGTGTGTTCGCCGTTGATTCCGGGATTCTCCGTCAAATCGTATCCGGGTGACAATCGCCATACGTTCCGCGTCCCGTCATAAAGATACGAAAAGTTCTTCGCATGGTCATCGCGGTTACCTATGAATACGTTGAAGCACATGAGGCGGTACAATCGCTCGCATTCTTCCGCACTGTTGCAAATACGCATAGTGAGACGCATCAATAATCCATAATCCAGATTGGGAATTCGGTGCGACGTTTCCAGCAAACCGCCTGCGGAAATCATATGTACTTTATGCTGCGCTCCATTGGCATCATGCACTCGATCAAACCGTTGTTTTTGCCGGCGAAAGCGTCAACGAACCAACGCTTTCACCGTCCAGCAGCACTTGAACGCGATCAACGGACAAATCCAATGGCACAGCTGCATTCATCGCGCGCTCCCCTCTCGTGCTGCAATAACATCATCAATTGTCGCATAGTATGGCTGAGAAAACAGCGCCTCAAAATCCTGCTCACAACTCAGCGCGAACGCGATATTGATGAGCGCCGTCAACGAAATTTCATGCTGTTGCTCGAATCGTCTGATTGACCCCAAGCTCACGCCGGATTTTCTAGCCAATGCAGTTTGCGACATTTTATGTTCTTTGCGTCTGGCAACCATACGTTCAGCAATCGCAGCCGAAACATCCCCAGGCATAGGTTCATCCAACAAAGAAAACATACTAATATTTTAGCAATTTTGGCCTTAAAAGCCAAGAATTACTCAAATATTAGTAGTTCTTGTACGGCTGAGGTGAATGGCTGAAGTAGCTAATCGCGTGAGCGGCAGTAGATACAGGAACGTTGCGGCGACCAAACTGAGCGTGGGCGCATTGATGGTGGCGAGCGGCACGGCTCCGGCAATGGACCAGGGAATCAGCGGAGCGATGACCACGGCACTATCTTCCAAATCGATGGCCTGCGCGGTGCGCTCGGATTCGCTATCGCCATACAATCCGCCGCACAGCTGGCGGGTGAGCATGATGGTCAGCGTCTGATTGCAGGCGAGCGCCGCCGAACAGGTTGCAGTCACCATCGTGGCTCCACATGCGCCGATGCGCTGACCAAGCCCGTCAATCGCCTGCTGCAGTTGGGCAAGCATGCGCGTTTCCGCGAAAATGCCAGCGTATGCGGATGAGATGCAGACGATGGCCATCACGGTGAGCATGGACACTATGCCGCCGCCGTTCAGCAACGCGGCCACCTGCGCATCATGCGCACGGTAGCCGAACACCAGCAATCGTAACAATTCAGTCCAATCCATGTGCTGCACGCCCACGCATACCGCAACTGATGCGGCGATGCTAGTCAGCATCAGCAGTCGAACATCAACTCGCAGCAGCGCCAACACAATAACCAGTAACGCTGGAATCAAGGTAAGCCAATGCAAATCAAAGGCCGAAGAAAATAGCACCCCAATATTTGCGGCACCGACTGCACCAGATGCACCGGCGGAATTACCGCCCAACGACCCGACTGACATCTCAACAATTGCAGCCACCACATATACTGCGCAGCTCAGCACAAACGGCACTGCACCAGTGCGCACCATGCGCGCAAGGTTATTGAACAGATTTGTATGCGTCAGCTGTTTGACCAGCAAAGCGCTGGTGGATACCGGCGAGCATCGGTCGCCTACATATACGCCCGCAAGAATCGCTCCGCCGAGCATCACGGGATTCGCCTGCATTGATAATCCCATCGACATGCAGATCGTGCCCATGGTGGCCGCACTGGCGAATGACGAACCAACCAACACCGACATCGCTGAACACAGCAGAAACGAGAGCGGAATAACCGTTGCCGCATGAATCACCGTGGCGGAATGCGCCACGATGAATGCAATGGTGCCGCTGGCTCGCCACAGTGAGGTCAGCACACCAATCAGCACGAATGTTATGACCACTGTTCCTGCAGATCGCACACTGCCGGCCGCGCGGCCTGCCATCGCTTTCAGTGAGCGGTGACGAATCAGTCCATATCCCATAAATAGCAGCACGCCAACCAGCAGCGCGGGAATAATCGACCAGCCAGCAGCAACGCTGGCAAATAGCGTTGCGCAAAACAGCAGCATCGTTCCCGCTTCTAGCATGCGTCTTCTCCCCTTAGACCCTTGACTCTTTGGCCATGTCCTTACTCTCATGCTCTTGCGCACAATGATTCGCAATCGGCCTGTTGCACGCAAACCACAACCCAAGATAACAGGAGAAATACAGATTAATATGATAGTTAATACAGACTTTTTACTGTATGAACTGATGTGATTCATACTTCGGGGAACATTGTCATGAACTTTCTCAGCATTGAATACTTCACCGCCGTAGCTTCGGAGCGCAGCTTCAGCAAGGCAGCAAAGCGGCTGGGCATCACGCAGCAGACGCTGAGTGCGAATATTGCTTCTTTGGAGCGGGAGCTTGGATGCACGCTGTTTATACGCCACGTACCGCTGGAGTTGACGTATGCCGGCACGGTGTTCGCCCGTTATGCGCAACGGTTCCGGCGCGACCGCGATGCTCTCAGCCAAGAAATGCACGATATTGCCGGCAATCGAGCCGGCGTGCTGCGCGTGGGCGTAGCCTACACCCGCAGTCGCGCGATTATGCCGCCGATTGTGCAGGCGATGAAGCACGACCGTCCAAACATCATTGTCGAACTTGTTGAAGGGCGCAACGATCAGATTCAGCAATGGTTGGCCAACGGTGATCTCGATTTAGCCTTGGCGGATTTCACAGAACAGCCCGCAGGAATCGAATTGATTGATTTCTACGATGAGCGCATGGTACTGGTTATCGCGCAATCATTATGGCTAGATTTAGCCGCCACTGGCACAGCCACCAACATAGTCCCCGATGAACGCGCCATAGCTTCCGGCAATCTCTCTTCGCTGGAACATTGCCCATTCTTACTTGGCAATCCGCAGGACATTGACGGCCGCATTGCCGATCTGCTGTTTCGCCATGCCGGATTCGAACCGAAAATCGCGGCCCGCTCAGACAACGTGCTGACGTTGCTGGAACTCTGTCATTACGGTATGGGCGCATGCCTATGCCCCGAACGATTCCTGCCCGCATTGCTTGATGCCGAACGGCTGCGGACCCTACGCGTACTGGATTGTGGGCCGAACACCACCTATGCCATCAAGTTTGGCGTTCCGGCAGCATCGTATCGTTGGAGCGCCATCGATGACTTCATCCGCCGCGCCCGCAGAGTCACGGACGGCGACGGCGCATTCGGGAATGGACATATTTGACGCCCCCTCTCACGGCGCAATCCCCGGAATGCGCTGCATCAGGCACCCTTTTGCGACGCAATCCCCGAAATGCGTCAGAAACAAGCCCGTTTCGAACCCCTGAGCGACGCAATACCCGGAATGCGTCATGAAAAGGCACCCACACCACTACATTCCCCGAAATGCGTCGCCGAGCAGCCCATTTCCGCACGATTTGCGACGCAATACCCGGAATGCGGCGTATTAAGCACCTCTTTGCGACGCAATTCGGGGAATGCGGCATGGAGAGGGGAATGAGACACGGAGAGGGGTGCGACACGAGGGGAATGCGTTGGGTTGGACACGCCTGAGCGATGCAACGATTTGCGTTCAAGTGCGGTTGAACTGCTTTATTGAGAATTGTTAGCGCTCACGAATGATCGTGATATTATCGATAAATAGCTTGTGCGAGAATGGATCACAAAGTCAACAGGTCCATCCGACGCACACAACACAGCAGTTAAGGAGCAACGATGCAGTATCGCAATGTCGGCAAGTCAGGATTGAAGATCAGCGAGGTCGCGCTGGGCAGCTGGGTCACGGACCTCAAAGGCACGGCCGCCGAAGACGTGGCCAAGCAGACTGTGAAGCTGGCCTATGACAATGGCGTCAATTTCTTCGATTGCGCAGACGCCTACTCCGGAGGTGCCGCCGAGCGATTCCTCGGCGAAGTGCTCAAGCAGTACCCGCGCAAGGAGCTCGTGATTTCCTCAAAGGTCTTCTTCCCCACTGGTGAAGGCGTGAACGATCGCGGCCTTTCCCGCAAGCACATCTTCGAAAGCATCGACCAGACATTGAAGAACATGCAGCTCGATTACCTCGACATGTACTTCTGCCACCGCTTTGACGAAACCACTGATCTGACCGAGACTTTGCGTGCCATGAGCGATCTGGTGGCACAGGGCAAAGTCCTCTACTACGGCGTTTCCGAAGAGTGGGGTTCCGCACGCCTTGAAGAGGCACAGCGCATCATCGACCGCTATAACCTGTACCCAATCACTGTGGTGCAGCCGCAGTACAATCTGCAGGATCGCTACATCGAGCATGAGATTATGGGCACTTGCGCGAAGCTCGGCATCGGCATCACCACGTTCTCGCCGCTCGCCCAGGGCCTGTTGACCGGCAAGTATCGCAAGGGTCAGCCGCTGCCGGCCGGTTCCCGTGCTACTTGGCAGTCCGACCATCAGATCAACGATCTGCTGACCGATGAGAATCTGGACAAGGTGGAGCAGCTGCGCAAGGTAGCTGATGAGCTTGGTACGAATCTGCCGGTACTCTCGATGGCATGGATCCTGCAGCATAAGGAAATCAGCTGCGTCATCGCCGGCGCCTCCAAGCCGAGCCAGCTGGAAAACAATATCAAGGCTTCCGGTTTTGTGATTCCGGCCGACGCAATGGCTGAAATCGACAAGATCACTGGCTTCCACCGTTTCGAGCGTCACGTAGGCTGACCGACAGTACGCTCACGATGAATAGATGAATATAGGCGCCGCGACCACAGCGATAATTCGCAGGGTCGCGGCGCCTATATTGCAATGTGCGAATATTACTTACAGAAATTACAGACCAAGAATCTGCTTCTTTTTCGCATCAAACTCCTCTTGCGAGAGGATGCCAGCGTCAAGTAATTCTTTCAGCTTCTTCACGGCGCTCAATTGATCGTCCAGCGACATGGCTTGCGATTTCGCCGCAAGCGCAGGTTGTGCGATAGATGCAGTCGGCACAGCCGCTGAGGCAGCCGGTGATGCAGGGGCAGATGGCATAGTTGGTGCAGCAACGGTCGGCGCAGCCTGTACCGCAGCCTGCTGCTGCCCAGGCCAAACACCCGCACCCGGAGTACCCGGCATCTGCCCCGCCGGCCCAAGCCCCTGTGCCATGTTCATGCCAAACAGCATGCCGCCCATATCGCCTAGACCATTGTCCTGAATGCCTTGCGCAATCTTCTGCTGCGCCGCCATATTGCCAGCCTCAACAGAAATATCCTCATACGCCTTGACGTTCATCTTGTTGGACGAGAACTGCTTAACCAGTTCACGCGATTCCGGCGAGAATTCAATGTTCTCAATGGAAACTTTGACGCAGTCAAAACCAAAACGGTCACGCCAAGTTCCAGCATTGGCCGAATCTGAATGAACACACTGCGCTATTTCATTCGCCTTTGCTGGCAACTGCGAAATACGGCATTCTGCAGACAACGAATTGACGGCCACAATGAACGATTGCAGGAAGTCTGAAAGCACCTGCGAGCGCGCCGCCGGGTCATCGAATGTATAGGATATAACGTTCGGCGGCACAAAATTGCGAACAAAGCGCACCGGATCAATTACTTTGATAGTGAACGAACCGTACGCGAAAATCTCCAAATCAGTGCCATAGAACTTATCGTTGTACATCAGTGGGCCGCGGGTGCCGAATTTGATATCACGGATTTCTCGCAAATTTACGAATGCGACTCGTTTGTAATCGCCGCTGATGCCACCGTAACCGATACGTTCGCCCATTTGACTGAACAGCGATTCGCCGATGCCGCCACCGTTGAAAATCGACTGTTGACCATTCTGGTATTCGTATGTGCCCGGCTGAGAAATCACATTTTCAATGCCAGAACCGCTGAAAATAAACGCTGCAGTATTCTCGGGTACATAAATCAACGAACCGCTGGTAATAACGCCTTCGGATCCACGTACATTGGTGCCACGTCCGCGATTCGTATTCTGCAATACGCCCGGCGCCACTACGACATGTTCATCGAATCTTCCCGCGGTGAAGATGTCCTTCCACTGATCGGCGAGTGTCCCCGAGAACGAATCGCCCAGCGCTCTCAATATGCCCATGATGTTTCCTTGATTGAGACGGTTATGTATTTACAACGTCTGCTTGGTATCGCAGTATTTGCACACCACGCGCTGACCTTGAATTCCGGACAGTGGCGCGTGGCATCCTATGCACTGCTTGGTGATAGGTTTGCGCACAACTGGCGTTGGTTGTTTGGCGTTCTGCCTCGTCCAGGTTTCACGCACCGTATCCACTGTACCTTTAATGGTGTCAGTCAACCACGCGACACCGGGAATGGCTTTGGCCGTACTGGGTTCAGCAGGTTTATCAGCGGGAGTGCCCGTTAACTGCATGCTGATGGCATCCATCCACTGGAAAATTTCGTGGCGTGCTTCCCTTGGCTTCTCCGACCAAAACTTAAAGAACAATTCCTGGTCAAGCAGGAACAGTCGAAGCTCCTGATCATCTTCATTTGCGGTGTTGCGCCAGTATTTTGCTTGAGCCTTGCCGTCAACAATTTTGATGCGATTCAGTGGATATTCGTCTACATGCTCAATATTTTTTGAGAATAATTTTGGAATACTCCACCGATGAATGATGCGCCTATTAGTCAGAATCAGCTCATCGGTGGAGCCTGACTCCAGGCTTGTACATCTCGCACTATTGGTCTGTAGCAACACTGCTTCATCGGAATATAGATTGAGATTCTTCACTTCCGCTCCTTTTTGTCTTGATCATTGAGCGCTATCTGCAGATTCGCTGGATTGTGTATCAGTCTGCGATGGAGTCTCTTGCGAAGATGTGTCATTCGCATCTGTTGAAGTCGAAGCATCTTCATTGCTGCTGGCGTCTGACGAAGTATCGTCGCTGGAACTACTGTCTGAGGGGAAGGCATGGTACGTCACAACGATTTTCACATCGGATTTAAACTTTTCCGAAGCGGAGAAATCGGTTTTACCAGCGACTGAAACCTTGTCGACTTCGCCTTCCTTGGTCATCCAGCCCGTAATGAGGTCTTCCTGAGCCTTGGTTTCAATGTTGGTAAATCCGGCATCCATCAGCTGCGTAACAACATCCTCATAATTCTGCCCTTCGAAGGTAGCGGCAGATTCCGGCATGCGTGACATACCTTCCGGCAGCGGTGCATGTTCACTAGCGATGCCGCAGCTGATGACACCAATAAAAATCAATACGAACAGCACACCCGCGGCTATCCAGGCCATAGTAGCCCGACCTTTGCGGTCTAGCCCGGCAAACCATGCCAGAATCATTGCACCAATTCCCGGTTTGCTGCTCTTTTTCGCTGTGCCATTTACAGTATTGGCCGGGGTGCCCGTTGCTGCTGGCGTCATAGCGGGCGCAGTTGCAGACTGTTGTGGCGCATTCCATGCTGCTTGCGCACTGAGCTGCAACTGTTCAGTCAAATCGTTATGGAATCGCTGGGCATGCTTATGCGCCAAGTGATCGCCGGAATCGGCAATATATAAGGTCACCGTCGACGCGTTTTCTGCATTTGTGACTACTGCAGTCAGGTCACCACCACCGTCATAAGCAACAAAAATCACTGTCTGCGATGCATCATCGCATGATTTCATCATAAATTCGGCACTGCAGGCCAGCATATTGCGCATTGCCTCATACACATGCCGCGCTTCGCCATCGAAGTTGAATTCCACGAGCATTTGCCCGTCAGACGGAGCCTTCAGCGTTGTCCCATTCTGAGCATCAGGCATGGTCATTATTGGATCCTTTCAGCGATTGCAAATCGGTACCGGTTGAATTAGCATCTGCGCTTTTACTTGTATCGGCGGTCTCGCCCGATTGTTTTTCGGATATGTCACGTGCAGCGTCATCGACCGCGCGCATGCCGTGCAGGATGGCGGTTGCCAGTTGCGTAAACGGTCGTGTCATTCCTTTCCTCCAAATGACATGACCATGGCGACCCGTGTACCGCTGCGAGAAGGTTTGCGGGCACGCATGAAAGGCGAGTCACTCTGCAACTCGCCTGCAATATGCGCCCACTGTGAAACCACTCGCACCCTCCTGACGCTATGTGAGGAGGGACAACGGCACCTCAGTTGTCAACTGAGTTCGGCAAACCCTGCTCCATATTTCTGTTTTCCATCGTGGAGGTGGCAAGTTATTCTGTCAATGACGTAAAATGTTATAAATTTAGCCTCAAAATAAGGGTTTGTATACCATGAGTGATATAACGCAACGTAATGCGCAAATATGGCGGCAACGGCTTAAACAATGCATGGAAGAACGTGGACTGACGCAATTGTCGTTCGTCAGCCAGCTCAACAAGCAATACCTCACTCGCTACCATCAAAAAGATGTGAGTCGTTGGCTGAATACCGGCAATCGCACCGCTTCCGGGGAGATCGGATTCCCGAAATACGAAACAATGACGATGATCGCTGACTTCTTCGGCGTGGATGTTGGCTATCTGACCGGCGAAATCGACGAACGCACTTTCACGATGAGCCAGGCATGCGCATATACCGGGCTCACCAGCGCATCAATCGAATCCATTCGCCAATGGATCATTAGCAATGCAAGTATGACTGACGAGCATACCGCGAACCATGACAGCAGCGGCACCACGAGGACAGATGATGCGATGCAGCAGTATCGCATCGACACGTTGAACCATTTCCTCTCCTCGCCACGATTTGGAGAGCTTCTCGCCAAACTCATGACCTTGCATGAAATGTCAACGATATGGAACAACGAGCCAGATAAATTCGGCACCCTCATGACGGCACTTGCCGACGATAGCGAGCTGCCTACTGGATTTACTCTTGAACTGATTACTGGCGCATTCTTGGGACTCGCCAGCGAATCATTCTCCCAGCTTGTGCGAGAGGCCTACCCCACGCCGAGAACGAACTGATTACGCACCGAAATCAGTGTCTCCGCGTGATTCCGCGGCCACGATTGCAGATTCGGCGGCTTCGGCAGTCTGCGCAAGCACCTGTTCATAGCCAGTCAACGCTGCGAATGGCATGAATTGGGCAGCACGCTTCTGCCGCGCCATCTGCGGATGCTTACGCGAAATATGATGTGGCATATTGATGATGTCGTCGTAATCATGGGTTTCTTGAAGACTCATGCCGCATGCTCCTGCAATTATGGACGGGCTACGCCCGCATCCTATTGGCTCGCCTCACGGCTCGCTCACATCACCTACAAACAACCCACCGGTTGTTTGCTTAACGGTGATGTCCACCTATCTGTTCGTTGCGTTCGATGCCGGTGGCGCCGGGTTCCATGTTCATGGCTTTAACGACGGCGTTTTTACCGAATCGTTGTTTGATATCAAGTAATGTTTGCTCGATATTGCTCTCACCATCCTTCTTTGGCGTGGAATCTAATTGAACGCCTGACTCCATCTGACCGAACAAATCCAGTTGCTCATACCGTTTGCCGGCAGCAAGTTCTTCAGGAGTGGCTAAATCATCAGCAATAACGGTAAGACGCCGCACCAGCAGCATCGGATCGGCAATACGCTCAAACAGTATTGCCATAGCCTTGCGAATGCGGCTCTCAGAGGCCGTGAAATCACCGAGCCCAATCGAACCCACAGCCGGTTTGGGCACTTTACGCCCGTAATGGTCGTATGCCACCGCACCGTGATAATGGTCAGCCGCATATTGCGCGATGCGCCGCATGGCAGAATCTTCGCAATCATCCAATTTGCTGGCGTCAAGACTGCCGATGTCATACCCCACAGCCAACGTGAGCCGATTGGTCTTCACACCTTTATTCACTAAGTCAAGCGCAAGCGCGTCAGCCATCTCTTTGGTAATCAGCCGAGCAGTATCCCACGTGGCCGGTCCCGTCAGCACCTGACCGATGCTGGTGCTGTGCGCGTCCGGTTCATAGGCTTTGATATCAGCAATCGTGCACGGCTCCCAACCCCACGCATGATCAATCAGTAGCTCGGCATTCACACCGAACATGCGATACAGCAAGTCTTCGTTGTAATAATCCGAAGCTCGCCCCAGCGAACAGCGAGCAATATCTCCCATAGTCAGCAGACCGATTTTCTCAAGTTTGCGCGCATACCCACGCCCCACCCGCCAAAAATCGGTAAGAGGCCGATGATTCCACAGCAATCGCCGGTACGACATTTCATCTAGCTCAGCCACCCGCACGCCGTCTTTATCGGCCGGCATATGCTTGGCCACAATATCCATGGCCACTTTGGCCAAATACATATTGGAGCCGATGCCTGCAGTAGCCGTAATGCCGGTTTTGGCAAGAATGTCACGCACGATGGTCATGGCCATCTTATGCGGAGTCATATTCAACGATTTAAGATAAGGCGTCGCATCAATGAACACCTCATCAATCGAATACACATGGATATCTTCAGGTGCAGCATATTTCAAATAAATGCCGTAGATCTTCCCACTGACTTCCAAGTAATGCGCCATACGCGGCTTGGCGATAACCATGGTGGCTTTCAACGCCGGCACAGCCGCCAATTCCGGAGCACTGTAGGACTCGCCCGAGCAATGCCCGCCCGGAGCTCGAAGCGCACGCTCCATATTTACTGCCGCCAAACGTTGTTTGACTTCAAATAGTCGAGCGCGCCCTGGAATGCCATACGCTTTCAAGGACGGCGAAACAGCCAGACATATGGTTTTATCCGTACGTGACTCATCAGCCACCACCAAATGAGTAGTCAACGGATTCAGATGGCGATCCGCGCATTCCACGGAGGCATAGAAGGACTTGAGATCAATGGCCAAATACACATGGTCACGCTGCTTATCCATACACACCTCCTTACCGTTCCCTACACCATAGCAGAATGGTCGAACATTTGTTCGATACTTCAGACGGAATTTCCGAAGCAACATTCTGTGCGGGAAACACGAGTCAGGTACAGGACAATTGGTAGGGTTAACAGGTAGTGAATCCCCCTGCTTGAAAAGGAGCTTTGGCTTGTCGGCTGAACTCGAAGACATTCATGAGGAATGTGGCATCTTCGGCGTATGGGGCCATCCCGACGCCGCCCGACTCACCTATTTCGGCCTGCATGCACTGCAACACCGCGGCCAGGAAGGTGCCGGCATTGTCTCCAACGATAACGGCCATCTCATCGGCCATCGCGGACTCGGCCTGCTGACCCAGGTGTTCAGCGATGAGCGAGAAATCGAACGACTGAAGGGCAATCGTGCCATCGGCCACGTGCGTTACGCCACGGCCGGCTCCGGCACCACGGACAACATCCAGCCGTTCATCTTCCGCTTCCACGACGGCGATGTGGCACTCTGCCACAACGGCAATCTGACGAACTGCCCGTCACTGCGCCGCAAGCTTGAAGACGAAGGCGCTATCTTCCACTCAAACTCCGACACCGAAGTGTTGATGCACCTTATCCGTCGCTCTCTGCAGCGCACCTTCATGGATAAGCTCAAGGAAGCCCTCAACACCGTGCACGGCGGTTTCGCATACCTCTTGATGACCGAAGACGCCATGATTGGCGCTCTCGATCCGAACGGTTTCCGCCCGCTCTCCCTCGGCAAAATGAAGAACGGCGCTTACGTGCTCGCCTCGGAAACCTGCGCGCTCGACGTCGTTGGCGCTGAGCTGGTGCGCAACATCCGCCCGGGTGAAATCGTGGTAATTAGCGATCACGGTTACAAGATCATCCAGTACACCAACAACACGCAGTTGGCCATCTGCTCGATGGAATACATCTACTTCGCTCGCCCGGATTCCGATATTTACGGCGTCAACGTGCACTCCGCCCGCAAGCGCATGGGCGCCCGCCTCGCCGCAGAATCCCCGGTTGAGGCCGATATGGTCATCGGCGTACCGAACTCCTCCCTGTCCGCAGCATCCGGCTATGCGGAAGCTGCCGGCCTGCCCAACGAAATGGGTCTGATCAAGAACCAGTACGTGGCACGCACGTTCATCCAGCCAACGCAGGAATTGCGCGAGCAGGGTGTGCGCATGAAACTGTCTGCAGTGCGCGGTGTGGTCAAGGGCAAGCGCGTCATCGTTATCGATGATTCCATCGTGCGCGGAACCACGTCCAAGCGCATCGTTCAGCTGCTCAAGGAAGCCGGCGCTGCCGAAGTGCATATGCGCATCAGCTCCCCGCCGCTCAAGTACCCATGCTTCTACGGCATCGATATCTCCACCACCAAGGAACTGATCGCTGCCAAGATGAGCGTGGAAGAAATCCGCGATTATATTGGCGCCGATTCGCTGGCATACCTCTCCCTCGACGGCTTGGTGGAATCCATCGGCCTGAACGCCGACGCTCCGTACGGCGGCCTGTGCGTAGCCTACTTCAATGGCGATTACCCCACCGCTCTCGACGATTATGAGGCTGACTTCTTGAAGTCCCTCACCCCTGAAGATCGCGTCCGTCTGCCCGAATTCGCACTGTACAAGAGCAAGTACATCGGCAACGAGTACAACACTGTGCAGCCTGAAAACGAGTGATCTGGACGGCTCTTTACATCCGCAGCAATATCAGCACAATCAAATTACATTAATAACGACTACCCCTCAGTCTCGCTCCGCGAGCCAGCTCCCCTAACAAGGGGAGCCAGGGGCAGCAGAAAGGCCCATTCATGCCAAAAGCATATGAGAACGCCGGCGTAAGCGTCGAAGCCGGATACGAAGTCGTCAAGCGCATCAAGTCCCACGTGGCTCGCACCAACCGCCCCGGCGTAGTGGGCGGCATCGGCGGCTTCGGAGGCCTGTTCGATCTCGCTTCCCTGGGTTACAAGGAGCCGGTGCTAATCTCCGGTACCGATGGCGTGGGCACCAAGCTGATGGTGGCCAAGATGGTTGGCAAGCACAACACCATCGGCATCGACTGCGTGGCCATGTGCGTTAACGATATTGCCGCTCAGGGCGCTGAACCGCTGTTCTTCCTCGACTACATCGCCTGCGGTAAGAACGATCCCGCTCTGCTCGAGCAGGTTGTGGCCGGCGTGGCCGATGGCTGCGTTGAAGCAGGATCCGCACTGGTCGGCGGCGAAACCGCTGAAATGCCGGGCATGTACGACGAAGACGAATACGATCTGGCTGGCTTCTCCGTGGGCGTGGCTGAAAAGTCCGCTATTGTGGACGGCTCCACCATTACTGAAGGCGATACGCTGATTGGCCTGCCTTCCACCGGCGTGCACTCCAACGGCTTCTCCCTGGTGCGTAAGGCCCTCTTCGAGCAGGCCGGCTACACCGTGGACACCGAGCTGGATGAGCTCGGCGGCGCCAAGCTGGGTGACGTACTGCTGACCCCCACCAAGATTTACGTCAAGGCCCTCTCCCCGCTGTTCAAGGCCGGTGTAGTCAAGGGCGTGGCCCACATCACCGGCGGCGGCTTCATCGAAAACGTGCCGCGCATGATTCCGGACGGTCTCGCCGCAGAAATCAACCTCGGTACCTGGCCCGTGCTGCCTATCTTCAACGTGCTGGAGAAGGCTGGCGATATCGATCACAAGGAGATGTACAACATCTTCAACATGGGTATCGGCATGGTACTGGCTGTACCGGCAGAGCGCGCCGACGAAACCTTGAAACTGCTCGAATCCAACGGTGAAACCGGCTACGTTATCGGCCACATCACCAAGGATGAAGACGGTTCGCAAATCGTATTGAAGTAACGCTTTTTGGCTCCCCTCGAACTAGAAAGAGGGGAGCCAATGCATGAGAAAGGACTTAACACATGGGTCAGAAAGTTCTCGTTATCGGTTCCGGCGCACGCGAGCACACCATCGCGTACACGCTGCTCAAGGGTGCAAGCGTTGATGAAGTCACCGTTGCTCCCGGCAACCCGGGCATGGTGAAGGATGGCATTCATATCACTCACCTGAGCGAGTCGAATCATGCTGCCCTCATCGACTTCGTGCAGCAGAACGGTTACGACTGGGTGTTCGTCGGCCCTGAAGTGCCGCTGATTGAAGGTCTCGTTGACGACTTCGCCGCAGCCGGCATCAAGGCATTCGGCCCGAACAAGGCCGCCGCTCAGATCGAAGGTTCCAAGGACTTCGCCAAGCAGCTCATGGAACGTCACAACATTCCTACCGCCAAGTACCAGACCTTCAGCGATCTGGAACTCGCCAAGGAATACGTGAACGAGCACGGTGCCCCCATCGTTATCAAGGCTGACGGTTTGGCAGCCGGCAAGGGTGTGACCGTGGCCATGGATCTGCACACCGCTATCCGCGCGCTCGAAGATATTTTCGTTGATCATCGTTTCGGTTCCGCTGGTGCCAAGGTAGTTATCGAAGACTTCCTCGAGGGTCAGGAATTCTCTCTGATGAGCTTCGTCAACGGCACCGAATTCTGGCCGATGCCGATCTCCCAGGATCACAAACGCGCCTACGATGGCGATGAGGGCCCGAACACCGGTGGTATGGGCGCGTACAGCCCGGTGCCGCAGATTCCGCAGTCCGTTATCGACGAGGCCATCGAAACCATCGTGCGCCCGACCGTGGAAGGCATGGCTGAAGAGGGCACCCCGTTCACCGGTATCCTCTACGCTGGCCTGATCGCCACTGCCGATGGCCCGAAGGTTATCGAATTCAACGCCCGTTTCGGCGACCCAGAAACCGAAGTGGTGCTCCCCAAGCTCACCTCTGATCTTGGTGCTGGCATCAACGCCATCCTCAACAACGGCAACCCGGAATTCACTTGGAACGAATCCAACGCCACCCTTGGCGTGGTGCTCGCCTCCAAGGGCTACCCGGAGAACGTCATCAAGGGCGCTCACGTGCCTGAAATTGACGTTGACGAAGATTCCCACGTCTACTATGCCGGCGTCTCCTCCGACGACAAGGGCGGCCTCATCGCCACCTCTGGCCGCGTGCTCCTCGTCGAGACTTCCGCCCCAGACATCAAGTCCGCACAGGACAAGGTGTACGCAATCCTTGACAAGCTGGAAATTCGTGGACTGTTTTATCGCCATGACATCGGCTTCAAAGCGTTGAATGTGTGATGATGGAGCGTCCTCGTCGTTGCTCCTCGGTCGCAGTACCTTCGTACTGCTTCCCTCGGTGCGCCTAGAGGCCGCACGCATCATCACACATTCAACAAGCTGAAGTGGATCCCTCTTCTGGCTCCCCTCTATAGGACATTGCCGTGAAGCAAACAGCAGAGCTGTTTGTAGGCAATGTGCGAGACGACAGTCGAGCCAGCCAAACGCAGGCGAAGCCTGTCCTTAATTGCTGATGAGCTGGCGGCGAAGCCGACTGAGGGGTAGTCTTGCTGCAATATCTGCTGTGCCTCTGTGCCGTTAACAACTCGGTACAGAGGCACAGCTATAGTTGGTGGCAGTTTGTCCGGAAGGAATTATTTTTTTCATGATTGCCCCCCCTACTCGCGTTAGTAAATTTGCCGCAGTAGTGGCCGCCGTTGCGGCTCTCACTCTTCCTGCAGGCATTGTTCCTATGGCCAATGCCGCTAACTCCACTTCTGGCACCGTGGCATCCGCTCGCGCATTCCCGGCAGCCAAAACCACCCGTCACATCTCCGTAGGCACCGAGTCCACCTCCACCGAAAGCGCCGGCGATTGGGGCGACGTTGAATCCTTGGACGTGCCGCAAACTCAGTCCCAGGCTGAAAAGGAAGCTGAAGCAGCTAAGGCACAGGCCGAAGCCCAGTCTGCAGCAACCGAATCGGCAAGCCGTAGCGCAACCCGTACCAGCGTTGCCGCCAGCGATGTTCCGGTATCCGGCAATGCTTCTGATTTGGTGGCCTATGCACTCCAGTTCCAGGGTGCTCCGTATGTTTACGGCGGTACTACTCCGGACGGCTGGGATTGCTCCGGCTTCACCTCCTACGTATTCGCTCACTTCGGCATCACGCTGCCTCGCGTTGCTGCCAGCCAGGGTTCCGCTGGCACGCTGGTTTCTGATCCGCAGCCTGGTGATTTGATGGTCAGCGCCACCCACGCCGGCATTTACATCGGCAATGGCATGATGATTCACGCTATGACCCCGTCTCAGGGCACGCAGGTGACCCGCGTGATGAGCGGTATGCAGTACTACCGCGTGTTGCAGTAAGCACAATATTTGGTCTTCCAAAGCAAAAGGGCTGATGAGTTCTCAAACAACTCATCAGCCCTTTTGCTGTACTTCTGCCGCACTACAAGGCAGACACCCGTCAACTCAGCTTGGACAGCAACGTGACGAGTTTGCCACGAGCTTCATTCAGTGGAGGGTAAATCATCTGCAACGTATCCGGGAATTGCGGCTTAGCAACCACGGTTTTGATATGACTGAACGTATCAAAACCAGCCTTGCCATGATAAGCGCCCATTCCAGAAGCTCCTACCCCGCCAAACGGCAGTCGGCTCGATAGCAGCTGTGCCAACGTCAGCGAATAACCAAGCGAACCGGATGAAACCTGCCGTTCAAAAGCCAACCTCACCGCACGCTGCCGAGAAAACACATACGCAGCCAACGGATGCGGTCGGCTAGTGATGAATCGAATAGCAGCATCAGCATCATTCACTACCAGAATCGGCAGAATCGGACCAAAAATCTCCTCCTGCATTACCGGCGCATTCGGCTGAGTACCGAGCAATACCGTGGGCGCAATATATCGATTCGCGCGATCCACTACCCCACCGCAGATAACGCGCCCAGCATAATCAGACATATCATCAGTGCGCTTATTCGCATTACCGGAACCAGCAGTTACCGCAGTAATGCGTCGCCCCACCATGTCTACTGCAGCACCGACCGCGGATGCTACTTGCACCAGCGGCGAGCTTGGCTTATCAGACGGTACTGTGCCCGCTGGCAGTAGGCTGCACAGCCGCTCAACATGATGCTCATTAATAATGCGGCCATAATCCGGTGAAAGCCGTGGATTCTCCCCGTAGAACTCCTTGATTGCCACAGCAATGCGCTTCGCTAATGCTTCGGCGATATCTGGCGTGGCAAGAACATAATCGGGAGCCACGCATGTTTGGCCGGCGTTCGAGAACTTACCCCAGGCAATACGCCGAGCCGCCACATTCAAATCCGCAGTTTTATCGACGAAACATGGCGATTTGCCGCCAAGTTCCAAGGTAACCGGGGTCAGATGTTTGGCTGCAGCGGTCATAACGATTTTGCCAACGCGTTCGCCGCCCGTATAGAAA
Source organism: Bifidobacterium sp. LH_416 (assembly GCF_056357055.1). Taxonomy (NCBI): domain Bacteria; kingdom Bacillati; phylum Actinomycetota; class Actinomycetes; order Bifidobacteriales; family Bifidobacteriaceae; genus Bifidobacterium; species Bifidobacterium sp. LH_416. Next base: position 44,111 of record NZ_JBKEVJ010000006.1, on the reverse strand, counting down.
ATATGGTCGAATGCGCAGTCCAGCAGCTCGCCGGTTTCCTTCGCGCCACCTTCCACAACAGTGATCGCCTCAGCATCCAAATACTGTGGCACCAACTCGGCAATCAATTTCGACGTGTTGGGAGCCAATTCAGACGGTTTGATGCACGCCGCATTGCCAGCGGCAATTGCATCGGCAAGCGGTTCAAGCGCCAGTAATACCGGGTAATTCCAAGGTGCGATAATCAGCACCACGCCTTTCGGCTCGGCAACAGTCCACCCAGTAGCCGGCTGCAGAGACCACGGCATGGGCTTATATTGCCGCCTCGTCCATAGAGCCAAACGATTGCGCACGAATCGAGCTTCAGCGGCCACCAAATTCAGTTCCATCAGCACGGTTTCAGCTGCCGGCTTGCCAAAATCAGCGTTTTCTGCAGCTGCGAAATCATCCTGATGCTCAGCAATCATGCGTCGTAATGCATCCAACTGCGCGCGGCGCCAAGCCAGCGGCCGTGTGCGGCCGGAACCGTATGCGTTCTTGAGTTGGGAGAATATTGCAACAGTCATAACAATCCTTATATGGAACTTTTCACTAAGGCCAACATTACGATGATGCGGGCGTGCGGTTTACGGTTGTACGCGCCAAATGGCCTGGGCGCGCCCGAAGTACGTGGTGCAGGTGTTGCCGGCCAATTCATCGAAGGTGATGGGATTGGCGCTAGCCACGCCGAGCAGTTCAGCATGGGTGAGCATTTCCTGCAGTACAGCGTCACCCTGTGAAATATCATGCGAAATATCATGCGAGATACCGCGTGAAACATCATGTGAAACGTCTGGTGCGCGCCGGCTGTCCGCATCCTCGTCAGCCAACGCCGCGCCTACGATGACAGCACCGTCTGGCTGCACCGTGATGCGGCGATCATCGGTCACGTGCACAATGCCTTGGGAATCAGTCAGGGCGATGGATTCATAGATCAGCTCGCTCGAATCCCATCGGGAATCGCTATCCGGATACGGATTGATCACATGCTCAAACTGCGTTGTGACTTGCAAATCCAATCCAGCCGAAGTCAGTGTACTGCTGGCGATCACGCAATCATGAGCATCATATGCAGTAGCTACCAATTCGCCGGGCTCATACGGCACTCGGAATTCCGCCATGCAACGGCGCACCGGCGCTGTGCCCACCACCGTGCCATTCAATACGAGTTGCACGGTTTTGCCGCCGGAAAACACTTGCACGATCGCCTCACGGCCCTCATAGCCAGCCCATGACCAGCTTGCCACGCCATCATGCCCGCGCTCGATAAATCGCGACGTTCGCCCGGCGCGCACAGCGCCATCGCCATACAGCAATTGCATTGGCCGCACGGTAATAGCAGGGGTACGGCGCACTCCGGTGACGATTTGCCGGTACAACATCTGCTCAGTCGGCCTACCGGTGATGTCAATCAAACCAGACCCGCCCAAAAGCCCTGGATATCGGCGATACGGCCCAGTGGCACGCCCGCGCACAGCCATACGATTCCCATATTCGCGCATCCAGCCGTACGGTTCCGGATTAGAATACGCCCAAGCGCTTACCGATGCCTCGCCAATGTAATCCCAACCTGTCCAAACGAAATCACCCAGGAAGTATGGCAAACGCTTGGCATCCGGCCACGTGTATGCAATCTCCTGCGGGTAGGTTTCGCTGGCGCAGAACACGCGATCAGGATTCTTGCGGTGGAATCGTTCTGGGCCTTGGCGGCAGTAATTCAAGCCGGCCACATCCACTTCATCAAACACATCATTGGTTTGCAGTTCCATAATGCCTGTGGCGAGCGCCGCTGGCATCAGTTTGTCGATTACCGTAAGCATTGCCGGACCCGAAGCATGCTCAAGCGTGGTGTTGAGACCTGGTTCGCCTTCTACTTTGGCATCATGCTGGTCCATACCAGCCTGAGTTTTTGCCGCCAACGATAAGGAAATCGGATTCACACAATCGATAATCGGCCTGCCAGAATCAAGGCGGCGAATAATAGCGCACATTGATCGCGCAGCCTCAGCAGCACGCGGCGACTTGGTGTCTGCAATCTCATTGCCGATCGAATACAGCACTACGCTGGGATGATTGCGATCTTTGCGCACCATAGCAGTCAAATCATCAGCATAATGCTCGCGGAAAGAACCGGCGTAATCATAACTGGTTTTATGCATCCACCACATGTCGAATGCCTCGTCCATAACCAGCAAACCAAGCTCATCGCAGGCATCGAGGAAGGCTTTGGAAAGCGGATTATGGGCGGAGCGGATGGCATTGAACCCTTGCTCTTTCATGATTCTGGCGCGACGGTATTCGGCTTGTGGCAGTGTGGCCGCGCCAAGAATGCCGTTGTCATGATGTACGCAGCCGCCGTTGAGCAGCACGCGTTTGCCATTGATTCGCAGCCCTTGCCGAGCGTCACATGTCAATGTGCGAATGCCGAAGCGTTCTGTGTGAGTGTCGAGTACTGCACCATCGGCGTCATACAAGGTGATGTTGGCCGTATACAGCGTTGGCGAATCCGGCGACCACAGTTGCGCGGAGTCGATCACACCGGTTTCATCTTGGAATTCGGCCACGGTAGTGCCATCGGCGTCAGTGATGACTGTGTTGAGATATTGGCCGAGAATCAGCGGATTATCAAGGTTTACGGTGATGGATGCACGAGCTGAGCCGTCAGCATTGTTTCCGCTGCCCTCAATCATCGTGTCAATACGCACAGCATCTGGCCGTATCACATCGGAATACTCAGCAGTCCACAGCCATACTGGGCGGTAGATGCCAGAGCCGGAATACCAACGGGAATTCGGCACATGGGAATTATCTACCAACACGGTGATTGTGTTGGCGCCGGCATGCAGGAGACTGGCGATATCGAGGTAATAATCACCGTAACCATAAGTGAGCTCGCCAGCTGGCTCATTATTGACCAGTACGGTAGCGCCTGGATAGACTCCCTCAAATTCCAGCAGGCATGCGGCAGGCGGCTCCAGCAAGTCGAGCGTAGTGCGATATTCGTAGCTGCCGCCCGGATAGTAACCGGTATTGTAGCCATTGCCCGTGCGCGGAGTGCGCGGCTCGTGAATCATCGCGTCATGCGGGAGCGTGATGGATTGCCACGCTCCCTTGCCATTATTACCGCCGCCAATAGAGCGGAACTGCCAACTGCTATTAATATTGACGCGCCTCATGGCTTTATTGTAGGCGCGACTTTACTTACGGCAGTGTCATAAAGTCGGTGTCTTTAAGGTAGTTCTTGCCGGCGGTGATGTCGTACTGAATGAGTTTGTAGTCGGCGAGAAGCTGCTTGGTCTCCTCATCGAAGTCTTCAGTAGACATTGGATTGCCTTCCTGATCCAGATAAATGTTCTGGCCTTCAGGAATACGATCCCAGCCTTGAATCTTATTGACCACAGGCGGTTCCATAGCTGCAATCTTGGAGTGCATTTCAGTCAAGAATGCAAGATATGGCGACACTTTGGCATCCATATGCTCGGCAGCCTGCGCCACGAAGAAGTTCGGCGAGGAATATGCAGCATCATCGGTCTTAGTACCCTGAGAGCTGGAAGCCTTGTTCGACCAGATGAAGTAATCGGTCAAATGCAGGGCAAGAGAATTGTTTTCATCCTCGCTGGCCGAGGAATAAATGCCCGGCAGATGGTCGCCATAGAACACGACAGTGACAGGCTTATCGAGCTGATCAAGCTCATCCAAGAACTCCTGGGTAGCCTGATCAGTGATCTCCACGCCCTTCTGATACGTCTCAATGGACTCCTGCTCATCCTTTTCCAACGGAGTGCCAGTGGTGGATTCGGCAGTATAGTCATTGTTCTTGTACCACTCGTGATATGGCATGTGGTTCTGCATCGTAATAATCTGGATGAACTTATTCGTCTTTCCGGACTTGATGCCTTCCAATGCGGAATCGTACGAGGACTTATCCGAAACGTACGGCGAATCATCGATCTTATCCTGATACTTGATCACATCCGGACCGGTCAACGTATAGAAGTGCGAGAAACCGAACTTCTTATAGTTCGTGGCACGCGAATACATGCTGGATTCGTACGGATGGTAGCCCAGCGAATTCGCGGGAGCACCCCACATCTGATTAATGGTAGGAGCCCAGTGCGCGCTCGGCACCAACTGCTGATACGGGCTGGTCAGCGAAGAATCAAAATTAGCCATGCTCAAGCCCGAAAGACCCATGTATTCCAGGTTTGCGGTACCGCCGCCGTAGCCGGAGGACAACATCAGGCCTGAAGTGGTGTTCTCCTTGATCTTGCGGATATTCGGCATGGAATCCTTATTCACCTTAAGCCCCGGCACACGACTCGGATCGGAGAAGGATTCAGACAGCACATATACCACCGTGGAATCGGTGAGATTATTGGAGCGGGACGCGTTGATCTGCTTGGCTGCCTTTTCGTAGCGAGCCGCCACTTCCTTCATGGTTTCTTCGGAATAGTTGTCCGGCTTGTCCATGACTTTCGGATTGAGCTGGCGCGTGAACGCCACCAGCGGGCCGTTGCGCTGCGCATCATATACGGAATCCCACATGGAAGGCTTGTCTCCCATGCCTTGAGACAGCTTGTTCGCCCACGAATCAGTAGTGCTCACCTGCATGCAGTACAGGGAGAAACCGAGCAGCGGCAGTAGTACCAGAATCAGGCGGGTGGTGAGGTTCAGGCTCAGATTCTTGGAGCGAATCATCTGACCTTTGCGGCCATCAAGATGGCGCAGCACCAGCACGAGCGCCAGCAATGCAGCAAAAGCACCGAGCGCTATCAAGATTGTCACATGCGCGCCAGCCGGAATAAACGTGAGCATATTGCCGGTATTGGAGCCGAGGAAGCCCAGATCCGCTGGCAGAATTGCCTCATAACGAATCTCGACTTTGAAATGTTCGATGGCCGCCACGATAATGCCAGCGCCCATAATCACGATGCTTGCCGTCCAGAATCGGTTGAACAGCATCAGCAGCATCAGATATAAGAGGCCGACGAGCAGCACATTGAGCAGGAAAACGAAATTGCCTTCAGTCCACATTTTGCTGACGAATCCGAATCCCACAGTGGGGCTGGATACTTGTACGCGGGTGGAGCTGGAAGAAACGCCAATCTCCAGTGCCGCGACGGCAATAATGTCAAAAACGAAGAACAGCACGCCGTAGAGCCATCCGGGGAATGGCTTATGCGGGTGCTTGGGAGTGACCTCGTCCGCTTCGGCTCGGCTTTCCCAGAGTCGCCAACGGAACTTTGGTGCGGTAGTACTACTCGTATTCCTAGTGTTCTCGCTCATTCGCCTACAGTTTCTAGCAGTCTTATTCGTGTCTCGGTATTCTTCAATGGCATATTGTTGCCGTTTAACCTTGGAAATTCCATATTGGCAAGGTTTCTCTTACCGTTTCCTAACTATTTACCCTAACGCAAAGGGTGCCTCGGGACATTCCCCGAGACACCCGAATATACCCTGATTGTGCAGAGCGCTTCTCCGATAGCGCAAAGGTATGCTGCACTCTTAGGCATTACCGTGCGGCATTGGCAAACTGATTGACGAGTGCGCTCATCCAGTCAAGCAGATTGCTGTATTCCGCGGGCATCTGCTCGGTCAGTTCTACAGTCGGCACGTTGGCACTCTTTGCCGCAGAGGTGATCTGCTCAGTGGTGGAATTGGATTCCTGGGTGTTGAGCACCAGCATCTTGATGCTGCCGGACTTCAGCGCGTCTTGGAACTTCTTGATATCGCTTGGAGTCGGCTCGCTCTCATTGGCGGAAGCCTGTGCGTAACCCTTCGGCGTAGCATCGGTCATCTTCAGATCGTCAGCCAAGTACCATGCCACGGATTCAGTGGCAGCGTATGGCAGGTCTGCAGTCTTAGCGGAAGCTTCCTTGATCTTGGCCTCGAGTTTATCTTCTTGGGCGTGCCAATCCTTGTTGAGCTTGGCGTAATCGTCCTTATGTGCCGGATCAGCCTTCTGATAGGCAGCAGTGATGGCATCGGCCGTGGCGGAACGTGCCTTGGCGGAGAACCAGACATGCGGGTTGCCGCCTTCCTCGACGCCTGCGGTTTCAGCGGCGTCAATCAATGTGACGTTTGCGGATTCGGCTGCCTTCGATGCCCAAGGGTCATAATCAGCGCCGTTGACCACAGCCACCTTTGCGGAATGGAACTTGGCGACATCCTGGCTGGTGGGCTCGTAGTCGTGGGCCTCAACGTTGGTCTTAGTCATGATGTTGGTGACTTCGACGTGCTCGCCGCCGAGGTCTTGGGCCACAGAACCCCACTGGTTGATGGAAGCGACGACTTCGATTTTGCCGGAGGACGCGTTAGCGGAATCAGAATTGGCGCTGCTGGACGCGTTGCTGGAACCACAGGCGGCCATAGAGAACACAGCCACTGCAGCAGTCGTGACAGCGAGCACACGCTTGACATTGGACATGATGGACATGATTTTGGATTTCCTCTCTTATTCAGCCATTAGGCCGGGCAATGTTGCTGTCTCCGCATCATCGCCGGCCACCAGCACGACAGAATAACACATATTGAGAATTATTATCATTTACATTTACGTCGGCGTGTTATCACCGTCATAAATCCCACAACGGCACCACATTGCCAACTGATGCCTGCACCAAACCAAGGAGATCCACAGCATGGGCGTCCTCACATATCAACGCGCCGCGCGAGGAGATGGCGCGAATGATATCGCGGCACTTGCATTCCCCATCTGCATCCAGGTGGCGCGCCAAGCAGCCAGCGCCGACCACCGGCAGTTCCAGTACGCACGAGGCTTCGCGAATCAGACGGGAGACCGCAACGCCGGTGGACCGCTCATCATAGACACCATCCTCCTCACCCATGCCACAGAGGCACAGACGACCATCGTCAAAGAAACGCTCTTCGAACTCGTCAAGACCCACGGCATTGGCCACCGCCCCCACGAACATCGACTCACCCCACTCATTGAGGCGGAAGGAATCAGCCAGATACTGCGCAATCGGCACACCCTCAATTCCCACCGGCAGCGAAATCAGGAATGCATTAGCCTGTCCCCGCAATGATTCGAGCACCAGTTCGAGATCATGCTTGACTGTGCAGCTGATGCAACATTCGACAAGCCCAAACGCCTCGGACTCTCCAAACAACACTCCACTCGCCTGCGGCTTCGCAACATTGCGCACAATATCAAGCCCAGATTCCACAGCGTCGTTCGGACGCACATCATAAGAAATTGAGCACACAGACGGGAAAGAATCAGCCAGCGAAAATGCCACCGAGTCCAAGCTCAGTCGGTCAGCGCCAGTGAGCAGCACCACGGGAGTACGACCCTCCGCGTTTCCCTGTGATTGCAATGCCGAATGAATCATGACAGCCTTTCTAATTTGATAATGATTATCATTATGATATAGTCGCAGGCATGTCCAAAACATGTCAAATTCTGGGAACGCGTGCCGGAGTCGGCAATCGCGTATCTCACTCGCACAAGAAAACACGCCGCACATTCAGACCAAATTTGCAATCCAAGCGCTATTGGGTGCCATCCCTGCAGCGGTACCTCACGCTTACCGTGAGCGCCAAAGGCCTGAAAACCATCGACCGCATCGGCATCGAAGCGGCACTCACACGCGTTCAGCGCAATCAGGAGCGCAACTGACGCCCCCAATCAATCCCCATACATCCCGATAGAAAGCACTAACCATGGCAAGCAAATCCGCCACAATACGTCCAGTCATCACTTTGCGATCCACCGCAGGAACTGGATTCACCTACACCACTACCAAGAATCGCCGCAATACTCCGGATCGACTCGAGCTCATCAAATTCGACCCCGTGGTTCGCAAGCGAGTGCCGTTCCGCGAAACCCGCTAACACCGCCGAGAAAGACACCATCATGGCCAAAACCAGCAAAATCAACCGACAATTACAGCGCGAACGCATGGTTGCCCAATATGCCGAACGTCGCGCCGAATACAAACGCGATAGCGTCAACCCTCATCTGACCGCCGAAGAACGCGCCGAGGCAATGTGCAAACTGCAGGCGCTCCCCCGCGACGCCAGTCCCACCCGTCTGCGCAACCGTGACTCCATCGACGGCCGGCCGCGCGCCTACAACCGCAAGTTCGGCCTGTCTCGCATCAATTTGCGCGAAAAAGCGCACAAAGGCGAACTGCCCGGTGTAGCGAAGTCCAGCTGGTGACCTGCCAAATCGACACCCCCAGCACCTCCATAAGAAGAAAGGAATGGATATGAAAGTCAGATCATCAATCCGTTCGTTGGCCCGCAAGGACGGCTCCTATGTCGTGCGCCGACGCGGCCACCTGTACGTAATCAACAAGAAGAACCCCCACTGGAAAGCGAGGCAAGGCTGATGGCACTGCCTAAATACAAGACATCCCGAGCACGCACGCATTCGCGCCGAGCCAACTGGAAAGCCAAAGTGCCCCAGCTGGCCACGGTCATAACGCCTGAAGGCGAAGTGGTTCAGGTTCCGCAGAACCTAGCCGCAGCCGTACGAAAGGGGTATATGAAACCATAACCAAGCCATAGAGAAGTCATAAGTCAATATCACACATATTCGAGAGAAGAACATTAGGTAGAAAGTCAGAGCATGACTGATCGATACACCAGCCAGCCCTCAACCCACAATCCAGCAAACCGTCAAACTGCTACTCCGAGCAGCAACGTATCCACCACTTCCAAACACAACACCGTTATCAGCATTGTCATCGCATTCATTGTCGGCGCTGTATTGGGCGGCCTGGTTCTCGGCACATTCGCTTTTCTGAGACCAAACGGCTCGAATTCAGCTGCTTCCGTCAGTAGTGGCACCACAAGTTCAGCCGCAAACAAAACCAATGATTCCTGCGATGTCACGTTCACCGTGGTCGCCTCAGTTAATCAGTGGGGTTCCTTGGCGCAACAGCTCGGCGGCTCATGCGCCAAAGTAACGTCGCTCATTAATTCGACTTCCGCCGATCCGCATGATTATGAAGCCACCGCATCCGATCTGGCTAAGCTCGCCAAAGCGGATATCGTGGTGATTAATGGCGCTGGCTACGACGGTTGGGCGGAGAAGGCTCAGCTGGATAAGAAGCGTCAAGCCATTGTGAATGTGGGTGATTTAATGGGCATCACCACTACTGAGGAGCACGACCATGCACACGAAGATGAAAGTTCCTCCGGCGAGGAAGGCCACCATCATCACCATGGTGCCACTAATCCACACCTGTGGTTCAGTCCGGAAGCCGTATTGAAAGCAGCCGAAGCCATCAATAGTGCCTACGTGGACAAGGCTGGCGCCAGCTCCGCCACTGCTACCACCGCGCAGCGTCACTTCAACGAATGGAATGGCGATTATGCCGACTTCGTGACTTTGGTGAACAAGGCCCGCTCCGCCAATGTGCAACGCAACTATGTGGCCACCGAGTCGATTATCAGCTACCTACTGGAGTACGTCGGCGCAGTCGACAAGACTCCGGAAACTTACACAAACGCGATGAACAGCGGTACCGAACCATCCGCAGCAGATTTCAAAAACGCCACGAGCATCGTTTCCAGCAACGATGTGGATCTGCTCATTGTCAATCCACAGGAGATGAATGGTTTCGCCAAAAAGCTCAAAGAGGCCGCGCAATCCAGTCACAAGACAATTATTTCCGTAACCGAACAGCTGCCCGAGAATCAGCAGACGCTGCTTGGTTGGCTCACGCTCATCGCCAATCAGGCGCTGGCTACCGACACCACTAACGGCTACTTCCTGACTCAGGATGTCAAGGACCGCAGCCTGTCCGATTACGAAGGCGAATGGCAGTCTGTCTACCCGCTGCTCAAGGATGGCACGCTCGACAAGGTGATGCAGGCCAAGGCCAAGAAGGGCGACATGACTGCTGCCGAATACACCAAGTATTACGAGATTGGTTACAAAACCGATGTGGAGAAAATAACCATCAAAGGCAATCAGATGAGCTTCATCCGAGGCGGCGAGACCGCCACCGCCACCTATGAATACAGCGGCTGCAAAATTCTCGATTACGCCAAGGGCAACCGCGGCGTGCGATTCCTGTTCACCGCCACCGGTGATGTGCCCAAGGGCGCGCCGAAGATCGTGCAGTTCTCCGACCATGGCATCGCACCGACCAAAGCCGCACACTTCCACATCTTCATGGGTAATGACTCCCAGGAAGAGACCCTCAAAGCAATGGACAACTGGCCCACGTATTATCCGGCGTCCATGAGCAAGGAGGAAGTAGCCACCGAAATGCTGGCCCACTGATTCCTTCTTCGGGCTGTGATGCCGTAGAAAGAAATACCGGCATACATGAGTGAAGCCTCGACCAGACGGTCGAGGCTTCGTTGGTTTCTACGTATTCCCGATTATTTGGCTGCTACTTTCTGCGCTTTTTGGCAATCGGGGCACAGACCGAAAACTTCCAGCGTGTGGGATTCCACGGTGAAGCCGTGGCCTTCAGCCACTTTGCGCAGCCAGGATTCGCTGGGCGGGTCGATTTCCACGGTTTTGCCGCACTGCTTGCACACCAGATGATGGTGATGCCCATCATCACCGCATAAGCGGAACAGCTGCTGGCCATCCAGACGAATGGTGTCGGCGGCACCGGCGTCCGCCAATGCGTTCAGCTGGCGGTATACGGTCGCCAAGCCGATGCGTGAGCCCTCGTCCTCAAGCCTGCGGTGCAGGTCCTGAGCGGAGATGAACTCATCGCAATCGGCCAAAGCGGCACGGATGGCGTCCTTCTGCTTGGTTTGACGTTCGATATGTTCAACCATGCGTTAAGGTCACGCCTTCTTCTTCAGATCATCCCAGCAACCAGTAGCTTCAAGATCGGCAACGGTTTGCTCCGGGTCATCGGTAAGTACGGTGATATGACCCATCTTGCGATCATGGCGAACCTCGGCCTTGCCGTAATCATGCACATTCCACTCAGGGTGGCTGGCAATCAGTGCACGAGTAGGCTCAACATGCTGACCGAGCACATTCACCATTACCGCCGGGCTCAGCAGCTTTGGTTCAGGTAGAGGCCAGCCAGCGATGCCGCGAATATGGGCGTCGAACTGATCCATTGAGCAAGCCTCAATGGTGTAATGGCCGGAATTATGCGGGCGCGGTGCGAGCTCATTAACGATGACCTGATCATCCTTGGTGATGAACAGCTCGATAGCCAGCGTGCCGGCAAGCTCAAAGCCCTTGGCCAGACGAATGGCCAGCTCATGGGCCTCACGTGCCACATGCTCGCTCACCTTGGCGGGAGCGATAGTCATGTGCAGAATGTTGTTGCGATGCTCATTACGCACAATCGGGAAGGTCACGAAATCCTTGCCGTTGCCGGACACCAGAATCGAAGCCTCGAACGCGAAGTCCACAAAGCCTTCGAGAATGCTTGGCGGGAAGCCACCGCCACGATCACCGCGAGCGCGAATCTTCTCCAAATCGGCATCGGAACGCAGCACCATCTGGCCGTGGCCGTCATAGCCACCGGAGACGGTCTTCAGTACTGCCGGGTAGTGAATCTCATCCAGTGCAGCGTCAAGCTCATCAAAATTGTTGACCGCACGCCACGGAGCGGTGGCGGTGCCGTGATCATTGATGAACTGCTTCTCATGCACGCGGTGCTGCGTGACGCGCAGCAGGTCGGTGCCTTGCGGGGCAGCAGCAATGCCACGAACCTCATCGATGGCGTCGGCGTCCACGTTCTCAAACTCGTAGGTGAGCACGTCGGATTGCACGGCAAGATCATGGATGGCGGTCTTATCGTCATACTCAGCGGTGATTTGGAAATCAGCCACCTGAGCGGTTGGGCAGTTTGGAGTGGGGTCAAGCACACCGACGCGGAAACCCATGTAGCGTGCGGACAGGGCCATCATGCGGCCGAGCTGTCCGCCGCCAATAATGCCGATGGTTGAACCCGGCATCAGCATGGATACGCGGCCGTTGGTTTCCTCAGACAAGCTGGGCATTGGATTCGGCCACCTTTTCCTTCAGTTCGTTGCGGTAGTCCTCAAGCTTCTGTGCCAGTTCCGGTTCGAATGCGGAAAGCATCTGCACGGCGAGCAGGCCAGCGTTCGTGGCACCGGAGTTGCCCACAGCAGTGGTGGCCACCGGAATGCCGCCCGGCATCTGCACAATGGAAAGCAGGGAGTCCCAACCGGAGAGGGCGTGGGAGCGTACCGGCACACCAATTACCGGCAGCGTGGTCTGGGCGGCGATCATGCCCGGCAGATGGGCTGCGCCACCGGCACCGGCGATGATGACCTTCAAACCGTTCTTACGAGCGTTGTGTGCGAAGTCCGCCATGAGTTCCGGCGTACGATGCGCGGAGATGACCTGCTTGTGGTAGGCCACGCCGAACTGGTCGAGAATATCGCAGGCGCGCTTCATGGTCTCCCAGTCGCTGGAGGAGCCCATCACCACTGCGACTTCAGGCTTGTTTTCATTTGCCATTATCATTTACTCCCTAGTTATTGAGAATATGCACCCACTGTACTCCCCTGTTGCGAATTCAGAAGAGGGAGAATTTGCTGTAGCTGCACTACAGCTCAATCACCACTTTGCCGAACACATCGCCGCCGTTCAGCTTGGCAAATGCTTCAGGAGCCGCATCCAAACCGGTGAATACGGAATCGATCGCCGGATGAATGTTGGCATGCTCCACGAAGCGCAGCAGTCGGGCGAAATCCTCACGCGAGCCCATCGTGCTGCCCTGCACGCGAATGTCTTGGAAGAATACGCGCGTCAACTCAGCGCCCGGCTGGTCGCCAGTGGTGGCACCGCAGATGGCAATGGTGCCGCCAGGGCGCACGGATTTCACCGAATGACTCCACGTGGCCGCACCCACGGATTCAATAACCGCATCCACTTTGCGCGGCAGGCGAGCGCCTGTTTCCAATGCCGCATCAGCGCCCAGGTCCAGTGCCTTGGAGCGCTTTTCCGCCTCGCGTGAAGTGACGAACACTTCAAGGCCTGCCGCATGGGCGAGCTGAATGGCCGCCGTGGAGACACCGCCGCCCGCGCCTTGAATCAGCACGGAATCGCCAGGCTTGGCTCCTGCAGCGTTGAACAGCAGCGAATAGGCGGTCAGCCAGCTGGTGCCCAGTGCGGCAGCCTCGGCAGTAGTGAGGTTCGCTGGCTTTGCGAACACGTTGGCGGAAGGCACGGAGGTTTTCTCGGCCATTGTGCCCGGGTATTTCTCCGACAAAATGGAGCGACGCTCCCCCGGCGCCACGCCATTGCCATCCGTGCCGACGAACGTGTACAGCACTACCTCGCTGCCGGCTTTCAAACCATGCTTTGCTGGAATGTCTTCGTCCAGAACGCCCACGGCGTCGGTGCCGAGAATCATTGGCGTCTGCTCGGCGGCAAGCCCTACGCCCTTGAGGGACCAAATATCGTGATGATTCACGCTTACGGCGCGCACCGAAACTGTGGACCAATATGGGCGCACCTTCGGTTCGGGCTGTTCGCCTACCGCCAGCGCGGAAAGCGGATCATCGTTATTCACTGTGGATGCATATACGGCCTTCATTGGCTTGGCTCCTTATCCGAATCGCCCGGGTTTCACCACCATTCTTCCACACTGCAGCGGATTCCTTGGGATTCCCTGCCCTATCTGCATTTGCAGGAGCCAATTATTTGAGTGATATACGGAGATGTTGAGGGTATTGCCGCGTGGCTCGAATGTTCGACTGCCCGTAACGCTAGCATGTCAAATTCGGAAGATGTATGAGAGGGGAGTCACGAGGGTATGAGCGATATGCTGGGTAAAGGGCTGAATACTGCCGATTCCGACGCTATGAACAGCACCCCTTCCCCCACTGCCGCACACCCTATCCAGGCCGAGACTGAAGCAAACAGCATTGCCAACGCCCCGCTTCTACGCACTATTACCACTCCCACAGATGTAAAGGCCCTGCCTGCGAATCAGCTTCATGAGCTCTGCCATGAGATTCGCACCACGCTGCTCGCTTATGGGCATCAGCATGGCGGCCATATCGGCTCCAATCTGGGCATGGTGGAAGCCACAGTGGCATTGCACCGTGTCTTCGACTCCCCGCGCGATCGCATTGTGTTTGATGTTTCGCATCAAAGCTATGTGCACAAGATGCTGACCGGCCGCGCACTCGCCTACCTCGAGCCGCAACGATTCAACGACGTAACCGGTTTCACCAATCCTAAGGAAAGCGAGCATGATCAATTCGTGCTCGGCCACACCGGCACGTCGATTTCGCTGGCATGCGGCATTGCAAAAACACGCAACGCTGAGATGGCAGCCACTGGCACGAGCCAGATCAACAATGTGGTGGCCGTGATTGGCGATGGTTCTTTAAGCTCTGGCGTGGCCTTCGAAGGTTTGAATAATGCGGCTGAGCAAGGCGGCAATCTCATTATTATCTTTAACGACAATGAGATGTCCATTGCCGGCGATTTTGGCGGCATGTACGGCCCGCTTGCACGTTTACGCGCGTCCGGTGGCACTGCACAGCCGAATATTTTCAACGCATTCGGCTTGGATTATCGGTATGTTGAGGCCGGTAATGATGTGGATGCGTTGGTTGCCGCGCTCGAGGATGTGCGCGATATTGATCACCCGGTTGTAGTGCATATTCATACGCTGAAGGGCGCAGGCTACGAAGACATTACAGACACCGCGAATGTGCTGCATACGGAACCATGGCATTCAGATCACTGCAATCTCTCCGATCATGAGCCGCATGAAGGTCAATGCGAGGCTTCGCATTGGCAGAACCCGGATGCTTCGTTCGGCAAACCTGAAGATCCGCGCAAATATTACGGCAAAATGGCTATGGCTGCGCTTGAACCGCGCTTCGCCAGTGAGCCTGGTTTGGTGGTGATTTCCCCGGCCACCCCCGGTTCCAATGGCATTACGCATGATTTCCGCGAGCGCGCAGGTTCGCATTATGTGGACACCGGCATTACCGAATCGCATGCGGTGGCGTTTGCAGCCGGCATTGCGCGAGCGGGTGGCACTCCGGTAGTCGCCACGACTGCCTCCTTCTTCCAGCGTGCTTATGATCAGTTCTTCCAGGAAATGAGTCTGAATCGTTCGCGCGTGACCGTACTCGACTTTTTGGGTGGGCTTTCCGGCTCGGATAACACGCATTCCGGCGCTTATGATGTGGCGATGTTCGCCAATATTCCTGATGTGACGATGCTGGTGCCAACGTCGGGCCGCGATTTTCTGGATGATTTGGCATGGGCTACTCTGCCGGCTGATGCTGAGGGTGCGCCTACTGGTTCAGTGGTGATTCGCGTGCCCGGCGAAGGCGTGTTGGCAGCTGAGCGTGATGCTTCGCTGCTGCCGATTACTGGCGGAAAGCTTGCCGAACGCTTGCCGCAGCCAAATGAGACGCTGCCGGATATGTTGTCTTGGCGCGTGAACCAGCGTGGTTCGCAGGTGGCTATTCTCGGCTTGGGCAACACGTATCCGTTGGCGGAACGCGCGGCGGCCGCATTGCAAGACGAGCATGGTATTACCGCCACGGTGATTGACCCGCGGCAGTGCACTTCGCTGGATACTGATGCGTTGGAGGCTTTGCGCGGCAACCATAAGCTGGTTATTACGCTTGAGGATGGTCAGCTGGAAGGCGGCTGGGGTGAAAAGGTGACCGCCTATTACGCGAATCATTGGCAGAGCGTGGATTCTGAGCAGAATCCTCCTCAGAATCCTCCTCAGAATCCACGTGTGCTGAACTTTGGTGCCGCCAAGGAGTTTACTGATCGCGTGCCGTTGGCTGAATTGAATGAGCGCTATGGGCTGACGGTTGACAGTATCGTAAATGCGTTCACTCGCTGTTTTTGATGGCGTCTAGGGCGGGGATTTTGACCGCCTTATTCGCCGGGCCGAAGCCGAAGAGCAGGCCAATCAGCGTAGCGAATAGAATCGCGAAGAGATACAGCCACCAGGGAATCACCGAGTAGCGCGTCACATCGTCGCCGCCGACTATCGCCTGCCAGATAGTGGTCCATATAGAGCCGCCTGAGCTTGAGCCGTCGCCTCCATAACTGGAAGACATACCACCGCTCATATAGGTCATGCCCACTATGTTGACGCCCACTGAGAGCATCGCGCTAATAGCACAGCCAATCAGACCGCCGAAGAATCCAATCGCTCCGGCTTCCGTCAAAAACATGATGCGAATATCGCGCACATAACAGCCCAAAGCCTTCATAATGCCGATTTCGCGCGTGCGTTCAGTTACGGACATCACCATCGTATTGGCAATGCCAATAGCCGCCACGAGGAGCGAAACCGCACCAATACCGCCCAAAATCAGCTGAATTGCACGCGACTGTTCTTCCATGGACTTGCGCATATCCTCATAGGATGAGGTTTCATAACCAAGTGACTTGATTTGCGATTCCACCTCAGGCACGGACGACAAATCTTGAGCCTTGACCAGCACCTGATCATATGTGGAGCCTTTCTGAGCAGCTGCGGCCGGGTCGACCTTGGCAATGAGTTCCTTCAATGTTTTCAGGTCCATGACTATGCCGTCGGACGTGGCGTATCCTTTGTAGTAGTCAGCGCCGGCCACACCAGTGATGCGCAAGTCTTCGGTAACGTTCTGCGAATCATCCGCTCCACCAGACGAGCCACCCATGCCGTACAGGTTCCGCGTGTAGGAATCACCCGAATAATTGGCACCCGTGGTCAAGGTGAGCTGCGCGCCAACAGGCTCAAAGAACGGATCCTCATCCTCATATGGCTCGCATTGACCGGTGTCATCATTCCAGACGCAGCCGCCCGACTCCCCACGTGAGTTATTCCGCATTTCACCGTTTTTGAGCGTGTCCATGAAGTCGTACGCCGTCCATTCGCCGGCGAGCACTTCGCCTTCGCGAGTGGGCAGAGCACCGTCTTTGAGCTTGTAGCCCATCTGGTCGAACTGAGACATGTCGATACCCATGATTTGCACGTAATCGTAGAGGTATCGGCCTCCAGCACCGGTTCGCATGCTGGCATTGTAGTTGTAATTCATCATCGGAGTGACGCCGGAGACTCCTGATATTGCACGGAATGATTCCACGGCATCGTCATTGAGTTTGACGTCTTGAGATGAGGAGGATGACGATGAGCTACCGCCCATTGACATCATGCCACCGTATCCACCATTGGTGTATACGGTCACGATGGACAGATCGCCCATGGATTTGAGCATTTTCTCGTTCTGCTCGTTGATTCCCTGACCGAGGGAAATCATGAGCACAATCGAGCAGCAGCCCACAATCACACCGAGAACCGTCAAAATCGTGCGGGATTTGCGCCGCCACAGATTCTGCCGGCATAGTCGTAAGATATCGCCGAATCGCATGGTCGGCTCCTCTCAGGACTTATTAGCGGCAGAAGTGTTAACAGCATCCGCGGTGAGCGAAGCCGGCACATCGTGAGCCGGAAGCGGATCGAGCACAGTGGTGGCCGCGGCATCAGCAGTAGTTGCTGCCGAATCAGCCGCAACCTGCGCATCAGTACTGCCCGCAGCACCAGCACCGCTCTTATCTTCCGCCCAGTCATCCCATTCTTCGTCGATCTTGCTCTTTGCCTTCTTCTTGCGATGGCGACGCACGAGCAGCACAATCACCACAATGAGCACGATTACTGCCACAGCACCGGCTACCCACGCCCATACTGGAATAATCGGGCCAGGAGCAGGCTCATTGAGATTGTCTACAGCACTGTCATCAACAACAGGCATGTCTGCAACCGAAACGGTGACCGGGAATTCCTTAGTTTTCGTCTGCCCATCGGAATCCTCATACGTGACTTTGACAGTGGCATTCAGCTCGCCGGCAGCTTGCGGCGTGAAAGCGTAACCAATGGAACCGGTGGCGCCGGAAGCCACATTGCCCACGTACTGGTTCTTCATCGTGGCGTCGAAGCCCTCGCCGTCCATCGTGGCTTCAACGTTGGAAATGTCGCCCTTGCCTTTGTTCACGTATTCCATCGTGATGGTGGCTTCCTGACCGGCAATAGCCTGATCCGGAATCACCGGATCGCTGACCTCGAATCGGTCAGGCTGGCTGATCGGCACGGAAATCTTAATGTCGGATTGAGTGGAGGAACGCGAGCCGGAGTCGAGATACTCGTATTTGAAGCTCAGGCCAATGGGCTGTGCGCCGCTTTGCGCGGACGTCAGCGCCTGCATCGGCACGGTTTGGGTCAGCGAATGCCCGGCCCACAACGCGTCCACGTAGAACGTGTTCGTGCCTCCGGCGATGGCGAAACTTTCGCCGCCATCCACCGTAACCACCATGTTGGTTACCGCCACTTGGCCTTTGTTCTGGAAGGTAAAGGCCAGGTCGAACTTGGCGCCAGCGGCCACGGAATCGCCGCCATAAGTGAAGTTGGTCACGATGATGTTTGGCACAGGGCCGGCAACTGGAGCGACTATTGCACCACTACTTGCGGAATCGTCACCGTCTACGGCAAACGCTTGGCTCGGCGCAAGCGCGGCAGCACACACGAACGCGATGGTCATCAGTACAGCGAGTGCTGCAGCACATAGGTGACGCACTGCTGCCGGCACAGTCGACATTCGGGCGACTGCGGAGCCTTCAGTATGAGTACCAGATGGGTTGGTGTGGATGGTCATCGTGAGGCTCCTTGGTTGATTGCGATGGGTTGTGCAGTGGGTTGTGCAATGAGTGGTGCAGTGGGTTGCTGGCTTGATGCTGGCTGATTGGTGCGGTCGTCCACAATGTTGCCGTCCAGCAGGGTGACAATGCGGTCGGCATAGGAGGCCATCTGCGGATCATGGGTGACCAGGACGATGGTTTGGTTGAAGTCGTGCGCGAATGAGCAAATCATCGACATGACTTCGGCTTTGGTTTTGGAGTCAAGGTTGCCGGTGGGCTCGTCTGCGAATACGACTTCCGGCTTGGTGACAAATGCGCGGGCGATGCCGACGCGCTGCTGCTGGCCGCCTGACATCTGCCGCGGATAATGACTCAGACGATGGCCGAGGCCTACGCGCCTGAGTACACCTCGCGCCGTGCGTTCACGCTGCTCTCTGGGCACGCCGCGGAACATGAGTGGCATGGCCACGTTTTCGAGAGCGGTCAGGTTTGGCAGCAGATTATAGGACTGGAAGACGAAACCGATGTGCTTTTGGCGGAATGCCGCCAATTCGCGCTCATTGAGCTTGCTGACCGGCACGCCGCCAATCCTAACGCCGCCTTTGGTGGGCTTCTCCATACCGGCAAGCTGGTTGAGCAGCGTGGATTTGCCGGAACCGGATTCGCCAAAAATGCAGCAGATCTGGCCTTGCGGAATCGTGAGATTTACACGTTCTAGGGCTACCACCGTTTCATCTTCCACGGGATATTCCTTGCGAAGATTCCTCACTTCGATAATTGGCCTCGCCATAGGCACCCTTCTCTCGTTCGTCGCCGTTGGCGGACGGGCTATGCGGCTGGATGCTTCTCATTCATTCAGCTCGTTTCCAGCCAGTGTATAGCGAAAGATGAAGCCGCACATCCCCTAAGGGTGTCCCCTGATGCCGCGAGCCGCCGGCCCTCAGTCCTCTCGTATATCTCTCGCATCTCTCTCATACATCCGCAGCCGCGCGCAGTTCTACACCCCTTAAGCTAAACTGTCTCAGGTTTGGCCCCGTAGCTCAGCTGGATAGAGCATGTGACTTCTAATCTCAAGGTCGCCGGTTCGAGCCCGGCCGGGGTCACAAGAAACCCCTTGGAAACACTGGTCTCCAAGGGGTTTGGTCATTCTTCAGGGTCGCGTTTCGTCCCTGATAGTCCCTGATGGACTTTTTCGGCTCTGGCTGCGGTCATGGCATCGGCCACGACGTCCAGCCTATCCGGCCAGAACCTCGCGTAGGTGTTCAATGTAACCGTGGCGTCCTTATGACCCATGGCGTTCTGAAGCGTCTTCACATCACAGCCCGCAGCAATCGCCAGCGAAGCGTATGTGTGACGCAGCGAGTACGGACATAGACCGGGTATATCGTCCAGATTCGCCCGCTTCATGGCTCCCGCGAAGTTGCGGTTCCTCCAGTTCGCCAGAGTGAGCCATGCACCCTTGCGAGTCGTGAACACGTAGCCGTCCGACTCTTTGCCCCTGCATTGTTCGCGCAGATCATCAATGAGGAACGCCGGAATGGCGACGCGGCGAACCTCCCATGTCTTCGGCGTGCCCTCCACCTGCCGCCCCTTCGTATCCTGCGTGAAGTTCCTCACCACATGAATGCGCCGCGCATCGATATCGAGATCGGAGACGTGCAGCGCCATCATCTCACTGGGACGTAGGCCCGTGTACGCCAGCATCCTAACCAGAAGGTCGTCACCGGGAAGGCTTGCAGCCGCCAGCCGCTCCACTTGGTTGTAGTCAAGGAACACCATGCCGTCATCCGGCTCATTGTCCCTCGGCAGCTCCACACCGTCGAAAGGGTCATCGATGATAAGGCGGCATCGCTTCGCGTAGGACATCACCATGCGCGCCGATTTGAACACGCCCTTGATATAGTTCTCACTCAACCGCCCCTTCGGCGCACGCTCCCCTTTGAAATCGAACGGAGCCTTACCCGAACGCAGTTCACCCACCCATTCGGAGACCTCGGACTGTCTTATGGATCCGATAGGACGCGCACCCCATTTCGGCAGCACATACATTCGATGGTATCGCTCATAGCCGCGAACCGTGGACGCCTTCACGCCCTGTTTGCCGTCCATGCATTCCCTGCACACGTCCCGGAACAGACGGTTACGATCCGCCTCGTTGATGTAGCGTCCTGAGTATTGGTCGTCCCCTATGGCGGTCTTCGCCTTCTCGGCATCGGACTTCATGGCATAGCTTCGGTTGCGTTCCTTCTGCTTTCCGTCCACGGTCTCATACCAGACCACCACCCAACGCTTTCCTCGCCCGTATTTCGCAAGCCGGTATTCGGCGGGTATGCGGTCGATGATTCTCATGGGGTTGTTAGCCGCCGAGTTGACCATGCGCCGGATATTGGCCGGCGCATCCTTGGTCAGCCAAGTGTCTTTAACCCATGCCTTTGCCATGCTCTCCCCCTTTTGTCAAGCGGTTACGCCCACAACGAACGTGTTCACAATTTCATCACAGAACCGGTGCCAAGGTGCGCGCAGTCTGCGCGCAGACTGCGCAGACGAAAACCATTGGAAACACTAAGATTGCGCAAGATTGCGCAAGGTGAACGGTATTCTAACAGCGCAAACCTAATTTATTGAGCATGTCTCATGAAAATGTCTAATTACCATCAGGCGACACAAGCGTTACAAAAATCTCAGTATTGACGCTTCGTTTATGTACAACACCACTAGCGGAAAGACTTATTCAGAAGCTGTATAAAACCTTCCATGCCTGAATGTCCTTCTATCGCCTCGCTTATCCCATCGTCTTTGCATGAATTCTCTGTCCAGCCCTGAATCTCGTCATCCAACACGCGCGCGACGCGGCCGCGTTTCTGGGGTGTGGAATCCTCACCTGCTCGAGCTCGTACTTCAGCGTCGTATGTTCGCCCGTACATGGCGAAGGCAACCAGCGAAAACACCTCTGCATCCTCATACCCACATCGCCACGCAGCTCGACGTTCAGCGGCCGTAGGAACGTGTTCGAGAAAGAATTTCGTCAAGTCGCCATCCCCTTCGCCACTGTCGCCACCCATGTCGTCGTCCGCCGTCAGGAATTCCCCTAGCGTTTCACAGTCGCCACGAATCATGCCGAGCACAACCCATCCAGGTGCTTCAAAATCGTTGTTGAGCCTCATCATGTCGTCTCCACTGTCGATCAGATCGGAAAGCCGCACCGGGGTCATATAACAATCGTCTTCAACGTCCTTGTGCAGATCGTTCAGCGCGGACATGAGCACAAGCAGCGTCGGCAGTGAATCCGCCTTCCCTCCGCCTTTTTCGATATTGCGCACACTGGCCGCTATCCAACCACTGCCATATCTCCGCGAAGCAGTGGCCACATCATCAAGCGTTAAATTATGCGTCACCCTATATCTCTTTAGGAAATCACCTACAGCCTCATTAATTCTCATACTCAGAAATTCTAATAACGACATTTTCCGATAATCACAAGTTGACAATTTCTCAAACTGTAATATTCTCAAATTAACAGATTGAGAAATTCTCAATCTGATTGTTTGGAGGTTGTTATGTCTGGTGATGTGTCGTTAGAAATTCCTTCTGCTTTTGCTGAGATTGCGGCGAAGCTGCCGCCGTTGAGTACGGCGGAGGAATTGAGCGAGATCGTGCATATTCCTGAGAACACGTTGAATGACTGGCGCAGCAAGGGCAAGAACCTGAAGTTTGTGAAGCTCGGCAGGGCCGTCTACTACCGTCGCGACGATGTTCTGGCGTTTCTGGAATCGAGCGTGTACTCGAGCACCGCCGACGCGAAGAAGGCCAGCGTGCGGGAGTCGGCAGCATGAGCCGCCTATTGCCGCTGCTTGCGCCCATCGTGTTCGGCTGCTGCTGTCTTATGGCGTGGCGGTTGAACGTCGGTGATTATCCGACCGCCTATCTTATCGGCGGTATGGCGCTCGCCATTGAGTCATTCGTTTATCGTCTTCAATCCCGCCCGTTCAATCGTTCTCTTAGATCAGTCGCAAGCGAGGAGGCTTCTCTTATGGATGTTCCCCGGTTCTCCATAATCCAATTGCAGCAGGCGCAGGGCCTACCCGTGAAGGCCATGGAAGGTGTTGTTGCCAGCGCCTTGGATATCAGTGTGCTGACGTTACGTGAATGGCGTCATGCGGGTATCGGCCCCGAATATGAAACCACCGTAGGAGGTTTGACTTTGTACACGCGGCGTGCGGTTCTCTCTTACGTGCACCAGCATTTGCAATCCGGGAGGCTGTCATGACCGTCACTTTCGCGGAATCCAAGGCGGACATGCAACGCGCCGCCATCACCGAGCAGACCATGCGGCAGGCCGAAGCCGAATACGCGGATGCTGTGGACTTGGACGCCACGCGCGGCGAGCATGAGGGCGATGGGATAGCCCGCACCAGCGAGGGCACACCGTATGACCCCGTAACCGGCAGCGTGGGCACGCTCGCCATCACCAAGGGCAACAGGACGGCCCGGCTTATCTCATTGGCGGACGTGAAACCCCGACCCTTGCACTACTTGTGGCACCCGTTCCTCAGGGAGGGTGTGAACATTCTCGCCGGCGAAGGCGGAGCACGCAAAAGCACGTTCGCCGCCTACATCGCCGCACAGGCCACACGAGGACTGCTATCGGACGAAAACGGCTTCAAATGCGAACCGCAGCGCGTCCTGTACATCGACCAAGGCGAAGACGATCTAGAGGCGGTATTGCAGCCGAGGTTCATGGCCATGAACGCGGACGCCAATCTGGTGAAGTTCTACCAGTCCACGACGGTAGGCCCGTTCGGCACGGAAATACCCTTGACCACCAGCGCCGCCGACCTGAACAGCCTACGCACTCTCGTGCAGGAATGGAAACCCGGACTAATCATCGTTGACCCGATAGCCATGTTCGTAGACGGAGACATCAACAGCGCCAAGGACGTGCAACCCGCCATGCTCGCATGCAGGGAATTGGCCGTACTCGCCGGCGAAGGTGCTGTGATATTGGGCTTGCATCACTACAACCGGAGCGGCACCGTGTCCGGCTCCCAGAAGTTCATCGACACGGCCCGCTCGTTCATGGAGATCATCAAAGACCCGGACAACGAAGACGTGAGCATCATGAGTCTTACGAAGGCGAACAACGCGGCCCTCCGCTCGCTGAAAATCACAGCCAGCATCACCGATAACGTGCAGGCAATAAGCCGTGTGGAACATTCCAATGTCAGCGTTGAGGACATACGCCAGAGCCGGCTCAACGGCGAGGACGCGGAAGACATGAACGATATAGACCGCTGGCTAATCCGCTACCTGAAGGACAACAATGGCAAGGCGGTACGCTCCGATATTCTCGAAGCCGGCTTCAAAAGCAAAGGCCACTTCAGCAAAGACCAATTGAGACGCGCCAAGAAACGTCTGCATATAACCAGCGACAATAAAGGCACGTTCCAAGGCGCGTGGTACTGGTACCTTCCGAAGGACATGCAATGACGCCCGCACTAGTCCACAAGACAAAAACCCTAGCCGACCACACGGCAACAATCACACTCTGCGGAATCCGATTGACCACCGACCACAAGGCCACCCAAGCAGCCAAGCAAGGCCCATGGCTCTCATGCCCACTCTGCGAAACCGCACTCGCGCTCGCCAACATAGATCTAGGCGCACCGGAGTCACACCACCTAATCCAAGTCCCCTTTGAAGGAAGCGAGTCATGGTGAACGTCGGCAAGCAGAAACCATCGATAAACCTCACACCCTTGCAGACGCTGGATATGAGCGAATACCGGAGATACGCGCAGGCGCTCGCCGGAAACCTCTTGCGCCGCGCCGCTGAATGCATCACGAATGGCGAAAACACGTTCGCCGTGCATCTACCGTCCGACTCGCCGGAATCCGGCATCTACGCCGCCAGCCTGCTACGCATCGCCCAACAGATAGACCCGAGACCAACGCCGAAAAGCTGGACATCTAAACCCAGCGGCTCACACTCGGCGTAGGAAGCCCCCAAAAAACCAAAAAAGGAAAGACAGGACAAATGGACAGGGAAACCACCACAATTCCAGATAAAGGAAATCCACCGAACGGCAAAACATACTGCGGACTGCTACCCAGATTACAACTCGAACACATGCCCGGTTTCACGCTCAGAAAGCCAGACGAATCAATGCTTTCTATATTCGATAGCGATATGGAAGCGTTCAACCTAGGTTTTTCCATCCTCTTGACAGACGAAGGAACATGGGACAGCAGCATTTCAATCTTGCCTCAGTCCGCATACGACTCAGAAATGCATAATCTCACGCCCGACCAACTAGCAGACCTTGCAAATCAAACAAACCAACTACAGAAATGGCTGAACGACTGCGCCGAAGTCACCCAATGGGTCATCGACCACCGCCAAGCACTCACCAGTCTCGCATGGAACTTGCCGAAACAATACCCCCTAAACGAGCCCACGAATCAAGGTCAGACCTTCCAGCCGGAAAGCAAAAACATGAATGAAGATACTGACCCTATCCAAGAAAGGCACTCATAACGATACTTCGCGCCAAGACATGCGCTCGCAGGCATAAGTAAGACACCCGTTGCTCGGACATCAAGATTGATTGATCTGAATTTAGACCCGGTAACAGTCGATTTATCCGACAAGTTGCCGGGTTTTCTTCTATTATTATTAATAGATAGGAGAATCGTTATCAATATCAATAAATTGGAGGGATGTATGAGACATATCGTTTCGCTAATCCGCAGACTGATTTTCAAAATCAAGCGACACAAGGAAATGCCTGAACTGCTGCGTATGGCTGCGTATTTCGACAGCATCGATATCAGCAATGAAGATAAGGAGCGTTAAGAAAAATGAACATACTGGAACAATTTGATGCCGAGAAGAAGGCAGCTCAGAGGCTCGTAGATAAGGGCGCGGACAACCTCACGGAAGAAGAGGCACAGGAACTCAAGAAGCATTACGCGGAGGCCAAACGTCTGAAGGAACGCATCGACATGTTCAAGGGGGTAAATGATCTGAATACCGACGAAATGGACAACATGTCACAGTCCGCCGGGTCAGGGCATCTCTCACTGCGCAAGCTCACTACTGAAATCCCACATCATGCACTCAACTACAGCAGAAAATTTGGAGTGAAGGGACTCATTCAGGCAGGAAGCACGCTTATCCCAGTGCCTATTGTCAACCCAAACGCGCCCATACCGAATTATGCCGGCGCTGAAATCCCACCGCGCCTCGTTGACTATCTTCCCGCAGTGAAACGCGAACCGGTTTATGACATTATTCGAGAAACAGCCGAAGAAAACTCAGGTGGCGCTGCCGTCGTGCCGGCTGGAACCGAGAAGCCAATCAAAAAGCTTAACTTAGTAAGGAATACGCAGACTCTTAAAGTCATCGCAGTACTGACCGACGAAATAGACAAGTTTGTTCTTGAAGACGCTACCAGTATTCGCCAATGGTTAGGCACGCGCCTTACTCTTGAAGTGATCAACACCGTGGAAGATGAGATACTGCACGGAGACGGCACCGAGACACACTTATTGGGCCTTGACCATGTGGAAGGCGTACAGACTCAGGAATGGCACAACAACATATTCGATACGATCATGCTTGGAATTAACAAGCTGGAAAGCATCGGAATTGGCGTGCAGGTCATCGCGTTGAGTAGCGCCGATTGGATGGACGTGCAGACTCGCAAGGACGCCGAGGGACGTTACTACATGTCGAATGTCATCGACCCGACCAACCGCACCATGTGGGGCTATCAAGTTGCCCAAGTACCCGGACTCGACCAAGGTAGAGGGTGGGTTATTGGAACCGATTCCCTCGCCATCGGAACCGACAACCGAATGCGGCTTGAATGGGACGCCGCAACAGGTTTCAGTCGAAACACGGTGCGTGCCCGCGTTGAAAACCGCTATGCACTCGACGTGTATAAGCCTCATGGACTAGTCGAACTAAAACTCACGGCCCCAACCACCGGCAAGTAAACGGAGATTAGGGAAAGTCATACGGTTCATACCGAGCCAAGTGACGGAGGGTGGGACTTAAGACCTCAAAAAGGTCTCTGTGAACAGGTGGCGCGTGTGAGGAAGACACGCGCCACCACCAATATCGAACAGGAACGATGCATGAGCGAATCCGAGAAGATAGCCGAATGGATATATGACGCAGTAAGACAGCAGCCCACGCCAGCCATACAATTGCTTGCCATCATTGCACGGCAGCAATTGGAGATAAACGAGCATATGGAGCGCCTAGAGCATCTACATCAAATCTCGGAAGACAATAAAGAGCCGTACCCGACGAAACACGACCGGGTAGGGGCGGCAGAATCCCAAAACAGGTCATGAGTGAGAGACTATCCGCTTGCCCGCTGTTTCTCTCCCTCTAAATTATTTTCACCCAACTGGAAAGGCTTACAAACCATGGGCCAGACCCATATTCGTGCCGTGAATCGCACCATAAAGGCACTTCGGCTGGACGGCGACGAACGTTATAGCGCCATCGTGGAAGTAGCGCGCACATTGGCCCGTCAAATGGACAAAGCAAGCGCGGAACCCTCCACGCGACTTGTCGCCGCCTATCTTTCAAGTCTTAAAGACCTAAACCGCGCCACACCCGACATTCAAAACGAACAGAACCGAGCGGAAAAAGACGAATTTACCAAATATCTGGAAAGTATCGCATAACGAGACATCAAACATTTGACATGAACAGAAGTTTGCGAACTTGCGTTTTAAGCCCTATACCAACCTTTAGGTATGGGGCTTTATTCATACCCCAACAGCTTCAGACACAACCGGCAATATGCAACCGTGATTAATTGCTTATTTCCTCTAGGGAGAGAGAAATTGCGCAATATGCGCAATATGGGTTATTCCGTCATTTCTGGCTGCGCAATCTGTGCGCAATCTGTGCGCAGGCTACGCAATATGGGTTATTCCAACGATTTACGACAAGACGGCATAAAATGCAGCATTCCATGCTCTTAGCCCGTCCCTGATTCGTCCCTGATGTGCGCCGGAAATAGCCGTTATCAGGCATAACTACCCATTGGTTGAATAACCAGAAAACCCAACGAAATCAACGGTTTACGATTCTTCGTAACTACTCATTGATAGCGCCCACTAATCTCAAGGTCGCCGGTTCGAGCCCGGCCGGGGTCACTTATCTGCCACACCAACGCAAATCAGGCTATTTTGCGCTCGCGTGGCACACACTCGTGCCACGCCAATGCAAATCCAATCATTCTGCACTAGCGTGGCACGTTTTTAGGCATAAATCGCGATATTTCATCAATGCGCCGTGCCACGCCAGCGCATATTCAATCATTTTGCGCTAGCGTGGCACGCATATGCACGCACATACACGTACACAGCACGCACGCGCACACGCACACAAATAGAACCAAACTCAGCTTTCGAATACGCGGTCGCGAATCATGCGGCCGGATTCATCTAAAGCGGTGGAGAATCGGCCGTAGTCGGACAGAATCACGCCCATATAGAGCATGTCGACAAGCGCGGTATCGGCCACGCGCGAGAAAATCGCATTGCCATAAATGGCATGCGAGTCGCGCCCGGTCACAAGCACTACATCAGCCCAGCTGGCCAAGGGAGCACCGATAGCATTGGTGATCGCAATGGTTTTCGCCCCACGCGACTTCGCCAATCTCAGCGCCTTGACCGTATCCGCCGAGCTTCCGGAGTGGGAGAATGCGATGGCCACATCGCCATGAGTCAGGTGTCCGGCTCCGATCTGCTGCAGGTAAGCGTCCGTATTGAGGCGGCATGTGAGCCCCAGATACTCGAACTTCGTGAACAGATCCATGGCCGGCGTCAGCGAATTCTCCACGCCGAAAATATCAATCAATCCCGCTTCGGCAATAATGTCAATCGCCTTGCGGTATGCCTTGGAATCCAAAGCTCCGCGCATCTCATCGATAAGCGCTTTAGCGCCGTCCGCGGCTTTGGCAGGAATCTCATCAACGCTGTCCCACGGGTTCAAATCGAAGCCGGACAGCGGATCGAACGTCACTTGATGCGCGGCGGTCGGATGGCGCAGCACGTATCGCAGTTCGCGGTAGCCGCCAAATCCAAGTTTGCGCGAGAAACGAATCACCGTCGGCTGGCTCACATGCGCCACATCTGCCAACTGCCCCACCGTCAGTTCCGCGGCCTCTTCCGTGTGGTCGCGAATATATTGAGCCACAGCCCGCTCGGCTGGACGCAACGAGGGGTACACGTGATCAATACGTTCTCGTATTCCCACCGAGGATTGCACAGTCACGCTCCTGATTCGTCATTATTCCTATTTCCGTTTCTGAGCGTACCGGCTTTCCACCCGTAAAATCACGATTTGCATTAACCACAATATGAACTGTGAGAGAACTTTTTTGTTCACTTTCACTTCGCTCAGCCAAGCAAAACACCTACAATTGGCATCATGGTGCGGATTACAGTCTCAGACCCTATTCATCGGACGAGTGAACGGCTGTACGGCGTCTTTTTCGAAGACATCAACCACAGCGCGGATGGTGGTCTGAATGCCAATATGGTGAACAATTACAGCTTCGATGGCGTGTATTTGAACCATCACACGTGGCGAATGGCCGGTGGCGACCGCTGGCGCACTGAGGCTGATCCACTGCGCTTCTGGCGTTTCACCAACTGCTCAGCCGAAAGCTATGGCGCTGAAATCCGCGGCTCGCATGGGCAGATTCTTCATACGGTATGCCCCGCTCCCCCGATTCATGCGCACAGTCGGTACGCGCGCATTACTACTGCTTCGCTCCCCGCACACATCGAGAATCTTGGATATAACGGCGGCGGCAGTAATGGTAATCAGCCCGCGTTCTCTATTGTTGCCGGACACACCTATGACATTGACTTCCAACTGCGGCCGGTAGCCGGCCAGGTTGTGCTTGCGGTAAGTGTGGTTGATGCGCAGGGTACGCCGTTAACCGAAACTGCTCGGTTTGATTGTTGCGCCAGCGATGATGCTGGCAATGCTGCAAATGTTGCCGCTATTAAGCCGGTAAACGATTGGATTCACTGCACGGCTCAGGTGCACGGTTTGGCAACTGATTATGGCAAGCTGCACATTGCCATTGAATCGAAAGATGACTCGACTTCGACTGATGCTACCACCGCCACCACTGCTATGTTCGACTTGGATCTTGTGCAATGTATGGATGCGGATTACTGGGGTGCCGATGACCCGAAATGGCGGTATGGCAAGTTTCGGCGCGACTTGGTGGAAACCATCAAAGCATTGAATCCATCATTTATGCGCTTCCCCGGCGGCTGCATTGTGGAGGGTGTGACGCCGGGCAATGAGTATCGTTGGAAGGATACGGTTGGCTCGCTGGCGGCTCGTCGACCGCAATATTCGATATGGTCGTTCAAAATGCCGGACGGTTCCAGCTACTGCCAGAGCTATCAAATCGGATTCTACGAGTATTTCTGCCTCTGTGAGGATTTGGGTGCCAAGCCGTTGCCTACCTTGTTTGCCGGCATTGCATGCCAGTCTCCGGGCCGCGACCCTCGCCACATGGATATTGATTCTGAAGCGTTCAGGCGCAATGTGGTTCAGGATTATGTGGATCTTATCGAGTTCGCCAATGGGGATCCGGATTCAAGCCCGTGGGCTGCGGTCCGCCGCGATATGGGCCATCCGGAACCGTTCGGTTTGGACATGATTGGCGTGGGCAATGAGAATTTCGGCGCGGATTATGTAGCCAAGTTCACGCGGATCAGCGACGCGATCCATGAACGCTACCCGCAGATGCTGTGCATTATGAGCGCCGGGCTCTTCCCCTTCCAGCCGGCAATGAAGCGCACGTGGGATTACGCGCGCAACACCGCGAACGCCGGCGAAGGCGCGCAGAATTCCGCCACTGGTGACGCGATTATTGTGGACGAGCATTCCTATCATTCGCCGGAATGGTTTGAATCGCAGGCCACTCGTTTCGATGATTACCCGCGTTGCGGAGCCGGCGTCTATTTTGGCGAATACTCCGCGAACGACTATTTTGCAGGCCAGCCGCAAACCGAGCAGGGTGCGAATACGTGGAGGTCCGCACTCGGCGAGGCCGCATTCCTCACCGACTGCGAGCGCAATTCCGATGTGGTGAAAATGACTTCCTATGCGCCGCTTTTGGCGCATATTCCGGCTAAAGGTTGGGCGCAGAATCTGATCGAGTTCAATCCGGCGCATGTGAATCCAACTTTGAATTATGAGGCTGAGCGATTGTTCGCCACTCGGATGGGCGATATGACTTATCAGGTGGATGTGGAGCAGTCCAAGGCTTCACGTCATCTGTATGTCAGCGCCACTGGCAGAGATAGCACGCGCTCAATCCGATATATCAAAATCGTCAACACTGCTTCTACTGCGGCAGATGTGACGCTGGAAATCAACCGTGGTTTGGCTGCGCTGGGTAATGCTGGCAGTCAAGGCAGCGATAATAAGGTTCAGCTGGATATCGAAACATTGACTGCTCCCCCGAAGGCTAAAACCACTATCGATTATCGCGGCACAGCGCAGGGCGCAATCATTCCAGAGCATCGCACAGTGACTTTACCGGCATCCAATTCGCTGTTGGCTATGAAAATCAAACCGTACAGTTTAACCGTGGTTACTGCACGCTGGTAATAATCGTCTGCAATTATTCGATAATCCAGCTCAACCCAACGAGCACTACGAGGAACAGCACATTGACTGCGGAATAGATGGCGAGATAGCGGCCCTTCTTATTCGGATACTGACGCACTACATTCTTGTAGGAGATCAGCGAAGCCATCGAAGCAATCAGAGTGCCCATGCCGCCCAGATTGGTGCCGATGATCAGCTCGCGCCACTGGTCGCAGAAGCCGGAAAGCAGAATCGTCGTAGGCACATTGCTAATCACCTGGCTTGAGGCCACGGCCACTTCGAGCGGATGCCCGCCCACTAGCGAGCGCGCAAGCTCATAAAATTCGGGCACACGCTTCATATTGCCGATGAAGATGAAGAACATGCAGAACGTGAGCGGCAGGCCCCAATCTACGTAGCGGAATACGCGGCGATCAGTGAACAGGAACACCACTACCACGATCACGCACATGGCCCACAGCGGAATCACGTCGGAAACAGCGAGCAAGCAGACTCCGAACAGCAGCGTGTAGACCACGGTTCGCCAGCCGCCATAGCCGGCACCATAGCCGGTGATGCGAATCTCATCAGGCTGGTGCTTGTTGCGTTCGGGAGCCAGCACGCCGGTTTCCAGATTGCCGAGATTGCCGACCGGCTGCTTGCCGAATACTACGCACGCCACGATGACGAGCAGTATGGCTGCGGTAATCGAGTACGGTGCCATAATGCCGATGAATTCCATGGTTGGCATGCCGGTAAGGGCTTTCAAATACAGGTTGTGTGCGTTGCCGATTGGGGTGAGCATGCTGCCCACGTTTGCGCCGATAGTCATTAGGGTGGCCACCAGAATCGTGCGCTCTTGTTGGCCAGCCATGATGAGTACGGCCACTGCGAATGGCACGAACGTTACCAGTGCCACATCATTGGTGATGAGCATGGCGGAGAAGAAGGTGAGCGAAACCAGTGTGATGACCAAGCCGCGCATTGTGCTGGTTTTCTCCAACAGGCGCGAGCCGATGATGCGGAAGACGCCAATGCGTTGGAAGCCGCACACTACGATCATCAGGCAGATGAGCTGGCTGATGGTGCTGGCGTGAATGTAGCCCTTGTAATCGGCGTCTGGAGGGACGATAAAACAGGAAATCAATGCGAGTATTGCGGCGACCACCAGAATCGTCTCGTTCTTCAGCAGGTTGATCAGCCAACGCCGCATGAATCCTCCGTTTTCAAGCCGTTTTGACGTGCTCAATAGTATCGGAACACCCTGCCGAGTACGTAGTTTCGGCGTGCTGTTTTCCGACCTTTTTTGCTGAAAATGCCGATAAGACTTACTGGTTATTGGGATTTGCTCCCGACTTTTTTGGGCGGGGTGATAGTTACGGAATAGTGAATGATTAGGAAATTATGAATATGGCGAGGTAGTTTTTTGAGCTCCCCTCAGTCCGCTTCGCGGCCAGCGTCCTGCAATTAAGGGCAGGCTTCGCCTGCATTTTGCTGGCTCGACTGTCGTCTCGCACATTGCCTACAAACAGCTCTGCTGTTTGCTTCACGGCAATGTCCCTCCAGAGGGGAGCCGAGAGAAGGGAAAAAACTACGGCGACTACGTGTGAGACGTGTAGTTTTACTTACTGTTCACCTTTCTTTTTCCGGGCTTTCCCCAATGTAAGATTCACGCCACTCGAGCTTGCCTGACTATGGAAGTACGGCAGCGGTTATAGCCGCGAATAACTGAATGATGAATAGTTGAAATTCGATTCTGCGAGTATTCGCGGAAGGCAAGTTGGGAAATATGCTCGAACTGAAAAACATCACCAAGTCGTTCGGTGACACTCATGTGTTGAACGGCATCAGCCTCACTCTGGGCGACGGCCAGATCATGTCCATCCTCGGCCCGTCCGGTGGCGGCAAGACCACCCTGCTCAACATCATCCTGGGCATCACCGATGCCACGAGCGGTCAGATTCTGTACAACGGCGAAGACCTGACTCAGGTACCGATGGAGAAGCGCGGCTTCAACATCGTGTTCCAGGATTACGCACTGTTCCCGAACCTCACCGCCTACGAGAACATCACGTACGGTCTGCGCAACAACCCGGGCATCTCCTCCGAGGCGGAAATCAAGGAACTCATTAAGCTGCTCGGCTTGGAAGAACACTTGAACAAGCATATCGACGAGCTTTCCGGTGGCCAGAAGCAGCGTGTGGCCTTGGCTCGCACGCTGGTGATGAAGCCGAAGCTGCTACTGCTCGACGAGCCGCTTTCCGCATTGGACGGCGTGATCAAGGAATCCATCAAGGCCAAGATCAAGCAGATTGTGGACCAGTACAAGCTCACCACCATCATGGTCACCCATGATCCGGAGGAAGCCTGCACGATGAGCGACAAGGTGCTCATTATCAACCATGGCAAGATCGCTCAGTTCGATACTCCGGAGAATATCATCGAGCATCCGGCCAGCGACTTCGTCAAGAAGTTCATCCTGCACCAGCTCGAAGTCAAGCGCAATAACATTTACTCACTGTTCAGCGAAGCGGAAGCCGACGAACAGTCTGCCGCCAAAGCCAAGAACACCGCTCTCGCCGGGCAGGAGGCCTGAGCCATGTCCGTCGAATCCATTCAGGCGGGCAAGCAACTGCCCAACATTCGCCCCGAAATCGTCAACTACGAGCGTCGCCCGCGTGCACCGAAGCAAACTGAATTGTGGACGCTGCTGGCCATCGTAGCCGTCTGCTTCGCCGCGTTCCTCGTAGTGCCGATGGTGCTGGTCATCATCCGTTCCTTCACCACCGCGTCCGGCGAGGCCACGCTCTCCAACTATGCAGCCGTGCTCTCCCGCCCGGAGTTCACGCGCTCCATCACCAACTCGCTGGCCGTATCCGCCACGTCCGCACTGGTGGCTGTACTGCTGGCATTCCTGCTGGCCTACACCATCAACTGCACGAATGTGCCGGCCGGTTTCAAGAAGGCCGTGGCGCTGCTCGCCCAGCTGCCGATGCTGCTGCCGACCATCACCTACGGTTTCGCTATCATCTACTCCTTCGGCAAGCAGGGCCTGATCACTCGACTGTTCGGCCACCAGCTGTTCGACATTTACGGATTCAACGGCTTGCTGATGGGTTACGTGATCTACACGCTGCCCACCTGCTTCCTGCTGATCAACAACAGCTTCCAGTTCGTGGATAAGAAGTTCATCATCGTATCCCACATCATGGGAGACAAGCCTCTGACCACGTTCCTCAACACCGTGCTGCGCCCGCTGATCGGCACGATGGCTGTGGCATTCATCCAGTCGTTCTTCCTCGCGTTCACCGACTACGGCATTCCGACCTCGGTGGGTGGCGAATACGACGTGCTGGCCATGACTCTGTTCAACCAGATGCTCGGCTCCATTCCGAACTTCAACCGTGGCGCTGTGATTGCAGTGTTCATGCTGATTCCTTCGATCATCTCCATCATTCTGATGACCGTGCTGGAGCGTTTCGCCATCCGTTACAAGCAGATCAGCCAAGTTGAACTGCCTAAGGGCAAGCGCCGCGACTGGGCGTGCGGCATCGCTTCCGTGGTAGTGCTGGTGTGCACGCTTTCCGTGTTCGCAGTGATTCTGCTGATCCCGTTCGTTTCCGAATGGCCGTTCAACACCACACCGACGTTCGCGCACATTGCGAACATGTTCACCGATTCCGAGCTGACTCAGGTGTTCACCAACTCGCTGTACGTGGCTGTGATGACCGCTATCGTCGGCTGCCTGTTCGCATACGCCGCAGGCTTGGTGACCTCCCGCTCCAAACTGCCGAACTGGGCGAAGCGCTCAGTGGACGCCATCTCCGCAATCATCAACACTGTGCCTGGCATGGTGCTCGGCATTGCCTTCCTGTTCGCCTTCTCTGGCTCTTCGCTGCAGAACACGTTCTGGATTCTGATTATTGCGAACATCATCCACTACTTCGCCACCCCATACCAGATGATCAAGGATTCGCTGTCCAAGATGAACGCCGGCTGGGAAACCACGGCCAAGCTCATGGGCGATAACTGGATCAAGACGATTGTGCGCGTGGTCACGCCGAACGCATGGCCTACGATCCTGCAGGTGTTCGGCTACTACTTCGTCAACGCTATGGTGACGATTTCCGCAGTGGTCTTCTTGACCGGTGCTCGCACGCAGGTGATCACCACGAAGATTTCCGCACTGCAGCACATCGCTAAGTTCGATGACGTGTTCGTGCTTTCGCTGCTGATTCTGGTCACGAACCTGGTAGTGAAGGGCGTGATTGCTTTCGCTACGCGCGACCGTTCTGCAGAGCGCGCTAAGGCTGCCGCCCGCGCTACTGTGAAGACTCCGCAGCTGGCTGCCGCACGTTCCACTGTTGCCACTGATACCCGCCTGACTGCTGCCGCACAGGCTGCGCACAATGGCACTCCGGACTTCCCGCTGCCGACTTCCGGCAATCGCAAGGCGCGTAACGCGTTCACTGCTGGTCTTTCCGCTGTGCTCGCTGTGCTGCTGGTCGGTTTCGGCTTCGGCGCTACGGCTACTGCCAGCACGAATGGTCAAGTGGTGATTTACACCAACGCCGATGACGAGGCTGTGGTCGCTTTCCAGCACGCTTTGGATAACAACGGTTTCAAGAACCAGTACATTATTCAAAGCTTCGGTACTTCTGAGCTCGGCGGCAAGATGCTGGCCGAAGGTAAGGCTCTGGAAGCGGATATGCTCACCATGAGCTCCTACTATGTGGATTCCGCTCAGGAACGCAACCACATGTTCGCCAACCTGACCGACGTGCACTCCAAGCTGCTCGGCACTTCCGAAAACTCCAAGGCTCCCGCTTACCGCTCCCCCACTACTGCGCAGGAAGGTGCGATTATCGTGAACACCACTGCGTTGAAGGAAGCTGGTGTTCCTGAACCGAAGAGTTTCAAGGATTTGGCTGACCCGCAGTACAAGGGATTGATTTCTGTGCCGGATATGGAAGGCTCCTCCACTGGTTGGCTGATGATTCAGGCCATCGTGGACGCTTACGGTACCGGCGCTGAAGGTAAGCAGATTCTGACGGACATTTACCGCAACGCGGGCCCGCACCTTGAACAGTCCGGCTCCGGCCCGTTGAAGGCTGTGCGTTCCGGCGAAGTCGCGATTGGTTTCGGCCTGCGCCATCAGGCTGTGGCCGACAAGAAGAAGGGCCTGCCGATTGATTATGTGGATCCTGAGGAAGGCAACTACTCGCTGACCGAGTCGGTGGCCGTGCTGGACAAGGGCGCTAAGACCAACCCGAAGGCGCAGAAGATGGCCGGCGTGATTATCGACGAAGGCCGCAAGGAACTGCTGAAGACCTACCCGACGCCGCTCTACCAAGGCGAAAAGGCTCCGGCCAACGCCTCCAAGCGTTCCAAGACCTTCCCGAAGCCCCTAACCGTGGACCTGCTGCAAGAGCACCAGGACTTCTCGTCCGAATGCAAGCGCATCGCCCAAGGCGAGTGATTAATTACAGATTATGTACTGCGCAGCGTTTGGTTGGGATGTGTGATGCCCGACCGTAAGCAGCGAAGGCGTGTGCTAAGCTCCGCGAGCACACGCCGGAGCGAGGCCGAACGGCCTTGAGTGTGTCGGGCATCATACATCCCAACCAAACGCGCAACACCCCACATACAGAACTACATACGACACTCCGATTGCGCCTTACAGACTACGTAGAAAATTACAGAAACTACGCGACTGATTAGACTCAGCCGCAGAACATCACAGGAAAGGAAATTCCACCATGGCAAACGAATACAAGCTGCTGACTCCTGGCCCGCTGACCACCACCCGCACGGTCAAGGAAGAAATGCTCTTCGACCACTGCACTTGGGATGAGGACTACCAGCAGATCACTCAGAAGATTCGCCGTCAGCTGCTTGAGCTCGCCCACGTGAATGCCGACGACTACACCGCAGTCCTGATGCAGGGCTCCGGCACCTTCGGCGTGGAAAGCGTCCTGACCTCGGTAATCGGCAAGGATGAGAAGGTGCTACTGTGCACCAACGGCGCTTACGGTGACCGCCAGGCCAAGATCTGCGATCACGCTGGCATCGCCTACACGCAGTACGCCGAACCGTACGATCGCATTCCGGATGCCGCCAAGGTTGAGGAATACCTCACTGCCGACCCGTCCATCACCCACGTTTCGATGATTCACTCCGAAACCACTTCCGGCCTGCTGAACGACATTCAGGCCGTGGCCGCAGTCGCCAAGAAGCACGGCTGCACCTTCATGGTGGACGCTATGAGCTCCTTCGGCGGCGTGGATATTCCGGTGGCTGACTGGGGCATCGACTTCCTCGTCTCCTCCGCCAACAAGTGCATTCAGGGCGTGCCGGGCTTCAGCTTCATCATCTGCAACAAGGCCAAGCTGGAAGCCTCCAAGGGCAAGGCCCGCTCCCTCTCCCTCGACCTGTGGGATCAGTGGAACACGCTCGAGAAGGCTAATGGCAAGTGGCGTTACACTTCTCCGACCCACGTGGTGCTCGCCTTCTCCAAGGCTCTCGATGAAATGTTCGCCGAAGGTGGCATCCCGGCTCGTTCCGCTCGCTACGCGCTGAACAACCACCTGCTGATCGCTCGCATGAAGGCTCTCGGCTTCCGCGTGTTCCTGGCTGACCACCAGGGCCCGATCATCACCACCTTCCTGTACCCGGAAGGCACCACGTTTGACTTCCATGACATGTACGAGTTCATCAAGGAGCGCGGCTACGCCATCTACCCGGGCAAGCTCACCAATGAAGAAACCTTCCGTCTGGGCAACATCGGTGAGATCTACACTGACGACATCGAAAAGGTGACTGAGCTGCTGGCCCTCTACATGGGCGAGCGCGGCCTGCTTGAAGCCGCCATTGGTACCGATTCCGTGCCGGAAGCCATCGCCGCCATGGATAAGGCTGGCGAACCGATCAAGGCCGCTGCCCCTGCCAACGTCAAGCTCACCGCCTGATTATTCATTGGGCCAGTCTGATTGATGGCATGCGTTGCTCGATACACTCAAGGCCGTTCGGCCTCGCTTCAGGGTGTGCTCGCAGAGCTTAGCACACCCTTCCGCTGCTTACGATCGAGCAACGCATGCCATCAATCAGACTTCCTATCAAACAAAACACGATGAAGGAATTATTATGTCTCGTTTTGAAGCTGTGATTTTTGATTGGGCTGGAACTACCGTGGATTATGGTTGCTTTGCTCCGGTTCGCGCTTTCCAGGAGGCGTTCAAGGAGTTCGGCATCGAACCTACGATGGCCGAGACCCGCAAGCCTATGGGCATGCTGAAGCATGACCACATCAACACCATGCTGCACATGAACCGCATTGCTCGTGCTTGGGAAGATGAGCACGGCGCAGCACCAACCGATGCTGATGTGGATGCTGTTTACAGCCACTTTGAGCCGAAGCTGCTCTCCATTCTTGATGGTTTCGCAGACCCGAAGCCGGGTGTGGTGGATGCTGTGGCCGCATTGCGCGCAGCTGGCATCAAGATTGGTTCCACCACTGGCTACACGGACAAGATGATGGAGATTGTGGTGCCGAAGGCTGCGGAGAACGGCTATGCTCCGGACTTCTGGATTAGCCCGGATGGCACGAATGGCTTCGGCCGTCCTTACCCGTACATGGTGTTCAGGAACCTTGAGAAGCTTGGCGTGACCGACGTGCGCAAGGCTGCCAAGGTGGGCGATACTTTGTCTGATATTCGCGAAGGCAAGAATGCCGGCGTCTTCACCATTGGCGTGACCGAGGGTAGCTCTCAGATGGCCCTCTCCGAGGACGAGTTCAACGCACTGTCCGACGCCGAGAAGGCTAAGGCTCGTGCTGCCGCCCGCGAAGCGTTCGTCAACGCCGGCGCCGACGCCGTAATCGACACCATGGCCGAGCTCCCCACTCTCCTCGCTCAGCTTGCCTGAGTAATACATTCACAAATCACCTGGATGCCGCGGGCTATATCTGCGGCATCCGGTCGCACGAAGTTGAGGCGAATATGCCCGTCATCGGTTTCGTCAACATCGAAAACGCTGCCGGGCATAAACGTCACGCCTTGCGCACGGCAACGGTCAAGCACATCCAGCGAGCGCACTCCTTCAGGCAATGAAGCCCAAATATAGTAGCCACCCTCCGGAGCATTCCATCGCATTCCGTCCGGTGCATACTCCTCCAATGCCGCTACTGCCATATTCCGTCGTTCGCGGTAAGCACTAGTCAGCACCCGAACATGCTCGGCAATGCGCCCTTCCTTCAGCAATTCCAGGCAAATACGCTGCGAAGACGTGCTCGTATGCTGATCGACCATGCGTCGCAATGCCGCTAATCGGTCAATCACATGCGAATCCGCCACAATCCACCCAGTTCTCAATCCCGAAGTCACCGTTTTGGAGAAGGTGGAAAGATACATCACATATCCCGCATTTTCCATGCCTTTGAGCGGTATCGGGCGCTGCTCATCATCTCCCCCGTACCACAATTCACCGTACGCATCATCTTCGATAATGAGGCACTGATATTTACGCGCCACGTCAATCAGCTCACGCCTGCGCTCTGCCGGCATAGTCGAGCCGGTCGGATTCTGGAATGTTGGAATCGTATAGATAAATTTCGGATGGAACCGCGCACAATAGCCTTCCAATAAATCGGTTCGCATACCATATTCATCCATGGGCACGCCCACAATTCGAGCATCCGCCGAACGGAAGGCTTGCAATGCCGGGAAGAACGTGGATTGTTCCACGAGCACGCAATCGCCAGGGTTGATGAACGCGCGCACGCATAAATCAATCCCCTGTTCGGAACCGGACAGAACCATCACATTGCGCTCACTGCAATGCACACCTCGTGTGCGCATATGTTCGGCTAACAGTTCGCGCAGTTCCGGGAATCCTTCAATAGGAGACTCCGGCTGGCCATCGAATTCATGTGAAGCAAAGGCTTCCAAGCTCACCGCGCGCAGCAGATCATCGGGAATATCAGCCGGATTTGGCGAACCAGTAGCGAAATCGATGACTGCTTTGCCGCTTTGCGCGCGGTTTGCCGAAGCGATGTCATGGTACGTGAAACGATTGGAATAATCGCTGAATAGCACGGACCACGGCGGACGCACAACAGTCGGTTCTATGCTCTGGTCCGGCACTGCAGAGGTTTCTCGAATCGTATGGATTGCCGGCGATTGTTTAATTCCCAGCGAATCTGAATCATCGCGGATGGTTGCCGGCAGTCCAGTACGTTTCGACGGCAGCACAAAGGTGCCTTTGCCGACTTTGGATGCGATGAGCCCCTCATCTTTGAGCTGCTGGTACGCCTGCAATACCGTGGTGCGATTGACTTCGAGGCGCGCGGAGAGCTCGCGCTCCGGAGGCAGCCGATACCCTTCAGCGAGCGCACCCGACACGATTTGTTCGCGCAATTCGGCGGCCAATTGCCGGTATAACGGCACGCTACTGCGCCGATTCAACTGCAATTGCATGGCCGCCTCCTTGATATTGCTGGTATTGCGCGCTGCTGCTCTTCACAGCCTACCCGAGTTCTTTGTAGGGCTCTAGATGCGATCAGAGCGAGAGGAAGAGCTCGTGGAGGCGGGTATCATCCGTCAGCTCGGGGTGGAATGCAGTGGCGAGGATATTGCCTTGGCGCAACGCCACGGCATGACCGTCCACTTCCGTTTCCACAGTGGCGTCAGCCCCCACGGACACCACGTACGGCCCGCGAATGAACACGAGCGGGAAGTCGGCAATATAGTCAGACTCCTCCGGACGCCCGAAATCCGCCGTGGCGGCAAAACTGCCAAGTTGGCGGCCATACGCGTTGCGACGCACCACGGCATCCAGAGCTCCGAAGTACACGTTCGGATCGTTGTCGAGTTTGCGTGCGAGCAGAATCATGCCGGCACACGTGCCGAACACGGGTTTGCCGGCCTTAATATGCGCGTCGATTTTCTCGAACAGGCCGGTGGAGTGCAGGAGTTTGCCTTGCGTGGTGGATTCGCCGCCCGGCAGGATTACGCGATCAATGGAATCGTCGAAATCCTCGGCCGCTCGCAGCAATTTCCATGGAGCGCCGAGCTTGTCTAGCACGGCGGCATGTTCGGCGAACGCGCCCTGAACGGCGAGAATACCGGTTACGCCATGGGTTGCGGATTCGGCATCGTCCGATTCTTCTTTGGAAATGTATTCAACAGCTACAACCATTGTTACCTCTCTATGCAGTACCCCTCAACAACCTCCCCTCAGTCAGCTTCGCTGACAGCTCCCCTCCAGGAGGGGAGCCAGAGGAAGGCACATGATAGAGCGTCACTCTCCGCGGGCGGCCATGATGGTTTGGATTTCGTCTTCGTTGATGCCGACCATGGCTTCGCCGAGGTTTTCGGAAAGCTTGGCAAGCAGGTCTGCATCCTGCCAGTTGGCGGTGGCCTTGACGATGGCGGCGGCACGCTTGGCCGGGTCGCCGGACTTGAAGATGCCGGAGCCCACGAACACGCCTTCAGCACCGAGTTCCATCATGAGGGCGGCATCGGCCGGAGTTGCCACGCCACCGGCAGCGAAGTTCACGACAGGCAGGCGGCCATTGTCATGCACGTACTTGGCGAGGTCGTACGGCACGGCCAGCTGCTTGGCTGCCTCGTAGACCTCATCGTCGCGCAAACCGACAAGCTCGCGAATCTGCTTGTTCATTGTGCGCATGTGGCGCACGGCCTGAATCACGTCGCCCGTGCCCGGCTCGCCCTTGGTACGAATCATGGCGGCACCTTCGGCGATACGGCGCAGCGCCTCGCCCAGGTTCTTGGCACCGCACACGAACGGCACGTCGAACTGATTCTTATCGATGTGGTACACGTCATCAGCCGGGGAAAGCACTTCGGATTCGTCGATGTAATCGATATCGATGGCTTGCAGAATGCGGGCTTCGGCAATGTGGCCGATGCGCACCTTGGCCATAACAGGAATGGAAACCGCTTCCTGAATGCCCTTGATCATGGCCGGATCGCTCATGCGGGAAACACCACCGGCAGCACGAATATCAGCTGGAATGCGTTCCAATGCCATGACTGCGCATGCGCCTGCATCCTGGGCTATCTTCGCCTGCTCAGGCGTGGTGACATCCATGATTACGCCGCCCTTAAGCATTTGAGCCAGATTTCGATTCAGTTCTGCACGATTGCCTGCCATTGTGTCCCCTTACGTTTGATGTCGAACAGTTACGTCCCGCTCATTATCAAACGCACACATGCGCACACAACCAAACCAGTCCAATTTGGATGGGGCCAATTGAATGGTTCTTTACCCATCCAATTAGCGGCAACACTACTGTTTCTCTTGATAGAACGTTGCCGCGACTTGGGTGCAGTGGCGTCGGTTCCGTGCCAGCGTCTGGCACGCTCCCCTCACTGAGAGGATTCACGCCGTCGAAACAAGGCCAGTTGATGGCCGCATTCCTACGCTGAGACGCTCAGCGTCGATTCCAGGCCAGTTAATGGCATTGTTCCTCCACCAAGCACGTCTCAGTGGATGTATATAGCCAGCCGCTGGCCGTAATGCTTCACTGAGTGCGTCACTGAAGGAATCCTGCCAGTCAGCGGAACGCATCCGACACGAGAGTTACCTTCAGTGAAGGTTCTCTGCCAGTTGCTGGCTTTTCCACGACTCCCCTGCCGCGACGGCGCCATATTGACGGGGATGAAATCGCA
The DNA here is from genome assembly GCF_056357055.1 of Bifidobacterium sp. LH_416. NCBI lineage: Bacteria > Bacillati > Actinomycetota > Actinomycetes > Bifidobacteriales > Bifidobacteriaceae > Bifidobacterium > Bifidobacterium sp. LH_416. The sequence continues at coordinate 1,163 of NZ_JBKEVJ010000006.1, read as the reverse complement.
GGACGCAGCTCCGTATGTGCGGGTCGTGTTTCCACGTAATCGGAATCGACCTTCGGCCGATGCTGTATTTCCCAAAGAAGAAGTCTCACGGACAGTCCGGCCTTCATTTGTCAAGAACCGAATGATTCCAACGATTCGTTACGGAATGAACGTTACGGAGGAATGGAGACCATGATGCCGAGAGTCAGGAAAAACGGGCCATCTCCCCAATCAAATACGAGACCCGGAAGAAGCTCAAAGATGGTAGCGCAAAAACTACAACACCGGGTGATACGCCAAAGTGGACGGCAAATGGGTGACGGTCAAGACCTACGAGGAATGCGATGTAAAGGTAGCCAAAGCCCTCAAGGAGAAAGTCACATGGGGGTCTTGTATCAGGCGGTTCGACAAAGCTGGCCGACTACGCCGAGCAATGACATGAGGGGCACAAGGATCTCATCGGCCCAATCACGAGGAACGGGTACCAGGCGTTGATAGTGCACCTGCGCAACTATCCGTCACTCAGGATAACGTAGGTGACGCTCAGCGTCGTATGCAGAACCATTCAGAGCATGAAATTGCGCGACAGTAGGGATGCGTCCGTAGCCAGCAAGAAGAACCTGTACAACACTCTCAGCATGGTGTTGAAAGCGGCGGTGGCCGACAGGCTCATACCAACCAACCCTATAGATGCCGTAGAACGTCCGGCAGGGATAGAACCGAAGCTCGTGACGAGACGCCCGCATAATCGTTTACAGACAAACAGCTTCTCGTCATGCTGCGCGAAGCGTCATCCGACATCCGCGACGGCACCCCATCGACAAGAACAATGACATCATCTCGTTCCGCGCACTGCTTGCAAAAACCGGGGCCCCGCCCCCAATACGGGGGAACGGGACCGTCATATCAATCTCGAATCGTTCACTCCACCGGTGTAAGAGTGGCTGGAGCATAGTTCTTGATGTAATACCCCTCGGGCAGATACCCGTGGTAGTCGCCACGTCCGACAGCCCCACCGCCGAGAATGGTGTTGATGTCGGTTCGACCGTTGGTGTCGAAAGTAGCGAAGTTGGATTGGCAACGGTGTGTTGGACTGTTTCTAGAGGGTGTTTCCTTGGTGTGTGAACTCCACGGGGCTCATGTAATTGAGGGTCGAGTGGAGTCGTTGGTGGTTGTACCACCAT
>NZ_JBKEVJ010000005.1:0-217215 GCF_056357055.1 Bifidobacterium sp. LH_416 | reverse complement strand
AATGCCGGCGGACGATACGTCCGGCCGATAGAATTGAAGATTTGCGGCGGTCATGGCCCAGGGGAGACGCCCGGTCCCATTCCGAACCCGGAAGCTAAGGCCTGGCACGGCGATGGTACTGCACCCGACAGGGTGTGGGAGAGTAGCACACCGCCGCATTCACACTTATCGAGGCCCCGATACCCATACGGTATCGGGGCCTCTTGCATACCCGGACACATCGGCATCGGCCCGCGGCCGATTCTGTTCTGTCCGCCGCCCAAGGGCGGCGCAACTGCTCTCCCCCACCCGGCTGCGCCGGGAGCCCCCTCGTCAGAGGGGGCCAAACACACATGGCATCAATTCATACGGCCTAGGGCGATGGCGCAGGAGAGGACGAATGCTTCTCTCGGGTCGGTCGCATCCCAGCCCGTTGATTCAGCAGCGCGCTTCAAGCGGTACCGAATCGTATTGGGATGTACATTCAATTCTTTAGCGGCGGTTTCCAAAGAGCCGCCATACTTCAAAAACGTGGAAACAGTCAATAGCGTAGGATCATCAGGTCCAGCTGCAGCCAAACTGCCATACACCACGTTAACCAGCTCTTCCTGAGCATCACGGTCGCCAATCATCGCTCGCTCCGGCAGAGCATCATCATTGCGCAATGGTCGCGGCAATTGTGGAACTGCAGCCGCCAATGCAGGAGCAGCCTGCAAGCAATATAACGCGGTCTGTATCGTCCTCATTGCGCCCTGTGCACCAGTGCGCTGAGGGCCTAATGCCAAAGGCTTTACATCGTCAAATTCAGAGGCAATCGTATTGCAGATGATTTCAGGAGTGGCAGCACCCGCTGGCCGAATCAGTGCCACAACAACAGCATGAGACTTATCTGACTGATTACCTTGATTACCTTTATCACCATAAGTCGCAAGAGTGGTAATCGGATTGCTCATAACATGCTCTGCCGTCAGACATACGCCACCGAAATCAGAGACGATTTTCTCAATGGATTTGCGCGTACGTGCTGAAGAGCGTGCCGGATATCCAGCTATGGCATAGCTGTCAAAATCACCCTCAAAACCAAGCAGTGCGAATAAAGAAGTCACACGCTGATCAGATAAGCGATTAAACAGACATTCGAAAAGAACTTTGCGTATCCGATCAACAGCGCAGGCATCAGTGCCGTCTGCCACATCGGCGGCAAGAAGATCAAGAAAGTCTGAAGGCATAACCAATAGTGTAAACCTTGACGCTTATGAGTGAATAGTCAATTGGGAAGCAGCCGCTAATTCCGCGCGCGACTCACGCCAGTACGTGAGCACCACAAACCCGAATACAAAAGCCACAGGCAGCATATGACGCTCGAAATTATTGGCCGGCGCAGTAATCATCACGCCCATAAGCAATAGCAGCGGAATATGCGTCATCAATGTGAGCCAACGGCGGCGGATCACCTCAGCAGCACCGATCAACAATGTCATCACCACATAGAAATTGCCATGCGTTGGCCAGCCAAGTACAGGAATCTCGCCCCAAGCTTTTGCAAAGCCGGCAATTTGCTCGCGCCAATTATGGTTATAGGACTTAATCCATACCGAATTTTTTTGCACATAATCGCTGGTCACGTAATAGGTCATCGATACATACGGTTGATCGGTCACATTGAAATAACCGAAGCATTTAGCAAGCAGCGCATCGAGCGCGATGATTGGATTGTCTTTGACGATATCAAGCCATGCCTTATTGAAGTTCGCCATATCTTCCGGCGTCACCGTACGCCATTTATAACTGACTTTTTTGGCTTGAATACCAGAGGATTTCACCGGATCGGCATCCTGCTGGGAGTATGCGTCAGCCATCTGATCCTCGTTGAACACGGGGGAGAGGTTCTTTTTGGCTTCGGCGGAAATACCGTCTGGATTGCGTTGTGCCACGCGCGCAATCATCTGCAGCTGTACGCCGCGGCTTTCGATGGGATCTCCACCGATAATAACGCCTGAGGAAATGGCTAGGGAGATGCCACCGTGAATCAGCACGGTGGGAATCAGCAGGGCGGCAACATAGGTGGCCCAGCGTCGACGGTCGGCAATAATCGCGAGCACGATTTGCAGGGCGATAATGTACCAGGCGTATTTGGCGGAGATCAGCATGACCGACGTAGACACAATAAAGGCGATAAAACTGTGGCGTGGCAGGCGCAGAATTGGCAATGCGGCAGGCTTAGCAGCAGACTTTGTTGCCTGCTTGGCTGCCGGCCTCCACGTTTGCGTGAGCTCATACCAGATGCCAAACCACCAGACGAACGCGAATGCGAACAGAGGTGATTTGGTCAGCGAAATCGTTGAGAATACAGCCAACGGGCACACCATAAAGAACAGCAGAATTAGGAATCGAGCCAGTCCGCCAGCCTGCTGAGGAACTGCGGCATCATCAGCATGTGCAGAGACTGATGCTGCGCTGCCTGGCTGATTGTTAAGCCAAGGGCGATTCAGGAATCGATGTGCTGTGGCTGCGCAGCAGAACACGGCAAACAACATTTGCAGAGCGGCGAGCACCACAATGCCAGCATCGTTTGAGCCAGTCACATATCGCGAGAAGGCGGCCGTAGCACCGTAAATCAGGGTGAGCACGATATTGTGCTGATCGGTGAGATACGTGGGGTCGGAAGGCCACATATAGTGCGCGGTGGGGTAGATGTCCATCGGCACGAAGGAGAAGAAGCCGATATACGGCTGTTTCAGGCCAGTCCACTGGTTCCAGGCCCAGCTGAATTCGCGGATTTGTGAGCGGACATCTGCGCCAAATGCGGCGAGCAGGGTAGTGGGTACCCAGAGCCAGCCGATGAAGAACACCAGCAACAGCTTCCAGAATCGATTGGTGCCGCGGATAATCCAGCGATTCGCAAACGATAGCGCGGACGCTACAGCATGCAGCACATCATGTGCGGAAATATGGAAGCGACGCTTCTGCGCAACGGTTGAGCGCGATTGATCACTGTTCTGTGATTTCTGGACATTTGCGGCGTCTGCATTATCCGCACTGTCTGCATTGCTTGCATTATCAGTCGCGCTCGCCGTCGCAATGGTACGCAACCGTTGGACTGCATTGTGTAGATATGCTCTGAGTTTGGCGGGAAGTACGCGTCCAAGTTCCGCATAGCGCACAAATCCAAGAATGATAGCGAAATAGATAATGAACGAACCGATAAAGATTGCGGTGTTCGCCCAGTTCCAATGCGCAATAGTGCCGGTTTCAAAATCCCAGTACAGCGGGCCCACCGCAGTGCACAATGCCAGCCATAGGCAAGCCAGTACTGCCAGCGTCCACCGTGCGATAGCGCCGATACGGGCAATGCGCGGATGAGCACGGCGGGAAACGACTTGCTGTTGCGTGGGAACTGGTTGATGCATGGTTGTAATGGTAGCTGGATATGCAGTCGGACGCATTGTTGCGACAGATGAAGGTTGATTGTTTTGTGCGTAAAGTTTCTAGGCTGAGCAGTGGAACTTGGGCAATGCGCCGGCTGCGTAATGGAACAGTATGAACTGCGCTGTGACTTTGCTCACCTGTGAACGCTCACACAGTGCAATATCGTCAAAAACCTTGATTTTTAGCCGTTTTTCGTGGGATTTTTGGTTTTCGGGACGAGCAAAATGAGGTAACGTTTTGCCCATGATGCTTGCACTACATACCACGATGCCGCGGTTGCCAAAAACCGAGGCCGTTGCGAATCGGGTCGTCAGTGTTGCCGAAACCGATTCCACGAATGCACTGGCCGCCCAGATGATTACGGACGGCTCATTGATGCCGCCTGCGGGCGAGGTCAATGGAGAGTCCAAGCATAATGGTCGTCTTGCCGTAGATGTGGTAGTGGCAGACAGCCAGGTTGCTGGGCGCGGTCGGAATGGTCATGGTTGGATTAGTCAGCCCGGATGCTGCTCAACCATCTCCTATGTTGTCCGTATGCCGCGTGAGATCGCGACGGATGGCTCGCTGAACGGCTGGCTGCAAATGATTGCGGGACTGGCCACTCTTGATGCGCTGAACGGCATGATTGAGGAATCCGGCGCTTCCATGATCGATGCCGCGCACTTCCTTGAACTCAAATGGCCGAACGATGTGTTCTGCCATGGTTTGAAGCTTGGTGGATTGCTATCCGAGTTGGTGATGATTCCGGATTCCGCTGGCGCTAGCGATGATGTGGCGCTGGTGTTCGGCATTGGCTTGAATCTGGCGCTTGCTCCAAGCCGTCTGCCCACGGCAAAATCGACTTCACTGCAGCTGCACGCCACTGGATTGCCATCATTTGATGACATGCGTGATGATGTAGCCGCCCGCGAAGTTGTTGGATTGGGTGAGCGGTTGGCCAAGTTTGTGGCCGATCCTGCAGGCCAGGCTGAGGCTTTGCGTGAGGAAATGAAAGCGGTTTGCTGGGCGCGCGGCCGTGAAGTCGAGGCGCATTTCACCGATGGCAGTTCGCTTATTGGCGAGGCCATTGGACTTGATGATGATGCCTCGCTTATTCTGCGTACCCCAGATGGAGTGGATCATATTGTGCACACGGCTGATGTTGGTGTGCTGTAAATAGATGTCGTCAACGTCGCAGTTGCCGTTGGCGATGCAAGAAAGTAGAGAGAACAGTGTGGGCTACGGGGCATATCCGTAGCCCACACTGCGTATTACAGATGTTGCTGATAGTCGCTCGGCAATCAGCGGCTCAGCTTGGTTAATCCAGCTGCAGCCAAAGCGGCGACAACAGCCTTGACGGCGTCACCGGCAACAAAGCCCATCGAAGCCAGTGCCACAGCGGCAATCGGAGCACCAGTTAGTGCAGACTGCACGAGGAAACCAAAAGCGTACACGACTACAACGCCGCCAATCAGCGCAGCAAATAAATAACGCCCGGCAGTCAGCGCTGCTGCAGCTACGGAAGTGGTGTTGGCCTTACCGCGCAGCAGAGCGATAGCCACAACGCCCGGCAAGAATCCGAAGATGAATCCAGCGCTCGGGCCTACCAGTGCCATCGTGGAAGCTCCACCGGCAAATACCGGCAGACCAATCGCACCTGCTGCAATGTACAAGGCAAGAGCAGAGCCAGCCTGACGCCAAGACAGCATAAGACCAGCAAGCATCACCACAAAAGTCTGCAGCGTAATAGGAACCGGCGTACCGGGAATCGGAATTTCGCCAGCGGCTGCGGACAGCCAGAGCAGCACGGCGAACAGCACCGGCTTCCAAGAAGCGGCGATGACGCGGCGCGCTACTGAGCTAGCGGCGGCAGCGGGAGTTGTGGTGTGTGAAGACTGCATAATAATTCCCCTTGCGTGTGAATGCTCGACAGCAACATGTCTCACACCTTTTTGGGAATGAGACAGCAGGTATTGCTGATTGGCAAATTGTGGAAGGTGACGGCTGAATCAATCAGAGTGTGATTTAGGAGCCTTCCCCCAACAATTGCCATCGTACGAATGTTTGGTTTTGTGTAGTTTCGTGTGGAAATACAAAAATCAAAAGTTATCTTTGTTGTAAGTTGACGAATAAGCGCATTAATGTCAACTTTGAATTTCGTTTATTAATGAGCCAATAATCGGCGGAATACTGCGGATTATAGGGTGCTAAACTTGCCGGTTACGTAAGCGAAACTTACGCAGACGTTTGTTTGGGCTCTACAAAACCAAGTGATCGGTTTTGTTTGGATGCCGATTGCCGAGGCTGGCTCACGCGAGGACAATCTGACGATATGACTCAAAGTGTCAAGAAATTACTGATCGCGAACCGAGGTGAAATAGCCCTTCGCGTGGTACGCACGGCCAAGGAGATGGGGATATCCACAGTGGCCGTGTACGCCGAACAAGATCGAAACAGCCGATACGTAGACATGGCGGATGAAGCCTACCTGCTGTCCGGCGACACCTACAAAGACACCTACCTCAACGAAGACTTGCTCATCGATATTCTCCATCGCTCCGGAGCAAACGCCGTGCATCCCGGCTACGGATTCCTTTCCGAAGTGCCGAGTTTCGCGGTCAAGGTTGAGGAAGCCGGTGCCATCTGGGTGGGTCCGCATCACACCGCACTCGTGGACCTTGGCGATAAAATCACCGCTCGCCGAGTGGCCTTGCGAGCCAAAGTGCCGCCTGTGCCGGGTATTTCCGAACCAGTGACCGACGTGCGCACGCTGCTCGACTTCGCGCATACCCACGGATACCCCATCATGATGAAGCGCACTGATGGCGGTGGCGGTCATGGCATCACCGTGGTGCATGATGATGAAGAGCTGCGCCGCTTCTATATGAACCATGATGCGCTGCAGGGCGGCGACCTGAATGAATACTTCATTGAAAAGTTCGTGGACAAGGCTCGCCATGTGGAAACCCAGTCTGGCCGCGATTCGCATGGCAATTTCACCGTCTACTCCACCCGTGACTGTTCACTGCAGCGCCGCAACCAGAAGCTTGTGGAAGAGGCGCCCGCTCCATACTTAAGCGAAGCAGTGGTATCGACGCTGGAGGAATACTCCCGCAGACTGTTCACCACCGTGGATTACGTGGGCCTCGGCACATGTGAATTCATGGTGACGCCGAACGGCAAGGTCTATTTCCTGGAGGTCAATCCGCGCCTTCAAGTGGAACATACGGTGTCTGAAGAAGTCAGCGGACTCGACTTGGTGCGCGAGCAGCTGGTCATTGCCTCGGGTGGTGAATTGACACATGCGCCCGAGCCGCGCGGTCACAGTTTTGAACTGCGCATCACCAGCGAGGATCCGGCAACCAATCTGACTCCAGGTTCCGGCACGTTAGAGAAAATCCAATGGCCTGCAGGCCCGGGTGTGCGCATTGATACCGGCGTGGAACAAGGCGACACGATTTCACCAAAGTTCGATTCGATGATGGGCAAGGTGATTGTCACCGCGCAGAACCGTCTCGATGCCGTGGCCCGCGTGCGCCGAGTGCTCGACGAACTGGTGATCGAAGGCGTACCGACGCCAATCTCGCTGTACAAGGAGATCTTCCGTAACGACGATTTCACCGCCGAGCATGGGCATCCATTCTCCGTGACCACCAAGTGGCTAGAACGCACCTACCTGAATCGTGAGCCGAATTCCGCTCGTGCCGGTCAGCCAGCCTCCCTGGCAGGCGCGGCTGCTGGAGCTCCTGGTGCGGCAGCAGGAAACACGGATAAAGCCAAGTCTGAAACATTCGTTATCGAAATGAACGACCGCCGAGTCAAGCTCACTGTGCCGCTGGACATTGTGGAAAACCTGACCGGCTCGGCCCGCGCTCGCAATGCTAAGCGCCCAACCCAGCCGTTGCGCGGCGCTGGTCTGCACAACGTGGCATCCGGAGCTGCTGCAGTAAACGATGGTGCAAAGTCCGGCATTATCGCATCGCCAATGCAGGCCGTGGTCACGCGCATCAACGTATCCGAAGGCCAGCAGGTAGCCAAGGGCGATTTGCTCGTGGTGCTCGAATCCATGAAGATGGAGAACTACGTGTACGCGCCTGCAGCCGGCGAAGTCAAGAAGATCTTCGTGAGCCCCGCCGATGGCGTGGAAGCCGGAGACACGTTGGTGACACTGGATGTGACTGCCGGCAAGAAGGGGAGCGGCAATGACTGACATTATGGATTCGCCGGCTGTGAAGGCCGTGCAGGCTGCTGCCTCGACTGCTGCGGCTGGTGCGATTGCGACTGCGCAGCCCTCCGGGCATCAGCCGTTGCGCGCAGCCGTGGTTCGTGCGGCCGAACTGGCCCGTGCTGCCGAAGATCGCGCTCGCGATAAGCAGCATGCCAAAGGCAAGAAAACCGCACGCGAACGCCTCGACCTGCTCTTCGATACCGATTCCTTCGAGGAAATTGGCCGATTCCAAGGCGGCAACATCGCCGGTGGCAATGCCGGAGCCGCAGTCATCACCGGTTTCGGACTGGTCTACGGACGCAAAGTCGCCGTGTACGCCCAGGACTTCTCCGTCAAAGGCGGCACATTAGGTACTGCGGAAGGCGAGAAGATCTGCCGACTCATGGACATGGCCATCGACCTCAAAGTGCCGATTGTTGCCATCGTGGATTCTGGCGGCGCTCGCATTCAGGAAGGCGTGGCCGCACTCACCCAATACGGTCGCATCTTCCGCAAAACCTGCGAAGCCAGCGGTTTTGTACCTCAGTTGAGCCTGATTTTGGGCCCATGCGCCGGTGGTGCCGTCTACTGCCCGGCCCTGACGGATCTCATCATCATGACCCGCGAAAACTCGAACATGTTCGTCACTGGACCGGATGTGGTCAAGGCAGCCACCGGCGAAACCATTTCCATGGCGGACCTCGGTGGCGGCGAAGTGCACAACAAGGTATCCGGCGTAGCCCATTATCTCGGTGAAGACGAATCCGACGCCATCGACTACGCGCGAACAGTGCTCGCCTACCTGCCATCTAATGCCGAAAGTCAGCCGCCTGTATACGCGTACGCCGCCACTCGCGCCGAACGCGACACCGCCAAACGACTGGCCACCATCGTGCCTGCCAACGAACGCCAACCGTACGACATGCTCGACGTCATCCGCTGCATCACCGACTACGGCGAATTCGTGCAAGTGCAGGAACTGTTCGGTGCCTCGGCGCTCGTGGGATTCGCCTGCATTGAAGGCAAACCGGTGGGTATTGTGGCAAACCAGCCGAACGTTCGCGCCGGCATTCTGGACGTCGATTCGTCCGAAAAAGTCGCACGATTCGTACGTCTATGCGACGCCTTCAATCTGCCGGTGGTCACACTGGTGGACGTGCCCGGATACAAGCCCGGCTCCGATCAGGAACATGCCGGCATCATCCGCCGCGGAGCCAAAGTCATTTACGCCTACGCCAATGCTCAGGTGCCACTGGTCACCGTGGTGCTGCGCAAGGCGTTCGGCGGCGCATACATCGTGATGGGATCCAAAGCCATCGGTGCCGATCTGAACTTCGCTTGGCCGAGCTCGCAGATTGCAGTGCTGGGTGCCGCTGGAGCAGTCAATATTATTCATCGCCATGATTTGGCCAAAGCCAAAGCATCCGGGCTTGATGTGGAGGCCTTGCGAGCCAAGTACATCAAGGAATACGAAACCAGCACTGTGAACGCGAACCTCTCGCTCGAAATCGGGCAGATTGACGCGATGATCGACCCCGAGCAGACCCGCGAAGTCATCGTGGAATCGCTCGCCACGCTGGCCACCAAGCGGCGTGTGAAACGCACCCCCAAACACCACGGCAACCAACCGCTGTAACGCTGGCCCCCTCGTCAGAGGGAGCCGAACTTTGAACTTTGTAAGACGCAAACCAACCAACCCAAGGAACACTATGACTACCTTCTTCCTGAACCGACTGGCCGCTGAGCCGCATGCGCTCGCCTTTGCCGGACAATCCACCCCGTGGCCGGTGGCGCTCGCCGATCAGACCACCGATCCGAGCCTTGCCGAAGCACTGCATGCACATGCCGAAGCCGCCAGCCGACTGCTCGCTCCAGTCGCCGCAGACCTGCTCGCCACCACAGGTCGCCCTGTTGATCTGTTTGGCTTCACCGCAAATCCGGCTCGCCTGGGTACGGCAGCTGACGCCACCGCATCAGTCGAAGGCATCGCACTAACCCAGCTGGGCGCATTGCTCGACCTCGAGCATCTCGGCTACAGCCTGCCTGCCGCCAAGCCGGTTGCCGTGCTTGGCCATTCGCAAGGCGTGCTTGCCGTACACATGGCTCGCGCTATCGAGAAAGCCGGCTCTGTGGAGGCAGCCGGCGACGCATTGAACGAAATCCTGGCCACTGCCTCCCTGATCGGTGCAGCCGGCACCCGCCGCGTGCGCGAACTGGGACTCGGCGCCAAGTATGGCGAGGCCAGCCCGATGCTCTCCGTCAAGGGGGCGACCAAGGCACAAGTCGAGGCACTTATCGCGCGCGTTGTTGACGCCAAGCATGCGCGCGGACCGATTTCCATCGCCGTCACCAATTCCAGCAATCATTACGTGCTGTCGGGCTACCCCGAAGATTTGGCTGCGTTCGCTGTTGAAACCGAACGCGAACACAAGCATCAGGCCAAACTGCGCGAACAGAAGCTGCGCGGCGGTACCGTGTTCAATCCAACGCTCGAATATTTGGAAGTCACCCTGCCATTCCACTCGCCGCTGATGGCCGAGGCTGTGGAGCAGACCGTGGCATGGGCGGCAGCCTGCGGCTTCGACCAGAGCCGTGCACGCGCGCTCGCAGAGGAAGTTCTCATTAATCATGTGGATTGGAATGCGCGCGTCAAGCATCTGCTGGAAACCGCTGACAATCCGGCCAAGCTGTGGATTGTGGATTTGGGTCCGGGCAATACGCTGGGCAAGCTGATTGGCAACGTGGTGCAGGGTACCGGCGTTGGCGTGGTGGAGGCCACGACGCTGGCTGAACGCGCGGCACTGTCGACGCTGGAAACCGAGCCCGAACGCACGCAGAACTGGAAGACATTCGCGCCGCGCGTGATCGCAACCCCGGCCGGAAGCAAGCTTGTCACCAAGTTCTCCAAGCTCACCGGCAAACCGCCGGTACTGCTGCCAGGCATGACTCCTACCACAGTGGACCCGGAAATCGTGGCTGCGGCCGCCAACGCCGGCTACTGGGCTGAGCTCGCAGGCGGTGGCCAGGTAACCGCTGAAGTCTTCGACCGTCACGTGGCTGAGCTGGAACAGCAGCTCGAAGAAGGCCGCACGGTGGAATTCAACGCCATGTTCATGGATCGCTACCTGTGGAACCTGCAGTTCGGCTCCTCCCGCATCGTGCCGAAGAAGCGCGCTTCCGGCGCTCCGATTGATGGCGTGGTGGTGTCCGCTGGCATTCCTGAACTCGATGAGGCCGTTGCTTTGATCAAGTCCCTGCATGCGGACGGCTTGCCATACGTGAGCTTCAAGCCGGGTACCGTTGAGCAGATTCGCCAGGTGGTGGCTATTGCCAAGGCCGTGGCTCCTGCAACCATCATGATTCAGGTGGAAGGCGGCGAGGCGGGCGGTCACCATAGCTGGGAGGCTTTGGATGATCTGCTGGCCGCCACCTACGCTGACGTACGCGCTTGCGAAAACCTGGTGCTGGTGGCCGGTGGCGGTATCGGTACTCCTGAACGTGCCGCCGACTACATTTCCGGCCAGTGGGCTCGCGCATACGGCCTGCCGGATATGCCGGTGGATGGCGTGCTGGTGGGCACCGCCGTGATGACGGCCAAGGAAGCGCACACCAGTCCGGAAGTCAAGCAGCTGCTGGTCAAGACCCAAGGCATTGCTGCCGCTACTGATGGCGCTGAAGTCACTGATAAGGCTCCTGCTGACGTGTTCGCGCCTCAGGCCTCGCATTGGGTGCCGTCCGGAAAGTCCGTGGGCGGTGTCTCCTCTGGTTTGAGCCACCTACACGCGGACATCTATGAGCTGGAGAACGCTTCCGCTGAATGCGGCCGACTGCTGGTGCGTGTTATGAAGCATCCAGAGGAGCTGGACTCTCGCCGCGAGGAAATCATCGCAGCATTGGATAAGACCGCCAAGCCATACTTCGGCGACCTTGCTTCCATGACCTATCTCGAATGGGCTCAGCGTTTCGCCAAACTCGCCTTTCCCTGGGTCGATCCCACGTATGCCGATCGCTTCCAGCATCTGCTCGAGCGTATCGAAGCGCGCGTCAACGATACCGATTCCGGTGAGTTCACCTCCCAGCTGTTCGCCGCAACCGATGCCACTGCCGACGTGGCTGCCGCAGCCGGTCTGCTGACCCGTGCCGGCGTGGCCGCCGATCCGGAAGCCGCACTCGCCAAGCTTGCTGAAGTCTACCCGCGTACTGCCGAGCTCAAGGTAGTGCCCGCGGATGTGGCATGGTTCCCAGTGCTTGTGCGCGAGTATCCGAAGCCGATGCCATTCGTGCCGGTTATCGATCATGATCTGCTGCGCTGGTGGGGTCAGGATCAGCTCTGGCAGTCCGAAGATGCGCGCTATTCCGCCGATTCCGTGCGCGCTATTCCGGGTCCGATTTCCGTGGCTGGCATTACCACGGTGGATGAGCCGGTGGCTTCGATTCTCGGCCGCTTTGAGCAGGCTGCTATCGAACGTGCGAAGGAGGCGGAAGCTGGTGAAGCTGAGGTTGCCGATTTCGCAGCACTTGGCGAAGCCTTGTCTGCTGAAGACTTCATCCGTAAGTCCCCGAACATCTCTTGGGTTGGTCACATTACCGACAATCCCGCCTACGGCACCGCCTTGGGCGACGAGAATTATGAGATTCGCGCATTCGATGCCGCAGCGGGCAAGTACGATCTCGACATCCATCTCGATACTTTCTGGGACAACGATCCGGACGGCGGCACTTCTAAGCATGCCGTGCGCGACATCGTCATTCCGTTGATTGTGAACGGTGCTGAGCCTGGCCGAGTGCCGGTAGTGGATCGTGAGCGACTGATTCCAGACGTGTATGCGATGCTCGCCGCCACCGCAGGCATCGGCAACACCGCAATCACCGGCGACAAACTCACCGCAATGCCGCAGATTGTGCCAGCCTCTCGGCTCCCTCTGACGAGGGAGCTGTCTGCACAGCAGACTGAGGGAGAGAAGGCCAACAACACAGCGACTGCGGCAGCGGTCTCCTCTGATCGTCCGTTCGGCGAAGCATACACTACCTACACTCTCTCCGCCAACCTTGGTTTCGACCACGAAGCGGCCACCGGTGGCGCTCTGCCTGCAGCACTGCAGCCCAGCCGCATCGCGCCTGATGCATTGGTCGGCCCGGCATGGCCGGCGATTTACGCGGCACTCGGCTCCGTATCCGTCAACGGATACCCGGTAATCGAAGGCCTGCTCAATGCTGTGCATCTCGACCATCTCATCGAACTTGAAGTTGATGAAGAAGAACTGCTGCGCCACGTTGGCGAGACCGTTGCACTCACCTCGTGGGCGGAGGACTACTTCGAATCCGCATCCGGCCGCGTAGTCGCTATCCATGTGACCCACACCGCCGCCGACGGCACGCTGCTCGCCCGCGAAACCGAACGTTTCGCGATTCGCGGCCGCGTCTATTCTGACGCACTGCCGGCCGATGCGCCGGAATTCGGTGGGGCCGAACACGACGAAATCGAGTCCACTCCAAGGCGTTTGCTGCGCCGCGTGAAGGTCACCGCTCCGAGCGACATGACTGCCTTCGCCCGCACTTCCGGTGATTTCAACCCGATTCACACCTCCACTCGTGGCGCGCGTATCTCCGGCCTCAAGGCTCCGCTCGTGCATGGTATGTGGCTGTCCGCCACCGCCCAGCACGCCGTGCAAGCCAAGGACGATAAGGGTGCTCATTACGAGATTGCCGGCTGGACCTACAACATGTACGGCATGGTGCAGCTCGGTGACGTGGTCGAGATTTCCGTGGAACGCGTCGGCAAGGTCAGCCACGGCGGCATGACTCTCGAAGTCACCTGCCGTATCGATGGCCAGTTGGTCTCCCGCGGCACCGCACTGGTTCGCGCACCTCGCGCTGCTTTCGTCTACCCAGGCCAGGGCATCCAGAAGCAAGGTATGGTATTGGACGAGCGTGCCAAGTCCGCTGCTGCCCGCGACGTATGGGAGCGTGCAGATAAGCTGACCCGCACCAAGCTGGGATTCTCCATCATCGGACTGGTTCGCGATAATCCTAAGGAACTGACCGCCAACGGCGTCACCTATCGTCACCCTGAAGGACTGCTCAATCTCACCCAGTTCACTCAGGTGGCGCTCGCTACCGTGGCCTTCGCGCAAACCGCACGTTTGCGCGAAGCCGGTGCTGATATTTGGCCCGCTTACTTTGCTGGCCATTCACTCGGTGAATACAATGCGCTGTCTGCATTCGCTGGCGTGATTCCGTTGGAAACCGTGCTGGAACTCGTGTTCCACCGTGGTTCCACCATGC
Source organism: Bifidobacterium sp. LH_416 (assembly GCF_056357055.1). Classification (NCBI taxonomy): domain Bacteria; kingdom Bacillati; phylum Actinomycetota; class Actinomycetes; order Bifidobacteriales; family Bifidobacteriaceae; genus Bifidobacterium; species Bifidobacterium sp. LH_416. The sequence goes on along the minus strand of NZ_JBKEVJ010000005.1, from coordinate 203,336 downwards.
ACCATCTGATCGATCGCGACGCCCAGGGCCGCTCCAACTACCGCATGGGAGCCCTGCGCCCAAACCAGTTCGGTGTGGATGACGCGCACGTGCGCGAGTACGTTGACAGCGTGGCGCAAAAGAGCGGCGAATTCCTGCAGATTGTGAACTACAACCTTGCCGGCCAGCAGTACGCCATCGCCGGCACGATTGCAGGCCTCAAGGCCCTGAAGACCGACGCCGCACGCCGCGTTGCCGAATACGGTGGCAAGCCGGCGTTCATGCTGGTGCCGGGCATTGATGTGCCGTTCCACTCCACACTGCTGCGCAAGGGCGTGCCGGAGTTCCGCGACAAGCTCGACGCACTGCTGCCGCAGTACATCGACTACCGTGGCCGTCTGGTTGGCCGTTATATTCCGAACCTGGTGGCTGTGCCGTTTGAGATGACGCGCGAATTCGCGGCGAAGATTCTTGAAGTCGTGCCGTCCGAGCGCATCCGCGAGGCGCTGGAGAATCCGGCTGTGTGGGATTCCTATGCTGCCGACGATCAGAAGCTCGGCCGACTGCTGCTGACCGAACTGCTCTCCTGGCAGTTCGCCTCCCCGGTGCGTTGGATTGAAACCCAGGCCCTGCTGTTCGGCTCTCGAACTGCTGGAGGACTCGGCGTTGAAGAATACGTGGAAGTCGGACTCGGTAACGCGCCGACCCTGGCCAACCTCGGTGCCAAGACCCTGCGTCTGCCCGAATTCGCCGGCACCGACACCGTGGTCTACAACGTAGGCCGCGACGAAGGCCGCGTCTACATGACCGATTCGGACTCGCTGGTTCCTGAGGAAGATGACGAGTCCACTTCGGCTCCCTCTGACGACGGGGCTGGCAGCCGCAGGCTGACTGAGGGAGAGACCGCGGCTCACGCCGCCAACAATACGGCATTGGCCGCAGGCCAATCCTCTGTTTCCGCGGCTCACGCTGCATCTTCTCTCCCTCAGCCTGCTTCGCAGGCAGCTCCCTCGTCAGAGGGAGCCAAGAACGGTGCCGCTTCCCAACTTGGTTCCGCTCCCGCAGTCGGAGCTCCGTCCGGCGCAGCCATCGCCGACCTTCCTTTCAAGGCATCCGACGCCATCGGCGTGCTCATGGCCTACTCCGCCAAGGTGCGTCTTGACCAAATCGGCAGCACCGACACCACCGATACCCTGACTAACGGTGTCTCGTCTCGCCGTAATCAGCTGCTGATGGACATCAGCTCCGAACTCGGCGTGGCCAGCGTGGATGGGGCTGCCGAGGCGACGCTGGTGCAGCTTGCTCAAATCGTCAATAAAGCTGCCCCGAACTACAAGCCGTTTGGTGCTGTGCTTTCCGAGGCATTGCGCGATCGTTTGCGCGCACTGTTTGGTGCTGCCGGCGTCAAGCAGCAGTACATTCGCGACCGTGTGACCGGCGTCTGGCAGCTCGGTGAAGGCTGGGTGGCCAGCGTGCTTGCCGTTCTGCTGTTGGACACTCGTGAAGGTGCCAGCTCCCGTGGTGGTGACCTGGCCAAGTTGCCTACCGCAGCTGTGCAGTCCAAGGCTGAAGCCGATAAGCTCATCGACGCAGCCGTTCAGGCAGTCGCTCAGCTGAAGGGTATTTCCGTGGCTCTGCCTTCCGCAGGCGGTGCAGCCGGTGGCGCTGTGGTGGATTCCGCAGCTCTCGATGCGTTCGCTGAAAAGGTCACTGGTTCCAATGGCGTACTTGCCGCCACCGCTCGCTTCGTGCTGAACGAACTCGGCGTGGCCGCTCCGGTGCCGGAAGAAACCGAAGATGAGAATGCGGCTGTTGTGGCTGCCGTCGAAGCTGAACTCGGCTCCGATTGGCCGAAGCAGGTTGAGCCTCGCTTCGATGCCAACAAGGCCATTCTCTTCGATGACCGTTGGGCTTCCGCTCGCGAGGATTTGGCGCGCGCCTACTACGAACACGATGCTTCCGCACTGGAAGGCAGCTTCATCGGCCTCGGCAAAACCATCGCCGACGAATCTACTTGGTTTGCTGACCAGCTCTTGGCTCCCTCTGATGAGGGAGCTGTCGAGCAGCGCGAGACTGAGGGAGAGAAGCCGAATAAGACTGCGGCCATGTCAGTGGCCTCCACTTCAATCTCCGACCTCAAGTCCATCTTCCAAAAGGTCGCCTCCGAAGCCCTCGAACCCGCATCCTCAAGCGTTCAAGCATCCCGCTTCGCGAACGACATCGCCATCGTTACCGGCGTAAGCCCGAACTCGATTGCAGCTCAGGTGGTTGAAGGACTGCTCGCAGGTGGTGCCACCGTGGTGGCTACCTCCCACAGTTTCAAGCCGTCTATCAAGGCTTGGGCAAAGCAGGCGTACCGTGCACATGCCACCGGTAACGCCAAGCTGTGGCTGGTTCCGGCCAACCTCTCCAGCTACCGCGATGTGGATGCACTGGTCGACTGGGTGGGCAACGAGCAGAAGAAGACCTCCGGTGCCACCACCACGATTCTGAAGCCCGCGTATGAGCCGACACTGTTCTTCCCGTTCGCAGCGCCGCCGGTCCACGGCACTTTGGCCGATGCTGGCGACCTGTTCGAGTCCCAGGCTCGACTCATGCTCTGGGGTGTGGAACGCGCCATCGCAGGTTTGTCGAAAATTGGTGCTGACACCAACGTGCAGCACAAGCTTCACGTGGTGCTGCCCGGTTCCCCGAACCGTGGCGTGTTCGGCGGTGACGGTGCATACGGCGAAGTCAAGTCTGCATTCGATGCCGTAGTCAATCGTGCTCGTGCCGAACGTGATGCTTGGGCTGGACGCGTGACCTTCGCTCATCCGAAGATCGGTTGGGTGCGTGGCACCGGCCTGATGGGCGGTAACGATCCACTGGTCAATGTGGTGGAGCGTCACGGTATCCACACCTATTCGACTGCTCAGATTGCAGCCAAGCTACTTGATCTGTGCACTGCCGAATCCCGTGCGGAAGCCGTCAAGCATCCGCTCGACGTGGACCTGACCGGTGGTCTCGGCTCCGAGCCCATCGATATCAAGGCCCTCCGAGCCGAAGCCGAAGCTGACGCCGCTAAGGCGGCCCCCTCTGACGAGGGAGCTGTCACGGCAAATGCCGTGACTGAGGGAGAGAAGCGAGAACACAGTGCCGAAGGCTCCGTGTTGAAGGCTCTGCCCACGCCAATCATCACCAAACAGGCTGCAGTCAACCTCGACGATTGGCAGAACGTCACCGCAAAGCCAGAAGATGAAATCGTCATCGTCTCCATCGGCGAACTCGGACCGTGGGGCTCCGGCCGTACCCGTGCCGAAGCCGAACTGGGCATCCATTCGGACGGCGAAGTCGATCTGAGTGCTGGCGCAGTACTCGAACTGGCTTGGAACATGGGCCTGCTCAGCTGGACCGATAGCCCGAAGCCAGGCTGGTACGACACGGACGGCAACCTCGTTCCCGAAGAGGACATTGCCGAGCGTTATCACGACGAAGTCGTGGCCCGCTCTGGTATTCGTCCGTTCGAGGAGGGCATGGGCAACGACTACAAGGATGGTGCCGACGAAGAGGAAGCCGAGGTCTTCCTGGACCACGACGTCACCTTCTCCGTGCCGAGCCAGGAAGTCGCTGCCGAATACGTCAAGATGGACTCCAAGCACACCACCATCGCTCCGGATGTCGAATCCGGCGAATGGAATGTGACCCGTCACGCCGGCTCGATGATTCGCGTTCCGCGCCGCGCCACCATGACCCGTACGGTTGGCGGCCAATTCCCGAAGGGCTTCGACCCGACCCGTTGGGGCATTCCTGCCTCGATGGTTGGCGACGTGGACAAGATCGCACTGTGGAACATCGTCACCACGGTGGACGCCTACTTGGGCGCCGGTTTCACCCCGGTTGAAATCCTGCAGTCGATTCACCCCTCGCTGGTGGCTTCGACCCAGGGCACCGGTTTCGGCGGCATGATGTCGATGCGCAAGCTGTACCTCGACCGCTTCCTCAACCACGAGATTCCGACCGACATCCTGCAGGAAGCCTTGCCGAATGTGGTGGCTGCACACGTGATGCAGTCCTACATCGGCGGCTACGGCAATATGATTCAGCCGGTTTCCGCCTGCGCTACCGCAGCAGTTTCTCTGGAAGAGGGCGTCGATAAGATCGCTCTCGGCAAGGCGGACTTCGTGGTTACCGGTGCCATCGATGACATTGGCGTGGAATCGGTGATCGGATTCGGCAACATGAACGCCACCGCCAATTCCGCCGAAATGTACGGCAAGGGCATCGATTCGCGCTTCTTCTCCCGTGCGAACGACCGTCGTCGTGGTGGCTTCCTGGAATCCCAGGGCGGTGGCACGATTCTCGTGACCCGTGGCGATATCGCGCTGAAGCTGGGACTCCCGGTTGCGGCTGTGGTGGGCTTCATCCACAGCTATGCGGATGGTGCGCACACCTCGATTCCGGCTCCGGGCCTTGGCGCTCTGGCGGCTGGTCTTGGCGGACGCAAGTCCAAGCTGGTGCACGATTTGGCGGCTCTGGGTGTTTCCGCGGACGATATTGCCGTAGTCTCCAAGCACGACACCTCCACCAATGCCAACGATCCGAACGAATCCGAGCTGCACAATACGCTGGCCCACGCGATTGGCCGCACGGACGGCAACCCGCTGTTCGTCATCTCCCAGAAGACGCTCACCGGTCATGCCAAGGGCGGTGCCTGCATCTTCCAGGTCAACGGCTTGACTCAGCTGTTCAAGTCCGGCGTGATTCCGGCTAATGCCGCACTCGACTGCGTCGATCCGAAGCTTCAGCGCGACGATCACATGGTTTGGGTTCGTAAGTCTTTGCGCATCGGCGGCGGCGAAGACCAGTTCGGTCACGAGACTGCTGGTCGCCCAGTGAAGGCCGGTTTGGCTACTTCACTCGGTTTCGGCCATGTCTCCGGCTTCGTTGCACTGGTTCACCCTGGTGCCTTCGAGGCAGCCGTGGCCCGCGCGGACGGCGAGGAGGCCCTGAAGGTTTGGCGTGAACGCGCCAATGCACGCCTGGCAGCCGGTCAGCGTCACCTGGAGGAAGGCATGATGGGTCGCGCCGCGCTCTACGAGCCCATCGAGAACCGTCGCTTCCACGACGATTCTCGCGGCTACGACCACCACGAGGTCGAAAAGGCCATGCTCCTCAATCCGGATGCTCGCCTTGGTGCCAACGGCTTCTACGAAGCCTGATAGCTCTCGCTAAAAAGACAAGGACGCAGTAGAAAGCCACTCCTCGGAGTGGCTTTCTACGTTACGAGGGGCTGATTTCCGCTTTTCGAAACATCTATCTGCGTTACCAGGGGCTGCCTCCCAAGTACTCACCCGCTAAGAATGGCGAAACGACGTTGGTATTACGCCGTTTTTGAGTATTGATAGTGCGGCGACCAGCCCCTTGTAACGCAGATAGACCTCCGGCGAACCGCAAATCAGCCCCTGGTAACGCAGAAATGCCCATATTGGTATTCCGTTCCCTTGTTGGATTCTGATGAAGGTCCATTTCGACAATTGTTGGTCAGTGTCCTACTGTTGAGATGTCTGTAATGAGGGGTGGAAGGCGAATTGCCGTTATGGGAGTGCAAGGTTTGGGGCATGATGTGGTCGATGTGACTGCGTTTGCCGAGCAGCTCGCCGAGCCTGGCTCTCGGATGCGCTCGCTGTTTTCGCCGCGCGAGCTTCGGCAGGCCGCCGAACGCGCGCGTCAAAAAAACGATGGCGAGGCTGTGCATTTGGCGGCCAAGTGGGCTGGCAAGGAAGCGTTCCTCAAAGCGTGGTGCGAGGCGCTGGGGGAGCGGTCTTACCCATTTACGCTTGATAATTTCCCGTGGCGAGAAGTCGAAATCCTCGATGATTCGCGCGGTGTGCCACGTGTGATGCTGTCTGGCAATGCTGAGCAATCGTTTCATGATTACGCGGGTTCGATTCCCGCGATTCAGATTCATATTTCTCTCAGCCACGATGGTCCTGTTGCTTCGGCTGTGGTGATAATCGCGTCTTGATGGTCGCCTGATTCGCGTGGATGAAACATCGCCTGAAAAGTAAGGAATTCCCCGGAGTGTCGCACATGCCGACGTCGAACCGGTTCGATACTATAGACATCAACGTCAATCGGTTGACGCGGGCATAAAGAATGGGACGAAGGAGTTTCCGATGGCTCAGGGTAACCAATCGGTAGAAGCAACCACCACCGCAGCCAAGGCCAAGACCGCAAAGTTGGCCAAGACCGCCGCAGCAACAAAGCGTACGACCGCAGCAAAGGCCAACGCTAAAGCAAAAACAGCAGCTAAACCGAAGCGTACTGCCCCAAGCCCTGTATTCCAGTCTCGCCTCGCATCTCGTAAAGATGAGCTCGAGCAGCTCTTCATGAGCCTCTACGGTGAGCGTCCTACCGCTGCCGAAGACTTCAACGCCCTCCTCGAATCCATGGCCACCTCGTACGCCGATCGTCCGACGGATCTGAAGCGTCTCGACAAGACTCGCGAGCAGGATCCGGAATGGTACAAGCGCGGCGACATGTTCGGCATGACCATGTACACCGACCTTTTCGCCGGCGACCTCAAGAAGCTTGCGGATAAGATTCCGTACCTCAAGGAGCAGAAGCTCACCTACCTGCACCTGATGCCGCTGCTTGATATGCCGCACCCGAACAACGACGGTGGTTACGCGGTCCAGGATTTCGACACCGTCGACCCCAAGCTCGGCACGAACGAAGACCTCGCAAACCTCGCCAAGAAGCTGCGCCGCGCCGGCATCAGCCTGTGCATCGACTTCGTGATGAACCACACCGCTTCCTCCCACCGCTGGGCCAAGGCCGCGCAGGCCGGCGATCCCGAATATCAGGATTACTACTTCTGCTACGACGACCGCACCGTGCCGGATGAGTATGATGCGCACGTGCCGCAGGTCTTCCCGAACACCGCTCCGGGCAACTTCACCTGGAACGAGCAGATGGGCAAGTGGGTTATGACCCAGTTCTACCCATTCCAGTGGGACCTCAACTACCGCAACCCCAAGGTGCTTGTGGCCATGATGGGCTCCGTGATGCACCTGGCCAACCTCGGCGTGGAAGTCTTCCGTATCGACGCCGTGCCGTACATCTGGAAGGAACTCGGCACCAACTGCCGTAACCTGCCTCAGGTGCACACCATCGTGCGCATGCTGCGCATCATTCTGGAATGCGTCTGCCCGGCCGTGGTGCTGAAGGGCGAAGTGGTGATGGCCCCCAAGGAGCTCGCCGCCTACTTCGGCACTCCGGAAGCCCCCGAGTGCCACATGCTGTACAACGTGTCCATCATGGTGAACCTGTGGAGCGCGCTCGCCAGCCGCGATGTGCGTCTGCTCAAGAACCAAATCGATAAGCTCGACGCTCTGCCTGAAAACTGCTGGTTCGTCAACTACCTGCGCTGCCATGACGATATCGGCTGGGGACTCGACGAGGATGTGGAACGTTACCTCGACATCGACCCGCTGAAGCACAAGGAATTCCTGTACCACTTCTACGAGGGCGCAGTTCCCGGCAGCTGGTCGATGGGCGAGCTCTACAACTACGATGAAGCCACCCGCGACGCCCGTAGCTGCGGCACCACCGCATCCCTCACCGGCATTGAAAAGGCCATCATCACACATGACAAGCCGCTGTATGAGACCTCGATCAAGCGCGATCTGCTGATGCATCAGACCATGGCATTCCTTCGCGGTTTCCCGATGCTCAACTGCGGCGACGAAATCGGCCAGCTCAACGGCTGGGATTACAAGGATGATCCGGATCGTGTGGAAGACAGCCGCAACCTCCACCGCAGCAAGTTCGACTGGGACAAGGCTGCGCTGCGCAAGAAGGCTGGCACGCTTCAGAACCGACTGTGGAAGGGCATGGAAGGCCTGCGCGAAGAGCGTCACGATCCGTGCTTCGCTCCGGATGCCTGGGTTTCCACTTGGGATACCTTCAATGATGCTGTGCTTGCAGTGATTCGTAAGGTTGATGACGCCGTGCTGGTGGGCCTGTTCAACTTCTCCGAACTTGAGCAGCACGTGCACTTGAACCCGGGGGCTGATGAATCCGGCGACTCTGTAATCAAGGATCCGCTGGAAGCCGACCTCGCTCCGTACGAAGCTCGCTTCATTCACCTGTGATGCTGTGATTCTCTGATCCTGTTTGCGCTTGAACGATGGCGGCTCTCCTTACTAACGATGAGAGCCGCCATCGTTTTATGTTTGGCAGGCCCGCGCGCCGGTGATTGCTCTGCTTCTTTTCGGTATGCTGGAATCAATTCAATGGTGAAGGTTCTTTACATACCACCGTTCGAGAGCTGTTCAAATAAATGAGGAGAGAAGTGCGATGACGCATTATTCTGCTGTATGTTCGTATGCCAAGCGCTCCAGAATGATTGTTTGGGTGCTGGCTGTGGTCCTGGCAATGGTTCTGGGACTCGTGCTGGGCGGATGTTCGGAATCCGCTCAGGCTACTGTTCCCGATGTGACTGAAAAGACGTTGTCTGACGCGCGCGATGCGCTGAAGGAACAAGGCTTCAGCGATATTACGTCGGTGGATAAAGAAGGCAAGGATACTGACGAGGATGACTGGGTGGTGCTCGCGCAGGATCCTCAAGCTGGTGAGTCTGTGAGCTCAAGTACTGAAATCAAGCTGACGATTGGCAAAGATGTGTCCCGGATTTCCGAAATTGCAACCAAAGGTCGTGTGTGGTCTGAGGCAAAGGACGAGCTGGAAAAAGCTGGTTTTACTACTGATGATTACGAAGTGAAAAGTGACACCGGCAAGATGGTGCTTATGGCTTCAAACTGGATTGTCCAATCGGTGACCGATGGCGATAAGCCGGTGATTAACGTTCGCAAGGAAAGCGACATTAAGGCGGAAGAGGAAGCAAAGAAGCAAGCCGAGGAAGAAGCGCAAAAGAAGGCAGAGGAGGAGGCCGCTCAGAAGGCTGCCGAAGAAGAAGCAGCTAGGAAGGCGGCCGAAGAGCAGGCTGCTGCCGCAGAAGCGCAAAGGCAGGCCGAAGCGCAAGCCCAGCAGCAGGCACAGCAGCAACAGCAGCAACAACAGGCTCAGCAAAATGTGTATTACGCCAACTGTGACGCGGTGCGAGCCGCTGGTGCTGCGCCGCTATATCAAGGGCAGCCGGGATACTCCACCAAGCTTGACCGTGATCGCGATGGCATAGCGTGCGAGTAGCTGCAGATTGCGGCACCAATATGGGCTTGCTGCTTTCGGGGATTTGTGTATAATATCTCAAGTCGCCAAAAGCGACGCCCTAAACGCGGATGTAGCTCAATGGTAGAGCCTCAGTCTTCCAAACTGATTACGCGGGTTCGATTCCCGTCATCCGCTCCACTAAAAAAGGCCGGAAGCCCAAGCACTGCAAGGGTTTCCGGCCTTTACTGTTTTCGGCTGCACTCGCCGCATCAGCGCAAGATTTGCACGTAGCCTTGTTTGAGGCTTGCTGCTGTCCGAATCCCGCATCTCGGGCGCGACTCGCCATGCTATAGGGAAAAGCTGATTGCACTTCGGGGGAGTTGTGCAATCGAAGCTTTCCAGAGATTCCAATAATCCTTGATATTTCGGGGAAAATCTGCCCTCTACTAGGGTGTACGCATCCTCATTTTTCGTTGAATAGCCTAACGCCTTGTAGGCGTATAGCCAGGGTTTGGCGTACGCAATCGTAGAGATAGGCAAGGCTATGAAGAGAATGAGAGACTGGTTCGCCGCAGTTGGGGATGCGGCGAACAAAAACGGTAAGCGTGCCGTAGCCATCATTGCTGCTTTGGCGATGCTCGGTGGCGTCGCCGGCGTAAGCGCAACCGCTATGGCTGATCAATCCGCTAACGCTAATACTCAGGCAAAGCAGGAAGAAACTTCGACTGATGCAAAGGCGAAAGCTGAGGCAACAGCCGAGGCCTCCAGCCTGAAGCCGGCAAGCGTTGAGGCAAATGCTGATACGGATTTGGGCGCTCCTGCACACCGTAAGTACATCAAGTACAACAACGATGGCACCTATTGGCTGAGCCTTGATGTGACTGGCGCATCCCGTGCTAGCACTGAAGAGAAGCACCAGCCTGCCGACGTGGTGTTGGTGATGGATTCCTCCGGCAGTATGTCGAATCGGGAATGTCTGAAAACAGATTGGTTTGGGGACTGCACTTCCTATGGCAATAGCCGTTGGGAAATTGCAACTTCAGCAGCATCGACGCTTGCGCAGAAGTTGCTGACGGCAGAAAATGCTGCTTTGCCAGCTGACCAGCAAGTGCAAATGTCCGTAGTAGATTTTGATACTACGTCTCGTATTGAAAGGCTTGGTAATGGTCAGTGGACCACATCTTCTCAGGCCGTTATCAATTCCTTCAGCAATATGGATGCGAGCTACCAAAACGGTGGCGGTACGAACTGGGAAGCTGCATTGAAGTCTGCCAATTCTTTGAATACTGCACGCGCCGGAGCGAAAAAATACATCGTATTTGTGTCTGATGGTGCTCCTACATATCGCATTGGCGGAGGAGATGGTTCCAGTGATGATGACAACAGGAATTTCCAAGCTGCCGTCAATCAAGCTAATCAGCGCAATGGCGCCACGCTGTATGCAGTAAGTACTGGTGCTGAAGCGAATGAGAAGATGCAGGAATTCGCTCAGGACATCAATCCGCAGGGAACCTTCTTCGATGGTACGGATGCCACGAAGCTTGCTAACGCATTCGATACCATCATCGAACAGATCAAGACGAATTCCACGTATCAGGATGTGCTGATTAAGGACACCCTGTCAGGCTATGCAGTGTCGACTGATCAAAACAGTGGCACTGGATACCTACTGTCCGCTTCCGCTCGTGATGCAGACGGTAACGATGTATCGAAGACGGATCCGGCAGCAACAAAGATGCACGCGGTTTATGACCAGCAAACGCAACAGCTGTCGCTGAACTTCGACGAAGGTACAAAGCTCAGCCCAAGCGTCACCTACACGGTGTCCATCATGCTGAAGCCGTCTGATGCTGCATATCAGTACTTCATTGAGCATTCTGGCCAATACCCGAACACCGGTGATCAAGGCACTGATGCTGAAGGTAATGACACCAGCTCCGGTAAGCCTGGTTTCTATTCCAATGCTGATAATGCTGATGGCACTACGCAGGCAAACGTGTACTACAAGGTCGTTACCAATGTAAATGGTCAGGAGACTGTAGGCGAGCAGCAAAGCTCTGCATATGACAAGCCTGTTATTCAGGTGAATGTGCCAAGTATCACGCTGGTCAAGGGCGTGGATAATACGAATGCTGGCACCTACGGTGCAAAGCCTTCCGATTGGAAGCTGTCTGCGTTGAAGAACAACGGTACTTACGGTATTGATGCAATTAATCCGTCTGGCGAGGTCACTACTGATGGCAATGTTTCCAAGCAGTCTGTGGCCAAGACTCTGGTGGCTCCTGGAACTTATAAGTTGAGCGAATCGGCTGATACTTCCACAGGCTACAAGTACTTCGGCGGTTACTCTGCAGGCCAGTGGTCTTGCGTGGATGCCAATGGTAATAAGGTCGCGGTTTCCAAGAACGACACGGTGAACTTGGCTCAAGGCGTTGACCTCACTTGCACGGTGGTCAATACCGCGAAGCCTGGTGCTGTTCAGTGGGAAAAGGTGGACGCTAACAAGCAGGATCAGCTGTTGTCTGGTTCTGAATGGACGCTCACCGGTAAGACTGATACCAACTTCAGCAAGAACGTGGTTGACGATGGCGATAACGATACTGCAGCCAACAACGCCGGCACTATTAAGGTGTCTGGTCTGAAGTGGGGCGAGTATTCGTTGAAGGAAACTGTTGCTCCTAAGGGATATCAGCTTTCCGATACAACCTACGACGTCGCGGTTCTGCCTACGAATGATGCCTCCGATGGGAATGAGTTCACTGTAGACGCTGTCACCGGTGGCAAGATTTCGAACACGTTTATCTCGGTCTCTCAGTTGCCGCTCACGGGTGGCAAGTCGGCTCGTGACTGGGTGGTGTTTGGCGGCGGTATGGGCACGCTTGCTCTGATCGCTGCGGCTGGCTACACCATCTGGCGCAAGCGTCAACTGATCTGATTCCCACGCAATCCTGTGATGTTTTTGGCTCCCCCTCGCTGAGGGGAGCTGGCACCGCAGGTGACTGAGGGGAGCGATTCAAACCACTAGCCCCTCGCTCAAATTAAAGATTTGCGGATCGCGGTGGCCCTGCTAAGGGGCTGCGGCCTCCGCGATTGCAAGAAAACACATGCCGGTGGTCTCCTCTGCCGGCAATAAGAAGTAATAAGGAAGAGAGGATTTCTCATGAAGATGAGGAAGCTTTTCGCGGGCGTAGCCGCTGTGGCCACCCTGCTCGGTGGTATGGCGTTCGGCGTCACCACCGCTAATGCGGCCGATTCTCTCATCACCTTGAATGGTGCTGAGGCTGGCCATACCTATACTGCCTACAAGATTGGCGATTACACCTCTGCTGAGGTGAAGGACGGCAAGCTTGCAAGCGTTAGCGTGAACACTGTTGACGGCTGGGCTGATGCTGTCACCGCCGCTGTTCCTGCCTCGAAGAAGGACAACGGCCAGATTCCTGATCCGTACAAGAGCAATCCGATTGCTTATGTAGCTTCCTGGGATACGATGACGGACAGCGCCGCTCTGCGTGAGTTCGCTTCGGCTCTTCAGAAGGCTGTAAGAGATGATACCGCTCTGCAGGCCAAGGGCGTTGCTGCCGATCAGGTAACTGAAGAAGGCTGGTACCTCGTGACCGATTCCCATCAGGTCACCTATCCGGGAACCACGACTCCGTCCACCAAGTATGGTTCTGCTGTGTTGGTTGGTACTCAGGTAACCGTTGATGGCACTGTATACAACCAGCTCAAGGATCAGCCGCTGGGCACGGTTAACGTGAAGCCCGACACTGTTCCGGTCAGCAAGACTGTGAGCACCGTGCAGAGTGAGGATGGTAGCCAGTCTGTTGCTCAGGAGATCGGCAAGGACGTGTATTACACGCTGACCAGCGCTGTGCCGAACAACACTGGTGTGGCATCCCCGAGCTTCAAGTTCGTGGATTCTCTCTCCGTCAACTTCACTTACAAGCAGGTTGACAGCATCACCATCGGTGGTAAGGCCGTCGAAAATCCTGCACAGTATGTGACGGTCACCGAGCCCACTACTTCCGGCAACAGCACCTCCATCACTGTTGACCTGTCCTCGATTATCAACAACTACAACTTCAACGACAAGATTGTCGTCAAGTACACTGCAACCCTGAACACGAAGGCTGTCTTGGCTCCGTACAAGAACGCTAACTCCGTGAAGGTTCAATTCAATGACAAGTCCACTGATTGGGCAACCGCCGATGTCTACACCGGCCAGCTTCAGCTGACGAAGACTAATGCTCAGGGCGAAGCTTTGGATGGCGCTCAGTTCCAGGTCTATGCCAAGGAAGGTGACGGTTACTCCACCACGCCGCTGAAGTTCCAGAGCTCTGTCAACTCCGGCATGAAGTATCGTGTGGATGCTAATGCTAAGCAGGAAAATCCTGATGTAGTGACCGTTAACAGCACCAACAACCAGAAGACTGTTCTCGAAGGCCTCGAAGGCGACTACAAGATTGTGGAGGTTAAGGCTCCTGAAGGCTACTCCTCCAACTTCCTGCCTACCTTCTATGTCAATGTCCATTCTGATGAGAACGGCACTACTGTGACCCTGACGCAGGATGCAAACAAGCTTGCTACTGAGAAAGATAATGTTGTAACCGTTGTCAACGTCAAGAACATCACCCAGCTGCCGCTGACTGGTGCTGCTGGCACTGCACTGTTCGCCGTTCTCGCTCTGCTGATCGCAGGCGCTGGCGTGACTGTGTTCGCCAAGTCCCGTTCCACCAAGCGCGCTCTCGAAGCGTGAGCTTGACAGTTACTCAATCTCATAATTGAGTAACAAGTAATACCAAAGCCGACCTGAGTATTCAGGCCGGCTTTTTTCGTGCATTATCAAGGAAAATCGGGTACATTATTAACCCTTCTAGGGGTTAAGTCGGTTCAGATAATACGTACTACTATCCCGAATCATGCACGTGCTGTTGTAGTAGCCTTCCAAATGCAAGTAAGGGATGATAATGGCCAGTGGCGGAGGGGTATTCAGCCCCGAGGAAATTAAATATTTAAAGTCGTTGCCGTCGGTAGCGGGAGCCACCTCGAAACGCATTACATATACCGACGATTTCAAACGCTATTGCATAATTCACTACAATCAAGGCGCGTCTCCAGTACGCATGTTCCGCGAAGCTGGGCTGGATCCTGCTCTGATTGGTTATAAGCGTATCGAACGGTGTATTGCACGTTGGCGTGAACAGCAAGACGAAATATTGCAATCAAATTCCACCAAATTAAACCCTAAAAATGGCCGGGGGGGGGGTATCTTCTTCGGCTATTTTTCAGGAAAACAATGAGCATAAACCAGTAGAATCTGATTTCCATGTTTCCCCCGAACGCCGCGCAATCGTACTGCCATTGAACAACGCGGACGGCGCTGTGATGGACAACGATCTGCGTGATCTGCTGATTTCGCAGCAAGTTCGTCGCATTGACGAGCTTGAACGTCAAGTAGACATGCTGGAAGCGCTGCTGCACACTGAACAGCACAAAAATCAAACCCAGAGTACTGAATCAACCATTGACAATAATGCGGCCCAGCAGGCAGAGTCATAAATCAGCAGATGATTAGCAAAAGCGGCTGTGCATAGTGCTCATTGCGAATATCATGCCAGCTTGCAGCAGATAATACTGTGCAGGCTGGCGGGCACGCTAAGATAGGCACCGCAATCAAACTGCAACTCACTCACAGAGCAGCAGGCTTATGCGGCAGACTCATGCGAGTGAATTACTAATGGGCGAGGCGGCGCATGCAAAAGGAACCGAACGAGGCTACGGAAATCGTGGGCGGCAAAGTCGAAACCGTTGAGGTGTCCAAGCACCCTGAGGCGTCGATTCCCGTCACCGAATTATCGCTGGCGGATATCGAACGTCGGCGGGCACATCCGGCACGCTGGATTGCCGTCATCGTCGCCGCTTTGGTGGCCATTATCGCGCCGTACTGGTTCGGTCGCACGCTCGCAGTCAATAACACATATGCTGTAGTCGCG
Organism: Bifidobacterium sp. LH_416; assembly: GCF_056357055.1. Taxonomy (NCBI): domain Bacteria; kingdom Bacillati; phylum Actinomycetota; class Actinomycetes; order Bifidobacteriales; family Bifidobacteriaceae; genus Bifidobacterium; species Bifidobacterium sp. LH_416. The sequence goes on along the minus strand of NZ_JBKEVJ010000005.1, from coordinate 188,211 downwards.
GCATTAGGCGGAATCGAACCGCGCGGCATTGCCTTAGTGGGCTGGGCGGTAGTGGTGATCGCGTACGTGGGCCTCGCAATGGCCATAGTCGTATCGCCTTCCTGGCCATGGCTAATCGTATTCGTAATAGGACTTGCAGCCGAACAGTTTATTGCAGGCCTGAGCATGCTCAATCTGAACTTCTGGTATTCCACATACGTGGTGTACGGCGATCAAGCGAACGTATTCAATGCTGCAAACCTTGGCATTTTGGCCGCCGCAATAGCCATTGCTGTATACGCAGTAGTATTCGTAGGCTTACTAGTCATTATTAAGAAAACTTCGCCGCTTAACGTACTGACCAAAAGCTGGGCCAGTTTTATTCTGTACTTTGCGATTGAAGCGTTGGCTTTGTTCGTCGTACTGTTTGGTGGATTGCTGACTACTGTGTGAGGCTGCGCATTTGCAGTCCGCCCCCTGCCGTAAAGTTCTCATTTGGCGTGATTTCGCCCGCGGATAGAGAGCGTTTCGAGCGAGCCCGCACGAAACACCGCGCAACGACACAATTAAGGAGGATGCCGTGGCACTGACGGCTGAAGAGAAGACCCAGATTATCAACGAGTACGCAACGCACGAAGGTGACACCGGTTCCCCCGAGGTTCAGGTTGCCCTCCTGTCCAAGCGCATCGCTGACCTGACCGAGCACCTGAAGCAGCACAAGCACGACCACCACTCCCGTCGTGGTATGCAGCTCATGATTGGTGATCGTCGTCGTCTGCTTGATTACCTCAAGCGCGTCGACATCAACCGTTACCGCTCCCTGATCGAGCGTCTGGGTCTGCGTCGATAATTACAGACTTCCGCCCGAGTGCCTAATATGGTGCTCGGGCGTTTTACATACGCCAGCCAACGGCAACAACAACAAGAGGGTTAGAGGATAGGCCACAAAACAAGCACCGCGCGGCATCGAGTCGGGTGCTGAAGTTCACGTAGGTAAGGCCGACAAGAGAACCTGAATGAAATGGGTTGACACGAGGAGCGGCGGCCAAGGGGCCAGCCGGAACAAGGTATGTGACGTCCGCTGAAGAGGACATGCGGCATGAAGCCGCACTGCATGTAGGAATAAATAGATAAATAAAAAGGAGGAACCCTATGGAGGGTCCCGAAATTAAGGCCGTTGAGGCCGTAATCGACAATGGATCGTTTGGTAAGCGCACGCTGCGCTTCGAGACCGGCCGCCTTGCACAGCAGGCCGATGGTGCTGTGGCCGCCTACCTCGACGATGATTCCATGATTCTGTCCACTACCACCGCTGGCTCCAGCCCGAAGGAGAACTACGACTTCTTCCCGCTGACCGTGGATGTGGAAGAAAAGATGTACGCAGCCGGCAAGATCCCGGGTTCGTTCTTCCGCCGTGAAGGCCGCCCGAGCGCTGAGGCTATTCTCGCTTGCCGTATTATCGACCGCCCGCTGCGCCCGCTGTTCCCGCACACGCTGCGCAACGAAGTGCAGGTTGTGGAAACCGTGCTCGCCGTGAACCCGGATGATGCTTACGACGTTATCGCTCTGAACGCCGCCTCCGCTTCCACCATGATCTCCGGTCTGCCGTTCTCCGGCCCGGTTTCCGGTGTCCGCCTGGCTCTGATTGACGGCCAGTGGGTCGCCTTCCCGCGTTGGAGCGAGCGCGAACGCGCTGTGTTCGAGATCGTGGTCGCTGGCCGCGTGATCGAGAACGGTGATGTTGCTATCGCTATGATTGAGGCCGGCGCTGGCAAGAACGCTTGGCACTTGATCTACGATGAGGGCCAGACCAAGCCGGACGAAACCGTTGTGGCTCAGGGCCTCGAGGCTGCCAAGCCGTTCATCAAGGTGATCTGCGACGCTCAGAACGAGCTCAAGGAGAAGGCCGCCAAGGAAACCAAGGAATTCCAGCTCTTCCCGGAGTACACCGACGAGCTGTACTCCCGCATCGACGAGATCGCTCACAAGGATCTGGATGAGGCTCTCTCCATCGCCGAGAAGCTGCCGCGCCAGGATCGCATCCACGAGATCAAGGAACACGTGCGCGAGGTTCTCGCCAACGAGTTCACCGACATGGACGACGCCGAGAAGGACAAGGAGCTCGGCAACGCGTTCAAGGAGCTGCAGCGCCAGATTGTGCGCCGCCGCATCCTGACCGAGGACTACCGCATCGATGGCCGTGGCCTGCGCGATATCCGTACCCTGTCCGCCGAAGTGGACATCGTGCCTCGCGTGCACGGCTCCGCTCTGTTCCAGCGCGGCGAAACCCAGATTCTGGGCGTCACCACCCTGAACATGCTCAAGATGGAGCAGCAGATCGACGCTCTGTCCGGCCCGCAGTCCAAGCGTTACATGCACAACTACGAGATGCCGCCGTACTCCACCGGTGAAACCGGCCGTGTCGGCTCCCCGAAGCGCCGCGAAATCGGCCACGGTGCTCTGGCCGAGAAGGCTCTGGTGCCGGTGCTGCCGAGCCGCGAAGAGTTCCCGTACGCCATTCGTCAGGTCTCCGAGGCCATTGGTTCCAACGGTTCCACCTCCATGGGTTCCGTGTGCGCATCCACCCTGTCCCTGCTCGCCGCTGGCGTGCCGCTGAAGGCTCCGGTTGCCGGCATTGCTATGGGCCTGGTCTCCGGCGATGTTGATGGCAAGCACATCTTCAAGACCCTGACCGATATTCTGGGCGCTGAAGATGCCTTCGGTGATATGGACTTCAAGGTGGCTGGTACCTCCGAGTTCATCACCGCTCTGCAGCTCGACACCAAGCTCGACGGTATTCCGGCCGACATCCTGGCTGCCGCTCTGCAGCAGGCTAAGGAAGCTCGCACCACCATCCTCGAGGTCATCAACGAGTGCATCGACGGCCCGGCTGAGATGAGCGAGTTCGCTCCGCGCATCATCACCACCACTGTTCCGGTTGAGAAGATCGGCGAAGTCATCGGCCCGAAGGGCAAGATGATCAACCAGATCCAGGAAGACACTGGTGCTGAGATTGCCATTGAGGATGACGGTACCGTCTTCATCTCCTCCGAAGGTGGCGAAGCCGCTGAGAAGGCCAAGCAGATTATCGACTCCATCGCCAACCCGCACGTGCCGGAAGCCGGCGAAACCTACAACGGCAAGGTTGTGAAGACCACCTCCTTCGGTGCTTTCGTGAACCTCACCCCGGGTACTGACGGCCTGCTGCACATCTCCCAGATTCGCAACCTCGCCAACGGTGAGCGCATCGATTCCGTGGAAGACGTGCTCAAGGAAGGTGACAACGTTGAGGTCGTCGTGCAGGGCGTTGACGATCGCGGCAAGATCTCTCTGGCTATTCCGGGCTTCGAAGATCAGGAATCCGGCGCTGGCTCTCGCGGCGGTTCCCGCTCCGAGCGCGGCGATCGTGACGACCGTCGTGGTGGCCGTGGCTCCCGTGATGATCGTCGTGGTGGCCGTGGTGGCCGTGGCTCCCGCGCTGATCGTGATGACCGTGATTTCGATCGTGACGATCGCGATGATGATCGTCCGCGTCGCCGCCGTCCGGTTGACCACGACGATTTCGAGGACGATTACGATGATCGTCCGCGTCGCCGCCGCTCCGCTGATCGTGATGACCGTGATTTCGATCGTGATGACCGCGATGATGATCGTCGTGGTGGCCGTGGCTCCCGTGGCTCCCGCGCTGATCGTGATGATCGTGATTTTGATCGTGATGACCGCGATGATGATCGTCCGCGTCGCCGCCGCTCCGCTGATCGTGATTTCGATCGAGATGACCGTCGTTCCTCCGGCCGTGGTCGCGGCCGCGGTTCTGACCGCAACCCGCGCTACGCCACCGACGACAACTACGACGATTACCGCGCCGATCGCGAAGAGCGTTCCGAGCGTCCTCGCCGCCGCGTGCGTCGCGACTTTGATCCGTTCGAGGACTAAAGTCCTCTCACGGATCTTTCGCGGCAAGCCGCTCACTTCGCTTACGGGAAGCCCACTGGGCTTCCCGCTTCACGGCTCAGCATTCGAGGACTAAAGTCCAAAGCGTCGCCATAGGTGATTAGAGAGATTTCCCTCTAGAACTAGAATGCCCTTGCATTGCTACTGCAGTGCAAGGGCATTTGTGTATTTGGTATGTGCCACGCCAGCGCAAAAAGTGCATTATTGCGCCAGCGTGGCACAAGACCCCATGATCCAACACTGATTTCTCCCATAAATCGTGCCACGCTGGCACACATTATCGATAATATGCATTGGTGTGGCATGAGAGTGTGCCACGCCAGCGCAATAACGCACTTTTTGCGCTGGCGTGGCATTCCAACGAGTCGTCAACGCATTTGTGCTCCATCGTTGTGCTTCTTCGTTGTGACGTTGTGGTTGCGTTGTAGTCGTTTCAGGACATCAATTGCCCAGTCCGGTAAGTTATCCACCGTCTTTTCCACAACAAATGTGCATAACTGAAGCTAGAACCACATACCCCGTTTCAGCTTTCCTCGTAGGGGCTCGTTCGCTACCGTGAACATATGAGCATGTTTATCAATGACGATATTGTGACCGAGCCTCCACCGTGGGTATTCGAGGAAGACGTGATGCCACAGTATGGAGAAGACACCGCTCCAGCGTCAATGTGGAATGCTTTGAATTCGCGGCAAAGAGAGACTCTGGCTCAATGCACCAAAGAAGCTGACCGGCTCGGGCAGAATTTATTATTTGGCATGACAACTGCATTGATATTACACGGAGTGCCACTTCCCGCGGACTGTGATTTGGATAATTCGCGACTACACACAGTGTCAGGTTCAAGAGAGAAACGTGTCCGGTCAAATAAATCCATGTTATGTGCACATGTATGGAAGTTTGTGCCACAAGCACATAAATCGCAGTTGAGCACAAGAGTATTTGTGCTTGATGTGTTCCACGTATGGGCGCAGATGGCGAGTCATATTTCATTGGAATCGCTCATTGTGCTTGGTGATTCCATTATCACTGTTGTGAGCCGCCGGCGTAAGTGCGATGCCGAGCAGGTGTATCGCGAATTAGTGCAATTTATAAAATCGCTGACAGGATTTGTTGGCCGACCATTATGTATTCGGGCGTTGTCTTTGATTATGCCTGGTTCCGCATCTCCAAAAGAATCCGAAAAGCGGATTTCATTGCGTTTGCATGGTATTCCGCAACCGATGCTGAATTACGCAGTTCCTAATGCAGTGTTTGCCTCTTCCGGGGCAGCGATGACGCTTGATCTTGCGTGGCCGCAATATAAAGTCGCGGTGGAATATGACGGCGACCAGCATCGTACTGATAAGACGCAGTGGCGTAATGATCGGGAGAAGCGAGGTAAGCTGGTAGGGCGTGGATGGCTGATATTTACTGCTACGGCTGCAAGTCTGGCAGATGATGATGCGCGAGCAGAATTTGCATTCCACGTTGGTCGTGCACTTACCATGCGCGGTGCGCAGTTCGTATTCCATTTGCAGGCTTTGCCGATTGAAGTGCTGGCTCCATTACCAAAGAAGATTGATTGGGCTGCATTGGAATCGAAAAATGGGCAATGATGAAGTGCCACGCTAGCGCAAATCACTCATTATTGCGCTGGCGTGGCGAGCGCCATTGATGAACAACCGCGTTTTTCTTCATAAAATGAGCCACGCGAGTGCAGATTATCGATAATCTGCACTGGCGTGGCACAATCTCCTGCCACGCCAGCGCAAAAAGTGCGTTATTGCTCCAGCGTGGCACAGACGGGTAGGCCTACCGTTCGCGAAGTGGGGCGAGCTGGAAGACTTCGTCGGACTGGGCGGCGACTTCGGGGCTGTGCGTCACGATGATTACGCATTTGCCTTCGTTATGTGCCAAATTCTTGAAGATCGCCATGATGTCGTCCTGTGTGGCGAGGTCGAGATTGCCGGTGGGCTCGTCGGCAAGAATGATTTGCGGATCGTAACTCAACGCACGGGCGATGGCCACACGCTGCTGCTCACCGCCGGAGAGGTGCAGAATGCGTTCGTTGAGATATTCCGGTTGCAGTCGGACCTTTTCAATAAGCTCTGCGGCGATTTCTTTCTTCGGCTTATCGAAGGTCTTGCCGGAAGCGTCCATGGAAAGGATGATGTTTTCCGCCACGGTTAATGCCGGCAGGAGATTAAAACTCTGGAAGATAACGCCAATATCGTGGCTGCGGAAACGGTAACGGTCGGCTTTGGCTAAATCCTCGCCATTGTGCAGTACGCGGCCTTTGGTCGGAGTGGTAAGCCCAGACAGCAGCGACAGCAGCGTGGTCTTGCCCGCGCCGGACGGTCCGGTAATGGAAATGACGCGGCCCGTACGGAAGATATAGTTCTTGTCGATCAGCACGCGCTTGCCGCCCTTGCTGTAGGAGTAGGAAACGTGCTCCAGTTCCAATGCTGCCTTGACGGTGGGAGCATCCGCATCGGCTACTGGTTCGATGATGGTCTCAGTTGCAGTGTCCATAATGATTTCCTTGATGAAACAAACGTTAAGTGGTGCAATAGCGCTTACGAACGATCGGCGAGAATCTGCAGCGGTTCATAGCGCATGACGAACACGATGCCTACCAGTGCGGAAATCAGCGTCAATCCAAGGCCGATGAGAATCAGCTGGCCAACGACCGCCAGGTTTACTGTGGCGTTGATTTCACTGACGTAATTCACCGCCTGACGCATGCCGCCCGGGCCGCCTTGCTGGGAAGGCTGAGCGTTCGTGCTGGAGTTGGAGGAATTATTCGAATCCGAGGAGCTGGAATCAGAGCTGCTCGGATTCGAGGAACCAGAGCTAGAGCTATTGCTTGAGCTGCTGGATTCACCCGGTGCGCCGCCCATATCCGCTGCGCGACCGAACTGCTGCTGCTGGCTGGATGCTTCGGATTCCTGAGCGGACACCTGCGAGGCCAGCAACTGGTTCGACACTGGCACGGAAGCCACTGCACCGCCGGCCACGCCAAGTGCAATACCGCACATCGTCACAATCAGTAGCTCAATCACGAACTGCGCTGCAACTTTGGCTTTCTTCACGCCGATTGCGGTCAGTACGCCAACCTCATACTTGCGCTCGCGGATATTAAACAGGTTGAGCACCACCAATACTACGGCGCCCACCACGAGCACCACAATCAGCAGGGTCAGTGCGAACTTGGCGAGATTGTCGAGCGGCACCAGGCTGGACTCATACTGTTCCACATCGGCGGACTGCACGGTGTAGGTGTCGTCCAAACCGGCGGCCTCTACGTCGGAAGCGAAGGTTTCGTAGTCGTCCGCGCTGGAGAGCACGTACGTGTAGTTGAGCTGGGTAGTGGTGTTGTCGTTATCGTCGTTCGCGGTAGTGTCGGCATCCAGGCCAAGTGACTTCAGTGTAGAAACCGAGGTGTAAATCGCGTTATCCGCATCCTGCGAAGTGCCACCCATCGGGCCCATGGCGTTGGTGTTGCTGGAGGTGGTGTTCTCGTAAATGCCGCAAATGGTCAGCGTGTAGGTGAGCGAAGTGTCGCTCGGGTTGGTCACGGTGATGGTGTCGCCCACGGAGAGGTTGTTGAAATCGGCCAGATTCTTGGAAATGATGACCTTGCCGTTATCGGATTCTCCGTAGCCGAACACAGAACCGGACGACATCGTGAAAGTGCCGTTGGATGCGTTGGCAATAGCGGTGTCCGAAGAGAAGCCTGTCAGCGTGAAGTCGCCGGAGGTCATCATGTTGCCCTTGCCGCCGCCCATCTCGCCGCCTTGGCCGCCACCAGGTCCTTGCTGCCCATCGCTAGGAGCGGCGGAATCAGAAGAGCTGGAATCGGAGGAACTGGAGTCAGAAGAGGAGTTCGCAGCATTCGCAGTGCTGGATTCAACCGGCTGGAATGAATCAGTGCCGGAAACGCCAGTGCTTTCGGAATAGTAGGAGCTTACCGGAACGCTGGAAGCCTTCTTGTATTTCTGATAATCGGCCAGCGTAAGGCTGCTGTTCTCCAATGCGCTACGCATGGAGTCAAAGTTCGGCGTGGAATCGCTCGAAGAATCCGAGGAACTGGACTGCGATTCTCGCGCCTGTTCCATCAATTTGCTGCGATCCACGCTAATGGTGGCGGTTACTGAAGTGCTTGCCAAGCCGGTTTCGCGAGCGGTGCTTGCCGCGTTGCGAATGGCGAGGCCGATGGTTGCTGCAGCGGCAATAATTGCCACGATGAGCACGATTAAAATATTGCGGCCCTTGTTCCGTATCACGGTTTTCCAGGCGTTATTCAACACGAACATAATGGGTCCTTGTGCATGGTTGTACTCTTGCAGATTCCGCTCAGCGCATGGCATTGCCGGAATCTCTGCCCTTTACTATCGATGGTTATGGTGATTGCGCGCTGGTGCAGGGCTGACAACAACTGGCGAACTCCGTTGCACTTGACTGAGATGTTCCTGAAGGTCAGCTGAATCGAATGCCAATCATGCAACTCCAGAAGTTCACCGGGCGCTCCTCGCTTTTTGCGCTGAGTCGTGGAAGAATGGACACGAGCAGAGTTTGGGCTGGCAAGGGGGCAATTATGAGCATCGGTGCAATCATTGGCATTGTTATCGTCGTCATCATCATTGGTGTGATTGGTTGGGGCATTAGCGCATACAACAATCTCGTCACGCTGAAAAACCGCGTGAAGAATGGTTGGGCGCAGATTGATGTGCAGCTGAAGCAGCGCGCGGATTTGATTCCGAACTTGGTGGAGACTGTGAAAGGCTACGCTTCGCATGAATCCGCAGTGTTCACTCAGGTGACGCAGGCTCGCGCGGGTGCTGTGGCCGCTGCTAACGATCCGAATGCAACTGTTGCGCAGCGTACTGCCGCTGAAAATCAGCTGTCTCGCGCGCTTATGAATCTGCAGGCTACTGCGGAGGCCTACCCACAGCTGCAGGCCAATCAGAACTTTATGAGTTTGCAAGGGCAGCTTAAGGAGCTGGAGAACAAAATCGCTTATGCTCGCCAGTTCTACAACGATGTGGTGTTGAAGCTGAACACTGTGATTGAGACTGTGCCGACGAACATTATCGCGAATCTCTTCCACTTCGAACAGGCGCAGTACTTCCAAGTGGACGAGGCCTCGCGCCAGGTTCCGCAGGTTAAGTTCTGATGAAAAAGCGACTCATCCGTGCCACGATCATCAGTGTGATTATCACGCTGATGGTCGGCGGTATTTTCGCGATATTTGCGTTTGCGATGGCAGGAGGCGGAAGTGCTGCCGATCTCAGCTATCGTACGCTTGACTACGACGCCACCATCACCCGCGAGGGCGATCTTACAGTCACGCAGCATATCGATGTGAAACTGCGCAAGCGCACCGATAGCAACGATGACACCAAGCCATGGAAGCAGTTGTATCAGCAGTACACATTGCGCTCCAGCAATCTCACCGATATCAGTGATATCTATGTGCGCAATGTGACCGATGGCACTACCTATCAGCAGCAAACTGAACTAAAGCTCCCCAGTGATGTGGCTTCGGATAGTCAATGGGATTCCGATTACGCTGGTCACTGGTATATCGCAGACGTGACAGCCGGCGAATATGATGCTCATCCGTACACTCCCGGCGAGGATGCGCTCCCTGTTACTGCGGCTGACGGCTCGGATGCTACGCAGAAAACCGTGGAGATTGGCTGGAATATTCCAACCACTGTTTCCGCGGATTCGATGAAATTCGATGTGTCCTTCACCATGCACAACGTGGCTACGCAATGGGATGACATTGCAAGCCTGCAATGGGAGCCGTTCGGTAAGAGCAACCCAGTGCCTATTGGCACGGTTAGCGGAACTGTGCATTTCCCCGATGACGTCACCGCAGATACCTCGTGGGGTTGGCTGCATACCGAACGCACGTCTGAGACACGCAGAACCTCAGACGGCAGCCTCGCATTTAAAGCGTATAACGTTCGTTCCGGCGATTATCTGGATGTGGTCGCTGCCTTCAAAGCAACGCCGAATGTTACTGGTATTGCTCGTCACGAATCCGGCAGCCATTTGAATGCGCTCAAACAAAGCGAATACGAGCAGGAGCAACAGTGGCGCGATAAGCAACGCACGATGGCTCGCGTGCGACTTGGCATTTGGATTGCAACTGTGGTGCTCGGTATCCTCTTCTGCGCGTGGGGCATTTGGGCTGTCATCCGAAGCAATAAGAACTCGAAGTACCACGGGCCTATTGAATACTGGCGTGACGAGCCCGGTATTAGCCCGGCTTCGGCTGCCCGGCTTATCGATGTGGTGGAGCCGTCCAAACGGTCGCAGACTAATCGTGGGCTGACTGCTACGATGCTGTCGCTCGCGGTAAAGAAGGCTATCGCCATATATCCGGGCCCGGCGGATATGTATCGCGGCATCGATATGAGCAAGGCCACTCCTGTGGGTCTCAGCCACATGATCGACCGCACGCAAGGCATGCGGCATGCGGCTCGCACCACGAGCACCATTGTGATTCTGCCGGATGCCATCGATGCAATACCGAACCGCGAGCAGTTTGGTCTGTGCGACTCCGAAAACGCGCTTCTGAAACTCCTGATTGTGATTTCCAAGCGCATCGGCTCCCCGGTGTTCGACCTCACTCAGATGAACAACACGTGCAAGGGTTGGAAGAACGGCTATATAGAGCTCGACAAATTCATTGGAGCATGTGATATCGAATACGCGCGCTTGAACGCCTCCCGCACGCGCGGTTGGCAATCGATTGTGGCCGGTATTTTTACAGCAATGACTGGCTTTACCGCGATGTTGAGCAATGCGCTTCTTGGGTACGCGATGGTGGGCATCATCATCGGTGTGCCGTTGTTCGGTATTGGTATGTTCTGTACGTTTGCGGGCGCAACGCGCGAGCTGACTGAGCAAGGTCAAGAGATTGCTGGCAAATGCTTGGGATTGAAGCATTACATGCAGGACTTCTCGAGCTTTACTGATCGAGGTGCTGCTGATTTGGCACTGTGGGATTGGTACATGGTGTACGCTGCCGCGTTTGGTATCAGCGAACGTGTGGCTGCCGAGTTGGCCAAGGCTTACCCACAGGTGACTGATCCACGCTGGCTTGACGAGAATGCTTCTGATTCCACGCTGTACTGGTCGTATCGTACGCATAGCTGGGATGACAATGCCCACTATGGATACGGTGCGCGCGTTGGCTCGCACAACGGCGGTCTTGCTGAACAGTTCGGTGCAGGTTCGCTATTCGGGGGCAATTCGTATGCGGCTGATTTTGGTGATCTCGGCTCGCAGCTGTCGTCCGGATTTGCAGACATCACCTCCACGATCGATGCTGCGGCGCCCAGCTCATCAAGCAGCAGTGGTGGCTTCAGCTCCAGCTCCAGTGGCAGCTTCTCCAGCGGAGGCGGCTTCGGCGGTTCCTCCGGCGGCTCCGGCGGCGGTAGCTTCGGCGGTCGCTAATTTCGGCAAGAGCTGTCGGTGTGTCGTAGCTGACTACGTAATTTTTGTCAAGTATTTCATGCCCTTTTGCGCGTCCGCATATTGGCTTAATTCCGTACTGCGGTAAGGGAAACGGGGGTATGGGTTAACGGAGTTAATTTTCTGCAACCGTTTGCATCATTGAAATTGCAACGTTTTCATTCGTTAATTTGTTCCTTGGTAGGGGGTATTGTGTGCACTATGGGGGTCTGAGAGAGCCCTGTGAGTGTGCTCAAATGTGTGCTGCAGGGTGGCGGTTCATCTCGGCGGGCCTACTTGTAACGAGAAACAAGGGAGTTCAAGGATGCTTCGCCTGCTAAATACAACGGTTGGACGAATATGCGTGGCAATGCTGGCCACAATAGCCATGCTGGTAACGGGGGTAAACCTCACGCCTGAGGCCAATGCAGCTGAAACTGCATATAATCCAAAAGCATCAAGCGTAGAAGTCACCAGTGGTGTGACAGTAAAAATCTACAAAGACAAGAATCACACACAACCATTCGATCCAGACAACGATGTGGCGGCAGTCGGCCAAACGTTCTACGGCAATATCAGTTTTGATTTCAGTGATAAGGAAAAACCGACGCTTGATAGTCCGACTCGTTCTTACACGTTCCCTGAGAATATCAATGTCAAAGATGTAAAAGAATCCACGCTATATGATGCGGACGGCAATGTGGCCGGTACTTGGTGGATTTCCAACGGCGTAGTCTCTGCACAATGGAATGAAGATTGGCTCACCTCGCACCCCTCTGATATCACCTCGTATGTGAGCTTCGACTTCACCCTCGGCGAGAACGCTGGTGGAGACGGCAATAAGGAAGATATTCATTTCCCCGGTGGCGGCGGTGACATCACCATCACTATTGACAAGTCCAAGGTGGGTGGCGACAAGGACTATGAGCTCAACGATGACGGTACCGTTACGTTCACTGTTACGCTGAAGCCGCAGTTCTCCGTGAAGAACATGGTGGTCACCGACACGAGGGCTCCAACTTCACGTTCGTAGACGGCTCATTCCAGCTTGATGGCAAGACGGTGAACGCCACGATTGATAGGCAGAAGGCCACAGTGGCCCTTGGCGATCTCGCAGCCAACAAAAGCGGGTACGAGTTGACTTACAAGGCTCAGCTCACTGATGCTGCGAAGAAGCTCCTCGCCGCTGGTGAGAAGCTTGATGATGCTCAGAATGTTGCCAACTGGACTTGGGATGGTGCCGACAAGCCCGGCGAGGCCGATACCACCCCGAACTTCAGCTACAAGATGGTGCAGAAATCCAAGGGTTCCGGCAATGCGTCCGACATCAAGTGGACTGTCAAGCTCAACACTGGCAGCATTAAGGCTGATATGGCCAACTATGTGTTCAAGGATGAGCTGCAAGGCGGCCAGCATTACATCGGTTCCTACACGGTGAAGAACGCTAAGGGTAAGGTTGTGGCCACCGGTGAGCTCGACGGTTCGGCTAGCAGCTTCAACTACACATTCCCGGCCGACGCTGGCGCTCAGCAGTACACCATCGAATACCACACGGCACTCGATGATGCGGATTCCACCGCTACAGTGAACAATCATGCCGAGGTTACGCCTCCGGACGATCAGCATCCTGGTGGCAGCGACGACGGTTCCTATACTCCAAAGGGTCCGGATCAGCCGGACGATACGAATACGTACGTCACTAAGAGCGTGGATTCTTCCAAGGCATCCACTGACGGCACTGCCGAATGGACGTCGCTGGTGAAGTTCTCGCTGATGGCAGCGAATACTGACCCGACCAGCGTGCAGTTCATTGATGAGAAGCTTGAATTTGATCAGACTGCGAACACATCAGGCTCCAGCGATGGCGGTTTCGGTTTCGATCTCAACCGCGAGCCGGTGCTCACTATCGATGGCACTACCCTGACGAATGGTGTGGATTATTCACTGAAATATGCAGATGACTCCATCAAAATCACGTTCAAGAGCAGTGCTGCCATCAAGGCTGCTATCGGTAAGTCTGATGTGCAGATTCAGTACTGGACCGTTAGTGATAAGACTCCTGGTAAGTACAAGAACACTGCCAAGGTGAAGTACGACCGCGATACCACTTCCGCTACGGCCGATTACAGCATTGAGAACACCAACCTGGTGTACAAAACCGGCAAGATGGTGTGGAACAAGGACTTCGACTGGAGCCAGATCGATGCCAACGACACCACCAAGGGCGCCTGGATTGCCACGTGGAATGTCACGGTGAACGAGAATGACGACCAAAATGATGGCGCCGGCAAGGAAGAGCTTAACGGCAAGCCGATTGTCGTAATCGATACGCTGCCTGAAGGTATGAGCTATGTGCCGGGCGGTACGTACACGGTGCAGGCTGGGTATAACCCGTTGGCCACCAATACCAGTAATGGCGCGATTAAAGGCAAGCTTGACGATGTGCTGGAAAACAACGCCGGTAAGCTCACCTTCACTATCCCGACTGAGGGTGTTGTTCAGCGTGATGGCTCTGACAAAGCCTTCGCCAAGCTCACCTACCAGACCGCAGCCAAGGGTACCGGTCAGGAAGTCAACTTCACCAACACGGCCATGGCTGATTCCGGCAGCATCCACTTCGGTGAGGATTCCGACACGGTGACCGGCAGCAGCAAAGTCATCACCAAGTCTGCCGCCCAAGTCAAGGATCTGAACCGTGTACGGTACACCATCAAGGTGAACCCTGAAGGTGCCGACCTAATCAAGGATTCCGACACAGTAACCCTGTCTGACGTAATGGACGCCGAGGGCACGTTTATTCCGGCCTCCCTCAAGATCACCAACAGCAACACCGGCGCAACCCTGATGGTTCCGGTCAAGGTGGAGGACGTAACCGACGCAGACGGCAACCCGACCACCAAGCTCACGCTTACGTTGCCGGACTCGACGCCAGTCACTGTGGTGTATGACGTGAAGCCTAACGGCACCCCTGGCGAGAAGGTGAACCTGAAGAACACCGCAACGCTAGATGGCGTCGCCGGTGGTGAATCCATCAACGACAAGGACTGGAATGTTACCAAGCCGACTTCCGGTACCGATGGTGCAGCTGGCACAATCGCTATTACCAAGGCAGATTCCGCCGACCTGTCCCGTTACCTGTCTGGTGCTGAATTCGCCCTGTATAAGGTGGACATGAGCAAGCTTTCCGGCTCTAAGGTCACATTCGACCAAGTGCAGAAGGCATCCGCTCAAGCCAGTAGCAATATCACCACCGATGCTTCCGGCCATGCACAGTTCGGTACCACTAATCAGCCGTTGGAAACCAATACGTTGTTCTACTTTGTAGAAACCAAGGCTCCAACTTTTACAGCTGATGACGGCACAGTAACCGAATATAAGCTGGACTCCACTCCGCACTACTTCATGCTCCCCGGCACTAATGCCGATGAAGCAGCTGCCGCGCTCGCCAAGGCTAAGAGCTTTGGCCTGCCGGTTTCAGACAGCACGTCATTCAACGTGTACGATACCCGCAAGCCTGCTTCCATCAAGGGTTCCGTAACTCTTGGCAAGCAGCTGACCGGTCGCACTTGGTCTGATGCGGATGCGTTTACATTCAAGCTGGCTCCTAATACGAAGAACAGCAAGAATGTGACTGAAGACGAGCTGAACGCTGCTATGCCGAAGAACACCACCGCTACTGCCAAGAAAACCGGCGATGGTGCAGACGGCAGCATCTCTACGTTCACTTTTGGTGATTTCACATTCGCGGAGCCAGGCACGTATGCCTACACGGTGAAGGAAACCAGCAAGGGTGGTGATGGCGTAACCATTGACACCCGCACCGCCAACGTAACCTTCACCGTAGTGCAGAACGCGGCTGGCAATCTTGAAATCAAGAATGATCAAGCCGATGTTTCCGGCATTACTGAAAACCACGGTAACTGGACGTTCGAGAACACATACAAACCCACCGAAATCACGGTAAGCAACGCCATCAAGGTGAAGAAAACCCTTGAGGGCCGCCAGTGGAGGGACGGCGATTCGTTCGAATTCCGCCTGCAACCGGCAACGCCCACTGAAGATGCTCCGCTTCCTTCTGACGCGGCTGATGGGTACGCCAAACTTACCGTGACTGATGCTAATGAGCATGCGTTCGGCAAGATCACGTACACCAAGGCCGGCGAATACCATTACTCGGTATTCGAGCACACACCAACTGATGGCAGCAAGCAGGCATTGCCTGGCGTGGATTATTCCAACGCGCTATACAACGTGACTGTCACCATCAAGGATGACGGCAAGGGCAAGCTCACCAACGGTGGCGTGACCATGACCAAGGCGCAGAATGATGACGGTTCTGATGCCGGCGATGCTGCGGTCGTCAATAATGTTGCTGCAGTAACCAACACCTTCCAGGCTGAGGAAGCCAACCTTGGTTTGCTCGTTGCTAAGACGTACACGGATAAGACTGGTACGAATCCGCTGACTGATGGCAAGTTCTCCTTCACGCTCACTGCGCAGAATGGTGCTCCGCTGCCTGAGAACACAGTTGGTGATTCCGTAGTCGCCAACGTTACCAAGGCTGGTGTGGCTTCCTTCCCGGAAATCAAGTTCACCAGTGCGCGTGATGATGGTAAGACCTACACGTACACGCTCAAGGAGAACGTACCGGATGGTGCTGTGGTCAGCGCCGATGGTACAACGGCCACGCTCAATGGCATGACCTATGATCTCACCACCTACATGGTGCAAGTTCCAGTGGCTATGACCACCGATCAGGATGGCAAGCAAGTACTGGGATACTCGGTCAAGGTGCTTGATGCGAACGGCAATGAGGTTGACGCGTCCAAGCTGAGAAGTGGACGCCCGGTGTTCTCCAACACCTACAACCTTGCCCCAGTAGACGTGAACATCGCCGGTCAGAAGACACTAACCGGGCGAGACATGGACGCGAACGAGCAGTTCCTGTTCCGCTTGGCTGCCGCTGAAGACGATACTGCTGCAGCCAAGGCCGCACGTGCTGGTCTTAAGGATGATTCCATCATCTTTGGTGAAAACAAGTCCGCCGACAAGATGGAAACCACTGTTACTGGTGCGAAGGCTGATCAGCCTGCCGCATTTGACTTCAATGGTATCCACTTCACTAAGCCGGGAACCTTCAAGTTCGCGGTCACCGAGGTCGGCGAGGTCAAGAACGGCACCACCAAAGATGATCATGTGGGATATGTGACCGTCGAGGTGAAGGATAACGGTGATGGCACGCTTGCTGCGACCGCCACCTATGACAATTCCGCAGCCAAGACTAATTCAGACAAGGCTGCTACGGATAAATCCACCTTCACCAACACCTACGCTCCGACCGGCTACGCATTCTTCCTGCTGCACAAGAAGCTCACGGCCGCTGATGGCGTTGCCGCACCGAAGCTCACTGCTGGCGCGTTCAGCTTCGGACTGTATCAAGGTGATGGCACCACTGGCGCAAAGATTCAGACCAAGAAGAATGCTGCGCCTACTGTGGGCGAAACCGCAGGACATGTCACCTTCGACCGTATTACCTACACTCCTGCTGCACTCGCACAGGCTGTGGCAGACAAGTATGCCACATACAATGCGGCTACCAAGACTTGGCATCTGACCTACACAGTTGCCGAACTCGGCGACGATGGCCAGCCAGTCACTGCGGGATATGCGAAGGATGGCATCACTTACGATGCCACTACGCGCAAGATCGAAGTGACCGTAACCGATACCGGCACGGGCACTTTGCAGACTAGTTACACGGTCAGCGATGGCGACCCGAACACTTCTGACGACGCCAATTCCGATGAAGCCGCGTTCGCCAATGTGTATACGCCAGCTTCTGCAACGGCAAACCTGTATGCGCAGAAAGTGCTCGACGGCCGTGAATGGAATACTGATGGTTCAGATAGCTTCGATTTCAAGCTTGAAGCGGTCAGCGGCAAGCTCACTGCCAACAAGGCGGATGTAGCTAAGGCTGATATTCCAATGCCGGAAGGTTCGGCTAACGGTGAACTCACCAAGACCGTAATCAACGGTGATGAGTTCAGCTTTGGTGACATCACCTACACCAAGGCTGGCACCTACGTATATAACATCAGTGAAGTCACGCCTGAGAATCCGCTTCCCGGCGTCTCGTACTCCACTGATTTGTATCGTGCTACGGTCACGGTGAAGGATAACGGCAAGGGACAGCTGAATTCCGAAGTAGCTATGGAACTGGTTTCCAAGGCCGACCCCAACGCCAAGGAGAGCAAGTCTGTTGTGGCCCAGACCCAGAACGGCGATCCGCTGGCTCAAATCACCAACACTTACGCCAAGCTCTCCCAAAACTGGAGCCTTAAGGTTTACAAGAACTATGCCGATAACAGCGGTGAAAACCCGCTGACTGCCGGCAAGTTTCAGTTCAAGCTCACTCCAGTTGATGGTGCTCCACTGCACGTGCTGACTGCCGACGGTTCCGTAAAGGACGCTACGAGCCTGACTGCCGAAACCGCTGCCAACGCAGAAGGCGCATTCAAGGACGTGCAATTCACAGATGCCGATCTCGCTGAAAACGGTGCTGCCAAGACCTACACCTACGAGGTCTCTGAAGTGAAGGGTAGCGAGCCTGGCATGACCTACGACACCACTGTGTACACGGTTGATGTCACGGTTGCTGTGGATGCGGACGGATATCTCACTGTCACCCCGGTGATAACAGATAAGGATGGCCAGCCGGTCGATGCGTCCAAGCTCAACGCCGGCCGCCCGGTGTTCGCCAACACCTACACGCCAGCCGCAACTGAGGCACAGATCAAGGCCCACAAGACCTTGGACGGCGCCACGCTGAAGGCCAACCAGTTCTCGTTCAACCTGTACGAGGGGCAGAAGTTTGGCGCTACCACCGACCAGCCGCTCCAAACCAAGGCCAATGATGAGAATGGCGACGTAACCTTCGACAAGATTACGTACAGCAAGACCGGCACCTACACCTACTCCATCAACGAAGTGATTCCTGATGATGCTGTGGATGATATGAAGAACGGCATCACATACGATCACACATGGCAGTACGTGCAGGTTGTGGTTGCGCTCGATAAATCCACTGGCAAGCTCAACGCCACGGTTAAGGATTTGAACACTGATTCCGATACCGCACAGTTCACCAACACCTACAGTGCCAATGGTGCTGTCAGTCTGAAGGCTAAGAAGGAATTCAAGAATTCGGATGGTTCTGCTCGTACGATTCCAACGAATACCTTCAAGTTCCAGCTGCATGAAGGTGCAACGGTCAACGGTAAGGTTCTCCAAACCAAGACTGCTGCTGCGGATGGTTCAGTGAACTTTGACTCCATCGCTTACAAGCTGTCTGACTTGGGCGGTGCAAAGTCGAAGACCTTCACCTATACCGTGAACGAAGTCGTACCGGCTGCAAAGGATAGGCTCCCAGGCGTTACCTACAGCACTGATGCCTACACCTACACAGTGACGGTTACCAACAACGGCACCGGTAAGCTCACCACCTCCACCAAGGTAGGCGACAAGACCGGCGTTACCCCGACCTTTACCAACACCTACGATGCAGTCGGCCAGACTGCCATCGCCGGTATCAAGAAGGTCACGGGTGATGACGGTAGTAATCAGACCGCAAACTTTGCGAACGCGTTCACGTTCACGCTTACCGGCAAAGATAGTGCTCCACTGCACATCAGCGATACTGCCGGCGAACTTCAGAACAAGAGCGAACTGACCGCTACGAACACCGCTGATGGCACAGTATCGTTCGGCAGCCTCCACTATACGTTGGCTGATTTGAAGGATGCTGCTGTTGGCGCTCACGGTACCCGCTCCAAGACCTTTACGTACGAGGTTACGGAAAGCGGCACTGCAGACGGCGTTACCAATGATGCCGCCGCTACCAAGAGCTTCACAGTCACTGTGGCAGACAACGGTACCGGAGTGCTCAGCGTAACCACCGAGCCTGCTGATGCAGCACAGTTGTTCTCCTTCGACAACACCTATGCTGCTTCCGCCGAGCTCACGCTCAACGGCACCAAGAAGCTCACGGGTCGTGCGCTGACCGAGAACGACAAGTTCACGTTCAACGTCTACGAGGGCACGAACACCACTGGTACGCCGGTTGCTACCGGAACCAATGATGCCAGCGGCAAGATTGTTTTCGATCAGCCGCTCCGTTACACGCTCGCCAACCTCGGCAACCACACGTACACCGTGGTGGAATCCGAGGATGGTCTGCCGGGCGGTGTGAGTGCCGTGACTCGAACCAGCACGTTCACCGTGAACGTGGAAGACAAGGACCACAATGGCAAGCTCACGCTCACCACGAACGGTCTTGATAGCAATACTGGCCTCACCTTTGAGAACAACTACACCACTACGGACTCCACTCCAATTGAGTTCAAGGGCGTGAAGTTGCTTGATGATGGTGACTACAGCACTACGCTCGGTCAGCTCAAGGGCAAGTTCACCTTCATGCTCACCGGTGTGGACGCTGAGGATTCCGCCAAGGCCGCTCCGCTGCCTAGCAAGACGGAAGCAACCAATGATGAAGCCGGCAATGTGAACTTCGGCAAGGTGACCTACACGTTCGCTGACCTGAACGATCAAACCGAACGTAAGTTCACCTACACCGTTACCGAATCCGGCAAGGTTGCTGGCGTTACCAATGATGCCAACCTCACTCGCACCTTCACCGTAACCATTAAGGACAATGGTGATGGCACGATGAGTGCCACCACCGACCCAGCCTCCGGCGCGCTGTTCGACTTCACGAACACCTACTCGGCAGGCAAGGTAACGGATGCCTTCACCTTTGCGAAGACGCTCGACGGTCGTGCACTCAACGATGGCGAGTTCACCTTCACCCTCACCGGTGGTACTGATTCCGATGGTGTTGCGGTTCCGATGCCAGAAGGCACGAAGGACGGTGTGGCTACCGCCACGAATGATGCGGACAGCAAGATCGCATTTGGCGACATCACCTACAGCAAGCCTGGCATGTACGCCTACACAGTGCGTGAAGGCGCTGGCAAACTGGGTGGTGTAACTTATGACGATACCGTCTACACAGTCACCGTCACTGTGGTGGATAACCATGATGGCACGATGACTGCTACGCATCAGATAGTGCGCACGGCCCCAACCGTGGGCGACGCGGACGGGAACGCGGCAACCGAGCAATACGTCTCCACTCCGGTGGAAGACAAGGATGCGGTATTCGCCAACTCCTATGCTCCAGCGCCTACGGAATTCACGTTCACTGCCACCAAGACGCTCAAGGGACGTGATTTGAAGGACGGCGAATTCACCTTCGAATTGCGCGATGCCAGCGGCAAGACGCTTCAGCAGGTGAAGAATGCAGCCAACGGCAAGATTTCCTTCGCGCCAATCACGTTCGAGAAGGCAGGAGAGTATCAGTACACGATTAGTGAAGTTGCCGGCAATGCACAAGGCATCGCATACGACAGCACTGTGTACACCGCCAAGATCACCGTGGTCGATAATCTCGATGGCACGATGACCGCTACGGCTGCATACTCGTCCGGCGTGCTGGGCCTCAACCATGAGGCTCCCGCCTTCGAGAACACGTACACGCCGCCGCTGTCTGACACTGGTTCCAACACGGCCAGCATCGCAGCCCTTGCACTGATCATGCTGGGAGGCGGGCTGATGCTCGTCGCCATCCGCCGCAAGCGTGAATCCGAAGCCGTGCTTGTCGCAGCTTCCGCCGCCCGCGGCAAGCATCGCAAGTAGCGCTGAATAACACGCGGTTTATATGACTGTGCCTCTTAACTCGATTGTGAGTTAAGAGGCACAGTCATATAAACCGCCTATAGTCGTGTAATAGAACCTGTACATACAGCAAAGGAGCCATCATGGCACTGTTCCGCAATCTTGGTCCGTTCTCCACTACTGCTATTGGCCATGGCGAAATGCCGTTGACCATTGAAAACAATCGTGGCCATGATGTTGGCATCGAAACCCTGCACGCGTCTCTGGATGCCGGATGCCGACATATCGACACAGCATGGGCGTATTACACGCCAGGTGAGGAAGAACAGACCGGTGAAAAGCTGGTGCGTGAAGCATTGGCTACGTGGAAGGGCCCGCGCAACGAAGTCACGGTGGCAACGAAGATTGGTCTGCGCCGCGTCTGGGGCGAGGACGGTCAGCCGTTGTGGCCGCGCGATGGTAAGCCGGAACATCTGATTGAATACGGCAAGCAGTCCGCAATGGCTCTTGGCGTGGACACGATTGATTTGTTGTATTTGCACCGTCACGATCCGGAAGTGCCATACAACGAGTCCATTGAAGCATTGAAACAGCTCGTGGACGAGGGCGTTGCCCGCGTGGCTGGCGTGTCCAATGCATCCATTGAGCAGATTGATATTGCGCGTTCGATTCTGGGCGACAAGCTGGTGGCTGTGCAGAACCAGTATTCTCCGGTTCATTTGGAGACCCAGGACACGTTGGATTACTGCGCGAAGCTCGGTCTTGCATTCGTGTGCTGGAGCCCGCTTGGAGGTTATCGCCACCCGTACGATGAGTCCAAGTTCGATTCGTTCCGCGAGGTTGCCGCCGCACACGGCGTGAGCTACCAGCAGGTGGTACTGGCATGGGAGCTGGCCAAGGGTAATCACATGTTCGTGATTCCAGGTGCGCACCGCCCGGAGACTATTCTGGATTCCCTGAAAGCCGACCAGCTCGAGCTCAGCCCCGAAGAGCTGGCCAAGCTCGGCTGAGCTCAGATACAAAGAGGCTGGAGCGACGCTCCAGCCTCTTAATAATCACAGCCCGGGAATTAGGCCGCCGGGCGGGTCAAGGGTGAGGTATTGCTCGTCCAAGTCAATGTCGGGCACAATCTGTTCGACGAAGGGGACGAGCGCAGTCTTTTCGACGACATCCTCGCCCTTGGAATTCTGGCCGGTCACTACGGGCTCAGTCAAGCGAATCTTTAACAGGGATTGAGCGGGGGAGTCAACCACATCGACTACCTTGCCGACTACCTGACCCTCGGGAAGGCCCAAGCCATTATCTGCGGCCATGCGAGCCTCAAGCCCAATAAGATCTTTCGGATACCATTCGTCGGCTTCCAACATCTCATCTGGGTCGTCAGCCTCACCGTACAATTCCACGCCGTTCAATGCTTCAGCGGCAGTACGGTCATCGGTACCTTCGAATTTAATAATCCAACGATCCTTGAACGTGCGGGAATTCTCCACCACATATTCGGTTTCGCCATCCTGCTCATAGAGCACGGAACCTGGCTCAAACCGCCATTCCGGATCATCGGTGTACAGGCGAACGGTAACTTCACCCTTCAAACCTTGTGCTTTACCAATACGAGCGACCCTCAGCAACTCAAGCTGCTGAGGGTCGTCGTGCATGTCTTGCTGTGCCATGCTGTGAAATATTCCTTATCGACGGACGTCCATGATATCGACGCGCACCTTGTGATCAGACAGAGCCTGAATCACCGTGCGAATCGCATTGGCGGTGCGGCCTCCACGGCCAATCACGCGGCCAATGTCCTCTGGATTCACGCGCACGCGAAGCAGTTCGCCGCGCGCATTTTCATGGGACTTGACAGAAACATCGTCCGGAAAATCAACGATGTTCTTGATGAGGTGTTCCACAGCCTGTGCAAGCATTGCTTAGCCTTTCTCGAATCAGGCTTCAGCCGGAGCTTCTTCAGCAGCGGCGTCCTCGGCCGGGGCCTCTTCAGCGGCGGCAGCGGCTTCAGCCTCGGCCTTAGCCTTGGCTTCAGCTTCGGACTTAGCAGCCTTCAGCTTCTGAGCTTCGTTCTCAACAGCCTCAACGCGAGCAGCAGCATCCGGGCCAGCTTCAACGGTCTTCAGGGTGCCTTCAGCACCTTCGAGGCCCTTGAACTTCTGCCAGTCACCGGTGATGTTCAGCAGCTTGAACACCGGCTCGGACGGCTGAGCGCCAACGCCGAGCCAGTACTGAGCACGATCAGACTTGATCTCGATAGTGGAGGGCTGAGTGTTCGGGTTGTAGGTACCGATCTCCTCGATAACCTTGCCGTCGCGCTTCTTGCGGGAATCAACGACCACCACGCGGTAGAAGGCGTAGAACTTCTTGCCCATTCGCTTCAGACGAATCTTGGTTGCCAAAATGGCTCTCCTTGTAAATGCTAGGTTTGTGGTTTCTCGGTGTGCTGTGTGGGGCACGGCTCGCCGGAACCCACGTGTCCTCGCGGCTCGGGGTGTAGAGGGCGCCACGCGCGCGCGAATAACTGGCTTATTATAGCGCCAAGCCCCGGACGTGAAACACGCGTGAGTTACCGCAGGGTGAGTGTTGCGGTGAGTGCCAGATGATCGGTATCGGCAATTTCGAACGCGCTCACTCCAGATGGCTTAAGACCGGGCGTGAACAGCACGTGGTCCAGTTCGATGCGTGGCCATTTCAGCCAGCGCGGGAATGTGAGATTCGGGCCGGCCGCTTGAGTCAAGCTCGCATCCTTGAAACCGGACTTCAGCAGTGTGCGGAAGCTTGGATGATCGGTGCTGGAGTTGAGGTCGCCCATCACTACAGCAATATTGTGGTCGCCGATAGCTTCTGCCTTGGCAATGGCTCCTAATCCAAGAATGCCGGCAGACCAATCGGCACAGCCGCGCATCGGAGACTTCGGATGCGCCGAACAGAAGGTGATGGTGCGCGAGGAATCATCGGTAGGTTCAGACTCAGCAGAATCATCGGCAATCTTCAGTGTGATTGCCGGCACATCTGCGGCAGGAATAGTGACTACATTCGGCACTGCAACAGCCGGCTCATAGCGGGAGAACAGCACATTGTAGCCACCATTGTCAGTATCTTTGGCTTCGCCGGACTGACGGTAGGGGAGCAGTTCCTCGATTCCTGCAGCATCCAAGCGAGCGATAAGCTTATCGGAGACTTCCTGCAATGCGAGCACCGCAATGTTGCGCTCACGTACCGCAGTAATAATCGCATCAGCATTAGCGCGCCCATAGCGGCAGTTCAATGTCATTACCGCAAACTGCGAAGGCAATGTTTCACGGGCTGTTTCATGGTCAGCAATAGTTGTTTCACGTGATGTTTCACGCTTTTTTCCACGGGCAACACCCGTACCCCAATAACTAATGCGCTGAGAACTGGTCATACAAGCAGCAACAATAAGTAGACACATCGCGCCCCAATTGTGCTGCCATGCCGCTATACCAGCCAAAACAATCAATGGAACCCACAGAAATGGCGTCAGCGCAATCATATACGGCATCGGCATGCGAGCCTCAAGACCTGCCGGCAAAGCAGACAATCCCAGCCAAATCCACGCAATAATAACTGCTACGTAGAACAGCGTTGTCATACAAACTCCTCAAAAAAATAAATCGGCTCTCCCTAGAGAGGAGAGCCGGGAAATCAGCACAATCAGCGACCGAACAGACCGCCGATGCCACCACCGAGGTTCGGCGGCAGTTCCATGCCATCGCTTTCAGCATTGTTCATCATCTGCTCAAGACCTGCGGGCAAAGCCGGATTCTGCGGTTTCTTAGCGAACGCGGAACCACCGGTGGAGCCAGAACCAGAGGACTTGCCGGCCAACTTATCGCGCAATGCTTTCTCCTCAGCCTCGCGCTTCATCGGATTGCCGGACTTACCGCCCTTCTTCTTGTTCTTGCCTTTGCCCTTCTTCTTGCTGCCGCCCATAGCCGGGCCGCCGAAGCCAGGAATGCCGCCGCCCATGCCAGAACGGTTAGCCATACGCTTCATCATCTTCGAGGCCTGCTCGAAACGCTGCAGCAATGCGTTCACCTGGGAGACGGTTACACCGGAACCGTAAGCGATACGAGCACGGCGAGAACCGTTGATAATCGACGGATCGCGGCGTTCAGCCGGAGTCATCGAGCGAATAATAGCCTCAGTACGATCGATTTCCTTCTCGTCGAACTGCTCCAGCTCCTTGCGATGCTGAGCCATGCCCGGAATCATGCCGAGCAGAGACTTCATCGAACCGAGCTTACGCACCTGCTGCAGCTGAGCAAGGAAATCATCCAAGCCGAAGGAGCCCTCGGAAATCTTCTCGGCAGCCTTGCGAGCCTCTTCCTCATCGAACTGCTTCTGAGCCTGCTCGATGAGGGTCATGATATCGCCCATATCGAGGATGCGAGAAGCCATACGGTCCGGGTGGAAGACCTCGAAGTCCTTCAGGTTTTCGCCAGTGGAAGCGAACAGAATCGGCTTGCCGGTCACACTGGCCACGGACAGGGCAGCACCACCGCGGGCGTCGCCATCGAGCTTCGACAGCACCACGCCGGTGAAGTCAACGCCCTCATCAAACGCCTTAGCGGTTTTAACCGCATCCTGACCGATCATCGCATCGATAACGAACAGGATTTCGTTGGGCTGAACGGCATCGCGGATATCGCGAGCCTGCTTCATCAGCTCCTCGTCCACACCCAAACGACCTGCGGTATCGATAATCACCGTGTCATAGAGCTTCTGCTTGGCGAAAGCGATGGAATCGCGGGCCACCTTCACCGGATCGCCAGTGGTAAGGCCCGGAGCTGCCACGGCCTCGCCGCCATCGGACTGCACGCCCTTTTCAGGAGCGTACACCGGCACGCCAGCGCGCTCGCCAACTACCTGCAGCTGCGTCACAGCGTTCGGACGCTGCAAATCAGCGGCCACCAACAGTGGCGTATGGCCGGAATCCTTGAGCCAGTAGCCGAGCTTGCCGGCTAGCGTGGTCTTACCAGCACCCTGAAGACCGGCGAGCATAATAATCGTCGGCGGATTCTTGGCGAAGTTCAGCGGGCGGTCCACACCCTGGCCGAGCACATCGGTGAGCTCTTCGTTAACGATCTTCACCACCTGCTGGGCCGGGTTCAGAGCCTCAGAGACCTCAGTACCCAGCGCGCGTTCGCGCACCTTGCCGGTGAAGGAACGGACCACGTCGAGCGCCACGTCGGCGTCGAGCAGTGCACGGCGGATTTCGCGGATGGTGCCGTCAATATCCGCTTCGGAAAGTTTGCCCTTGCTCTTCAGATGCTTGAACGCATTCGAGAGCCTGTCAGTTAAAGATGAAAAAGCTGCCATAATGGGCAACAGTCTAGCCGTCACGCGGGAAATTATGCCGGTGCGTTGTTGGGGTCGGCATCGTTCGCTGACGGCGTGGGCTCAATCGAAGCCGTTCGCTACAATAGTGAGGGCAATAATCCTGTGATTTTTGGAATGCTTACGCTGTTTTGAATATCCCTGGACACCACCTATACGCAGACTGCCGTGCGCCCTCGCGAATCGAGTTGATGGCTAACTCACTACTAGTGAGCTAGCCATTCGACCAGTGAAGTAGCGGGCCAACGCAGACATGCCGTGCAATACGGAAGGACCACCGATGCCCCAACATAAAACCATCGAACGTAAAGCCTTGATTGTTGGCATTGTCGTCAACATTATTCAGGTTGCAGCCGGTATGGCCGTGTTCTTTATGACCGGCTTAAAGGCTATGTTCCTTGATTTCTCCTTCACCGCCATATCCGTACTTTCTGGACTGGTGGCGGTCTACCTCTCCACGCGCACTGTGCGCACCACTGAACGGTTCCCCAACGGACTGTTCGCGCTTGAACCCATCTATGCGATCTGCAAAGCCATTTTCACCATGTCCTTGCTGGTGTATTCGCTGATTGACGTTTGCCAAGTGGCGTATGACTACTTTGTGCTTGGTGACGGCGAACGCATCGTCACCGGACCAGTGGTGATTTACGAAGTACTGACCGTACTGGTGTGCTTTGGACTGTATGTGTATTATCGCCGCGAAAATCGGGCTATCCGTAATGCCAGCACCATGCTCACCGCCGAATGCAAAAGCACGCTGGTTGATGGTGCAATGTCCTTCGGCATTGGCGCAGTGGCAGTATTCCTGATGATTCTGCCGGCGAATGGTCCGTTGGACTTCCTGCATTACACCGGTGACTTCTTCATCACCGTGGCACTGGTGGCGCTTACCATCAAGGAACCGTTCAGCGTGCTGAAGGAAGCATTCGTAGAGCTGGTCGGTGGCATCCACGATGACGATGAAACCAACGCATTTGTGGAATCCACGGCCCAGCATCATTTGCCGAACAATACCGAATATGAGCAGACGCTGATTTTCAAAACCGGCATGAACTACACGGTCGATGTGTATCTGGCCGGTACGGGAGAGACCATTGATGTGGCCAATCTGGTGGAATGCAAGCGCTCGCTTGAGGCAGCGCTGAAAAAGCGCCTGCACATCGTGGATGTGGATTTTGTATTTGATTAAAGCTGATGGTTGAAGGTAGTGGTGTGCCACGCGGGTGCAAAATCGGTGATTTTGCTCTGGCGTGGCACACCACTATCGGGAAAACCCTCTATACATGCCCCAAAATGTGCCACGCTAGCGCGGAAATGACTGAAATGTGCTGGCGTGGCACAATCTCCTGCCACGCCAGCACAATATTGCCGATTTTGCGCCAGCGTGGCACTGACAGTATTACTTCAGACTCCAAGTGGAGCCCTGCGGACCATCTTCGATGGCGATGCCGGCAGCGCCCAGAGCGTCGCGAATCGCATCAGCCTTGGCGAAGTCACGAGCCTTGCGAGCCTCCTGACGAGCCTGAAGCTGCTCGGTAATCAAAGCTTCAAGAGCCGCATGCTCAGGCGATTCGCCAGCGCCGGTGCCTGCACCGCCGGCAGCTCCATCAGACAGCCACGGTTCAGCCAGCGGGTCAAGACCCAACGTGTCCAGCATGGCGCGCACGGCGAGCAGCGTTTCGCGAACCTCAGCCTTGGCGGCTTCGGAATCCACTCGGTCGGCCAGCTTGGAAAGCAGCGTATTGCCGGAGCGGATAGCAGTGAAGATTGCTGCAGTAGCGCCGGAAACATTGATGTCATCGTTCAATGCGGCCACAAAATCAGCAGGCAGATCATCTGCGGAAACAGCCATAACCTCATCGCGAGACGGCTGCTCGCCAAGTACCACGCCAGCGCGCTCGATGAAGTTCGATACGCGATCATATGCAGCCTGAGCTTCAATCAAAGCCTGATCAGACCACTCCAGCATCGAACGGTACTGCACGGAACCCAGCGCGTAACGCACCACCCAAGCGGAATGCTCGGCCAGCACGGAAGGCACGGACAAGCCAGTGCCCAACGACTTTGACATCTTCTCACCCTTGGCGGTAACCCAAGCGGAGTGCATCCAACGGGCTGCAGATGGGTAGCCGGCAGCGCGAGTCTGAGCCATCTCATTCTCGTGATGCGGGAAGCGCAAGTCTAGGCCGCCGCCGTGGATATCGAAACCGTCACCCAAGTACCGGTGAGACATAGCAGAGCATTCGATATGCCAGCCCGGGCGGCCAACGCCGAACGGCGTGGACCAGCGAGCATCCTCAGGGTCGGTATCCTTCGGAGCCTTCCAAAGCGCGAAATCACGCGGATCATGCTTATCAGGAGAAGCATCGGCCGGATCGACCGGGTTATACTTATCCGCGCCCGTAGCATCCACAGACGGACCCATGCGATCGGCCACAGCCGCAGCCTCATCCACCTCAGCAGTCTGCTTCTGGTGGGTCAGCTCACCGTAATGCGGCCAGGAGGCCACATCAAAGTACACATTGCCGGTGGGCTTGCCATCCGCATCCGTGACCACATAACCGTGACCATTGTCGATAATGCGCTGAATCAGGTCGATTATGTCCGACATATGACCGGTTGCGCGCGGCTCCACAGTAGGCGGCAGTACGCCAAGCGTGTTGTACGCTTCAGTAAATTCGCGCTCATAGTAGTAGGCGCGAGCCCACCAACGCTGACCTGCTGCGGCAGCCTTGTCGAGAATCTTGTCGTCAATATCGGTCACGTTGCGAACGAACGTCACCTTATAGCCAAGCTTCAAGAACCAGCGGCGAATCACATCAAATGCCACGGCCGCACGAATATGGCCAATATGCGGCGAGGATTGCACGGTGGCGCCGCACACATAAATACCCACTTCGCCAGGCTTCAGCGGCACAAAATGGCTGACCTGATGCGAGGCAGTGTCGTACAGATTCAAGCCCTCAGCAGCCTTGGCCACATGTGCGGGCGTAAGGCTGGAAGGCATAACTGAAATGTTGAAATCCTGCGGTTCTTGGCTGTTTCCCATAGCCTCCAAGCGTAGAAAACGAGCCAGACATGGGCCGCAGTTCAAACAGTCAACGCCACAGAATTAACGTAAACGGGGAATGCTCGTGCCACAATGGAGAGCATGGTCACACCACAAGTGCTCATTTTGCAACATGTGTCATGGGAACGCCCCGGGCGTATCCTGTCGAACTTGGAAGATCTTGGCATCCAAACGGTGACGATGAACATCACCAAAAAGAAGAAGCCGGACCTCCCAGATTTCAGCGAACTCGCAGGCGTGGTGATTATGGGCGGACCGATGGGGGCACTCGATTACGATCAGTACCCCGGTCTTAAAGTTGAGGCCAAGCTCGCCAAGGCTGCTGTGGCATCCGGCAAACCAATACTTGGTGTGTGCCTGGGGCATCAGATTATCGCCACGGCACTGGGGGCCCAGCTTCGCCAAGGTGACGCGCCTGAGATTGGTTTCGCACCAATCAAACGCGTGGAAAAGCACGACTATTTCTCCATGTGGGATAAGCAGTTGAATGTGCTGCATTGGCATAACGATGTGGTGGGCTTGCCGGAAGGCGGCCAGCTGCTCGCTCGTTCGGCCGGTACGAAGGTCCAGGCTTTCCGTCTTGGCTCGGCACTAGGCATGCAGTTCCATCTGGAAGTATGCGGCTCGCTGCTCGATGAATGGCTTGACGAGCCGAGCATGGTCAAGGATTTGAAGGCTGCAGGCGGTTCGAAATCCCAGCTTCGCGAGCAGTTCGCGCAATATGATCAGCTTCTGCAGCCGCTTGCCGAGCAAGTATTCTCCGGCTTCGCGGCCCGCTGCAATTCCTACGCGCAAACGCTGGATAAGTAAGTCTTAAGTAAGTCTTCGGCTGGAATGGCTGTTACACCCACCCTCGGCTCCCCTTGTCAGGGGAGCTGGCCTGCGAAGCAGGCCTGAGGGGTAGTCATACCGTAGTGTGAAGAACCACCGTAGGATTATCGAGCGGATTGAGGCCATAGCTGACGCTACATTGGTGAATCATGCCGACTTACGATATTGGACTTGAACACGTTTCGCTCTCCTTCGCTACCAAAACCATCTTCACCGATGTGACGCAGGGTGTATTTGAAGGCGATCGCATCGGCATCGTCGGCCGCAATGGCGACGGCAAATCCACACTGCTGCACCTCTTCCGCGGCACGCAAGAACCGGATTCCGGCCGCGTCACCAAGCGTGGCGGACTCACCTTCGGCATGCTTGACCAGCGTGATCCGCTGGACGATAACGCCACCATCCGCGAAGCTGCCCTCGAAGGCCACGCGGATTACGAGTGGGCGTCTGACAATACTTCCCGTGAAATCGTCGAAGCGCTGCTCGGCGGCATGAGTCTTGACGCCAAAGTCGGCTCCCTGTCCGGCGGCCAGCGTCGCCGTGCTGATTTGGCACGACTGCTGCTCAAGGATTGGGATATTCTCGCTCTCGACGAGCCCACCAACCACCTCGATGTGGTAACTATTCACTGGCTCGCCGAACATCTGAAGAACCGTTGGTCCCGCGGCCAGGGCGCGCTGCTACTCGTCACGCACGATCGTTGGTTCCTGGACGAAGTTTGCGAATCGATGTGGGAAGTTCACGACGGTATTATCGAACCATTCGAAGGCGGCTATTCCGCATACATGTTGCAGCGCGTGGAACGCGACCGCCAGGCTGATGTGCGCGAAACCAAGCGTCGTAATCTAGCTCGCAAGGAGCTCGCATGGCTGTCCCGTGGTGCCCGCGCCCGCTCCACCAAGCAGAAGTTCCATGTCAAGGCTGCGCGCGAACTGATTGCCGATGTGCCACCAATGCGTAACACGCTTGAGCTCAAGCAGATGGCCACCTCACGCCTCGGCAAGCAGGTGGTGGATCTGATCGATGTGACGCAGATCTTCGAGCACGCGCAGGGCACTGTGTCTGAAATCGACCCGGATGTGGCCGCGCTCGCCGACTCCGCATCCCGCGTGGATGTGGTCAACGCCATGTACGCCGAGCCTCAGCTCCACGGTTCCGTTGAGGTTGCAGTCACCGATATGACTGATCCGCGACTCGTGGACGCCGGCGTGCCGGAAGCTGTTGCCGCTGCTGAAGAAGCGCGCAAGAAGGCCGAAGCTGAAGGCGGTAGTAATTCGGCTCTGACTGATGATCGCGAAGTGCGCCGCATGAACACTGGTGGCGAAACCATTGGCGGTGACGTAGCCGCTGATACGGAAGCCGTGAGCACAACATCTGCCGCCCGTAAAGTGACCGTATCTGGCCGCGAAATTCTTGATGATGTGACTTGGCTGATTGGTCCGGGCGATCGTTTCGGCATTGTCGGTGCCAATGGTGCCGGTAAATCCACGCTGTTGAAGCTGATTGATGGTACGTTGACTCCGACTGCAGGCCACGTGAATATTGGCAAGACGGTAAAGTTCGCTGTGCTCTCTCAACGACTCGATGAGCTGGAGAAGCTCGGCAAGTACAAGATTAAGGAAGTACTGTCTCGCTATAAGCCAAGCTATATCGTGGACGGCAAGGAAGTGACGCCCGGCCAGCTGATGGAACGCCTTGGCTTTGAGTCAGCCCAGTTGATGACGCCGATCCGTGATCTCTCCGGTGGTCAGAAGCGCCGTATGCAGCTGCTGCTGATTCTGCTCGATGAGCCGAACGTGCTCATTATGGACGAGCCCGGTAATGATTTGGATACCGATATGCTCGCCGTAATGGAGGATTTGCTGGATACGTGGCCGGGCACGTTGATTGTGGTTTCCCACGATCGTTATCTGCTTGAACGCGTGACCGATCAGCAGTTCGCTCTACTTGGCGGCAAGGTGCGCCATCTGCCCGGTGGCGTGCAGGATTACCTCGATATGGTCGAGGATATTAAGAGCGGCAAGGGTTTGCCAGCTGAAAAGGCTGGTATTGCGGGTACGGGAAGCAGCTCGTCTAAGCGAGGTTCTTCCTCTTCCGCGCAGGTGCAGACGGCTAAGAATCCTGCTGGTGAGCCGCAGTCTTCCGCAGCTCATGAGACAGAGGATAATGGATCGCCAAAGCTGACCGGCAAGGCCTTCCATGAAGCTTCCAAGCGCGTGAACGCCATCGAACGCAAGCTGGCCAAGCTCGAAGATCAGAAGGCTGACCTTGAAGCGCAAATGGCGGCCCATGATCCCTCGGATTATGAAGGCCTCAACAAGCTCAACGAGCAGTTGAACGCCATCATCTCCGAATCCGATGACCTCGAAGCCGAGTGGCTAGACCTCTCCGAACAGCTGGGATAGTTTAGTTGCTGTTCGCGAAATCCTGCAGCAGTTCCACGGACGTCAATCCCTGCTCGATAGCTGCATAAGCTAAGCCGACAATACCGGCTTGCGCTTCATCGGAACAGGATTCAATGCGCAGCGACTTGGTAGCAAGTGGCTGCGCACGCGCCCATACGCGCTCGCGAATGCCGTTCATCAACAGTTCGCCGCAGTGCGAGAGCTCGCCGCCAACCACGATGCACGATGGGTTGAGCATATTCACGCAGGCTGAAATCACATCGCCGATTAGTCGCCCTGCCTGGCGAACAAGTTGCACAGTCTCGATATCGCCGTGCGCGGCAAGATCTACCACATCAGCCAATGCAGAAACCGGTTTGCCCTGGGCCTGCAAGGTCTGCAATACCGCCCATCCGCCTGCGGTAGCCTCCACGCAGCCGGTATTACCGCAGCGGCAGAGGCTGTTTTCGCCAATAGTGCCGAAGACATGAATATGACCAATGTCGCCTGCGGCTCCAAATGCGCCATGCATGATGGATCCAGAGGAGATAATGCCAGCGCCAAGCCCCATGCCGGCGTGCACATACAAGAGATTGGGAACCATGCGTTCGCCATCGGTTGCTAATTGATAGGCCTTGCACAGTGCGCGAGCGTTAGCGTCATTCTCGATAAAAGTCGGTACACGGTATCGATTGGCGAATAATTCACGCAAATGATGGTTTTCCCAATGCTGCATAACCGGAGCTTGAATGAGATTTCCGGTAGCTGTTTCAACGCGCGAGGTCACGGCTACCGATACGGCATATAGACGCGTTGGCTCAGCGTTTGCTGTGTTCGCCAGCATGGCGTCGGCGGTTTCGCAAATCTGCTCCAGTGCATCCTCTGGCTCATTTTCTGCACCAACATTGATGGTTTGTGCAACGACTGGTTGTCCGGAAAGACTACACAAGGCGACGGTGGTGCTTGTGGTGGCAATATCAATGGCAAGAATGTGTGCACACGATGAGTTGAAGGTGAATCCCTGAGCAGGGCGGCCGCCAGTGGCGCTGGGAATGGCAAGTGGCTGCGCGATACCAATGTCAGAGAGCTCATCAATACGCTTATTGACTGTCGGCCGTGCCCAACCGGTTGCTGCTCCGATATCACTGCGCGTCATTGGACCACGCTCCCGTAATAAGGTGAGCAGTTCGACGCTTCCTTCGTTGATGTCGATATCTGTGGCTGCCTTAGTCATACCCCTTAGCATACATCAGCATTGTATTTGACAAAATCTTTACATTTATTTCTTTAGTTTTGTATATAACTATACAAAACTATGGTAAAGTTATGTATACAAGGAAAACGAATAGCAGTGATGCAGACGTTTATTCCAGCTCGCTGAAGAGTGTGGCGGCATGATTCGGCAAGAAGTTAGGTTTCATAGAAGGAGACGACAATGATGGTCAATATCGCAAATCTTGAAGAAGCCAAGGCTCGCGTAGCGCAGCTGCTTGCAGGCAACGAACGAGTGATTCTCGGCATTGTGGGCGCTCCAGGTGCTGGCAAGTCTACGCTGGCCCAGCTGCTCGCTGAGGCTTTTGAAGATGGCAGTGCGGCAGATGTTGAACAGCCGGTAGATCATTTTGCGGCCTGGGTGCCGATGGATGGTTATCATCTGGCGGATGTGGAGCTGAAGCGACTGGGCCGTTTGCAGCGCAAGGGCGCTATTGATACATTCGACGCTCGTGGTTATCGTTCTCTACTGCAGCGCATCCACAATGGCGAAGATGGTGTGATTTACGCGCCAATGTTCGAACGTGACTTGGAGCAGCCTCTGGCCGGCGCTATTCCGGTGTTCCCTTGGACTCGACTGGTAGTGACAGAAGGCAACTACCTGCTTGACGAAGCGGATGCGTGGAAAGATGTGCATGCCGCCATGACCGAAGTCTGGTATGTCGATGTTGACGATGATCTGCGCCGCGAGCGCTTGGTCGAACGCCATATTCGATTCGGCAAGGCTCCGGAGCAAGCGCGAAAGTGGGTTATGGAAGTTGATGAGCTCAATGCGCAGCGCATCGCTGCATGCCGTGACCGCGCTGACGCCACCGTTGAGCTCCCGCCACTGGATCTCTGATTGTGGCGTGCTGTGCAGAGTGTGCGATTCGTGCCCTGCGCGGCTCTAAACTTCGCGTGCATAGTGTTTCTCTGGGAAGAGCCGGTTCATGTCACATTGTTGTGGCACGGACCGGCCCTTTCCGTGCTTATGAGGCAGCCTTCTCGTACTCCCAGGGGTTGATGAGATCCACGCCGGTTCCTTCGAAATCCTTGATGCTGCGTGTGGCCACAGTTGCGCCGTAAGAACGGGCGATTGCTGCGATCATTGCATCCTGTTCGCTGATTGGTTGCCCTATTTTTTGTCGATATGCTTTTATCTGCGCGTAGTATGTTGCGGCGATGTTGTCGAATGGCAGTATTCGTGATGATAAAGGGGTGAGTTGTTTGTCAATCAGTAGTGCGGTCGCATCCTTTCGCTTGCCTTGAGGCATGCGAGCAAGACCAAAAAGTAGTTCGCCGACTGAGATGGCGGTAATGGCAAAATCATCGTCGGTAAACTGCTCATACCAGGCTAGTACATGCTTATCGGCGGTGTCTTTCATGAGTTCGCTGAACAGATTGGTGTCTTGAACGATCATAATTACTCAAATTCAATTGGTGGTCGTTCGTTCCCTATCGTTCGTTCCGGTAAGGGAAACTCTCCCTCGGCAAGCCCTTCGATACCTTCATCTTCCATGAATTGACGAAGTGCGAGTGCAAAATTCGTCTTTTGAGCACTGCGATGCGCTACTGTCTTGGCCAGCCAGTCTTCAAGGATGGACCGCGCTTCTGCTTCCATGGATCGATTGTGTTCCTCGGCAATCTGCTTGAGTTGTTGAATCTGCTCATCAGGAATTTTACGAATAGTCAGTGTGGCCATGGTGGTCTCCTTTCCATTGTTTGCTAGCATAATGCTAGCAAACAATGCTGTCATAATGCATGCATGAGCAGTGTCTCTGCACAAGTTCGACATATACGAATACAGGGCGGGTATACGTACTTCTACGCATACCCGCCCTGTAATTGAAGGCTTAAAGCTGAGCTCAGCGACCGGTCACTTCGGAGCCAATCACCTTTTCGCTCAGTGCGCGCGGACCGCGCGTTACGGCCACAGCACCGGAGCGAACCAGCTCGATAACACCGTAATGCTCAAGCAGACCAAGCAATGCATCGATCTTGCCTTCAGCACCGGTAGCCTCGATAGTCAGCGACTCCGGGTTCACATCCACCACGCGTACACGGAACAGACGAACGATTTCCAACACATCAGAACGGTTGGACTGGTTTGCTGCCACCTTGATAAGCACCAGTTCGCGCTCCACGGTGGAGTTCGGGTCGAGCTCCACAATCTTGAGCACGTGCAGCAGCTTGTTAAGCTGCTTGATGATTTGCTCCAGCGGCACAGCTTCCACATCAGCGGTTACCGTCACGCGGGAGATGTCCGGACGCTCGGTGGGGGAGACGGACAGGGAATTGATGTTGAACGCGCGGCGGGCGAACAAGCCAGCGATGCGGGCCAGCACACCCGGGCGGTTCTCCACCAGCACGGACAGGGTATGACGCTCAGAACCGGGCTGGGATGCAGGATAAATAGCCATCGTAAATCTTCTCCCCTCAGTGCTCGTTCACAGCGGAATCAGCAGAGTCAGCAGAGTCATCGGAATCGGCAGCACCGGTTCCCGGAGCCGGCGTGCCACCAATCAGCGGCTTAATGCCAGGCATATACGTCACCTCATCATTCGAAGCACCAGCGGCAACCATCGGCCAGACCATAGCATCCTTCCACACGCGGAAGTCAATCAGCACCGGACGGTCGTTGATTTCGTTGGCCTTCTTGATGGCGGCAATAGCCTCATCCTTAGTAAAGGCACGGATACCCACGCAGCCGTACGCTTCAGCCAGCTTGATGAAGTCCGGAACTTCAATCGGCGCCTCACCAGAGGTCAGCTGAGCCTCACCGTCGGTACCGTGTGCCTCGCCATCCTTCAGGTTGGTCTGAGAATAGTGGTGATCGTAGAACAGGGTCTGCCATTGGCGAACCATGCCATACACGGAGTTGTTCAAAATAGCGATCTTCACCGGAGCGTGATCCAGGAAAGCGGCGGCCAGTTCTTCGGAAGTCATCTGGAAAGAACCATCGCCATCAATCAGCCACACCGGCTTCTTGCCGTCGAATTCGCGAGCGGAACCCACGGAAGCGCCGATTGCTGCCGGCAGACCATAGCCCATCGTGCCCAGACCGCCGGAAGAGATCCAGGAGTGCTGGTTTTCAAAATCGATGAACTGAGAAGCCCACATCTGGTGCTGGCCCACGCCGGTCACCCAAATCGTAGACGGATCAGCCAGCTCGGAAAGCTGCTTGATCACCCACTGCGGAGCCAAGGAGCCATCGGTCGGCTCATCCCAAGTCATCGGGTACTTTTCGCGCCAGCCATCAATAGCATCCCACCATGGCTTCAGATTCGGCTTGCCTTGGATGGCCTGCGTACGTTCGATTTCCGGAATCAAATCATCCAGAACCGTAGCCACATCGCCCACAATCGGCACATCCGGCTGACGGTTCTTACCGATCTCAGCCGGATCAATATCGATATGAATCACGCGAGCGGTCGGGGCGAATGCCTCAAGCTTGCCGGTCACACGATCATCGAAACGGGCACCGATGGCCACGAGCAGATCAGCGCGCTGCACAGCGCCAGTGGCTGCAATCGTGCCATGCATACCGAGCATACCGAGGTTCTTCGGATCGGTATCCGGAATAATGCCGCGGGCAGGCAGGGTGGTTACCACAGGAGCGCCAGTCACATCAGCCAAAGCCTTAACCTGAGCGCCAGCGTTGGAGCGAGCTGCGCCGCCGCCCACATACAGCACCGGGCGGTACGACTTGGAGAACAGTTTCGCAGCGTCGGACAGCACACGGCCGTGCGCCTTGGTAGTGGGGTTGTAGCCGGGCAGAATCATGCGCTGCGGCCAGGAATAGTACATCTCGCCGGTTTGGGCGGTCTTGGTCAAATCCACCACCACAGGGCCGGGGCGGCCGGTGCTGGCGATGTGATACGCCTCGGAAAGCACGCGCGGAATATCCTGTGCGCGGGTCACCAGGAAGGAATGCTTGGACACCGGGTAGGTGATGCCAACAATATCGGCCTCCTGGAAGGCGTCGGTGCCGATGGCCTGCACGCCCACCTGGCCGGTGATCACCACCATCGGCACGGAATCCATGTTGGCGTCCGCAATGGCAGTGACCACATTGGTGGCACCTGGGCCGGACGTCACGATGCACACGCCCACCTTGCCGGTGGCCAGCGCGTAGCCCTCAGCGGCATGGCCGGCTGCCTGCTCATGACGCATCAGCACGAAACGGAACTTCGTGCTGCCTTCCTTGATCTGGTGATACACCGGCAGAATCGCGCCACCCGGAATACCGAAGACGTCCTCAACGCCCAGGTCTTCCAGTGAACGAACCAGCGCTTCGGCGCCAGTCATCTTCTCGCCGTCGATAATGGTCTGCTTGTCCGTGGCCGCAGTGGTTTTGGGCACACCGCTGAAAGCCTGCAAAGGCGTGGGTAAAGCCATGATTCCTCTCACCTCATAAAGTACCGCGTCGACCCATCCAGCTGTGGGGTAAAGCTAGGGGCGCGCCCGTATGATTCAGCCGATGGGCTGGGCTTGTGGCTCAGCATGCGGCTTACCGCTCATGTTGTGGTATCAGTCTATTCGTTAAACCGACAGAGAGCCTACTTAGTCCGCTTCTTGAGAGTGTTATGCTGCTGATCCAGCGTCTTCCAGCCGGCTTCCGCAGCCGCTAGCTGAGCCTTGCGCTTGCTGGAACCCTTGCCGATACCGATAATCTGGGCATCGTCTCCCAAGGTGACCTTGGCGGTGAAGATCTGCGCGTACTCCGGCCCGGAAACCTCCATGTGGTACACCGGCTCGGGCTTGCCAAGCTCGTGAGCCTTAACGGTCAGCGAGGTTTTCCAATCCAGTGCCGGGCCTTCAGTAGCCACTTCGGCGAGCGTATCGTCGATAAGGCGATGCACTACCTTGCGGGCCTCATCAATGCCGTGCTCCAGGAACGTGGCGCCAATCAGCGATTCCACAATGTCGCACAGAATAGAGTTCTTCTGTGCGCCGCCCTGCTCGGCCTCACCATGGCCCAACAGAATGTAGGGACCAACCTTGAGCTTGGTTTTGGCAATAGCACTCAACGCATCCTCGGACACAGCCTTGGCGCGCATCTTAGCCAGTTGGCCCTCGGTCATATCCGGGTGGATCTTGAACAGGGTTTCGGTAGAAACCAGTTCCAAGACTGCGTCTCCCAGGAATTCGAGACGCTCATAGTTCAATGCCCCCGGATTCTCGTGGGAGAAAGAACGATGGGTAAGAGCCTGCACCAGCAAATCAGGGCTGATAGTGGTGCCCAGTGCTTCCAGAAGTTCGCTGGCTGGAGCGTTGCTGGCGTCGTCTTGTTTACTGACGCGGACGTGATGTTCGGCCGATGATTCAGTCATAGTGAATGCGCAATCCTTCGCTATTAGCTATTAGAGCTATGAGGAGCCGGTATGCGAAGACCCTGCCACCCGTCGATGGCAGGGTCTTCTTTAAGCCGTTATCTCAGGACTCACTTGGTGTGAGCCGGCTGGATGGCGGAGCGGTAGGTGCGGCCGCGGTAGTTGCCGCATGCCGGGCAAGCCATGTGCGGCAGAGCCGGAGCGCCACAGTTCGGGCAGCTCACGGTCGCAGCAGCGGTGGCCTTCCAGTTCGCGCGACGCGAGTGCGTGTTGGCGCGAGAGGTCTTGTACTTAGGCAGTGCCATTTGAGTATCCTCTGTTTCGTTCGAACAATTGAGCTTAAGCGTCCGTTATCTTAACGCAGGGCTCGTACAAACGCCAAACACGCCTTGCCGCTGTGTTGCGTGTCACTCGCCCTGCTGGGCCTCAAGCTGGGCTTTCAACGCGGCCAAACCGGCGAAACGAATATCCGTGGTGTCGTGGTGATGATCCGGCTCTTCGTTCAAATCCACGCCGCACTGCGAGCACAAGCCCTTGCAATCCGGCTTGCACAGCGGCTGCAGCGGAAGGGACTCCACCAGCGTGTCGCGAATCATCGCCTCGATATCGGCAAAAGCACCATTTTCCAGCAGCGGATACGTGTCTTCAGACTCGTCTTCACCGGCGAAAATCTCGACTTCCTCATCCTTGCTGGTCTTGCCGCCTTTGCCATTGCGGCCGGCATGCTTGTCTGCAGCGGATTCATAAGGGAAGAACACGGTGACGTTCACCGGCCAATCCTCATCAATCGGCTTCAAGCAGCGGGTGCATTCGCTTTTGAACGGGGCAACCAGCTTGCCGGTAAAAATCAAACCGTCCACAATCGAATCGAACTGACCGCGGACGTGTACCGGCTCGCCTTCCTTGATGCCGACGATATTGTCTCCAATGCCGCTCGGCGCAGGGAAATCCGCATCAATCGACTTGGATTGGCCTGCTCGGGAGGCGATTTGCGCCACCGGAATAGCCCACGGGGAATCCTCAACTCGTGCCATATACGTATATGCCTTTCGTCTGTTGTGCGCTACGCGTTACTGTGCTTACTGCGCTTCAGGATAATCATTCAGCGTGATGTTCGGCATCTTTTCAGCCGCCGCACGCTGCCGTTCATTGAGCACGTTAAGCCCGGCCTGCACGTCTTGGTTGAGCTTGGTGAGCTGCTGGGACAGGCCTTCCATCACTGTGGTGCAGTACTGATCCGCGCCTTGAGTAAGGTGATCCGACTTGTTTTGCGCCTGATCGAGAATCGCACGCGCCTTCTGGCGAGCCAGTTCGGTCACGTTCTCCTGACCTGCCAGGAACTGTGCCTGCTCGTTGGCTTCCTTGATCATGTCTGCCGCGCGGCTTTGAGCTGAAGCCACCACAGCATTGGCCTGCGTTTGCGCCGATTCCAGGCGGCGCTCGGCCTCGCGCATCAGCGCGGACGCGCGCTCCAACTGCACGGGCAGCAGTTTCTTCAACTCGTTGAGCTGTGCGGTGAACTCATCGCGGTCCACGCGAACTGTGCCGGGCATAAAAATACTGGTTTTGGCTTCAGCGAGCATGGCGTCGAGCTGATCGATGACGTCATACACGGTGGTGAATTCCTCGCGGCTTTTCTCCGTGGGGGAATCCGGGTCCAGTGTGGAACGCAGATCCGGTAATTCATTCATATTGAAGTTACGCGGTTTGCTGCTTGCG
This sequence comes from Bifidobacterium sp. LH_416, assembly GCF_056357055.1. Taxonomy (NCBI): domain Bacteria; kingdom Bacillati; phylum Actinomycetota; class Actinomycetes; order Bifidobacteriales; family Bifidobacteriaceae; genus Bifidobacterium; species Bifidobacterium sp. LH_416. The sequence continues at coordinate 147,145 of NZ_JBKEVJ010000005.1, read as the reverse complement.
GTTGCAGTGTTCGGCGCATCTGCGGCGGCTGTCTTCGCAGCGTAGTTCTCGCGTGGTGCTTGCGAGGTGGCAGAAGGCATCACGACGGATGCGGCTTCGGTCGGTGCAGGCGGCTCGTAATCGCCGGCAGCAGATGCGGCGGTTGCAGCAGGCGCAGCAGACACACCTGCGGTGGGTGCTGGCGGAGTCGGCACGTCGTTGACCGGCGAGGCAGGTTGGGTTAAATCAACATATCCGGTTGGGTGATCGTCACTCATGGTCATTAGTCCTTCTTCTGACTTTCCTTAGCCAAAGCCTCAGCGAGCATAGGAACTACGCAATCGGGCACCATGCCGGTTACGTCGCCGCCATGCCGGGCCACATCTTTGACAATGGAACTGGAGATGTGCTCAAGAATCGGGTCTGCCGGAAGGAACAGGGTCTCAATACCGGCGAGCTTGCGGTTGACCAAGGCCATGCCCAGCTCGGCTTCATAATCACCGTTCTGTCGCAGACCTTTCACGATGACGCTCGCGCCAACCTTTTTGCAATAGTCGGTGATGAGGCCTTCGGTGGAGGAAACAATAACGTTGGTGCAGCCGGCCTGTTCTAAGGCGTGGCGGATCACTTCAACTCTGGTGGCTTCGGGAAACATCGGTGTTTTCGCGGCGTTGACGGCCACCACCACGTGAACCTCGTCAAAAAATCGCGCCGAGCGCTCGATTACATCCAAGTGGCCGGCTGTCACGGGGTCAAACGAGCCGGGGCATACTGCGATAGTCATGACTTCTAGACTACATCGTTTGGCGGGCTTGAGCGTGCCGACTCCAGGCCATCTATGATGGAGTGCAGATAACTACTGCAGAAAGAAGTACGTCATGTATATGGATGATGCTGAACCGTTGAGGAACCCTGATCAGTCTGCCGGAACTTCGGTACTGGAGCGTCCGAAGGTTGAGGAGTCGCCGGTTCGTGACGATGGTGGTGACGCTGATCGATTCGCCCACTATGTTTCCCGCGATCGCATTGCCGAATCTCGCGCTACGGGCCGTCCGGTGGTTGCCCTGTGCGGCAAGGTGTGGGTGCCGAAGCACGACCCATCCAAGTACCCGGTTTGCCCGGATTGCAAGCGCATCTATGACGAAATGATGGCGTAACGCTGCCCTGCTCACGGCAGCATCGGCGCACATTACGGGCTGAAATAGACGTTTTCTGCAATTCGCAGCGCCAAATAGACGTTTTGAGTATCTGATTTGTCCTATTTGGCGCTGCGAATTGTTGTTTTCGTCCATTTCAGCCCGTGTTTTTACCTATGCGTGGGTGCATAGGGGCGTTTGGAGCGAGGGTAGGGGGCTCAGCGGGCCGAAATCTCGTCGATCAGTTTGAGCTCCTCGTCGCTGAAGTGCGTGTTCCTCAGTGCGCCGATGTTGTCCAGGATTTGCTGCGGCTTGGAAGCGCCTGCCAGCACGGAGGTCACCTTGCCATCGTGCAGCAGCCAGGCCAGGCTCATTTCGGCGAGCGTCTGACCGCGCTCGGCTGCCAGATTGTTCAAATCCACCACCTGCTTATGCAGCTTGTCGGTGAGTGCGGCATCGCTGAGGAATCGCGGATCGTGAGCAATGCGGCTGTCTGCGGGAATACCGTTCAGATAGCGGTTGGTCAGCAAGCCTTGCTCCAGTGGGCTGAAGGTGATGAGGCCTTTGCCGAGCTGGTATGCGGTTTCCTTGAGACCGTTGCGCTCCACTGTGCGGTCGAAGATGTTGTACTTGTTCTGATTGATGATGAACGGCACGTGCAGTTCCTTAAGAATTGCGGCGGCCTTCTCCATGGTCGGGCCGTCGTAATTCGACAAGCCGACATACAGCGCCTTGCCGGAGTTCACAGCCTGTGCCAGTGCACCCATCGTCTCTTCGAGCGGGGTTTCCGGATCCGGGTGGTGATGGTAGAAAATGTCCACATAATCCAGACCGAGGCGTTCGAGGCTCTGATCAAGCGATGCGAGCAGATACTTGCGGCTGCCGAGGTCGCCGTACGGGCCCGCCCACATCTCATAGCCGGCTTTGGTGGAAATGACCAGTTCGTCGCGGTGATGCTGGAAATACTTGGCGAGCAGCAGGCCGCAGTTCTTTTCAGCTTGACCGGGTTCCGGGCCGTAATTGTTGGCCAGATCAAAGTGGGTAATGCCGTTGTCGAATGCGGTGAAGACCAGGGACTTCATCTGCTCGAACGGCGTAATATCGCCAAAGTTGTGCCAGAAACCAAGAGAGATGGCCGGCAGTTTCAGGCCGGAATTGCCGGCGCGATTGTAGGTCATCGTGTCATAGCGATGCGGGTTGGGGGAGTAGGTGGCAGTTGGTTCGAACATCGATATCTCCTGTTGTATGGTTCGTGTGCGTCGTTGCGTAGCCCAGACGTTTTGGGCATGCGTTCTGTTGTCGGTTATTATGGTTCCAGTTAAAGTGAACTTGAATGCAAATGCTGGGCGATACGTCGGCGTGTCGCACGGCTGGTGCAATCAGCGAGGGAGATGCAATGTCATACACGATTCGGCAAGTGGCCACACAATTTCATATGCAGCCATCAACACTGCGTTACTATGAAGACCAAGGATTGCTGACGAATGTTGGCCGCACAGAAACTGGGCAACGCATCTATGAACAGTGCCATATCGATCGATTGCGCGCGATCTGCTGCTTTAAGAATGCAGGCATGACCATCGATGACCTCAAGAAATTCTTCGTATACGAATCCAATGAGCCAGAGCATATTGACGAGATTCTGGAATTATTGGAGACGCGCCGCGAAGCATTGGACGAGCAGCGCCGCGCGCTCAATGAGGCAGCCATCCATGTGCAGCGCAAACTTCACTACTACGGCGATATCAAGCGTGCGATAGACGCGGGCGAGTCCTTGCCTGATTGGAAGAACTACAAAACCCGCGTCTACTCAATTGATTGCTGATCTGATTTACAGAACCGTGGTCTCCGTTGGAATCACCGGCTCACCCTTCATCAGGCTCTGTGCGGTAATCGGCAGCTCGGCCAATGCCTTAGCGCGATAATCGTGTGCAGCCATAATGGCGTCGTGCCCCTGCCACTGAGAGTCAATGCTGCCGTGGTCCACGAAGTCCACCAGCAAATCCTTCCATGAATCATCTGGCGTAAATTCGGCGAGCTTGTCTTCGGAGCCAGAAATTACATGCTCGGCCTCAGCCAGCGAGTACTCATACGAGCGGTACGCCAACTTGCGGCCCGGCACGGTGGCCTTATCCTTTGACTTCTTAGCCACCGGCTGCATCGTGCTATCCGCGCCCTCTCGCTCGGTGAGCTTATACACCATCGCGCATGTCGGTGCTCCGGAACCGGTGACGAGCATCGTGCCCACGCCATACGAGTCCACTGGCGCGGTTTGCAAAGCAGCCAGTGCATACTCATCCAAGTCATTGGTCACCGTAATCGTGGTGTTCGTAGCACCCAACGCATCCAGCTGATTACGTACACGCTGAGCCATTGCAGCCAAATCACCAGAATCAATGCGAATGCCGCCCAGCTCAGGGCCGGCCACTTCGACAGCAGTCTTGACAGCCTCCTCAATGTTGTAGGTATCCACCAACAGCGTGGTGTTCTTGCCCAGTGCGGCGATTTGCGATTCAAACGCGTCACGTTCGGAATCATGCACCAGCGTGAAGCAGTGAGCCGCAGTACCGATAGCCTTCAAACCGTACAGTTGAGCGGCGAGCAGGTTTGCAGTGCCCTTGAAACCACCCACTACAGCCGCGCGGGCGGCGGCAACAGCAGCCCATTCATTCGTGCGTCGGCCGCCCATATCCATGCAGGGGCGATCTTTTGCGGCAGACACCATGCGGGAAGCCGCAGAAGCCACCGCGGAATCATAATTAAGAATCGAAAGAATCAACGTTTCCAGCAGCGTGCACTCGCCGAACGTACCCTCAACCTGCAAAATAGGAGAGTTCGGGAAGAACATTTCGCCTTCGCGGTAGCCCTTGATGGAGCCGGAGAAGTGGAAGTTCTCCAGCCATGTGATGGTTTCCGGGCTGACCACATGCCGGTCGGCGAGGAATTTTAGATCCTCGTCGTCGAGATGGAAACGTTCGAGCTCGTCAAGAATGCGGCCGGTTCCAGCCACCACGCCATAGCGGCGGCCTTCGGGCAAATGCCGGGTGAACACTTCGAACACGCACTTGCGATTAGCGGTGCCATCTTTGAGTGAGGCATCGAGCATCGTGTATTCATACATATCGGTCATTAGAGCCGGTGAATAATCGACCATTGCCACGGCCTTTCTTGCGTTTTTCCTACTTATAGTTAATCTGACTATAAGTGTAGTCCTATGCTGCAGGATGCGGCGACGAATTCCGGGAATTGCGGCTTTTGAGGTGGGTGAAGTGGCTCATACCTGTGTGACGGGATTTGTTGATATGCGCTTTATTTCACGCACGGTGTTGAAATCTTGTCTGTCGCTGCGACTGCCAAACATGTGAGTACACTCGTCGATATGAGATTCATTGCGGCATTGTGGCGACTGGCCATTGCAGGATTCTGCTTCGTGGGCACATATGAGGCCTGGTCCAAACCGCAATATTGGGTCTACTTCACGTTCCAAACCGGCTTCGTGCTCGGCATCGTAATGCTCTGGGCAGGGGCGGCCACGTTGCTCAAAGGCATCCAACCGCCGGCCTGGCTCAAAGGATGCGTCACCTTATATGCCATTGTGACCGCGCTGGTGGCGTTCTTCCTCATGCCGCCCGACGATCCGGCGTACGTGCCTCAAGTGATCGGCATTATGACCAACACCATGCTGCACAAAATTGCGCCGATTATGGCCGTGATCGATTTTGTGCTCTTCGACCCACACCGCCGGTTCCGCTGGCACTACATGTTCTCGTGGCTACTGTATTTCCCTCTCTATTTGGCATTCGTGCTGATTCGCGCCGCACTCTGGCCAAATTCCGGCCCAGCCGCAGGCGGAAGTCCATACCCGTACGAGTTCATCAACCTGAATTCGCTCGGCTGGCAAGGATTTGCGGTGAGCTGCGGAAAATTAGCGATTGCATTCGTGGCGCTCGCATTCGTGGTATGGGTGGTGGACCGTGCATTGCCTAAGAAAGCGTTGCTTGGATAGGTGCGGCTCGCATCATTACGTGAACCGCGTGGCGTATGCTGGGCCTCATGGCTGAAATTAAAGATTTGCTTCCTTCCCATCAGATTATTCGTGCCGACGGTCGCGCTGTAGATGAGCTGCGCCCGGTGCGTATCACCCGTCATTTCACCGATGCTCCAGAAGGCTCGGTACTGATTGAATGTGGCAACACTCGCGTGATGTGCACCGCTACGTTCACTCCTGGCGTGCCGCGCTGGCGCAAGGATTCCGGACTCGGCTGGGTCACTGCGGAATACGCAATGCTGCCGCGCGCCACTGCCGAGCGCACTGATCGCGAGTCCGTCAAGGGCAAGCTTGGCGGCCGCACGATGGAAATTAGCCGACTTATCGGCCGCTGCCTGCGTGGCGTTGTGGATATGAAGGCTCTGGGTGAAAACCAGATTCAGCTGGATTGCGATGTGCTCCAGGCTGATGGCGGCACTCGCACCGCTTCCGTGACCGGTGCATACGTGGCTCTGGTGGATGCGGTCAACTGGGCTGAAAAGAACCATCACATCAAGTCCGCAGCCAAGGTGCTGAAGGATACGGTGTCCGCAGTATCCGTGGGCGTGATTAATGGCACGCCGATGCTGGATCTGCCGTACATTGAAGACAGCCAGGCCATGACCGATATGAACGTGGCCATGACTGGTTCCGGTGCATTCATCGAACTGCAGGGCACTGCAGAGCATCGCCCATTCACCCGCGCCGAGCTCGGCACCTTGCTTGACTTGGCTGAAAAGGGCAACAAGGAACTGCAGGCTGCTCAGCGCGCCGCTCTGGCCCTTGACTGAGCCGGGCTGAGCTGAGCTGGAACTGCTGGAACTTAGAACTCTAGGACTCTAGAGCTAAAGAACTAAAGGGGACTTATGAAACTTGTCGTCGCTACTCACAACGAAGGCAAACTCGTGGAAATCCGCCGCATTCTCGAAGAGGATCTTGGCGAAGCGGCAGCAGATATCGAACTGGTGTCTGCCGGCAGCCTGCACCTGCCTGATCCTGTGGAAACCGGCGTGACCTTTGAGGAGAACGCGCTGCTGAAGGCTCGCGATGTAGCCGAGCGCACAGGACTGCCCGCCATCGCAGATGACTCCGGTCTGATTGTGGATGTGATGGGTAATGCTCCTGGCATTCTTTCCGCTCGTTGGGCCGGTGCGCACGGTCACGACAAAGCCAACAATGCTTTGCTGCTCGCCCAGATTGAAGATATTCCGGATGATAAGCGCACTGCTCGGTTCCGCTGTGCAGCCGCACTGGTTGTGCCGGATACTGAAGCTGGCGTGGATGTGACCGGTGGAGCTCAGGCTGATAGCAATCCGGATGTTCCAGTTACCGGCCGTTACGCCATCAAATCTGAAGTAGTCAAACTTGGCGATATGGTCGGTCGCATTATTCGCAAGCCTCGCGGCGAGCATGGCTTTGGCTATGATCCGCTATTCGTGCCGGATGATCAGCCGGTTGGCCGCGCCAGCACCGAGCCTGATTACGAAGGCGAGTCGCTGACCAGCGCCGAAATGACGCCAGCCGAAAAGAACGCAATCTCCCACCGCGGCAAGGCCCTGAAGGCTTTGGTTCCGGACATCGAAGCATTGCTCGGCTGAGATAGCGTAAGAAATAACGTACGAAATAATTAAGGTCGGTATTCCTGCCATTCAGGAATACCGACCTTTTGTAATTAATAGCGATCAATCACACACCCATCAGCGCGTGCGCAATAGCCATTAATACCAGCGAAATCATGGCAGTTAAAGCCAACGAGAAGCCGGCGAGCTTAGCATTGCCGAGCACTTTATCCGTGAACAGCGTGGAGAAGATGGCAATCGGTGCCAGCGAGCAGATGACCGCCACCGCGCGAATCGAAGCGCTGAACGGCAGCAGGAACCAAGCGGCGCAAGCAAATGCGAGGCTAAATGGAATACGCCATGCCACAACGGCCAGCACCTCGCGAACATCATGCTTGGATTGCGGCAAATCCATCAACATACCCACCATCAGCATGGACACCAGTGCATTCGCGCCACTCAGCGGCTGGCAGAACGTGGCAATCCAGTCGGGGATATGCACATTGAAAATGGTGAGCACGATCATCAGAATGTACGTATCAAACGGAACCGAGCCGAGGAAGCTTTTGGCGATGGTGCGCAGCAGAGCGCGGCGGGCCAATCGCTTGGCATCGCGGTCTTTCGGCTTCTCATAGGGGAGTGTTGGGGCGGCGCCGGCGTGCTGCTCGGCGAGCGTTTTGCCGGGCTGAATATGCAGTAATTGTTGGGTGAGCACATTGGTGCCAGCGGCCACCATCACACAGTTACCAATATCGAACATGGCGGCCGGCACCACTGCACCCGCACCCCAGAACGATTGCACCACGGGGAAGCAGAAGCAGCCGAGGTTGAATCCGGCGCCGTTGAGCATCAGGAATGCGCGATCGGTCACATTGCGCTTGCGAGTGGCGATGAAAATACACACCACAGGAATCAGCGAACAGAAGAATGCGAATAAGGAAATCCACAGCAGTGAAATATCGTGCGGATTCGTGGCGAACGAGTAGATGATGGCGCCCGGCAGCACGATATTGAACTCAGCCGTTTGCAGTACGCGGTAATCCTTCTGGCCGAACAAGCCAAAGCGGCGGAACAGATAGCCGGCAAGAATAATCAGTAACAAACCAACTGGCGTAAGTATGGCAGACACAGCGCTCTCTCCCTCGCTTCGCGTACTGTTTCACTATCCTCGCCGTGCCGGACGTCATGCTGCAGCATGTTCGGAATTTCTCACACCGCGGACTGCTGAGTTGGGGTTGTGGGTGTAGTTGCTTGAAGCTGATTGATTTGAGCATCGGCCCTTGCGGACTGCTGGGGTGACCGTTTACGTCGTGGCAGTACTGACTAGGGTTTCTGACGTTGGCTGTAGGGTTTCCAACACTGACTGTCGGTTTTCCGACGTTGACTGTAGGGAATCCAACACCGACTGTAGGGAATCCAACGAAATATGTTGGAAAACCTACAGTCAATGTCAGAAACCCTACAGTTTGCGACAGAAAGCCGACAGTCAGTGTTGGAAACCCGACAGTCAAAGGTAAGACTGGATGGTGGTCTGGGATTGGTTTCGAGGATTGCGAACAGTCAGTTGAAGAAAAACAGGGTCAGAAGTATGAAGTGCGCGAGATGGGACTTGAACCCACACGTCAAAGACACAGGAACCTAAATCCTGCGCGTCTACCAATTCCGCCACTCGCGCATTGCGTACCGCTGGCCGTTTGCGCAACATATTTGCGCAACGCATACCGGCGATATGCAAAACCCTAGGCGGATGAACCGACCTAGGGTATTCGAGCCACTTGTCAGAATCGAACTGACGACCTGCTCATTACGAGTGAGCCGCTCTACCGACTGAGCTAAAGTGGCTTGTCTCGCGGAAAGCATTCGCTAACCGCGCACGAAATAATGAGTATAAGGCATGCTGTGGAAAAATGCCAATCGGTATGTGTCTTCAGTGATGTCGAGTTTATATTGCGGCAATGATGCTGCGGTTGGCTGAGATGGTGCGATGATTGATGTGATGTGCGATGGAGCGGCGCGAAACGCCGAGTCGTATGATTATTATGCGAGTGACCAAATGGTAGTTATGCGTTGATTTACTGCGCGAGCAACGTAGTTATGCTCTACGACACTGACTGTTTTTGTTCTGTTCATGTCCGAATTTGTGAGTATTCTGTTTGATGATACGGAGCACAACCGAACTGTGCGCGAGGATGCTCCAATCAACGAGGAAAGGACAATTCCATGGCAATCAATCCTCCTGTTGACGCCACCAAGACCCCTGCATGGGTTGCGTTGCAGAAGCACTATGACGAGCTTCAGGCCGAAGGCATCGACCTCAAGAAGTGGTTCGCTGAAGATCCCGACCGTGTCAAGGAGCTGAGCTTTGACGCAGGCGACCTGCACTTCGACCTGTCCAAGAACCTGATTAAGCCGGAGACCCTCCGCCTGTTCACCTTCCTCGCCGACGAGGTTAAGCTCGGCGACCGCATCAAGGCTATGTACACCGGCGTGCACATCAACAACACCGAAGACCGCGCTGTGCTGCACACCGCACTGCGTCGCCCGGTTGAGGATGAGGGCAAGTACATCGTTGACGGTCAGGACACCGTCAAGGACGTGCGCGAAGTGCTCGACCGCATCTACAAGTTCGCTGACGACGTTCGTTCAGGCAAGTGGACCGGTGTGACCGGCCGCAAGATTGAGACCGTGGTCAACATCGGCATCGGTGGTTCCGACCTGGGCCCCGTCATGGCATACGAAGCCCTGAAGCCATACGCTGACGCCGGCATCTCCGCACGTTACATCTCCAACATCGACCCGAACGATCTGGCTGAGAAGACCAAGGGCCTCGACCCGGAGACCACCCTGTTCATCATCGTTTCCAAGACCTTCACCACTCTGGAAACCCTGACCAACGCTCGCGAAGCCCGTACTTGGCTGCTCGAAGAGCTCGAGGCCAATGGTGCCATCGCTTCCGGCGACGCCGCTCAGCGCGCCGAAGCCATCAAGAAGCACTTCGTGGCCGTTTCCACCAACCTGGAGAAGGTTGAAGAGTTTGGCATTGATCCGGCCAACGCTTTCGGCTTCTGGAACTGGGTCGGCGGCCGTTACTCCGTCGACTCCGCTGTGGGCACCTCCCTGGCCGTGGTCTTCGGCCCGGCTCGTTTCGAGGAGTTCCTGCACGGCTTCCACGAGATCGACGAGTACTTCGCCAACACCCCGTTCGAGAAGAACGTTGTGGTGCTGCTCGGCATGCTGAACGTTTGGTACCGCAACTTCTTCAAGGCTGCCTCTCACGCTGTGCTGCCGTACGACCAGTACTTGCACCGCTTCCCGGCCTACCTGCAGCAGCTGACCATGGAGTCCAACGGCAAGTCCGTGCGTTGGGACGGCACCCCGGTCACCACCGAAACCGGTGAGATCTTCTGGGGCGAGCCGGGCACCAACGGCCAGCACGCCTTCTACCAGCTGATTCACCAGGGCACCCAGCTCATCCCGGCCGACTTCATCGCGTTCGTGAACACCCCGAACCCGACCAAGGATGGCGACCAGGACGTGCACGAGCTGTTCCTCGGCAACTACCTGGCTCAGACCAAGGCTCTCGCCTTCGGTAAGACCGCCGACGAAGTCCGCGCTGAGGGCACTCCGGAAGAGATCGTTCCGGCCCGTGTGTTCACCGGCAACCGTCCGACCACCTCCATCTTCGGCGTGGCTCTGACCCCGTTCGCACTTGGCGAGCTGATTGCTCTGTACGAGCACATCACCTTCGTTGAAGGCACCGTGTGGGGCCTCGACTCCTACGATCAGTGGGGCGTCGAGCTCGGCAAGCAGCTGGCTAAGCAGATCACCCCGGCCATCTCCAAGGATGACGATGCTCTCGCAGCTCAGGATGCTTCCACCCAGAGCCTGATCGAGTTCTACCGTAAGAACCGCGAGTTCTGATCTCCGCTTGCGCTTTAATCAGAACTCGCGATTCTTGCGACCGCAGCTGTGCTGTTTGGTGAGCAGTCTGGCGACTGCTCACGTCGCGAGTTCTGAGTTGAATTCTGACTAAGGCTTATCAAGCCCGGCAGTGTTATGCTGCCGGGCTTTTTATATGCGAGGTGTACCCTTGAAAGCACGGATGCAAGGAGGCATATTATGGAGGAAACGCATAATCACGACACCGATTACCCAATGGCCGCCAACGTGTATTTCACTCGAGATATCAGCCCGGCCGGCCTCATGCGCGTGTATGAGGCGCTTGGCGCTCGGCCTCAAGGCAAGGTAGCGGTCAAACTCAGCTCCGGCGAAGGCGGCAATACGCATTATCTGCAGCCGGCGCTTATCAAAGATTTGGTGCAGCATTTGAACGGCACCATCGTGGAATGCAACACCGCTTATCCCGGCACGCGAGACGTCAGCGAGCATCATTGGCAAACCATCAAAGACCACGGTTTCCTGGACATCGCCCCGTGCGACATCCAGGATGAGGAAGGCGAAATCACCATTCCTGTGGAAGGTGGTAAGCGAATCACCGGCGATATCGTCGGCTCCCACTTCCCGAACTACGACTACTACGCCGTGCTTTCCCACTTCAAAGGTCATATGATGGGCGGCTTCGGCGGTGCGCTCAAGAACATCTCCATCGGTATGGCTTCCTCAAACGGCAAGAAGCGCCTGCATTCCGGTCAGGATGAGATTCTGCCCAACCCGTTCAGCGGCGATCAGGACTCCTTCCTCGAAGCCATGGCGGAGGCGGCAACCGCCGTGTTCAACGCACTCAAAGGCAATATGCTCTTCATCAACGTGATGAACAACCTGTCCGTGGACTGCGATTGCGACGGCAACCCGCACCCGCCCGTTATGGCGGATATTGGCATCTGCGCCTCGCTCGACCCAGTAGCCGTGGATCAGGCTTGCGTGGACATGGTTTACGTGTCTCATGACAACAAAGAGCCGCTTATCGAACGCATCGAATCCCGCCACGGCATTCACACCATCGAACATGCCGTAGAAATGGGCCTCGGCTCGCGCGACTACCACCTCATCGACCTCGACCATCGTTAGTTGGTTTTCGTTGATTCTCGGCTTCTCTTGTCAGGGGAGCTGTCACCGAAGGTGACTGAGGGGTAGTCAAAGACGACGAACTGATATCGATATTCAACAAGGAGTTTTCATCATGCAAACAACTACCGCAACGCGCACCTACGCGCTGCCATCCGTCAAATTCCAATCCATCGCGGCGGCGCTTGCTGTTATCGCCGCCGTCGCTCTGCCGCAAATCTTCCATCTAGCCGGCGCGGCACTCGGCTTAGGCACTGTAATCGGCCAGACGCTGCTGCCCATGCATCTGCCGGTCCTACTCGTCGGTCTGCTCGCTGGCCCTTATGCCGGTGTGGCAACTGGTGCGCTTGCGCCAATCATCAGTTTTGCGCTGACCGGCATGCCCATGGCTCCGATGGTGCCGTTCATGGTTATCGAACTCGCCGCATACGGCCTGTTTGCTGGCTTGCTGCGCGGTGTGCAGTTGCCCGCGGCAGTGCCAGCACCGCTCGCATGGCTGGGTAAGCTGCTTGGTGCTCAGGTTGCCGGCCGCTTGGTTGATGCTATTGCGATTGCCGTGGCGGTTTCGCTGCTCGGCAATACAGCAATGACAGTTGCCTCGGTATGGGCTGCCGTGATTACTGGACTGCCTGGCTTGGTATTGCAGTGGGTTCTGGTTCCGGTGATTATGACGGCTGTGGATCGCAGACGCGACTAATCAACTGATTCTTGCCCATAGTTGACAGTAATGGCCCCTTGTTCGCAAGGGGCCATTACATAAGAAGAGGGAAGTACTGATGGTCGATCTTGATCGCGCGAAAACATTGCTGCTAGCAGACCCATCACTGGGCTGCGTGGCCTGCAATAGCAACGCCGAAACCCTGACCGGTACTGGTCGAGGAGTGCGTCCGCTACTGCAGTGGCTTGCTGCCGGGCAAAGCCTCAAAGGATATTCCGCCGCCGATCGCGTGGTCGGCAAAGGCGCTGCACTGCTCTATGCCAAGCTCGGAGCCAAGGCGGTTTATGCCGAAACAATGAGCGAGGCAGGGCTGGATACCCTGCAAAAACAAGGCATCGAAGCATCGTATGGCACGCTGGTGCCGATGATTCTCAATCGTGCAGGAACCGGCATGTGCCCGATTGAGCAGTCGGTAGCAAACACTGATACTCCAGACACCGCCGAACCGGCTATTAGGTCTGCCGTAGCAAAGTTGATGCGGCAATAACTCCGCAGCGAATCGTACTTAATTGCATAAGAAAATGGCGGAATCGCAATGATTCCGCCATTATCATACCTGCGCGTTTATATGCATATTCCCTGCACAGTTTGAGCAATGCTGCCAAACTGTGCAGGACTACTCAAATCAATCACGCCGTAAACCGCACTGCCGACCAAGCAATAGACGGCAGCTCATAGCTCACTGCAGCGCCATCGGTCGCCACAGTGAGCTCCTGCGGCGTTACAGCCAGAGGATTTTCAGCAGTGTTTTGGCGGTATGGATCGTCATCATGCAGCACCTCGGCGTGTGTCACGGCAAAGCGAGCCGCATCCGCACCTGGCAGAGAAGCAACATCAATGGTCACCTCATGTGCAGCATCCGGATCGCGATTTACGGCCAGAATCAGGCCTTCGCGCGTGGCTTCATCCCAAGTCACCACGGACTCCAACGCCTGCACATCGCCATAGGTCTCAGTGTGGAATGTCGGGCCGTCGACCGCAGGAACATAGGCAACACCACGAGCATGGTTGGCAACTTCAGCAAACGGGTAATAAATCGTCTGCTTCCAAGCCGGTCCGTTTTCTTCCGCCATAATCGGCGCAATCACATTCACCAGCTGGGCGCGGGATGCAGAACGCACGCGGTCGCAGTGCTTGAGCAGCGTAATCATCAACGATCCCTCAACCACAGCATCGGACGCAGTGTACACATCTTCCAGCAGGTGCGGTGCCTTGGGCCATGGCTCGGTGTGCAGGCCTTCGGTTTCCGCGGCCTTCCACTCGGCTTCCTGCTTCTGCCACACATCCTGATACCACACACCCCATTCGTCGAAGGAGATGGCGATGTCCTTGGTGCCGTGGTTCTGCTCGCGCGCATAATCGGCGCAAGATGCCACGGTGGCAATGAACTGCTTCATGTCTTCGGAAGAAGCCAGGAATTCTCGCATACCTTCGGGCTTGTGGGAATCGTGGTCATGATCGTAGTAATAGGCGTGCGCAGAGACGAAGCTTAAGTACTCGTAAGCGCGGGTGAGCACGGTCTTCTCCCACGTGCCAAAGGTCGGCATCTGAGCGCTGGAGGAGCCGCAGGCCACCATTTCCAAGCCGGATTCAGCCAGCTTCATGGCGTGTGCCACCTTCTCCACGCGGCTGGCATATTCCTCGGCCGTCATGTGACCGACCTGCCAGGGGCCGTCCATTTCGTTGCCGATGCACCACATGGCAATGTTCATCGGCTCGGGGATTCCGTTGGCCACGCGGCGGTCGGCAATGGTGGTGCCGGGAGCGCCGTTCACATACTCCAGTTCGTCCAGTGCCTCCTGAAGTCCGCGGGTGCCCATGTTGACGGCAAGCATGATTTCGGTGCCGGCTTTCTTGCTCCAGCGGTAGAAATCATCAATGCCGACTTCATTGGTTTCGGTTTGGTGCCAGGCCAGTTCGCGGCGTACCGGTCGCAATTCGCGCGGGCCGGTGCCATCCTCCCAGCGATAGTTGGAGACGATATTGCCGCCCGGATAACGCACGCAGGTGACGCCGAGCTCTTTGACGAGGTCCAGCACGTCCTGACGGAAGCCGTTCTCATCCGCAGTGGGGTGAGTGGGCTCGTAAATGCCGCCATACACGCTGCGGCCGAGCTGCTCCACAAACGAGCCGAACAGTCGGCGAGGGATATCTGCAACAGGGGTGAACGAAGAAATGGAAGTGGTGCTCATAATGCTGTCCTTCACAATGATTGCTTCATGATTTCACGGATACTTCGATTACTTCACGCGCTTGATCATCATAATCAGCAGGCCACCGATAACGCAGATGATGGTTTCGGTTGGGAAGATTGCGCGGTAGCCGAGGATGTTGATCACGCCGGCTGCAATCATCGGGCCAAAGACCTGGCCCAAGGTGTTGGCCATATTGATGATGCCCAAGTCCTTCGCGGCAGTCTTCGGATCAGGCAGCACGGCCACGTTCAGAGCCTGATCGACGGCGTTGTAAGCGCCCATGCCGATGCCGGCCACCACAGCGTAAGCAAGCATGGTCCATGGCTCGGCTGCGATGAACGGGAAGAATGCGCCTACGCCGAGCATGATGGTGGTCACGGCAACCGGGGCCTTCAGACGGTGGAACTTATCGGTCAGCGGGCCGGCAATGGCGCAGAACAGAATGCCGGTGATCATCAGAATGATGGACATGATGGAGACGGAATTTGCGGTGGCCTTATCGTCCAGCTTCATGTAATCGGTGAAGATGTAAAGCTGGTATCCCACAATCACATACTGACCGGTGACCATCAGAATCTTGCCGGCGAGGGCCAGATAGTAGTCGCGGCAGTTCTGGGTCGGGAACATGAAGTTCTGCTTCAGAGTGTTGATATCGAACTTAGCGCGCGGCTCGTCAAGATTGCTTGGTTCCTTGGCGATTACAGCGGAAAGAACGCCGCCGATCACCGCGAAGGCGGCCAGCACCTGAATACCGGTGCCAACATTGCCGAGGAACTGGGAGGCGATAATGCCGGAACCATAGTTACCGAATGCCATGCCGATGCCGTAGAAGGAGGAGATGGTGCCGCGCCAACGAGGTGCGACGCGATCAGACAGCTGGGCGATCATCGGGGCAACAACTGCATTCAGTACTGCCTGATAGACGGCCCACACGGCGAGCAGCACGGGGATGTTCGGGGCCATGGAGAGCAGCCAGAGCAGTACGCCGGAAAGAATGGAGCAGATAACGATCCACGGCGTGCGCTTGCCGTACTTGGTGCGGGTGATGTCCGACAGGGCGCCGGCCAGAATGTTGGCGATAGTGGCCACGATCATGGCCACGGCGGAGAAGGTGGCCACCAAAGTGACCTTGTCGTTCGGGGCGAGCTGCTGAATCTTGGCCGGCAGCAGGGTGACTGAGGTGCCGACGTATGGGCCGAGCCAGCAAGCCGGTCCGATAACCAGTGCCCAGCCGATGCGGGTCGGCAGTTTCGGTTGTGATTCATTGGTGACGCCCACCGTGGTGGTCGCTTCATTCGAAGACATGTGAAGTCCTTCCTTCTTTTTTCTTGTGATAACAACGCTGCACTGCATAGTTAAGAAACTTTCTCTCAACGAGAGAAACTTCGTTGTTGTTTGTGACTGTAATACGTAATAAATGCATGGTAAAAATACGGCGTGTTTGTTGAAATATCAATGATTTTAGATGGTTAAGAACTTTTCTTATCTAGAAAGAAAGTTTCTTATAAACTTTTTCTGTATGATAGTACCATTGAGATAGGCAGTATGAGCTGAATAATAAAAACTATGGGAAGCGGGAGGCTGATATGGATTCGCGAGGTAGTACGGTGCGCACTATGACTTCTCAGCCCGGCAGTGCCAAGCTCGCCCAGATTGCTCGCGAGGCTGGGGTGTCGCTCTCCACAGCCTCAAAAGTGCTCAATAATCGCCCGGGCGTCTCCGATGCCACACGCAAGCGTATCGAATCGCTGCTAGAAAAAAATGGCTACCGTCGCCGCCGCCGAACCGAGCAGACCACCACCAATATGATTGAGCTGCTGCTCGATGATTTGGATACCCCATGGTCCGAAGAGATTCTCTCCGGAGTGCTCGCAGGGCTGAATAAGCCATATGTGCCGATTGTCTCCGCGAGAACCAGTGAGGATTGGAGCGTCAGCGCTTGGCTGGAGGAGGTGCTGGCTCGTCGCTCAGCTGGTGTGATTATTCCTCTGTTCGAATTCCCCAAAGAAGCCGAAGAGCGATTGGCTCGTTCTGGCATCCCAGCTGTTCTGGTCGACCCCACAGGCGATGTGCCCAGAGATGTGCCCACCGTTGGCTCCAATGATTATGTCGGCGTGCGCGAAGCCACGGAATATCTGATTGACCAAGGTCATACGCGCATCGCATTCATTGGCGGACCTACCTACTTGCAGACTGCGGCCGCGCGATTGGATGGTTTCCGTGGCGCAATGCGGCAAGCAGGCCTTGCCGTAGATCCAGAATTGGTTACTTCCGGCGAGTTCCGTTATGAGGATGGCCGTGAACATGCACGCGAATTACTCTCGCTGTCCAATCCGCCCACCGCTATTTTTGCCGCCAGCGACATGCAAGCCGCTGGAGTCTATGCCGTAGCGTGGGAGCGCGACCTCAAGATTCCTGAGGATCTTTCAGTCGTCGGATTCGATGATTTGCCCACCAGCCGTATGCTGCTGCCGCCACTGACCACCGTGCACCATGCGGTGCGCGAGATGGCGCAATTTGGCGCCACTACACTGATGCAGCTGCTCGAAGGCAAAGGTGGATCCATGCCCACGCATATTGAGCTCACCACGAACCTTATTGTGCGCCAAAGTGTCCGCAAGCTGCCGTAAACTAAGACGCTGTTGTGCCGAGAAACAGGCCGCCGCATAAGCCGGTTTCTCCCAGGGTCCAGCTGAACTTGACTTTCGGCGGATTGGCAGACTTCCCAAAGGCAAACCTGAGGGATAAACGTGAGCGATCGCACCCGGAAATTGCAACAACGCGGGTGATGATCCCAACCTAGGGCTGGTATGCGGCAGCACTGAAGGAACAACAATGGTTAACGCTATTGAGGCTTTTGACGCCAAGCACATGAAGCCGGCTGAGGAAATCCCGGCCTTCCGTCCCGGCGACACCGTCGACGTGAACGTGAAGATCCAGGAAGGCAACAACTCCCGTATCCAGACCTTCACCGGCGTGGTGATTGCTCGTCAGGGTGCTGGCGTTCGTGAGACCTTCGTGGTCCGCAAGATCAGCTTCGGCACTGGTGTGGAGCGTCGTTTCCCGGTTCACTCCCCGTCCATCGAGTCCATCAAGCTCGTGCGTAAGGGCCGTGTGCGCCGCGCCAAGCTGTACTACCTGCGCGCTCTGCGCGGCAAGGCTGCTCGTATCGTCGAGCGCCGCGACAACTCCGCTAAGTGAGTTCGTCAATAGGTTTGTTACAGCATGCGACCGTATGGTCGCGCAAATAAACCGTGAAATTCAGCCCGGAACTGCTTTTGGTTCCGGGCTGAATTCGTATTGGGTAGGTATGATAGAGCCCGCTTATATGCCCATGCCGGATGCCGATTATGCGGGCAGTAGTGAACCCACGGAGGATATGCAATGCAGGACGATCAGGATAACGAATCACTTCCGATTTCCGTGATTGCCGAGACTCCTGAAGCCGGCTCACAGCAATTCGTTGGTGCTGATGCCCTCGAACTTGCTGCACAGCAAGCTGCCGATGCTGAATCTTCTGCGCGAGATCGCCGCACTGTACAGGTGGCTGATCACGGGGTAGACACGACTCCGGTACCTCCCGCTGCAGTGATTGTTGGCTCGGGCTCAAGAAAAACTGTGGCTCGTCACGCCAAAAGTGCACCTGAACCTGAAAGCGGATTCACACTGCGCGATTTCTTCCTTTGGTGCGGTGTTCCTGTACTCATTGTGCTGCTGATTCGTATTTTCTTGGTGGGATTCTACGAGATTCCTTCCCGCTCCATGATGGATACGATCGTGCCCGGTGACCGAGTAATCACCAATAAATTGACTCCGAAATACTTTAGTTTGCAGCGCGGCGATGTAGTGGTGTTCAAGGATCCGAATAATTGGCTGAGCGCAGAGCAGAGCAACGGCATCGGGGGAGGATTCCTGATCAAGCGATTGATTGGATTGCCTGGCGATGTAGTGGAATGCAAGGGCGCCGGCCAGCCGATTACCATCAATGGCGTGGCGATTAACGAGTCCTCATATATTCGCCCGGGTGTTGACCCCAGTGCCTTCCCGTTCTCGGTGACGGTAACCGAGGGCCATGTATTTGTGATGGGAGACAATCGCGCCAATTCCGCCGATTCCCGCTACCATACCGATGATGGTGATCACGGTTTAGTTCCGATTTCTGATGTGGTGGGCATTGGTGTGGTGACCTATTGGCCGCTGAACCGTATCAGCGTGCTTGATGCTCATCATGACGTATTCGCCAACGTGCCCGACGCTAGCACCAATTCCTCCGCCTCCTGAATCGTTGCTTCTCGGCTCCCTTCTTGTGTTGCCAAGGGAGGTGAGCGTGAGTGAAGTTCATGGCTGAGGATAGTTCTCAAGGAAAAACATGTCTAAAATCACTCCCACACTTGACCTTGAACGAGACCTTGCCTCGCAAGGCTATGACTTGATTGTCGGCTTCGATGAAGTCGGTCGTGGCGCGCTCGCCGGGCCGGTAATGGTCGGTTGCGCCGCCATTTGGGCACGGGATTTGGTTTCGAGCGGTGCCGGTCTTGAAGTGCCGGCTGGCGTAGCCGATTCCAAAATGCTCACCGAGTATCGCCGCGAAGCTATTTACGATGAACTGTGCGACTGGTGCGCCGCTTGGGCGGTAGGCGAAGCCAGCAATACCGAAATCGACGATTGGGGCATTTCCTATGCTCTCGGCATCGCCGCTCTGCGCGCCCTCAATCAAGTCGAACGCCAGCTTGGATTGGAGGATTCTCGGCTCCCCTCTGGAGGGGAGCTGTCGCCGCGGGCGACTGAGGAGAGGCCCCCGCTTCAGCGTCCGCTGCGCGTCGGCGCAATCCTCGATGGCCCAAGTGATTACATCACCAAAGCTCTCGGTACTTTTGATGCTCCAGATGTTCCGGTTTCGGCAACAGTCACCACCAAAGTAAAAGGCGATCAGCATTGTGCCACTGTGGCTACTGCGGCGGTGATCGCCAAAGTCACCCGAGATCGGCTGATGATGGATCTTGCGCGCAGCAATCCGCAATATGCGCCGTATGAATGGGAACACAATAAGGGATATGGTTCCGCAGCCCACCGTGCCGCCATTGCCGAGCATGGTCCGACTCCACTGCATCGCATCAGCTGGCATTTGACCTGATTATTTGCCGCGCGCCTTCTTCCAGAGCTTGGCACGCGGCGAAATCATATCGTCATAAGAATCCTCCAGCGCGCGACACGACGAATGTGAGCGCTAACGCTCGCGAGTGAAAAGCGCTAAAGTCAGTACCATCAATGCCATTCAACGGCTGTGCAATGGGTGCCGGCCGCGAGCGGAAAGGTTCAGGTGGTATGGTGAACAGCCGCAAACAGAGCAAACGTCCCTCCATGTTTGAGGTGGCCAAACTTGCTGGGGTAAGCCATCAGACCGTTTCCCGCGTCATCAATAATTCCCCGGACGTTTCCGATGCCACCCGAGCCAAGGTTCAGGCGGCAGTCAATCAGCTCGGCTACCGTCCATCCAATTCCGCGCGCGCTCTGGCATCTCACCGCTCTCGCACTATCGGTCTTATCGCTGGCGGTATGAAGTTCTTCGGCCCGATTTCCGCCATCGCATCCATTGAATCCATAGCGCGCGAACATGGCCTGTTCATGAGCGTCACCATGGTGCATGAAGCACTGTGTACCCAAGCTGAATTCGATAATCTCTGCGATACCTTTATTGAGCAGAACGTAGACGCTTTTATTTTCCTGACGCCAACAGATGTGATGTTTGCCGCAGCATGTCGCGCCAAAGTCAATCAACCGCGCGTTATCGTAACCTCTACTCATGGTCAGATGACTGTGCGCGAGGGGCTGAGCCTGATTTCTGCGGATAATAAGCGACGTACCGCTCTGGTTGGTATCGATCAGTGGGGCGCGATGGCCAAAGTCGTGGGTTTGATGAGCGAGTATGGTCACAAGTCTGCGTTGTATTTCGCCGGTCCGAACGAATGGCGCGATGCTCATACGCGTTTGGATGCATGGCGAAAGCTTTCGGCTATGCATTCGATCGACTCGCAGATTGTGCGCTGCCACACGTGGAATTCAGACGAATCCTATGCGCAGATGAACCATCTGCTTGACGAATATGGTGTGAAGGGTCTGCCTCTGCCTACCGCAGTGGTGGCCGCAAACGACAGCCAAGCGGTTGGTATTATTCGCTCGTTGCATGAGCATGCCATTAGAATTCCGCAGGATATCAGCGTTGTTGGCTTCGACGATATGCCCGGAATGGATAATCTGTACCCGCCGCTGACCACGGTGAGGCCGGACTTCGAAGCATTGGGCGGCGCAGCCATGCGCGAAACACTGCGTCTGTTGGGGGAGGGCTCCGAGCCTGTATTCCTTACGAATCAGCACAGTGTGGGCTTGATTCCGGCCAAGGTGATGAGTCGTAGTTCGCTAGGGCCAGCGCCGCGCCGGTGAGGTCTGATTGCGCGGCGTAACCCTCTGTTATCGATTCGTTATAAACAGAGCAACGCTATAAGTTGTGTCGAACCTCGGTTATAGGTACAATAATTTTCGGAAATTGTGAGCGCTAACAAAAACGCCCCAAAGAAGGGGAGCAACCCCCGGCGCTCCACAGGGTAAGGAACAATATGGCAGTTATCGACAACGCGGCCGAGCAGGTCGCCAACATCGCCGAGAAGATTCGCGCGGGCAAAACCACGCTGGGTATTGAGTTCGGTTCCACCCGAATCAAGGCCGTTCTGATCGACGATACTTTCCACACCATCGCTTCCGGCGACTACAGCTGGGCCTCCCACCTCGAAGATGGCCTGTGGAGCTACTCCACCGAAGAAATCTGGGGCGGCCTGCAGCACGCCTACGCATCCATGGCCAACGATGTTGAGACCGCTTACGGTGAGAAGCTCACCCATGTGGGTCACATCGGTTTCTCCGCCATGATGCACGGCTACCTCGCCTTCGACGAGAACGGCGAACTGCTGGTGCCGTTCCGCACCTGGCAGAACACCAACACTTCCGAAGCTCACCAGAAGCTCTCCGAACTGTTCCAGTACAACATTCCTGAGCGCTGGTCCATCGCCCACCTGTACCAGGCTGTGCTCAACAAGGAAGAGCACGTCTCCAAGGTTGCATACTTCACCACTCTGGCCGGTTATGTGCACTGGAAGCTCACCGGCAAGAAGGTGCTCGGCGTTGGCGATGCCTCCGGTATGTTCCCGATCGATCCGACCACCCACACGTACGAAACCGAATTCATCGAGAAGTTCGACGCTCTGCCTGAGGTTGCCGCACAGCCGTGGAAGCTGGAGAACCTGCTGCCGACTCCGCTCGTCGCCGGCACTCCGGCTGGTGAGCTGACCGAGGAAGGCGCCAAGCTGCTCGACCCGTCCGGCACGCTGAAGCCTGGCATTGTGCTCGCTCCTCCGGAAGGTGACGCTGGCACCGGTATGGTGGCCACCAACTCCGTGCGCGTGCGCACTGGTAACGTTTCCGCTGGAACCTCTATCTTCGCCATGGTGGTGCTTGAGCACAAGCTCAAGGCTCTGCACCCGGAAGTCGACCTGGTCACCACTCCGGCCGGCGATCTGGCTGGTATGAGCCACGCCAACAACTTCACCTCCGACCTGAACGCTTGGGTTGGTTTGTTCGGTGAGTTCGCCAAGGCTATTGGTCAGCCGGTTGACGCAGGCACCCTGTACGGTACCCTGTTCCGCGCTGCTATCGCCGACGATGTGGACGCCAACTGCGGTGGCCTCCTGAACTACCCGTTCCGCTCCGGCGAATTCCTGGCAGGTCTGCCGGAAGGCCGTCCGCTGTTCGCCCGCAGCCCTGAAGCTCACATGACTCTCGGCAACTTCATGCGTGCCCAGCTGTTTTCCGCATTCTCCCCGGTCAAGATCGGTATGGATGTGATGACCAAGCAGGAGCACGTGCAGATCGATTCTCTCGTGGGCCACGGTGGCATCTTCACCACCCCGAAGGTCGCCCAGAAGATTCTGGCCGCCGCCTTCAACACCCCGATCAAGGTCATGTCCACCGCCGCCGAAGGTGGCGCATGGGGCATGGCAGTGCTCGCCAACTACCTGTGGAACACCAACGAAGACCACTCCAACCTGGCTGATTACCTGGATGGTTGCGTCTTCAAGGATGCCCAGTCCGTTACCGAAACCCCGGTGGCCTCCGACGTAATCGGCTTCGAAGACTTCTTCGCACGCTTCTCCAAGGGCCTGCCGATCGAGCACACCGCCATCGAGTCCATCAACCTCGAAGACAAGTAATTCTCCTTTTCTCTGGCCCCCTCTGACAGGACATTGCCGTTAAGCAAACAACCCGGTGGGTTGTTTGTAGGCAATGTGCGAGACGACAGTCGAGCTGGCCCCCTCTGACGAGGGGGCTGTCAGCCGGAGGCTGACTGGGGGAGAGAAGCGGAAACACAGCCGGCCGCAAGGCCGTCCATATCCCAAAATTTCAACAATCGTTATCCGATCTAGTGGAAAGGAAATCCAACAATGGCTACTTTGGCTGATTACGGCCCCGAGGTTCGTGCCGAGGTCAAGCAGGTTCGTGAGGTCGTCTCCACCCTGCACCAGCAGCTGATCAAGTGGAACCTGGTCGTGTGGACGGCTGGCAACGTGTCCCAGCGCCTGCATACCGCGGACCTGTTCGTCATCAAGCCGTCAGGCGTGCGCTACGAGAACCTGACGCCGAACTCGATGGTCGTGGTGGACCTGGATGGCAACGTGGTCGACGGCACCGAGGCCCCGTCCTCCGACACCGCCTCCCACGCGTACATCTACCGCAACATGCCTGACGTCTACGGTGTTGTGCACACCCACTCCACGTACGCTACCGCCTGGGCTGCTACTGGTCAGAACATTCCTTGCGGCCTGACCATGATGGGCGACGAGTTCGGCGGCCCGGTGCCGGTTGGCCCGTTCCGTCTGATCGGCTCCGAGGCCATCGGCAAGGGTGTTGTCGAAACCCTGAAGAAGTATCCGAAGTCGCCGGCCGTGCTGATGCAGAACCATGGTCCGTTCACGATCGGCAAGGATGCCGAGGGTGCGGTGAAGGCCGCCGCGATGACCGAGGAGGTTGCTCACACGATGTGGGCCGCCAAGCAGCTCGGCGACATCATCGAGATCGACCAGGCCGATATCGATAAGCTCAACGACCGCTACCAGAACGTCTACGGCCAGCACTGAGTTATCGGGCGTGTCTGCGGCGTTGCTCCTCGGTCGACGTACCTTCGTGCGCCTTCCCTCGGTGCGCCTTGCATCCACACCCGCTAACTCAGTGCTCCGCACTGATGCTACTTTCCCTGGCTCCCTCTGATGAGGGAGCTGGCTGCCGAAGGCAGACTGAGGGAGAGAAGCAGAAAACCGCTGACTCCGCTTTCCCTGGCCCCCTCTGACGAGGGGGCTCCCGGCGAAGCCGGGTGGGGGAGAGAAGAAAAAAACAACGGTTCCGCAAGGAACTCAATCTTTACAACTCCACACAACGAAGTAAATAAAAGGAGCCATTATGGCAATGGAAAACCCCTTTGAGGGCAAGGAAATCTGGTTCGGCGTTGGTTCTCAGGACCTGTACGGCGAGGAAGCTCTGCGTCAGGTCGCTGAGCACTCCGCTGAAATGGTCGACTACCTGAACAAGACCGGCAAGATCCCGGCCAAGATCGTTCTCAAGCCGACCCTGAAGTCCTCCGATGGCGTCAAGCAGTTCATGGTTGAAGCCTCCGCTAACCCGGCCGTTATCGGTGTCATCACCTGGTGCCACACCTTCTCCCCGGCCAAGATGTGGATCCGTGGCCTCGAAGTGCTGACCAAGCCGCTGCTGCAGCTGGCCACTCAGCACCACAAGGAGATTCCGTGGGAGACCATCGACATGGACTTCATGAACCTGAACCAGGCCGCCCACGGCGACCGTGAGTTCGGTTACATCGTCTCCCGCCTTGGCATTCCGCGCAAGATCGTCGTCGGCCACTACACCGATCCGGAAGTCGCCGAGAAGGTCGGCACCTGGGCTCGCGCTTGCGCCGGCTGGGATGCTTCCAACAACATGAAGGTCATGCGCTGGGGCGACAACATGCGTAACGTTGCCGTCACCGAAGGCGACAAGACCGAAGCCGAGCGCGTGTTCGGCGCTTCCATCAACACCTGGGCCGTCAACGAGCTCGTCGCCGCATACGACGCCGTCAAGGACGATCAGGTCAAGGAAATCATCGAAGATTACAAGGCCAAGTACGACGTTGACCCAGCTCTGCTGGACGCCAAGTACGACTCCCTGTTCATCGCAGCCAAGGAAGAGGCTGCTATGGTCAACATGATGCGCGCCAACGGCTGCACCGCCGGCGTCGACAACTTCGAAGACCTTGGCGCTCTGCCGCAGCTGCCGGGCGTTGGCCCGCAGCGCTTCCCGTCCGAGTACGGCTGGGGCTTCTCCGCTGAAGGCGACTGGAAGACTGCTGTGCTGGTCCGCATCGGTGCCGTGATGGGCTACGGCCTTGAAGGTGGCGCCTCCCTCATGGAGGACTACTCCTACAACTTCACCGAGGGCAACGAGCTCGACATGGGCTCCCACATGCTCGAGGTCTCCCCGGCCATTGGCACCATCGCCAAGCCGAAGCTGGAGATTCACCCGCTGGGCATCGGTGGCAAGGCCGACCCGGTCCGCTTGGTCTTCTCCGGCGCTCCGAAGAAGGATGCAGTCGTGGTCTCCATGGCCGACGAGCGCGAACGCTTCCGCCTGCTCATGGACGTCGTCGACGTTGTCGAACCGCAGGGCTCCCTCAAGGAACTGCCGTGCGCTCGCGCCGTCTGGAAGCCGCAGCCGGATCTGAAGACCGCTGTTCAGTGCTGGATCACCGCTGGCGGCTCTCACCACACCTGCATGACCACCTCCGTTGGTCGCGAGGCTTGGGAAGACTTCGCTCGCATCGCCGGCGTTGAGCTCGCCGTCATCGACGACAAGACCACCGCTCGCCAGTTCGAGAAGGAACTGCAGCTGTCCGAGATGTATCACCGCCTCGACAACCGTCACTGATTGATGGAGTGTCCTCGTCGTTGTTCCTCGGTCGACGTACCTTCGTACGCCTTCCCTCGGTACGCCTAGAGGGCACACGCATCAATCAGCGCCGGCAGGCCGTCACTGATTCTTAACTTGAGAACTGCCCAAGGGCCGCTTCGGGAAACCGTAAGCGGCCCTTTTTCGTTTGGTTTTGCGCATTATTGTGTGTATTCTTCTGCGCTTCCCCTCCATCTTTCGAACGTCTTGCCCATTTTTCCATACACATTTTGTCCCGGTAGCCAAATCAATCGATTGATGCGATTATCGGGACAAATCTGAGTGTCCCGGTAGCGCATTTCAGCCATTTTTCGGGAACCGTGGCAGAGAATCGCCCTGTAATAGGGTTACACATACAACTTGTACCGCGTAAAACCGCATAATTCCGCCATTTTTTGTTTTGCGATGATTGAGACTTCGGGAAGAATCTGTCCCGGTAGCTCAAAAATAACGAAAAAGAGCTACCGGGACAACGAAATTTGTCTCGGTGGAAGAATCAATCGATTGATGTAACTACCGAGACGCAAAACGCCGCAATATACCGCAAGATGAGACGCGGAGCTGCGCAACCTTTTGCAATATCACTGCTTAAACGTGTGTCTTCTGCGTTGCAGTTGCCGTTCAACGGTGGCAACTCTTAACAAACGCATTAAAAATTGCCTGTGATCGCGCATCAACCTTGTACAAAAATTCAGGATGCCACTGCACCGCCCACAGGAACCGGCTCGCGGGCCTGTATAACGCCTCAATTACTCCATCGGGCGCAACGGCCATAACATTAAGGCCAGGTGCCGCTTCACGAACCGCTTGGTGATGGTAACTATTCACTGCAATCTCGGATTGCCCCGCAAATAAAGAAGCCAGAGGGGTGCCCGGAATCAAGGAAACGCTATGCCCGAAAGTGTCGTACGGCGGATTCATGTGGTGCTCCACCGCGCTTGGATGCTCGCTGGGCAGATCTTGCCAAAGTGTTCCGCCCAAATACTTGTTGATGAACTGAATACCGCGGCAGATGCCGAGAATTGGTTTATCGAGTGCCATCGCAGCTGGAAGCAATAGCGACTCCATGCGGTCACGTTCAGGGGAGAGTACTTCGCTGCGGCCTCTGGCTGAGGAGTTCGCAATGTCAGCAGCGTCCGCAGCATCCGCAGCGCCAGCTTCCCTACAGCCGATATCGGCCGAAATGCCATCCTTGGCATCTAAGCCCGCCATATGGCTGGCATCAAATCCGACTTTTGGCCCCACATCCGGCCCGCCCGTGAACAGGAACGCGTCAAACTGTTCGGCGCATTGCGCCACCGCATCGGTATTATCAGTCAGCGGCAGCATTACCGGTGTGCCGCCGGCCCGCATCACCGCGTCCATATATCCGGGCAACATCCACAAACTATCCCGCCCATAATCCATCAACGGAGTCACCGCAACCATCGGACGGCCAACGCCCATAACCGCCTCCTTATAGTCATACGTTCGCATTGCTTCGGCGGGGCACAAGCCCCAACCAGCACCTATTTGCCGCCACTGTACTGGACCGTTATAACCGTCAGACCAACGGCAGTTTGAGGAGAACGGTCCAGGTGGAGGAGTTGGGGGAGAGCGTGAATTCACCGCCAAGGGCTTCGGCGGTCTGCCGGCAACGATCGAGACCGGTGCCGCTGCTGAGGACGAAGTCCGACGGTGCAACATCCGATGGGGCATCCATTCGCACGACGCCCGCCGATACTCCATCCGTACCACATGCGACGGCATGGTCTCCGGATTCGCCGCCCGACGTACCGGCGACATGGCCATGGTTCCGCACGGCCCGCGGTATGCCGTTCGACGCGGACAATGTCGCCAGTCCCGGTGCGAGGGCAACGACGACGCAGTAGCCGGCGTCCGGGTCTGCATACTTCATGATGTTGCCGACGACCTCATGCAGGATATCCAGCAACGCCGCCTTCCGCTCGTCCGTGCATGCATACGTTGTCTCTCCGGTGGTCAGGATCTCGCCGGTGAGCCTGTTCGCATGCAGCCGTTCGTCATAGGATTGTGCGATGGCTCGCAGTTCGTCGTCCGATATCGTTGTCAGCGGTCCCGCCGACGATGCGTCTGGCTCGATGAACTGCGCAAGTCGTGCGCAGGCCGATTCGATTGGTTGCATCCGATCATCGCCTATGCCATCACGGTCCGCCGCGATTTCCGAGGCTTTGGGCGATGCGCCGCCATCCCGGCCATCCAATCCCGCAATCAAAGTGCGTACCTTGGCAAGCGATTCGGTTGCGGTCCGCTCGATAAGCGCCACGGTGTCGCAACCGTTCGCATCCAAAGCCCCATTTGAGTCGGCGTCACCTGGCGTTGACTGGCTGCCGCCGTTCGCCCCCGACCGCAATTGCCGGGCCAGCAGAAGTATCGTGGTCAGGTCATTGGCCACGGAATGATGCAGCTGCGTGGCAAGCTCCTGATCGGCGAGACGATGCAGCAGCTCGGCGCGCTCCCGTGCCTCGATTTCCTGCCGTTCGCGCCAACCCATCATCGAGCCGAGCCACAACGCCACCATCAGGAACGCCGCCGTGGCGCATACGATGGCCACCACCGACGAATCCCACGGATACAGCCAGATACGGGTCGCGGTGACCGCCTCGGCCACCACCGCCGCGAACACCGCCATACTGATGTCCAGATACGCCATGATCGTCACTGCCATCAATAGGCAGAACAGCAGGGAAAACGGCGTGGCCGCCGGCACGATGCAACGCGCCGCCCACAACGCCACGATCGCCCATCCGCCGATGCGCGGCAGCAAAGCCATCAGCAGACTGCCGACCGTCGCCAGTAAGGCGAACAGCAGCGTGACATCGTTGGCGTCGCCGATCGTATGCAGATAGGCGGTTTCGATGATCGCCGGGATCGCCGCGCACGCCAGCAGTATGCGGGTGCGCGCGTCCCAGAGCAGACGCTTGTCGTCAACGCGCATGATCACATCCTTAGGTAGCGGCGGCACAGGGCGACCGCTTCGTCACGGTCGCGCGCGTGCAGCTTCTCCCGAACCCGTGCGACCTGCGAGAAGATGGTGCCCTTGGAGATGCCGAGCTTTGCCGCAATCTGCTCGGTCGATTGCCCATCCGCATACAATCGCATAATGGCCGATTGCTGCGCGGACAGTGCGAACGATCGCGCAGGCTCGGCGGCGTCCGGTGGAAGCGCCGGTTCGGTTGCGCTGACGGTATTGGTTGATTGCGATGGTGCCAGGAACGACCGGGCGGCTGATTGCTCGCTGCCGGGATGTGCCGGCGAGCACTGCCCGGCAAGCTTACGTATGCACCGTGCAATCGCGGCGATGTCGTCCTTGCTGATGACCGCGGCGGCTCCGGCCGCGAGCGCGGCACCGGCGTACACGGCCGGCTCGTAGGCGGTCATGCCCAGCAGCGGCAGATGCGGCGCCCATCTGCGCACGGCCCGGCACACGTCGACGCCGGTCATGTCGGTCAGCGCCATGTCCACCAGCAGCACGTCCGGGCGGTCCTGCTCACGTATGCATCGCTGGATTGCGGCGGCGCCCAGCTGTGCGGCCCATATCACCGTGAACCCCGCCCGGTCCAGCAGCGAGCGCAACGCCATCAGTGCCATGGCATCGTTGTCCACCAGCGCGATGGCGATGGCGCCATGCCGGGTCGAATCATTCTCCATGCCATACAAGTCTAGGAAGACGACATGCTGACCGGTAATCCATGTCATGCGCCGCATGTCACCGGCTATCCTAAGGCAGGGGAGCGGCCATAGTCTGAAATCGTCACCAACGAACGGACTGAAAGCAAGGAGGCCCACGATGAACAAGGCAATGCGGGCATTGCGCAACCATACGGCCGTGCCGCAGGACGGACGGCCGCAGCAGGGTCCACGAGAGCATACGCTGACAAGCGAAACCGGCACCCGCCCCGCACGGCCGTTGTGGTGGTGGCTGCTGGCGGCATTCCTGGCGTTCGCGGTGATCGTGACCGGTGCGTTCGTCTGGCAGCGCTCCACGCGTGTCACCGCGCAGAAAATCACCGACGAACTGGTGGCGCTCGACCCGAACATCAGCGAATCCCAACTGGAAAATCTCGGTTACGTATACGGTGGCGAGGCCGTGAGTGGATACCGCGGATACTCCACCGGCGAGGACTACCCGTGGTACCAGAACCCGGATACCAAGCGCATCGACGCGTTCCTGGGCGACGTGCGCGCCGGCCGGGAGTCCGTATTGCGGCTGGTGGTGCGTGGTACGGGTCCTTACAGCATCACCACGGATGCCGGCTCTCAGGAATCAAGCGCGTCGGGTGGCGTCTCGGTGCGCATCCTCTGGTTCGACCCGAATGCCGACGCCGACTGGGCCGAGAAGGATTCGAGCGTCGAGCCGGCCACCATCCACCATGACGGCAAAGGGCAGATTCGCGAATGGTGGTGGCGGGGCGGCGAGATCGTCACGTCGGACAAACGCTTCTCGCGCGCCATCTCCGCCAACGGCGGGGCTGTGGGCGGCGGGGTCGAATACGTGCTCAAACACCAGCCCGCCATCCCGTCCGACCCGGATTCGGCCGACACCGTCATCATCGGATACGACGAGGTGCTGTACTCGCTGAGCGAGTGACGGAGGCGGGCGGAGGCGGGTGAAGGCCACGCCGGCGCAGACGAAATTGGGGTGGTTCCGGTGAAAAGGAACCGGAACCACCCCACATTATTGAACGAGATGAAGTCAGTGCTTGCCGTTGTAGATTTCGCGGTCGATGACGTCAGCGAACACACGGTTCACAGCCGGGCGCACCACCTTGAGGGACGGCGTCAGGCACTTGTTTTCCTGTGTGAACTGCGTGTCCAGCACAGCGAACTTACGCACGGATTCCGCGCGAGACACCGTCGCATTTGCCTTATCCACATACTGTTGAATCTCTTCGCGCACAGCCGCGTTCGTAGCCAAACGATCCACCGGAGTATCCACGGACAGGCCATGAGCGGGCAGCCATGCGGCCAACGATTCAGGATCCAAAGTCACCAGAGCGCCAATGAACGGGCGACGGTCGCCCACCACCACGCAATGCTCCACAATCGGGCACTTGGCAATCTCCTCCTCCAGCGGAATGGGGGAGACGTTCTTACCGCCAGCGGTGATGATGATGTCCTTGATACGGCCGGTGATAGTGATGCGGCCCTCATCATCGATTTCAGCCAAATCGCCGGTTCGCAGCCAGCCGTCAGCAGTGAACGCTTCGGCGGTCTTCTCCGGCAGATTATGGTAGCCGCGGAACACGTTCGGGCCCTTGACCTGCAGCTCGCCTTCATCGGAAATACGCACGGAAGAGCCCGGAGCCGGTTGGCCAACCGTACCGATCACATTGTCGGTCACACGAGTGGCGGCAAATGGGGCAGCGGTTTCGGTCATGCCATAACCCTGAATCATCGGCAGGCCAATGCCATTGTAGAAGTGAGCCAAATCCAGAGACAGCGGAGCGCCGCCGCAAGCCACGTACTTGATCTTCGGTCCCAAAGCGCCGCGAACCGTGCGGTACACTAGCGTCTCATACTTAGCGTGATCAGCGATTTCGGCCAGTGTATGCTTCTCGCCGGCTTGCTCCTTGCGGCTCCACACGCGAGCAGCTTCGGCAGCTTTCAGGAACAGGCGGCCCTTCCAGCCGGTGCCGGCCTTACGGGAGGCAGCGTTATACACCTTCTCGAACACACGCGGCACACCCAGCAGGTAGGTCGGTTCGAAGGAACGCAGGTCCGGAAGCAGGGACTTGGTATCCGGCAAGTAGCCGACCACGCCATCATCGGAGGCGATGGACGCATACTGGATGAAGCGTGCGAAGCAGTGGGCGAGCGGCAGGAACAGCAGCAGACGCGGATGATCGTCAAGAATCATCTCATGCAATGCTTCAGATGCGGCAATAGTAATGGAAACAAAGTTCTTATGCGTCAGCTCGGCACCCTTGGGGTTGCCGGTGGAGCCAGACGTGTACACAATCGTGGCCAAATCATCGACGTGCACTGAAGCCACGCGCTCGTCGAACTCTTCATCGGATACGGTAACGCCCAAGCCTTCCAGAGCACCAAGCGCGTTGCCGTCGAACATCAGAATCTGGCGCAGCGTGGGGCAGTGGTCTTTGACAGAGTCGAGACGGTCGAAGCGCTCGCGGTTATCCGCCACAGCCAGCTTGACGGAGGAATCGTTCATGATGCGCTGTGCCTGGGAAGCGGAATCAGTGTCGTAAATCGGCACGCTCACGGCGCCGACTGCCGCCAGCGCGAAGTCCAAAATGCCCCATTCGAGGCGGGTGGAGGAGAAGATGGTGACCGCATCGCCCTTGCCGATGCCCAGAGCGATCAGGCCCTTGGCAGCGGAAATGACGCTTTTCTGGAATTCGCCGGTGGTCACGTTCTGCCAACGGCCCGGGCCGAGCTTCTTGGCTGCGATAACCGTATCTTCGCCAGTGCGCAGAATACGGTTGGTAAGCAGCGAGTAGATGGTCTGATCATCGCGTAATTCGATGGATGATCCTGGAGTGGTGTATTCGGTGAGCATAGGTGCCTGTCTATTCCTTCGTGCTGCTGGCCGCGATTGACGATTCCGGCCATTCTGTTAGCTGAGGTTACGCGTGCGTAGCATGATGCGCGTTGTGCAGGGCGAAAAAGTCGTGACAGTGCTTTTGTGGATTGCCTACAAGTGCTTGAAAATTGACGGTTTGACAACATTCTGACTGCAGATTGGCGGCTGTTCTGCGGCAGTTGGCAGCGGCTTGGCGGTGAATCGGCACTGCTGCTGCGCTGGTTTGATAACAGTTTGGCAACGTATCGATAACGGTTTTACAACGATTTGCTCCAGAGGGGCCTTTTCCGCATATTTCAAGGTAAACAAGCATTACCATTTTCCTTTGGTCGCAAGTGCTGTTAGCGCAAACAGTCATCGATTGCGGCCATAAGAGAGCGAAAGAAATAAGAAACAGAGGGTACTGCAGTGAGTCAAGCAGCATCAGCAACCGCGCCAATCCAGCCGGTTTCAGAAGACGACGAACATCAGCGTCGCGGATCAGGCCGCTACATCGTAGGCCTTGCATTGAGCGCCGGCCTTGCCGGTCTGCTCTATGGTTACGACACCGTGTCCATCTCCGGTGCCATCGATTTCCTGCAGAACAAGTATTCGTTGAGCCCGGCACTGCAGGGCCTCGTCATCAGCTCCATCATGATCGGTGGTGTGATTGGTGCAGGTTTCTCCGGCTTCCTGTCTGATAAATACGGCCGCCGCAAGATTCTCATGTTCGGCGGAGCGTTCTTCTTCGTGGCTGCTCTGTGGAGCGCCTTCACGTTCAGCCCGTTCACGCTGATTCTGGCCCGCATCATCGGTGGCGTGGGCATCGGCTTGGCTGCAGCACTCGCCGTGACCTACATCACCGAGTCCGCACCGACCAACATTCGTGGCGCCCTGACTTCCGCCTACCAGTTGCTGACCATCTCCGGCATCTTCCTGACCAACGTCATCAACTACTTCATCGCATCCTCTGGTGATCACAACTGGGGCATCAACATCGGCTGGCGCTGGATGCTTGGCATCGGCGCAATCCCTGCTGCCATCTTCGTCGTGGCACTCTGGTTCTCGCCGGAATCCCCGCGCTTCCTCGTGCAGGCCGGCCGCGTTGAGGAAGGCTATAAGGTTCTCGAACGCATCAACGGTTCGGACAAGGCCCGCCGCGATGTGGAAGAAATCCAAATGCAAATCAAGGCTGAGCAGGAAGCCAACGCTCAGTTCTCCGACCTGTTCAAGCCGGGCTTGCGCAAGGCTCTGCTCATCGGCATCTTCCTGGCCATCTTCAACCAGGCCATCGGCATGAACGCTATTTCCTACTATGGCCCGGTAATGTTCTCCCACATGGGCTTCGGCGGCAACACCGAGTTTCTGGCCTCCTCCCTGGTGGGTGGCATCGAGCTGGTGTTCACCGTGGTGGGTATGTACCTGATCGATTCCGCCGGCCGTAAGAAGCTGATGGCCGTGGGCTCCGGCCTGATGGTGCTGTTCGCGCTGGGCATTTCCTTCTCCTACGCCAACAACTATCAGCTGCTGATGCTCATCTTCGTGATGTGCTTCACCTCCTGCTTCGCCTTCTCCATGGGCCCGATTCCGTGGATTATGATTCCGGAACTCTTCCCGACCTACCTGCGTGGCCGCGCCACCGGTATCTGCACCGTGTTCCTGTGGGGCACCAACTGGGCTATCGGCCAGTTCACCCCGATGATGATTAGCTCTATTGGCGGCATGGGCACCTTCCTGGTGTTCGCATGCACCAACCTCATCTGCTTCCTCGGTGTGATCACCTTCGTGCCGGAAACCAAGGACAAGACGCTGGAAGAGATCGCCGAGCTGTGGAAGCCGAAGGGTGAGCAGTCCAATGCTCAACTTGAAGTGGTTCGCGCTACTGCTGATTTGAAGCAGGCCGAAGCCGACATTAAGGCTGCCGAGGCCGAGCTGGCCCGCGCTCGCCGTGCCAAGGAGCGTGCTATCGCTACCAAGGCCGCAGCCGAAGCACTAGTCAATGCACAAAAAGCTCGCTGATGTCTTTTTTTACGGCTCCCCTTGCCAGGGGAGCTGTCAGCGAAGCTGACTGAGGGGTAAGCAACTAGGCCAATTTATTGGCACCTCATAACTCGCTAATAACGCGCAGTAACCAATGCAAATAACGCTGCAATAAGACAGCGATTGCGGCAGAGCGCAGCCCATTCTAGGATGGACTGCGCTCTTGCATTAAAAGAGGATAAAGAAGAGGAACAAGAGGAATACTCAGATGAAGAACACTCGCACTTTCCGTGCCATTCGTACGGCGCTGACGGCCGCAACCGCCGCCGTGCTTGCGCTTTCCCTCGCCGCATGCTCCCAAACTGGCGGCTCAACCACGGCCGGTACCAGCGTTTCCGGCGATCAGACCACGTTCACATATGCCCGTTCTGCAGCCGTGACCTCGCTCAACCTGTGGACTGAAATCACCTCCAACAATGCGTTCGCCATCGATAAGATTTTCGAACCGCTCGTCAGCTTTGATAAGAACGGTAAGATCATCGACTGGCTGGCCAAGTCTCACCAGATTTCGGACGACGGCCTGACCTACACCTTCACCCTGCGTGACGGCCTGAAGTTCTCCAACGGCAAGAACGTCACCGCTGAAGACGCCGTCTTCTCCATCGAACAGCATCAGGCCGAGAAGGATGCCGCCCTGCCGCTCACCGCGGACATCGCATCCGTCACCGCTCCCGACGAGAAGACCGTGGAAATCAAGCTCAACAGCCCGTACACCCCGCTGCTCGCCGAGCTTGCCAACTTCTCCAACGGCATTGTGCCTAAGGACTTCGGCGGCAAGTCCGAAGACGACTTCTTCGCCAACCCGGTGGGCACCGGCCCGTTCGTGGTCTCTAAGTGGGATAAGTCCGGCGACCTGACCTTCACCAAGAACGAGAACTACTGGCAGAAGGGCAAGCCGGGCATCACCAAGCTCGTCTACAAGCTCGTGGAAGACGGCACTCAGGCCGTGAACCAGCTCAAGACCGGCCAGGTGGACGGCATCGAAGACCCGGCTCTCGAGAACCTTGACGAACTGGAGAACGGCAACGATACCAAGGTGGAAACCGCCGGCAGCTGGGTGACCCACACCTTCTTCTTCAACACCGCCGACGAGCACTTCTCCGACGTGCACGTTCGCCGCGCACTGGCCTACGCCCTGAACCGTTCCGATGTAACCAAGGCCGTCTCCTTCGGCCACGCCGACACCGCCAAGACCGTGCTACCGAAGGCCATCGAATACAGCACCCAGGATTCCATCAAGCCAGTGGACAACGATCTCGCCAAGGCCAAGGAAGAGCTCGCCCAGTCCAAGTACCCGAGCGGCTTCGACGCCAAGATCCTGCTCGCTTCCGGCAACAACGCTTACTCTCAGGCCGCTCAGCTGCTGCAGTCCGCTGCCGCCAAGATTGGCGTGAAGCTCGAGATCGAATCCGTGGATATCGCCACCTTCCGCTCCCGCTTCAAGGCATTCGACTACCAGATCATGATCAACTCCGCACAGGCCGACTACCCGGATGCCGACTCGATTATCGACTTCCAGGCCGACCCTGACGGCTTCAGCAAGTCCTACTGGACCAGCTACTCCAACCCTGAAGTCACTGAAGAGCTTAAGAAGGCCCAGGTGACCCCGGACGGTGACGAGCGCGCCGCCCTCTACGAGAAGATTCAGCAGACCCTGGCTGACGAAGTGCCGTACATTCCGCTGTACTCTCCGCAGATCGTCAAGGCCGTGCGTAAGAACGTGGCCGGTCTCGAGGTGCTGCCGAACAACTCTGTGCGCTTCCAGGACGTCAAGATCGGCTGATTGCTAGCCGTACAATAACCACTATGACCACATCACGACCTGCCGCCTTAGCCAAATGGCTGGGCGGCATTGTCGTTCATATGCTCCTTGTACTGGTTTTGGTCACTATCGGCGTATTCCTGATTGTGCGCCTCGTGCCTGGCGACCCCGCGCAAATGGTGCTTGGGCTCAAAGCCCGCCCTGAACAAATCGCGGATATGCATCATCGCCTCGGCCTCGACCAGTCCATTGGCAAGCAGTTCACATCATTCGTCGGCACACTGCTCACCACCGGCGACACCGGCCAATCCATCGCCTACAACGTGTCCTCGCGGGCGCTCGTACTCGACCGTCTTCCGGTCTCCTTATGGCTGATTTGCTGCTCCGCAGTACTGGTTGTGGCGATTTCACTGCCGCTCGCCATGACCGCGGCCCTTCACAAAGGCAGCTGGGTTGACCAACTGGTGCGCATTGTGCCTACCATCACCCTCGGTATGCCGGAATTCTGGGTGGGATTGGTGTTCGTGCTGCTCTTCGCGGTAACGCTGAAAATCTTCCCTGTCGGCGGCACACAACCCGGCATTGATGGCATGCTGTATTCAATGGCTTTGCCATCGTTGACCATCGCACTCGCGCAAACCCCGTTTATCGTGCGCTCATTGCGTACGCGGATTTTGGATGTGCTGCAATCTGATTTTGTGGTGACCCTGCGCGCGGCTCACCTACCTGAGCGCGTGATTCATCGGCATGTGCTCCGCAATGCGCTGCTGCCGGCACTGCAACTCTACGGTATGAAAATCTCGTTCCTTGTTGGCGGCACATTGGTGGTTGAACAAGTATTCGGTTTGAAAGGCGTGGGTTCGCTCTTGTTCAGCGCCATTACCGCCCGTGATTTTCCACTGATTCAAGCCATTGCTATTTACTGTGCGCTTGGTGTGGTGCTGATTTCCGTGATTGTCGAAATACTCGGCGGACTTATTGACTACCGTGTGCGCGGTGGGGCTGAGCAGACGATGGCTGGGGGAGTGACATGAAGCTATCGCATGACCGCTTGCCCCGCACGCTAGTTGCCGGCGTTGCGTTACTTATCGCCATCGTGCTGGCGGTGCTGATTATTCCGCTGGTTTCTCCATACGACCCCACTGCGGAAGATATCTCTTCCATGTTGCAGCCGCCGTCATTCACGCATCCGTTCGGTACCGATCAGCTTGGCCGTGATTTGTTGGTACGTGTGGCAGCTGCGGGCCGAGTCGACTTGGCATTGATGGTTGGTGTGGAACTGCTGCCATTCATTATCGGCACGGCTGCCGGCCTGATCGCTGGCTATTATGGCGGCTGGCCGAACCGCGTCATCACTTTGCTGTCCGATGCGCTGATTGCCTTCCCGTTCTACCTGCTGGTGGCAGTGGTGGCATTCGTCACCGGTACCGGCATTACCGGTATTTTCCTCACCTTCCTCATCATGGGCTGGATTATTTTCGCGCGCACGGTCAAAGGTGCCACAGCTTCACTGGCCGGCGCGGAATGGGTGGAAAGCGCTCGCGTGATGGGATTCTCCGATGCTTCGATTCTGGTCCATCAGATGTTGCCGAATGTACTTTCGCAAGCGGTGATTGTGCTGGTCAGCGACATGGTGGCACTGCTCGTGGCCATCGTAACGCTCGGCTATCTGGGCCTCGGCGTCACTCCGCCAACTCCGGATTGGGGCACGATGATTGCAGACGGCCAATCCTTCCTCTCCACCCGCTGGTGGGTGTCCACTCTGCCGGGTTGCGCGGTGGTGCTGGTCGGCATCGCGCTGGCCTTGATCGGCGACGGACTCAACGATGCAAGGCGGCAGGCATGAGCGCAGCCAACTCCAATATCGCCCCGATTATTCAGGTCAATAATCTCCATATTCATGCTTCGTCCGGTGGCCGTGCGCTCGTCAATGGCATCTCCTTTGACGTG
The DNA here is from genome assembly GCF_056357055.1 of Bifidobacterium sp. LH_416. Lineage (NCBI taxonomy): Bacteria > Bacillati > Actinomycetota > Actinomycetes > Bifidobacteriales > Bifidobacteriaceae > Bifidobacterium > Bifidobacterium sp. LH_416. The sequence goes on along the minus strand of NZ_JBKEVJ010000005.1, from coordinate 109,170 downwards.
AATCCCGGTGAAACCGTGGGACTGGTCGGCGAATCAGGATCCGGCAAAAGCCTCACTTTGCGCGCGATTATGGGACTGCTGCCCGAAGGCGTAGCCATTACGGATATGGAATCGATTACCGTAGCCGAGCAGAAGCGCCTCGCCATGATTTTCCAGGACCCGGTGTCCTCGCTCGACCCACTAACCGGAGTGGTCAAGCAAGTGGCCGAAGTGCTGCGATACAACCAGCACCTCAATCGACGAGAAGCAAAAACCCAAGCTGCCGATCTCTTAATCAGCCTTGGTCTACCGGAATCCTTGCGCACTGCCGACCGTTACCCAGGGCAGCTTTCCGGAGGCCAGTGCCAGCGCGTCGGCATCGCGCTCGCGCTCGCCACCAAACCAGACATCCTGCTCTGTGACGAGCCAACCACCGCATTGGATGTTACAGTCCAGTTGCAAATACTCGACCTACTTGCCAATTTGCGGCAGCGCCTCGGCCTTGCCATGCTGTTCGTCACCCATAATCTTGGCGTCGCCGCTCATCTATGCGACCGACTCGTCGTGATGCAGCATGGGCGCATTGTGGAAGCCGGGGCAACCGAGGATATCCTCAATAATCCGCAGCAGGAATACACGAAGCGCTTGGTCAGCGCGATTCTACCGATTCCGGGAGCGCAAGATCGATGACACAACATATATCACCAGCATTGTTCGAACTGCGCGATATCACGGTGGAATATGGCGATTTCACCGCAGTAGATCATGTATCGCTGAGCCTGCCGAGGGGTGAAGCCATTGGCATCGTGGGGGAGTCCGGCGCGGGCAAATCCACGCTCGCACGCGTGGCAGCCGGGTTGATCGCGCCGGCAACAGGTCAAGTGCTGCTTGATGGGGAGCCGCTGGCACCGATTCATCGCACACGCGAGCAACACCGTCGTATTCAAATGGTGTTCCAGAATCCCGATTCCTCACTGAATCCGAGTCACAGTATCTATCGCATTCTTTCCGAAGGCATGCTGCTGCATCGCACATTTGGAGCCAGTGGAGTGAGGCCTTCCCGCGCAGCTATTACCCAGCGATGCCTCAAGCTGCTGAACATGGTCGGGCTGTTAGATGCCGACATCCTTTCCCGCCGCCCACAAGCCTTCTCGGGCGGTCAACGCCAGCGTATCGCCATCGCCCGCGCACTCGCCGTGAATCCGGACGTGCTGATTGCCGACGAACCCACCAGTGCCTTGGACGTCTCCGTACAGCACGAGATTTTGGACCTGCTGGCAGCGTTGCGCCAAACCCAAGGCTTGAGTCTCATGCTCATCACCCATGATTTAGGCGTGGCCAACGCACTATGCGATGGCATTATGGTCATGCGCGGCGGCACAAGCGTAGTCCACAAATCAACAGAAGAGTTTTTCGCCGATCCAGGCCCTCAATACGCGCAAGATCTTCTTGCCGCAGCCCGCAGCGTCAGCATCACGCCCCAATCGGTGTGACCTATTTCGCTACGGGCAAGGCTGGCGTGTGCAGGGCTTTTCCATTACGGTGAAAAAGACTGGTGACGCACATTGAGGGGAAGCATGTTCGATAAGCGACTATTTCAACTGACGCCGGGGCTTGGAAAGCTCGTGGCCGGCAAAGTGGCTTTGATGTGGGTAGGATTACTCGCCAATATCGGCTTCGTACTCTCGTTGGTCATGCTGCTGAGCAATGCGCTGACGGCGGTCGATCCGCCGCTTTACCAATGTGATGACACATCACCTGACGCGTGGCCGTGCCCCACGCCGCTGCAAGAAGTAGCCGGTAGCAGCGTGCTTCCAATGGCCGGCGACATCATGTTTTACGTATTGCTCGCGCTCCTATGCGCCGCAGTGCGATACACCACTACCACGCACGCCACGCGACTCGGCACTGAAGCCGCCGAACGCGTGAAACTGGCCTTGCGCTCCAAACTGTACCGTAAGATGCTGGCGCTTGGACCCTCCTATGCCAGCCGGGTCAAAACCTCGGATGTGGTGCAGTCCGCTGGCGAGGGCGTGGAGCAGATTCAAAGTTTCTTCGAACTGTTCCTGCCGCAACTGTTTTATGCGATTCTCGCACCGCTTACCCTGTTCGTGGCGATTGCTCCGATTGATATGTCCTCCGCGTTGACGATGCTGCTCTGCGCGCCTCTGATCATCATCGTGACCGGCATGGTTTCGATGACCGCCGCCCGCGCCTTCAAGAAATACTGGGGTCGCTACACTGACATGGGTGCGGCTTTCCTCGACAATCTTCAAGGCCTTGAAACCCTGAAGAACTTCGACACGGACGACCGTGCCGCGGCTGAAATGGATAAGAAGGCCGAAAACTTCCGTGTAATGACCATGCGTGTGTTGCAAATCCAGTTGCGCTCCTTGACCGCTATGGACGTGGTGGCTTATGGCGGTGCAGCGGCCGGCATTGGCGTGGCGCTTTGGCGCTATGCACATGCCCGCGTATTTGATTCCGGCTTGTCGATGGCATTCCTTGCCAGCGAACTGCCCAATCCGTTGAAGTATGTTGCCTATGGTTTGCAGTACCTACTGCCCTTCGGCATCGGATTCCCTCTGACCTTGACCGGTCTGCTGTTCATTGTGCTGCTATCCGCCGAATTCTTTATCCCGATGCGCCAGCTCGGCTCGTTCTTCCATGTGGCCATGAATGGTATGACCTCCACCAAGCGCATTTTCGCACTGCTTGATGCTCCTGAACCGGCACATGGTACCGCTGTACTGCCGGCTGCATCAGCGGTTGACGGCATTACCGTGGCGTTCAATCATGTCAGTTATTCGTATGATTCAGCATCTGCGGCGCAGAATGCCGCAAAGCAGCACAGCGAACGCGCAATTCCGGCGCTTACTGACGTGTCCTTTATCGCATATCCCGGCAAGCTCACTGCCGTTGTGGGCGTCTCTGGTTCCGGCAAATCCACTGCCGCAGCATTGCTTGCCGGCACATTGACCAGATACCAAGGTTCGCTGACACTCAGTGGCTGCGAAGCCCGTGAACTCACCGGTGAAACGCTTGCGCGCAATGTTACGTTGATTGGCGCCAGTAGCCATCTGTTCGCAGGTACGTTACGCGACAATCTGATGATGGCACTGCCTGATAATGCAGAACGTTCCGATTTTGCGGTGAATAACCGACTGTGGCAAGCTCTCGGGCAGGCTCGCATTGCTGACTTTGTGCGCAGTCAGCCGAATGGTCTTGACATGGTGATTGAGCCGGATGCTGCCAACCTGTCTGGCGGCCAGCGCCAGCGTATCGCCATTGCTCGCGCGTTGCTGCATGATTCACCGGTGTTTGTATTCGATGAAGCCACCAGCAGTGTGGATGTGGAATCTGAGGAGTTGATTCTCGCCACTATTCGCGAATTGGCGGAATCTCGCGGCAAAACAGTCATTATGATTACGCATCGCATGGCTAATGCCGAGCATGCCGATCAGATTGTGGTGTTTGACCATGCTCATGCCGTGGAAACCGGCACCCATGCTTCGCTTATGGCTGCGAACGGTCGCTACGCTGAACTCTTCACCACCCAAGCCAACATTGAACACTTCGCCGACGCGCATACGACAGTCTCTGATGAGGGGGCTCCCGGTCACAGACCGGGTGGGGAAGAGACTTCCCACGATAAGGATGCACAACCCGCAGCGCACACCGTCTCGCTCACCACATTCCAAACAGTCAAGCGCTTGCTCAACGTGGCCGCACCGCTAACCCGCCTGATGGTTGCCGCCACCATCTCCGGCTCCATCGGCCACTTGGCCGCAACATTCCTCCCGGTATTCGGCATTGTGGCGGCATTCGCTATTGCCGGCCATCCGGTGTGGGGCATGGGAGCAGCTCCTGCCATCATCGGCATGATCATTTGCGCGCTTCTCAGAGGCATCACTCGATACGTCGAGCAATATCTCAACCATAATGTGGCTTTCCACTTGCTCGCGCTCTTCCGCTCCAAAGCGTTCGCAGCTCTTCGCCGCCTGGCTCCGGCCAAGCTCACCGGCAAAGGCAAGGGCAATCTCATCGCAATGCTCACCACTGATGTGGAACTGCTGGAAATCTTCTTCGCGCACACCATCAGCCCGGTAGCCATCGCCGTAACCACCACCATCGTGTATGCGATTATCGCCGCAACCTTGAACCCGTATATGGCACTTGTGCTGATTATCGCGCATCTGGTTATCGGTGTAATCATTCCAAAATTCTTCGCCACCGGTGTGCACAATCTTGGCCCGGCCATCCGTGGAGCCGCAGGCCAGCTCGATGATGTGATGCTCGACGATATGCGCGGCATCGATGAAATCATCCGCTTCGGCCGTGGTGAAGATCGAGCCCGCGCTATAGAAGATCGCACTCGTGCGCTCTGGCGTGAACATGCCAAACTCAGCCGAGTCAATGGTCGTTTTGCCGGCATTGGAGGCCTGCTGGTCTTCCTGCTCAATACTGCGGCCATTGCCATAGTGCTTAAGCTTGCCACGGCCGAACCCATCAGCATTCCAGCATTGGTCACTGCCTTTGTGCTGTTCACCAGCTCGTTCGGTCCCACTCTGGCATTGAGCGCGTTGCCGGCAAACCTCACCCAGACGTTCGCTGCAGCTCGCCGACTCTTCGGCATCATGGACGAATCCCCGGCCGTTACCGAAACCGGTACCGCCGCTCCTCAATACGAGGGCATGCAGCTCAACCGTGTCACCTTCACCTACCCCAATGCTGGTACCGAACAATCGGCCACGGCACTGCCAATTTTGAAGGACTTTAGCCTTGATATTCCACGCCACGGCATTCTCGGCGTGCAAGGACCGTCCGGCCGCGGCAAATCCACCATGCTGAAACTGCTGATGCGCTACTGGGATCCGCAATCCGGCCAGGTCCTGTTCTCCAGCACACCGCTGCCTGAAATCAACGCCCATTACCGTCGTCATGTGCAAACCATGATGAGTCAGGATACACATCTGTTCGACGGTACGATTCGCGATAATCTGCTGATCGCATTGCCGGAATCAGAAATCGATGCGGTTTCTGACGCTCATCTGCGAGACGCGCTCGCCAAAGCCTCGGTATTGGAACTGATTGATTCCTTGCCGAATGGTCTCGATACCGAAGTGGGCGAGCTTGGCGATCGCCTTTCGGAAGGCGAACGCCAGCGCATCGGATTGGCTCGCGTATTCCTTCGCAATGCTGATCTCATCCTCTTTGATGAGCCCACCAGCCGTCTTGACGCGTTGAACGAGGCGATAATTCTGCGATCGATTCAGGAAGCTGCTGTAAGCCGGAATACGGCCGTGGTACTTGTCTCTCATCGAGAATCCGCCATGCGTATTGCGGACGCGACTCTCAGTCTCTAAGCGCTGAATTAAGCCTTGATCAGCGCATCCAGTGAGTCAAGCGCCCGATTGATCGCCTTAGTTTCGCGTGCGTCTTCGGCTGCATCATAGGCCGGAGACGTGGGATCAGACAGAATCACGCCTTGTGCAAGCTCGTTGTCATGAGCTCTTTCCAATGCGGAAATCGAAACATTGCCGCTAGTAGCTGAGACTGAATCGCCTGCATTCACAACCTTCGGAGGCTCGGGCACTGTGCCCTGATCAGGCAGCGGCATAGGAACCGGCTGAGTCATCGTACTTGCGTTTGCTGCAGCATGTGCAGCGGCGAACGCAGTCGCATCATCAATATTGATTGATTCATCAACGATGGCATGATTCTCTGCGGCAATGGCATTGGCGTTGCCGGCAGCATAATCAACTGGATGATTGATGGTTGTGACCGCGGCCGAGACGATAGCGGAATGAGCGGCTGCAAACGTATTGCCATGCGCGCGAGTCACGTTCTGATCCAGCGTGTGACGCAATTGCTCAGCTCTTAGCTGTTCCGCCGCATCATGCTGCGCGGTTTCGCGGCGTACTGCCGCAGCGCGTTGCTGGGCTTCCAATGCGAACACTTTTTGCTGTGCGGTAACGCGCGCTCGTTCAGCAGAAGCCATAATGCCCAATGCCTGCAATCGCTCGTTTTCCACGCGTCGCAGTGTCGCCTCAGCATGGCGAATATTCGCATCAGCGGAACTTAGCGCATACTTTGCGGCCGCCATCTCGGTTTTTGGCTGCCACAAATGGTCGATTTCCTCCAACGTGCGGCCCATAGTCTCCGGTACGAGCGTGATAATGCCAAGCAGGCAAATGAGATTCAGAATGCTGAAAATCGCGAAGGAGATGCCGCCACCCCAGCCGTCAATCATCATCGGCGAGAACTGTGCGATCAGCCAATTGGCGGACAGCAGGCACATCACGCACAAGCCGGTTGCACGCCCGCGCAAATACGTGGGAAACAGTTCGGGAATTACAATCCACGGAATCGGTCCCATCGAGAAAGCGAAAGACACGGTGAACGCCATCACGAATATGAGCGTTAACAGCGGGCTGCCGATAGCATAGGAAATCGCGATACATAATGCGAACGCGCACATCATGCCGGCGCCGACCTCCATAAGACGCTTACGGCCGAACGTGTCAATCAAATACAATCCCACAACCGTGGAGACCAGTTCCACACCGCCAACGCAAGCGGCCGTCAGGAATTCCTTATCACCGCCGAAGCCCAAATCCGCGAACATTACCGGGCCGTAATAGGAAATAGCGTTCATGCCGACCAGCTGGTTGAACACGGCCAGGAAAATGCCGATGCCCAATGCCTTGCGCAAGCCCGGGCGGAAAAGATCATGGAATTCGTTGGACATCTCGTTTTCCAAGCGCACCGAAGCGTTGATGTCATCCACGCGCAGACGTGCCCGCTCGGTGCCGAGAATATGCTCGAGCACGGTGAAGCCTTCATCGGTTTTACCTACCTGAATCAGGAATCGTGGGCTTTCCGGGGCGCGCAGCATAGCGAGCAGAAAAGCGGCGGCTGGAATGGCGCCCAAGCCCAGCATCCAACGCCAGCCGGTAGTCACATCCCAAAAATCCGTGCCATACGAGGCGATGATGTAGTTGATTACATTGGTAAGGAATACGCCGCAGACAGCGAGCATTTGGTAAGAGAACGAGAGCAAGCCTCGAATATGAGTAGGTGCCGACTCCGTAATATACGTGACCGCTAGTGCCGCGGTAAGGCCAATGCCGTAGCCGCCGATGACGCGAGACGCAATCAGATCGATGGGGCCCACCGTGAGTGAGCTCCAAATGGCGGCAACGAAGAAGAACAGTCCGCCGATGATAAGAATGCGTCGTCTGCCGAATTTGTCGGAAAGGAAGCCTGACGCCGCAGCGCCCACTATGGCGCCAATCATGATTGAGGAGATAACGAATCCTTGCATGACGGTACTGAGTCCGTAACGGATGCGAAGGAATTCAATGGCGCCGGAAATAGACACAGTGTCATAGCCGTACAGAAGACCAGCGAGACCAGCGCTCAGAGCCAAGCCGAAGGTGTATTTACCGGAACCTTGCGTGCGAATGGCTGTTCCCAGAGGGTTGGTCTGTTTAGTGGCATCCTGAAATAGACCCGCCATGTGCTCTTCCTCTCAATACAACGTGGGGGGACTCAGATAATAGTAGCCGCAGCACGTAGTTTCGGCTTGGAAATATCATAAAAATTGATAATTATTTGAGCTTAGTCAAGTGCAGTGCGGTGGTTGATATGGCGCAGGATGAAACATGCCTCCATTGACTACGTAGTTCAGCTGATCGTGGATTGCCGGTGGTGGTGCTTCGCTCTTGTGATACGAGCCGGAAAAGCTGGAAGAACCGTTGAACTCTTCTCGGCAGGCGGGGAAGCCGTGTACAGTGGCGTGTAGTTAGCCGCAATCAAGGAGCATCGTCATGACCAATGGGCACATCAATCCCGCCAACGTACCAGACATCGCGTTGAAAGACGGACATTCGATTCCGCAGGTAGGCCTCGGCGTGCTGCGCATCGACGACGATGGCGTGACCCCGGTGGTCGAATCCGCGCTCGCCGCCGGCTACCGCCATATCGATGGAGCGGCAGGTTACAACAATGAAGCGGGTGTGGGCCGTGCGCTCGCCGCCACCGGCTACAACAAGGGTGCTGCTCGTGAGACTCTGTGGGTCACCACCAAGTTGCGCGACTCCCAGCAGGGCTATGATTCCGCGCTCAAGGCGTTCGATGATTCCCTGAACAAGCTGCAGCTCGACTATGTGGACATGTACATGATTCACTGGCCAACCCCGTTCGATTGGCGCAGCGCCGACACCTGGAAGGCGTTCGTGAAGCTGCGCGAGGAAGGCCGTGCCCGCACGCTGGGCGTGTGCAACTTCATGCCCGCCGATTTGAAGCGACTCTATGATGAAACCGGTTCCTGGCCTGCCGTGAACCAGATCGAGCTGCACCCCACTTGGCAGCAGCGCGAAGTGGTGGCCTACTGCAAGGAGCACGGCATTGCTGTGGAAGCCTACTCGCCGATGGCTCGCGGTGCTGATCTCAATGCTGGCAACGGTACGATTGAGCGTATTGCCGAAGTGCATCAGGTGAGCCCGGCTCAGGTGATTCTGCGCTGGCATATCGAAAACGGCACAATCATTATTCCGAAGTCCGTGCATGCTGAGCGTCAGAAGGAGAACCTGGATTTGTTCGGCTTTGCACTGACAGCCGAGGAGCATGCGGCCATCGACGCTCTGGACGGCCCGACCCGCGCCGGCCACGACCCCGCCACCTTCACCTACGCCTGATTTATGCCACGCCGCTCTCGTGCACGTTCCGCGCATTTCCGCCGCGGATTCAACGCATCGAACCCCTTGGAACGCATCCTGATTCTGCTCGTGATTGCCGCCATCGTCGGTGTTACGGCAGGATTACTGCTGCCGGAAGTGAGTCCCACTGCGGCCAAAATCACCGGCAACTACACTGCCACCGGTTCGGCTGCGGACACTCTGAACCAGCTCACCGTGGACGATAACCAAAGCTCATCCGGCTACGACCGCGACTCCTTCGGCTTCCGCGAAACCGACACCGACGGCAACGGATGCGACGCCCGCGAAGACGTGCTCGCCCGCGATCTGACCGACGTGCAATACAAATACGCCGGCTCCTGCCAAGTGGCATCCGGCACCTTGCAGGACCCATACACCGGCCAGACCATCCACTTCGTGCGTGGCCGAACCACCAGCGCCAAAGTACAGATCGACCACGTAGTGGCCCTCGAGAACGCGTGGCAATCCGGTGCACGCGACTGGTCCACCGCCGAACGCCACCAATTCGGCAATGACCCCTACAATCTACTCGCCGTGGATGGCCCCGCCAATCAGGAGAAAGGCTCAGCCTCCGCCGCCTACTGGCTGCCCACCAATGCCGATTACCGCTGTGATTACGTGGCTCGCCAAATCGGCGTCAAAGACAAATACAAGCTCACCGTGACCACGCAGGAAAAAGATGCGATGCTCGCCGTGCTCCACACCTGCCCTGGGCAGGCGGTCCCGGCTGATGAATAGTCATTGAATAATCATCGAGAATAATCATCGATTGTTCCGGCGTATTGACTCAGAAACATGGTGACGCTATAACAGGGGCCGGTACATGAGAGAGGCATGAACGAACACATGAGCGTCAACGATCAGCACACGCCACGAACCAACGATCCCACCATTGCCAACGGCAGCACACACGGCCGCGGCTATGGCCGCATGCATACCATTGATAAACGCCGCACCCTCCACCCTGAGCAGGAGCGACTCACCGCCAAACATCCCGAACTCAACATTGTGGATGCCGAAACCGCAGCCAGCATTGAACGCGGCGACACCGAAATCGACAAAGAGCGCGCAGCTGCCCGTGCACAAGAACGCGGTGGCAAGTCGGCGGCCCACCACGGACATGCGCTCGCCGGCATTCTGGGCCCGGCATTTGTGGCCGCGGTGGCTTACGTGGATCCAGGTAACGTGGCCGCCAACATCACGTCCGGCGCGCGCTACGGCTACCTGCTGGTCTGGGTGCTGGTGCTCGCCAACGCTATGAGCGTGCTGATTCAATACCAATCCGCCAAGCTGGGCATTGTGACCGGCAAATCTTTGCCGGAACTGCTGGGCGAACGCATGCATGATGCAGGCCGGTTCATGTTCTTCATGCAAGCTGAGGTCATCGCCATCGCCACCGATTTGGCTGAGCTTATCGGCGGTGCCATCGCATTGAACCTGCTGTTCGGTCTGCCGCTGTTCGTGGGCGGCGTGGTGATTGGCGCGGTTTCCACCGTGCTGCTGTTGTTTGAGGGTGGCAAAACCCATCGCCTGTTTGAGAAAATGGTCATCGCCCTACTGCTGGTGATTACGTTCGGCTTCATCGCCGGCCTGTTTATTGCGCCGCCGAACCCAGCCGATGTGGCGTCTGGTCTGATTCCGCACTTCACCACCACGGATTCCGTGTTGATGGCATCCTCCATGCTGGGTGCCACTGTGATGCCGCACGCGATTTACTTGCATTCCACGCTGGTGAACGATCATTACGCGGGCGGGCAGGAGAAACCGTCCATCAAGCGTTTGCTCGACGGCTCCAAGGTTGACGTGTTCTGGGCGTTGCTACTTGCCGGCACCGTGAATCTGAGCCTGCTGATTTTGGCCGCCAACTCTCTGTATGGCATGAAGGGCACCGATTCGATTGAAGGTGCCCAGCATGCGATTGTGGCCGTGCTCGGCCCGGTGATCGGCACGATTTTCTCCATCGGGTTGTTGGCTTCTTCGCTGAGCTCCACCTCGGTGGGCACGTATGCCGGCTCCGAGATTATGCATGGATTGCTGCGCATCAAGGCTCCAATGTGGGCTTGCCGTGTGGTGACTTTGGTACCGGGACTGATTGTGCTGTGGTTTGCGCCGAACCCCACCGAAGCGTTGGTGATTGGCCAGGTGATTCTTTCCGTGGGTATTCCGTTCGCCATTATTCCGCTGATGCGCTACACGCATGACAAGCAGCTCATGGGCAAATGGGTGGACGGCCCAATCAAGCACGCCATCTTCATTGCCGTGGCCGTGCTGATTATTGCGTTGAACGTGCTCCTCATAGTCCTCACCCTCCTCGGCAAGGCATGAGCACGTTCCTCGTCCCTCGCGGTTGAGGATTTCTCCTCGGTCAAACCGACTCATCTGGCCAACAATTAATTAGCCGACTCGGCTGATTTGTTTGGCCTGCCTGAGTTGCCCGACCCGGATAATCTGTATGACCCGGCTAGCCTGTCTGTCCCAGCTGGCCTGTATGACCCGGCTAGCTTGTCTGACCCGGCTAGCTTGTCTGACCCGGCTAGCTTGTCTGACCCGGCTAGCTTGTCTGCCCCAGCTAGCCTGTCTGCCCCAGCTAGCCTGTCTGACCTGGCTAACCTGTCTGCCCCAGCCAATTTGGCCGAATTGGCGGTACTGTCCGACTGAAAAACTATTTGACTGTAGGATTTCCAACACTGACTGTAGGTTTTTGAACATTGACTGTAGGACTCTGAACACTGACTGTAGGTTTCTGAACGAATTTCGTTGGAAATCCTACAGTCAGTGTCAAAAAACCTACAGTGATTGTTCAAAGTCCTACAGTCAACGTAGAAAAACCTACAGTCCAGTAGTGGTTTTAGCCAGTTGTAGGGTTATTAAGGCACTGGACGCTGGGTCACAAGGCCACTAAGGCCAATAAGACACTGATCTATTTAGATCTTTAGACCTTTAGGCCACTAGGCCACTAGGAAACAACCGTTTGGCCGCCTCGTCTAAAAGTTCCCGCCAAAGATTAACTACCACAATATTTATTGTGGATAACTCGAAATTATCCACAAGAGTTTTTACCCCGTCATAGTATCCACAATTGTCGGTTGAGCTTGCTGAATACTATTGCCGGTTCCTAGCGTTGATATATGGATACATATACAACAGTGATGAATAAATTAGATGCCGCAAAACGAGCTAAGCGGTGCATGCGAGCATCTGAAGACGCAGAGTACATGCTGCTGAGGCGGTTACGGGCAAAAGGGGAAATCATTTGCCCATACCCCAACATGTACATGGATCGCGGATATTGGAATAGCCTCAGTCCACCAGATCAGATGCTGCATATTATGCGCACGTTGTCGGTAGGACATCCGGATATGGTCTTTGCTGGCATTTCAGCGGCCTGTGCATGGGGATTAGACCATTCGTTTTATTTGCATGCTCAAGATAACCGAATCATGATAGCGGCCAGTAGTGGAACGCCGACTAATGAGTATTGCAGTCAGGTACGCAGATTTTATGTACCGCAGCATGAAATCGAACAAGCTCTATACGTTGGCGGAGTCAAGGTCACGACTATTCAACGTACGCTATTTGATTGCGGTCGTATCTATGAACCTCGAATCGCGCTGTCGTTTTATGACTCCGCCATACGGCAGCGGATCATTGCTCGTGAAGACTTAGTCGCATATTGCAATGAGAAGCATCGTTGCCGAAACCAGTATCAAGCTCGTGCGCTCGCAACTTTTGCCAATGGGCTTAGTGAGAATGGTGGCGAGTCATTTTGCTATGGAACTATGGCAGAAGACGGCGTGATGCTACCGGAGCAGCAGGTTGAGTTCGTTGATACGAATAATCCAAATACTGTGTATCGAGTTGATTATTTATGGAGATTGCCTGATGGGACAATGATTGCTGGCGAGTTCGATGGGCAAAGGAAGTATGTGGATCCGTCGATGACTAACGGCCAGAATGTCGGTGGCATAGTTAAACGCGAACGCAGCAGACAAAACGTGCTTACTGAGCTTGGCGTTAGTCGTACTGTGCGCTGGTTTTTCGAAGATGCGTATCATCGATTGCCAATGAAAAAGGCTTTGGCTGCAGCGGGAGTACCAATTGGTGAGCCTACTGCTCCGTGGATTCGGTGACTATGTATGTTCGGCGGCGAGATGCGGCCAGTTGCCACTTGCGACATCTGGGTTGGGAGTTTGTCGGCAACGATCTGACCGTCTGCTACTTGTGATGGGTTGATTGGTTGATATCTGCGAGAGTTTGTACGAGATAAGGGTGCCGAATCCTATACTCACCGTAGTTGACTACGGTCGGTTGTTTCCGACGGCAATTGACTGTAGGTTTTTGAACGCTGACTGTAGGATTTCCAACACTTTTTAATACCGTGTGTATGTTGACTGTAGGATTTTGGACATTGACTGTAGGATTTCCAACGAAATTTGTTCAAAAACCTACAGTCAACGTTAAAAACCCGACAGTCAGTGTTCGGAAACCTACAGTGCTTGTTTAAAAACCTACAGTCAGTCGGATAGTTGCTGGACTGGGGGATGGACAGGGCGGCAACTATCCGACGCTTAACGTCAGTTAGCGGCCCGACGCACGCTTCAAACGCTGGCACTCGGCGAATCGGGAAAGGACACCCTAGCTCAGGAAGTTCCTACTACGCGCGCTTCAACCGTTGGCGCAGCACGCGCAGGGACACGGCATCGCGCATGTGGCCGGCACCATCTCCGCGCACCCCGAATGCCACCATGAGCACCATCACAAAGCAGATGCCTGCGGAGATACGCAGCGCCCATTGAATGCCGAAAATGGAAGCGGCAACTGCGGAAGCCCCGTTACTGTGCTGCCATGCGGCAAACGTCTCCATCAGGATCACAAGCACCGGCGCACCCACGGCACCAGCAATCTGACGCGCGGTGTTGGTCACCGAGGAGCCGGCCGAAACCTCATCCGGCCCGTTCAGGCAGTTCAAGGACCATGTGGTGATGGGCATGAGCAGGAATCCCATACCGATCTGGCGCACGAACTGGCAGATGGACACCCACCAAATCCACGTATCCATAGACACCAAAGACATGCCGATGGTGCCCACGGTAAGCACGATGGAACCGAACAACGCCACAGGCCGCGCCCCGAAGCGGTCCATTGCACGCCCGCCAAAGAACTGGGAAACGCATTGACCGATGGCGCCTGGCAGCATGATCAGGCCGCTCATCGTGGCTGAAAAACCACGGTCGGTCTGAATATAAAGCGGCATGATCACCAGAATCGAGCTAAAGGCAAAGAACGCCAATGAAGCGGTGATGGTACCCACGGTGAAGGATCGGTTCTTCAGCACTCGCAAGTCGAGCAGCGCCGGCTGGGGGAGCGGCTCGACGCCCGAAGCCTTGGCCTCACTATAGCGTCGTCCGTGACGCAGGTTCCGCAGCACGAACCACACGATGCCCACCAGGCCAACAATCATTGGCCCCCATACCGCAGGAGCCGCAAACCCGTAGGTCTCCGAGTTGGTGAAGCCGAACATCAGCCCGCCAAAACCAATTACGGACAACGACACTGAGAAGAAGTCAGCGCGTGCGGATGGGTCGTGTGAGCCGAAGTTATGCAGCCAGAACATGGCGGCGAGCAATGAGAGCACGCCGATAATCGTCATGGTCAGGAAGATGGATCGCCAGCCGTTGGCGTCGGTCTGCCAGCCGCCCAGCGTCGGTCCGATGGCCGGAGCCACACTCATGGCCATGCCTACGGTACCCATTGCGAATCCGCGTCGAGACAGGGGGTAGATGGAGAACACGGTGATCTGCAGCACTGGCCACATCACGCCCGTGCCCGCCGCCTCCAGCACGCGGCCGAGCAACACCCATATGAAGTTCGGCCCGAGCCATGCCATTACTGAGCCAAGTGTGAACACCGCCATTGAGCAGATCACGATTTGTCGTGTGGAGAAGCGACGGGTCAGGAACGCGGTGAGCGGCACCATAACGCCCATCACCAACTGGAATACGGAGGTGAGCCATTGGCCGGTGGTTACGGAAATGCCGAATTCGGAAACGATGATCGGCAGTGCCGAGCTCAGCTGCAACTGGGTGAAATTACCAACGAATGTGATGAATGTAAGAATGGCGATGGAAACGAATGCGGCTCGGCTCAGTTTGCCGTCCACATAGGATTCCTCTTGGCTCAGTACTCGCTGCAGTTCGATTGTACGATTCTTGATTCTGCTCTCTCCAGCCACACAAACTCCACTTCTGCGCTCGGCCGGAAAAGCTGACTGGCTATATGCGATGGGATTGGAGACTTTGCCTGGTCCAACCCAAATAGCAAACAACTGTTGCAGAGCCTATCTGCTGACCGTTGCCGATACGCTGTGTGCCGCCATATGCTTCTGTGCTTGGCCGGGCAGCCCCTTGGAAAGCACGAATATACACTACGCCTCAGGGTGGTCTGTCTTGTTGAAGCTCACCACACTGCAAAGCCATCCCCTCGTGCACCGAATCAAAGGGCGTATCTTCCACCCCTGTATGCAAATGGGGTCACATGCTGATTAATGCAGGCCCAATAAAGGTTTGGTAAAGCGTTTATTCGCCTAAATCACCCCGAAAAGCAACATTAAACCCCCTATTTGTGCCCCGTTCTTTGTAGGATGCTGTAATAGGCCCGTTTTCTGGAACGTGACTCGAAATGCGAATGAGAACAGCCGGTTGAGGCGTGTATGAGTTTCGAGAAAGCAGGGGCCGCAGACAGAGAGCAAGTAGTGAAGAAGAGGATGTCCGTAATGGCGTCAGCAGAACGTATGTCGCATTCTTTGAGTGGACAAAACACGCAAGAGGCGCGGACTGCTCAATTGGCTGATCAACGTCAAGAGCAGCTGTCTCGCGTATTGTATTGGCGTTTCTTTGTGAACCTGGCGTTGATGCTTATTGATGCAGCGATGTTCGTTGTGGCTGGGGCTACTGTGCTGAATTTGCGCAATGAAGCTTCGCCGTTCTATTCCGCTAGTTTCAATTTCACTATGAATTCAACGGTGTACCTTATTGTTGCTGCGATATTTTGGATTTATTCGCTGCATGCTATGGGTGTTTATCACCGTCATGTTATGGGTGATGGGTACCAGCTGAATGCACTCTTGTTTAAGAGCGTCATTATGTGCTGGGTTATTCAGTGCGCTTTTGATTACTTCTTCAAGTTTGATTTGACGATAACCTCGCTGAGTCTCATGGTGCTTGGCGGCTGGGTGTTGACTACTGTTGAGCGAGTATTTACGCGTTTGTTTATTACGCGCAGTCGTCGTAAGGGCGAGTATGCCTATGGCACGGTACTGGTGGGGTCGCCGTCTGGTATTGGCCGCACGCTGAAGTTTTTGAGCAAGTGTGAGCAGCTTAATTATCGGCCTGTGGCAGTGTGCCCGATTCGTATTAATCATGAGACTGATACCATTGAGCCGGATTATGACATTGATCAAATGCAGCGGGATATTGCCTTGAACTGGGGGACTTCGCTGCCGGTGTTGGAATATGCCGACCGTGAGCTTGCGGAAAAGATTGTTGGCATGGATGCGCAAACCGTTATGGTGACGGATGAGCTGCATCGTTATTCCGATAATTACAACATTTTCTCTGTGCGTATGGAATCTCTCGGCCTTGAGATTGCCATGGTTGCTTCTGCAGCTGATACTTCCAACCATGAGCTGTCGGTGCGTTCGATTCAGGGCACTACGATTATTACGCAGCGTCTCGCTCAGTATTCGCCGAGCCGTCGCATGGTGAAGCGCATACTTGATTTGGGTATTTCCACGCTGGCTATTGTGCTGTCGCTGATTATCACTATTCCGGTTGCTATTGCGATTAAGCTGACCGATGGTGGTCCGGTGTTCTATAAGCAGATTCGTGTTGGCTTGCGTGGTAAAACATTTGAGATGTTTAAATTCCGCTCCATGGTGACTAATGCCGATGAGCTGAAAAAGAAGCTTGCTGAGGAAACTGGCCAGACTGATCGTTTCATTTTCAAGATGAAGGATGATCCGCGTATTACTAAGGTCGGTCGTTTTATTCGTCGCTTCTCTATCGACGAGCTGCCGCAGTTCTTGAATGTGTTTATGGGTGATATGTCTGTGGTGGGTCCGCGGCCGCCGCTGCCTGAGGAATATGCGCGATATAACAAGCTGTATGCCACTCGTATGCTGGTAAAGCCTGGTATTACTGGCCCGTGGCAGGTTTCCGGCCGTTCTGATCTTTCTGCGGAAGAGAGTGAAGCACTGGATGTGGCTTATGTGCAGAATTGGTCTGTGCTGGGAGACATTGTGCTGATGTTCCGCACGGTTGGCGCTGTGCTGAGTCACAAGGGCGCTTACTGATCACTGATAGTGTACTAATAAAGCGCATTCTTGTGCTGATTTTGACTGAACAGTGCGAGAATGCGCATGCAGATTTGTTCGACGCTGCAAGGAATGAGATATGGCAGAAATGCCGAGTGATGCTGAAAAACTCAATGAGCCGCCTGAACCTCCTAGGCCGCCTGAATTAGCGTATATGACGGCTAATGATGATTCTTCTGCTGAATCCGTGGGGTCTGAAGGAGCGGAGCAGGATCAGCCGGAGCATCATTCTCGTAGACGCAGGCGTATGAGTGCTCGGCATATTCGCAAGATTCGTAGGCGTCGCAGGATCCGTCGCGCGTTGATTGCGCTTGGAATTGTTGTGCTATTCCTAGCTGGCTTGGCTGCTTGGTTTGGCTGGTCGGCCATGAAGGTCAAGAGCGAGGTTCAGCAGGCTGTTGCTGTGGCTTCCAGCATGCAGGAGTCGTTGAGCGATGGCGATACTGATGCGTTGAATTCTTCAATGAACCAGTTCACCACTCATACCCATGCTGCCTATGATCAGACAAGTTCTGTGCTGTGGAAGGTTGCTTCTCGCGTTCCGTATTACGGTGACGATATTAGTGCTGTGCGCACTGCGGTCACTGCTATGGAGAATATTGCTTCACAGGCGTTGCCTTCATTGAAGCAGGCGTCGGCTGCGTTGAATATGAGCGGTATCTCGGTGAATAATGGCAAGGTTGATGTTTCTGGCCTTACTCAGTATGCGGAACCGATGCAGCATGCTGATACTGCTGTTGATGCGGCCAATAAGGAGTTGATTGGAGCTCCTGAACCGCATATTGCACAGATTGCTGATGCCATGGAAAAAGCAAAAAATTATATGCATGAGCTTTCCGGCATGGTGCATGATGCGAATGTGGCAGTGCAAGTGGCTCCGAAGATGCTGGCCAATGATGGCTCTTCTCGCACGTATCTGATTTTGGCGCAAACTAATTCGGAGATTCGCCCGGGTGGTGGTTTGCCTGGGTCTTGGGGCGTGATGACGATCAATGGCGGCAACGTGGAGCTGCAGCCATTCGTTTCTGGTGGGCATATTCCGCGTTTCGATGAGCCTGTAGTGGATCTTACTGCTGAAGAGCGCACACTGTTTACCGACAAGCTTGGCCGCGTGGCTGTGGATGTGAACTTTACTCCAGACTTCCCGCGCACTGGCGAAATCGCTAAAGCAATGTGGAAATCGTATGCCGGGCAGGATGTGGACGGAGTAATTGCCATTGACCCGGTGTTCCTGCAAAACATGTTGAAGGTGAGCGGGGGAGTCACTCTGGAAGATGGTGTGACGCTTGATGGCACTAATGCTGCCCAGTATTTGCTGAATCAGGTGTATATCGACAAGCCTGAAGACCAGCAGGATGCGTATTTTGCTGCTGCCGCTGGTGCTTCGTTCAGTCATATCATGGCCAATGCTTCCGATGGCAAGGCATTCTTGAAGGCGGTGACTACTTCGGTGGCTCAAGGCCATATGAAGGTGTGGAGCGCTCATGAGGATGAGCAGGATTTGTTGGTCAATACGCCGATTTCCGGAGCGTTGAAGACTGATGCCTCTACGCCTGAGGTTGGAGTGTTCTTCTCTGATCTTTCTCAGGCCAAGATGGACTGGTATCTCAAACGCAGCGTAGATGTGAAGTTCGATAAGGTTGCTCCTGATGGTGCAAACCAGTATACGGTGAAAATTAAACTCACCAATATGTTGACGCAGGATGAGGTTGGACAGCTGCCGCATTACATTGTGGGGCCATTCTTGAATGATTTGCAGGCAGGCCAGATCGATACTGCAATATTCGTATATGCGCCAGCTGGCGGTCGCTTGGTAGATTGGAAAGCCACGGATGGCAGCAGCTATGATGGTGCGACTTTGCATAATACTTTGACTGTAGGTGTCAAGAAGCTGGTTTTGAGCCCTGGCGAATCCTATGAGGCCACGATTCACGTGGAAGTAGCCCCCAGTGTGAAGACTCCGCTCGACATCTACCAAACCCCACAAGTAGAAGGCCGCACCGACGAATAGCCTCAGCTTTCTTTTAGAACCTTTTAGATTATTTTAGATTTCAACAGCTTGAGCTTGTGTATGGGGGTGCTTTGCTTTTCTTTTGATTATAAAATCAAAAGAAAAGCAAATGACAAGCAAAAGAGAAATCCTTGGAATTCCGCCGTTTTGCTGTCGGTTGCCTTCTAAAAGTGGCTAATGAGTCAAATGAAAAGCGCGGAAAGGGCACAAAACTCATCAAAAGAGGCTCTTCTTTCGCGGTGGATTCGGATTTTCGTCGTTGAGAAATTCGGATTATAGTAGTTGTAAAGTTCGGATTTTCGTCGTTGAGAAATTCGGATTTCCGTTGTTATGCTGGATAGAGCGACTGGATGGGGGAGGATCAAGTGTCTGATATTGCTAATGCCGTAAGCCCTGATTCATATCGTCCGCGCATCGTGGACACCCAAATTGATCGTTATTTGCGAATCTTTGGCGCGGTAGAAATTGCAGGCACCAAATGGTGTGGAAAAACTTGGTCAGCTCGTGCTCATGCTGCCAGCATCACCTATGTGGATAGAGGTAATAATCTCAATGCGGCGAAAGCGGATCCATCTTTGATGCTTATAGGCGATCGACCTCATGTAGTCGATGAGTGGCAGTTTGCTCCATCGATTTGGGATGAGGTGCGTCATGCTGTGGATGACGATCCTTCGCGTAAGGGTCAATGGATTTTGACGGGTTCTTCCACACCGTCTAAACAAGATGTGCCCAAACATAGTGGAGCTGGGAGGATTGGTCGAATTAGGATGAATCCCATGACTCTTTTCGAGTCGGGACTTTCTAGTGGTGCGGTGAGCCTTGCAGGCTTGTTTGAGCATCAATTTTCAAGTACCAAGTCCGCTATTGGCACGCAAACACTGCTGGATGCCGTGTGTCGTGGAGGATGGCCGGAAGCTGTGGATATGGCAGTTTCTGATGCACAAATCCTCATTCGAGAGTATATCCGGCTTACACTGACCAACAGTGTTCCATCACAGGGCAAAGATTCTGAAGTGGCGCGACGTTTGCTCGATTCCTTGGCTCGCAATATTAGCCAAGCCGTAACATTGAAAACGCTGCGAAAAGATATGTATGGCATGGAGGGGAATCTCGACGATTTCATTTCGGAGCGTACGGTGTCTGAGTATGTGGCGATGTTTGAGGGCATGTTTGTTATTGATCCGGTGAAAGGATGGGTGCCTCCAGCTAGAGATCCGAAACGGCTTCAAGTAAAAGCTCGCCGTTATTTTGCGGATCCATCTATTGCTGCTGTGGTACTTGGCTTGAATCCTGCAGCACTGATTAATGACTGGCAGACTTTTGGATTCTTGTTCGAGAATATGTGCATTCGTGATTTGCTGGTGTATTCGCGTGCACTGCCCGATATAGGGATGGAACCTGTACGCTACTATCACGATGATTCCGGACTGGAATGTAATGCCATTATTGAACTTGCTGATGGGCGATGGGGCGCCATTGAAATCAAGGCAAGTGAGGACAAGGCGCCAGATGCGGCGGTGAATCTTATGCGTCTAAGGAACAAGCTGATGAAGAATCCGAGTGTACGCGCTAAGGAGCCAGAATTCATGGCTGTTCTTGTGGGCATAGGTGAATACGCCTATCAGCGAGATGATGGTATCTATGTGATTCCAGTTGGAACGCTAGGCAAATAATTACGGGGGCGAGTAAAGATGATTTCTTTACGAGCCAATGGGTGACGTCTCGTAAGACGTACCGTGAGTAGATGCGACGTGGCCTGTTTTTTGTTCCGTCATCTCCTATCAGTCGAGAGAAAATGCGGAATCGAAACGGGCAAGATTGGTTGAATCGCATCAAGCGATTTGATTTGAATCTGTTGTTTGCATCGAGGCACTTATTGATTGATTTTTTAGCGAAACGAGAGCGTTATCATTGGATTACGGGGGCGGAAGTACTACATGAGTTTATTGTGTGGTTGCTTGATAAGCGTCTGCTGCAAGATGCTGGACGATACTGTCTCGGGTAAATACCTCGCCAAAACCTACCTTGAAAAATAAGCAGTGTCCTAATATATCACCAAAGAAATAAGAGGAAGGCTCATAAACATGACGGAACGCCTACGAGCAATTGTTCAGAGAAAAAGAACCATTGCCATCGTATATCTGCTTATCTCACTGGCATTTTATGGCATGCTTATTCGCCCAGACTACGCAACGGATACATATGCCGAAGTCTATATAACAGTAAAGAAAATAATAACACACTACCTTTCTAATGGACGTCCTATTTCTGCTGTATTTTTGGCTATTTGCAAATTGCTTGACGTTAATGTAAAAGTCGTTTGCTTCATCAGTTTTACAATTGCGATTCTTGCTTTAACAATTGCGTTAATTGCTCTTGATGATATTTTTCTTAACTACATCAGTTCAAAGTGTCTACGGGTAATTATTACTGTTGTAACTATTATCAACCCATTTATTATTGAGCTTTTCCTTTTTTTAGAGAAAGGATTTATGGTTGCAAGCGTCACGTTCGCCATTCTGGCGGCATGGTTCATGCAACGATGGATGCTTGTCGGAAAAGGAAAGAGATATATCGCCTTTGCAGCGATATCGTCGATACTGTCAGCCTGCTGCTATCAAGGAGGACTTGGAGCGTTCGCGGTAGTTTCAATTGTTGTCGTTTTATTTGCATATGTTCCAAATGGTCAAAAATCTATTGAATTTAAGAAAAATGTGTTCGCGTTTATTGTGTGTTTGTTTGTTTATGGTATTGGTGCATTAACTAGTTTAATGATTGCTAAAATATCAGTTTTTATATTTAAACCACATGATAATCGTGTTACTGGAGTAATCAATTTACGTGAATCACTTAATAAAATTTATTATGGTTTTCGTTCCATGGTTCAGATGTTTAATCTCGTTGATTGGCATGCTGTAGTAATCGTAATTATTGCCACTATTGCTATTTCGGTTGTCGGACTTATTTACAAGAGGAAATATAATTTAATAGCTTGGTATGTTATTTCTGTATCATCAATATTAATAATTTGTTCAGCAGTTGCTGTTTTACCCCAAATGTTAGTGAATAGCAGCTCGATATGGTTTGTTCCTCGATCCACGTACCCTTATGGAATGTTGTTTGGACTCATACTAGTTATGAGTGTAAATTATTTCGATAGAGATATGATACGAATCGTGAAATATGGCATCATTATTTTCGGAACTGTATGGATTGTCTATTTACTTATAATGAACGCGATTATTATAAGTGATCACTATACGACAATTTATAACGATAGAATCCGTTCCTACGAAATTAATGAAAAAATAGAAGAATTATATCCAGGAAATGATCACGTAAAAATTATGATTGCAAAAGACTCATCGCCATATGACAAGGTATATGAGAAAGTATTTACATCTGGGGATATCAATATCTCAGCTTTTAGTACAACTTGGTCATATGTCAGTTCAATCAATTATTACAACGGGAAGAATTACCAATTCATAAGTTCCACCGATAGCAGCTTGATTGATTATTGTGCAGCAAAAGACTGGAATCATTTCAGTGTGGATCAGATACGGAAACTGGATAACGAGACTGTAGGAATCTGCGCATATGGGAGATATGGGGGATAATTGTTGATTGATTCAAAAGATCCTGATTGTTTTTATTGAGGATGCGAGTACTCAGATTCACCAATTTGTTGCCGTGGCTCTTGGGCAAAAGGAATGGCGTACCTAAAGGCGATATCGATCTGGATTGGTCGCAATGTTCTGGACGATTCTGTGAGGAACTTGGTACCGAAGGAGACTGACTGTGAGACTAATCCGTATCCATGCACGCTTAACAGACAATGTCTGTAAACCTGCCTCGAGCCATCTGCCAATCGCTTCTCGAGAAACGACGTCAACCGCGCAAAAGATATGTGCCGACCTTTCGCCAAGATCGCACACCTGCTTTGCGACACAGTTTTTGGATTCTTTTAGATTCTTTTAGATTCTTTTAGAATTTTTTGGGGGGCATGTTGAGCACAAGAACGAACCCTTTTAAACCGAGTGCTGGTCATCTTCCTCCGGTTTTGATTGGACGTGATCTGGTCCTTGATGATTTTCAAGAGGGATTGGATAACGGATCCGGAGCCCCTGGACGTTTGATGAGGATTACAGGGGCCAGAGTCATTGGCAAAACTGTAATGCTGACAGAGTTCAGACGCATAGCTAAACAGCGTGGCTGGCAGGCCATTAGCGAAACCGCTTCTGCTGGTATGGCTCTGCGATTGCTGTGCCAGTTGCAGCCCCAGAAAGAACTCTTCAGTTTTTCGTTTGAGCCTTCGGTGAGCGTTTTTAACGTTGGCGGCAGTTTAGGTGGAATGCGCTATGAGAGAGATTCCATGCCTTTAACGTTGCGTGAAGCCATGAGCGCTCGTCTGGATACGCTTGAAAAGCGTAGTGCTGGATTGTTGGTGACGATTGACGAAGCTCAAGCGGCGGATAGGGCGGATATGGTTGCTGTAGCAACCGCAGTGCAGCATCTTATCAGTGAGGATCGCAACTTGGCGTTGGTCTTTGCCGGGCTTCCTTCGATGTCTTCTAAAAGTGGCTAGCGAGTCAAATGGCAGGCAAATGGCAAGCGGATAACAGCTACGGTTCGAGATTAGCGAGCGGTTCTTTTGCGGCGGATTCGGATTTTCGTCGTTGAAAAGTTCGGATTTTGGTAGTTGAAGAATTCTGATTTTGGCTGGAGATCCAGATATGCCTGAAAGTTTGTACACGTGGCTCGGGTTGGGCCTGTAGGGTGTCGTATATGTCTGTCACTGAATAAGATGAACTGCGATTGGGTGCGAGGGCGAAAAACAGTTGAGTAACTTATTCATCAGAATTGGTAGGTAACGTATTTTTGTGTGTTTATAGATGTGCGATAGGCCGAGGGATAGGAGTTTCTATTGTGCCTTTATCGCTAATCTTTTTTGCTGGAATACCAGCCCATGTTGTATTGGCATCATCAATGTTTTTGATGACTAATGCCTTGGCTCCTATACGAACATCATTAGCGATATGTATGTTACCTAAAACAGCATCTATCATCAGTTCAACATTATCCCCAATTGTGGGACACATGTTATGGGCCTGTGCAATTACAACGCCACTAGATATGCTGCAATGTTTTCCAACTCTAGCATTAGGATTAACAATTATCCTCTGTGGATGCCAAATCACCAATCCTTCATCAAATACATTAATAGCGAATTCAGAACAAAACCTATCTTCTAGTCTTTTGAGCTGTATCTTGCGGCAATAATAAGCAACTTTATGATAGAAAGAGTAATTTGAAGAAAGATTGAAATGATATTCACATAGTCGTATTAAAGTTTTTATTCTATAAATAGGGTCAAAATGACGGAGTATAATGTTCTGGTGAGGTGGCTGAGCTTCCCTATCTGCAGAGAGGTATCTTTTGAGATCTTCCTTTGTGTGAATCATTTTTCCTTCTCTCTTTTTGAATGTATCATATACGTATGCCGTTTCTATTTTTTGTTGCATAGAGCGCAGCAATGAGATGATATAAGTTCATATGAATTAAAAGCCATCGAATACGAGCAGGAAAAGATAGATTGCTCATTTTTTTCAAATCTTTACGTACGCCGCTATTGGACAACGCGCGATATATATTCGTGAAAGATATGCCTTGTACCATGCATCCTCCAATAAAACGAAAAACAGATGCGACAAAAGAATCATAAGCGTAATGCTGATGATTCTTTTGTATGTTCTTTACCTTAATAATACGTTTCATTGCCGTTAGAACAACATGAATATCGGCAAAATAAGAAAGTGACGCTTTTGCGCAAACCCCATTAGGATTATTAATGTAATAATAGACTTTCTCTGATGACATATATACAGTCGAGACATGCTCAAGATACTTGAGTGCAAATTCAATATCCTCGCCCATAGAAAGCATTGTGTTAAATGTTAGACCATAAGCATCGATAATCGATTTCTTATAAATCTTATTCCACGGAGGGTTAACACGTTGTTGCAATACCATGTCGATATAATCGTCAAGAGGTATGAACCCCTTTTGAATGCCAAATAAACCATCAATGAAACCACTCTGATGTGTACCCTCAAACCAGTTCATTTGAATTAAATCTGCATCAGTATGCTCGCAAAGATAACAAACCCGTGCTACATATTCTGTAGATATGTCATCATCACTATCTACGAATAGTATGTAGTCTCCAGAAGCATGCTGTAATCCGAGGTTTCTAGCCGCGCTAACACCCTGGTTCTCTTGATGCAGAACAGTAAGACAATTATGTTTACTAGATAATACTTGACATATGGCGTAGGTATCATCTTGAGATCCGTCATCAACAACGATTATTTCCATGCGGCCATAATCTTGTTTAATAAATTTATTGATTAAACCGGAAACGAAACTCCCAGCATTATAAGCGGGAATTATGACACTGAATAAAGGCTTAGAAGTCATTTATTGTCCTCGTAATCACTAACAGAATTATGCATTATGTCGCCCATGATGAAAGATACGTGAGGTCAACTTTTCAAAAAATTCATCATGAATTACTTTTAGATACACCATTGAACCAGAAAGATATAGGAATCCACCTACTAGAATCTGGATAATTAACGTAATGATGGTATTGCCCATATAGGCGCCAATCCAATATACAACAGCAAACATTATCATTCCGATTGGGAACAAGAAAAGAATTGGCTGTAAATATTGCAACATGGGAAATGATCGACGAACAAGCATTAACTGTACAAAAAATACTGTAAATTCAGCAATAATTGTTCCAATCATTGCACCGATACTAGCGAATTTTGGAATAAGTATGATGTTTACTGCAAGGTTGGCAAGTGCACCAATAACTGAGGAAATTACATAAGGCTTATCTAATTTATTGGGAATTAAATACTGAGTACGAATGACATTTGCCCAAGTGACGAATATAAGACTAAAACCAAGGCCTGCGATTATCGGCGCACTGCCAACGAATTCGGAACCAAAATAGACTGGAGCAAGTACATTACATATTCCAGCTAATCCAAATGCAGCTCCAACTACTAGTAAGGTAAAATACCTGACTGAGATTTTATTTAAATAGGAAATGCGATGTTCATCACCGGTTCCCAACAAGACGGTAATGCGAGGCATCATCACAGTTCCAAACGCCGTAATGAGACTAGATGGTATATTGATGATTTTTTCTGCATTATCAAACAAGCCAACTTGCGACATAGAAGACATTGCACCAAGCATGACTTTATCTAGTAGCTTATAAATACTATAAGCGATTGCAGGGATGAAAAGCATCAGTATAGGTGTAATATTGGACTTAACCTGAGGCCATGAAGGTTTACAGAAATCAGCGTACTTGCGAATACGGAGCCAAAGATATATTTGACTAAATAGCATGCCGCATGACATGATCAGAGCATATATCCAAAGGTCTTCTCGAGATCTAACAAAAATAAAGATTGCCACTACAGTAGCAATCTTTATAATTGCATTTCTGGTGACTGTTACTGCAAATTGTTCTAATCCAAAGAAAAACCAAGTTATATCTAAGACATAAGATAAAACAATTATGCTTTCAATGTATGCAATTGTTTTATCTCCTGAAAACCAAAAATAGACAAAAAGAAAATAAAGAAGCAAAGCAATAACTGTGGTGCATAACTGGATAATATAGGTATTGCTGAAGGCTTCTGATACCTTTTTCCTATTATCCCGTACGAGAGCAACACTACGATTGCCGTGGTTTGCTATTCCCAGCATACCAAATAAGCCAAAATATGTAACAATGGAAAAAATATAGGAATAAGTTCCTAGTCCATTTGCCCCAAGTACTCGTGATACGTATGGAGCAGTGATTAGCGGTAAAATAATAACAAGAATTTGATAAGCAACATTGTATGCTAAATTTTTCTTCAAAGATGACATGAGCTAAACTTCCTGTTGCTTCGTGACGAATTGAACAATCATATCAATGATTTTTTGATCAATATTTGAATCAAATTTCCTAGCAAATAACATCCCTGAAGAGATAAGTGCTCCATAGTCTTCTTGTCTGAAAGTGTATGGATTGCCTCGTTGCCAATCGATGCAATAACGAATCGAATCATAACTATCGCAATAATTTGGTGTATATATCCTGTTCTCAAAATACGAGTTAGCAACTATGGTTTGCAGCATAAATTCATCTCCGCAACGTGTACGTTTGAATATATGCTCTATTTCCTTACGCTGAGACACGACGTATCGTGCGAGTTCATCAGTAATGCTGAACCAATTGGCACCTTTTTGATACTTGATTCCATAGCGGCGTCCACGGTCAACCCCTATTTGGAGCGCTAATATAAGACGGTATAATGTTTTTTCAATAATATTTTTATGACGTCCGGAAAAGAATGCATATTTTGATACGCGTTCATAGGTTGAGCGATCCAAGATATGTTTATCGAAATGAATGAATTCAGTACCTTGATGCTCATCAAAATAGTCATGTATGGCCTGTTGAGAAGCAAGAGGTAAATCGGAGCCAGATAATAGATGATAATAAGAGTAAGTCGATTCAGATGTTGCTGCTTCAAGAAGACGCAACTCACATTCGATTTGCGAAAAATCTCCCCAGCGAACATCTACACGATTGCGAAGAACTACTAACTTGGCATTCCTGACTTGCGTGCTTAATTGATGCTTAATTCCATCAAAATCTTTATATTTCGCATCAATATGCAAGAAAATGTCATTGTTCTTGTAGTCCAAACACCGCATCAGCATCCTCAATTGCTCAGGATGCTGATGCGCCATAATCAAATATGCGTGTTGAGACATCAGTTCAATGAATCCACTACAGATTGAAGATACTCGAACGAATGATTTCGAAGTGGCTCTAATTTATCAGGCAGCTGCGTGTAGTCTACCGGTTCAAACAAATCAAGAGCAGAAAGCTCAGCGATAGTACGGTATCGTGACATGAGACCAAGCTGTGTTAAGAATGAGCTCGCGCGATCATCGAGCGAGGACTCGCTATGCTTGCTGCGGATATACCAGAAGTTCTTTCGGTAAATCGTGCCAAAAGCAGTTCCGTGGAACGAACTTGTGACAAAGAGTTTTGCATGCTTGACCACATTCAGATAAACGTCAGGTCCATAAGAGCGTATGAGTCTAATGCCGTTACGCCAGCACATTTTTAGAGTCCACTCTTTTGCTTCCATGAAATACACAGGCATTCCTGTCTTCTTAGAAATGGACTTCAGGAAATGTTGGACTTCTTCGGTGATGCTGAAACAGTAGTAGAAGATATAATCTCCACTAATAACAGGTGTATCACCAACGTCGACAAGTTGTTCCCATTCGTTCTCATCAAGAAGCATGGTGGGATCTAGGCAGATAGGTACTTCGACGCCAGTTGCTTCCTTGATCCATTTCTGTGCATTCTTTTCTCGAACAGAAATTTTGTCAAAACGTTCAAGATAGTTCTCATAACGTTTTGTATCGCCTTCAAGAATAAAAGGATTGTTAGCGCCGAAACTCACAGCATAGGCGAATTTGGGCCGGTCCTTAACGAACGAGAGGTAGTATGCATCATCCGCATCAATGCACTTGATATTCCAAACTTGATCACTTCCGGTTATGAAGGCTTTATACTTATCGGCGATCGGCTTAAGTTCTTCAATTGAAGAATACGTATCAGAGGACATATGGAAGTATCGTTTTTCGAATGCTTCATAAGAATCGTACTGGCGCTTCATTTGATTCATATTGGTGGACCAAATCAGGCTTTTAATTGCTTGTTTCCAGTTTTTAGGCTTTGGAACCGGCGCGTACATATTACGCTGACCTTGGTTGGAAAAATCAATTAACTCAGTCTTTTGGTGGAAATGGTTTTCTAAAATGTGTTGAAGCGCCAAAGCCTGAAGCATAGAGCCATTATTGTGGGACGCATGGAAAGTCATCATACCGATGGTGTCTGCGTTCGTTGTCATATTGTCTCCTTAATTGATTTTGAAAAAATATTCGAATATTGATTATTGAAATATCCGCTAATAGCCACGAGAAGAATGAGAAGATAAACATAATTTTGCATGACTCCGGCCCAGAATAAAGTTGTTTCAAATAGGGCTGAGTATAGGCACATAATTGTTAATGAAATTGTATGCTTTCGCATTGCACGCAATTGAACATATCTTAATCCAATAAATAGGACTAATATCATTAGAATGTATAGAATAATTCCAATAAAACCGGTAGTAACAAGTACATAAACATAGCTGTTGTCAAGCCAATATGTTGGGTATGGGGTTAGATTCATACCATAAATTTCATTGGAAGCTAATCCGAGCCCTATCATCGTACGTGTGCTTGAGAAGAACGTTGGTAATGCTACCTCAAACAATGTTTCTCTGTTGGATTGATTCAACAAATCTGTTAATGGAATATTGGAAGCTCCAGCCACGAAGAAAACAAACAAGAAAAGTAATAGAAGACACTCAAGAAGTAATTTAAAATAACGTCTGTTGGGTGTTTCTTTCAGCGACATGAACCCATAGCAGATTGCGTACACGATCAAACTTGAAATCGCATTACGAGAGGCGCTTCCTAACAGCATGAGAACACTTACAAGAAGTACGATTATATTTAGGATTTTATGCTTAAAGGGAATGAGATGTCGAGCTTTGAGAATCATCCAAATGATAATATGGCATGCGCAAAATGCTCCTAGAGCATTGTAATGGCTAAAACCATAATCTGCTCTTACTCGACTAGAATCACTGAATACTGTCAAAGGATTAAGTAAACCGAGATCAGTTATATGAGTAGCAAACTGGAAAAATAAAATAAAAGAAAATGTATAAAATGCTGTAAGTAACATTTTATCGAATAGTCGATATGCTACTGTTACAGAGACCGTTGAAAACACGATCATAAGAAAGAGTGTTTGTCTGAGTAAGATACCGTTCGTGTATTGCGCTAACGGTGGATTAACAAATATAGCACCGAATAATATTATATAAATAATCAACAAGGCAGATAATGCTGTTGACCAATGCATAGTGCCGATTTTTTTAGTATTTATTTTTTTACTGACATAAAGACCTACCATAGATAAAGAATAAAAAATCTGTACCGCAGTAGTATTAAGAGGGATGTAATTGAATTCAGTGGTAATGGAGGCTCGGCTAAGTAATATAAATGCAAATAATATCATGCATAGCTTTTCTTGCGTGATATGGAATCTAGATATCGTTAACATGGTCACCTCCTATTTAAAGCATCAAGTTTTTTTATTCCTATTTAAAAGATTAGATTTTATGGCGTATTTTATAGGTCATAAATATGGCTTTATATAATGTTGCATTTATCAAAAATAAATGGAATTGAATACGTTTTGCTTTTGATATGTAGTTTGCCTGTGCAATGTACTGTTTTTGGTTTTGAATGATGGAAATACATTGCTTACGAAATGCTTCCGGACAAGGTACTTGATTCTTCAAGTATGAGTCATAAACGGTCAGCGCTGCAGATGCATATGCAGTATGTCCAATTACAGATAAGGACGGATAGTTTCGATCTATATAACGCATTTGCTCATAGGCGGCTTCAAGGAAATCATGATTGATTTTCTTGCTCTTAGTAATGCTGTTTGTCCGCTGGTAGTAGTTGTAGCAAGCGTCTGACACGAAGGCTACCTTTTGAGCGCGATCAAAGATTTTGAACATGATAAAGAAATCTTCGCTAAGTTTGCCAACGGGGAAGCGTATGCCATCGAAGAGCTCAGATTTGTAGAGCTTGCTCCATGCACCCATATCGAACAGTCGATAAGTGTTCATCTCTGTGATTGCATGGGGAAAGTCAAATACTTGATCAGGCTCGATATTTGCCTTTGGAATGACTGTACCGTTATCGAATACATAATTAATACCGCATACAGCAAGAGCGCAGTTATTCTTTTGGACTGCATTAAGCAATTTCTCATACATGAATGGCTCAATGAAGTCATCGCTATCCACGAAGCCTAGGTATTCACCATGCGCTGCATCAATACCGGTGTTGCGCGCTGCTGCAAGACCGCCATTCCTCTGATGAATTACCGTGATTCGTGGGTCTTTATTGGAGTAATCATCACAGATACGTTCAGATCCATCGGTTGACCCATCATCGACAACGATTATTTCGATGTTGGTGTATGTCTGCCGAATAATGCTATCCAAACATTTGGCAACGTAAGGCTTTACGTTATAGACAGGCACAATAACACTGATAAGGGGTAGTGCTGTACTGCTCATTGGTTTTCTCTTTTGTAGGTGTTGAGTGTCTGTCGGGTGATGGCGTCCCAGTCGTAGCGGCCGGTGACGTATGCGGCGGCGTCCTTTCCGAACGCGGCGACCGTGTCGGGGTGGTCGAGGAGCTCCCGGAGCCTTGCCGCGAGGTCGTCCACGTCGCCCCGGCGGAACGTCACGCCGTGCATGACGCCGTCCTCGCCCCTGAGCACGTCGGCGCATTCGGGGATGTCGCTGGTCAGGCAGCAGTTCCCGTAGCTCAGCGCCTCGAGCAGGCTCATCGGCATGCCCTCCAGGTCGCTGGGCAGCACGTACGCGTACGCGTTGGAATACAGTTCCGCCAGTTCCGCGCCCTGCGTGAACCCGGCCAGCACGATGCGGGGGTCCGATCCCGCGGCCTTCCTGACCGACTCGTAGTACTCCGCGGAATCCGAGGCGCCTCCCGCGATCACGAGCCGCTTGCCCGTGTCCAGGCGTTTGAACGCGTCGATGAGGTAATGCACGCCCTTCTCCGGCACGATGCGCCCCAGGAACAGCACGTAGGAGCCCTTCACCAGCCCCCACTTCTTCGCGATCAGGTCCGCGGCCACCGGCTCCACCGGCTCGATGCCGTTCGGGATCAGACGCGTGGACCGGCCGTACGTCCGCTGGAAGTACTCCTGAACGCCGCGGCTCAGCACGATCACCTCGTCCGCGCACCTGGCGGCCGTCCGCTCGCCCAGCTTCAGGTACATGGAAGCGAACCTGCCCCACTTGGCGCGCTGCCAGTCAAGCCCGTGGATCGTCGCGACCGTGCGGATGCCGGCCCAATGCGCCAGACGCAACGGCACGCACGGGCCCTCCGCGTGGTAGTGGATCACGTCGGGACGGGCCATGATGGCCTTCAACGTGGCGAAGAACGAGGACGACAACGCGGCCAGCCCCTTGGCCTCGATGGTCGGGACGGGCACGACCCGCACGCCCTCGTACCAATAGGGAGCGTCCGACGCGCTCGACTCGTTGTCGAACTCCGAGCCCGCGACGTTGTGCCCCCTGCGGCTGTACGCCACGACCTGCTCGCCCAACGCGGCCATGCGCGTGGCCAGCTCGCCCACCACGATCTCCACCCCGCCCTCACGAGACGGAATCCTCTTATGCCCGATAAACGCGATCCTCATGCCAACACCCCGGAGAAAATCACGCCACCCAAAAACTGACATAACGGGCGTTATCGGCTCAGGCATTGTGTGAAGGGTGCTCGTAGACGCAAATTGAATTTCAAATGTTCAAAGGTGCGGCTTTCGCATATGAAGTATGTCGAGTTGATACCACATCGCGTTGTTGATGATTAATTCCGACATAGCTGGCCAATAGACGGCACTGCTATTGCCTATATCTCAGTCATCAACTCAGTCACTCACTATCTCAGTCATGACTGAGATGCATATGATGGTTCCTCTATAAGGACAGGGATAGGCATCGAAAAAGACCTAAAAAGAAAGCGTTACTGCGCATTTTCAGTGCTTTTCTATATTGCGAAGAGCTTGTGCGCATCTCTTATCTCAGTCATATGACTGAGATAATGACTGAGATAATGACTGAGATAATGACTGAGATAATGACTGAGATGGGTGATCAGCGTTGATAAGCTCCGATGATGAAACTCTGGATATCGCAAGCGCAATACGTCGATTACGCCAAGAAGGCACCGATGACGCATTCTATGAAGCAAAGGCATGCGATATGCGGCTAAGCGCTGACGTATGGGAGTCGGTGAGTGCGTTCGCTAACACGTCTGGCGGCGTTCTGCTGCTTGGTTTGGATGAACGCAGTGGTTTCCAACCTGCTGGACATTTTGATATCGATAAGGTACGCGATCAGTTCATTGAAGGTATCGGAGATGGCGGAGTCAGCGGTGCTCGATTAGGAAATCCTCCTCGATATGTGATGAACAGAGCCTATGTCGATGGCAAGCAGATCCTAGCAATCGTTATCAAAGAAAACGAAATCGGGGAAAAGCCCTGTTATATCAAGGCTAAGGGCATTGAATCTGGCAGTTATAAGCGCATTGACGACAAAGACGTGCGCCTGTCCACCATGGAAATATATGAGTATCGCAATGCTCTAGTTCCCAGCAAAGCGGATAACACGATTGTTCCGGAAACCGATATTGACGACCTTGATCCGCAACTGGTAAATGCACTTATAGAACGCAGAGGTCAGTCTAAAGCATTATTGGGTGCCTCTACGAGGGAAGAACAGCTTGAGCGCCTCAATGTGATTGATAAGCAAGGAGCTGTAAAGCTTGCCGGTTTACTGGTGGTGGGCAAGTATCCTCAGCAGTTTGAGCCCAAATTACTCATTGATGTTGCTGCACATCCAGGAACGGAGAAATCCGAACCGGGCATGCCTCGTTTCTTGGATCGTGTTCTTTGCGACGGGTCCCTTCCGGGTGCTATCGACGACGCATTACATGCCGTAGTCAAGAACCTCAGGACTATTTCACATGTTCGAGGAGTGGGTCGCGTAGATGAGTGCGAAATTCCGGAGGCTGCAATCAGGGAAGCGATAGCTAACGCAGTGATTCACCGGGAATATCATCCATATTTCACGGGGCAATCGGTTTCGGTAGATATCTTCCGTGATCGTGTGGTGGTAACCAATCCAGGCGGTTTGTGGGGCGGCAAGACGCTTGAAAACATTGCCGATGGTTCATCGAGATGTAGGAACGTTATTCTGATGCAACTCATGGAAGAAGTTCCTGTGTCTAGCAGCATTGGCTCGACGGTGGAAGGTCAAGGTTCTGGAATCGCCATGATGGTTCGGCTGATGCACGACCGAGGGCTTCCGGAGCCGGAGTTCAAGGCGACTGCCGACCAATTCACTGTGGTGTTCCGCCGTCCTGATGTTGCCGATATTGTTGCTCGTCCAGTCGGCGAAAAAGATGCCGACGGCAAGCAAAAACGTGTAGAGCCGACCAAGCGAATGGCGGAATTCCTTACACTGCTTGGTGACGATAGCGAGAAGAGCGCACGTGAGCTTGCCGAAGAGGCCAATGTTTCTATTGAAACTGCGCGAAGAGCTCTGAATGATCTTCTGCGCGCCGGAAAGATAAAGGCTACAGCACCATTGAACAGCCGCAATCGCAGATATCGCGCGGTGTGAGTCAAGACTAAGTTCCTGATGGGGTGTCTAAGAAACGGAGTACTGAGCAAATATATCTGCAGATATATTTGCTCAGTACTATGCGTTCTGCATATGGTTGGGGGTTATATCTCGGCCAGTAAAATATCGAGAATGTGTGGCTCGAATGGCATCAAACGAATCAGATCCAATCACGGCCAGTTCCCAATCTCCAAGGTGCTTACTCATGTCTTTGCGGAACTCAGGATCAGAGACAGCGTCCCGATACCCGTTCGGACCTGGGTATTCGTGCACAATTCTGTCGCCGGTCTTTCGGTTGTACCGAATTACTAAACCGACCATATGCGTCTCCTTAATAATCATCCATCAATGCACATTTTGCATTATTCGTTTTGCCTCGTCAAGCAACAGGGGATCCGGATTCCTTATGTAATCGGCTAGTTTCCTCATACACTCGGACAACGGCTCCGCATATGAAATCAATGTGTCAGGAGATTTAGCCTCAATAGAATGATATTGCGAAGAAAGGTCAAGAAAGAGTCCGACAACATTATTCGGGTCGGCTATATCTGGCTTCCCTCCATATCTGATTGATCGTCCATATTTATCCGCGAGAGCTTCGAACGCATTAGCCCAAGCATCCTGTAACAGTGTCCTCACCTGAATTTCTGCGAATATGCCTCGTGGAAGTCCTGTAATGATGTGCACGGCACGGTAGCCAGAGTGAGGATGATCACGCATGTCGGATATTCGGCATTTGGGGAATACCGCTGCAATCTCTTGCACTATTTCGTCTTGCTGATGTAGCGTCATATTGGCGGTTACGCGGGCTCCCATAAGATCATGAATTCGATAGATTGGTGTGCTGTCTTGGCGAATCAGCTTCTCACGAAGAGTGTCGATAGTTTTGACACGTACCGAGATATTAGGCTGGGTGCCAATAATTGGTGTGTAATCGATATTATTAAGTCGATTTTCCACCTCGGTCAACTGTTCTGCATACCACCCGTATATATCAGCATAGCTAAGTCCATTCACTATGCTGCCGCCCTGAACTATTTCTGTGCGTAACGCTTTTATACTGGCGGAAGTCCACGGTTTTGTTGGAATAGAAAAGTCATTTGCCATTGTTATCAGAATAATTCAGAGTGCAGCATTTGGATGATGAACTATATGATGGAAACAAATCATATCAAATAACCGGGATGGACAATCAGAGTCAATGACAAGGCTCTGAATCGTCTGATGATTCAACCAGTGAGTGAAAAGTGTCGAATGATTTTCTGTGCGACGGAAAGATAGAAGTTGCAGCGCTGCTGAACAGTCGCAATCGTAAGTATCGTGTGGCGCGAGTTGTTCTATAACGACATCGTCTTGCTGGCTCATCATTGTTATTGGCTAATGATGAGCCAGCGCAAGGATTCGGTTGGATTGTTCACTGCATAAAGAGAAACCGATTGCTGCCGAGCTCAATCAGTTTTACTTACTCTTATGCTGTGGATATGCCCGCTTATGTTTACCGGATACGGCACTTTGAATGCTCAAGAGCCCATACGAAATTGCGAACGACAGGACCAGAATCAATCCGGCTTCCATGAACCTCATAGGAAGATTTGTCAATTCAAAATGGACAAAAGCTTGATCCAAATACATGCGAATCAGGTAATGACTCATGTAGAGGTACATAGAAAGCTGCCCGCCGAGCCAGACTATCCAGCGTCGTGATAGGAAGCGGGTAAGACCGTTACGCGCAATCGTAAGCGTATAGAGCATAAATCCGCATACAAAGAAATCAATGCCATATACTCCGATTGAAAGCAGTGGACTCAATGTATTGCGGCTCAAGAACCATACGCAAGCGAGAATGATTGACAACCAGCACAACCGATTCGCATGACGTACCTTTATATTGTCGCGAGTATGTAGGTAAAGCATTGCAATAAGTATGCCAAAAACAACATAGAAGATACGTTTCCATGGACTGCTGTAATTCAAATCATCGAATCGCATCCTCATCTCGATAGCCGTGAACAAGCCAGAGATGAAGATGACAGCAATCGTATTAACGATTAATCCAACGGTGATTCGTTTCATTGTATTGAAATGTCGATGAATGAACCGCATCAGCAACGGGCTGAAAAGATAGATGACAAACAGCGAAGAAAGAAACCAAGCTGGGCCATTAAATGCATGGCTGAACTGCTGCACTCCAGTCGCAGACTGAATCATCAGCATAGAAAGCAGCAGTTCGAAAGCGGACACCATCACAGCATGCCCGAAGCCATGGAATTGCAATGTGCTGGCAATTTGATAGGGAATGCCAACCAACAGAAACAGGAAATATATGGGATATATACGTTGAACATGACGCAATGCGAACTGTAGAGATAGACGTGGAGATAGTTTTCCCTCATCCGCAGTATGACGTTTCACATAACCCAGCATCATGCCAAAACCGGAGAGCATGAAAAAATAGTCAACAGCTGGTTGAGCATTATGCAAATAATGAGTGTATATCCCTCCTGCGAGACCTTTCTCAAAGAATTCCAGATGACTCAGGATAATTATCAGAATAGCGATGAACCTCATCCCGTCAAGAGGCAGGATTTTGCCAGTCTTATTGCTGCTGTCCATAAGTGAGCACTTCCTCTTGCAATGGATTCTGCTTAGTGATTGCTGTGCTTGCCATGTATGGGCAAGAATTTATGCAAAACAAGCATGGCTGTTGGTTCCCGCACGATAAGAAGTCCGATCGCCCAAACTAATCCGAACGCTGCGGTGCCACCTAAGAGCGTCAGAAAAGCTGACATTGCTGGAATGAATTGCAGGTAGGCCAAGGAAACTGCAACAGCAACAAGGCAGGGGAGAATACTTTTTGCAAGAACTTTAATGG
The DNA here is from genome assembly GCF_056357055.1 of Bifidobacterium sp. LH_416. Classification (NCBI taxonomy): domain Bacteria; kingdom Bacillati; phylum Actinomycetota; class Actinomycetes; order Bifidobacteriales; family Bifidobacteriaceae; genus Bifidobacterium; species Bifidobacterium sp. LH_416. The sequence goes on along the minus strand of NZ_JBKEVJ010000005.1, from coordinate 71,768 downwards.
AGACAATGGTGCGCAGTTCTTTGCGGCATGCCCATATCTGAACCAAAAGGGAGACTAATTCCGTACACGCTAATGCGATGGATGCACCGATGGCGCCATATCGTCCATCAAGAAGAACGTTGAGAATCAGGCTGGCGGGCATAGCCGTCAAGCAAGCAACAGAGAAGATTTTCTCTTGGTTGTTCGGGATGAGGATGAGGGGACCGAGGATGTTGGCTACGGAAACGATGAATATGATTACTCCGGCAATCCGTACAGAGGGAACAGCGTCGAGGAATCGTTCCGAGGAGATGAATACGACCATAGGCTCGGCGAAGACAATCATATACGCCCCGATTGCAAGGCTAAATGTGAGCAGGAATGAGAAGCTCAGTTTGAGCAAAGAGGTGTATTTGCCGTTTATTCCATCTTTAGTGAGATAAGAGAGTCTTGGAGTGATGACGTTGGTAATAGCTGTTATTGCGGTAAGTATGAGCGTTTTAAGCTTGGCAGCGAGCTGATACAAACCTGTCTGATAATTACCCGGGGCAAGCATGCTCAGCAAGATGGTGTCGAAAGACAAATACATGCTTGTGGATATGTTCATGATGGTGAAATAGGAAAGCGCTTTAAGATGACGGACTGGATGCAGATCACGTATGCCAAATCCTTCAGGCAAACGAATTAGCCTAGCAAGACGCACAATATTGAAAAGATTATTTGCAGAGGTTCCCAGAGCGAGAAGAAGACCATACAGGATGTAATCTTCAGGTGTCTTGACAAGCAACACGATAAGAGCAACAGCGAGAACTTTGATGACTATCGATCTGATAACGATGTAGTCGTAGTCCTCTGTTGCTTGGTAAAACCATTCGACCCCGAACGCCGTTAGAAACGCATTGGCAAGGAATATCCACATGAGCACACCGTTTGCGCGGAATGCAGGGATAAAACAGTTCGCAGCAGCGAACGCGGATAATGAGACAGCGGAGCAAACTCCGATGACAGCCAGTAGCTCCAAGGTCAAAACGGACAGTTTCTTCCTGTCGTCACGTACGCGGGCGCATTCACGAACCGCGTACGAGGAAACGCCAATCGTGCAGAACACCTGAAACCAATTCGCCGTACTCTGGGCAAATGAAACGGAGCCGTTACCGGCGACGGTCAGTACACGAGAAACATACGGAACCGTGATCATCGTGGCCAGCGCATTTGACGCCACCAACGACACGTTCATAATCGCATTATGGCCAACGGAACGAGCCATCAACAACCAACCTCTCTCGTATTTTTTACTTCAGAAAACGCCATCGAGAACAAAGCAACTGATACTGGCCATAATCATGCTTAATAAGTGCCGACGCCAACATTCGTCGTTTACCTTGAAGCAGGTATATATCGTCATTATCGAAATAATGGTGTATCCAGCCGCAGCTAACAGCGAATACTGCCTGACGTATAGCCTTATTAAGAAGCTCAGTTCGTTTGTAATTGAGTGCAATCTGATCAATCATCGTTGTCAAACGTTCGCCAATGGATATATCGGAATAATGGTCCACGTAATATCGGAACAAGGAATCGGTAATCCATACTGTGTCCAAAGACCTCGTAAGATTTTTGCTGGTATGTGTGATTCCGGCAGGATTAAGTCGGTACCGGTATACTGTGTTAGCTACCGTATACGCACGGCTAATTCGTGGATGCACGCAATAGGCAAGTATGGAATCTTCATACAGGCAGCCCTCCGGATACTGGATATTGCGGAACAACTCACCACGGTACACTTTCGCCCAAGGCTGTCCCCTGAGAGACTTAGTTGTCTCGTCTGCGTTCTCGCTTTGTTTACGTACTTGAATATCAACGACATTCTCACCTTCGAAGAATTCGACACTGCCTTCAACAGCATCTGCATCCCATTGAAATGCTTTGTCAAGCATTGTTTGGAATGCGTAAGGTGCCACTATGTCATCAGAATCTACGAACATAATGTATTTTCCCGTAATGTTTCGCAAAGCTGCATTACGGGCGCTGGAAATACCGCCATTATTCTTGGAAATCATTGTGATATGTTCGTTATTCACGTAGTGCTTTAAGATATCCGCGCTGTTATCAGTCGACCCATCATTGACCATAACAATATGGAACGTATAACTAGTTTGCTGAGACAGCAGCGAATCGACACATTCCTTAAGATATGGAGCAACATTATATACAGGCACAATAATCATAAGATCGTATTGTGTGGTGACTTCATGATGTGCAGTCACCACACAATGAGGTCTAGGAGATGTACTATCGAGTAAGTCGAGAGCGGTATCGGTTTCGATAGGTATCACACAATGTGCCACAGGCATTTCGATATAGGTTGCCAACCGTGCCATAGGGAAAAGAGCCTGTTTGAGAAGTTGCTTAATTCGCATCAGTGCTTTTCTCCTTGTTTACTGCGAATTATTTTCTTGGCTTGTTGGCGAATCGGATATAACACCTTGTAAAACTGGAAAGCGCCAGCTGCGAGAAGACATTGCAGTTTATTGATGTGTCTATATGTTTTGAAGTAATAGAGCGCGGAATCGTAATTGAATTGCGCCGACCTCAATGCGGATACGGCATTACCGATAGTGCCTCCCATTTGATGGTGAATGACGGTGTCAGCTTTGAAATACATACGATATCCGTGGCTGGATAAACGCTCGCTGAGAATCTTCTCTTCCCAGTACAAGAAAGTGCGGGAATCGAACATGCCTACTTGTGTAAACTTCCTAGCATCTATATACATGAAGCATCCAGTGACCCAATACACATAACGGCTTTCATTGGTGTTCACCACATCACCCATACGCAAAGCGGTATTTGGAGCAAGAACGTACAACACGTATCTGAGCACCCAGACTGGGTATGTCAGCATCGAACGGGGGCTTTGCTGAATCTGTCCGTCTGCGCTTCTCACCATTGGACCTACTACAGCTACGTCTGGGCGCTCTTGAAGAATCTGCTCGAATGATGAAAGATGAATCGTTTCCGGAAAATAAATATCATTGTTGGTAATGATGATACGTGGATCATTCCAAATATCATTGCTAAAGAGGGCTCCGAGATTATTCCCTTTTGCATAACCAAGGTTGCTGTGAGAATCGATGACATATACATCAGTCTGCTCGATTGCTATCACATAAACATCTTCTTTATATGAAAAAGGTTGCATCTTCATGGATTGCTGCTTGCAATGCCGGCGGATGCAACCTTCACCGCTATTGTCTACAACAACATAGTGCAAATTATCATCGGTCTTTACCGACTGAGTAAAACGCTCAACATATTTGAATGTTTCTTCAGGTGTTTTGTAGTCAACAATTACAATAGATACCATGGTTAAACTCCATATAAATCATAAATATCTGATATAAAAATGTTTGATTTATTAAGATTGTTTTTTTGTATGCGCATATATTGATTCAATCAACGCGCAAACAATAGGAAAGCAGATAACTGTACTGAAATCGCTATAACAATATGGATACAAAGTAGAAATACCGAGTAGACTGTTAATAAGAAAACATGAAAAGCTTAATTGATATGTATTAAATGTGTCTCGAAGTAGTTGACAGTGAAGAACAATGAGCCAAAGTATAAAAATAAAGCCATAAACGTAAAATAGGCCATATATGCCATTGTCGTTTATATAAAAACCTTCAGTGCGTCCAGTAATCTGTGAAACACCGGGTATAGTTATATTAGGAAAACCATTTCCAAACAGAAAATGTTTTATAGAATCAGTTGCATGTGACAAATAAAATTCTCGCCCAGCTTGACGGATAGAGGCAGTGTCGCCTTGTGTGCTTGCCTTTCCCATAATCATATCAAGGACGTCACTTCCCACTTGAGAAGATAGCGACAAGAGAATGAGTGTTACAAAACCCACTCCTCCAGTAATTTTTTTCAGTGCATTACGCTGCAGTAGAATTGCAATAAGAGTTGCGATGCTCAGAGTTACAATAAGCATGCGCGTTTTAACTACAAAAATAATCAAGAAAAGCATTAACAAGCCAACGGTTATATTAAAGTACTTTGATCCTTTATTTTTTAAAAATCTTGTTAATACAATGAAATAGGCCAATGTGGGAAGACTCATATCCATCCACAGTCGGACGGATCCATAACGTTCACCTTGGGAAACATGCAGGATTGTCGCTCCGCTTCCGACTATGAATTGCAAACATCCCAATGCAGCATAGACAATCGCAAATCCGATAAGCATTTTGACTAGCTGATCAATGTGTATGCGACCAATTTTTAAAAGTTTGGAAACAGGGAAATAGAGCAGCATTATGCAATACCAATTGCGCAATGCCCTAAAGCCCATGCTAAATGGTTGGTTGTAATTGTATACCGCGGTATACGAAGCGATGAGGGCTAAAACTATAGAAAAAAGAATGACCCATTGATATCGGTAGGTTGTTTTTCCCGGATATCGCAGGTATACCGATGCGAAAAGAATGGCAACCACGCCCAATGAGGCATCCGAAACCGGCAGGACATCACCGTCAACTAAATACAGGCAATTGAACTGTAGGAATACGATGATTCCAATTAGTGCCATGTAATAATCCGGTAGCCGCACTTTGCTTAATAATGTTACGTAATATGGTTCAACACGGTTCATAGAAATCCTCACCGATTGTCCCTGCCTATGACTGCACGGTAGATTGACTTAAAACCGGCATTCATCGCGTTGATGCTGTAAGTATTAAGAGCATGGTTATAAGCTGCCGCTACCATTTCGCGGGTATCGCTGTTAAGAACTTCATGCAGTATCGAAGCGAGTTGTTCGCTGTCGCCGACAGTAAATAACCGACCATACTGGTTATTTCCAATAATTTCTTTTGGTCCGTCTACCGCTGACGCAATAACTGGAACTTGCGCCATCATCGCTTCAATAATCGCAATGCCGAACCCCTCATATCGGGAAGGTAGTACGAAGACATCAGACTGCGCCAGCAATTGGGGAATATCGTTCCGATTACCAAGGAACTCGATATGCTCCAATCCATACCCCGCAGCGCGATCAATCAATTGTTGACGGTACTCAGGGTGGTCTGCAGGTTCCGCTCCAACGAGCAGACACCGGTAATACTCGCCACGTTTAGCAAGAACGGCAAGAGCATCAATCAGAATGTCTTGGCCTTTCTTCTCCGGAAGTAGTCGCGCGACGCATGTGATGGTCGGCAGCATATTCCCATTCTGTTTAATGTTTTTGGATTTGATGAACTTGTCCGGATTGACGCCGTTATATACCACAGTGGTACGGGCTGCTGGAAACCCAGCACCAACGATATTCTGGTATACAGATTTTGAAATGGCCGTAATATGGGAAACCATAAGTTTATGTAGAGCAACATCAACAGTAGACAGACGGTTATAAATGTTGGTGTCGTGAACCGTATAGACATACTTCCACTGAGGGTGCAACAGCTTGAGTGGCAACGTAAATAGAAGCACATTGTTGCTGTGACAATGCACTATATCCGGCTGGAAACCGGAAAGAGCCACATTCAACTTCTTGAGATATTGAAGCTTTCCCTGTCCCTCCGGACGATTTAGGCATACGACGGTCACATTTGCGCGCTTATGGATTGCATCAATCATCGTCTTATCGAAAGCATCATTGACGATGCATAGCATTAACTCGTCCTCGTCGGACCAGTTGTTCAGCAAATCTACAAGGAGATGCTCGATACCGTAAGGATTAAATGAAAAAACAACATGGGCAATACGCATTGCTATTCCCAATCAAACAATGAAGCCATTGGTGCTGTGAGACAGCTTATGCTTCATTTCCTGTTTTTTCTCTTCAGTTATATTTCCTTTGTTGGTATACGAAATATCAAATGTGAATCCATTATTGCGACGGTTATCGTTTTTTTCGATAAAGGATTCGATATCACCAATGACTTTTGCAGGAGCACCCGCAACTACCACGTCTGAGGGTATAACTCCATGCACTATACTTCCAGCTCCTATTACAACGTTATCTCCGATTGTTGTATTAGGTAGAATGACGCTTTTTGCGCCTACAAATACATTATTACCGATAGTCACTCGGCCAACTTTGGAATAGCCAATGGCTTTCTTAGTGCTACCGTCATGGCAAAGCACCAATGAATCTGGAGCCAATGTGACATTGTTCCCAATGGTAATCAGCCACGGGAAAGACGAATCCAAGAAAGCATTTCTTTCCAGCTGAAAATCAGCTCCAATAACAGCTCCTTGTTTAATCCAGTGTTGGATACGCATATTTTTAATTTTTTTGTCGATAAACATTATGTATCCTTATGCTAATTATCAAGTAATATTATTTGCTTCAATGCGTTTACAAAGAACTCAGGAAAATACAAACTCACATCCCCATGATTTTCATATTCTTTAACATCTTCAATGAGTTGATAGTTCTGCTTTTGTAATACTTTAAGAAGATCTTGAATATGGTCTTTATATGTATGTTCTTTTGCGGAATAGTGCATATATATATATATGCTGACTAGAAGCAAATTTATTGTTCTCGATTCGCTTCTTCAGAAAAGTGTCTAGTGTATTTGAAACATTTTCGAGTTGGTTATTCCCAGCAATGCTTCGCAGCGTCACCAATCCGCCCGGAGTCTGCAGATACGTACCTAACCAAAACTGCGGTGCACCAGTGATAATCTCTGCTCCAAGTCCGCGACCAGCATATTGGACGCCAAAATTGAGGGCGGCCCAACCGCCCTTGGAGGAACCACCGAAGCAGATTTTCTTAATCTCAGGACGAGCAAGGAATGAGTCGATAAGAGCCTTGGTTGCCTTCTCCATCTCAAAATCAGGATAGGCTCCAAGGTAATACCCACCTCGGTGATCTTCGCCAAAATCATCGAGGATGAACAATTTGTTGACAGGTACGTCTTTTAACGTACGCATATAGTTGTAACGAGCAGGAATACCTGGACGCGTGCATGCGCTGAATACCACCAGAAGGCGATTTGATTCCTTGCATGGCTGATACATGTACTTTAGAGTCGTATTCCCATAACGGAATTTGCGCTGCTGAACGGTTTGCCGTAGCAAGGTAGTGGCGAATTCAATGTATTTGCTCAATTTCTTCATCGAGACTCCTTCGCCGTCTGAACGTAGAGATTCGTCAGCACTTGGAAGTACTCAGCGTCATTGAATTCACGTTCTGCAAGTTCGCGCGATGCCTGTGAAAATGCCTCATATCGATTACGATCGTTGATATTCGCTAACGCATCCGCCAGCGCACTCACATCGCCTGGCTCGATGAGATATCCATTCTGCCCATCGTGCACGGCAGCAGACATGTCACCCACGTTTGTAGCGACTACGGGCATGCCATAGCTAATGGCTTCCAGCACAGCCACAGGGAGTCCCTCATTGTATGAAGGCAACACAAGCGCCTGGCTGTGCTCGAACAACTCACGCTTCTTATCGCCAGCGGTCCAACCGGCGAATTCTACGGCATTATCCGCCAATCCAAGTTCCTGTGCCTTGGCTTTGAGCTCTTCTTCCTGGGCGCCGGTGCCGGCAATTACTACGCGCATATCGCCTAGTCGATCTGTGGCACGCAGCTTGGCTACTGCGTCAAGCAAGTCGCTTACACCCTTGCGCTGAATCAGCACACCCATGAAGAGCACTTGGAAACGTCCGCCTTGGGTGGGCCATTGCACCGTAACTTCCGGAATGTGCACGGTGTTGCTCACCACCACCGTATGTGCAGCCGGTTCAATAGCCTTAATGAGTTCATTCCACTTATCGCCGAGCACGATTACAGCCGAAGCTTCACGCAACATAGCGTGAATGCGATTCTGCTGTTGCGGTTTGCAGCTGTCATACCATTTCTTGAACTCGGAGCCATGCATATGAATAATGTCTGGCACGCCATATTTACGGCATAACTGATGTATCTGATACTTGCGGACAAAGCTGCCCCTGTATGACATATGAATGTGCACTACATCGGGGCGAGTTGCAGGGGTGGCCACAATATTGCGGATACGGTGCAACGCTTTTTCAAAGAAGAGAATCTTCTTCACCGGATTCGAGTCGATATATGTGGGGATGAACTTCATGTTGACGCCATCCGCAGCCCAGTCATGCGCCAGCAACTGGCTAATGACGCTGGTAATGCCACCCTTCACGGATGGGTCATTACCTACCATAAGCACGCGAAGATGATTGTTCTTTCCACTCTTTTCATCAGAGATAGCAGAAGGAACATCAGTATGTTCACCTATTACTTCGGAATGAATAAAACCATTAATTGAATTGATGATGGTTTCCGTATTGGAATGGAATGGCTGATATTCAGTATGCCGTACTTCTTCCAAGGCATGACCAAGCTGAGAGCAGTCATCACAGACGCAGATGATATCCATCTGTTTGAATTCTTTGAGCAACTGCAGCTGATGATCATCTACATGCTCGCCATACTTAGCAAGGCGTGGTACGGCAATAACTTTCTTGCCTTTCTTCACTGCGCCGATGATTGCGCCGGTGCCTCCATGCGTAATAACGAGGTCCGCTTCTCCCATGCGCTCCGCAAACTCGTCTCGGTCAAGGAACTGCTTGAACTCGTAATGCTTTGGCTGGTAGTCGCTGTATCCGCTTTGTGCAAACACCGGTTCAGTAATGGTGCCGTCTGCTACCAGTTCATCCACGGCTTTGAGCAGCCGATTGAACTGGAATTTCTGCGATCCCAAGGTAATGAAAATCATGTAATTCGACTTTCTGCCCGTCGGACTAATAGATGCTACCGAGATAAGTGGCGTTGGGATAAATGCTCTTCATGCTTTCCCATTGCACATAGAAGCGGTCGGCGAAACGGTACAGCAGCTTGCCTGATTCCGTTGCGGAAGTCACCTTTGCGAAGGATTCGATATAAATGAGCTTCCTACCGAACAGCTTCATAAGGAGACACATTGGCAGCATGGCGAGTACTCCTGTACAGATGATTACATCTGGACGCTCTTTGATGAAGATGCCGAGGCATCGGAAGGCATTGACGACCAGCTTCAGTAGAACGGTCTTTTCTTTGCGATTAATTTGCCCTACGTAGTAGGTCTTTTCGTTCTTTGCCTTCGCCTTGTACTGTGTTTGTTCAGTCAGAACAAAGCTGTCGTACTGCTGCATCAATGGTTTGAGCATCATCAGCTGCTCATAATGGCCTCCGGATGACGCCGCAAAACAGAGTTTGGGAGACTTTCTGCTCATTGCCGTGCTGACCTCCGTATAATTTCAGTCCCTACGGAACAGGTCGCGGGTGTAGACCTTGTCTTCAACGTCATCGAGGCAGGAGTTGTAGCGGTTAGCAAGAATTGCATCGCTGCGCTTCTTGAACTCGTCCAAATCGTTAACCACTTCGGAGCCGAAGAACGTGGTGCCGTTTCCCAGCGTCGGCTCGTAAACGATTACGGTTGCACCCTTTGCCTTGATGCGCTTCATGACGCCCTGGATGGCGGACTGGCGGAAGTTATCCGAATTGGACTTCATGGTGAGGCGGTACACGCCCACAGTCACTGGCTTCTCATCAGAAGCATCGAATTCGTTGTTGCCGCTGTATCCGTAATAGCCGGCCTTCTTCAGTACGCTATCCGCGATGAAGTCTTTGCGAGTCACGTTGGATTCAACGATGGCGTGAATGAGGTTCTCCGGCACATCCTGGTAGTTGGCAAGCAGCTGCTTGGTGTCCTTCGGCAGGCAGTAGCCGCCGTAGCCGAAGCTCGGGTTGTTGTAATGCGTGCCGATACGCGGGTCGAGGCATACGCCGTCAATGATTTCGCGGGTGTTCAGTCCCTTGGACTCAGCGTAGGTATCGAGCTCATTGAAGTAGGAGACGCGCAATGCGAGATAAGTGTTGGCGAACAGCTTGACTGCCTCAGCCTCGGTGAAGCCCATGAACAGCGTGTGGATGTTCTCTTCGATGGCACCCTGCTGAAGCAGCTGCGCGAAGGTGTGGGCAGCCTCGACGAGGTGCTCGTCCTCCGGATCGGTGCCGACCACGATGCGGCTCGGGTACAGGTTGTCATACAGAGCCTTAGATTCGCGCAGGAACTCAGGGCTGAAGATGATGTTCTTGGAACCGGTCTTCTCGCGAATGGACTTGGTGTAGCCGACCGGGATGGTGGACTTGATGACCATGATTGCGTCCGGGTTGACCTTCATTACCAGGTCGATGACGGATTCCACGGCGGAGGTGTCGAAGAAGTTCTTCGTGCTGTCGTAGTTGGTCGGTGCGGCGATGATGACGAAATCGGCGTCCGAGTAGGCCTTTTCGCCGTCGAGCGTGGCGGTGAGGTTCAGATCCTTCTCCGCAAAGTACTTCTCGATGTAATCGTCTTGGATCGGGGACTTGCGTGCGTTGATCATGTCGACCTTCGCGGGAACAATATCCACCGCGGTAACCTGATGATGCTGCGCCAAAAGCGTGGCCAAGCTCAAACCCACGTAACCGGTACCAGCAACGGCAATCTTCAACGAATCAAAATCCTTCATCACAATGCCCTCTCTGAATGGCGTGAATTCGGAAGAGTCTGCATTGTTGGACGGGATTCTGCCCAATACAGGATGCCGGAGCAGAAACCGACGTAACGGGCGTTATCGGCTGAATCTTGCTATCTGCATGCTTTTCCGGACAAAATAATTGAGATTGGTTCCGCCTGGATAAGAAAAACTGGCCTGATGAAAACGGCTTATTTTCAGCAGAATCAGGTTTTAAAAGGTGCGTATGCTCGGCTCGGAGAGTTTGTTACGCTCAACCGATATCTCGATCATGCTACGGAGACAAATAATGTGGCCGAGACGGCTACCGTTTGTCTGATTAGCATAGGTATCCCCATCACTCCACCCGTTGAAAACCCGATGCAAGCGCTTACCCACATGCTCAGGAATACGGATAGATGGATTAAGTGTTAAGAAACTGTGTGCGAATGTGCACGTTAACACCGCAAGAACCGCTTTATTCTGCGATTTTTCTTCACAAAAAGACATTCCCCCGTGTCCAATTTTCAAGGGTGTGAGACACCCCCGTGGGTTATACTGCTCTCTAGTTTTGTCGTGAGGCACAGCTGTGCCGCAGGCAGGGAGGAAGAGCCGTGGAGAAGAGACTATTAGCCGATAACGCCCGTTATGTCAGTTTTGTGGGGGTTGTGGCATGAGCGGAGTGTCGGGTGTTCAGCATGTGTTCGTTGTGGGGTCGAAGGGGATTCCTGGTAGTTACGGCGGTTACGAGACGTTCGTGGACCGTCTCACGGAGTACCACGAGGCCGAGCCGGGGTTGAAGTACCACGTGGCGTGCAAGTCCCTGACGGAGTCGGGCGAGTTCTCGTACCACAACGCGCGTTGTTTCCGGGTGCGGGTGCCGCAGATCGGCCCGGCGCAGGCGATCTGGTATGACGTGGCGGCGCTGGCGGATTGCGTGGCGTACATCCGGCGCAACCGGATTCCGCATCCGATCGTGTATGTGCTGGCGTGCCGCATCGGCCCGTTCGCGGCGCATTTCGCGCGTGTGATCCACCGTCTGGGCGGCAGACTGTACGTGAACCCGGACGGGCACGAGTGGATGCGCGCGAAGTGGAGCGCGCCGGTGCGCAGGTACTGGAAGCTCTCCGAGCGGATGATGACGAAGCACGCTGACCTGATGGTGTGCGATTCGGTGAACATGGAGAAGTACATCCGCGAGGAGTACGCGGCGTACCGTCCGCAGACCACGTTCATCGCGTACGGGGCGGAGGCGCGCAGGAGCCGTCTGGCGGACGACGATCCGAAGCTGCTGGACTGGTTCCGCGCGAAGGGCCTGGAGCCGAAGTCGTACTACCTGGTGGTGGGCCGTTTCGTGCCGGAGAACAACTACGAGACGATGATCCGCGAGTTCATGGCTAGCAATTCGAAGCGGGACTTCGCGCTCGTGACGAACGTGTCGGACAAATTCCTCGAGGAGCTGAAGGAGAAGACCGGTTTCGACCGGGACCCGCGCATCAAGTTCGTGGGCACCGTGTACGACAAGGAACTCCTGATGAAGATCCGCGAGGACGCGTACGCGTACTTCCACGGCCACGAGGTGGGCGGCACGAACCCGAGTTTGCTGGAGGCGTTGGCGTCCACGGATTTGAACCTGCTGCTGGGCGTGGGCTTCAACCGCGAGGTCGCCCAGGACGCCGCCCTGTACTGGTCCAAGGAGCCTGGCGACCTGGCAGCCCTGATCGACCATGCCGACGCCATGAGCCCCGAAGAGATCCACGCGTTGGGAGCCAAGGCCAAGCAACGCATCGCCGACGCGTACAGCTGGCAGCACATCGCCGACCAATACAAAAACCTCTTCCTCGGCAGCGAGCAGCAGGAAGGGTGAGACGATGAAAATCCTCGCCATTCACAATTTCCATCGTTCGGGTTCCGCAAGCGGCGATGACCAAGTATTCAAGAGCGAAACCAGTATGCTCGAGGAACATGGTCATGAAGTAATCCGTTATACGGTGTCGAATGATGAGTTCGACAAGGCGGGCGCAGCGGGTAAGTTGGCCGCCACGTTCGGAATGCTGTGGTCGTTTAAGAACTACCGAGCGGTGGTCTCTCTGATTCGCGAGCATCATCCTGACCTCGTACATGTGCATACATTTTTCCCGCTGTTGTCCCCGTCAATTCTGTATGCGGCAAAACGTATGGGTGTGCCGGTAGTGGCTACATTGCATGACACACGTTTTGTATGCCCTGTGGCAACCTCGCTGCGCGATGGAAAGATTTGCAATGAATGCGGTGATGGCCATTATCTGCGCATGGCTCGTCATGCTTGTTTCAAGGGATCTCGTCTTCAGAGTCTTCTAGTGGCGGGCATCTTCAAATACCATCGCGCTCGTCGAAGCTTCTATAAACAAATCGATAGATATATTTGTCTCAATGAGAATCAGATCGACTTGTTGAAGGGTATCGGATTCGATTCATCGAAGATAGTAAAAAAATATAATTTTGTTCCTGATGCTCAGGCGAATATGGCCGCTGAACGTGTATCAGGGTTACCTGAGCGGTATGCAGTTTTTTATGGTCGCATTGGTGCCGAGAAAGGCATTCGTGTACTTCAACGCATATGGAATGAGATTGACGACATTCCGCTCGTGGTGATGGGCGGAGGCCCGTTGGAAGACGATTTCAAGGCTTGGGCGGATAAGAAGCCGAATGTCTATTTCCTCGGGTACACGCCGCATGAGCAGTGCATGGCTATTGCGAAAGCCGGAGAGTTCGTGGTGTTTCCCTCGATTTGGTATGAGGGCTGTTCGATGGTCGAGATTGAATCCGAAAGTCTCGGACTGCCGCTTATCGCGACCGACCTTGGCTTTTCCGCGGAAGCAGTCAACGACGGTGTCAACGGTGTCAAAGTTCCGTTGGGTGATATGCATGGTTGGGTTACAGCCATTCGCGGCCTATGGGAAGAGCCAGAGCTATGCAAAAAGATGGGTATGAATGCTCGCCAGGATTATGAGGACAAATACACGCCTGAAAACAACTATCAGCAACTTTTAAATGTGTATAGAGGAATAGTTTCCAGCACGGCAAGGCGTTAAAATGGATGAGTTTGTGAAAGCGGATAAGCATCGATGGTCTGATCATCGTTTTCCATATGTAATACCACAGTATCGTTTTTTGCGTATCAAACGAAAATGCGAATATTGGAGAAATAGATTCCTACCCTTTTTTATTGTATATAGGTTTCTTTTCGAACACTATAAAATTAAATATGGAACCGATATACCAGCAAAGGTACAAATAGGAAAAGGGCTACGTATTGAGCATTTAGGTGGAATTGTAGTTAACCCTAAGGCTAAAATCGGTAGCAATGTAACCTTATTAAATGGTGTATTAATTGGGGCTCAAAATAGAGGGAAGCATAAAGGATTTCCGGTAATCGGTGATTATGTTTGGATTGGAACGAACTCGATAATCGTAGGATCCGTACATATTGGGAACAATGTGCTCATAGCTCCAGGTTCCTATATCAATTTTGACGTACCGGATAACAGCATTGTACTAGGAAATCCTGGAAAAATAATCCATAGGGACAATGCGACCGAAGGTTATATAACCTATCCGTATGAGGGAGACTAATGTCTTTAGTTACAATCATACTTCCTGCGTATAATGCTGAAAAGACGATTGCAAGAGCGATACAATCAGCGCTTTGCCAGGAGTATTCAGATTTAGAGGTAATTGTAATCGATGACGGTTCCTCTGATTCGACTCTGAACGTTTGCAATGCCTTAGCTGATAAAGACAATAGGCTCAAGGTCTTGCATATAAACAATAGTGGCCCAAGCGCGGCACGCAACTACGGGCTATCACAAGCCAATGGTGAATTCATTTGCTTCATGGACGCAGATGATGAAATGAGCCCTACGATGATTTCACAGTTGGTCTCCAATATGCAGGACGACACAGATTTAGTGGTATGCGGATACAAGGTCCGATCCAATAACGGAGATTACGCTTTCGAGCAAAAGCTTGACGACAAATCATATCCCAATAATCGCTTATATGAATTTATCGAAAACCTCCAAGAAGCAAAAGCGTTCAATCCTTTATGGAATAAAATATTCCGTCGCAGTATTATCAACGATAATAATATAAAAATGGATACAAACGTTGATATGGGAGAAGATTATCTATTCGTTGTAGATTACTGTGCACATGCAACATTAAGTTTAAAAACTATCGATAAATTATTATACTACTACCAATTATCGCCCAACGGATTACAAGTCACTGCAAATAAAGGTAATAATTATATTCGTAGAATCTCCCAATTAAATAGGTTAAAGAATATATTTGAATATAAAAACTATCCTGTAAATTCATTAAATGGCGAATATATGAGAACGACATATACTTCATTGATAGAAGATACAGAAATAAATAATATAATAACTTATATCCAACAAAACAAGTATTTAAAAACAGTTTTATCGCCATCTTGCCAAAATGGTTTTAAATATAAGACATTAGCATTTGTCTTATCGACTAAAAATTCTTTTGTTATTAAAACTCTAATAGGAGTATTCTCGGCAACAAAAAGGAAAAAGTTTAAATGGTAAAGAATGCATTGCAGAGAATAATAATTAACAGAAATATTGGTTTTACTGCAAGTAATTTACTTAACGTTGATATTGTTCCATTTTTTTCTACCTTTGCTTATGTTGCTTTAATATTCCCTGCTTTGCTGTATCCCTTATGGAATAATTCACTAGCTTGGCAGATGGCTGAGATTATTGCATTCTTGATGATGAGCATCATAATGCTAACCAATAAAACCAATGTAACTAATAATCATTTAATTTTGATTATTAGTTTACTCCCTATTCTTATTCATAGTTATTCTTTAAGAATCGGCGAATATGGTTTTACGCTGCTGTGGACAATTTGCGTTATATTAACTATCTTTATTTCTCGTTACGTGAATTCAGAATTCATCCTTAAATACATCGGAGCTTTTTCTTTTATATACGCTTTTTTTACAGTCATTTCAAATTTTGGTTTAGGGCCAATACTTTCTCCGTTGGCACGAATGTACGCTGGACCTATAACTCAAGGCACCATTCAAACCGCAGGATTAACGCAACACTATACTCATAATTCTCTATTTATTTGTTTATCTATAATTATATGGTTTTCTTTCTGCTGTTCGACAAATAAATTAAGATATTACTTGTTGACAATTATTTCAATATTAGCATTAATATTCACGACGAAACGAGGGCCGCTTCTGGCGATATCTTTATCGCTGCTTATTACCATGTATTTATGCTCAAAAGGATCATTGAGTAAGAAAATTATTCGTCTTCTCCCTCCCGCAATAGTTTCACTTATTGGTTTCCTTGTTGTTTATATTATTAAACCGAGCCTTTTTTCCAGATTTGAAAATAAAGACAATATCTTATCTAATAGACAATATTTATGGAATTATGCTTGGGAGTTTTTTAAAGAAAGTCCTTTAATCGGTAAAGGATGGGGATATTACTCACATAACTTTAGTTTCTCATTAAGCGGCGTTGAAGTATCTAATCTAAATGCTCATAACACATATTTACAATTATTAGCCGAAACAGGTATTTTAGGGGCAACTATATTCTTATGTTTGTTTGTCTTTGGTCTATCAAAAATATATAGTAGATTAATAACACTTGTCAATAGAGATGAGGAATGCAAAACGGAAATAGTTTTCTCTTTTGCATATCAAGTCTTCTTCTTAATACATGCAATAACAGAAAATGCACTTTACGATAGAGTTACTTTTCTTCCTTATATTCTCGCTTTAGCTTTTTGCTTAAATGGAAATAATCATGACTAGTTTGAAAAAGAACCTTGTTTATAATATGGCCTATCAGATATTGGTCATATTACTTCCGCTTATTACGGCTCCTTACGTTTCTAGAGTTCTCGGAGCTGCTGGCCTAGGTACGTATTCGTATGTGTATTCCATTTCATATTATTTTGGTCTTGTAGGCATGCTTGGTATTACGAACCACGGTAGCCGAAGCATCGCATTGTACCGAACGGACAAGGTTCAGACTGCGCAAACGTTTTGGAATATCTACGCGATTCAGTTTATCAGTACAGGAATCGCCGTTCTTTCATATACTATCTTTGCTTTTGTCTTATTTAATGGCAACAAGATAGTTGCCTATATTAATATTCTTTTTGTCATTTCGTATTTGCTTGATATTAATTGGCTATTCTTTGGTCTTGAGCAGTTCAAAATCACTGTCATCAGGAATACGATTATCAAAGTTGCGACCGCATGCTCAATTTTTATCTTCGTAAAAGATCGCAATGACTTATGGTTGTATACGCTGATTATGGCTCTGGGGGCTTCTCTAAGTCAAATCTATCTTTGGATGAATGTTCATAAGTTCGTTTCATTCTGCAAACCAGAATGGTCTGAAGTGAAAAAGAACATCAAGCCAGTAATAATATTATTCATACCTGCAATTGCCTATAGCATCTACAAAGTGTTAGACAAAATCATGCTTGGCGCCATGTCCGACATGACTCAAGTCGGTCTATTCGACAATGCTGAAAGAATTGTAAATATCCCCGTCAGCCTCATTACTGCCTTTGGCACGGTCATGTTGCCAAGAATTTCCAACCTTATCGCTGCCGGAGACTCTAACCAAATAAAGAAATACAACGCCATCTCGTTCCGCTACTTCACTATGCTCGTCTGTGGTGCGGCTTTTGGTCTTGCAGGAATCAGCAATATTCTTGCTCCCGTTTATTTTGGAGACGAATTCAAGGGAAGCTCACCTATTATATTTGGCTTAAGCTTTAGCCTCATTTTTATGATCTGGGCTAACATCATACGAACCCAATATTTGATTCCAAATAAAAAAGATATGCCATATGTCATCTCAACATTGTTTGGCGCAGCTTTTAATATTTCGGTCAACTTGCTCTTAATTCCTCATTTGCAGGCAATAGGCACAATGATTGGCACCATCCTAGCCGAGCTGTCTGTATTTTGCGTTCAATACTTATTCACCAGAAAAGACTTTCCAACTCTTCAATACCTGAAATCAGGAATCATATTCTTCCCAATAGGGGCATTAATGGGTATCATTGTCTGGATTGTCGGTCAGATTCTTGGCCCAACGATTATCACTCTGATTATTCAAATTATTCTTGGTGCATTCATCTACGGGATTGGGTCTCTGATTTATCTAATTGCAATCAAAGACGACATATTCATCTCTATGCTCAAAAAGACTTTTCATATTAATGCCAATTCACGCCTACCGAAGCATCGAGCTGTTTGATTTAAGTATCAACAAAAAGGAGAAATAATGTCTCGTAATGACAAAACCGCTACTATTACATTCCATAATTCTTACAACTGTGGATCCATGTTGCAAGCATTAGCTCTTCAAAAAGTTTTAGTTGACAAATATAGTGTCGATAATGAAATTCTTGATTTCTCTAATCAAGGACAAAAGGAAATGTACAGCACTTTTTGGAAAGTTACTGGCTTGAAGTCATTTATCAAGAATGCACTTTGGGCCACAGTTTATAAGCGTATCAAGCAGCAGGCTGTCGCATATGAAGCGTTTGAACACAAATATTTCCGTCTGTCACAGGATACCTACACTTCCAATAAAGAATTAACCGCCACTAATTCCAAGTATCAGAAATTCATCACTGGCAGTGATCAGGTATGGAACATTCGATGCATGGACGCTGATGACGCATATTATTTGAACTTTGTTTCTGATTTCAACAAACGATATGCATATGCCGTGAGCTTCGGCGCTAACAATCCATTTGCGGACAGCTCTCTTAAAGATCACTACCTTAATCTTGTCAATAAATTTGACAAGATTTCGGTTCGCGAGCAGAATGCAAAGAAATGGGTTTCCACAGCCACCGGCAGAGAGGTCTCACTCTGTGTGGACCCCACCATGTTACTTTCTCAAGAAGAATGGGAAAAAACAGTACAGCTCGGTAACGCCCCAATCATCCAGGGCGACTACATCTTCTATTATTGCTTCAGTATCTCACAAGAGATAGCATCCTTCCTCCACCAAGTATCCAAGAAAACCGGTATGCCGGTATACTTCTTTGAACCTAAGGAATGGGCTCTTCGCTGCTGCTGGAAGAACAAGATTCGTCTGGTAAAGAAGTATGGCCCGGAGGCCTTCTTGAATTACATGAAATACGCAAAGATGGTCTTCACCACTTCCTTCCATGGAACAGCTTTCTCAACGATTTTCCATAAGAACTTTTGGTACATCGATTCTGGACATAATGATTTATCCAAGGACGATCGTGCTGTATCGTTCCTCACCCAGCTTAAGCTCACAGATCGTTACAAAACAATTTCTTCACTTCTGCAGACAGATCTGTCACTAATTCCTGATTACACCCAACCAGATCAAGCGCTTGCAAAGCTCCGTGAAGAAGCTTTTGAATATATTGAAGGCATAGTAAATGACTGATAAATCCGATAAGCAGGCGTACCTGCTCATGGCACACAGCAATCTTGAGCAGCTTAACTTCCTGATTAGATCTTTAGATTCAGAATTCAGTGATATCTTTCTTCACCTCGATGCTAAATCTAAAATCAATCCGGATGAGATTGTTAGACCTGTTTCTTCCCAACTTTATTTCTGCGATCGAATCAATGTATATTGGGCGGAATATAGTCAAGTGCAATGTGAGTTAAATCTATTGCGCCTCGCTACTCGGATTGGTAAGTACAATTACTACCATCTGATATCTGGTATGGATTTCCCTTTGAAGAGCCAGAAGGAAATCCATACCATGTTAAGAAATCGAAACGATATCTTTATTCATTTCACTACACATAAAAATGTTGAACTAACCATACCTTTTGTACGGTACTACCATTTATTCCAAAAACAACTTTGTGTAGCAAATAGGGATCATACTTTTTCCATCTACAAAGTATTCGAAAAAATATCGATTTTAATCCAGCGATTAATTCATTTGAACCGTATTCCGACCGATATCGTGATTAAAAAAGGAGCGAATTGGTTCAGTATCCCTGACGATTTCGCAAGATACGTCCTTGACCATCAGGATTGCATAAAGAAGCTGTTTAATAATACTCGCAGCCCTGATGAATTCTTTATACAGACTCTTGCCTTCAACAATCCCGATTACAAGAGACGTATATACAGATTCAAAGAAGATGATTCATCTGAATCATGCCTGCGCCATATCGATTGGCTGAGGGGTAGTCCTTACACATTCACCATAAAGGATTATGACGAACTCGTTAACTGCGGCATGATTTTTGCTAGAAAATTTGATTTGAACAAAGACAGACAAATCATCATAAAACTCATGAGCCGTCTTTCTGACTAAAAACAGTCAACAAGCTTGAGGCATATGTAATAGATGACCGCAATGTGGCCTGTTTTTGCTTTATGCTTCCTCTCGCTGGATAGGGGATGATGGAGCATAGCAGGCCGCATCTATATCTAAAATTAAATCATCAGTACAGCTGGGCTCTCCACTTGGAATCCGAATTCTTCAACGACGAGAATCCGAATCCACCGCGCTTGAATGCCTCCACCCCACCTCGGTGGCCTCTTCTAGCACTTTCAAGGTCTGCGGCTTGTCCTGATGCAGAGGCTCATCACAGAACGGTTCTACATGGTCAACGTCTTTTTCCCCATCGCATCTCCTCTTCCGAAATGGGATTACGCCACGATTCTCGTGTCAAATGTAGCTATCTTCAATCGATCTTCGAGCAGCAACTTGTGAAGAAGATTCCTTCCATGCGCTTCGGGCACTATGGTCTTCCCGTATTCTGTCATCAGTCGAATGATTGCATCGTAGTTGGCGGGATGCGATTTCGTACCGAAGAAGGTCAGTTTAGTTTCTCCACCGTATAAGTCGATTTGGTCGAAAAGCGACTGAAAGTAGGAGTAATCAGCTTCTCCTAAGGAATGGCCGAAAAACTTGACTTCGGCTATGCCGTTGCCATTGTTTTGCGCATCAAATATCGAGCGTCCAGCCATTTCCCCTATCAAATACTGTCGTCGCAATTTCAGTACCCTGGCGGTTTTTGTAAACTGATAGACGCCGGGCTCGTCCATATGAGCCTGGCCATCAATGCCAAATATGACATGATATTCATAGCCTCCAGCGTTTTCATCTGAGAAGCGATCGACATCGCCATGTACATTTCGGTGATAGTAAATGGACTTTTCTTGCGGTCTTTGGAGCAGAGGGGTCGTGTAGTTAAAGGACAGAATGACGTTCGATTGCTCGTCAAGCGGAATGTCAGTTCCGGTTTCCGCCATTGACTCATAGATATTCCTGCTGCCAGCATCATATGAAGGATTGTCCTGAACTCGTATCAGGTATCGAGCGAAAGCATCTTCAATAACATGAAGTTCGTTCGCAAAAAAATCGAGTATTTTCACTCGGAGAATTTCTGCTGGATCTTCTGCGTCTTCATCATCCCAATCTGCCGAGGCATTGAATGAGTTTAGAGCAGAGAAATCTATGTCGCTCGAATTCTCATTAACATACTTCTGAATCTTTAAATATGCGTTGACAACCGACTCAGGGCGTGACGGCTTTATCGAGAGGCCAGTCCAGTAATCTAGCGCATCATCAAGGCTGATATTACCTTTCCCGATGACCCACTCTTTGATTGCGCTTTCCACGTCTTTCCAATCATCGAGTTTTTTCGATGTATCATGCCAAGCAATGAAGAGATAGTCCCACACGCAGGGATCCTTGACATCCACCTGATAGGTAATCCTTGGCATGATTGTCTTCTTGAAGCTCTCACGGTACTTCTCATATCGATCTCGGAAAAATGAGGGATAAGACGATGGGATACTCTGAGCCAAGTCGAACCCGTTACCCAAAACTATGATTTGCGAATACGCCAATTGGAATCCTTCCTATGGAACTCGAGCGAGCTCAAATCTCCTGAAATCTTTTACGCCGGGATGGAGCGAGCAGATTGACCTGCGTTCCCTACCGTCATACGCATCTTTCTGCCTCTATGTTACAGCTATAGTGCGAACAAATGTTCGAGTGCGTTATCGGTGAAGGGGACGTGCCTCTATAGGCTGAGATCAGAATTGCTTGCGTCGCAGGATTTTGAGGTAGTTCTTGCGAAAGTCACGTCGGCCCTTGAACATCTTCCGGTCGGTGGCAATATCTTCGTCGGCATCGAACTTCAGCACAGTCGATTTCAAAGGTTTCGGTGCGTTTATGATGATTGTCTTACTTTAGTAAAGTACACATTAGTAGTGTGTACTTTACTAAACTGTCGAGAACATTAAGAATCTGTTCTTCCAAGTTTTTGGTGGTGATATATTCCTTGTGAGATGCTTGTTTCCCAAGCAGACTGATGACTGGACATGTGTGTCTTTACGCCTAATCGTAGGGGGTTACCCCTTTGTAAGATATGGGCTATGTCTGAAGTACTTTTCTCTCCTCGTAACATTATTGTGACCGGTGGTTGTGGTTTCATCGGTTCGAATTTCGTGCATTATGTGTATAACAACCATCCTGACGTGCATGTGACGGTCCTGGATGCGTTGACGTATGCGGGTAATCTGGAGAATATCAAGTCGATTCTTGGTGATCGTGTTGAGTTCGTGCATGGCAACATCTGCGATGCGGAGCTGCTGGACAGGATTGTTCCGGGTCATGACGCGATCGTGCACTACGCCGCGGAATCCCATAACGATAATTCGATTGCGAATCCGGAGCCGTTCCTGAAGACCAACGTCGAGGGCACGTTCCGTCTCCTGGAGGCGGCCCGCAGGTACGGGGTGCGCTATCACCACGTCTCCACGGACGAGGTGTACGGCGACCTGGCGTTGGATGATCCGGCGAAGTTCACGGAGGAGACCCCGTACCATCCGTCCAGCCCGTACAGCTCCACCAAGGCCAGCTCCGACCTGCTGGTGCGCGCATGGCACCGCACGTTCGGCATCCGCGCCACGATCAGCAACTGCTCCAATAATTATGGTCCTTACCAGCATGTGGAGAAGTTCATCCCCCGTCAGATCACGAACATCCTGGAGGGGTTGAAGCCGAAATTGTACGGCAACGGTCTGAACGTGCGTGACTGGATTCATACGGACGACCATTCGACGGGCGTGTGGACGATCCTGACCAAGGGCCGTATCGGCGAGACGTATCTGATCGGCGCGAACGGCGAACGCAACAACATCACGGTTTTGCGCGACATCCTGACCGTGATGGGCAGGGATCCGGACGACTTCGACTGGGTGAGGGACCGTCCGGGCCATGACCGCCGTTACGCGATTGACTCGACCAAGCTGCAGACCGAACTCGGCTGGAGGCCGACCCATACGGATTTCCAGAAGGGTCTGGAGCAGACCATCGCCTGGTATACGGACAACCGTGCCTGGTGGGAGCCGGTCAAGGCCGCGACCGAGGCCAAGTACAAGCAGCAGGGACAGTGAAGGCAGGTTCTTGGTAGGTGAGTGGTGCTCTGCACTCACCTACCTGCGTGCGTCGGTTCTTGAAGCAGGAAGATGTTATGCCATTATTAACGGATTTGTATCTGGCCGAAGATGATTCTGAAGAGCAGGACTATCTCCGTTTGTGCGATGCGCCGCTTTCCCGGGACGTAATGGACTATCTTCATGCCGCGGAACCAACTTTTGAATGATGCCACTTGCCTTGCGGCGAAGATGTTTGAGGATTCGTGGTTTTTGGAACTCGGTAGAAAGGGAGTCGTAGGTTATGTCGTTTGAGTTTGAGAAGGATTTGAAGGTCACGGAGACGAATATTCCGGGTTTGCTGGTGTTTGATTTGCCGGTGCATGGGGATAATCGTGGTTGGTTCAAGGAGAACTGGCAGCGTGCGAAGATGACCGCGCTTGGTCTGCCTGATTTCGGTCCGGTGCAGAACAACATCAGCTTTAACGCGACCAAGGGCGTGACGCGCGGCATCCACGCCGAGCCTTGGGACAAGTACATCAGCATCGCTGCGGGTGAGATCTTCGGCGCGTGGGTGGATTTGCGTCCGGGTGAATCCTTCGGCCAGGTGTTCACGACGCGTCTGGATCCGTCGAAGGCGATTTATGTGCCGCGTGGTGTGGGCAACAGCTTCCAGGCGTTGCAGGACGGCACCGTGTACACGTACCTGGTGAACGCTCACTGGAGTCTGGAGCAGAAGAGGACGTACACGTTCGTGAACCTGGCCGACCCGGAGCTCGACATCCGGTGGCCGATCCCGTTGGAGGAATCCGAGCGTAGCGAGGCCGACCTCAATCATCCGATGCTGAAGGACGCGAAGCCGATGGCTCCGAAGCGCACCTTGGTGACGGGCTGCAACGGCCAGCTGGGCCACGCGATCCGCGCGTATGCCGAGGCCCATGACCTGCAGGGCTTTGAATACACGGATATCGATGAGTTCGATTTCTCCGATCCGAAGGCGTACGAGGCTTACGACTGGAGCCTGTACGGCACGATCATCAACGCAGGCGCGTACACGGCCGTGGACAGGGCCGAGACCGCGGAAGGCCGTCCGATTGCTTGGAAGGCCAATGCCCAAGGCCCGGCTTTGCTGGCCAAGGTGGCTGCGGAGCATCACATCACGCTCGTGCATGTGAGCTCCGATTACGTGTTCGACGGTGCTGCCGAACAGCATACGGAGACGGAAGCATTCGCTCCGCTGGGTGTGTACGGCCAGACCAAGGCCGCCGGCGACATCGCCGTCGGGAACGCTCCGGAGCACTACATCCTACGCTCCAGCTGGGTGATCGGTGAGGGGCATAATTTCGTGAAGACCATGATGATGCTCTCCGACCGCGTGGCCGACGAGAACGACAAGCTGGAGCAGGTGACCGTGGTGGACGACCAGTACGGGCGTCTCACCTTCACCAGGGACATGGCCGAGGCGATCTTCCATCTCCTGGACGCCCATGCCCCGTACGGCACGTACAACCTGACGGGTTCCGGTGCGGTGAAGTCCTGGGCTGACATCGCCCGTGAGGTGTTCGACCTGACGAACGGCAATGGTGGGAAGGTCAAGCCGATCAGCACCGCCGAGTATTTCGCGAACGCGACCAGCCCGGTGTCCCCGCGTCCCACGAACAGCGCCTTGGACCTGACCAAGATCGGCGAGGCCGGTTACACTCCCGCCGACTGGGAGGAAACCCTCAAGACGTATGTCGCCAAGGAACTTGACAAGTAATCGAGAGTAGTAAGGAATAGTCTCATGAAGGGCATTATTCTGGCTGGTGGTTCGGGTACTCGCTTGTATCCGTTGACGACGGTGACGTCGAAGCAGTTGCTGCCGGTGTATGACAAGCCGATGATCTACTACCCGCTGTCGGTACTCATGATGGCCGGTATTCGTGACATCCTGATCATCTCCACGCCGAAGGACCTGCCGAATTTCGAGAAGCTCCTGGGGGATGGCAGCCAGTATGGTGTGAGGTTCTCCTATGTGGTGCAGCCCAGTCCGGATGGTCTGGCGCAGGCGTTCCTGCTGGGCGAGGAGTTCATCGACGGCGAGCCATGCGCGCTGGTGTTGGGTGACAACATCTTCTACGGCAATGGTCTGGGCGCCACGCTGCGCAAGGCGAGGGCGAAGGCGGAGAACGGCGAGGGCGCTTCCGTGTTCGGCTATTACGTGGATGATCCGGAACGTTATGGCGTGGTGGAGTTCGATGCGGATAAGAAGGCCGTCTCCATCGAGGAGAAGCCGAAGAATCCGAAGTCGAACTACGCGGTGACGGGCCTCTACTTCTACGACGAGCGTGTGGTCGAGTTCGCCAAGCAGGTCAAGCCCTCCGCCCGTGGTGAGTTGGAGATCACCGACCTGAACAAGATGTACTTGGAGGATGGTTCCCTGAACGTGCGCACGCTCGGCCGCGGCTATGCGTGGCTGGACACGGGCACCATGGACTCCCTGTACGAGGCGGGCGAGTTCGTGCGCACCGTGCAGCGCGCGCAGGGCCTGCCGATCGCGGTGGCCGAGGAGATCGCCTACGAGAACGGGTGGATCAGCAAGGAGGAGCTCCTCGAATCCGCCGAACGTTACGGCAAGAGCCCATACGGCCAACACCTCAAAGACGTAGCAGACAACAAAATCATCGTGAAAACCAATCAGTGATGAACTATTGGTCTAAATGATGCGCCGGAATGGTTACATAAAACCATTCCGGCGCTTTTGTAAAAAAGAGCTGCTCGATTTCAGGCAGTCTTCTTGCGGCCGCGGCGCTTCATGGTGCCGGCGGTGGCAGAGGTGGAATCGAAGATCACGGTCTTGCTTTCCGGGTAAGCAGCACCATTTACGGAAGCATAGGATTCTTCGCCTTCCGGAGCTTCAGGCAGAGTGAAGAAAGCCTTCACTGCTTCCACCAGCGTAGCCTCCTTAAGGCTTACGGAAGCCGGCTTACCATCAGCCTTGCTGAACTTCAGAGCATTATCAGCCTTAGCAGTTGCCGGCGTCACAGCAATCTGCTTGGTCTTCTCGTTAATCAATACCTTTACAAAAGCAGGAGAACCCAAGACCTCGGCAGTGGCCTTGTTGAAACGAATAGCAGAATCAGTGACGGTCAATACGGTCTTGCCAACCGGCTTAACCAGCTGAACTTCTTCAAATCCTTGAAGCAGAGAAGCCATGATTATTCCTCCTGTATTTGCATGAAGTTTTCAATTTATATTTCAGGAGTAATTGTAGGGGAATTGTTGGATAAATATATGATTTCTTCTCTTGGTTTTTGCTCCCCTCAGTCAGCTTCGCTGACAGCTCCTCTCAAGGAAGGGGGGCCGAAGGACATGGCGGGTTAGGGACCAGATGAATAGGGGGAGGGCGGCGAAAGCGTAGCCTTCGAACTGGATATATAAATAAGCAAGCAATATGAGCCAGCAGATAGTCAGCTTATTCCAAGTGTGGAAACGATTAATGAATCGCAACGTAATAATAAGGAATAGTGCAAAACCAATAATGCCGAATTCAGTGATGAAATTAGTGTAAGCGCACATAGTCCAGACAGTGTCTGAGCTAATAGACGAATACCAGTTCGATGCGCCGGTTGAATCAGTGTGCATTGCCTGCAAAATATGGGTTGCCATCGCATTGCCTTGGTGCACAGCTGAAGCAATATTACCCGCGCCGTATCCGGTCAGCACAGTCCAAGGATGTTCTATGAGCCCGCATATAGGGCCTAAAGACTGCCAAAAGCGCGCAAAGAACGATCCATCGCCTTCCATGCCATTATGCAAAATAGAATCTAATCGTGAATTAGCCACAAAACTAATCGCAGCTAAAATGCCGGATCCAATGAACTGCATGATGCCGCGTTTGCGTGATTCCTTATTATGCCAATATGTTTCAATGCCGATAACCGTTACTAAAGCCACCAAAGAATCCAGCACAATACGCGTGCCAGAACCCATAAGCACACTGTCAGCAGCAAACACCACAATAAGATGCTTCAATCGTTGCGCAAAAATACGATCACGAATACGCATAAACCAAAACAGTGGCAACAAAATACCAAATAAATGCATGCCAATATAACTTGGCTCGGCAAATAGGAATTGTGGGCGGCCGGCATTACCTCCCCAGGCCACGCCTCCAGTAATATACGAGCGGTACATCAAGTGCCCAAAGAACCCTTGCACACTGCCCAAACGCAGGCGAATCGCCAACCATTGCACCATACCGATAGCAAATGCAAACCAATATGTAGCAATCAATACGCGTACAGATTCCTGCCAACTGAGCTTTTTATGCACAAAAGCAATATCAAGTGCAGCCAATGTAGCGGGCACGGCAATCACACCAGTTAGCGACATAACAACCGCATTATTATGCAATCCAAACACAGCCCAGCCAGGCATCGAAAGCAAAACAAGCACCACGGGTAGCAGCATGAATGGCGCATACCGGTGCATTGCCAAACGGAGCAGGCGAGGATTCGCTATGCAGTAAGCAACAAGCAGCCAAGGGCTAATCGGAGTCCAAAAAGGTTGGAAAAAACCAAGCACAGTGCCGTCTATCGGCAACGTCACTAACGCCAAAAAGAACAGGTAATCAGAGTAATCACATGGAGTGAATAATCGGGGGAGTTGCATCGGGGGAGTAAGCGCTGCTGTGGCACTGGCAATGCCAGAAGCGCTGATCTCGCCACGTGCGGGGTCGCTAGTCTCGGCTGTCTGCAGCCTACTTGCTTGCTGCATGGTTGGCTTTGCAACGATTGCCTCAGTTTCAGGCATGCTTGAATCGCTCACGAAATCCCCTCCTTGATGTGCTGTTGCGTACTCTACCAACACAATGTGCGAGCAATGTGCAAAAACCGTGGTGATATTTTTCGGACACGTCATAACCACGTTTTTCTTCAAAAGGGGGTACACGATGGCTGATAGGATTCATGGTGTTTGCAACCCATCAGGATGTGTAGAGGGAGAAGCGGTTGATTTCCGCAGAGAATAACGAACAACAAAATCAAAGCGTTGCGGACTCTGCCGCGGCGCAGGCCGAGAGCGGCATCACCATCATGGACTTGCTGCGAATCATTCGCAAGCATGTCATTTCCGTCATTGTGACATTCGTCGTGGTATTTGCCGCAGTGTGCGCATACACCCTGCTGACTCCGCCGAAGTACACGGCCACCTCGCAGGTGTTTGCGACGTTCAGCACGTCTTCAAGCTCGGACAGCTCTCAGGATGATTTCAACAGCCTGAACAGCGCGGGTTCATACATTTCCAACCAGATTAAGTCGTACCCGACTCTGGCCACCACCGAAGCCGTGCTTCAGCCGGTGATTGACCAGTTGGGATTGAACTCCACGGTTAGTCAGCTCGCAGCTCAGCTCACGGTTACCAACCCTACGGACACCGCATTCGTCAACATTTCAGTGGAAGATACCAACCCTAAGGAAGCCGCTGATATTGCGAACACCGTAGCCAAGTCCATGAAGACTGTGGTGGAGGATTCCTTGTACTCCTCTAACAGCAAGTCTCCGGTTACGCTGTCCGTAGTGCAGCAGGCTCAGGAGCCGTCTGGTCCGAGCAGTCCGAAGATCACGCTGAACATGGCTATCGGCATTGTGGGCGGTCTGATTCTCGGCATTATCGTGGCTCTGCTCAAGGATCTCTTCTCCACTCGTATTGAGGAAGCCTTCGAACTGCAGGAATACATTGATGCCCCGATTATGGGCCGTATTCCGGAAGACGATCTACTCAAGGGTGAAGTGCCGGTGATTATCGCCAAGCCCAGCAGCCCGATTGCTGAAGAATACCGTCGTGTTCGCACTAACCTGTCCTTCACCGCTCCGGTTGAAGGCATGAATTCTCGTCTGATTGTGATGAGCTCCACCAGCCCGTCTGAAGGCAAGACCACCAGCGCAGTGAACACTGCCGTGGCTTTGGCAGAAAATGGTGCCAAGGTGCTGCTCGTAGACGCTGATTTGCGCCACCCGTCCGTAGCCAACCGACTGGGACTCGAAGGCAACGCTGGCCTTACCCACGTGCTTTCCGGCCAGGCCTCTGTGAAGGACGTGGTGCAGCGTTACTGGAAGCCGAACCTGCACGTTATGCCTGCCGGCCCGAAGCCGCCGAACGCTTCCGCACTGCTGAACTCTCCGGTTATGAAGGAACTGCTGAAGCAGGCGCTCACTCAGTACGACTACGTGCTGGTGGACACCTCTCCGCTGGTGGTGGCCAACGACGCTTACGTGTTTGGCGCTATGGGCAATGGCATTGTGATTGTGTCTGGCCGCGACGTAACCGATAAGCGTGATCTGCGCGAGATCGCCGCCCAGCTGGATACCCTGAACATTGCAGTGAACGGCTTCATCTTCAACTATGCCAAGGATTCCAAGAAGGATTATTCGGCCAAGTACAACAACTACTATTACTACGATGACGATTCCAACTCGGGTAATAAGAAGGGCCGGAACAAGAAGCGTCCGAAGCGTAGTGCGCCGCGTCGTGCTGCGGTGAAGCGGTAGGGAAGCTGTTTTAAATGAGAAAGCGGCCGAAGGCCGCGGGAAAAATGTATCGACTTGCAGTCGATTCTGATTTTCCCGCGGCCTTCGGCCGCTTTTCTACTACCCCTCAGTCAGCTGTCGCTGACAGCTCGTCCGCAATTAAGGTCGGACTTCGTCCGCATTTTGTTGGCTCGACTGTCGTCTCGCACATTGCCTACAAACAGCTCTGCTGTTTGCTTAACGGCAATGTCCTGGCAAGGGGAGCCAGGGTGAGGTTTACGCGGTGGCTTGGGCGATGAGGGTTAGGGCTTGGCGGATTTGGGTGTAGGCTTTTTGGAACACGGGGAAATCTTGATGATGTGGATCCTCAATGGTGAGGGGAGTGGGAAGCATCGGGCGAATCATTGAAGCATTGTCGATAACCGATTCCAGCTTCTCCTGGCGCGTGCTGCCCTCAATATAGCCTTCTTTGGCACAGTAAGCACACATGTTGGCAAAGTCAGTCAAAAGGAAGGTTTTACGAGCCGCCAGCGGTGCAATCGTAGCGATTTCCTGACGCTGATGGGCTTCAAAGCAAAGAATCAAATCAGATTCGTTAGCTAATTGCGGCGTGATGCGCTTGGAACGGAACTTACTGGAATCAATGCCAGCCTGCGTCATCAGCAGGGCGCTGGAAGGATCAATAGGATGATTCATAAGGCCGCGTGTGCCAGCGCTGTCGGACGAAATCTCTGGGTCGGTCAGGTAGTGGGGGAGCAGCAGCTCGCCCATAGGAGACCGGCAGATGTTGCCCGTGCAAACAAAAAGAACCTTCATAATGTCGATATGCCTCGATTTGTTATTTGGGGTATGACTTGAAAGTATGTGGCTTGTCGCTCAGCCATTTGTGAGTCAGTGCTCTGTGTGCTGAACTGTTATGGCTAAGCATAGAAAAGACCCTGAGGAAACCTCAGGGTCTTTTGCGTTAAATCAGCTCAGCGCCGAAAGATTCAGCGAACGCTGGTCTTGCGAACTGCGAACAGAGCAACGCCAGCAGCAGCCAGCAGCACAACAGCCACAGCGTACGGAGCCACGGAAGCGCCGGTGTCAGCGGTGGTAGCAGCACCGTTGCCGGTAGCCGGAGCAGAAACGGTGTAAGAAGCCAGAATGTTGGCACCGTTGGAATCGGAAGCGATCTTGACGTCGGTCTTAGCGCCAGCCTTCAGGGTAATCTTAACCTTCACATTGCCGTCAGCGTCGGCAGTGAACGGGCCCCAGGTCTTGAGGGCAGCAGCGGTGACGTTCTCAACCACGGTGTCGTCAGCCACAACGTAGTACTTAGCGCCCGGGGTCAGACCGGTGAAAGTAACGGTGGCAACAGAACCGGAGACAACACCGGTTGCACCGTACTCGTCAGCCATAGCGGTGTTAGCAGCGAAGCCGAAGCCCAGAACAGCAGCGATGGTGGCCAGCACAGCCATAATCTTCTTCTTCATATCAATAACCTCCTTATAGGGGTGAACTCCACCCCTGAAGTACATCTCGCAGTAGGCTTTTCAAGCCTTATCTCCCTGCGCAACCCCTAGAATACCCACCCCAATGACGTATATAGGGGGTGCGGTAAACGTAGTGAACGAATTGTGTGACATCGTTGTCACCCGGTGTGAGGGCATTGTCTCTTGACTCAATGTCAAAATTCGTCAATAAGAGCTCAGAATCGTTGCAATACCGCCGATTTCACGAAACAATGCCCGAGTTTGCTTTGAATTTACTTACGTGTCCGGGTTTCGGGCGTGTCGTCAACCTCATCGTCGAAGCTAAACAGCTCTTCCACCGTAGTATCAAACACTTTGGCAATATCCATGGCCAGCCTAAGTGACGGGCAATACTGCCCCTGCTCCAAACGGCCGATAGTCTCTCGTCGCACATTAATCAGATCAGCCAACTCAGACTGCTTCATACCGCGTGCCAGACGATGAATTTTCACGCTAGTCTTCATCATCATCCCCATTCGAGCCGTCGTGCTCAAGCCAGAGATAATACCCATCAGACAGTGCCAAAGCGCCCATAGCCAGCGCTGGCAGCACCATCGGCGGAATCATATAGGGAACAAACAGCACACGCAGATTCAATACCGTGTAAATAAAGCCCAGCGCCACAAGCACAGCAACAAGCACCCACATGGCAAACTGGTTGGCTTTGCTTTGATGTTGATCCGAGAGCTCATCGCGGCGTGGATGCTGCTTATTGAGCACCTGCACCACCCAGATTTCTCCGCAAGCCCACAGCAGAGCCACCACAGCCGTGACAATAACCCCGATGAAATTGTGGCCGATCATCATCATGAGCACACAGGCCAGCGCGCCCACGATTTCCACCGCGGCGCGCATCGCAATATATCGGTTAAAAGTCATGGCTCTCCACCCCTCTCATGTGTTGTGATTGATTATAGGGTGGATTTTCGGGGGTGTGCTTGCAGATATAGAAAAACCCCGCTGGAAGGCGGGGTTTGATAACGATAGTAAAGCTGACCGCTTATCAGTAGCTCTTGTACTGCAGCCAGTGGTTATATGCGGCGGCAAGAGAGCCGTAACGGCCATTGCAGTAGCTCACAAACCACTTGAACTGCGTCTGGTAATTCGTAGCCCAATCAGAGCCAGCAGAAGCCATCTTGCTGCCAGGCAAAGCCTGCGGCAAACCGTAAGCACCAGAAGGATTGGCAGCAGTCGGATTCCAGCCGGATTCATGATTGATGATGTAGTTGGCTGCGGTGAAATCATCCTCAGTGTAGCCATTGGCAATCAGATAATCATGAGCCCAAGTCTGCATCTCACCCACCGGCACAGTAGTACCCAAGCTT
Organism: Bifidobacterium sp. LH_416; assembly: GCF_056357055.1. Lineage (NCBI taxonomy): Bacteria > Bacillati > Actinomycetota > Actinomycetes > Bifidobacteriales > Bifidobacteriaceae > Bifidobacterium > Bifidobacterium sp. LH_416. The sequence goes on along the minus strand of NZ_JBKEVJ010000005.1, from coordinate 39,459 downwards.
GCAGAAGAACTGGAGCTTGAAGAAGACGAGGATGATGAAGTAGAGCCAGTGCCCACCAGAATCACCTTATCCACTGGGGCTTTCTTAACCCAGGAGGTGAACACATTGGAAGATACAACCTTGCCACCAGCGCGCGTAACCAGAGACGTGGTTTCCATTACGCCGTTCTCACCCTCGGTCTCCACCTTTTCGGTACCCTTAGGCAGGTCAGAGGTTTCCTTGCGAACTTCGTTGAATGGAATATCCGTATCATTGGTTTCCACGTCAGCGCCAGCGCGCTCAATGGTGATAACCGTGGATTCGGTAACCTTGCTCTTCAGCGAAGGACTTACCGTGTCTGCTGGATCAAGAGTGATGTTGCCAACATCCAGCACAGCCTTCACCGTTTTCATTTCGCTTTTCTCGCCGAGCACCACACGGGAATCACCATTAATCTTCACGGTGACATACGTGGTGTTCTTATCGGCGGCATTCAAAGCGCCACGAGTGGCAGAACGGGAAGCTGCAGAATCTGTAGCAGAGAAAGCAGTGATATGCGTGGAAGGCTGAACCGTATCCGACTGGTAGAAATTGCGGGACACAAATCCAGCACCAGCGATAAGACCTCCAGCGGCGATTACTGCGCCGATCTTTGCCCACTGACGCTTGCTCAAGCTCAGGGACTTCAACGGAGAGGTCTTCTTAGCGTGTCTCGTCATTACGCTCCTTGAATTGATTGCAACTCAATGCACTGCCTACGTTATGAACTACATAAATCGTGCAGATTACATACTGCTGAGCTGCACACACTGCCATACATCATAGTTGGAGCGGTGGATGAAATGCAAATATGCCGACCCTGCACAACGGCAGAGGTCGGCATATGTAGTGGTTGCCTGCGTTGGAGAGTGCCAAATATTGTGGTTATGCTGCGGCTGGACTGCGGTTATGTTGCAGTTAGCGCAGGCAGTGCATAATCAGTTGGCGATTTTTATGATTGCTTAGTTCTGGGCTGCGGCCTGAGCCTTGGCGGCGGCAAGATCAAGAGCCTTGGCCTGGCTAATCAGATCATCCAAATCAGCGGCCTGCAGTGCGCCGGCCTGCTGGAAAATCACCTCGCCCTGCTTGGCGATCATCAGCGTCGGCACAGCCTGAATACCAGCGGCCTGAGCCAGATCCTGATTAGCGTCGATATCCACCTTCACAAAGGCAATATCCTTGTTTTCCGGCTTATCAGAAGCAGCCTCGAAAATCGGGCCGAATGCGCGGCACGGACCGCACCACGTGGCCCAGAAGTCCACGAACACAATCTCGTTATCGGTAATGGTCTGCTCAAAATCAGCCGAGGTAATGGCCTTGGTTGCCATGTGAGTCTCCTTTGGTAATGCTGCTGCAGCTACTGCAAGTGGTAGTGATTTCACATCTGCGCACCAGCTTGTCAGCACCACCCAACAAATACCGGCGTGTGGTGCCGTTATTGCGCCGCAAGCCAAACGTTTGCTCATATTTCGCTGGAAGGTGAAGGAATCGCCACACACTCGCGCGATAATGGGAAGCATGCCAGTCATGAATGATGAAGTGCCCGGCGAGGGCGACTTTGACGCGAACCGCAACCGTAGTGAATTCGATAACATCACTCCCGAGGACTTCATCCACGGAGGTGGTTCAGGTCACGGGAATCCTCCAGGGTGGCTCGGCCCGGCAGACATCAACCGCGCCCGCCATCAAATGCCTATCGCCTACGTGGAGATTGTGCCTGTGCGCACGGATGATATGGGGCGCATTGCTCAAGTGGGCTCGCTGCTACGCGTTTCCGATGACGGTTCAATCGAACGAACTGTGATTACCGGGCGTGTGCTGTTCCATGAGACGCTGCGCGAGGCGATTGCGCGCAACGTGGCCAAAGATTTAGGTGATATTGCGTTGCCGCTGTTGCCGGCCTCTTTGCAGCCGTTCACTGTGGCGGAATTCTTCCCAACGCCGGGCTTAAGCGAATACTACGATCCGCGCCAGCATGCGATTGCGCTGTGCTATGTAGTGGCGATTGCCGGCGATTGCAAGCCGCAGGATGAAACGCTGGACGTGGAGTGGGTTGACCCGAAGAGCGACGTGATGGATAAATTCGTGGAGCAAATGGTCAACGGACACGGGCGCATCGTGCGCCAAGCCCTAGCCTGGGCCGGCGTGTGAGCCTAGGCAGGTGTGCGGCAGCCCTCTCTGGCTCCCCTCCTAGAGGGGAGCTGTCAGCGAAGCTGACTGAGGGGAGTATTGCTTGTTCTGTCGAGTTTTGGATTCAAGGAAGTGCATATGGCAATCGAATTAGCAAATCATATTTATCGTGACGGCGAAGGCGTGCCGGTCGTGCTGATGAACGCCTACCCAGTGGACCACCGCATGTGGGATGTCTGCGCCAAAGCGCTCGCAGACTTCTCAGATTTGGACGATGTGCCACCGTTCCCAATCTGGGCCCCAGACATGGCCGGTTCTGGCGATTCTCCAGTGCCGAGTGCAGAAGATTCCGGCCCGCAGCTCGCCAATGGCGCATACACCGAAGCACTTGACCGCTTGGCGGACGCCTACGTGGACCTGGTAAAAGCCGCAGGATACAGCCAAGCCATCTGGGTCGGCCTTTCCATGGGCGGCTATGTGGCAATGGACATTCAGCGCCGCCACCCTGAAACCGTAGCCGGACTCGCCCTCTGCGACACCATGGCTGCCTCGGACGGCGTGGGCGGCGAAGGTCGCCTCGCCATGGCAGACGCCGCCGAGCAAACCAATTCGGTAGAACCAGTAATGCATTTTGCCAAGCCATCCGAAGGTGACTCCACCGTCAAGAAAACACCGGAATTCGTGGCAATCATGACCCGCTGGATCGAAGAGCAAAACCCAGCAGGACTGGCATGGCGCCAACGCATGACCTACGGCCGGCCAGACATGAGCACAGTACCGGAAACAATCAGCGCACCAACCGTCGTAGTATCCGGCGAACTCGATCCCACCAGCAATCCCAGTGTGATGCGCCCACTGGCAGAATGCATTACCGGCGCTGAATTCATCGACATTCCCGACTGCGGCCACTTCAGCGCAGTAGAACATCCAGACACCGTAGCCCGCGCGCTACTCTCTCTGGTCCGCCGCGTGCAAGCGCAATAGCAGAAGCGCAGTAGTTGCAGTAATAAGGACAAATCATGACCGCAGACATTCATTTTTCACCGCTTGCACTGACCCGCGCATTGCCATTCCTACCCTTGGCGCAAGGCGACATCGACTATCAAGTAGAACGTCGCAGTGAACCAGGGCTCATCGACGAACTCCTGCAAGACCCCAATACCAAAGTAGTGCTGACCCGCGGCGGTCTTATCGCAGTACCGCGCGGCCAAGGCGATCTGGTGGATTATGAAAACGTCAAAATGCGGCTCGCCACATTACCCGGCGGATATGTCGGCGCAGAACTCAAACGGTACCCACAAGCCGTAGCCATGTTCCTTGGCGCATACGGTGGCGCTCGCGGCGAATCAGTAATCGCCGTAGACATCACGCGCGTTCCAGAACCGGGCGCAGCAGTCTCCTCCAATGCAACAGAGGCAGATGTTTTAGGCGTGCAAGATTCCGGCACCATTGATGGAGCTCTCAGCGTACCGGATTCCGCAGGCCAAGGCGCAGACGATGCTTTTGACGAATCAGTCGACCTGCCGGGCAGCAAACAGCCAACTGCCAAGCCAACATTGCTGCAGCAAGCAGTCAACCGATTCGACTGGGTCGACTTACGCGGATTCGCACCTCACGCCAGCGCGCGCGAAGCCGGGCAAGCCACCAGCGCAATCACACTCAGCATTTGGCACTCCCGCCAACGCTTCTGCCCAACATGCGGTGCGCCGGTTGAAACCGCGCTCGCAGGCTGGGCGCAGCGTTGCTCCAACGCAGCAGATCGTAACCGCATTCTGTTCCCGCGCGTGGAGCCCGCGGTGATTACCGCCATCGTGGATGGGCAGGATCGTCTGCTGCTGCAGCACAACGCGGCATGGAAAGACGAGCGACTGTATTCAGTTTCCGCAGGATTCGTGGAAGCCGGGGAGAACCTCGAACACGCATGCCGGCGCGAAGCCATGGAAGAAACCGGTATCAAACTCGGCGAGGTGCGTTATCTTGGTTCGCAGCCGTGGCCATTCCCTGCCTCATTGATGATGGCATTCAAAGCACATGCCATCACCACCGACGTGCATGTGGACGGCGAGGAAACCATGACCGCACGCTGGGTGACGCGCGACGAATACACTGCCGAGCTAATTTCCGGGCGAATGGCCGCTCCAGGGCGAGCCACCATCGCGCGATACATGATTGAGGAGTGGCTCGGGCGCGAACTGTAAGGATTGCGAACTCTAGTCTAAGGATGTGGGGGCTGAACACAGTAAACAGCGGATATCGGAACATGGCAAACATAGGTTAGGCTTGTGTGTATGAGTGACGAAACTGAACAGCCCCTGAACCTGGACATTCCCGAACATCTCGAATACTCCGACGAACACGTATGGGTGGATCGTTCGGACGATGAGCTCGCCATCCTCGGCATCACCGAATTCGCTGCCGACCAGCTCGGCGAGCTCGTCTTCGTGGACCTGCCTGAACCGGGCTCCCGAGTGGAAGCCGGCGACGAAATCGTGGAACTCGAGTCTTCCAAGGCCGTGCAGCCCATGATCAGCCCTGTTGCGGGCACCATCAAATATGTGAACCGCGACGTTTCGGATGACCCGTCCGTAATCAACGGCGATCCGTACGGCGAAGGCTGGATTTTGAAGGTTGAGCTTGATGACGATGAGCCTGAACTGCTCACCGCCGAAGAGTATGCCAAGATCATCCGCTGAGGTTATTCGAGGGTATTCAAAGTTTTCTCATAGCATGCATGCCCTATAGTGGGGTGCATGAGAAGCCCACGCGAGGATTTTGAAGCCGCAGGCAAGCGCCTGGAAGCGTTGCATCTACTGCATCGCTCAGGCGCGTCTATGCCTGAAACGGCTGCAGCGGAAGCCAACGTCTCTAATACAACCAGTAGCGATGACATGCCTACCGTGCCGATTCCCGCGCGCACGGCTGTCACCACATTTGATGAGGCGTCCAAGCGCGAACGAATCGAAATCAAGCCGCCGCTGATTCGTTTCATGCGCCGCGCAATCACCAACACATTCGGCGTATGGTCACATATTTCCGCTGCCATGGCCCATCAATTGGGGTGGTATCCGCGCGTAGAACCATACGTTGGCTATGGCACCGGCGATTATTCGCGCCTTATCTGCCGCACTGTGTATGCGCCTGAACATGGGCAGTCAGGTGAACTGATTCGCGGTATTCGCGGCATGTTTACCATTCCGGCGCCGCGCACACACGTGCAGGCAAGCATTGACGACACCCCGCTCAACACCGTGCAGGTAGGCGCATCCGAAGTCTACGACAAAGTGGATCGCACCCGGGATTTAAGCGGCGAATACGCTATTTCAGATTCAGCCGGCTACCTTGATCTGGTAGCGGAACACCGGCTAACGCCGGGCATTCACCGCGTTTCCTACAGTGTGAAGGATCGCAAGCCGGTGAGCGCGAACCTGTATACGATTCCATCCAGCGCCAAAGTAGGCATCATCTCGGATGTGGATGACACCATCATGATCACCCAGGCGCCGGTGATATGGAAAGCCGCATACAATCTGCTGTTCTTGAATCCTAAGAAAAAGGCGTCCGTGCCGGGCATGAGCGTGCTGTTCACCCGCATTTCGGATCTGTTCCCGGACGCTCCATTCTTCTACCTTTCCACCTCACCGTGGAATGTGGAAAGCTCGATTCGGCATTTCATCACTGACCATGGCTTCCCTGAGGGGCCGCTACTGCTGCGCGATCTTGACCCGAGACCGAAGACCTTTGTGCCTTCCGGGCCGCAGCACAAGCTGGAATTCGCTGAACAGCTGATGGCTGATTTTCCGGATATGAAGTTCATTCTGGTAGGCGATGATGGGCAGAAAGACCCCACTACGTACGCCACCATCGTTAAGCGGTACCCGGGCCGCGTGCTCGCCATCGCCATCAGGCAGCTGAGCCCTAAAGAAACTCCGGGTTTGGCTGGCGTGGCGGGATTGACGTCCACGCAGCCCATGCCGGTTACGGAAGTGCCTGTATTTACTGGCACTACGGGGGCGAATATCCTCAAAACCATGCTGCCGTACTTGCGGGAGCATGCGGAGCAGATGCGTGTGAGTCGGTAGGTTGGCTTGCCGGGCTGGCTCGTAAGAGTGATTCGTTAAGCTGGCTCTCTAAGCTGGCTCGTTAAACTGACCCGTTAAGCTGCGGGGAGTGTCAGTTCGTCCCTTACTGGCGCGTACAATCGCGTGATATGACTGACATGACCGAACAAAATGCAGCAATGAAGCCGCCAGTGGCCAAGCGTGAGCCCGAGCGCCGTGAATTCCATGGCGACGTGTTTGAAGACGATTACGAGTGGATGCGGAACAAGGAATCCGCAGAAGTTCAGGATTATGTGGCCGCGCAAAACAAGTATTGCGAAGCCCGTATGGCGCATCTGGCCGGTTTGCGTCACACGCTATTTGAAGAATTGAAAGCGCATGTGGAAGAAACGGATATGTCCGTGCCCACGCGCATCAACGACTACTGGTATTTCACTCGTACCCAGCAGGGCAAACAATATGGTGTGCAATGCCGTATGCCCGTGCGCGGCGTGGACGATTGGGATCCGCCAGAGGTGGACCCGCAGGGCGCTCCTGGTTCCATGCCTGGCGAGCAAGTGGTGTTCGATGCCAACGTGGAAGCGGAAGGCCATGATTTCTTCCGTCTGGGAGGCATGGACCTAAGCCATGACGGGCGCTGGATGCTCTACGGCGTGGACGTAAGCGGCGACGAACGTTACGATTTCCGTATCCGCGACCTGAACGCCACCCTTGAGCAGGGCCAGCCCGTGGAACTTCCTGAAGTGTTCAAGGGCATCGGCGGTGCGTGCTTCACTCCAGATGGCCAGTGGGTGTTCTGGACCGAAGTCGATGATTCTTGGCGTCCATGTGCTATCTGGCGCCATCATGTAGGTACGCCGGTCGAATCGGATGTTTGCGTGTATCGAGAAGCCGACGAACGCTTCTGGGTGGGGGCTGGCATCAGTTTCGATGAACGCAGCATTGTGATCGGCACTGGTTCCAAAACCACTACCGAAGTGCTGATGCTGCCGGTAGCTACTCCGGAAGGTGAATTCCAGGCGTTCATTCCACGCAAGGAAAACGTGGAATACGATGTGAGCTTCGCTTGCTTTGAAGGCGCGGGCGAACATGGTGAGGACGTGCCGTTGGCTGTGGTGTACCATAACGCCACCAATCCGAATTTCGAAATCGACGTAATCGATATGCGTGCGCACAAGCCGCCATATCGTCTTGGCGAAGGCGTCTGCGTAGCGGCAGGTTCGCCATACGGCTGCGAATACGGCGAATCGGATAGGCCAATCACCGAAGCGTACTTCAATCCGGTCAACCCAGCGATTTTGCAGGGTGCACATGGTCTAGGCATTGAAGGTATCGCGCTGCATCGGTACTTTGTTACGTTGAGCTACCGTGCTGATGGCCAATCACATGTGGCATATACCACGAAGCAGGCAGCTGCCGATGATTTCTTAGCCGGACGCCCATGGCGATTCATTGAACTGCTGCCACCGCCGCTAGAAAACGACTGGGATATGGTCGCCGCCGATCGCACTGACATCACTGGCGATCATGGCGAGCAGCTGTGGACTGAAGATGCAGTCATTCCTCAGGATCACACATCATCATTCGATGGAGCCAGCGACGATCATTTACCCGGCGAAACCCGGCGTTTGTACACCATCGGCACCGGAGGCAATCCCTCATACGATGCGCCACGTATGCGCTACTCCTTCGCCAGCTACACTCGTCCCGGCGAACTGCATGAAATCGATCCCACTACTGGTACGGACACGTTGCTCAAGCGCGCCACAGTATTGGGCAACTTCGATCCGCGCGATTATATGGAACGCCGCGTGTGGATCACCGCGCGCGATGGCGAGCGAATTCCAGTCTCCTTGGTGTGGCGTCGTGACTTCCCAGCCCAGGATTCGCCGATGTTCATCACCGGATATGGAGCCTATGAGATTTCTTCCGACCCAGGCTTCTCGGTAGCTCGATTGAGCATGCTCGATCGCGGCGTGCTGTACGCAGTGCCGCATATTCGCGGCGGTGGCGAATTGGGTCGCGCGTGGTATGAGCAGGGGCGCAGACTCAATAAGAAGCATTCATTTGAGGACTTCGTGGATGCCACGCGCGCCTTGCAGGCCACTCATCTGGCTGATCCGCGGCGCACAGTGGCTAACGGTGGTTCCGCAGGCGGTCTGTTGATGGGGGCGGTGGCCAATATGGCTCCCGAATGCTATGCGGGTATCGAAGCGGATGTGCCATTTGTGGACGCGCTCACCTCGATTCTGAACCCAGACTTGCCGCTCACGGTGACGGAATGGGATGAATGGGGCGATCCGCTGCATGATTCGAGTGTGTACGAGTATATGAAGTCGTACACGCCGTATGAGAATGCGCCGGAAACTCCGAAGGATGCCAAGGACTTCCCGCTTATCTTTATCACTACGTCGATGAACGATACGCGTGTGCTTTATGTCGAGCCGTTGAAGTGGCTGGCGCGGCTTCAGTCGGCCGGTGTGGATGCCGTGGCGAAAATCGAAGTCGAGGCCGGGCATGGCGGTTTGTCTGGCCGATACAAGCAGTGGGAGGAAGTCTCCTACGAGAATGCTTGGTGCCTTGCCGTGATGCATATTATGCGGTAGTTCCGGGTGTGGTCTGGGCTGTGGGTTGGGTTGTGGTCTGGGCTGTGGGTTGGGTTGTGGTCTGGGTTGCGGACTGAGTGGCTCGGTGACCTGGGCTGCAGTTCTGACACCGATTCCAAATGTGTGTCCACGTGCTGAGCGGGAGATAACCGGCACGTGGGCACACGAGTAGGCTCCCGTTGCATGGCAAAGACATACAAGATTGCCGTCATCCCCGGAGACGGTATTGGCAAAGAAGTCACTCCTTGGGCACAGAAGGCTCTGGAAAAGGCCGCTGAAGGTGTGGCTGATTTTGAATATGAACAGTTTGACCTCGGTGCTGAGCGCTATCTGCGCGACGGTGCGATTCTGCCTGAAGAGGAAGAGGAGCGCATCAAGGCCAACGACGCTATTCTGCTCGGAGCTGTTGGCGATCCGCGTATCAAGGCCGGCATTCTGGAGCGCGGCCTGCTGCTGAAGCTGCGTTTCGACCTCGACCAGTACGTGAACCTGCGCCCCTCCAAGCTGTATAAGGGCGTCACTTCGCCGCTGGCTAACCCGGGCGATATCGATTTCGTGGTGGTTCGTGAAGGTACTGAAGGCCTGTACTGCGGTGCCGGTGGCGCTGTTCGCCGCGGCACTCCGAACGAAGTGGCCACCGAGGTGTCCATCAACACTGCGTATGGTGTGGAGCGCGTGGTGCGTTACGCATTCAAGCTCGCTATGAAGCGCAAGAAGCACGTGACGCTGGTGCACAAGAAGAATGTGCTCGTCAATGCTGGCGACATGTGGCAGCGCATTGTGGACAAGGTTGCCGAGGAATACCCTGAGGTTTCCCACGACTACCTGCACATTGACGCCACTACCATCTTCCTGGTGTCCGACCCGTCTCGCTTCGACGTGATTCTGACCGACAACCTCTTCGGCGACATCATCACCGACGAGGCCGGTGCTGTGGTTGGCGGCGTGGGTTATTCCGCATCCGGTTGCATCAACGCTTCCGACGAATACCCGTCCATGTTCGAGCCGATTCACGGTTCCGCACCGGACATCGCCGGCCAGAACAAGGCCAATCCGACCGCTGCCATCCTCTCTGCCGCCATGCTGCTGGAGCATCTCGGCTTCGACGATGCTGCCCAGAAGATTCACAAGGCCGTTGAGGCGGATATCGAGGAACTCGGCTCCACCGTGCGCACCACCGACCAGGTCGGCGAGGATATTCTCGCTCGCATGTGATTCAGTCGCGTCTCGACAGTCACGCGTCGATTCGTTGCACCCCAACATCGCGCGTCGACTGTCGTACTCTGACTGTTGCACGCTGATCGTCGTAGTACTCTGATTGTTGCACGTTGACTGTTACACGTTGACTGTTACACGTTGACCGTCGTAGTACTCTGACCGTTGCGTGTTGACCGCCGTACTCTGACCGTCTCTTCTTGACCGTTGCACGTTGACCGTCTCCTCTTGACTGTCGGGTTTCCAACAAAGACTGTAGGAATTCCAACATCGACTGACGGTTTTCTGACACTGACTGTAGGATTTCCAACGTTTTTCGTCGGATTTCCTACAGTCAGTGTTGGATTTCCTACAGTCTCTGTTGGAAACCCGACAGTCAAGGTTGGAAACCCGACAGTCAAGGTTTGCGAATTGACGCGTTTGCTATGGTGGGGGAGTGAGCGCAACGAAAATAAGCCGCGGCGAGGCAAAAACGCCGGGCGGCAAATTGGTGGCCGTAACAGTTCATATAGGGGAGAGCGGCAATCCAACACAATGCCGAATCGATGGTGATTTTTTCCTCGAAACTGCTGAATCCGCGGAGTCTGCTGAATCTACTGAGATTACTGAGACCACCGAATCAGCCGAAATTACTAAGTCCACTAGTACAACTGCAGCCTCATCATCCTTATTATCAGCACTTGAGCAGGCTCTGCTTACTGGGATTTCTGTGCAGAGCGTACTGGATGCACATCCGGAATCACAATTAATTGGCACTAATGCAGCCGCCATCGAAACTGCATATTATCGAGCGCTGCACAGTGACATATCCCTGAATAATCACAAGACAACTAACAGTACTGTGCAGGAGCATCCGGCACTGTATGAATCACGATGGCATAGTCTTCTTCCTAATCTCACTGTTATCCATGATGTGCCGCGGCTTCCAGCTGAGCAGATGGTGACTGACGAAACTTGGGCGCGCGAAGTAGCCCGAGGCACACGTCCGCCGACTCTGCGTATTTGGGAATGGGCGGCGCCGGCAGTGGCGATTGGTCGATTCCAGTCGGCACCGGATGAAGTGAATCTTGACTTGGCCGAGCATATGGGATTTGAGGTAGTGCGCCGGTGTACTGGTGGCGGCGCAATGTTTATCGAACCGGGGAACACAATTACTTACTCACTGTATGCGCCATTGGAATTTGTGGATGGCGTGAGTATAGAAGAGTCGTACCGGCTGTGTGATTGGTGGCTGGTCAGCGCTTTGCATGAACTGGGACTGGATGTGCGCTTTGCTGGTTTGAATGATATTGCTTCGCAACATGGCAAAATCGGGGGAGCGGCGCAGCGTCGTTTCCCTGTGGGGCGCGCAGCACATACTGAGGTGGCTCGGCACGAGGCGACCAGTGCTCGGGCGGCACATACTGAGATGACTCACAATGAGACAGTTCACACTGAGGCAGCGCATACTGAAGCACGGCAACATGCAAACACAAACACTGCAAACAGCAGCGCTGGAGCGGTATTGCACCATGTGACTATGGCGTATGACATTGATGCGGCCAAGATGAGTCAAGTGCTCAATACCAGTAGGGAAAAGCTCTCTGACAAGGCAGTAAAGTCCGCACAAAAACGCGTGGATCCATTGAAAAGTCAGACCGGATTGAGTCGCGAACAGATCATCGACCATCTGTTGGGCTGGTTTGCGGCTGGTTTGCGAGACCAGTTGATTGCGAACAAATCCTGACGGAAAGTGTGAGGCGCGTTACAATATAGCGAGTGGCCGAGGACTGCTATGAGCATAAGGATGGTGCATGAGCGTGGAAACTCCGAACGTGTTTTCTGATGAAGAGAACATTTTGTTGCAAACTGCACTGTTTAAACAGGTGTCTCCATCTGAGGCAGAGGAACTTATTCCGCATCTCAAGCGAGCCGTATTCGATAAAGGCGAATATATTTTCTCCGAAGGCGACACCGACCACCGCATGTATTTATTGGAGCGCGGCCGAGTCAAGCTGATTCGCACCTCCGCGGACGACCGCGTACAGCTGCTGTCTATTCATGCGCCGGGCGAGGTGCTCGGCGAAATCCCGGTATTTGACCCGCATGGCGGCCCGCGTACCGCTTCAGCTGTGGCCATGAGCCATGGCACGCGCGTGGTCTGGCTGGAACATGATGCACTGTTCTCCTGGCTGGATGAGCATCCGCGCGTGGCTATCGATATGTTGCAGGTTATGGCCAATCGCCAGCGCGCGAACAATGAGCGCATCTCCGACTTGGTCTTTATGGATGTGCCCGCGCGCTTGGCGAAAACACTGCTTAACCTGGGCTCCCGCTTTGGTGAACCGGTTGAGCAGGGCTTGAAAGTTCCGCATGATCTGACTCAGGAAGAGCTTGCGCAGCTGGTGGGATCTAGCCGCGAGACAGTGAATAAGGCGTTGATGGACTTCTCGAATCGAGGATGGATTGCCCGCGATGGTCGCTCGATTATCATCTTCCAGCCTGGCATGCTGATTCGCCGATCGCGCAGGTGATGCGCAGATAACGCGCATAATACGCATAATGTGCATGTAAAGAGCATGCATATTATGCTAGCTTTCAGGAAACATTACGCTAGTGCGATTCTTGTGATGATTAGCTGTTGTAACGGACTCGGCACTGGATTGGTACGCCGGGCCATTTAGAATGGGGCCCATGCCCAAAAAGAAGTCCTTGACAGTTCGTCGTGTGCTTGTTCTCTTGCTCGCCTACATTATGCTTGCCGTATCCGGCGGCGTGGTGGCCAGCGTCCTGTTCGTGCCGGGAGTAATCGGCGCCAACAAGGCCGCTAAGGCGGTTATTCCTTCCCTGAAGGTAGAGAACGTGGACTTCGACGTAACTAATTTGCCGCAGAAGTCCACCATGTACGCGAACGATGGCACTACCGTAATCGCCACGTTCTATAACCAGAACCGTATCGTGGTGCCGCTGAAGAAGATTTCCAAAGCCATGCAGCAGGCAGTGGTGGCACGTGAGGATCGTCGTTTCTGGAGCCACGCTGGCGTTGATGTGCAGGGTGTGATGCGTGCATTCGTGCAGACCTATTTGGTGGGTGGCTCCCAGCAGGGTGGTTCGTCCCTGACGCAGCAGTATGTGAAGAACGTGCTGCTGATGCAGGCCATCGAAGATGACGATTCCATCGCTCAGTACCATGCCACGGAAGACACGATTGCTCGTAAGATTCGTGAGATGCTGATTGCCGTGCAGATGGAGAAGAAGTACTCCAAGGCTGAAATTCTGCAGGGCTACCTCAACATCGCTCAGTTCGGTACCAACCTGTACGGCGTCGAAACCGCAGCACAGCGCTACTTCAGCGTGTCTGCTTCCGAGCTGACGCCGATTCAGGCAGCTACCATCGCCGCCATTACCAAGAACCCGAACAAATATGATCCTCTGATTGAAGAGAACCAGAAGACGAGCGAGGAACAGCGCAACATTGTGCTCGATCTGATGGCTCAAGAGGGATACATTACTCAGGCTGAAGCCACGAAAGACAAGGCCACTCCGCTGAAGGACACCCTGAAGGTGCAGGCCGTGAACGTGGGATGCCAGGATACCGGCGACTACGCCTTCTTCTGCGATTACGTGGTGCATCGTATCCAGAATTCCGAAGAGTTCGGTAAGACTCAGGCCGACCGTTACAAGCTGCTGCAGGAAGGCGGCTTGAAGATCGTCACCACGCTTGATCTGGATGCCAACTCGCTGCTTATGGAGACCGCGCGTAACACGATTCCGCCGGATGATTCCAGCGGTATGGAAATCGCTATGGCCGCAGTGAAACCAGGCACTGGTGAAGTGTTGGGCTTCGGCTTGAACCGTTACTATGACGCCACGCCTGAAGCCGCCAACGATGCCACTAAGACCAGTCAGAACTATGTGGTTGATTTGGCTGACGGTGGCGGTTCCGGTTGGACCATTGGTTCTTCTTGGAAGCCAATCAACCTCGTGGCTTGGATGGAAGCCGGTCATTCTATTAACGACAACCTCCAGACTGCTACGTCTTACCCGACCACTGACTTTGCTTGTGATCGATACTCTGGTGGTACTGATTCTTGGAAGGTGCAGAACGCATTCGGCACCACGGTGAACCCGGAAAGCCCGTTCTTGGGTCTGGTTCGCTCGCACAACACCACTCAGGCCTCCATGGGTTCGATTATGAAGCTGTGCAAGGTTGCGGATACCGCTACTGAGCTCGGCTACCATGATGCGAAGACCGGTGAGACGATTGATAAGACTTCGTCCTTCACGCCGTCCATGATGATTGGTTCGGTGAACGTCTCCCCGTTGACGATGGCTTCTATCTTCGCCGTGTACGCCTCCAACGGTGTGCAGTGCAACCCGATTGCTATCTCCAAGGTGACCGATGGCGACGGCAACGATCTCAAGGTGCCGTCCGCTAACTGCCATCAGGCAGTCGATCCGGAAATCATCCAGACTCTGGCATACACACTCAACCAAGGCGTGACGAGATCTGATGGTCAGGGCCATAACTTCCAGCTCAACAACGGTCGTAAATCCTTTGGTAAGACCGGTACGAGCGAAGATTTGGCCGTGTCCAGTGGTTCGTTCATTCCGAACCAGATTGCAACATTCGCTGTGGTCGGCGATGCTCAGAACCCGTACGCTCACCGTATTGCAAACATCCGCATCAACGGTGTGTACAACAGCTACTGGGATGGTTCCACGATCGCTGCACCGGCTTTGCGTAACTTCTTGAACTCGTATGCAGACAAGAAGCAGCTGCCGATTGACAACGATTATGGCCAGCCATCATCGAAGTACACGGCTAGCGGCACCACGCTCGGCATTGGCGGACGTGCCTACAGTGCACAGAAGTCGACCACCAGTAACAATAATTCGAATAGTTCGAGCAGCTCGAGCGGAACTACGTCGTCTGAAGGCGATAGCTCTTCGAGCAGCCAGAATTCAGACAGTGGACAGTGATATTGCGGTGATATCGCACGGCAATAATCACACTGCCACAATAATGCAGCGGTGACCATGTATTGAAATCACCGACTACATAGTTAGCGGGCGTTACCTCATTGAGGTGACGCCCGTTTTACAATTGAGCAGGTACAGATACCGGAGCCGGCGGTATCAGCGACGTGAGCCGGCCAATGGAGGGGACTATGGGCAGCGATGAGCTGACACATGAGAATTTCGATTTTCGGGGGTTTGATGTGCCCGAACTGAAGGCGGTGACATTGGCCGCGTCCAGTTCGGATGCAGATGATGCAGAGTCTGGTTCAACGCTTGAGACCAGCGGAAAAGCCGGGAAAAAGGCCGGCAAGAAGGCTGAGAAAAAGTCCGAGAAGACGTCTGAGAAGACGAAGAAAGGTAAGAACGTGGCAAAGGAATCTAAGGGTAAGAAGAATCGTATTGGTTTATTCACTCCAATGGGTTTGCGCGACGTGACTGTGCGCAATCGTATTTGGTTACCACCAATGTGCACGTATTCCGCGTTCGCCCGCGATGGCAAGCCCACGCCATTCCATTACCAGCATTATGTGTCCCGCGCGTTCGGCGGATTCGGTTTGATTATCGCTGAAGCTACCGCGGTAACGCCTGAAGGCCGTATTTCCCCATGCGATGTGGGCTTGTGGGAAGACGGTCAGATTGACGCATGGCGTTGGATTGTGGACGGTATTCGCAATGCCGGCGCAGTGCCTGCGATTCAGCTCAACCATGCTGGACGTAAGGCTTCGACCGGTTGCTTTGCTGTGGGATACGAAGGCCAGAGCGTGCCCGAGGCGGCAGGCGGTTGGTCTACGGTGGCTCCTTCCGCCATCGGATTTGGCGGACTGAACAAGCCTCGCGAACTGTCTGTGGATGAGATTCATGGCATCGTGGGTGCATTTGCCGCAGCTGCCGGCCGCGCAGTATCCGCAGGATTCCAAGCTATTGAAATCCATGCTGCCCACGGCTACCTGATTTCTGAATTCCTGGATCCGCTGAGTAACGAGCGTACCGATGAGTACGGCGGTGATTTGCAGGGCCGCGCTCGCTTCCTGCTGGAAGTTGTGGATGCAGTGCGCGCCACGATTCCGGAAGGCATGCCTGTGCTGGTGCGTATTTCCGCTACCGACTGGGCTGCCGGTGGCTGGGATTTGGATCAGACCATTGTGGTGTCCAAGATGCTTAAGGAGCATGGTGTTGACCTGGTGGATGTTTCCACTGGTGGCATCATGGCTGGTGTTTCGATTCCGGTCAAGGCCAATTATCAGGTGCCGTTCGCTGAGCAGGTGCGTCTGAAGGCTGAAGTGCCCACCACTGCAGTGGGATTGATCACGAAGCCTAAGCAGGCTGAAAAGATTGTGACTCGCGGCGAGGCGGATGCTGTGGAAATCGGTCGTGCTGCTCTGCGCGATCCGTACTGGCCGTTGCGTGCGGCTAACAAGCTTGGTATTCCGGCCACTGAGGCGCCATATCAGCCGCAGTACATTCGCGGTGCGTACTGATTTGCTGTTTTAGTGTGGTGCGTTGACGGTGCATTTGCGACGCATTCCCAGGAATGCGTCGCAAAGTAGGTTGCTCCGCGCCTCATTCCGGGAATTGCGTCGTGGAACGTATTGTGAAACGTGGGCTTTGCGACGCATTTCGGGGAATGCGGCTCAAAAGGTGCTCCTGGGCGGCGCATTTCGGGGAATGCGTCGCAAATGCGCCGCAATACACCGCAAAACGCGTTGTCCGCGCTTACTCCACGTCTACGCCGACGGCATCAGACACATGCTCGAAACCGTCGCGGCGCAGTAGCTCGGCGAGTCCGCGCTTGAGCACAGTAATCTGCTGTGGGCCGCGGTACATCAGCGCACTGATAAACATGATGAGGCTTGCACCGGAGCGGATGCGTTCGTAAGCCTGCTCCGGGGTGAAGATGCCGCCAATGCCGGCGAGCGTAAATCGATCACCATACTCCTGATATACCTTGCGCAGCAGTGCATTGCTAGCAGTAGTGCAAGGACCACCAGAGAGGCCACCTTCCCAATCGCGAGGAATTTCCAGGCCAGTGCGATCCTTCTGCAGATTGGCGAGCGACAATCCCTGCACATTATGCTCGGCCAGAACGTCAAGCAATTCCTTATATTCTGCCCATGGCTTGTTGAGCGGCATCTTTACTAGCGTGGGCTGCGGGCGGTCGATTTTGTCCAAAGCAGTGAACAAGCGGTCCAAAGCTTCGGGGGAGGACGTGAACGGTTCGCCTACGTGGGTGTTCGGGCAGGAGACATTCACCTCAACCATGGCAGTGCGTCCGGCTGCGCGGCGCATGGAGATGCAGTAGTCTTCAATGCCTTCGTCCAAATCGCCGCACAGATTGTCATTGGTGCGGGCGATGGACACGGAGATTTGCATTTGCTTGGCGTTGGTCCAAGCCTTTTCCGCGCGCTCAATCACCTTATCTGAGCCGATGTTGGCGAGGCCAACGTGCACCATCATCGAATCATATTCAGGCAGACGGTGGAACCAAGGCTTTGGATTGCCCGGGCAGGGGCGTGCGGTAGTGGAGCCGACTGTTTCAAAGCCGAAGCCGGCATTGTCGAGCACAACCGGCATATCGCAGTTTTTATCGAGCCCGGCAGATAGGCCGAACGGGTTGGAGAAATCGATGCCCATCGCATTGGTTTCAAGAATGGGATCGGTGTAATTCAGCATGGTGTGCTCGGCGAACAGCAGCGGCGGAATGTTGCGGACCACGTGGCAGAATTCGATCATCTGATCGTGTGCCTCGTCCGGGCGGTGGTTGAAGACGAAGTTCGGTTTGATGATGTGCTTGTACCCGAACGTGAACAGATCGGTGGTTGCCTTGTTGACGGCGTCGTGCCAGAAGCTATCGCAAACATAAGTCATAACGCCTATTCTCTCACGTTTCAGGCACGCCGAGTGGCGCAATATTGCGTCATGAATGTGTTTCACGACGTGTTTCACGTAATTGCAGTCGGTATGGCTGCTTTTCGATGCAAAGAATTCTCACGGAAACCTTGATTGCAAGGATTGATTGCACTGATATTGGCTGAGTACAAGGGTGCCTTGAAGTTGGAGATGATTGCAGGAAGCAGTTGCGCCGAAGGGAAAATGTTCGGTTTTGCGCGATTTTGCTTTGTGTGAAGGCTGAATATCCCCAAAAATGACTATTTGAACGGAAGCGAACGCAAACATTGGCTGAAAAACGCTCAACACGGTTTTGTTTGTGAGCTTTTGTGTGCGATAATGTTCGTATGATTTCGTCACAACGTCAGCACCTCATCTTGAGCAGGTTGCGCACACGCGGTGCAGTGCGCATTACCGCGCTATCCAAGGAGCTGGGAGTTTCGGCGATGACTATCCGCCGAGATATTGCTGAGTTGGCCGATAAAGGTCTACTCAAGCGCGTTCACGGCGGTGCCGTAACTACCAGCACTTTGTTGAGCGAGCCTCTGTTCTCTGTGAAGTCCCAGATGGACATTGGTCTGAAAGATGCCATTGCCCAAGAAGCCGTGAAATACGTGGCGCCCGGAGATGTAATCGCCATCGGCGGCGGTACTACAGCCTACGTATTCGCTCAGCATCTGCTTGAATCGCAGCAGTCCAGCGGTATCACCATTCTCACCAATTCGATTCCTGTTGCAGAACTGGTGCAAGCGCTCGAGTCCAAGGATGTAGAAGTGATTGTCACCGGTGGTGTCATCACTCGTTCGAACTCCCTGGTCGGACCGATTGCAGACAAAGTCGTCGCATCCCTGCGCGTGAACACCGTGTTCCTCGGCACCCATTCAGTGTCGATTCCCCGTGGCTTCCTGATGCCGAACTCACTGGAAGCTGCAACCGATATGGCAATGATGGATATTGCCGATCGCACCATAGTTTTGACCGATCACACGAAGTGGAGCTGTACATCGCTGTCTCTGTTTGCACGCTTCGACCAGGTGGACACGGTCATCACCGACGACGGTCTCGACCCTGATTCCGCCGCCAAAACAAAAGATTTGGTCAAGGAACTCGTGCTGGCCCACCAGAGCGAGACCAATGAGGAAAGTGAGTGAAGATGGCAGAGTTTGCCAATTACGAACCGGGTGAATACGCGAAGGAGCACATCCGCATCACACCGACCAAGCTGGCCGATGGACGTGACTTCTTCTACTTGGATGACGATCCGGAGTACGTGTCCGGTGCCAAGACCCGCGAGCTGAAGGATCCGCGTCCGTTGGATTACCGTTTCGCCCCGCATCTGGATGCTGATGGCAATGAAGTGCCGTACGCTGCTCCGCAAATGCGCCGCGACCCGCTGACCGGTGACTGGATTCCAATGGCCACCGCGCGTATGAACCGCCCGATCACCGCTGGCCCCGGCGCCACCGCTAAGGGCAACCCGCTGGCCGCTCGCAAGCCTGGTGATCCGTACCAGGATGGTGAAGTTCCGGATACTGATTACAACGTTGTGGTGTTCGAGAACCGCTTCCCGTCCATGGTTCGCGTTCCTGGCGAAGATGATTCCGTGAAGTTCGTGGATGGCAACCCGCTGTGGGAGCAGAAGCCTGCTGCCGGCCGTTGCGAAGTGATTTGCTTCGATCCGAACGAAGATGGTCTGCCTGCTGATCTGCCCGTTACTCGTCTGCGCACGGTTGTTGAGGCTTGGGCTTTCCGTACTGCTGAAATCTCCAAGATGGAAGGCATCGAACAGATCTTCCCGTTCGAAAACCATGGTGCTGAGATTGGTGTCTCTCTGGCTCACCCGCACGGTCAGGTGTACTGCTATCCGTTCATCGCTCCGAAGATGGAGAAGGAACTTAAGCACACTGAGGCTTACCACGAGAAGACCGGTGGCAACCTGCTGAAGGACATCATGAACGCTGAGCTCGAAGCTGGCGAACGCATCGTGATGCGTAATCACAGCTGGGTTGCTTACGTGCCGGCCGCAGCTCGCTGGCCTCTCGAGGTTCACGTGGCTCCGGTTCGCGATGTACTGACCCTGGATCAGCTCAATGACCAGGAGCGTTGGGACCTCGCTTCCATGTACTCCCACCTGCTCAAGCGTGGCAACGCCTTCTTCGACAAGGGCGATGGCAAGGGCATGGATTTGCCGTACATTTCCGCATGGCACCAGGCTCCGATTCATGATCCGCGCCGCGAGAACTACCGCTTGAACCTGCAGTTCTTCTCCTTCCGCCGTGCAGCCAACAAGATTAAGTACCTGGCTGGTTCCGAATCCGGCATGGCCGCCTGGATTTCCGACACCACTCCGGAACTCATTGCCAAGCGCTTCCACGAGCTCGGCGACGTGGACATCTCCGACTGATTCGGCTCTATGGCTCGCCTCAGTCCGCGTTTGCGGACAGCTCCCCTCACAGAGGGGAGCCAAAACCTTTTTAATAGAAAGAACACCAATGACTGCTGTTGAATTTATTGAGCCGATCTCCCATGAGGCCGGCGTGGAACAGGCCACGGCACTGTTCTCCAAGACCTATGGCGTGGAGCCTGCCGGCGTATGGGCTGCTCCTGGCCGTGTGAACCTCATCGGCGAGCACACTGACTACAACGCTGGCCTGTGCTTGCCTATCGCACTGCCTCACCGCACGTTCATCGCCCTGTCTCCGCGCGAAGACACCAAGGTGCGCGTGGTTTCCGATGTGGCTCCGGACAAGGTTGCCGAAGCTGACCTTGAAGGTCTTCAGGCTCGTGGCGTAGATGGCTGGTCCGCCTATCCGACCGGTGTGGCCTGGGCATTGCGCGAAGCTGGTTTCAGCAAGGTTCAGGGCTTTGACGCCGCCTTCGTCTCCTGCGTGCCACTGGGCTCTGGCCTGAGCTCCTCTGCTGCCATGACCTGCTCCACTGCTCTGGCGCTGGACGACGTGTACGGCCTCGGCTACGGCGATTCCGACGCTGGCCGCGTGACCCTGATCAACGCTGCCATCAAGTCCGAGAATGAGATGGCCGGTGCATCCACTGGTGGCCTCGACCAGAACGCTTCCATGCGTTGCACTGCAGGCCATGCGCTGCTGCTTGATTGCCGCCCGGAGTTGACCCCGCTGGAGAACGTTTCCCAGCAGGAGTTCGACCTTGATAAGTACGGTCTGGAACTGCTCGTGGTAGATACCCAGGCTCCGCACCAGCTGAACGATGGCCAGTACGCTCAGCGTCGCGCCACTTGCGAGGAAGCCGCCAAGATTCTTGGTGTGGCGAACCTGCGCGTTGCAGCAGATGGCATTGCCAAGGCTGATGACCAGTTCCAGGCTCTGAAGGAAACTCTGGATGCACTGCCGGATGAGACCATGAAGAAGCGTGTACGCCACGTAGTCACTGAAATCGAGCGCGTTCGTTCCTTCGTGCGCGCCTTCGCTCAGGGTGACATCGAGGCTGCAGGCCGTTTGTTCAATGCTTCCCACGATTCGCTCGCTGCGGATTATGAAGTCACCGTGCCCGAACTGGATGTGGCTGTTGACGTGGCTCGCCACAACGGTGCATACGGTGCTCGTATGACCGGCGGCGGCTTCGGTGGCTCCATCATCGCCCTGGTAGACAAGGGCCGCAGCCACGAAGTGGCACAAGCCATCGCCGACGAATTCGAAAAGCAAGGCTTCCACGCTCCGCGTGCTCTTGCCGCAGTGGCTGCGCCGAGCGCTAGCCGCGAAGCGTGACCTCCGCCCTTCGCGACACGCGCGGACGGACTTACGAAAAATCGAAAATCGTATTACGGTAACACCTTGTTTTGAACAAAACTCTGTCACACATGTGACTACCCCTCAGTCGGCTTCGCCGACAGCTCGTTCGCAATTAAGGTCGGACTTCGTCCGCATTTTATTGGCTCGACTGTCGTCTCGCACATTGCCTACAAACAGCTCTGCTGTTTGCTTAACGGCAATGTCCTGACAAGGGGAGCCAGAGGGGGCAGAGTTTTGAATAATCGCATGCCTCTGGCGTATTACTTGCCAGAAGGCATGCGATTTTTTGTTGCCGATTGTGACCCGGACGTTAGGGGTTTTCGGCGCCTGCCAATGAAGTCGCATACCGTGCTCCGCGGGTCATTCGCGGGACAAACGGCGTATGCGCTCATGCTTACGGTGCTGCGCGATGGCAACAACATCGACTCAAGAAGAGGTTCAGTTGTCCGCTCACCAGACAACCATTCGTAATATCCAATTGTCCGAATCATCGTTCGTTCATAATCAACCACAGCATTTCGAACACCCGCACAAGGTCATGCTCGGCCTGTATTTTGGCGCATTCCTTGGCATGCTGTCCGAAACATCCATGAATATCGCATTGCCGGATTTGATGGACGAATTCCATGTCTCCTCCGGCACCGTGCAGTGGATGGTTGTGGGATACATGCTGGCCATCGGCATCGTACTGCCATGTGTCAGCTTCCTGCTCAAGTGGATTAAAGCCAAGACGCTGGTTCTATTTGCCCTTGGCTGCTTCCTGTTTGGCGCAGTAGTGTGCACCGTGGCGCCAAACTTCCCGATTCTGCTTGCAGGACGAATCATTCAGGGCATTAGCACCGGTATTGTGCTGCCCACCCTGTATGCCGCTATCATGCGCGTGTTCCCGCCGCACAAGATCGGTGCCGCCAATGGTGTGGCCGGCTTGGTGGTTATGTTCGCGCCGGTTATCGGCCCGACCATTGCCGGCGCGCTGATTGGCGCTTTCTCTTGGCGTGCAATTTTCGCCCTGTTCGCTGTGGTTGCTGTTGTGGCGCTCGCTTGCACTGCCGCATTCTTCGTGACACCTATCGAACGCACGCGCCCTGCGGTTGACGTGCTCTCCATTGCGGCTTCCGCCATCGGCTTCGGCTGCTTGGTTGCCGGCGTCAGCATGATCAGCGATATGGGCTTCTCCGCCGTTGTGATTGGTTTGCTTGTTATTGGCGTGGCTGTATTGGCTTTCTACGCTCACCGTCAGCTCACGATTTCCGATCCGCTGCTTGACCTGCGCGCACTTGGCATGGCTGCATTCCGCATTCCGGCCATTATGGTGAGCTGCTCATTCGGCTGCACGCTGGCATTCATGTATCTGGTGCCGCAGGAATTGCAGCGCGGTCTCGGCTTGAGCTCCACGGTTGCCGGTCTGCTCATGCTGCCGGGTGGCATCGTGAATGCACTGTGCACACTGGGTGCCGGACGTCTCTTCGACCGTCATGGCGCGAAGAAGCTGGTGTGGATTGGCGTTGCGATGGCTGCAATCGGTGGCGCACTGTTCTTCTCCATCGGAACTGGTTCTTCGGTAGTGCTGTTCCTTGCGGCTCACATCATTGTGATGATTGGTATTCCGTTCATTCAGCAGTCCACGCAGTCCGCGGCACTCAAGTCATTGCCGGGCCGTATGGCTGCTGATGGCAGCACGATTCTCAACACGATGCAGCAGGTGTTCGGTGCGATTGCCACGGCTATCGCTACCTGCCTGCTGGGTTTGGGTGAAGGTCATTACACGGCTACGGGCGGTACCAACCCGGCACAAGGCTTCGTGGATGGTTCGCGCTACGGGTACGTCTTCGGTCTGGTACTCGTGGTGATTGTGCTGGCCTTCTCGTTCCTGCTCAAAGAACATAAGGAAGAGCCCAAGCTGATTCCTGTTCACGTGGATACTAAGGGTCTGGCTGCCTAACGTGCGCCAGTGAGACACGCCACATGCCGTAACGGGTGTTCCTCTATACTGGAGAGCACCCGTTTTTTCATATGTTCGAAAATGCTCGAGCTCGAGAAGCTCAAAAGTTTATTTCCGATCAGTCATCAATCAGGGAGCGCCATGAACAAGGCCATCATTACCGTTGTCGGTCAGGATACCGTCGGCATCATTGCACGAGTCTGCACTTATCTTTCCAACCACAATGTCAATGTGCTCGATATTTCGCAGACCATCATTGACGGTTTCTTCAACATGATGATGATTGTGGATTACTCGAACGCAGACAAAGAATTCAGCGCCATGGTGGGCAATCTGGAAGATCTCGGCGACGACATTGGCGTGCGTATCCGCTGCCAGCGCGAAGAGATTTTTACCAAGATGCATCGCATTTGAGCCGGCCTCGAAAGGACTAAGGAAACACCATGCTGAATATCATGGAGGTTCATGAGACCAATCAGATGATCGAGCAGGAAAAGCTCGACGTCCGCACCATTACCATGGGCATCTCACTGTTGGACTGCGCATCCAGCAGCGTGAAGGAAACCTGCGATAATATCTACCGCAAAATCACCACGTACGCCAAGGATTTGGTCTCAACCGGCCAAGCCATCGAAAACGACTATGGCATTCCGATTGTCAACAAGCGCATCACAGTAACCCCGATTTCTCTGGTGGGTGCGAGCTGCTGCAAAACTTCGGAAGATTTCGTTCAGATTGCGCATGCGCTTGATAAAGCAGCCAAAGAAGTCGGCGTTGATTTGATTGGTGGCTATTCGGCGCTGGTTTCCAAAGCTATGACTCCGGCAGAGGAACTGCTGATTAAGTCCCTGCCGCAGGCTCTTTCCGAAACCGATATCGTATGCTCTTCGGTAAACGTGGGCTCCACCAAAACCGGCATTGACATGAACGCAGTGGAACTGCTCGGTCATATCATCAAAGACATTTCCGAGCGCACTGCAGACAATGACTCCTATGGCTGCGTAAAGTTTGTGGCATTCTGCAATGTACCGGACGATAATCCGTTCATGGCAGGCGGCTTCCACGGCGTAACCGAAGGTGACGCCGTGATTAACGTGGGCGTTTCCGGCCCAGGCGTGGTCTCTCGCGCACTCGATGCAGCCAAGGGCAAGGATTTCGAATTCCTGTGCGAAACCATCAAGCGCACTGCCTTCAAGATCACCCGCGTGGGTCAGCTGGTGGCACAGGAGGCTTCTCGTCGACTCGGTGTTCCGTTCGGCATTATCGATCTGTCTCTGGCTCCAACCCCGGCCGTGGGTGATTCTGTGGGCGAAGTGCTCGAGAAGATTGGTCTCGAACAGGTTGGTGCTCCTGGCACTACGGCAGCGCTCGCCATGCTCAACGATCAGGTCAAGAAGGGCGGCATTATGGCGTCCTCGTATGTTGGCGGTCTGTCTGGCGCGTTCATTCCGGTTTCTGAAGACAAGAACATGATTGACGCGGCCGGCTCCGGATGTCTGACCATTGAAAAGCTGGAAGCCATGACCTGCGTGTGCTCTGTAGGCCTTGACATGATTGCCATTCCGGGAGATACCTCTGCCGCCACAATTTCTGGCTTGATTGCGGATGAGGCTGCCATCGGCATGGTTAACCAGAAGACCACTGCTGTGCGCGTGATTCCGGTGGCTGGTAAGGGCGTCGGCGAAATGGCGAACTTTGGCGGCCTGATGGGTTATGCGCCGATTATGCCGGTGAATCAGACTTCATGCGAGGCGTTCGTGACTCGTGGTGGCCGTATCCCGGCGCCGATTCACAGCTTCAAGAACTGACGGTCATGGATTGTTGATGACCGTGAATTGATGAGCGGTATCTGCTAGCGCAGGTACCGCTCATTTTTTATGAATGATTATGAATAATCATTCATAATCATCGCGAATAATCAGCGGCCGCCGGCAAAATTCAGCTGGCGCCAGGCCTCATAAATGGCAATGGACGCGCAATTAGTGAGGTTCAAGGAGCGCAGAGACGGGCGCATGGGCAGGCGAACCTGCTCTGCCACATGCGGGCCAGCCATAATATCCATCGGATCAGGAATATCACCAGGTTCAGGACCGAAAAGCAGAATGTCCGTGGGCTTGTATTCCACCTCGGTGTACAGCTTGGTGGCGTGTGCAGTGAACGCAATGATGCGTGAATTCGGCATCGATTCCACCAGATTTTCGAAATTCGGGTGCAGCACCACATGCGCCATATCGTGATAATCGAGGCCGGCGCGGCGCAGCTTCGTATCCTTCAAATTGAAGCCCAGCGGCTCCACCAAATGCAGAATAGTGCCGGTTACTGCGCACAAGCGGATAGCGGAACCGGTGTTGCCGGGAATACGGGGGGAGTAGTAGCACAGGTGCGGCGTCACCGTTTCGGTTTCAGCGGCCTTCTCAGCGGAAAGCATCGCATCCACTACACTGATCGGGTTGCCGTGCGCGTCAGTCACCAGCTCGTCCGGCCCATAATTCGACTTACGATAACCGTATTCGAACATTTTCTCGACTTTGGCCTCAGGATTGCTTGAGTTTTCAGGAGTCTGCGGATTCATTTCTGCCTCGTTCGTCATAAATGCTAAGAATAAGAACGATGAACGACAGTGATATTGCTTTGCGGCTTGGCGCGTGGTGGGAAGCAAATGCACGCGATTTACCATGGCGATTCGGCCGAGCCACACCATGGGGAGTACTGGTCTCCGAAGTCATGAGCCAACAGACACAAATGAGTCGCGTAGTGCCATATTGGCTCTCTTGGATGGAGCGTTGGCCGGACGCGCGTGCGCTCGCCGCCGCGCCCAAAGCCGAAGTGATTACCGCATGGGGAAGGCTTGGATATCCCCGTCGCGCATTGCGATTGCAGGAATGCGCGTGCGCGGTTGCGAACGACTACGCTGATGAGTTACCTCGTACCTATGATGCGCTTATCGCACTTCCAGGCATTGGTGATTACACGGCCTCTGCCGTATTGAGCTTCGCATTCGGCCAGCGGATTGCCGTTGTCGATACAAATATTCGACGAGTGTTGAGCCGTGTATTCCTTGGAGTGGAATCGCGCGGCGGGGCGGCAAGTGCTGCCGAACGAGCGCTCGCAAACCGTGTGCTGCCTGAACAAGTGCAGCAGTCGGTGACTTGGAATCAGTCGGTGATGGAGCTCGGTGCTGTAGTGTGCACGGCTAAATCGCCACTATGCGAAGCCTGCCCAGTTGCAGACGATTGTGCATTTCTTAAGGCTGGCCGGCCGGGGCTGGGGGAGAACAGGACTCGCCCACGGCAACGTTTTCGGGGAACCGACCGGCAGGTGCGGGGAATTGTGCTGGCTGCTTTGCGCGGATTGCCTGCGGGTGAGGTGCTCGCTCGCGCTGATGCGGAGAAATTATGGAATGATTCGGCACAGCTTGGCGCTTGTATTGCCAGTTTGGACGATGATGGTCTTGTCGAGATGCTGCCAGACGGCTCGTTGCGACTGCCTCGCTGATTACACTGGGAAACTGTTATGGTTCAGCAGGGTAAGAAGCGTATAGCGAGCGGAAGCGCACGGTCTGGCGCATCCGTGCGGTCTGGCGCGCCGAAAAAGCGTAAGCGCAAGATCAGTAAGAAGCAGCAGGCGATATATCGCCGCCGCCGTATTGTGGTCGGCGTGGTGCTGGTACTGGTGCTTGCCCTGATTGTGTTCTGTGTATATAGCATCGGTCGTGGTGTTGGTGCGATTAATACATTGATTCACCATGACGATGTATATGCCATCTCCCGTGATGCCACGCCGACGCCGAAAAGCACAAGCAGCGTCAAAGATTGTACGTATAAAGATTTGACGCTTGAATTAAGTTCGCAATCTCAATCTGTTGCAGTCGGTGGATCTCTGGAATTTACTGCGAAGATTATTTACGACGGGTCCAGCAGTTGTTTGGTCGACGGTTCGGATGGTAACCGTGTGCTGACTATCACTTCAGGCCAGGAGACCGTATATAAGTCTGATCTTTGCTCAGCAAGTTCGCGCATGCTGCTGATGTCTAAGGGAGATAAGGACGAGCAGAAGCTGACTTGGAACACTGATTACAACGCCACGCTGACCGAGTGCACAGATGAGGCCGATTGGTCCAAGGTAAAGGCCGGCACATATGTTGCGCAGATTGCGCTGAAGGATGCGCCAAAAGCCAAAAGCGATCCGCTGACGTTCACGGTGGAGTAGTATGCTGCCGTGTATTGTCCCGCAGTTGCGGGAGTGATCCGGTAGAGTAGACGGATTTTTCAAATTCCCTGCAGTTGCGGGGGTGTTTTTCATAATTGTGGTCTATGATAGTTATATCTAAAGTAGAATAGATTGATTTTTAATCAAACATTTATTCTGATATCTGTTATTACGAAGGGGTGATTATGACAGATAATGAGTTAGCACCTATAGATGTGCCTCCCATGGGCAAAGAATCACATTTTTGGCATCCGAGTGAGAGTGCACATCTTTCTCGATCAGAGCGGATGAGAGAAACAGGCGAATACTGGTCGGCTGTGCCGGCAAAAGTAGCAGACTTAACTATCAATATTCCTGCTGATATCAGTGCGACCTTGGAAGAATCAGCTCATGCACTAGGCGAGTTGGATATATATGCAGGCGCGAAATTCGGAATGAAGAGCCGTGTTCTTGGCCCTATGTCCGCAATCCTGCTTCGTACGGAATCCACGTCTTCTTCTCAGATTGAGAATTTGACTGTCGGTGCCAAAAACCTTGCTCTACAGGAACTAGGTGAGGGGAAAGGTGGTAATGCTGCGGTTGTAGTGGGTAATGTGCATGCCATGGAAGCTGCTCTAGCATTGTCCCGAGAATTCGACAAGTGTAATTTGCTGAACATGCATGAAGCGTTGCTGTCGGCGCAACCTGAATTACGAGCCTATGCTGGTCGATTCCGTGATCAACTTGTTTGGGTGGGAGGAAGTTCGAGCGGCCCGGTGCATGCGCGGCATGTCGGGCCACAGCCTGAGCTTGTTGAGCCATTGATTGATGACATATTGTCTTATTTGCGGCGGGATGATCTTCCTGTGATTCTGCAATGTGCCATTGCCCATGCTCAGTTTGAAACGATTCATCCATTTGTGGATGGTAATGGCAGAGTGGGGCGTGCGCTGGTTCATGCAGTGTTGCGCAATAAGGGTCTTGTTCGTAATGTGACGCCGCCAGTGTCAGCCGGACTATTGACAGATACGACGCGTTACTTTGATGCACTGATGTCATATCGAGACGGCGATGCGAGGGCTATCGTTGAATGCTTTGCATATGCTTGCCGTTTTGCATCTGCGACTGGCATCCAATTGATTGATGAGCTAGAAAATCAACTGGATCAGTCTCGTGAAGCATTATCAGGACTGCGCAGGGATGCCAATGCTTGGAATGTGCTCCCTTTGCTTATCGAACAGCCGATTATTAACCATGAGTACCTTGTAACTCATCTTGGATTACAGCCAGTAGCAGCGCACCGTGCTATCGAAACGCTTGCTGAACGAGGAGTATTGGATCAGATTACCGGAGGCCGCCGTAACAAGGTATGGATACATCGGGGGATTCTGCAGGTTCTAGATGATTACGCCGCTCAGTTAAGGAGGCAGTAATTATGGGGGTAAGTGGGCACTTCATGCCAGGTGTTCCTGATTTATCTGCTCGAGCGCTTTCCATTTGGGCAAAGAGTATATATCTGAACCCTCAGGATGAGCATTACCTTCAGCTTTGGCAGCATCTGGAGGATACCGGTGAAGTGGCCTTGCATGTATGGGATGAGTTTGTCCCTGATAATGCTAAAACACTGCTCGTCGAGGACATTGGAGATGAATGCCAGGCGAGAACGCTGTACTGGTTTATTTCCTCTATTCATGACATTGGCAAGGCATCGCCAGCCTTCGTGGTACAGGTTCCTCGTCTGGCTGATAAAATTCGTCAGTCTGGATTGTCAATTGACTATTCGATCAGCGGTGATGAATTACGTTTACAGTACCGACATGAATTGGTTGGATGTTGGTCTCTTGAATCATGGTTTGCGCAGCAGAGCTTGCATACTGGGGAGGGAACACTGGCTCATGGTATTGCGAGCATTGTTGCCGGGCATCATGGTACTTCGTTAACTCAGTCCAAGCAGGAATTGAGAAACTGTTGGCGCTATGAACGATTTGCTGGTGATTCCTCGTGGGAGGCTGTACGGCGCGAAATCATCGATTGGTTTGCGAAATCCACAGAAGTGATTCCAGTCCTTCAGAATTTACATGAGCGTCCATTACGTCGCAGAACGCAGATTATATTGACGTCCTTGGTGATTATTGCTGACTGGATTGCCAGTGATAGTAGATTGTGCACATTGAATGAACCGTCGTTAGACAATAAAGATGAACGCAGATTTTAATGCACAAACTCGCGCAACGCGGGCATGGCGCATGTTGAGTCTGCCGAAACCATGGCAAGTTGGGCGAATATCTGAAACACCGGATGAGTTATTCCGCGACCAGTTCGATATTTCACATGCGCATTTGCGTCCAGTGCAGCAGGAGGCTGTTCGTCTGGCTCAAACCATGAAATCGCCTGGACTGATGATTATCGAGGCCAATATGGGCGAAGGAAAAACCGAGGCTGCCCTATTATCTGCGGAGATACTCGCCTCACGTTTCCATTGCGGAGGTATTTATTACGCTTTGCCGACTCAGGCGACGGTTAATGCGATGTTCGGTCGTGTGCTTGATTGGATTGGACATTTGCCTGCTGCTGATCGTTGCATGATGACATCTCTCTTTTTGGCACATGGCAAACGTGAATTAAATGATGAATATGAAGAACTGCGTGAACAATGGTTTGATGACAATCATGGATTAGATGCGGCGTTTTCAGAGCGCTCGTCAACCGGATTCGTCGATGGCGAAACCATGGGGTCTAACGCAGCTGCATCTTTGCAAGCTGTAGTCAATTCTTGGCTCACCGGACGAAAGCGAGGCAACCTTTCTAGTTTTGTCGTCGGGACCATAGACCAGGTACTCATGGCCGGATTACGATGCAAACATGTGGTGCTAAGGCATCTAGCGCTTGCCGGGAAAGTAGTGATTCTTGATGAAATTCACTCGAATACCGCATACATGAATGTGTATATGGAGACCGTACTGTCATGGTTAGGGTCGTATGGTGCGCCGGTCATTATGCTGAGTGCCACGTTGCCGCAATCGAAGCGTAAAGCGTTTCTTGAGGCATATCAGCAGGGGATGAATGCCGCTGACGCGGTAGAAAATATTCAAAGTCTATGGATGGATAATAATGACGAACAACATCCAAAAACTCGCAAGAAATTAACGGATCGTATGAGAGGGAAGCGCCAATTAGCTTCCTCCGCTAGTTCTGCCACAAAGTTAGCTCCCGTGGCACTTGAAGAAGATTCAATGCTGGAGGCCGATTGTCTGCGATCTCTGCCAAATCCTGATTTACGATACCCGTTGATTTCAGTGTCTGACTCAAGTGGAGTGCATGATTCATCTCCTGCGCCTTCCGGTCGTACTTTGAGCATCGAAGTATCGCTGATTGATGACGATGATGAAACGTTGGTCTCTGTACTGAAAGAAAATCTGCGTGAGGGTGGATGCGCGGTCATTATTCGCGACACTGTGGCCAGGGCACAGCATACGTATGACGTTTTGTCGCAACGAATGGATGCGGATATTATGCTGGCGCATTCCAGATTTCTTGCTTGTGACCGTGCCCGTATAGATCGGGAACTCATTCATCGTTATGGCAAGAATGGTGATACGAACAAGCGCTCCGGAATTGTTGTTGCTACACAGGTCGTAGAGCAATCATTGGATGTCGATTTTGATGTGATGGTCACTGACATTGCGCCAATTGATTTGATATTACAGCGCGCAGGTCGACTGCATCGTCACCATCGTGGAAACGACGAAAGCGAGCGCCCTGAGCCATTGCGATGTGCTCGCATGTTCATCACTGGTGTGGAGAAATATGCTGAACATTGTCCTCCCAAATTTGCTCGAGGGCTGGAACAGGTGTATCAGCGTTATCTGCTCATGCGCTCGCTGGCTGTTCTACATATCGCTCCTCAGATGCCTGCGGTTATCCGGATTCCGGATGGCATTCCAAACCTGGTGCAGACTGTGTACGGAGAAGGCGATACTTGCCCTACAAAGTGGAGGAGTGGCACTGACGGTGAGTATGCTGCGCGCACCGCTATGAAAGACTCGATTGCTAATAGCGAAAATGCGGCTGGTCAACTGAGAATATTCAAGCCTATGGAACGTAAGAGTCCATTCTCGTTGGATGGTTGGTTATACATGAATATGTTGGACCCTGATGCTCCAGGTGGCTCTCAAGAACAATTGGTGTCAGCAGGGGTGCGTGAATGCGATGACTCAATAGAGGTTATTGTTCTCCAACGTGACGCGGACGGTAATCTACAACTGCCGTCATGGGGCACATTCCAATCCTCTGAGTCATTACCTTCTGGCATCGGCTCTCCTGATCGTCAGCAAGTTAGAGACATTCTATCTTGCACGATTTCCTTGGGGCGCTCGTTGTTGAAAAACTGCAGCGTGGATGCCTTTATCGAATCTTTGGAACTCGCCGTGCCGGAACAATGGCGAACTTATATGTCGCAAGATCGCAATCTGGAAGGTCAACTGCTTATTGTTCTCGATAATGATGGCAATGCGGTATATGAGGTGCGCGACAAAGATAAAAACGATGAGACAATTGTAAGAACATTACGATTCCGCTATTCAATGGAGAAGGGATTGATGACGGATGTCGAACAATGAAGTTTCATTTAACCTGATGGATCGGCCTTGGATTCCAGTTACAATGCTGGAAGATGGTGAACGCCGAGAGATGTCTATCATCGAGGTATTCAAGTTTGCTGGCAGTATTCGCAGTATCGATGGTGATATTCCCCTACAGCGATTTGCGATTTGTCGTTTATTAATCGCCGTGTTGTATGGCTGCTTTGGCAATGATATTACCGCTGAAGAGTGGAAAGAGGATTTACTTGAACATGGGGTAGCTGATCCTGATGTTTTACAAGCAATCTTGGAATACTGCGATGAGTGGCGATATAGTTTCGATTTGTTTGACGATAAGGCTCCGTTCTATCAGGTTGCCTGTCTGCATACGGCAAAGAATGAGATATCTGGATTGGAACGCTTGGTGTTGGATGTTCCAAGTGGAGAACCGTTCTTTACGACGCGGCTCGGCGACGGGCTGAAGGCTATTAGTGCTGCCGAAGCGGCACGATGGCTCGTGACTATGCAGGCATTTGATGCGTCAGGCATCAAATCTGGAGCTGTTGGCGATCCGCGTGTAAAAAACGGCAAAGGATATCCCATTGGAGTTGCATGGTCAGGCCATCTTGGCGGTTATTTGGTAGAAGGCAGAAATCTATGGCAAACGTTGATACTCAACTATGTGGGGCATGATGTATTCGAGTCCGGAGAGATCGATGCACAGTGGTCGGATGATGCTCCGATATGGGAACGAAATCCATTGGCATCGCATTCTGCTGCTGGATTTGATCAGCCGATAGAGCGTACTGGAGATACCTCATTTTTCCATGGTCCTGCAACGTTAATGACTTGGCAGTCAAGGCGAGTGCTGTTGGCTCATGACGGAGAAACAGTCACAGGTGTGCTGGTCTGTAACGGTGATCGTTTGAAACCGCAAAATGGACACCACTATGAGACCATGACTGGTTGGCGGCGCAGCCAGACTCAGGAGAGGGCATTGAAACGACCCTTGGTATATATGCCGCGTAAGCATGACCCATCACGAGCGTTATGGCGCGGTCTGCCTACTCTGACCAGCGGAACCCAGAAAGAGAAAGCTAGCAATAGCGGTGTTGATTTCCTTCGCCCATATTCATTGAAATGGCTGAGCGGTATGCGACAAGAAGGCACAACTCCTATTCGGCTTCATGCATTCGGTGTCGAATATGGTAATAACGATGCGGTTATCGATGCGGTTGTAGATGATGTTCTTGATCTGAATCTTGTTGTAATCACATCGCAAAATCCGCAGATGGCACAGATGCTGCAGGAGGCGGTTGATCGCACTGACCGAGGAATCAAAGCGCTAAGTAGAATGGCAACCGGCATTGCTTTGGCTGCAGGATTACCTACTGACTCGGCGCAACGAAGGGCGCTGGAGCTTGGATACACAACATTCGATAGCGTTTTCCGTCAATGGCTGCGTGGCATTGAGCGGGACGATGATTTTGAACACTACAGCTTGCAATGGTGCCAAACGGCGAGAAAGACACTGTTGCATCTTTCGGCACAGGTTGCTGCTCAGACATCGTCTCGTGCCATAGTCGGTCGCGAGGTACCCATAGGTGATGGAAAAAGCCGACACTATAGTGTCGCGTTTTCAGAACTTCAGTTTAGACGGGATCTAAACGACATATTCGGCAAGCAGAATTCGCAGGAGAAAGGAGATGAGTAATGTCAAGTAACAGTGCTGATTCACAATCTACACGTGTGCCAAAGTTGACTGCATTTGGGTCATGGGTTAGCGGACAAGCTCGACGTCTAGCTACTGGAGGACGTGACAACGCTGGTATTCAGCGTGGAGGTTATGTGCGCAACGATTCGTACGCTACGGCTGCAATCGCGGAGCTGCGCCACGCTGCTGGGCATGATGTAGGAGTCGATCCAGATGTATTTGTCTGGACGATGCCTGATCCTACAGACTCTGACATTTGCGGGTTGGACGCTACTCGTTACATTGATGAACCTTCTCCACGTGAACGTGCGGCTCATGCAGCTCTTACTTTGTTCGCGACGCATCAGCAGTCTATTCATGAAGCTTCAATGCACACGGATGCTGATGTGTCGTTGGGGCGCGCAACAGGACTCATGGCTTATGGCAATTTTAACGAGTCCGGTATCAGACGAGTATTCGATCAATTGCAGACATCCAGCAGCTGGAAAGAACTTATTCGCCATTCTCGTCGTCTGATTAGTTTGTTGAAACGTGAACGAATTGCACTGAATTACGGCCTTTTGGCCCAAGATTTGTTGGCCTTGCGATCCGATCGCAATCAAGCAAATGCTGTTCGCACCAGGTGGGGGCGGGATTTCCAGTATGCCTATTTGCATAATGCTGCAGACGATACTCGGGAATCTGACTAGTCTTTTCTGCTTTATCTGCCATATTTCATGCCAGCGTAGTTAGTACATCATTATTTATTGGAAAGGAACCTCTTATGTCAAAGATGACCAACTCAAGTCGCACTATTGTGGAGATTCATATTCTGGAGACAACCGCAGCGAGCAATCTGAACAGAGATGATACGGGCAGTCCTAAAACAGTGGAATATGGAGGCGTGACTCGTGCTCGTGTGTCCAGCCAGGCATGGAAACGTCCGACTCGAGAACTATTCAGCAAACTGCTCGATCCTCGTGATTTAGGAGTACGAACCAAACGTGTTGTGGAACTACTAAGAAATCGTATTCTCGACCGTGTTCCGCAAACGGATGAGGCTCTTGCGATTAAGATGGCAGAAAGCATCATCAGCGATGGTGCCGGTATCAAACTGACTAAGCCACGTGCAAAGAAGAATGCTTCAGGGAATACTGATGATGAACTTCAGCAGTCGGGCTACTTACTGTTTATGGGGAACCGTCAGTATGATCAACTGGCGGAGATTGCTGCAGAGGCAATTGAACAGGACGATCCGATCAAATATGTGAAGTCAGAGAAAAAGCATATCAAGCAGATTGTGGCTAACGATCGATCCATTGACGTTGCATTGTTTGGACGTATGGTCGCGGATGCCGCTGATTTGAATGTAGATGCAGCAGCCCAGGTTGCTCATGCGATTAGTGTGCAGGCTATCGACTCGGAATCTGACTTCTTCACTGCTGTGGATGATGTTAAGCAAAGCAATGATGAAGAGGGCGATGCTGGTGCGGCCATGATGGGGCAGATTGAGTTTAATGCGGCTACATACTATCGGTATGCAAACGTGGATGCGAACCGTTTGAATGATACGTTGGGGAACTCCAATGTAACAGCAAAAGCTGTTGCCGCATTCGTACAGGCATTCGTGACTAGTATGCCGCAGGGAAAGATCAATACATTCGCGCAAGGAACTTTGCCGGATTTAGTAGTAGTCAACATACGTGATACGCAAGCGGTAAATCTTGTCGTCGCCTTCCAAAAGCCGGTTGAACCTGATTATGTGAAGCATGCGACTGAAGCTCTAGTCCGGCGTCAAAAAGAATTCGATGAGGCGTATGAAATTACGCCAGTACATACGTGGGTGGTTCGCGTTGGCGATTCGACGGAAGCTGCTGAAGGTCCTAGCGGATTGGTTGGCCAACGTTCTACTATGCGGCAGATGCTTGAGGGCATCGAAACAGTGGTAGCACAAAGGCTTACCCCACAAACTGTTGTGTCGTCTTCGGCGACCGATTCGCAGGAGTAATCCATGCCGGTGTTGTTAATACGGCTAGCTGCACCAATGCAGTCATGGGGTGCAAGTAGTAGATTCACCCGTCGGGAGACTGAAACGATGCCCACGAAAAGTGGTGTTATCGGTATGCTGGCTGCAGCTTTAGGCATTAGACGAGATGAATCTTTAGAGCGTTTTTCGGGACTGCGCTTCGGAGTGCGCGTTGACCAGCCAGGGACCATAATGTCAGATTTTCATACCGCAGAAGATTTGAAGAATGAACGTCCTGGCAGCTCCCAAAAGGAGATGTTGCCGTTGTCTATCCGATATTACTTACAGGATGCTGTTTTTCTGGTTGGACTGGAAAGCTCTGATAAAGACGAGCTTGAGCAATATTGTCAGGCTTTAAAATCGCCGTATTATCCGATTTTTCTGGGGCGGCGCTCTTGTCCTCCTGACGGTCCGTTGCAAATGTGGATGTCGGGAGAATCGTTGGAAGATGCTCTGCGCCATGCGCCATGGCGTGCCGCTGAATGGTATCAGCGTAAGGCCTTGCGAGGTGCGGTGATATTTCCTGAGCGCTGTTTTGCCAGGATCGTGGTGGAACCGTTAGCAGGCAAAGACGTTGATGTTGATTTTATAGACACCATTGCCGATGAACCTGTGAGTTTCGATCCAAGGGGACGCCGCTGGAAGTCTCGGGAAATGGTGCAACTCAATGATGAACGACCGACTCCAACAGTGGACATCGAACCTACTGAAATCGAGAACGGGAAGTCTTCTGTGAAGAAGTTTGGATTGCAGTCGTATGACGACATGATATTCGATGTTGTTTTTGACGCTGCTTGTGAAGTGAAGGAGGAACGTTCATGACCCAATTCACTCGAATTATGGTAAATCCGCTGAGCAGACATGCAAGATGGGCGATGGCATCTTTGGAGCGGCAACACGCAATCATTTCGCGATCTCTTGACCTGACTCATACGGGAGAGGCCCGTTGCCTATGGCGGCTGGACAAAGGAAAAGCAGGTAAGCCAAGTCGGTTGTACATTATTTCGGATGTGATTCCTGACAAAAAGGTGCTGCATGATGAACTTGATGTCATGGAACAAGGTATGGTCTCCTGCGAGTATGAGCCGTTCCTGAATCGTTTGGACATAGGACAGGAGTGGGGGTTCCGGCTTAAGGCTAATCCGACTAAATCCATTCCATCGGACGGGTATGTGCGTCGGGGGCGTCGTGTGGGCATATTGAATCTTAATGAGCAGCAACAATGGCTTGAAAAAAAAGCGCGTGAGTGCGGTTTCCATATGCCTATTAATCGCTTGGAATTGCCAGAAGTGGTAATTAGGGATTCACGAAAAGTTGATTTTGCGAGACAAGGATCGACAGTTACCTTGTCATCGGTCGTATATGACGGAGTGCTAGTGGTAGATGATCCGGTGCTATTGCGAAGCGCCTTACTGGAGGGCATAGGACGTGCCAAAGGATATGGCTTTGGCCTGCTGACATTGGTTCCGTTGATGAGTAATCGGTTATAGGAGTATAGGAACATGCTATGAGTGCTATTCCAGGTATTAAGTCTCCTCCATTAACTGCTTTGGTTCGTATGCAGGATCGTATGACGTTCCTCTATGCTGAGCATTGCGTGGTTAACCGTGCAGACAATGCTGTGACTATTACCGATTCACGGGGCACGGTCCATGTACCTGCTGCTGCGCTCAGTGTGCTTATGCTGGGCCCCGGCAGCAATATTACGTATGCTGCGATTTGTCTTTTAGCCGAATCGCGGTCGACCTGCATTTGGGTTGGTGAGCGAGGGGTTCGATATTATTGCCACGGTGCATCTCTTGCTCAATCCACTCGACTGTTGGAAGCACAGGCAAAACTAGTTTCATCTGAGCGCACACGAGTGAAAGTTGCTCGTCGTATGTATGCAATGCGATTTCCCAATGAATCGACAGACGGGCTTACTATGCAACAGTTGCTTGGCAAAGAGGGGACTAGAGTGCGGCGTGCATATGAGAGGGAATCTGCACGTACTGGTGTTCCATGGAGCGGCAGGTCATACAAGATTACAGATTTTGATGATGCAGATGATGTGAATCGTGCATTGTCTGCTGCAAATACATCGTTGTACGGAATTGTGCATGCAGTAATTGTGTCTCTAGGGTGCTCTCCTGGATTGGGTTTTGTCCATGCACATAACGAAAAAAGTTTTGTCTACGATATTGCTGACCTGTACAAGGTCGACATCACTGTGCCTTTGGCATTTGATTTGGTTGCTCATCAGATTTCGGATGTAGGAGCAGCGGCTCGTAGAGGTGTCCGTGACCGTATGAAAGACGGCAAGTTTTTGCAGCGCTGTGTACGAGACGTGAGGTCATTGTTGTTGACGCCAGAAGAGTTGGATGAATCGCCAGTGGAAGTGCAAGACATTACCACTCAATTGTGGGCAGGTGCCTCTGGGTATAAAAATGCTGGGCGGAACTACTCTTCAGATACTATCAGCGCTGCTGTTAACGATGATCAAGATGCTGTACCTTTTGAAGAATTCGCTGAGCAATTCGATGTTAATTCTTTCTGACTGGGAATTGCTTAGGTGATTTGAATGATTGTAGTTGTATTGACGGTGTCTCCTCCAAAATTGCGGGGACACTTGACTAGATGGTTGATGGAGATTTCGGCCGGGGTTTATGTAGGAAAAGTATCCGCACGTGTTCGAGAATTGTTATGGGTGCAGATTCAGGAGAATCTTGGTGCAGGGCGTGCGGTCATGGTGTATCCGGCAGACAATGAGCAGGGAATGTCATTTAAAGTGTGTGGGCAAGAGTGGCAACCCGTTGATTTTGATGGACTTGAACTTATTATGAGGCCGAATGCTAACCAGAAACAACGTAAAAATGCGGAGCGGAAAACGGGGTGGAGCAAGGTATCTCGATACCGTCGATATGGGAGATAGATTGAAATGAATGACATCGTCGCTGAGAATGAGGTGACGTTTTTTCTGCATTATTGAGAGAATGAATTGCTGTGAAGTTCCCCTCGACACGCCGGTATGAAACATATTTGGGGCAGTTTGCGGTTGTTTTGCAAGCTATGGTGGCGTTGATGATGCGAGAACCAGCGTTTTCGACACGCCGGGCGAAGCGTGTCTTTCCAATGGTTTTCGTGGTTTTTGGTTTGGTGGGTTTGCGTTGTTGTTTGGTTTCGTGTAAGTTATTCCTTCGCTGCCGCTGAGCGGTTCGGATTCCTCCCGCAAGGGAGAATACGGGTCCGGATCGGTTTGTGTGTGGTGGTGGTTTGAGAACTCAAGAGCGTGTTTGTACTACTTCTTTATAGTCAATGATTGCCAGCTTGTTCCGAGCCTGATGGTTTGTCCGTCGGGTCCTTGGTTGGT
>NZ_JBKEVJ010000004.1:0-315025 GCF_056357055.1 Bifidobacterium sp. LH_416 | reverse complement strand
GTATGGTGGTACAACCACCAACGACTCCACTCGACCCTCAATTACATGAGCCCCGTGGAGTTCACACACCAAGGAAACACCCTCTAGAAACAGTCCAACACACCGTTGCCAATCCAACGGGCCCCACCTCGGTCGCCAGCGTCTTGGGATACGAGCCGTTCCTCGAATTCGCCGTGCCGCTCGCCTCCCTGCCCTCCCGGTCGCCGGACTCATAGCCCAGATGCGAGGTCATCTCCGCCTCCAGGCCACGCTCCAAGGCCACCCGGACCAACTCCGGGATCAGACCGCCGTCGCCGGTCAGCCCCACATCACCACGGTCGATGCGCTCGAACAGGGAATCCAGGGCCCCCGACGAGACCAGACCATCCACCAGCTCGCGCGCCGGCCCCACGGCAACCGCGCCAC
Organism: Bifidobacterium sp. LH_416; assembly: GCF_056357055.1. Classification (NCBI taxonomy): domain Bacteria; kingdom Bacillati; phylum Actinomycetota; class Actinomycetes; order Bifidobacteriales; family Bifidobacteriaceae; genus Bifidobacterium; species Bifidobacterium sp. LH_416. The sequence goes on along the minus strand of NZ_JBKEVJ010000004.1, from coordinate 314,620 downwards.
CGGAACCCACGACCCCATTATCGCTCTTCAAGGCCACCATGATTCAATCCTTCCAGAATGGCAACCCATACACAAACAATTAGACACCCTCTCCAGTAGTTCGGGATGCAGGGGGTACGACGCGCGGATGCGCTTGTCGTAGTCAGTACTGGTCACTTCGGTCGGATACGACTTCGCATCGGCCCGGTACATGTCCACGAACCGTTTGGCCGTAAGCGCGATTTGGGCTTGCGCTTCCGCGTCGGGTTCCTCGAATAGGCGCTTGCGTACGATTTCGAATGACTCGTCGCGTGTGGACGGACGCCATTGGTCGGCTTGGCGGCGCACCACCATTTGAAGGCGACGCAACGCCGCCTGGCCGTTTTCGCCGCCGACCTCCAAATTGCTGGCCTTGCCGCCGTCCTCGGACGCGGGAATAGAGACCACAAGCATGCAATGCGGCACCGCCGACGCCGTTTCGGTCAGCGTCTGGGCGAACGTGAACTGGTCCTCGAACGTGCCGGCCGGTAGGTCGTCGCGGCCGACGAGCTGGCGCGCGTATGCTACCCACTCGTCGATGAGGATGAGGCACGGGCTGTATCGGCGCAACAACTGGTCGAGGGAATCCGCCGGCGGTTTGCCGGCCCGGTCGTTCTCGGCGACCATGGCGTATCCTTCGGCACCGCCAAGCTGCCATGCAAGCTCTCCCCAGATGGTATGCACTTGGGTTCCGTCCGGCTTGACGCTCGGTTTGGCGACGTTGAGCTGGTTGCCCACGATGGCCGCGCGATGCACCAGACCGGGAGCCCATGCAGGGACACCGAGTCCCGCCACGAGGTTCTGCACGTCCGAGGACAGTTCGACCACTGATTTCTCACCGAACAAGTGGTACAGGGCGAGCAATGAGTGGGTCTTACCGCCGCCGAAGTTGGTTTGCAGGTTCACCACGGGCGAGCCGCTGTTATCCCCCACTAACCTGCGGATGGCGCGCGTGAGCAGGTCACGCAAACCTTCGGTCAAGTAGGTGCGGTTGTAGAACTCGACCGGGTCGCCATACGCATTACCCGGCACGCACGCGCTCTTGGAGACCGCCACATCGTAAAGGTTCGCGGCGAACTCCGAGGCCGTGAACTTGCCGCTGGCCACGTCCCCGTGCGGTTTGATGACTTCGCGCCACGGCTTCATGCCCTGCGTGGCATCCACGGAGAGAATCTTGCGCTGGCTGGCCTTGCGCGTGTGGTCCTCGTACACGGTGCGCTGCAATGTGTCGCGTAGGCTGCGCACATCGGCGGCCGAATCCGGCGCATTGACCGCATTGAGCAGCAGCTCAATGGTGCTCAAGGCACGAATGGTCTCATCGGACGTGAACGGCTGGCTGTGGGCCCACTGGTTGCGCGTCTCGCGCAGCTCGGACGCATACGATTGCTGGGCTCGCGACAGGATGCTGTTGAACTCGCGCCCGTATTCGGTGATGGCACGCAGCTGCACCTGTACGTCGTTCTTGTTCAGCGTGCGCAGCGGCGTGCCGTATTTTTGCTGGTCGGCACGCGCCCACGCATCGGTCCAATCCGGCGTATGGAACACACCGGCCATCACTTCATCGACCGGGTCCACCAGTCCTTCGGAGAGGAAGTCGAACGCCTTGCCTACACGGTCTCGATTGTTGATTGCCATGGTGGAACTCCTTTATCCCCGAAACTCTTCCTTGCTCACACGTCCAGTTCGCCCTGAAGCGCCGGACGCGTGACGGTCTCCTTGGATGCCATAAGCGACAGGTCGTCCCACATGGAGACGAGGTTGTTGAAACGAATGGCCCCCTCGGTGTCCTTGCGTTTCTCCGCCTCGTGGTACATGCGAAAGCCCAATGCGCGGATGCCATCCAACGGCAGCAGTTCGCCGGCCTCCGCCATGACCGGAGCGACCTTATCCACGCCCTTGGCATCGAGGATGCCGGCCATGCGGATGCACGCCTCCCACAGGCTCACATGGTCGTCTTGCAACGGATGCCAGTGCTCGTCGGCCATCTCGGCGGGGGTGAGCAGACGGGACTTACCACCAGACGCTTCGAACATACCGCCGCGAACCAGCGCATCGGGTGACGTGCCGCAGGAACGGGCCAGTTGGTCGGCCATGCCCGTGTTCTCCTGCGTCCAGCCGTACGACTGGTACCATTTCACGGCGAAGCGGGTGTCCGCGTCGTAATCGGAATCAGCGTCGCCCATCACCTCATCGACGGTACGATTGATGATTTCCAACGCCTTCTGCACAGGCATATCCGAACCGTCCGCCTCACGAATGCGCGAGTACCGTGAGTACACGCTGATGCCGGGGCCGATGGCCGCTTGGTTCAAATCCACCGGGTCGATGCCCGAAGCCATCAGGGTTCTGAGCTCCTCGGTCAGCTCCGAACGCAGCATGCTGTTGAACACGCGCATCGTCACCGACGGAGCATCCACCGGACGCGGCCGACAGGCAAGCACGATAGATGAGGCAAGCGCGTTCGTGCCGACGCTAATCATGCGACCACCGCGTTCACTGCGCACTGGCCAGGTAGCCGTGATTTCCCAGCCCGCCTTGATGAGACCATCGAGCAGCGCATACCAGCCGGTCGAAGTGCCGCTTTTCGTATCTTGCTGCTTGTAGGCGTAATAGACCGTCATCGGCACATCGGTATTCGCCGTTTCGCGAATATGGGCAAACACGTGGTTGAATCCGTCCACAAAGAACTCGGCCGCACCTTCCTTGCCACCATGACGGTATGGATTGGCAACGAGTTCCTGAGCTTTTGGCGTGAGCATCGTGCGTACCGTGGACGGCAACACATCATGCAGCATGCGCCGCAGCCACACATAGAAGTAGTCGGACAAATCGGAGTAGCCGATGTTGTCGTAATACGGCGGGTCCGTGGACACCACCACATTCGTGTAGTCACGCGTGGCCGCGTCCGCCTGATGGGCCTCACATTGAGGACGAGCAGGAACGTTCTGAATAGCTTCCGCCACCCAGTTCACTTGACCCAGATAGTTACCAGTTGACGAAGAAAACGGATTGGCCTCAGCGTAATCCCACGACATTGGTATCGCCTGTCGTGCAAATACGTTTCGCAAGCCTTCACGATTGATGTTCCATCCACAAATAGACGAACTGTAATCAGTCAAACGGCTGACTGCGATGGACAGGTACACGCTGATGGCGTCCGCGTACGCCTGCGCGCCGGTGCCGCCCACATCCAGCGGCTCGCCCTGTGGCATGCCCTTGGCCAGCGCATCTGCGAGCACCTGCTCGCGCACCTCGGTCACTGTATCCGCCAACGTTGTCAACACTGCCAACTGCCTGTTTGTGAACAAATCCTCGAACGTACGCATACCGTATTGTGGAGGAGAGAACCAACGCGGGTTCTCTGCAATCGGTACATCGATACCGGCGTCTTCGATACGTGGAACTTTAGCCGCGTTGATTTGCATCTCATCTGGCGAGCAGTACAAGCGTCCACGCTTCGTTTCCGCGACCACGCCTATGAGCGCAGCGCCAAGACGGCCAGCTTCGCCTTCCTGACGAACATAGTCATAGGTGAACGGCGTGCCATCAACAATGGATTTACCGCCCTTGCCGTTCTTAATGGTCCATTCCTCGTCGTCCTTCGGTCCATCGACATTGTGCTGGACCTCATAGCGAATCGCACCATCTTCGACAATAGGCTTTACCCATGCTTCGTGGCCCTTTTTCTTGTTGAGCCACCACGAACGCACAAGCGGTACCTGCACAGGGTTTGCTGGGTTCGGGTTCGTGACAGTTCGCGCCCATATCCACGCGATGACAGTGTGCTCATCCCCATGTTCGTCCTTGACTTTGGGATAGAGATGGCCGACCTTCGCGAAAGCCTTGTCTCGAAGCATGTTGCCGTAGTAGCGGATGTCATCGGCCATGCCTTCGGCGCGGTTACGGGAATCAACGTTGCTGTCCGGGTTGACGGAAGCCTGCCCGCAGAATCGTGCCGGAAAATCGATAAGCGCTTTGTTGAGGATTACCGGCAGCGGGTTAAGGTCGGACGCATGTGATTCCACACCCAGACGTTGCGCTTCGAGCGGTATCGAGCCGCCGCCCGCGAACGGGTCCAAAACTGCAAGCCCCCCCGCAAGATTCCGTGATGAGACGATTAGCCTCACGGTAGAGGTCGGCATCGCCGATGTTCTCCCACCGGGCAAGGCGTTCCATCAGGCGGTGCAGACGGCCGCGTTCCGCGTCCTGTGCTTCCTGAGTGGGAAACTTGTCGGGATGGGCGGAGGGGTCGTCCACCAGCTGAGCGAACAGTATCGAACGGGTCGTGGCCAGCGGACGGCGCGCCCAGTACAGATGGAGCGTGGACGGCAGGCCATGGCGAAGAGACTTCTCGCGGGCGGATTCCTCGTTGATTTTCTTCAGCGGAATGCCGGTCTCGATGAGTTTCTTCTTGCGGGGTGCGTCCGTCATAGCTGTTGGTGTCCTTTATGCGTTTACTATTGTCTATGATTATCCACCAACAGAGGTACTTCGCCTAAAAACGACTCACGTCTGGCACATAGCCTCGCTTCCAGTAGTCGGCCAGTTTCTCGTTGAACGAACGCGTGGAATCGGCAGGGCTGATGTGGTCGAAGGCGTGCGCGACGTATCGGATGGCGTCATGCTCCGGGCCGGCCGGGCTGACGCGAACGAGCGCGAGTCTGTGCCTGTCGCCCTGAGATTGGGCGAAGGCAACCTCGTTGGCCGTGACGGTGAACGTGTCCGCTTCCGGCATGTCGATGCGCCCCTTGACCTCGATGAAGTGCACGTAGCCCTGGGCATCAATGGATTTGATGTCGTAACCCTTGTTGTTGTGCGGCATCTCCGTAGGAGTATGGCCAAGCAGACGTTCTATGCGCATGGTCAGGGCGACTGCCCGGCGGTCCACTTCCTCGCTGCTCCTGGTGAACGGCTTGGACTCCATCTCGCTGGCCGCCGAATCAGTGGCGATGAGTCGTTCCGGTACGACAAGCGCCATGCCACGGATGACGGCGGGCTTGGCCCGAAGCCGCACTTCTTCCGTGAGCTCCCGTTCGCGCTGGGCGAGTCGGTCTTCCATCTCCTTGGCACGCTTCCGAGCCAAACCAGTTGTCATACGTTTGCCGTGTTTGCCGTGCCGCTCGTCTTCGGAGAGCTTGTTGTATTCGCCGTACCAGTATTCGATTTCCGCGTTCAGACGGCTCCTGACCTGGGCAAGCACGTGCTCGTTCTCGGCGGTCTTACGCGCTTGCAACTCAGCGAGACGAGGCTTGGTGCCCTGCTCGTAGACGAAACGGCGCATCTCGTCCATGTGGTCGCCACGCAGCCATGCCGCGTCGAGCAGTTCCGCCACGGTCTTCTGTTCGCTGTCGTTGGGACTCTCGTAGTCCAAATACGGTGGAGCCGGCGAGAATACAGGCTGGTCGTGCTCACTGAGTTGGAGGTAGTCGAAGTGTCGGGAAACCGGCTCGCCCTTCGCATCGGTGATGGTCTGCTCGGCCGCCATCATCAGGGTCGGTTCATCGGGCTGAGTATCGGTACGGTCCACGAACACCGTGCCGTGGTCCAGTGCCTCACCGTACCTGTCGATGATGAGCTCGGTGACAGCATCCAGTAATGGCGTTCCCGGCGCGATGAGCAACGCATCAGGCTTGCCGTTGCCGATATGCGCGCGGCTGGGCTCGAACGTGATGCGCTCGTAAGCATCCGACACCGTGCGATGCCGGTCACGTCGTTCGGCGCACTTGCGTATGCCAGCTGGTACGTGGGTCAGTTCCCACCGTCCTGCTTCGCGCTGCCGTGCGGTGCCGCCGAGTCGTTGGAAAGCCGGCAGGAAGAATGCGGAGATGTAGCCCGGCTGAAGTTTGCGCTCACGGGTCTGCTCCATGAGCTTGCGGACTTCCTGCACGTCGAGGCTCGGGTACATCTCCGGATGCGCGGACCGTTCGTTGATGAGCTCATCCAAGCCCTGCTGCACGCTGCTATCGATGACCTGGTCGAGCTTGGCCTGTACTGCGGGGTCGTCACCGTACCGGATGGCCCGAATCATCAGCTCTTTCAGTGGTTCACCGTCGAACGCCTTGCCGTCGCCCAGCACGTTGAACAACCTGCCGCTGTAGGCTTTGCCCATGGTCTCGATTTTGCCTAGCAGCTTGCCATACACCTCGCCCTCACGAGTGTTCTTCGCCACAAGGTTCCACAAGAAGCACGTACGCTTCTGACCAATGCGATGGATACGTCCGAAGCGTTGTTCGATGCGGTTTGGATTCCATGGCAGGTCATAGTTGACCATCAAATCGGCACGCTGGAGGTTCAGGCCTTCGCCGGCGGCGTCGGTGGCCACGAGGATACGCACATCGGGGTTGTTGACGAAACGCTCCTGTACGGCTTTGCGCTCGTCACGGTTCATACCGCCGTGAATCACCGTCACGGATTCCGGTTTCCCAAGCAGCGTGGCGATGCGCCGCTCCAGATAAGTCAACGTGTCACGATGCTCGGTGAACACAATCATCTTGTGAGGCAGTTCGGCGGTGCCCACGTCCAGCACGTGCTGTTGAAGGATGTCGCTCAGCTGCGACCATTTCGCATCCACGCCGGACGCACGCACCGTCTTTGCTTTGTTCACGAGCCCATCAAGCACGCTGATTTCGGCGGCGAGCTCTTCCTTGGTGCGAGCGGCGGTTGCGGAATCAACTACTTGGTCCAGCTCAAACTCAAGCTGCTGCTGGCCGTTTTCATCCGCCTCATCCCACATGTCGTCATAGGCATCCATGTCGGTCGGCTCGTTTGACGTCGGTTCGAACATGTCCGCAATGGATTCCGGGTTCTCCTCGATGCGGCGCAGCAGCTCCGAAAGCCGGTCGCGACGGCGGGTCAATGACTGGAGAATCGCCTCCGGGCTGGACGCCAGACGGCGTTGCAGAATCGTCAATGCGAAACCGATGCTATTAGCGCGTCTGCCATCCGCTTGCAACAACTTGGCGGCCGCGTTCATCCCGGAACGCACGTAGTTCGTCACATCCCGGTACAGGCCCGCTTCGCCCTCCGAAAGCTCATAGGCCACTGTTTCGGCATGCCGTTCGGGGAACAGCGGCTTGCCGTCGAACGTCAAAAGGTCTTCCTTGACCATGCGTCGCATAAGGCCCTTGGTGTCGGTCTTGCGATGCTTGGCCGGTTTGTAGCGGCCTGCGAACCGGTCGCGGTCCAGCAGGGACATGAACAACTGGAAATCCTGTTCCTTGCCGGAGTGCGGCGTTGCCGTCATCAGCAGCAGGTTCTCGGCGGTCTCGGCCAGTGTTTCGCCCAGACGGAACCGGCTGGTCCGGTCCACTTCACCGAACTGATTCTTGAAATGCGCGCTCATCCGGTGTGCCTCGTCCACGATGGCGATATCCCAACGCACCTCGCCAATCATGGCGGTCAGCTCATTATTGCGCGCCACCTGGTCCATGCGAATGATGAGACGGTCGTGGTCACGGAAGGGATTGCCCGACGGCGACGCGAACCGCATGCCCGGCTCGAACACCTCGAAGTCAAGCGAAAACTTCTGCGACAGTTCGTCTCGCCATTGCTCGGCCAAACCTCCCGGACAGACGATGGCCACGCGTTCGGCCGCCGAGCGCAGCAACATCTCCTTTATATACAGGCCGGCCATGATGGTCTTGCCGGCACCCGGGTCGTCCGCGAGCAGGAAGCGCAGCGGCACCTTTGGCAGCATGTCCTCGTAGACCGCGCGAATCTGATGCGGCAGCGGGTCAATGTCTGACGAATACACCGCTGCCATCGGGTCGTACAGGGCCGCGTACCGGATGCGCAGCGCTTCAGCCGCCAGACGGAACTCATCCGGGTCGGCATCGAACTTGGGGCCGCCGCTCTCCGGGCGGACGATGCGTAGCCGGCCGACGGCATCCGCGTCGATGATTTCACGACCGGTGCCACCATCAGCCGTCGTATAGAACAAGTCGATGGCAGCGCCCATCGGCATAGCCGCAACTACCGTTACCGATTGCCCCGGAATGACGCCGGCGATGGCAATGCCGGGCTTGATATCCTCAAGCGTCAACGTCGCGTCCATGCTCCCGCTCCCTTCGCCGTCCTGCCGGATACCTTAACGGTACCCGGCAGGACGGATGGGAGAAGCTGTCGAACCATCGCCGGCATATGCTCACTTGCGGGCGTCGAGCAACGTCCCCAGCAACGCAGCATCCTTATCAGTGAAGTTCTGCTTCGTGCGTGGGTTACGGCACTCCTTCAACGTGTGTTCCGTACCATGGAACGACAGATAGCGAGCGTCGCCCGGGTGGAAGTACGCGTTCGTGAGGTAGTCGCGCAGCAAAGTTGACTTGTGCTTTCCAGCTTCATAAACTACGTCGTGCAATCCGCGCCAGTCCGTCCAGAACGACGTAACCGCGGATACGCCGAACAACCAGTACTTTCGGTACCCTGGCTCTGCTGGGATAACCGCGATGGACCGCGCGCAGGGATGGTCTTTGAGGTAAGCATCGAACTCGGTCTCCACTCCTTTATGCCAGTTTTCGAGATTCTGGTCAGTCCATGACACCGTCAATGCGCGCCGCAGCGAGATTCCGGCGACGGAGATGAGGCTTCTTGTCGTTTTCTTTGCGTCTTGCCTGTCCAATCGGGCATATGCCGATGCCGCCATCCTGATGGATTCCTCATTGACGGAGTTATCATGGAACCTTTGCACTGCCTCTTGGAAGGGGACGTTGTACGTCAAGTCGGGCGCGATGCTGGACAAGGCTGAAACAACAGCGTCTACGCCCCATTGGTCCCTGATGTCCTCAATGAGGAGTTCGAGTGGCATGTCCGTATCGCCCAGCATTTCTTTGACCACGGAGAAACGCAGGGCACGCGTTTCCTTCACCAACGACTCGAAGTCAGCAAGAGTCGCCAGCGAGGTGGCGGGGTCCTTGAAAAAGCTCGCAGCGTACGCGTCGAAGACCCCATCCTTGAGCACCTTCGGAGCATCTCGGCGAACACATACACCTTTCCGCTCCTCCGGAATGTAGCAGATATGCGTTTCGGCACGGTTCAGCACCTTGGGCATCCGGTCGATGGATGGCTGGCCTCTAAGCCCAAGGTACTTCCATCCGTTGTCCAGTGCCATGAGCATGTTCCACCTACACACCGCACCAACGCTTGGGAACACCACATGCGGCAGCTGGCATCCAGAAAAGATGCACGGGGAGAACCAGCCCGAGTGTTCACCTTGGAACTCGTGTGCCCTGATATCTCGCGTATCCATGTTTTGTTTTCTCCTTCTCATGCAAAATCATCGTTGCTCTGCACCGAGCAGCAACGGCTCTTCTTCGTTCCCCAACCGCTCGATGATTTCGATGATAGGGAAAGCAAAATCGCATTGTCAAGAAGAAAGCGTAAAGAAACCGTGAAGATAGTTTATCATAAAATAAATGTTTGTTCAAGTGTCGGCGTGTTGTTACACTGAGTAGTACCCCCGTAGTACCTGTGCCTTCCATCAAACGTCTCGTCTTTCGACGCCGAATACATGGCGCGGTATTCTTTGGTCACTCGGCCTCTTAAGTTGGAACCAAGCACTTTCCAACATCCCGACGCAACCCTATACTGGATACAAAGCCGAGGCGGAACGTGCCGACATGCGTGCCGACACGAGATTCGAGAGAAAGGAACGCTGGAATTTCAACGGTTTTCGGGGTTTTGAATCAATCTCGTATCCTCCGCCATCACCCCGAAATCGCATGGTTTCGGGGTTTTGCTTATTCTGCCGCTGTATTGCGCAGCTCATTATCGGCCGGCAGCAGATCATACGGCATTTGCTTTTTCACCCAGTAGAAAATAAGCAGTGCGAACGTGAGTAGGCCGAATCGCGGAATCAGTAGCGCGAACACAACGATTACGAATACCACCGTTCGCACCGCATAAAACAGCATGCGCCGCCAGCCGGAACGAGGCCGTGTTTCGCACGTCATATGCGTGAACCCGCCACCGAGAGTACGCCCGCCGCGCAGCCATGGCACCAGCAGTTCAAACGTAAGCAGCGAAATCAGCATCGCCGCATCGGAGACTGTAACCTCATTGCCAAACACACGGCCGACAGCCGGAATCGCCTGCCATGTCGCGATATCACGCACCACCACTATGTCGTAAACAATAGTGATCAGCGCGGTCACCGACATCGCAACAACCGTAACTACCGTCAGATCAATCGCATACGTAATGCAACGACGCAGGAATCCCGGCTGTGTCACCGTCGTCAGATCGTTTGCTCGTGGCGGCACGAGACGGTCGAACAGTTTGGCCGCAGTATAACCAAGCATCGCACCCAGCGTGTTCGTCATCAAATCATCCACATCGAACAACCGATATGAGCACGGGTACAGACCAAGGAAACCGGTCAACTGCAGCGTTTCAATCGTCAAGCTCGTCGCGAAACCGAATGGCAGCGCTGCTGCGATTGGCCAGCGGAACACACGACCCATGATGAAACCGAGCGGCAGGAAGAATACGACATTCAACGCGAGCTGCATGATTGCGGATAGTCCATCAGTACGAATGTCGCCTATGAATTGCAACGGGTTGAGCTGTGGGGTGAGATGATGCGCGGCGCAATACGCAGCCGGATCCTCCGGCATCGGATACAGCGTGAAGCAGAGCAGTCCGATGGCATACAGCACCGTACCATACGCAACGAGCGCCTGTGAGAAACGGATACGATTGTAGCGGTGGTACAGCAGCGCAAGCACCGGCACGGTGAGAGCTGCCGACACGAACGGCCATAGCGCGATCGCCAGTATGAACGGTCGGCTGAAATATGCGATGTATCCCATGGATCTTCCTCTTCCGATTCCTTCTTCTCTATGCGGCTCATCATCTGTTGGCAGCCAGCGGCGATATGCCACTGTATCGGCTGATTGTTCTGCCCGGCATCAATCGGCGGAATGATATGTGCATCCAAGCGTCATCGAACGCCCACCTTCGTCGGCAGCAGTGCAGCAGAGTGCAGCGAGTGCAGATATCTGTTCTGTCTACATAGCCTCATCTTGGCAAGTAATCCTTGCGAATGAGATGAAGCGCGATTCCATGCGCCAATTCATCCCTTAATCCGATGGAGCACCCGATGACAGGCCCGTAGCCTCGGAAGCATGAACGCAACAACACAGCAATTCCAACTCCATCAGTCAGGTAAGCAGACGCCAATACTCGAAGCACACAATCTCGTGATGGACTACACCACCGCAATGTTGAAAACGCAGGCCGGTCGCGAGATCACAGGAGCACCTCTGGCGGGCTCAGGCCCGGTCTCCGCCGCTTCCACCATGCCAAACCCACCATTCGGACTGCACACGCTCGCCTTGAACCATGTGGACTTCACGCTCACCGAAGGTGAGACAGTAGCCGTTATGGGCCCGTCTGGCTCCGGCAAATCGACACTGCTCCATGCACTCGCCGGCATCATCCGCCCGACATCCGGAACCGTGACGTTCCGCGGCACAGAACTCGGGACCATGACCGACATCGACCGTACCAAGCTGCGTCGCAACGCCTTCGGTTTCGTGTTCCAATCCGGCCAGCTGCTACCCGAGCTGCCGGCCGTGGAGAATATCGCCCTGCCAATGATGCTTGACGGCACACCATACCGAACCGCAACAGACGCGGCCATGCTCTGGCTCGAGCGTATGGGTCTCAAAGCGTTCGCCACGCACCGGCCCGGCGAGATGAGCGGCGGTCAGATGCAGCGCATCGCTATCGCCCGAGCACTTGCCGTACGACCAGCAGTTGTCTTCGCCGACGAGCCAACCGGCGCGCTCGACCAGGCCACCGGCCGCGAAGTCATGGGCATCCTCATGGCCGCCGCGCGCGACAACGGTGCTGCCGTGGTCGTCGTCACCCACGACCCGAATGTGGCCGCCTTCTGCTCACGCACCGTGACCATGCAGGACGGACGATTGGAAGGAGCTGCACGATGAGCACGTTCGCACTCTGGCGGTTGTTCCACCGCAGCGGCCGGTTGAGCGACACGTCCGAACACACCTCGGTACTGGCAATCATCGCGTTCGCTGCAGCCACAGCTATCTTCCTCACAGTGCTTGGAGGCGTACATGGGTTCATATGGCGCGCCTCCGCCGATCACACGCTCGGGTGTCTATTCAATGAAACCGCATGCAGACCTGGAACGCTGGCTGTTTGGCATCACCGAGTTGCCAATCCCGCTGACCCTGCTTCCTACGCTTCCACATACGTGATGCTCGCCGGATTCGCATGCCTACTGCTCATCGTGCCATTCGTGGCACTTGCCGGTTCCGCAGCCCGACTGGCCGCATCCCGCCGTGATGCACGCCTCGCTGCTCTGCGACTGGCCGGTGCCACCACCGGTCAAGTGGTCCGTCTCACTGCGTTCGATGCTGCCGGTCAAGCTTTGATTGGCTCGCTTATCGGCATCCTTGGCTATTGCGCGCTCATGCCACTGATTATGCTATTGCGCTTCCAGAATCAGGGGTTCACGTTCGAACAGCTCTGGGTCGGATTCCCGGTTTTGGTTGTCACCGTCATAGGCGTCGCTATGCTGGCGCTGGTCTCTTCGCTGATTACGTTGCGCCGCGTGGCCATTGAGCCGCTTGGCGTCACGAGCCGTACGGCAGGCCCACTACCGTCGGCCTGGCGCACGGTAATGTTCATCGCCGTGATGCTCGTTGCTGTAATCGTGTTCAAGAATCCGGCGATGCTAGCAAGCCTTGGTGCAGGCGAAACGATGATTTATGTTGTGGTGATTGGCTTCGTGCTGCTCTGCTTCATGCTGTTCAACCTCATCGGTTCGTGGGTGGTTACAGCCCGCGCTAAGTCCAAGGCCCGCCATCCCAAGGATGCTGCGACCATGATTGCTATGCGTCGCATCCTCGACAATCCCAAACGCGCTTGGCGCAACGTCTCCGGCATTGCGCTAGCTGTATTCATTGCCGGTATCACTTCGATCTGCGGATTCCTCGGCTCGGCTGCGTCTGCCGGCGGTCCAGATGACTCAGCGACGCTGTTTCTGCACGACATCGGTACCGGCGGACTGCTGACACTGGCATTCGCCGCCGTGCTAGCGGCTGTCAGCTCAGGTGTGATGCAAGCTGGCAGCGTCTACGATCAGGCGGACGAATATCGCATGCTTATGCTCGAAGGCACAGACGTGAAGACCCTGAACCGCGCGCGATTCATCGAAGTCCTCACACCGCTCAATATCGTGGTAATCGTTGCGGGCGGCTGTTCAATGCTGCTTATGGCGCCGCTATTCGCTGCGTCTATGACTAGCCCGGCCACGTTATTCAGTTTCCTCGGCGGTCTTGCGCTGTGTTATGCACTGGTCACGATTGGTGTGTTCGCCTCCAATCGTGTGGCTGCCGGCCTCAATCTGACCGATTACCGAGCCGATGATTAGTGGCCTTAGCTGAACGCCGTCAGATTGGCTCACGGCCACCGCGGTCAGTCACGCTTTGCGCCCCCTTCGAAATCTGCTAGGGTATTCAATACACAGGTCCGCAGCAATGTGAGACTTCCAAGAGCCGGGGGTAATCCCCCGGCATTTTTCGTTTCAGGGGGTATGATGGCGGACGGCTCGATATTCGCGGACGAATCCGGCGAACAGGGCTTCCAGTCCGAGTACTACGCGCTGACGCTGGTGTTCCATGACCAATCTGACCCCGTCATCCCCGTGTTCGAGGGATACGAGCAAACGCTGCGTAATGCCGGGTTGCCTGACATCCCGTTGCACACGTCGCCGCTTCTGAACGGCCATGACGACTACCGGCATCTCAGTGTCAGTCAGCGCAAACGGTTGCTCGCCTATTTCCTGTCCATGCTGTTCAAGCTGCCCGTACGATACGTGACGCTGATCTATCGAAAAGCCGATTACACGACCTTGGAACAGCTGGGGTTGCGCATCAAGCGCGACATCGTCGACATCGTGTTCGACCATCTTGAACTCTTCCAGAGTTTCGATGCCGTCAAAGTGTATTACGACGGTGGCCAAAGCCTCATCACACAGGCCATCCGCGGAGCGGTGGAATATGCGATCTCGAAGCAGGCCATCGTATACCGTCAGGGATCTCCAATCGACTATCGGCTCGCGCAGGTGGCGGACTTCATCTGCACCGTCGAACTAACCGCCCGCAAATACGAAAACCACGAACAGACAGCCACCGACGAACGCTTTTTCGGCACCGCACGCACCTTCAAGAAGAACTATCTGAAACAGGTACGCAAGCATCTTCTTTCATCTCGGTAGCTCACGACATCCAATCATCAATGCCCCGTCGTCATCGTCGAGCAGTGAGCCCCGTGGATTTCACCAAACAAGGAAAAACCTCTAAAAACAGCTCAACACACCGTTGCCAATCCACCCCATGATGTCCCAGAAATTCTCATAGGTGAGCTTGCAGAACATGCGCTCGTCTCGCCGGACATACTGAATCATCACGCGACTGGCGCAACGACGCCGACTTGCGCGATGGGGGATTCCGTGCCATGATGTTCAAGTTGCCTTGACGCGCTTAGTCGTCATGCCCCGATAGCTCAGTGGTAGAGCACTTCCTTGGTAAGGAAGAGGTCGTGAGTCCAATTCTCACTCGGGGCTCTCTCAAAGTTCTTATGCAATTGGTTCTTATGCAATCAAACTTTTGCAATCGCAAAATGCACTATTCGCAATGGCATAAGGCGAAAACTAAGCAATCTCGCACGTTACCGCTACTGTTGATGTCCGTTGTTTTCTCAAGGGGTGCTTTGGCATCCCATTGAACAAAGGAGATCAGAAACTCATGACTGCCCAGCAGAACGCTGAGACTGCAAACACCAATGAAGCCGCAACCGCTGAAGCGAAGAAGCATATGCCTAAGTGGGCGATTGCTGTCATCGTGATTGCGGTGATCGCTGTGGTGGCTGTAGCCGGCATTTTCGGCAGCCGCGCTTACTCCGAAGCACAGTACAACACGGCTATGGCTGATTGTGCTGCCGCTTCTGAAACCGTGCGCAACGCTACTAATGATTACAACAATCTGGTGAACGGTGACGCTTCCGAAGCTGCCGCACTGACCAAGAAGGATGTGAAGGACTCCTCCACGCTGGACGCGCTGAACAAGGAACTGAGCGTGGAGCTGCCGGTGTACGAAGGCTGCGTGGCCGATGATACCGCCGGTTTCAAGTCCGCAACCGATAAGCTCAACGAGCAGGCCAGCTGGTATCAGCAGCACACCAAGTCTCTGCAGAAGGCTGTGGATGCAGTAAACGCATCCAAGAAGTAATTACTACTGCTCAATAGCAAATGGCGGGTGGCGCCTGGGAATCCAGGTACCACCCGCCATTCGTATAGGGGGTTGATCAGCTAGGTGAGCTGATCAACCAGTCCGCAGATTATTACATCTGTTCGCGATTGCGGCGGTAGGCGATTGCAGCGCCTGCGCCAGCCATCAGCATGCCGATCATGGCGACTGCAGCCACATTGGAGCCGGTGTCAGACACCTTGTCCTGCGTAGCGGCGCTGCGCTTGACCAGGCCAGCGATGGCCTTCTCAAGAGCCTCACGAGCTGCGTCGACCTGCTTCTGCGTAGCCTCGTCGTCAGCGGCAACTGCACGAGCCTTCTTCAAGGCGGCACGCAGTGCGTTGGCGGAGTCGTCCGTGTAGAGGCCCAGGTTGATGGCGGCGGCCTTGTTGATGGTCGCGTTCAGAGCAGCCTTGTCCACCACACCCGGTTCCGGATCCGGCTTCGGAGTGGAGGCGGCCTCCAGCTTCGAGATGGCGTCCTGAAGCGTGTTCAGCGCTTCATTGACCTGATCCTGGGTGGCGTTCTCGTTGCCAAGCACCTGCTTTGCGGCTTCCAGCGCCTTGGCGAACACGCTCCACGTTTCGGCCGTGTAATCGGTCTCAACGAGCTTGTCTGCCTTGTTCACTGTGGCCTGCAGATCGGTCTTGTCCACTTCGACCGGGCCAGGTCCGGGCTCTTCGCCCTTCTGTTCCAGTCCAGCGATGGCGGACTTGAGGTTAGCCAGAGCCAGCTCCACGTCGTAAGCAGATGCCTTGTCGTTATCTGCCACGGTCTGCGCAGCGTCACGAGCCTTGACCAGTGCAGCCCAGCTTTCAGCCGTGTAGTCGGATTCCTTGAGACCGTTGGCCTGAGCGATGGTGTCGTTCAGATCGGTCTTATTCGGAGCAACTACCTCTTCCTCAACTTCACGGTCAGTGGTAAGACGAAGCTCGGCAGCCGCAGCGAACTGATTCTCCTGGTTAGCGCTGGCACCCGCGGAAGACAGCACAGTCAGGCGAACAGCAGTCACATCCTTGACGGCATCGAAGGAAGCCTTCTGCCAAATGGTGGAGGTGGAGAACTCAGCATCGGTAACAACATCCTTAGTGGAACCGTCAGCCAAGGTCAGCGTGATCTTGTAGCCCTTGATCTTGCCGTTGACATTAGCTCCACCCGGTCGAGGCAGATAACGCAGACCGTTGATGGTGGTCGGTTCGTTGAGGTTGAACTGGTACCAAGCCGTGCCTGCACCAACTGCGTTGGCGCTCCAGCTGGTGTGCCAATAGGTGCTGTCAGAACCGTCCTGTGCGAATTCCTTCGGGCCCTCGTAGTTACCGTAGTTGGACTGCTCGCTACCAGCTTCCACGGTGTAGCCACCGAGGCTGTCGGAACCGTCAGCTGCAACGTCGTACTTGTCGCTGCTCTCGTTGCCGGGAGCGGTCTTCATGTACTCGTCGAGAGCAACGAGGATGTTGTATGCCTTGGTGAAGTCCTCAGCGGTTGCACCATCCTTGTTGATCAGTACGCGGACCTTGACCAAGGTGTCCCGATACTGCTGCCATGCGGCATCAGAGAACTCAGAACGCTTGGAGTCGTAGGTGCTGGTGACCTCATCGAGCTTGTCATTTGCCTCAGCCTTAGTGCGGGCCTCAGACTCGATATGCTCAATCTTGAGGTTATCAAGCACGAAGTCCTTGTATCCACCGAAGTTGGCTTCGTTGCCGCTCGTGCCCTGGGTGTCAGCTGCGTTCGTGGTGGAGTAGATACCGAACCAGGAATCGCCGTTGACGCCACCGGTGAGCGTGAACTCGTAGTGGCCATCCTCGCCCAGTGCCTTCTTGAGGTTCTGGAACTCGGTGGAAGCCGGGGAGAACTCGCCCTGGCCCACAGCGACGGCATAGATGTCGTCGGAACCGGACTGGTAGTCGAAGGACACCTTGTACTGCTCGCCAGCCTCGAACTTCACGTTCTGCGGAATCGTCTGGTAAGCGAGAGCACCGTAGCCGGCCAGGCCATTGACCTTGAGCGACCAGTTGCCATCGAGCACGTCGTCCATCTTCTTGACATCCCAACCGGCCTGCGTGTACGGAGCATGCAGCTCGGAGAGGTGAGTACGGTTGTCCTCAACGCCCTCGATACCGCCGATCACGAACGGCCAGATGCCCTGGGCGTTGTTCTCGAATCCGTTGGTGAGGGACTTCAGGGTGCCGTCCTTCTCATAGGAGATGCCGGAGTACTTGTTCTCGACAATGCGGACATCATCGAAGTACGTGTGGGCTTCGTCAGTGCTCTTGTGAGACAGGGTTACCGTGGCGTCGCCATCCTCAGGCGCGGTGAAGAACACGTACATGTTCTGGAAGTAGCTGCTGCCATCTTCCGTGTTGCTGTTCGTGTTGTGGCCGTATGCCTTGACGTAGTTCTTGGCGATAGACTTGCCGGTGGAGTTGGTTGCCAGCACCTTGCCGCCGCTGGTCACGGTGACAGAGGCTTCGCCAGTGCTGCGGTTGTCAACACCGACGTACAGTGCGTACTTCTGGCCAGCCTTGAGGTCGGTCAGACGCTGAGCGACGTCAACCTTGCCGGTGAGGCGCAGCATGGCGTTGTTCTCGCCTTCGACCTCAGCCTTACCGGTGCCGGTGACGGTCCAGTTGTCGGTGAGGGTGTTGGAGCCACCGTTGAAGCCGGCATCCACCACGTGCATACCCTCGCTCCAGTTGACCTGAATCTGCTTGGCTTCGCCCTTGTACACCACGTACGGGGTTTCGGCATCAGCGGTGAGCGTCACCTGGCCGCCAGAAACGGCAACGGTCTGCTCGTTGGTCTTGCCCTGATCGGTGAGCTGGTACACCTTCACGCTGGAGAGGTTCTTCCAGCTGTCCGGCAGAGTCCAGGTGGTGGTGCCACCCTGAGTGTTCCAGTGGTACAGCTTCTGCTCGGAGTCCTTCAGCACGTCGCCGGTGGAGGAATCCCACATCCACGGCAGGAGGTAGGACTCATCGCCAGTGGAGGTGCCATCACCTGCGGAGACAGCACCGGAAGCGACTACCACACCGTTGTAGGTGATGGTGCGCTGACGGTAGGCTGCGCTGGAGGTGTCGTTGGAGCCACGGGAGAGGATCACGGTGTTGCCGTTATCGTCCTTTAGGGTGATCTGCTCGTTGCCGTTGTTCGTGTTCGGATCGGACACGGCGTTGCCGTTGCCATTGCCGTCGGTCAGCAGCGGGTTGTTAACCCAACGGGTCACCTTGAAGTGCTGGATGAACTTGGTGGACACGTCATGAGTGAACAGGTTCTCGATGTAGGCGGCATAGTCGTTGCGGCCCTGCCAGCCTTCGAAGTCCTTCATGTTGTAGCCGCCGAGCAGTGGAGCGTTGGCAGCGCCGCCGTAAGACGGGTAGTCGCCGACCCAGCTGTCCTTCTGGTGGTTGCGCAGGAAGCGCATCACCTCGGAGTTCTCACCCTTGAGCTTCTGGCCACCGTAGGTCAGATCAGCCGCCCAGTGCTGGAAGGTCGAATCATACTCGTTGCCGGAGCCCCATTCGGTGGTCATACGCCAGCCGTTGTTGTTGATCATCTGGCTCATCTTGCGGGTTTCCCAAGAATCTTCCGAGCTGGAAGAGGTCAGGTTGCCCCACACGTCGAGGTAGATGAAGTCCATGTTGTCGCCGACTTCTTCGCTCAGGTCAGCGAAGCGGCTCACACGGGAACCGGATGCCAGATCGTAGATGCCGTCGATGCCGACGCCCTGATCCAGCCAGTTCCAGCCATAGCTGAGGCCACCGGCGCTGTTGCGACGAACCATGTCCTCGCTGAAGGCCTTAGCCTCCGGGTACATTTCGGAAGCGTTGACATGAATACCGAAGCGAGCACCGTACTCAGCGCCCTCTTCCATCAGGGTGTTCATATCTTCAGCGCCACCGATGCGCTGGCCGATGTCACCGTAATCCGGGTGGCCGGAGTCGTGGCCTTCGTTGCCGTAGCCCTTGAGCAGCACGGACTGGCCGAGGCCGTCGGTGTTCAAAGCCACCTTCTTGACGTTGTCAAGCGTGGTGAGGAACGGGTTCTGTGCCTGGGAACCGAAGTTCATGGCGATACGCCATGCCACCAGTTCAGGAACTTCCTCGGACTTGTACGGGTTGTTCATGATGTCGCGGTATGCAATCGCGCCATCCTGCCAGTTGACTGCGCCGTCTTCGTTCTCATCACCGGCGATGGCCACTGCCATCTTCGGCATTTCGGTTTCGGCGACGGTGTACTTGTTGCCCTTGGAATCGGTGACAGTGCGGTGGTAGTACCACGGAGCGCTGGCCAGGCCGAGGGAGGTAGCGTCACCAGCCTGCTGGGTGGTGGCGTATACGCGGGTGTTCTGGCTACCGCCTCGCACGCCTGCATAGGCGGCGCGACCGTCATGCTCGGAGTTGCTCCACAGGCCAGCGCTCAGGCCAGCACCGGAAACAAAGCCATACGTGTAATCACGGTCGGTGTAGGAGGTATCTTCGGTCACTGCGAAGTTCTCATCACCAGGGGTCTGCGTGTCAGAAGACATCGTGGTACCGGTGAACTGAGCACTATCCTGGTTGGAACGCACGGAGACCAGGCTCTGGTTCGGGAAGGACAGGGTTGCGATGGCATTCTTCTCAACGCCATTGCCTTCCGGAATGCCAGTGGACAGGTTGTTCTTGATGTCGGTGACGTTGAGGTGCAGCTGGTTAGCCTTGACCTTGATCTGCACGGTGATGACCGCGTCGATCTTCTTGGCCTCGTTCTTGACCTTCAGCGTGTAGGTGGCCTCAGTGTCGGAGACCTTCTTGAAGGTTACGTCATCGTCGCCCAGTTCAATGTTGGTGCCGTTGATTTCAACGGTGCGAACATCCTTGGTCTGGCCGTACATCACCTTGCCATCGGTCATGGTGTACTGGAGAACAGACGGGAAGTTCTTCTTGATCTGAACTTCCATCTTCTTGGTCTTCAACGTTTCCGAAGCAACCGGGATGGTCTTGTTGAGAGTGATGGCATCAATGGCAAGGTCGGCGTCCGCAACAGTCACCTGCTGGGAGACGTCTTCATAGCCGTCCTTGGTAATCGAAAGCGTGTATTCGCCGGCTTCGATATCAGAGAAGGAGAAGGCACCATCGGCACCGGTTGTCACCTTGGTCTTGCCCAAGCGCACGGTTGCACCGTCGATGGCAGCACCTTCAGCGTCAACCACTTTGCCGGAAACGGCATGCTTGGCAGCCTCAACGACCTCAGGGAAGTCCTTGATGTACACATCAGTGACCTGGTTCAGCGACTTCCAAGAACCTGCCTTGATGGCGACCTTGTTGGACAGGTTCGTCATCGCGGAGTAGTCGACGTCGAATGCCTTCTGGCCATCCACGGTCAACGTGGCGACCTTGGCGTCGGTCCAAGAAATCTGGATGTCATGCTCATCGTTGGCAGAAGGCGCAGCGATACGAGCATCGCTGTACCAGCCACCGTTACCGCCACCGGTGTAGGTCTGCCAGAACCAGCCCTGTGCATCATAACCGATGAACAGACCGCTACCAGGATCGTTGTAACCCAGGTAGAATCCGAAACGGTTTGCCGAGCCTTCTTGCGGAGACTTGATTGTGGCATGGAAGGAGCCGGCCTTGGAGAAGTCATAATCCGTGCCCCAAACGGCTACTGCCGGCCAGTCATTGCTGGCGCTGGGGTTTGCCGCTGCATTGCCGTTAGCTGCAGTGGACTTGAGATGCAGCCAGCCATCCGACATTTCCAGGATTTCGCCACCCTTGGCAATGTTGGAATCGATAGTCCATCCTTCAACAGCATCAGCTTGTGCGGAAGGAGTCTCAGAAGCAGAAGTATCGTTGATCTGTTGAATCTGACTTGCCAAAGTCTGCAAGTCAGCATCAGAAAGCGGAACCGCAAACGCAGTCGCCCCTCCACTGCCCATGCAGGTTACGGCTAACGCTGTTGCCAGCGCAGCCGAAAGGGTCTTCTTCTTTTTCATTAACTATATTTTCCTTAATCTCTTCTTCGAGTCGGGACAAATGCATTCTTCATTGAAAAATACGCATTTGCAATTACGGAAAGATACTTTACAAGAAGGCTTTACTAAGTGCAATTTAAGCAAATGCACAGATTCGACTCTTAAAAGCGAAAATTGTTAGCGCTAAACCTCAATCAGCGGAACACTTGCCGGATGGACTATCGAATAGCTTTCGACACGACACACCCCTGAAAGGGATATTTAAAAAATACGTAGGAAAACAAAAAACCCTCGCATTCCGCGAGGGTCATTGGCTGGGATGCCTGGACTCGAACCAAGAATGGCTGAACCAGAATCAGCTGTGTTGCCAATTACACCACATCCCAATTTGGCTTGGCGTAGCAACTCCGAAGAGTTGTTCGTCGTACCCCCAACCGGATTTGAACCGGTGTTGGCGCCGTGAGAGGGCGTAGTCCTAGACCGCTAGACGATGGGGGCATATTCAGTTTTTCAACCGGCTGCGAGGTGAACCGCGCAACGAGTGATTAATATACGCAAGTATTCACCCGAACGCAACTTACGGCGTGTCGCGCCATTTTCCGCGGTTTTGATATTCACACCACAATGGCGCTGCGCACGTCGACCGCCGAACCAACCGAGCCGAAGCGCTGGCCAGATTTATCACTCCACTGCGGGATTTCACCGGTGACCGTCACCGTCACTACGTAATCGCCTTCAGGCAATTCAGGCGATACATACCGATACCCTTCGTCCGGAGATTTGGCATAGAAACTCACGAAAATCGGAGGCATCACCTCAACACCATCCCCGGACGCCCGTTCAATGCCAATCTGAGCATAGGAGCCCCACGGATCGGCACGTCCAACCAACGCCACACGGGAGCCATGAAATGGGATGCATACCGAGTCACCCAGCACATCCGATCGGAAGCCAACATCAATAGGCCTCCCAGCAAACGGCTGCACCAAACCCGT
Source organism: Bifidobacterium sp. LH_416 (assembly GCF_056357055.1). Taxonomy (NCBI): domain Bacteria; kingdom Bacillati; phylum Actinomycetota; class Actinomycetes; order Bifidobacteriales; family Bifidobacteriaceae; genus Bifidobacterium; species Bifidobacterium sp. LH_416. The sequence goes on along the minus strand of NZ_JBKEVJ010000004.1, from coordinate 292,379 downwards.
CTCAGGATTCCATGAAGGCCAGTACTCCTCGAGCCGTAACCGACCACGCTCCACCGTCAGCGGCTGCCATACATACGTGGCCGCAGAAGCTTGGTGCGGGAATGACCACCGGTCGCCCATAAACATAGGAATCGCGCCGCGATCAGTTCGCACCGACAGCACGAACAATGTCTGCGAGTTGCAGGTCATGCTGCCTTCAGGAGCGAATAGGCCCTGATAGGTCCACGGTCCACGCATCGACGGTGCAGACAGACAATAATTATCATTGCAATCCCAAGAGGTCTTGCCCGAGAACAACATCCAATACCGCCCGTCCAACCGAACCACAGCTGGAGCCTCACCACCTAGAGCAATACCCTCGCCAATCTGCTCAACAGCGGAACAGTAATCATCGGCCAGCCGATAAATATCCCCCTCATGCACAAGCAGATACCCGGTACCGTCCTCGTCCTGAAACACACCCAGATCCCAGCGTCGAATCGGTTCGCCACGGTAAGTCAAAGGCCCGGCAAACGCATATTCGCCATCAATCGTGTCGCACACCGCATAGCAGATATGCGGATCATAGTATTCCAGATCGTCGGAGTGCATGAACATCACGTATTGACCGGTGACCGGCGAGCGCATGACCTTGACGCGCTCTCCAATGCGCCCTGGACCCATCAAACCATCAGTCTGCTGCGGCAACACGATGCGCCGGAACGTCCAATGCACCAGATCCGGCGACGAATAGCAGGAGAACCCCGCGAACCGGTTCTCCTTATCGGTTTTGTACTCACCGAACAGGTAATACAGGCCATCATTTTCGACGATGCAACCGCCATGCGCATTGACCGTAAATCCACGATCATCAAACCAAGGCACACCACTGACGATGAGAGGCTGTTGGGACATGTTTTTTTCCTCCTGAATTATGGTTGGCAGCATCATAGCTTTCATTTCTGGCGTCACAGGGAACGAATGCACCAATGCTTACGTAAATAATGGATTGTTTACACGGGCAGATTGTTGGGCTGTCCACTGCGTTGGCAGCAGACAGCCCAGCAATCAATCGGTCTCAGCGGAATCGTTGAGTCCAATTCCGCCATATGCCGCTGTCACTAACGACGGCTGCGGCGTACTGCGCAAGCAAGTCCGGCGCAGGCAAGCAGCACCGCCACAGCGGCAATCGAGCCCACCGAAACACCAGTGTTGCTCAATGCTTCGTTGCCCGACTGCTGATTGACGTCCTGCTTCTGGCCGTGCTGACCATGACCGTCAATATTGGTTGCGCCAGCACCAGGCTTCGTCGGCTGAGATGAGGAATCCTTGGCCACCGTTACCGTGAACGTTGCCGATTGCCCCCGGTAGGAAACCGTCACTACCTTGGAACCTTCGCTGGACGAATCGAATCCAGATATGGACAGATTCTTGACGTCTACTGCAGGCTGTGCGGTTACCTCACCGTCACGAGTCCATACCGCTTCCACACGAAGACCATCTAGGCTCAAGGCTTCGCCCGGTTTGTAAATGTTCTTCGAAGGGTCGGTAACGATTTTCAGCCCAGTGAGCTGCGGCAGCTTACCGAAGTTGATTGTGTATGTAGAGGTAGCATCACCGGCCGCCGATTCAACCGTGACTGTAGCCACACCATCATTGTCGGCAGAAGGCTGCACGAGGCTCACAGTCGCTGCGGTATCACGCGCGAAGGCCTGTACCAGTGGGTAGGATTCGGCATCTCCCGCAAGAGCACCATCATATTCGGTTGCGGCCGGATCGAACCCATTGATGCTCGCACCATCCACACGCAGATCAGCCAGCGTGGAGTCAGAGGATGGGGCAACGCGATTCATCTCGTATGCTTCAATCTCGGAGACCGAGATATAGGGATGCACATTGGTGTCAGCAAGATCGTTGACAATACGCACCGCAGTCGCTTTCACCGGCTCGGCAACGTTGAAGTCAGCAGTTGGTGCTGCATCGGCTGCGTCCGGGAGTGCAACCGCGTCGCCGAACGGCTTCCACTCACCGCTGGAAGCATCTTGGTACTCGGCCGTCACGGTTGCAGGCCAAGTACCATTGCCATCCTTGTAGTAGTAGATCTTGATTTCACCGATTTCCTTGGCGCCATCAAATGTCAACGTGCCAGTGGGCGTGGTCTTGGTATCGGTCTTATCGCCCCACGTGGTCCAGCCCTTGTTGCCGACCTTGCCGTCGAATGTGGTATCGAATTTCTTCGACTCAGCATACGTGGCGGAGAACTGATCAGCCGAAGCAATATTGGTGCCCAACTTGGCGCCAATCAATACATGCAGCACCGCCGACAATGTGTCACCATCCGCGGAGGTCGCCGCGCCATGCACAGTGACGCTATCCGTAATAGCGGCGTCAACGCCCGACCAATCCCAAACAACCGGCACGGATTCGGCCTTAGAAGCACCGGCACGCGCATTCACAGTACTTGGAGCCTGTGCCTGCACATCAGCCAGAGGAGTTCCAGAGGCTACTGTCACCGACGCTGGATCAGTGATGGTCAGCTTGCCTGTAACAACTAGCGCCTGTTGCGCACTGGTCAAATCAGCCGCAGCGGAGGCGGCCTGTTTTGCGGTAACACTCGTGTCGGCAAGTGTACTCTTGGCATTCGCGTAGGCCTTCTCAAACGTCTTCCACGAATCCGCTGTGTAATCAGAAGACTTCAGACCATACGCCGCGTCAACCGCCAACCGCAGGTCAGTAATCGGCACAACACGCACGGCTTCGCCGGCATTCAGCGTGATATCACCATTCGCGCTTGTGTCACGAGTCTCGCCAGTCCACTTGCCTGATGCGTCGAAAGAGCCAACCGAAGCAATGGCATAACGACCGAGGTTCACCGCCGTATGCCCATCTGCGTCAGAGGTCACATAGATATCGCCCGTGTCAGCATCTCGCACAGCAAAACCGATTGCATCGGCATCAGCTGCATTCGAGAATACGATATTCTGGCCGGCAATCGATTGTGTGCCGGTATATCCCTTCACCGGGGTATCAGCATCTGTATTAAAGGATGTCATGTTCTCCGGCAATGCCGCAGCAACCAACTGGCTTATCTTGTTCAGTCCAGTGTTAAGACGGGTAAGCTTTTGCGTTTCAGCTGGCATAGCTGGGATAGTGCCGATTTTCCACGTCGTATATTCCGGATATCCATCATCAGGGATGCCGTATAGCGAATAATCTCTGCCGGCCCAGGACTCGTTCAACTGCCAGAAGTCGACGAATCCACCACTGGCAAGCACTGTGGCCGTAACACCCGAGAGGTTGTTATTGCCGCTGAAAGTTTCCGGAATGTAGGCAATGTCAGACTTCTTCGCAGTGTCCTTGACGATGTTCGCCATGCTGGACAAGCTCTTGGTATATGCATCCGGACCGGAGAAGTCAATGTATTCGTACTGATCCAATACCGAGCGAGCGTCAATGGAGTTGCCTCGATAGTTCAAACGGGTCGCCACAACATAATCGGCTGTCTTCACAGCTTTGCCGAGCTCATCGGCCAAACGCAGCCATTCACTCTTCTGAGCCTTGCCATGACCATCCTTCCACCCATTCCAATTCAGTTCATTCCAAATTTGGAACAAGATGGTCTGGTGGGAAGTGTCGACATCGGCAAGATGGTCGAACATTGCATTGACCGCTTTGCGCTCTTCGCCAAACAGATAATCTGCATTCGCTGCGATATTTGGATCGCTGTCATTGGGCAGATACGGGATTTCGTTTTCATCACCGTTGTTTTTCTGCCCCCAATATTTATCGTCTTCCAAATAGTCCGGAATATCAGCCATAAAGCCATGCACCGTATTCTCGCGAATGCCGCCGCCACAGCCGTTGGTTCCCCACCAGACAATATCAATTTTCAGATCATATTTCTTTGCCCATTGCACATATTTGTCAAGTAGGGTCCAGTCGTATTCCCCTTCGGCAGTGGGCTGAATCTGATTCCAAGCCAGCTCGATCTGAATAGTGTCGAAACCGGCCGCTTTGGTTTTCTCAAAGCCGTTTTCCAACCAATCCTGTGGCAGCACTCGGTTCTTCTGATTCGTTGGAATTGGATCCTTGTCACTACCAAACGTTTGCCATTCGCCAAAGAACTGAACACCGTGCATCAAGAACGGTTTGCCGTCGACTTCGAGGTATCCCTTATCGCCGTTCTTTGCGACTTGCGAAACCACTACCTTGTTGGATGCCTCGTCTGCATTGGCAGTATGTGCTCCAAGTCCGAACATGGACAGCGACATAGCCGTTGCTACTGCAATAGCCGCTGCTTTGCGCCATCGAAATGATGAAACCTGTAACTTCATTGTTATCTTCCTGCTCTCATTACGCTACGTTATTGCGGCGTAATTATTGTGTATTGAATGTGATTGCGATTGTCCGCAACCCGTCTTCATCGACGGGAATACAACCCCCTCTCTCTTCCGTGCATCTCGACATGCACAATCCCGAAATACATAAAAGGCGGAAGGATTCATTGCATCCCTCCGCCTCGACCAACTCAGCCTTTGACCGAACCAGCCACCAGACCGGAAACAATCCATCGCTGGCAGAAGATGAAGAAAATCACTACCGGAATGAGCGCGATAACCGTAATCGTCATAAAGGCCGGCCAATCGGTCGTGAACTGCCCCATGGCGTTGTACACCTGCAAAATCACGGTGCGCAGGTCAGTGGAGGTCAGGAAGATGTTCGGCAGCATGAAGTCATTCCATGTGGACAACGTCTGGAAGACCACCACAGTAGCCAGAATTGGGGTGATCATCGGCAGCACAATCACGCGGAAGATGCGGAATGGGCCAGCACCGTCAATGCGAGCCGCTTCCAAAATCTCCATCGGCAGCTTACGCATGTATCCAATGGTGAGCATGTAGCAGAAGATTGAGTTTGCGAGATAGAGGATAATCAGACCCAACAGGGAGTCAACCAGCCCGATCCTCGCCTCCATCTTGTACAGCGGAATCAGCGTGGCCTGCACAGGGATGCAGAATGCAATCATCAGCACGGCACCCACGCCGGCGGTGAACTTACTGTTTTTCAGAATCATGCCATAGGCGGCCAGTGCGCCAATCATCACTTCAAAGAACACAGCAACCACAGTCACGATGATTGAGTTGATGAAGCTCTGCACAATAGGCAATGTGCCGAACACATCAGCATAGTGCTGCAATGTCCAGTGTTCGGGGAGACCAAAAGGCGACTTGGCCATATCGAACGTGGTTTTGAACGTGTTAATAACGATGTAGTACAGCGGGATGGCCATAATAATGGCCAAGCCATTAATGAGAATGGTGCGAACGATCTTACCGACCTGTGCACGTTGCGACGGTGTCATGCGAACCTCCTAGTGATGATGCCGGTAATGGCCTGCTGACCAAGAACCACAATCATGCAAGCGACGGTGAAAAGTACGGCGAGTGCCGAACCCAAGCCATATTGGGATTGCGAAATACCTTGAACAATGATGGATTGCGTGATGGTGTTGGTCGCATAGCCAGGACCACCTTTGGTCATGCCAAATGGAAGATCGTAAACCTTTAGACCATTGGTAATCAGCAGGAATGTGGATACTACGATGCCGGGCACCAGCTGAGGCAACGTGATGTGAATAAACTGCTGGAAACCGTTCGCACCGTCAACCGACGCCTGTTCATACAGGTCTTTCGGCACAGCTTGCAGGTAAGCAAGGTACAGGGTGGCATGCCAACCGACGGCGGCCCAAATAGCCACAAAAATCACGGCACCACGAGCCAAGTTGCTATCGGCCAGCCACGGCACTGATTTCAATCCCATGGACACCAACACCGAATTCAGTGCACCAGTTTTCATTGGAGACAGGATGTACTGCCACACCAGGCCGAGCACAATCAACGAGGGAACACCAAGGAAGAAGAACAGCGATCGAGCGAAAGAGCGTCCATAGAATTTAGAATTCAACGCGACTGCCAGCGGTATGGCCAGTGCAGTGGTAATCAGCGTGGTTGCCACTGCAAACAACACCGTGAAACCAAGACCGACAAGCAGTGACGGGTCAGTGAACACTTTTTGGTAATTGGTCAGACCAATGAAGTTCGGATGCTGCTGGAAACCGTTGTAGTCAGTAAACGAATAATAAATGGTCTGTACAAGGGGAACGGCGGTGAGTACGAGAAACACCACAATGATGGGGAACAGGAAGCCGGTAGAAGCTGCGGATTCCGCAAATTTGCCAGTTTTGTACCATGGCGTTTTGGCGCTGTCAGTACCAGCCGATGGTGCACCGGCAGGCACTTCCTGCGACTGGTCATGAGAGGTCATGTCAGCGTTGCCTTTCTAAAGAGTATTGAAGAGGATTCGTCCGGGCGGGCGCACCTGCCCGGACGAGTAGAAGGAGGGAGATAAAAGGATTATTCGATATGCGAGGTCAGTTAGCCTCGACTCCAATCACTTGGAATCGGCCCACTTGGCGTCAAGATCCTTGGTGACATCAGCGATGGTGGCCTGACCTTGAACGAGAAGCTGGAACTGGGAGGCCATCTCCTGGCCCATCACAGTGCCGTTACGAGTCCAGTTCACCCAGTAGAAATCACCGCTGGTCACGTACTGGTCATACAGATCCTTGAGCTGTGGAGCAACATTCGCCTTGTACTCCGGAGAGATGGAGATTTGGCCGATGTTCTTCTCCTTGAGCTTCAGACCTTCTTCACTGTTGATGAAGGACAGGAACTTTTCAGCTGCCTTGAGCTTGTCTCCGTCAATCTTGGAGCTGATGACGTACGGGGAGTCCGGACCACCGCCCACGTAGGGCTGGCCTCCGTCAACCGCGGGGAACGCGGCCATGCCGTAATCCACGCCGGATGAGTCAAGGTCGGCGAAGTCCCACGGACCGGAACGGAACATTGCCAACTGTCCGGTCATGAAACTCTGCTTAATCTGATCGTTGCTGACGCCAACGTTCTCCTTGGGCAGGGTACCGGAATCAATGAGCTTCATCCACTGCTCCAGCACCGGAGTCCATTGCTTGGTGAAGGTGCCACCCTCATCCTGCTCAGGCCAATCGCTGGTCTTGATGCCCTGCTTGGCATAGTATCCACCCAGCATCGGCTGGAAGGAACCGGAGACCACACTCATATCTTCCATATATGGAGTGACGCCTTTAGCTTGCAGTTTCTTGCCAAGATCAATGAATTCGTCCAATGTTTCAGGAACGGAATCGTACCCCACTTCCTTGAGTAGATCCTTGTTGTATACGATTCCGCCAATCCACGCAGTCGGTGCCATGCCGTAGATCTTGCCGTCACGAGTGTACAGATCAGTAGCGGTGGAAGGCAGGTTCTTCACAAACGGCTCATCAGTGATGTCACGGGCCAAACCGGCATCAAGAACCTCATTGCGAGTCTCAATAGACATATGGAACACATCGGGAACCTGACCGCCCGCAACACGAGTGGTCAGCGTTTGCGCATAATCATTAGCCGCGCCCTGTGCGGTGCTCATCTCTACATGGATGTCTGGATTCGCCTTTTCAAACGCATCAATGATCGGCTTGGTCATCTTTTCGTTTTCCCATGCGAAATACGTGATGGTGGTTTTGCCGGAACCGGCCGTGCCGCTACCGCATGCAGCCAGCGGTACCAGCATTGCCGCGGCAGCTACCGCAGCAATCACAGTTTTGGAGAACTTCATGGTTGATCTTTCCTTTCTGTGGCAGCACCAACTTTGGTACTACCGAAAAAATAGGGCGGATCATTGAGTATTCGCAAGCATCTGCGCCTGTAAACCATCAATGCCAGCTTCTTTTATTTAATACGTATTACCAACTACGTGACTTCAGTATGCCACCAAGGAAATATGAGCGCAAAAACGGCGTGTCGAATATTGTCAACCGCTAAGAAAGAGCTCAATTACAGTGTTTTATTGATTTTCAAACCGAAAGTCTGTTGCGCTGGAGATTACGTCCAGCCAGTCGGCACGCCGCAATTTGCACGTAAATATTATTAAAGTAATAATACGTATTAAAGGCGATGCGCTGACGTATTGTCAAAACAACAGAGCAACAGGAATACTTATGAATACTTCAATCAACACCACAATCCATCTACTCCCCGGCGAGCGCTGGTGGGGAGGCAGAGTCGCCGATGGACGTCTCATGCCATACGGATCAGAACCTTTCCAATGCAATCTCGCGACCTGGCACCATGTTCCAGGGCAGCTACCAGAGGCTTCCAACCAAAGCGCACCATTGTTGCTTTCCACGGCCGGGCGATACCTGTGGGACGACGATCCATTCATGTTCATGTTCCGTGATGACACACTGACAATCAGCTCTGATCACAGCATCGAAGTACAAACAACAGCGGGAGGAACACTGCGAGATGCCTATCTCGCAGCCTGTCAAGAACATTTCCAACCTTCCAACCACACTCCCGCACCAGCAATGTTTGCCAAACCGCAATACAACACTTGGATTGAAATGCCATACCATCCCACTCAGCAGGCTGTGCTGGATTATGCAGACTCCATGCTCGACGCAGGCATGCCCGCCGGCGTGCTGATGATCGACGACAAATGGAGTCCTGACTACGGCAACTGGACCTTCGATCCAGCAGCCTTCCCTGACCCTGCATCAATGCTTGAACAGTTGCACGGGCAAGGATTCAATATCATCGTATGGCTGGTACCTTTTGTCAGCCCTGATTCCGCAGTATTCCGAGAGCTTGAAGCTCAAGGGCTGATGCTTCAGGACAAGTATGGCCGCACCGCAATCCGTCGATGGTGGAATGGTCTCAGCGCCGTACTCGACCTCAGCAATCCCGCAACCTGCGCGTGGGTTCGAGAAAAGCTCGACGCACTATGCGCACTGGGCGTCGACGGCTTCAAATTCGACGGCGGCGATCTCTATGATTTCCATGCCGATGACCGCCCATATGCCAGTATGACCCCCAACGATATGTGTGAACGATGGGCGCAAATCGGCGTCGATTACCCATTCAATGAATTCCGCGCCTGCTGGAAGATGGGCGGCCAGCCGCTTGCTCAGCGGCTTCAAGACAAACCGTCATCTTGGGATGAGCAGGGCATTCAGTCTCTGATTCCCGAGATGCTGGCACAGGGCATGATTGGGCATGCTTTCGTCTGCCCCGATATGATTGGCGGCGGTGAAGTGAACAGCACCAAGCACTCTGGGGTCGATCAGGAGTTCTTTGTTCGCTATGCACAAATCGCCGCACTCGCTCCGATGATGCAGTTCTCCGTCGCTCCATCCAGAGTTCTGGACGAAGAACATCTCATGGCTGTCCGTCAGGCACTGGATATACGAGAACAGTATCTTCCCACGATTCTTCAACTGGCTAACCATGCAGCACAAACCGGAGAACCTATTATTCGCCCGATGTCTTATCACTTCCCTGGCATGGAGTCCGTTACCGACCAGTTCATGCTGGGCAATGGCATCATCGTTGCTCCTTGCGTCGAGCGCAACGCTCAATCCCGCCATGTTGTTATTCCCGCAGGACGCTGGCGTTCGGATGCCGGGCAAATCATCAAGGGACCGGCCACCATCGAAACCTCATGCCCACTCAACAGACTGCCACGTTTCACCCGCGAAGAATAGTATTACTACCATTGAAAATAATCACCCCTATATAACCAAGAGGATTTATGACCGGCAAACGTACAGGTACCCGACCTCCCACCAGCAAAGACGTTGCGGCACTGGCTGGCGTATCGCAAAGTACGGTATCCTTCGTCATCAACGGCAAGAGTGTTGTTGCTGAAGCAACCAGACGACGCGTGGAAGATGCGATGCGCAAGCTGAATTATCAGCCTAACGCTGTAGCTCGCACACTTAAAACCAGTAAGACCAACATCATCGCCTTGTTTGTGGAGATGAATGAAACCTCTGACGCCAACGAGACCACACCGTACATTGACACCATCGTCAAGTTGGCGCGAAAGCATGACTATGATGTCATCATCAATACCACGCGCGAAGGCTCGGCTGCGCTGAAACGTCTCGCTGGAAAATCAATCTGCGATGCATTCATTCTTATGGATGTGCGGTGCGATGATGAACGGATTCCCACCGCCACGGACCTCAATATGCCTGTGGTACTGGTAGGCCGCCCCAATAATGCTATGGGACTCGACGTGGTCGATTTTGATGCTCGCGAGGCTGCCCGTCTTGCTGTTGACGAACTGGCAGATACGGGTCATCACCATATTGCAATGGTCGGATCCCAGTTGGGAACGAATGCCAACGAGTTTCGATTCGCCAGCGAGTTCTTCTCCGGAGCCCATGACCGCGCAGAACAACGCGGACTGAATTTCACCGTTGTGCCTCGTATGGCCGACGGCTGGGAAGGTATTCGGCGCAGTACCGATCAACTGTTATTCCACGCAGACGATCGACTGGGCATTATCGTGCGACAGCCACAACCCACCGAATGGTTGCTCCGTACACTGAACGAACGCGGTCTCGTGCCGGGACGTGATCTTTCTGTGGTCTCTCACTGTTCAGATTTGTCCGCAGTCTCATTCCAATGGCCAGTGACGAATGTGTCGACAAGACCCGAAGAAGTGTCGCATCGAACAGTGGAATTGTTGTTCGACCGACTAAACGGCACGTCCGATGATGCCCACTGCGATTTGATTGAGCCAGCCGGCATTACCCGTCGCGCCACCACCATCGATTGGAACACGCGGTAACGGCCGGACCCTGCACTAAGCATGCGAAAGGCGGGCATCTGTTCAACAGATGCCCGCCTTCTCTCCCTCCGTCGCGCTTCGCGCGCCACCTCCCTCGTCAGAGGGAGGCTCTCAAAAGAATCACAGGTGTGCGCGAAGGCCCTTCAGGCGGGCGATGGAAATCGGCTTGCCGACGATTTCCATGGACTCAAACAGCGGCGGGCTCACGCGGCGGCCGGACATAGCCACACGCACCGGGCCGAATGCGAGGCGCGGCTTGTAGCCACCGTCCTCAACCAGAGCCTTGTTCAGGGTCTCGTGCAGGTTGTCGGTCTTCCAATCAGCCTCATCCACACCCTCAAGAGCAGCAATGGCAGCGTCAAGCACTTCGCCTGCAGAATCCTTGAGCTGCTTGCGAGCATCATCAGCAGGCTCCAGATACTCCTCAGTGGAGAGCAGAGAGCCGACCATGCCAGCAACCTCACCCAGCAGGCGCACGCGCGGCTGAACCAGCGGAGCAGCAGCAGTCAGAATCTCCTGCTCACGAGCAGTCAGCGCATCCCAAGAATCAGCGGAGACCACACCATCGCGGTGCAGGTACGGCACCGAGCGGCGCAGGAAATCATCAGCATCGAGCATACGAATGTGCTCAGCGTTGATGGAGATGGCCTTGTCCAGATCGAAGCGGGCCGGGTTGGCCTTCACGTCGCGCACATCGAACTTGGCGATCATCTCGTCCATGGAGAAGACATCGCGGTCGGGGGCGATAGACCAGCCGAGCAGAGCCAGGTAGTTGAGCAGGCCTTCACGAATGAAGCCAGCGTCACGGTGGTTGAACAAGTTGGATTCAGGATCGCGCTTGGAGAGCTTCTTGTTGCCCTGACCCATCACGTACGGCATGTGGCCGAACAGCGGCGTGGTCTTGGCGATGCCCAGTTCTTCGAGGTAACGGTAGAGCACGATCTGACGCGGGGTGGAGCTCAGCAGGTCCTCGCCGCGCAGCACCACGTTGATTTCCATCATCGCGTCGTCTACCGGGTTGGTGAGCGTGTACAGCGGGTCACCGTTCGGGCGAACGATCACGTAATCCGGCACAGAACCGGCCTTGAATTCGATGGTGCCACGAATCAGATCATCGAACGCGATGTCTTCGTCAGGCATGCGGATACGCAGTGCAGGCTTGCGGCCTTCAGCGCGGAAAGCAGCCTTCTGCTCTTCGGTGAGGTTACGGTCGTAGCCGTCGTAGCCGAACTCAGCCGGGCGGCCGGCAGCCAGGTTGCGCTCCTTGATTTCTTCAGGAGTGGAGAAGGACTCGTATGCGTAGCCAGCTTCGAGCAGCTTGGCAGCAACGTCCTTGTAGATGGCAGTGCGCTCGGACTGGCGGTACGGGCCGTGGGGACCGCCCACGTCGATGCCCTCATCCCAGTCGATGCCCAACCAACGCAGGGATTCGAGAATCTGATTGTAGCTTTCTTCGGAGTCACGAGCGGCGTCGGTATCTTCGATACGGAAGACCAGCTTGCCACCGGTGGCGCGAGCCTCAGCCCAGTTGAACAGGGCGGTACGAATCATACCGACATGCGGCGTACCGGTCGGAGACGGGCAGAAGCGAACACGAACGTTCGCGGGGAGTTCAGGTTTGGTGTTTTCAGCATCAGTCATAGTCCCCTATTGTGCCCCGCGCGCCGGACGCACTAGGCCGCGCAACCCCTCAGCAGGCGAGACCGCTGAAAAGCTCAGCCCAATCCTGAGAATCGTCTTCACGAACCTCGTGGAAGTCAGGAGTAACGCTGTTTGCGTTCAGGTAGTCGTTGTTCATTGCTATTCCCCTTATGCATGTCTGTACCGGAAGCACCCATTGCTTCCCTGGCCCCGTCTCCGCAGCCATGTGCAAATCTTGTTTAACGATAACAAATCACAGAAAAGCGCACATCTTTGTTTGATATCGATTTCATAACAATCAGCGCAAGACAGCATTACACCCACAATTCAGACAATATTCCGCTGATTTGCTTGGTTTTCCTAAAAAAGCTGGAAGAATAGACAGGGACGATATCGTCCTTGATGAAAGGGGAATCAATGACCGATCCCAACAATACGCCGTTGCCGCAGGTGCCCGCGCCTGGCAACGCTAACGGCGCAGTTCCACAACCACAAAATCAGAATCCATTCAACACGGACGCTCCTGCAACGCCGCAATACGGGCAGCCCGAGTATGAACAGCCTCAGTACGGGCAGCAGCAGTACGCTCAGCCGCAGTACAACCAGCCGCAGTACGGCCAATACGGTCAGCAATCCCAGCCGCAGCAGACTCCGGCTTACGGTCAGCCAACTCAGCCCACGTACGAACAGCCGCAGTACACACAGCCCACGTACGCAAATCCGTACGGCGATAATCAGTACGCCAACCAGTACGGTAATGCACCCTATGGCAACGCACCATACAGCGATGCATCAAACGCACAGTACGGTGCCCCGCAGTCGGTTCCTGTGTATTCCACGTCTACGCCAGCCCCTGGCGCCGCCGCAGTCCCGCTGGATAAGCCGTACTACGGCTGCTCATTCCCGGAGGCCTTCCTGCGCTTCTGGAAGAAGTACGCCGTCTTCTCCGGCCGCGCTTCCCGCAGCGAATACTGGTGGTGGGTTCTGGCTCAGTTTGGTATTACGTTTGTGCTCGATATCCTCGCCAATGTAACCGATGACAAGCTGTCGTTCCTCGGCTACATCTGGAGCCTGGCCATTATTGTGCCCGGCTTGGCACTTGCCGTTCGCCGTCTGCACGATATTAATAAGCCCGGTTGGTGGATCGCCATCTACTACGGAGCTTTTGTAGTTGCCTTTATTCTGCTGGTGGCCGGCGGCGCAGGCGCGCTCTTTGGCGGCCTCGGCGGCATGGCATACGGCGGCACCTACAGCAAGGGTTATGGTGCTATTGCAGCAGGCAGCATTGGTTTGCTTGTTGTTGGTGTAGTGATTATGCTGGCGGCGCTCATCGTGTTCATTGTGTTCATGGCTATGCCGAGCAAGCCCGAAGGTGCACGATTCGATAAGGATGCCGATCCTGCAGGTTATGCTCCGGCTCCGGCCGCCCCTGCAGATGCACAGTATGGACAGTATGATCCGCAGTATGGCGCTCCGGCAGCTCCTACGGCTCCGGTTCCGCCAGCTCCGGGATTCAATGGCCCAGTGCCGACTCCTGAGTATGGCACCCCGGTTCCGCAGCCGCAGTCTTATACCCAGCCCGCTCCGGAAGTACCAACATATGGATCATCTGATTCTTCCAACGCCAATGCCAACACTGGTAACGAATCCAGCGAGCAGAAGCCTTGGCAAGGTCAGTGATCAATAAACCATAGGATGTGCAAGAGTCCCCACTCGATTATCTCGGGTGGGGACTCTTTTCGTATCACTGTCAGATACGTTCGCTTCACACTGTGGATGGACTACCCCTCAGTCGGCTTCGCCGACAGCTCCCCTGACAAGGGGAGCCAAAAAGGTGCCATCAAGCCACGGTCAGGGTTTGGTTGAGGGCGTGGGATTCGCCTGGTGCCAGAACTACTGCGTGGTCGCGGCAGGCGGCGGCTTCAGCACAGACGAAGGTGCGCCATTCGCTTGCTACAACATCGTTGACTAACATGCCGTACGGCTTGCCAGGATTCCAGACCACGGTTTGCGGGGAACCGGACTTGGCGATGCGAATCGTGCGATCCAAACCATCATCATGCAATTCAAGCGTGGCATCAGATTCGTAGACACGATCCACAGTGCCGTCGAATGTTACGGCTGAATCGCCCTGTTCGCATGGCTTGAATTCATCGGTGGCATCAGCGTATGAAGCTCCCTCCAGACCGGAAAGACGCACTTGAGCAACGTCACTCACGCGGAAGTACGTATGCAGTGCCGCTTCATAGGAGAATGCAACCGTACCCGTATTGGCCACGGTCAGAGTCACCTCCAGTGAATCTGTGGCACGAACTTCAAAATCAGCGTGGAACTGCGGAGCCGGAGCGCCTTCCTCAGCCGGCTCAAGCCACGGCAAATCACCGGGCTCAAGATCGGAGGAATCAAGCGTGTAGTGCGCGTATTCGTGGGTGAAGGATTCAGCATCCAACTGCCACGTGCGAATGCGGCCGAATCCATGATTCGGCTTCTTGCCGAGGCCATGACCGTCCGCATATCCCGGGCCAAACCATGGGAACACAATCGGCACACCGCCAACAATCGCCTTGTTATCGGCCAGCACCATCGAAGACGGGCTCCATACCACGTCCTCGGCCTGACCAGTCGGACGCCAGCGCAGCACGTGTGCACCGTAATCGCTTACGGATGCGCTGCCGCGATCATTATTGAGGTTACGAAGAGCAAAACTACTGCTCATAATTGTCTCCTACTAGTTTTCACGCTTGGACAAAACCGAGGTTCGTGAGGAAGGCGCGGGTTTGCTCCTTGGTCTTGAAGACTGCGGTGTTACCAAGAATACGCTCGCAGACACTACCAAGCTCATCCTGCACGGCGGCATGAATGGCATCACGATCACGGTTGCCGTTCAAAGCTGCAGTCAATTCATCCCATTCCAGGCTGAACTCGCTCACCGATTCCGGCAACGCTTCGCCAGCGGCGAGCGCATCTTCAATAACACCAAGCTGATCAACCAGTCGGCCCGGCAGAATGAACAGACCTTGTGCCTCAATCAGACCAACCGGCTCCTGCTTAATCGGCCAGAACTCAGGGTGAGCATGGAAGATACCTTCCGGATACTCCTCGCTGACTGCATTGTTGCGGAAGATGAGGCTCATCTCATAGCCACGCTCGGTGATGATGGCGCTCGGGGAAACCGCAGACTGGCGATTGCCGTCAGCATCATGGCTAGCAATGTTGGCTGCCGCATCATCGTACTGCTGCCAAGCGAGGCGAATCTTGTCGCTGACTTCCACAATCGAATCGCGGTTCTTGGAGACCACGCGTACCGCAGTACCGGGCCAGTCGAGGATTTCTACAACCGTATCCGGATACTCCGGCACAGTGAACGACGCCCATGTTGCAGCCTTGTGCATCGGCAACAGCTCGCCGCCACCCTGATAGTGGTCGTGCGCGAGCACTGAACCGCCAATACGCGGCAGTGCGGCGTTGCAGCCGAGGAAGTAGCCGGGGAAACGGTCCACGAAATCGAGCAGGTGACCGAACGTGTCACGATCCACATGCATCGGCGTATGCTCCATGTTCACGCAGATGCCGTGCTGGTGGAAGTAGCCGTACGGAGAGAACTGCCAGAACCACTGCTCACCGCCGAGCGCAACCGGAATGGTACGCAGCGTGCGCTTATTGCGGCCTGCGAAGCCCTCGTTCTCATGGCAGATCGTGCACTTCGGGTAGCCGCCAGCCACCGCATTGCCGGCAGCCGCCTTCTTCATGTTCTTGAACTCAGGCTTGGCCAAGTTGATGGTGACTACCAAGCCGTGCGAGTCGAAGCGTGGGTTCTTGTCGAGCACGGCCTTCTTCACGTAGTTGTTGGCCACGCAGTAACGGTAGAACCAATGCATGGCTTCCATGCCGTCATCCGTGCTTTCTTCTTCCTCGAAGCTGTCTTCGATGGAAGATGGGGTGCCGGAAAGCAAGCCCATGATGATGTCCGCGTATACCGGGCCTTCGTCAGGCTCGAACAGGCCGGCTGCGACTGCTGCGGCACGGAAGTCGGCGATCAGAGCATCTGGGTAGGCGAAGTCGGATTCGCCGGCTTCAGCCTCAGCGGCATCAGTATCGGCAGCGGCGGGCGCAGCATAGGAGTCGAGATTGAATAGGGCGAAGATGTTGTTGCGCGTCCAGTCGGCATCGCGCTCATCCAAGCCAAGATTGCGTTCGGCGAAGGCCACCAATGCATCGATTGATGCATACACCTTGGCCAGGTTCTCAGCAGTAGCAGTAGTCATCAGCGAGCCTCGCCTTCCAGCACGTCAGCCACGATGGCCTTGATTTCGCCGGCCTTGGCTTCCATCTCCTGCACCAGCTTGATCTGCGTACGGGCGCGAACCAGGTTGTGCTCAGCGTACTTGGTGGCGAAGTAGGTGTCGCCGGCCAGGTAATCGGCGAGGAAACGCATGCCGCATTCCATGGTGAGCAGGTTGCCGGCGAAGGCGAACAGTTCGCCCTCACGCGGGGTGACGCTTTCGCGCACAGCGCCCACGAAGCCTTCGGTGTACGCACGGAAGTACTCGGTGCTGAAGTGTACCTTGTCAAGGTCTTTCTCGTCCTCGAGCGCGGTGGATGCGCCGAAGCGAATGGAGTCGCCGAAATCAAACAGCATGGAGCCCGGCATGATGGTGTCGAGGTCGATAATGGCGCGGGCCTGGCCGGTTTCGGCATCCATCAGAATGTTGTTGAGCTTGGTGTCGTTGTGGGTTACGCGCAGCGGAATGGAACCGTCAGCCAGACCATCCATCACCACGGAATACTGGCTCTCATGCTCCAGGAAGAAGTTGATCTCCGGCTGGCAGGTGGCAGCGCGGCCCAGTTTGTCTTCTGCGAGCGCAGCCTTGAAGTCTGCGAAACGATGTGGGGTGTCGTGGAAGTGCGCGATCGGCTCGGTGAGCTGAGATGCGTCGAACTCGGCGAGGGTCTGCTGGAATTCACCGAAAGCGCGGCCGGACTCACGGAATACGTCGGCATTCGGCACGAGGCTGTACGACTTGGTGTTCTCGATGAAGGCGTATACCCGCCAAGCGCCGGACTCGCGAGTCACGTACGTTTCGCCGCTCGTGGTGGGGATGATGTCGAGCGTTTCCTGACCGCGTTCCTTTAGGAAGCTGGTCACCAGTGCGATGTTACGCATCAGGCCTTCAGTATCCGGGAAGACGCTGGTGTTCATCTTCTGCAGAATATAGCGGCGCACGCTGGTGGTAACGAGGTAGGTTACGTTGATGTGGCCGTCACCGTAAGGCTTGACGCTTTCGACTTCGCCTTCCAACTGGAACAGGTTCGCCACTGCCATCAGCTCGGTATCCGCAATTGCCATGATTGTTTCCTTTTAGTCCTTCTTCTTGCTGCCGACTTCTTCGCCGGTCAGCAATCTACTGATATCGCTCAGCACTATTGAAACACAGGTACCGGCAGCATCAGCATGATGAAAATCATCAATAATCGTTGATATATCAAGGATTATGAGCTTATTATTCGATAGTTACCACGGTACACTTACCACAATTTCCATTACTATCAGAACAATTTTTTGATATGGTAGATGGAGCTGCGGAAGGGGACGAAGGATGACACCGGTTGAGCATCATGTGGACGCGGCGGTTTCGCATTATTTCGTGTATGTGCCGAGCCGCAATGCGATGCGCATGTTCCTGTACCCCACGCGCATCGGCTTGTACCGATATCTCAAAGGATATTGGCTGAACCGTGGTTCATTCGATAGTTTCATTCTGATGGCGGTGTACAGCGGCACGTTCGTGTTCACGGTGAACGGTCAGCGTTCGGTGGCACGCACTGGCGATCTGGTATTGCTCGACTGCCATGAGCCCAACGTGTACCAGGCCAAAGCCGAAACCGATTGCACACTGCTCTGGATGCATTTCGATGGCAAGCTTGCGCAAGATTATTTCGAAACGATTCATAACGAACTCGGCAATGTCATTACGTTGAGACGAGCCACTTACGCCATCAGTCGCTTCCGCATGGTCTATGACACGTTCGCCGAAGAACGCAAGGTAGACGAGGCACGCATGTCGCTTATCATCACCGAAGTGCTCACCGAATGCTTATCCGACGGTATTAATGCAAGTGCTAGCGTACGCAGCAGTGGGCGCGAGCGGTCAGTCAGCAGCAGCAAAGGCAGCGGTAGTGGCAACGCCTACAATCAGCACGCCATCGAGGAAACGCTCTCCTACATTGCCACGCATTTGAGCGAACCACTGCCTCTTGTGCAGCTCGCCGATATGGCGTTAATGAGCGAATACTATTACATTCGCGTTTTTAAGCAGGTCACTGGTTATACGCCGCACACCTACATCATCAATGCGCGTATGCATGCGGCGAAATACATGCTGCTCACCGGAGGCGCCACGTTGAAGGAAATCTGCGCGGAATGCGGCTTCTCCTCCACCAGTGCTTTCTGCGCCGCATTCAAGCAGCGCTTCGGATGCACACCTCTTGAATTCCGCGCTTCCTCAACTGGTCACACAGAGTTACCAGTTTCCGAGGAACTGGTCGAGAAGCGTTGCTGATTACAGCTCGACGGTTTCCGTATTGTCGTTCTTCACATGCGCGAACTTGGCGGCCAGCGCCTCCTTGTTGCGCTTTTCATCCTCTTCCTTGGCCTTCTTCTTGGCTTCGGCAGGATCCCACAGCACGTCTTCGCGATGCTTGTTCCATTCGGCTTCAGCCAGAGGAGCGATGAATGTTGCCGTGACCTGCAATGAATCCGCGGCAGCAGCGCGAGCCTTAACCAGCGCAATAATCTTGTCATCGGTCAGGCAAATACGCGGAATCGAGCATTGCTCGCGTAGCTCGTTCACATACAGCAGAATCGGCAGCGATTTGACGGCAATACGGCGGGCAGCGGCATCATCAAGTTCCGCAGCAGTACCTTTATCACCAGCCACTACGCCCAGCAATGTATCGCACACAGCGAGCGCGGTAGCAAACCGGGATGCCACAGCAGCGGCATCGGAAGAACCAGCCAGACGAGGCTCACTCTCCCCCTCAGCCGCAGCATCAGCCTGAAGATGCGTCTCGACTGCGGCAATCGTATTTCGAATTTCGGTTTGCATAGGCGCATCCCAATCCACGCCCAGCGCTTCGGCTGCGGTGAATACGAGCGCTGCGTTACCGGTTTCGGAGTAGTCGAGCATCGTATCGTAGGCGTCGTTGGCGGCGAGCAGCGTATCCACAATCTCCTGCGGACGGCCTGGAATCGCATCGGCACCCTCATAAACGAACTCGGCATCCGGCACAGTCACATCATCACCGGTCAAAATACGGGCGAATGCGCGAGTGACTCGCACCTGCAGATTTTCTGCGTACTTCGCATCGTTATCCATCTGCATGGCAATGGTCAGCGGCCACAATGCAATCAGCGAAGCGCCAGCTTCAGCGGCTTTGGTGACTTCCGGCAGCGCAGCTACACGTGCGATTGCCTCACGATTGAGATCAACAGTCATAAATGCTCCTTTGCTTCAAGTCCCACGCCCCTCAGTGGGCCGGCCATGTCTACCTCATGATTGTAGTGTTCGTGCAGCGCGAGTCTCACTCACGCCCGCTCCCTCAGTCGGCTTTGCTGACAGCTCTGCTCGGGAAGGGAAGCCAAGAACACTGCAATTACAAGGGTTTGCGGTTACTGCACGTTGGCTGCAGGGTCCACATACGTGATAGACATCACACGGCCGGTTTCGTTGTCATAGGTCACCGAGGTGACAGATGCGAGCGCTGTGTGACGCAGGAACATCCAATGTTCCGGATGACCGGTTTCCAAGTAATGACGGTACGACCAGATGGGCGACTCGTGGCTCACCACCACAATCTGCTGGCCGGGGTGCTGCGCGACCTTTTCACGCGCGAACGCATCCATACGAGCTGCAATATGCTGATATGACTCGCCCCAGCTCGGCTTGTACAAGTTCAGGACCAGCTTCCAGTTGCCGTTCTTCCACAGCGCGCCCTCGCCATGGCCAATGCGCTTGCCACGGAATTCATTGCCGGCCTCAATCACTCGTTCGTCGGTCGTCAATTCGAGCGGCGCATCGCCGCGGTCTTCGCGCACAGTGTTCAATGCCTCAAGAATCGCACCGGCGGTTTCGCGCGTACGATCAAGCGGGGAGGAATATACAGCCGCAATCGTATTGGTTTGCGGATTATTAGCCAGATATGCGGCCGTAGCCTGAGCCATACGGCGGCCTACATCAGACAGATGGAAGTCAGGCAGACGCTCATAGAGCAGATGATCAGGGTTGTACACCTTGCCGTGGCGGACGAAATGGATGGTGGTTGCGGTCATCTGGGGCCTTCCTTCAGAACAATCACAAAGTGTAAGCCATTGTAGTAATACGACTTAAGCCATATGAATAACTTCTAAATTACCGCGTGTCAACATAGTTAAACGCATAGAGTATCCGTGACGCAAATATGCGGGCTGGGGTTCGGTCCACGGTGGACTCGCGAGACGATCGCGCACAACAAACCATCGTGCAAGCCAGTTCAATCCACGCAAACTTTGCGCGACCATGGACAAACACATCATTCGATGAGGGCTTCGCCACCCAACGCCACGGGCAGCGAGGGACATCCAATCGGGAGCGGAAAGGAGCGTAGTGCTGTTATGTCCAATACGAACACTGTTACGGCCGCCATCAAGGAAGTCAGCCATAAGGTTTTTGGCGGATATGCTGAACTGCTGCGAATTCCGCATACCGCACGCTATTCCATTGGCGGCGTGATCGCTTGCATGCCTTTCCCGATGGTGGGCATGACTATCACCATTTCCGTGCAGCATTACTACGGCAATTATTCGTTGGCTGGCATGCTCACCGCCATTCAGGCGATTGCATTAGCCGTGGCAACGCCTCTGCTGGGCAAACTCACCGATAAATTCGGCCAGCGTCAAGTGTCAATCCCCACCATCATCGTGTGGATTACCGCCGCCATTGCACTGACTACTTCCATCACCAATCGTGCGCCGGAATGGGTGCTGTATTGCTTAACACCATTCCTCGCCGCAATTCCGCCGTGGGGTGCAATGAGCCGCGCCCGCTGGACCAAGATTTTGAAGGGCGATCACGAGCGCACGAATCGCGCGCTCTCCCTGTGCGGCGTACTGGACGAATGCATGTGGGTGGTTGGCAACCCGCTGGCTTCCACGCTGGCCGTGATCTCCGGTCTGCTCGCATTCTCCTTCACCGGCATGTGCGTGGTGGTAGGTGCGCTGATGTTCCTCACCGAGTTGACTACCGAGCCGCCGTCGCAGACCGATTTGGCGCGCGCAGAAGGCATCTCTCGTAAGGAATACCGTGAGCGTGAGGCCGCCCGTGCTGAAGCGTTGAAGGTGGAAACCGCCGCTGAGGAAGCCCGCCGCCGTATGGAGCGCGAAGGCGTGACCGATGAGAAGCAGATTCAGGCCGCTATTGACACTGCCGTTGCCGAAGCTCGCAGCGGCAAGAAGGCTTCCATTTGGGGCCCGGGCTTGATTGCCGTATGCGTGACTTGGTTTGGCTTGGGCGCATTCCAGTCGGCTACCGGTATTTCCATCATCGCGTTTGCCACTGAATCAAATATGAAGCAGTACACCGGCTTTGTGTTCGCCTGCTTCTCGATTAGCTCCTTGATGGGTGCGCTGGTATATGGCGCTAAGAATTGGTCGATTGCACTGTGGAAGCGATTCTACTTCTGCTTGGCCGTGGTGAACATCGGCATCAGTACTTTCCTGTTCGCTAAGCATCTGTGGGTGATTATGCTCATCTACTTGGTGATTGGTGTGTGCCAGGCCCCTACTTGGATTAACGGCAATCAGCTGATGCTG
Organism: Bifidobacterium sp. LH_416; assembly: GCF_056357055.1. Taxonomy (NCBI): domain Bacteria; kingdom Bacillati; phylum Actinomycetota; class Actinomycetes; order Bifidobacteriales; family Bifidobacteriaceae; genus Bifidobacterium; species Bifidobacterium sp. LH_416. Next base: position 270,199 of record NZ_JBKEVJ010000004.1, on the reverse strand, counting down.
CACTTGGTGCCGCCGTCTCGTCTGACTGAAGGTATGGCTTGGATGGGCGCAATGAATTCCATTGGTTCATCAGCCGGTTCCGCGATTGCCGGCCAGTTCATCGACCGCATGGGCTCGCACGGCGGCTTTATGGTGGTCACCACGTTGGCTATCGCTTCACTGGTGATTGCTCTAATCGGCTTCAAGCAGATCAAGGCCTCCACCGAACAGCCCACCCTCACCGAAGTGGCTGTGTGACACTGTTATCGGACATGTCCGATAACATGTCCGATAATTCAATCTCCGTCAAAATCACTCTAGAGAAATTCCAGAGTAACTGGCAAAGCCTCAAAACGGTAAAAGCCCAGTCAATTGACTGGGCTTTTATAACGAAAACAGACTCGCAGATTACTTCGGCCAACCCTTCGGAGTGTGCTCAATGGACCAGACGCCAAGCTTATGAGAGAAGCTGTTTTGCCACTTGGCTTCGAGCTCTTCGGCAGTGAGGCGATTCTCCTTGGACTTCAAACGGTTCATCGCATTAGTATGCGTATCGTCGAGCAGCCACTTACGGATGAGGAAGTTCCACACCATCACCACGGCGGTGGCCACCAGCTTGCCGATGTTCGTGCGCAGCAGGTATTCAGCATGCTGGCTGACGAATGCGTCGCGGTTCATGCCGTAGGTGGAAATCCAAATGATTGCGTCGTTCATGAACAGACCGATAATCGCGGCACCCACGAAGATGAGAATCTCCATCCAGCGGGCCATATCGTCGCGATGCTTGAATACGAACTTCATACTCGCCAGATAGTTGAAAATCAGCGAAATAATGAAGGAGATGGTAGCGGCAATCACATTATGCATGTGGAATACGCCGACCAAGAGGTTCAGAATACCCCAATCGATGATGAAGGCGATAACACCCACAATGCCGAACTTCATAAGCTGTGCAATCAGTTTTCTCACAGTGGGTATTCAACACTATCGGGCTGACCGTTGCAGCATGTTCGAGGCTTCCGGCCAATAATCTCCGCAATTGAGATTGGCCTACACTAGGAAGCGAACCGAATCAAGGAGGAATTATGCCTGTTATTCACACTCACGTTTCCGTATCCACTACTCCTGAGCAGCGCGAAGCACTGAAGGCTGCTTATGGCAAGGCTATTACCGCTGTGCCGGGCAAGTCCGAAGGCTGGCTGATGTGCCCGTTTGAAGACAATATGCCGATTTACTTCGGTGGTTCCGACGACAAGCCGGCTGCCTATGTTGAGGTGAACGTGTTCGGCCGTTCCGTGCCGGGCTCCGCATGGGAGAAGCTGACCGAGTCTATTATGGCCGCCTTGAACTCCACGCTCGGCATTCCAGAGGACCGCACCTACATCCGCTACACCGCCACCACCGACTGGGGCTGGAATGGCGGGAATTTCTGATTCCTTCTGACGAACGGAGCTGCCAGCCATAGGCTGACAGCAGATTTTCCCGCAGGCTGCGCCTGCTCTCTTCTCTCCCTCAGTCACGGGCAGAGCCCGTGACAGCTCCCTCGTCAGAGGGAGCCTAATGACAGTCACCTTGGCCCCCTCTGACGAGGGGGCTCCCGGCGAAGCCGGGTGGGGGAGAGAAGCACAGGCGCAGCCTGCAGAAAACCAGCATCGCACGCAGTGCGATTCCATACAAGAAAGCCCGCCACACGGCGGGCTTTCTGCGTTTACCCTGCGACGCTCGCGACGCTATCGCTGCTCGCTGCTACGAAGAGCCCACTGGGCTCTTCGTCACACGATCTTCGGCATCGGGGTAGTGAGGCTGGTGGTCAGGTTCACGTGAGCCAGACCGGCGCCAGCGTGCACTTCCACCTTCTTCAGGGTCACGGTGCGCTCGTCTTCCGGAGCACGATCGTTGTCGGTCATGGTAGCCGGGGACTTGACGGCCACGAAGGCGAGATCATCCAGCGAGATGCCAGCGGACTGGCACAGCTTGTTGGCTTCAGCCAAGGAATCCAGGAAGCCGTCCTTAAGCAGCACGCGCTCAGCCGGCACACCGTAGGCATGCTCAGCAACCCACTTGGCATTGTCGATGATCGGCATACCCTTGTGGCTGTGCTGGGCCGGCGGCATGGAGCCGTTGGTCAGCACGTCCACGAAAGCGTCAATCTGGTCGGCGAGACCATCGCCGCCATCACGGTACAGGTTGCCGATAATCGGGTCACGGAACTCCAGCTTGGCAGCGGTTTCACGCAGTTCAGGAATCTGATCGTCCTCGCCTTCCCACAGGTTGATGAGCGGGAATGCCGGAATATCGAGCTTCTCCAAGCGATCAACATGGAACGGGTAGCGCCATGCGAGTTCTTCGTCGTCACGCCAAGTGGAGGCGCGGGTCACCACGATGGCGGCGGACGGCCACTGAGCGCCGTATTCACGGCAGGCGATATCCAACCACTTCTGGGCGCCAGCGTCGGTGCCGTAACCGGCTTCGACGATGACCACATCGTGCAGGGCGCACGCCATTTCCACGGCGATCAAGGTCGGAATGCCGATGGACACGTTGGCGAACGGGCCGCCGTGCACGTAGACCGGGGAGCCGTTCACGGTTTCGGTCAGGGCCGGCTTGACGGCATCGGCCAGGATGCCGGTGATGCGCCACAGATCCACGAATTCACCGAAGGTCACGGCCTTGCCATCCTTGGTGCCGGCGATCATCTTGGAGACACGATCGGCGATCTCATCCATAGAGCGGGAGAGCACCACAATCTGCATGAGCTCGCAGGTCGGGGTGAGCACCATCTTCTCCTTGACGTTGCCCTTGCCGTAATCCACGGCGATGGAGCGCAGGGAGCGGCTCGGCACTTCGGAAACGCGCGGCACGAGAATATCGTCCAGCTTGCCTTCGTCCACAGCCTTCTCAGCGAAGGAGACGAGCAGGTTCTGGGCGGCCTCAATAGAGCCCATTTCACCGCACAGACCCCAGTCGATGAGTTCCGGGTGAGTCAGGGATGCCTTGCCGCCACCGGAGGCACCGCCCTTGGAACCAGCTGCGGTGATGCCCATGCTCGGCTGGCGCAGCACTGCGGTTGCGTCAATGCCGCGCTTGTTCAGAGCGTCAATCAGGGCAATGGTGGTGGTGGTCTTGCCCTCGCCACGGGATGCCTTGAGCGGCGTATCGGCGGTGACAAGCACCACCTTGCCGTGCTTGCGCGGGGCATCCGGGTTTTCGGCCAGGTATTTCATGTAGCCGAAGGCGTCGATCTTCTTGACCAGACCGTACTGGCTGGTGAAGTCTTCAATAGTGGTCATTGATAGGCCTTTCTATTTGATCTGATGCGGATTAAAAATCGGACATGTGGAAGCCGTTCTTCATCTCCATGCTGCGAGTGTAGAGCACGGAGTCAAGCAGCTTCTCAGTTTCTTCCTTGAGCTGGTCAGCCATCGTCTGGTTGGCGGCGGCGAGAATACCGCGCACCTCAGTGTTGCGAGTGGCTTCAATAATCTCGTCCGGAGTCATCGGCTGCACGTCACCGTCCACGTTGTCTGCCTCGAACTCCTCTTCGGCAGCCGACTGTGCGGCTTCCTCAGCGGCGGTCAGACCAAGACGAGCCACCTGCTCATCGGTGGCGGCCACCAGACGGTGACCCATTGCGCCGGTCTTCTCCTGGTAACGCTCGACCGCGTTGGCGGTGGAGCGGAATGCGCCATCGCACAGGGCGGCGATGATGCGGTTGGCCCAGTAGAAGTTCTCGGAGGTCACACGGGTGGTGGTGTCTTCGAGGTAGGCGGGCGTGGTGTCCACGTTCGGGAAGAACGGCACCAGCGTGTTGAACGGGTTGGAGCCGTAAGCCATCCACTGCACAGCACGGGATGCCTGCGGGCGGTATGGGCGAATCTGCAGCACGGCAAGCTGGCTCTGACGGTTGATGCCAATCGGACGGTACATGTGGCGAGTGCGCTCATCGCCCAGCTGCCCGTACGGGTCAAACGGAGTGCCCTGGTAGTGGGAGCTCAGCACGTACTTAATGTCTTCGATGGTCACCTTGCGCTCAGGCTGGCGAGCCCACGGAATGTCGTTGGATTCCGGCTTGTGGTCGGCATCCGGGCCGTCCCAGACCTCGTCGTACGGGTTGAGGAAGCGCTGCATGGACCATGCGCGCGGGGTGTTGTAGACGTGGTCGGAATCGGAGTGGGAGCCGAAAGCGTCGCGCGGGTTGAACGGGGTGGTGTTCTCCACGGCCAGATCCAGATGGTTGGCTTCGATGAACTCGGCCAGATCGGCGGAGCACATGTGATCTTCCTGATCGCCCAGAGCGTCGGCCAGATCGAATTCGTCAATGCCCAGCTGGTTCGGCATGGTCACGTATGCCTCATCCGGCACGCGCTTGGCGATCCAGTGATGACCGCCCACGGTCTCCAGCCACCAGATTTCGTCCACATCGGAGAAGGCGACGCCGTTCATCTCGTAGGTGCCGTATTCCTCGAGCAGAGCGCCGAGACGCTGCACACCTTCGCGTGCGGTCTTGATGTACGGCAGCACAATGGTCAGGAAGTCCTCTTCGCCGATGCCGCCGGCCACTTCGGGCTCATTGCCCTTGGCCGGGGTGTATTCCACGAATGGATCAGCACCGAGCACGCGCTCGTTGGTGGTCAGGGTTTCGGTGGCGCTCATGGCCACGTTTGCCTCGTTCACACCGGCCTCGCCCCAAATGCCTTCCTTGAGGTCGGCGTTCGGCACTGCAGTGTACTGCAGCGGATTGTCCGGCAGATTGATGGTCAGATGGGAGATGACCGACTTGTATTCACGCGGCTGCTCCTCCGGCTTCACCACGATGAAGCGCTTCGGGTTGAATTCGCCGTTTGCGGAATCCTCGTTACGAGCGATGATGGTGGAGCCGTCGTAGCTCGCATCCTTGCCTACCAGAATGGTGGTGCAGGCCATGTGCTGTTATGTCCTTTCTAATCTCGACTTCCCCTCTAGAACCTTGGCTCCCCTTGTCAGGGGAGCTGGCGCCGAAGGCGACTGAGGGGTAGTTCTATAGCAGGCGAAAGCCTGCAGAAAAACTATCGGCTAAAGCCGATTCCTTATAAAAATCACGCCTTGCCGGTGACGAACATGCCGCCCTGGTCAGGGGCTTCGCCGCATTCGCGCAGCTTGTGCAGCAGCTCGTTCATCCAGAATCCCTGATTCAAGCCAGGCAGTGGTTCCTTTGTGGCCCAAACGTGCAGGTAGTAATCATGATCCTTGTCCGGCGGCTGCGGGCCGTTGTATCGCATAATCACGGCCGGATCGTTATCGCGCCCCACGAACTTGGATGCGGAGGAATTGCGGCCCTGCACGGCTTCGGGAATCATGGCCGGCATCTGGCGGGAGAAGTCCGGCGGAATGGCAAGCGCATGCGAATCATTGAAATCGAACATCAATGCGTCGATGGGCAGATTCGCCACAGTCCAATGAATCCATTCAAAGCCGCAGACCGGAATGGAATCAGGGTCAGTGAATGTCCAGTGCAGATAGCGGGCCTCCGGGTTCACCTCGTCCACGTAGAACGGGAAGGAGATGACTGGGACGCCGCCCGCCCGATATTCGGGCGCGGCTGCCTTGGCGAAATCGTCAGGCACCACCGTGAAATCAGCGGAAATCTTCATACGCTCCAGTGTATCGCGGGGCATGTTACCGCCAAATCTGCTGCGATAACAGCTTCGCATCCTTTCTGCGCGACTGATATTGCAGCCGGCACTGTCGCGCATATCAAACGAGGGTCTCTTCCAAGCGGAAGAAACCCTCGTGATTAGGCGATGATTGCCTAGCTAATTACTGCATCAGGCCTGACGACGGCGGTAAATCACCACGCTAGCGCCAGCAACCAGCAATGCGACTGCGGCGAATGCAATCACCAGCACACTGCTGCCGGTATTGGTCAGCTTCTGCTGCTTATTGGCAGTGTTGTTCTTGTTGGTGGTACCGCTCGGCTTGGTGGTGTTCTGGTTGTTATCGCCACCGTTGTTCTGGTCGTTGGAACCACTGTTGTTATTGTTGTTGCCCTGATTGTTATTGTTCTGGCCTGCAACAACGGTTACCGGGGTCCAACCGAGGAGGTTGCCGTCGTTGTCGTAGAGGGCGATCTTGTGGTCGCCATTTACGGTGTCGGACGGAATCTGATACTCGACGTAGGCCTTGCCATCCTTGTCCACGCGCACTGCAGAAGCCTTGCCGTCGGCGGAGCTCAGCTGCTTCGGCGTGGAGTAAATGTAGCCAGTCCAGTAGCAGTACTGGCCGGAGGCGATGGCGGCCTGGCAAGCAGCAGTGTCCTTGAGGCTGTCCACGTACACGCGGTAGGTGGAGCCGGCGGTGGCCTTGCCGTCGTTAGAACCCTCGACACCATTCTTGTTGGCATCGGTCAGCTGCTCTGAAGCAACCGGACCATTAGCGGCGGCCTTGGTGGTGAAGTCCTTGACTTCCTGCATAGCCTTGGGGTTTTCCATCGCATTCGGAACGAACTGGGAGCCGTCCTTGAAGGTCAGCACAATGCCGGAGTACATCATGGAAGCCGGATCCTTGGCAGTGGCTCCAGACTTAGCAGTGTTGAACAGCATTTCTGCAGGATCAGCGGTACCGCTGTATCCCCAGTTGCCGTACTTGGTGTTTGCCAGCAAACCTGGAATCACAGACTCAATGTCGCCAGAAGCGGGCAGAGTCTTATTCGACTGATCTTCAGCCTTCACCGTATTACCACGGTTGAACCATTGACCAATCACAGCCTGAGAATGAGCGGTGATGTATGGAGCGGCGATATCACTAACCTTATAGATGGATCCAGAGGTGTCCTCATCGTCCGAGACGGCACCAGTTGTGCAATCCCACGCAGAGCGGACGGCCCAGCCAATAGCCCAGTCATCACTGTTGAAGGTACCGTTCACGCTATAAATGCGGTTCAGCGTGGTGGAGTAGCAAATCTTGGACACTTCGTTAATCAACGACGGGTCAACCGTGTAATGGGCCTTGAGACCAGCAGTGTGCACACCCAGGTCGGCCACAGACTGGCTGTCAAGGGTCACCGGGGTCTTTCCTTCCAAATCGATGACCTTCACCTGCACGCCACCAAAAATGTTCGCTACAGTGCCGTTCAGAGAAGTATAGTCACCGCTGCCACTAATGGTATCGCCCGAAATAAGGGCGAACGTTACCGTCGATGACGGCTTCTGAAGGCCGCGATAGAACACATCCACCGTCTGAGTGGCAGCGGAAGCAGTGAATACCGGAGCGGTGTAGTTATACGCAGTAGCCGAAGCACCAAGTGCCGGCAAATCGCCATTATTCATGGTGGACAGCACACCGTACGGCTGGCCTGGAGTCAGTCCGGTCAGCGTCACCTTGAATGCTGCGGACTGGTCAACGTTGGAATAATCCGCACCGTGAATCAGCGCCGTGGACGGAGCCTCAACATTGCTGATGGTCGGGCCGGCGGCAGTTGCAGCCTGAGCCTTGGGCGCAGCCTGCTTGGTGGTCTTCTTGGCCTGCTGCTTCTCAGCGGTAGCCGGAGCCGGAGTCTTGGCAGCATCCTTAGCGGCCTCGTTCTGATCAGCCTGTGCCTGAGCGGCATCGGTCTGAGCCTGCGTGGCCTGTGCATCGGCAGTGGCCTGCTGCGACTGCGTTGTCTGAGGCGTGGTATCAGTGCCGGCAGTATCGTCGGCGTACGCCGTGCCAGCGCCTGCGAGCATCATGCTCAAACCGGCGAGGACGGCAACAACTTTGCCCATCTTCTTCATGGAAATCCCCTTAAATAGGGTGCAGCCACCGTGACTACACTCCTAAGGCGGAACAATACCCCCCCCCCGAGGTCAAAACCGTTTCGGAAGATGGACACATGGGGGCGAAAATGAACAAACCTCCCTCATCAGAGGGAAGCAAAAATCACCAACTGTCTACGGAATGAGAGCGCAGAAGAGGGCTTCGAAGGTGAGCAGAGGGTTACCGTTGCCTGCCAAACGCTTGCGAGCATGAGCCACTTCGTCAAGGCGAGCCACAGCACCCGCGCGATTAAGCCTTACGGACAGCTCAGTAATTGCCGTACGATTCTCAAGATTGATGAGCCCCACCGAATCCTCAGCATTGTTCTGCAATACGGCCACATCACGGTAGATGGAGGCCACGGAGTTCAGCGCACGGTCGAGCACGTCACGCGTGCGACGAGTGGAGTAACGCTTCACGTCATCTTTTTTGGCCACCTGATTGAATGCGCCACGCAATTTCGGGGGTATACGCTCCCCTTCAGCAAGACCATTGATACGACGGAATTCCGCCTCCTGCTTGCTGGACCATTCGTTGGCATCCGCTTCAGCCTGACCTTTGGCGTTATCAATCAGATTGCCGGCAAGTATCACGGCATCTGAAGCGCGGGCGAGGTTCAATACGCCAACAATCAGCTCGTCACGGTCGGACATGACGCGCTCATTTGTGGCATAGAGGCGCGCAATACCAATGTGGCCTTCAGACAGACGGGCTGCGCGTTGAGCAATCTTCGGTTCGGCACCCGTGTTGGCAGTGAGGAAATCAGCAACCGCAGCAGTGGATGGCACGGCCAGATTCACCACGCGACAGCGGGAACGGATGGTCGGCAGCACGTCCTGCGCGCTGGGGGCGCACAGCAGCCAAATGCACCGCTCTGCCGGCTCCTCGATTTCCTTCAAGAGCACGTTGGTGGTGCGCTCGAGCATGCGATCGACATCTTCGATAATGATGATGCGCCACGGTGCAGTGGCCGGCATCTGCTCAGAGGTGGTGATGATGTCACGCACCTGATCGATACCAATAGTCACCTTGTTAGTGGTGAGCACCGTAACATCTGGATGCGTACCGGCAAGCACCTGCTGCGTGACGCGCGTAGGTTCGGCACTCATGCCGTGGTCCGGGCTTTCTAACGCTGCCGCGAAAGCGCGAGCCATATTGGAACGGCCGGAGCCGGGAGGCCCGCAAATCAGCCATGATTGTGTGATTTGACTCGGCTCACCTTGCGCGATGCGGCTCAGCATGTCCACGACGGGCTTCTGCCCCACCAATGAATCCCACACGCTCATTACGTCTCCCCCGTCCCCGTTGCCAGCGCTGTTTCGCCTTCCAATTACTGTAGCAATCCGGAAATATCCGTTTCGATGGCGAGCCATACCTGCTCGATGGATTGGCTGGCATCAATCACGCGGAATCGGTTCGGTTCTGCAGCGGCCAAGTCGAGGAAAGCTTGGCGTGTACGGGATTGGAAGTCATCGCCCGCAGATTCCATACGGTCTTCGGCATGCTGGAGGCGATTATGAGACATCGCCGGATCCATATCCAGTAAATATGTGCGAGCAGGCAGCAGATTATTGGTGGCCCACATGCTTAAATCGCGGATTTCCTTGAGAGTCAGTTCGCGGCCACCGGCCTGGTAGGCCAAGGAGGAATCCAAGTACCGGTCGGTGATGACCACTTCGCCGCGTTCCAGCGCTGGGCGAATCGTTTCGGCTACATGTTGGGCTCGGTCTGCAGCGAAGAGCAGCGCTTCGGCGCGCGGAGCGATATCAGCTGAGCCGTTAACGCCGTGCAGCAGCATTTGGCGGATTGCCGCTCCCAGCGCCGTGCCGCCCGGTTCGCGCGTGACCACTACCGTGCGGCCATGAGCTTCCAAATATGCGCGCAGCCGCTCAACTTGCGTGGTTTTACCCACGCCATCAACGCCTTCAAACGAAATAAACAGACCGGTCATACGACCGACCTTAGCGTTAGGCACCGAGTTGCGTGTTGACTTGTTGAAGCAGAGCCAAGATGATGTGAGGCTATTTCTTCTTGGGCTTGGCGGCTACTACTGCCGGGCGGGTGAAGCCTTCGTTGGCGGTGAGCCAGTCGATATCGGCCTTCACTGTGGCAGCGGTGGAACCGAGCTTTTCCGCAATACGCGTATTGGCCCAGCCCTTATTCGCCAGCTTCTTGACTTCAGCACGGCGTTCAGCACGCTTGGCCTCAACAGCGCTCATCTTGGGAGCGGCTGCGGCTTTGCCCTTACCCTTGCCAGCGGCAGCGCCACGTCCGCGACCACGACCACGTGTGGACGGACCAGCTGCACGCTTTTCAGCAAGCAGGCGGAACGCATCATCCGGCGTAATGGATTCCGGCGTGTACTGACGCGGCACGGTGCGGTTGGTTTCACCATCCGTAATGTATGCGCCGAATCGGCCATCCTTGATGGTCACATTCTTGCCGGTAGCCGGGTCAGTGCCGAGCTCACGCAGCGGCGGTTTAGCAGCACCACGGCCACGTCCGCGGCCATACTTCGGCTGGGAGAACAGCTCCTTGGCCTTGTTCAGGTCAACGGTAAAAATCTCATCTTCGGAAGCGAGCGAACGCGTTTCGGACTTGCCATCCGCGCCGGTCTTGGTCAGGTACGGGCCGTAACGACCGTTATTAGCGGAAACCGTGCATTCGGAGACCTCGCCGGTTTCGGCATTGGTCTCCTCATACTTGCCCACTTCACGAGGCAAGCTCAGCAAACGCAGTGCGTCCTCCAAAGACAGCGATTCCGGGCTCATCGTTTTGAACAGCGAAGCCATCTTCGGGCGCGGCGCTTCCTTCGCACCCTCAGGGGTAGGCAGAATCAACGCCACGTACGGACCGAATCGACCATTGCGCACTTCCACCGTGCCACCCGTGGCCGGATCAGTACCGAGCTCGCGCGGACCACCGGAATGGTTGTCAATCAGGTCACGCGCCACAGCAACCGTCAGCTCATCTGGAGCGATAGTGTCCGGCAAGGAAGCACGCTTCGGATTGCCTTCGGCATCCATATGCTCCATGTCTTCCAAGTACGGACCGTAACGGCCGACACGCACATGAAGCCCCTCGCCAATATCGATGGTGTTGATGGCTCGTGCGTCAATCTCGCCAAGCTGAGCCACCTGCTGCTGCAAGCCTTCATGGGCTTCGTCGGCATTATGCGCAGCGCCCTCGCCAGAACCGAAGTAGAAACGGGTCAGCCAATCGCGGCCGGTTTCCTCACCGTGAGCAATACGATCAAGACCGTTTTCCATTTCTGCAGTGAACTGATAGTCCACCAGCTTCGGGAAGTTCTGTTCCAGAAGCTTGACTACAGAGAATGCCAGCCAGCTTGGAATCAGCGCACGTCCGCGCTCATAGACATAGCCACGATCCATGATGGTGGAGATGATGCTGGCGTACGTAGACGGGCGGCCGATTTCCTTGGCTTCCAGGGTCTTAACCAGCGTGGCCTCAGTGTAGCGAGCCGGCGGCTGGGTTTCGTGGCCATCCGGCTCCACGCTGGTGGCATCAACACGCTGGCCAACGGTCATCGGCGGCAAGGATGCGTTGGACTCAGAGGCATCGCCCTTGGTCTTAGCGGCAGCCTCAGCAGCACCAGCGGCAGCAGAACCCGAAGCGGCACCAGTCGCGGCCTTCTTACGCCCTTCACCGGTCGCCTTCATAAAGCCCGGGAATTCAATCACCGTGCCAGAAGCCTGGAATACAGCTTCACCCTCATTGGCACCAGCCGGAGCGGACAAGCGAACAGTAGCAGTAGAACCAGTGGCATCAGCCATCTGGCAGGCGAGCGTACGCTGCCAAATCAACGTGTACAGTCGCAGCTGATCAACCGGCAGCTTGGATGCCAACTCATCAGGATCATGGAAGCGCGAACCAGCTGGGCGAATACATTCGTGGGCCTCCTGCGCACCTGCAGTCTTGGTCGCATACTGCTTAGGTTCGGCGGAAAGGAACGCCTCGCCAAAGTGATAGCTCACCGCATTGCGGGCCGCTGCAATAGCTTCCTGAGACAGCGTCACCGAATCGGTTCGCATATACGTGATGTAACCGTTCTCATACAGGCTTTGTGCCGCGCGCATCACCGCGCGAGCGCCCATACCCAAACGATTGCCTGCGGTCTGCTGCAACGTCGAGGTGGTAAACGGCGGTTGCGGACGGCGACGGTATGGCTTGGTCTCCATAGACATCACCGTAAAATCAGCGTTTTTCAGCGTTTCAGCCACGGCCGTTGCGGAAGCCTCATCCAACTGGCGAACATTGGCCTTGAATCCGTCCGGCGTGAGCTGACCGTCAGCACCGAAGTCTTTGGAACCGGCGAGCCGCTTGCCGCCAAGGGAAATCATGCGAGCGCAGAATTCAGCAGTCTCCCCTTGCGCATCCGGCGCGGCAAGAGTCACCACAATATCCCAGTACGGTGCACGCTTGAACGCCATGCGCTCACGTTCGCGCTCCACAATCAGGCGAGTAGCCACAGACTGCACGCGGCCGGCCGACAATCCCGGTCCAACCTTGCGCCACAGCACCGGGGAAAGCTCATAGCCATACAGACGGTCGAGAATACGGCGGGTTTCCTGAGCGTCCACCATATTGCCATCAACATCACGCGTCTTGGTCAACGAATCATTGATGGCGTTCTTGGTAATCTCGTGGAACACCATGCGCTTAACCGGTACCTTGGGCTTGAGCGTCTGCACCAAGTGCCATGCGATAGCCTCACCCTCGCGATCCTCATCAGTTGCGAGGTAGAGTTCGTCAGCGTTTTTCAGCGCAGACTTCAACTCACTGACCGTGCGCTTCTTATCGCCATCCACAATGTAGTAAGGCTTGAAGCCGTCGTTCACATCCACGCCGAACTTGCCGAACTTGGCCTTGTCCGCCGCGGGAACCTGACTGGGCTGTGCGAGGTCACGAATATGGCCAACCGATGCCATGACGGTGTATCCCTTGCCCAGGTAGTCACCGATCTTGTGAGCCTTAGTTGGAGACTCCACGATCACGAGCTTGGTAGCCATGCCCTCTCCTTATATCTCCTTGAAACGCACGGTGTTTCTGGCGTCATAATACTCATGGTTTATGCTCAACTGCCAAATTTGCGGCCGGTTGACGGCCAAATACGCTGTTTTCAGCATCTTTGGCAGTACTTCTGGGTATTACTTCGGCTGCGCTGGCGGTGCAGGCGGCGCACCGATCAAGCCGAGTCGGCTCAGCGGTGCTGCAGTAATATGGCGCAGCGCCAGCAACAAACCGAATGCGAGCGCGGCAATACCAGACACACTCACCACAGCACTGACAATGGCACCCTCTACTGACCAGGAAGCTTCGATATTCAAGCCCGGCAGTACCTGCCAAATCACGTACGCGCTGTACGCCAGAAGCAGCAATCCGCCAGTAATCAGCACACTGCCTGCAATCTGCACGCTCACTGAGGAGACGCGGCGGCCGGGATCATCCATGCCGGAGGTGCGCGTGAATGCCAATGTAATCAAAGCCAGGCCCGCGACCAGCAGAATCGACATCAGCACGTCCGATGTGCGGTGCCACTGCCCCACCATCACTGATACGCCTACCAGTACCGACCAGATGCCGCCGACTACAGCGGCCAGCGCACGCGCGGCTCGCGGCACGGCAATCAGCAGCAATACTGCACTGGCTGCAGCCAGCATGGTGTGGCCGGAAGGCGCGGAATTAGCGACCGGTGAGTCGGTCTGAATGATGAACGGGCGCGGCAGCAGCTGTTTGATTTGGGTGACGGCAAGGCACACTGCAGCAAATACTGCCATCTGCCCGACCAGCCACCAGCGGCGACGCACCAAGGCAATAATCACGCCAATGCCGCCAAGCACACAGCTCACTGCAATAACAAGCCAGGATTGCGCCACCGCGTAAATCACGCCTGATATCCAGACCGGCACATGGGCGGGCAGCTGGCTCCACACGATTTCGTCATACGACTGACCGTTTTCGGTGTAGACGCACAGCCACCAAATACCGAATGCGACCAGAATCAACAGCACGCCGAACACTGCGCACAGCACGCGGCTGGAAATGCGCGGGCGAACGGTCAGCGGATCAAGTCGGGCAAGACCTCGGTCAAGATCATCGCTCAATCTATGATCGAACATATCCGCGTCGTCGGTATTGCGAGCCGGGCTCGATACTGGGCCGAGCGCCGCCAACGGATCGTGGACCGCGGAATCAATCGAATCAATAGAGCCGACCATGTTTGCAGGCGCGTGCGGATCGCGAATTACAGGATGCTGTGCGTCATTCATACCCATGACTGTACGGCCGCGCCCCGGACAGTGGCGTGTAAGAGTCGTGGCTCAGGGCCAAATCCGCACAAACAGACGCTAGTGGGCGAGCTAATCGATGTACAAAGTCACAATGCGCAGCACATGCGAAAGAGAGGCGAGGAAATAGAAAACCCCCACGCACCCGCAAGAGGCCACTTACCCTTGCTGCATTCCTGCCCTGGGGGAGTTGGGTGACATAGCGCCGCGTGGAGGCTTTGTTCAGTGTAAAGACATGCGTGGACTATCGCAACTCCACCAGCGGCTTCATCAACAACTCCACCCACAACTCACCCACAACTCCCATGCCTTCAGCCAGCGTCCAGCAGCCTTTCAGCAGGCATCGTTCAATCATCAAATTTGTGAGAATTCGGCGCAAATACACTCCGCCCAAGGTGGAAATCACCCAAAAATTAGCTCTATTTTCAGCACCCATGGTTACGGTGTCATGCATGGCTTCATATCAACGTCGCGCACGTGCCGGCAGCAATGGCCCCGCCACTCGCAAACCGCGCACCACACAAAGCAAGACCGCCGGCAGCCACAGCACCAGCCACCGCCGCAATCATAAGAAAAAAGGCGGCAACGGCAAGCATCGCGTATTGAAGTGGATTCTTCGGATTTTCCTCGGCCTTCTCGGCCTAGGCATTCTGACCGGCATCGGCGTATTCGCATACCTGTACGCCACCACCGAAGTGCCGCAGCCGGAAAAATTCGCGCTGGCAGAGAAAACCACGGTGTATTACTCGGACGGCACTACCGCCATCGGCTCATATGCAGAGCAGAATCGTGAGATTATTTCCTGCACCGACTTGCCGGATTACATCGGCAACGCCATCGTGGCATCCGAAAACCGCACATTCTATACGGATAAAGGCATCGACTTAAAAGGCATCGCCCGCGCATTCCTGAACAATGTGACCACGGGAACCCGCCAAGGTGGCTCTACTATTACCCAGCAGTACGCTGAACGCTACTATCTCGGCGAAACCACCACGTACGCGGGCAAGGCTCGCGAGGCGATTCTGGCTATCAAAATTGCACAAACTGAATCTAAGGAAGAAGTGCTGTGCAATTACATGAATACGATTTATCTGGGCCGTAATTCGTACGGCATTCAGGCAGCCGCCAAAGCCTACTTCAATAAGGATGCCAAGGACTTGACGCTGTCTGAAGCTGCGATGATTGCGGGCATTATTCCAGCGCCTTCCACATGGGATCCGGCCGACAACCCAAATATTGCCAAGCAGCGATTCAAGCGCGTGCTGAACATCATGCAGGAAGACGGATACATTACCGCCAAAGAACGTAAGGCAGCCGCTTTCCCGGAGACCGCTGCGGTAGCGCAACAGAATGAGTATCAGGGGCCCAACGGCTATCTGCTCACCATGGTGCGCCAGGAATTGGTGGATTCCAAGGCCTTCACCAAGGAAGACTTGGATACCGGCGGCTACAAGATCGTCACCACCATTGATAAAGCCAAACAGGATGTTATGCAGTCTGTGGGCGACGCGCGCGTCAATGGCATGCCAGATACCTTGCAGGTTGGTGGCATCGCAGTGGAGCAAAAAACCGGTGCCGTGGTAAGTATTTACGCCGGTTCTGATTATCTGACAAAGCCGCTCAACAACGCTAATCAGGCAGTATTCGAGCCTGGCTCAACTATGAAACCGTTCGCGCTACTTGGCGCAGCTCAGGAGGGCGTGAGCTTCGATACGAAGTTCAACGGCAACTCGCATCAGCATTTCTCCGGTATTTCCGCGGAAGTCAATAATGCGTTGAACATCAACTGGGGCAATATCAACCTCTATCAGGCCACTGCGAACTCAGTGAACACAGTGTTCATGAATGTGAACGAACATCTGACTCCGCAACGCACAGCAAAGATCGCACATGAGGCAGGCATTACCGGCGATATTGATGAGACTTCGCCGTACAACGTGCTGGGCATCAACGCGCTGACTGTATGGGATTTGGCTCAGGGACACTCGACTATCGCTAATAATGGCGTGAAAAATACGCTGCACATGGTGTCTCAGGTGCTTGATTCGAATGGTAAGAACCTGTACAAAGCGCCTAGTGAGAATAAGAAAGTGTTCGATGCCAACGATTGCGAGCTTGTGCAGAAGGCTATGCTCGGCACTACAACCACCGGTACTGCATCTAGTGTGTCTCGCGCGCTCGGCGGCCGCCAGGTGGCCGGTAAGTCCGGCACTGCGAATGATGAGCTTGCCGCTTCATTCGTGGGGTATACGCCAAGTTTGATGAATGTGTGGGCTATTTGGAACCCGGATGCTGACGGTAATCCGCAGGTTGTGCCCGCTTTCGGCGGCTATGGCGTGACGTCTACCGGATATCCGGCACATTTGTTCACTGAATATATGTCTCAGGCGTTGAAGGGCACTGCAGTTGAGCAGTTCACCACGCCTAAGGACACCGGTAAAATCGGCGGACCTGATGGCACGTGGGGCTTGGGCAGCGGTTCTTCATCGTCCTCTGACTCGTCCAGCAATAGCCAGCAGTCCACTACCGAGGGCAATTCCTCGTCGTCTTCCGGCACTGGATCGAACAGCCAGTCTTCTACTCCGGATTGTTCCACGAATCCAAGCTCAGCTGCATGCCAGAACAGCTCCAATAGTTCCAATAGCAGTAATGGCAACGAGAGTACGGATTCGTCGGGCGGCTCGAGTGGAAGCGACGAATCCGGAGGCGGCAACAGCAGCGGCTCCGATTCCGGTGGCGACACCGGAACAGGGGATGGCAGCTCGACCGGAGGTAATTCTTAAACCGATTTTGCTGCATATATGACTGTGGGCTCCTTGCAGATTTTGCAAGGAGCCCACATTGGGTTTTATGCGGCTATAGCCGTATTGACCTTACCGCTGATGACTACCCCTCAGTCGGCTTCGCCGCCAGCTCCCCTGACAAGGGGAGCCAGAAGGAGGGTCAGCGTGCGCGGCGGGAGCGGTTGATGGCGGAGATGATGGCCTTCAGTGCGCTGGTGGTGATGGAGGAATCGATACCCACACCCCAAACGATCTGTGCATCATCGGCCTCGCCAACCTGGCATTCCACGTAGGAGGCTGCCATAGCGTTGGTGCCCACGGACATCGTGTGCTCCACGTAGTCCATAACGGAGGCATCCACGCCGAAGTTGGAGATGGCGTTGAGGAAGGCGGCAATCGGACCGTTGCCCATACCGGAAACCTCGCGCTCCACCGGCTCATCCACGCCCACGTTCACACCGCGATCGAGCAGGCGAGCCTTGAGCACAGTATCGGAACCGTCTTCGCCGGAGCTGATAGCCACCTTGAGCAGCTTCAAGCGGCCCCACGGAGCGAGCGAAGCGTCGTGAGTATCGCCCACGACCACGCCAGCGGCAGTCATACCAGACTGCTCGACCGGCAGGTACTCGTCCTTGAACAGACGCCAGATATCCTCGTCCTTGACTTCCTTCTTGGTGTCGTCCGCGTACTTCTGCACGATCTTGTCGAATTCCACCTGCAGGCGCTTCGGCAGGTCAAGGTTGTGGTTGGTCTTGAGCAGGTAGGCCATGCCGCCCTTGCCGGACTGGGAGTTGACGCGGATGATGGCCTCGTAGGTGCGGCCGATATCCTTCGGATCGATCGGCAGGTACGGCACGAGCCAAATGAAGTTGTCCAAATCGGCACCAGCGCGCTCGGCGGCCACCTGACGAGCCTCGAGACCCTTCTTGATGGCGTCCTGATGGGAGCCGGAGAAGGCGGTGAACACGAAGTTGCCGGCGTACGGGTGACGTTCGGAAATCTTGATCTGGTTGCAGTACTCAACGGTCTTGCGGATTTCCGGCACGTTGGAGAGGTCCAGCTGCGGGTCAAGACCCTGGGTCAGCATGTTGAGACCCAGCGTGACGAGGTCCACGTTGCCGGTACGCTCGCCGTTGCCCAGCAAGCAGCCTTCCACACGATCAGCGCCAGCGAGCACAGCCAGCTCGGTGGCGGCAACGCCCATGCCCTCATCGTTGTGCGGATGCAGGGACAGCACCACAGCATCGCGATCGTCCAAGTGAGTGGACACGTACTCCACTTCGTCGGCGAACACGTTCGGCGTGGTCATTTCCACGGTGGCCGGCAGGTTGATGATCATCGGATGTTCAGGGGTGGGCTTAATCACGCCGATCACAGCGTTGCACACCTCGACTGCGTACTCCGGCTCGGTACCGGTGAAGGATTCCGGCGAGTACTCGTAGTACAGGTCGATGCCCTTGGCTTCGGATTCGAGGTCCTTGCACAGTTCGGCGGCGTCCGTGGCGAGCTTCTTGATTTCTTCCTTGTTCTTGCGGAACACGACTTCGCGCTGCAGCACAGACACGGAGTTGTAGAAGTGCACGATGGCACGCTTGGCACCCTTCAGTGCCTCGTACGTACGGCGAATCAAGTGCTCGCGGCACTGGGTGAGCACCACGATGGTCACATCGTCCGGAATCAGCTCACGCTCGATGAGCATGCGAATAAAGTCAAAATCAGTCTCAGAAGCGGACGGGAAGCCTACCTCGATCTCCTTGAATCCCATGGAGACCAGGAGATTCCAGAAGCGCAGCTTACGCTCGGAATCCATCGGGTTGACGAGTGCCTGGTTGCCGTCGCGCAAATCCACAGAGCACCAGCGCGGTGCGCGCTGCAGTCGCTTACCCGGCCACGTACGCTCCGGGTAATCAAACGGGACCTGCTTGTCGTATGCCACGTACTTGTTGTA
Organism: Bifidobacterium sp. LH_416; assembly: GCF_056357055.1. Lineage (NCBI taxonomy): Bacteria > Bacillati > Actinomycetota > Actinomycetes > Bifidobacteriales > Bifidobacteriaceae > Bifidobacterium > Bifidobacterium sp. LH_416. Next base: position 251,405 of record NZ_JBKEVJ010000004.1, on the reverse strand, counting down.
CGGCATGCGGCTCGGCTTCTGCGGATCACCGATGAATCGTGCCGGAGGCAGCAGCGGGTCATTATTACCCCCATTGGACGCTGCGGCAACCGCTGCGAGATCAAAAACGGATGATTGATCCTGACCCATCGTTCCTCCTTTTCTATTGATGTACGCGAAGTTCGTTTCCTATGGTTTGTCAAGAGCTTCGCGGCTTTGTTAATGTGCACGAAACATACTACAAGCCAGCGAGGGCAACACCCGCGAAAACCGCCGTATTGTGGCGGATTCGGCACATTGCGGCGGTTTGAGCTGGGTTATCGAGCGCTTTTCATCAATGATTTGATAATCGCCACAAAGCCCAGGCTGACTGCTCCGGCGAGCACAGCGAATACCTGCGGGCGGCGCAGTTCATTGCGAGCGCTGATGGCACCGGTGATGCAATGATCCTCGAACCAGACGCGTACCTCGTTGCTGGAGTAGCGGCCGACGAGTTCACCCCAAGTGAGCATGCGGGTCACGTAGCCGGCCGGATTGCTTTCATGGAATTCGAACAGGCGAATGCCGCGGTAACGGGACTTCGGGCCATAGCATTCAAATCCGCAGGTGGGCGCGTAGCCTAAATCGATGCCGTGCACATGGCCCACAAACGCGTTTTTATGGTCGTGGCCGCAGAACAGCGCGAAGTATCCGCCAGCTGCGGTAAGTGCAGCCACTTCCCCCACGTTTTCGTCCGCACAGCCGATGGCTTCGCCAAGACGAGAGCCCGGGCGGCACACTTCGTGATTGAGCACATAGCAGTGGCCGGCGTGCGAGCGTGCGCCTTCCACGGCGTTCGGAGTCCACGCGGGCACCTCTTTGAGGCAGTCGTAGAACTCCTGCGGCGGAATGTGCTGGAAGGCGATGGCCGGCACCGGTTTGCCGTCGCCGTTGCGAGCGCCAAGCTCATCTTGCACTGCACCCAACCATTCCAAGGCTTCTGGCGTAGGAGTGCCGTAGCCATCGGAATCAGCCAGATCAAGGCCGCGTGAGTTGACTACGTACGCGGGGTATTGTGCATCATTTTCGCGCTCACTGGCCGCATCGGTGTCGGCGGCGTAATCGCCCGAGTTCACCATCATGACGGACATGGCCACGCGCCCGGACCCATCGGATGACTCAATCGGTAGCGCAAAAGTGCCAGGTTCAAGGCTGTCTTCTGGATTAAGGCAGCCGGGGAATTCGCGGTAGATATCATCCTGTTCATCCGCGAGGATGCCGCACTGGAAATCATGATTACCGTAGGTGGCAGCAAACGGTACGTTTGCCTCGATGACCGGGCCGAGGAATCCGGCGAATGTGCGGCGGACTTTATCGCGAGTTTGATCCATGAGCTCGTCCATCGTAGGCTCAGCAGGCTGTGCAGCAGATTGCGCAGCGGACTGCGACTCGGCATGGCGCTTGATTCCACGCAACTTGGCTTCAACTTCGGTGACTACGCGCACGCGAGCGCCAGGTTCTTCGCCGCGGCGGCGCAGGAATGTGTCGATATAAGCGGGATCATAACCGCGGATTTGGTCGCCAGTGAATACCACAAGGTCAGGGTCGGCTTTGCGGATGGCCTCACGGATGAGGCGGATGGTGTCTTTTTGCACATCAGGGCCGTCTTGTACGTCGGCCATTTGCAGCACGCGGAAGCTGCCGTCTTCGCGGAATCGCAAGCTTGTCATGGTTCTTCAGTGTAGGGGCGAGTGCAGTTGAACGCCCCGCTATTCACAGGACCGGCACAGCACGTTTTGCTTCCGGAAATATGCGGGATTACAGATTGGCCGCGCGGCTATATTTCATTCATGATACCATAGAGTTGTCTGATGTCTGATAACTTAATGTTTGCCATCTCAACGACGAGTATGCAGAGCACCCCAGCACACCAACCATTGCATGCAAGTAGTCGGCAAACCGTAAACCAGCGACAGACACCCCCGAAATACAAGTTGCACCCTCTATCGGGCCAACCCGTATCGCAATAGGCGCAAAACCTAGTTTCCCTTTGCGTTTCGCACTATTGTGGTGGGCAATACCACCGGGGAAACTGCTTTTCTCAACCGCGACAACAACGTCACGGCCCCGCAAGGACGAACACGACAAGGAGCGTATCATGAGCAACCCATCCGGTCCGGCCGCACTTGAGACGCCGAACCAGACCGGGGAGTCGGCCCAGCCGCAGAATGGCGAGGCCCCGGAGGAATATACCTATACCCAGCAAGAGCTGGCGTTGTTGGCTCGACTATCACTACAGGGCGGCACATCCGCTATCTCTCAGCGCAGCCGTTGCGATGAGACGATGGACGCCATCAAATCCTATATTCTGCACGAGCACCTGCAGCCTGGTGACGTGCTTCCCACCGAAGCGCAACTGTGCGATACCATTGGCGCTTCTCGCTCTTCAGTGCGCGAGGCCGTACGCAAGCTTGAAGCTCTGAACATCGTCAAAGTGGAACACGGCAAAGGTACCTTTGTCGGGTCACTGTCTTTGGACCCGATGGTGGAAACACTGGCCTTCCGTTCCATGGTGTCCGTAGGCAAGAATTTCGCTGATCTGCAGGATGTGGTGCAATTGAGGCGATTCCTCGACCTTGGCTGCGCCGACGAAGTGGTGGCGTCGCTGGCGAACACCGAACAACCGCATCTTATGGAACTCGCCGACTCCATGACCGCAACGGCCAAAGGTGGCAAAACGTTCCTAGCGCTCGACATTGACTTCCATATGGGCATTCTCGACTCATTGGACAACACCATTGTCAAGCAGATGGTCCGTTCATTGTGGCTGGTTCATATGGCGGTACTCCCCCAGCTCGGACTGCCAGTATCCAGCGAACTTGACCGCACCGCATCAGCCCACCGTCGCATGCTCGACGCAGCGCTGGCCGGCGATGTTGAGGCATACCGCCGCGCTGTCATCGATCATTACGAGCCAATCGAATCCATTCTGAAGCAGCGAATCCTCGACGGCAACGAGTAATCGGCTCTTCGCCAATCCTCACTTCAATACAACGAATGCGGGGCGAATCACCGGAATTTTTTCCGAGTGATTCGCCCCGCATTCGTTAAGGAGGAGGAAAAAGAAGAGACGAGATGAAGTTAGAAATAGATTCGCGAGAGGTTGTGATTTGGGTCCGATTACATCAGACCCAAATCACATCAGACCAAATCAGACCGCAGTGGAAGCGCTGACTTCCTCGGCAGTGCGCACCGGTTCCAGACCGCATTCGCGCAGCACCGAGGCCACAGCCTCCACGTTCGCGCCGGTCAGCGCGCGTACCGGGTTGGGCATCTGATTGGTTTCAAACACGCCAAGCAGTGCCATAGCGGTCTTGAACGCACCCACGCCGGCTCCGAATCCGGAGACGCCGGAGGTCACGTTCACAATGTTCATCAGAGCGGCGAGCTTGTCTTGCTCGGTGCGCACGGTGGCCCAATCGCCGGATTCGTAGGCCTGCCACATGCGCACATAGCCCGTGCATTCCACGTTGCCCAGGCCAGGCACGCTGCCGTCTGCACCGGCCATGTAAGCGCCGTCCACCACGACTTCTTGGCCGGTGAGCAGCACCAGCGGATGGCCGGCCTTGCGATTGGCGTCGCACAGGAAGCGGAAGGACACGTCGTCGTTGGAGGAATCCTTCACACCGGTGAGCACACCGTCAAGGCCGAGACGAATCAGCAGATCGCCGGGCAGCTTCACGTGCACGCAGACCGGAATATCGTAGGCGAACAGTGGCAGATCCACAGCTTCGTGAATCAGTCGGAAATGGTTCTCGATTTCCGGTAGACCACCAAGCGCATAGAACGGTGCGGTAGCAACAATGGCATCGGCGCCGAGTTCGGCAGCTACCTTGGCATGCTCAATAACGCGCTCGGTTTCCGTATCGATGCAGCCAATCAGTACTGGCACACGGCCGGCGGTGAATTCGATGGCAGCTTCGATGATCTCACGACGGCGAGCGTCGGTGCTGAAGGCCACTTCGCCGGAAGAACCGAGGAAGAACAGGCCGTTCACACCAGCGTCAACAAGCCTATCAATGGAGCGTTTGAAGCTGACGCGGTCGAGCTGGCGGTCTGCGGTCAATGGGGTCACGACCGGTGGAATCACGCCGCGGAAAGTGGTGTTCATAGTGATGTTTCCTTATTGTTGAAAGTTCTGGTAGTGGACTATCGATCAGATGCACTCTTCTGGCGTTGGATGCAACAGCGACGGCGCTGCGCCCAGCAACAGTTTCGTGTAATCATCCTGCGGATTATTCAGCACATCCTTGGCTTCGCCATGCTCGACGATGGTGCCGTGATTCATTACGACAATTTCGTCGGAAACATAGCGGACCGTTTGGATGTCGTGGCTGATGAACACCATCGACAAGCCAAGTGACTTCTTCAGATCAGACAGCAGGTTGAGAATCTGTGCACGCACAGACACATCCAGTGCGGAAGTCGGCTCGTCAGCAATAATCGCATCAGGATTGAGCGATAGTGCACGGGCGATAGCCACACGCTGACGCTGGCCGCCGGACAGCTGACCAGGCAACGCGTTCAGCGCAGACTTCGGCAGACCGACCATGTCGATGAGCTCATATGCGCGCTTGCGACGCTCTGCCGCATTGCCGAGCTTATGCACGACGAGCGGATCCATGAGCTGGTCCTGCACGCTCATGCGAGCGTTCAATGCAGTGGCCGGATCCTGGAACACCACGGAGACCACGCGGCCGATATCCATGCGTTCCTTGGCAGTGCGCTTGGTCACATCCTGCCCCTTGAAGAACACGTGACCACCGGTAACGGTTTGCAAGCCGCACATCACGTTGGCCGTGGTGGACTTGCCGCAGCCGGACTCGCCCACAATGCCGATCGTGCGCCCGGGCATGAGCTTCAGGTTCACCTTGTTAACCGCCGTCACTTTCTTCGGGTGGAAGAGTGTTCCGGCGCGTGTGGTGAACACAACTTCGGCGTCCCGCAATTCGATGATTGGGGTTTCGTTGTTGTTGGTTGTGTTGTTCATCGCTGTGCTCCCTTCAGGGCTTCCGCAGCCTCCTGAGCGGCCACTTCTGGCGTGGGCGCGAACCAGTCATAGGTGAAGGCTGGTGCCGGTGCTGGATCCGGATCATCAGGTAGGCAGGCCACCATGTGCTGAGTGCCAGGCACGCGCTTCATCACCGGGTGGATGTCGAGTCCGCGGTCCGGGTGCGAGGAGCGCGGTGCGAAGCGATCGCCCTTCGGGAAGTCGGCCGGCGAAGGCACGGTGCCGGGAACCTGGTGGAGGCGACCCTGTCCGGCCTCGATGGAGGTGACGGAACCGAGCAGGCCGCGAGTGTACTCGTGGCGAGGATCGGTAAGGATCTCCTTGGTGGAGGCCTGCTCAACAACCTGGCCGGCGTACATAACGGTCACCGAGTGGGCGACCTTGGCCACCAGTGCCAGATCGTGGCTGACGAAGATCATCGCGAAGCCGAGCTTCTCACGCAGCTCGTTGAGCAGATCGATAACCTGCTTCTGCACGGTCACGTCAAGTGCGGTGGTTGGCTCGTCGGCGATGATGAGCTTCGGGTCGCGGGTCAGGGCCATAGCGATGAGCACGCGCTGGCGCTGGCCACCGGAAAGCTCGTGCGGATAGGATTCCAGCGTGCGCTTCGGGTCGAGACCCACCAGTTCGAGCAGTTCCTCGGCAGTGCGAGTGCCGCCGCGCTTGGTCAGCTGCTTCATCTGTGCCTTGATGAGCATAGATGGGTTGAGGCTGGAGAGTGCGTCCTGGTACACCATGGCGATTTCGTGGCCACGCAGAGCATTGTGCTCCTTGGGGCTCATACCAACAAGGTTCTTGCCGTCAAACAGGATTTCACCGCTGATTTCTGCCCTCGGGTCGAGCAAGCCCATGATGGCGAGCGAGGTGATGGACTTGCCGCAGCCGGACTCGCCCACCAGGCCCATGGTCTGGCCAGCGCGCACCGCGAAGGACAGGTGATCGACCACGTTCACGTCGCCGTGGCGCGGGAACTTGATGCACAGATCGCGCACTTCGATAACCGGCTTGGCGGTGGACAGCGGAATGAAGCGATCCTTGCGCTTGAGCTCTGCTTCACGCAGCTGTTCCAGACGCTTGTCGAGGCTTTCCTTCTGAGCAGCATATGCTGCCACCGGATCCACCAGCAGGCGATCCTCCTTGCGGCTCAGTTCCTTGCCTTCCTCAGTCTGCTTGATTGGGGCGGTAGGAGCGGCCACCATGGCGTCGGTGATGCCTTCGGACAGGATGTTCAGGCACAGCACGGTAATCATGATTGCCAAGCCGGGGAACATGGCCTGCCACCAGTAGCCGTAGAGCACGCCTGCCTTTGCGGAAGACAGAATGTTACCCCAGGTCGGAGTCGGCTCCGGAATGCCTGCGTTGATGAACGACAGGGAGGCCTCGAAGACGATGGCGTCAGCCACGGACAGCGTGGTGAACACCATCACCGGGGCGGCGATATTGCGCGTGACGTGCTTGAAGAGAATCCATGGAGCTCGAGCACCGGAAACGATGACCGCACGCACATAGTCCTTGCCATATTCGCTGATGATGTTCGCTCGCACAATACGAGCCACCTGAGGCACGTACAGCACACCGATGGAGATGATGATGCCGATCATCGACTGGCCGAGGATGGAGACGAACACTGCAGCGAGTGCAATGGTCGGCACAGACATCACGACATCAATCAGTCGCATGATGATTTCGGATACCCAAGTGCGCGACACTGCTGCAATGGCACCGATGATGGAACCGACCACCAAAGCGAATGCGATGGAGCTCAGGCCGATAACCAGCGAGTACCGTGCACCATAAATAACGCGGGAGAACACATCACGGCCCAGGTTATCAGTGCCGAACCAGTGGTCGCCGGTTGGGGCCTGATAGCTCATGGTGATCTCAGTCGGGTTATGCGGGGTTACGACGGACGCGAAGATGGCGGCCAACGCGAGCAGCGCGATAACGATAACGGAGATGCGTGTGCCGATGCTCATGCTCGACCAACGCTTGACTTTGACTTTGGTATTGGGTTTGCTGAATTCGCGGGTTGCGTTGTTGCTTCCGAACATCGTCACACCGTCCTGATTCGAGGATTGATGAGGACATAGAGCAGATCGACGATCACATTGACCACCATGAAGGCCAGTGCCACGACCAATGCCACACCTTGCACGAGGGTCGGCTGGTTGTTGTTAATACCGTCGAACATTGCGGTACCCATGCCGGGCAGCGCGAAGATGACCTCGATGACGATAGCGCCACCCATGAGGTAACCGATCTTCATACCGAGCATGGTGACCGGGGTGATAAGAGCGTTGCGGAAGACGTTACGGGCCACGACCACACCCTTGGGCACGCCGGCACCAATGGCGGTGCGCACATAGTCCTTATCCAGCTCCTCAACCATGGAGGTACGGATAATACGGGTGAGGGAGCCGGCCACCGGCAGGCCGAGCGCGAAGCTAGGCATAGCCATACGGGCCATATACCCGGCCGGATCCTGGGTGAAGGCGGGCAAATCGCCAGCGCCAGGCAGCCAAGCCATCTTGATCTGCAGTACGTAGATAAGCAATACGCCGAGCCAGAAGGACGGGGTGGCAATGGCGATGATGGAAACAACGCGAATGGCTTGGTCAACCCAAGTGTCACGGTAAAGGGCTGCCAGCACGCCGAAGATAACAGCGAAAACGATGGCGATAAGCAAGCCGATGAAGGTCAGCTGGAGAGTGATGGGGAATGCGGTGGCGATACGGCCGCTCACCGAATCCTTGTTGACGCCGTAGACGCCAAGGTCGCCGCGCAGCAGGCCGCCGAGGTAGGAGAAGAACTGTTCCCACCAGGGGCGATCGTAGCCCATCTCATGGCGGTACTGGGCGAGCGCCTGCGGGGTGGCGTTTTCACCGAGGGCCGCGACGGCGGGGTCGTACTGAGAGAAAGACATCAGGAAGTAGACCAGCAAGGTCACTCCGAATGCCATGAACGGCAAGGCGATCAGTCGTCTGCCAAGAAGGCGTAGCAGGTTATTCAATGGGACTCCCTTGTCAGGTGGTGCAAGAATGGCAAGGCCCTCCCGCCGCGCGGACGTTCAGATGTCCCGCTGCGGACGGGAGGGCCTGTGATAGTTGTGGATTGTGGACGATTGCTCGGCGGCTACTTACTCGTTGAGCTTGGCGTTCACGAGGTTGATGCCGGTCGAACCGATGGCGTCGACGCTCTTGAACACGCCCTTCTTGAAGGCAGTGGTCGTCTGGCGGTGGAACAGCGGGTAGAGCGGAACTTCCTCGCTGAGCAGGTCGAAGCACTGGTTCCAGTAGTCCTGGCGCTCATCGTCGGTGGAGGCTGCCAGAGCCTGATCCATCAGCTCGTGGAGCTGGGTGTAGCCTTCGGAACCGTTCCAGAAGGTACGGGTCTTGGTCCAAGCGTTGTCGCCGTACCACCAGTTCATCAGCAGGTCAGGGTCGTTGCCGAACACGGACGGATCGCCAGGAGCGAGGACCATGGAGAAGTCGGCATCTGCCTTGTCGGTGATGTTCGGGTAGAGAGCGGAGGATGCCATGGACTGGATGTCCACGTTCATACCAATCTCGGCCAGATCGTTCTTGATCTGCGGAGCCAGCTGAGTGATCCAGGAGTGGTCGGTGGTGTAGAGAGTGAAGTTCAGCTCACCGGTGACGCCGGCTTCCTTGAGCAGGGACTTGGCCTTCTCCACGTTCTTGGTGTAGACGTTGCTGGCCTTGTGGTAGTTCGAGAAGTTCTCCGGCAGGAAGCTGGTGGCTGCAGTGGCCTGGCCAGACATCTGGTTGTCGATGAGCTTCTGGGTGTCGATGGCGTAGAAGACTGCCTGGCGAACTTCCTTCTTGTCGAACGGAGCCTTCTTGGTGTTGAACATGAGGAACGGCAGGTTGAAGCCCTGGACGGTTTCAAGCTCGGAGCCGGAAGCTTCAAGGGTCTTGAAGGCGTTGGCGGGCACCATTTCCATCACATCGACCTTGCCGGCCTGCATTGCGGTGACGCGGGCGGTGTCATCGACGGACACGTTCCACACCATGTGTGCTGCCTGAGCAGGGTAGTCGCCGTTGTACTGGTCGTTCTTGTCGAACTTGACCTGCTGATCGGTGATCTCGGTGTACTTCCACGGGCCGGAACCGATCGGCTGTGCCTTGAGGTCCTCATCGCTCATCGAGGAAGGAACGATTTGGATGAGTGCCAGGCGCTGCTTGAACATCGGGAATGCACGAGTGAGCTTGAAGGTCACTTCAGTGTCCGACTTGGCTTCCACGGAATCGATGAAATCGAGCATGGAAATGTAGAGGCTGCCTTCGGCGGTGGTGCGCTTGTAGGAGGAAACCACATCGTCGGCGGTGACTGCGGTGCCATCGGAGAACTTGGCTCCGTCACGCAGGGTGACCACGTATTCGGTGTCGGATACCTGCTCCGGCTCACCGGCTGCAAGTGCGTTGAATACGGAATAATCCGTGTAGTTGAGTGCATACAGCGGTTCGGTCACGTGCCAGTTGCCGGCCATGGCGAGTGCGCTGGATGTGGTGGATGGCGAGAAATCGCGGGTTGCGTATGCGACTTGCGCCGTAATGGTGTCAGCAACTGATGTGCCTGTGTTCGACGCGCCTTGGGTGCTACCGCCACCGCCGCATCCGGCGAGCAGCATGAGGCCCGCAACGGTTGCCGCCATGGCAGCCTTGAACTTTCCATTTCTCCTGATCATGTGTTCTCCTCGTCGTTGAGTGAATATCGGACCATCGTTCGAACCGAGACGGTTCCTTTCCTTATGTCATGTGATTTGTGATTGTGGGTTGCTCACCATTCCGATCTCTCGGGTGGAGGTCCAGTCGAGAACCCTTGACGTCGTCGTCGAACTTTCTTAATGATAAGACGTCTGATGTCTGATTTCAAACTCGGAGTGTTGAAATCAGACATCAGACAATTTGCTGGCTCATCGCATAGATAATCAGAGCTGTGCCACAAACCAGCGAGTAATACTTGTGGGATGAGTGATTGCGGTGCCTACCACGGCAGCCCATGCGCCGGCTTCCATCACTTGATGCAGTTGCGCAGGCGTATGAATACGGCCCTCGCACAGCACTGGAACCTCAGGGAATGCCGCAATCATCTGGCCGAGCAGTTCGAAATCCGGACCATCGGTTTTCGGACGGTCACCCGTATACCCGGATAGCGTGGTGGAAATAATATCCGTGCCGGCTTCAACAGCGCGTTCAGCATCAGCAAAGCTGCCGCAGTCAGCCATCACCAGCACACCCTCATCATGCAGCGCGTGCACAGTATCCGCATACGTCAATCCATCTGGGCGCGGGCGGCCGGTCGCATCAATAGCAACAATATCCGCTCCGGCGGCAGCGCAGCACCTGGCGTGACGCAACGTCGGCGTAATGTACACGCCTTCCTCGCCGTCCTTCCAAATGCCGATAACCGGCACGCTTACCTGCCCTTTGATAGCCGCGATATCAGCCAGGCCTTGGCAGCGGATGCCCACCGCTCCGCCCTGCACAGCAGCCATAGCCATCTGCGCCATTGTTTCCGGGTGACGCAGCGGCTCATTGGGATACGCCTGGCAGCTCACCACCAGTCCGCCTTTAATACGCTCGATTGCCTGATGCATAGTCTTGCTCCTTTGCTCTTTTTATTCCTATGCCTTGCTCGGTTCCATATGATTCGCTCGCACATATCGGTCTATGGCTGCGGCCGCTCCGATAAGTGGCGCGTCACCGCCCAGTTCGCCTTCGACAAGCGGGGTGGGCTTGACCAACGCCAATGCCGAATCCGTAAATCCGGCGCGCAACGCATCCCACCACAGTGCTCCCGCCTTTACCACCGATCCGGAAATCACAATCACATCTGGATCGATAAGGTTACCCATGCCGCCGATGCATTCACCGAGCGCATGAGCACTGTCGGCCAGCACCGAGCAAGCCAGCTGCTCCCCCGCTGCGGCACGCGAAGCCACCTCAGCACCACTGGAAACCGGCGCTGGCTTATCAGCTGCACTGAGTTCCTCACAACGGTGGTTGTAGAGATCTTTCAATCCCGTACCGGATGCCACCGGTTCAATATGCCCTTCGCGAGTGCCGCATGAGCAGAGGAATCCCTGCCCGAGCGCGCTTGGCACATGTCCAGCATGGCCGGCAACACCGTGTGCACCGGTGAATAGTTCACCATGCATCACAATCGCCCCGCCGATGCCAGTACCCACACCGATTGAGAGCACTACGTCACTGTTGCGGCCTGCGCCATAGCTCGCCTCGCCAAGACCATGCGCGCCCACATCACCAATCATGCGCACTGGCAGATCGGTGATTTCAGCAAACGCATCATAGATATGCTGGCCGCGCCAACCGGGCAGAATATCAGTGGCGGAGACAATCACGCCGGTTTCGCTATCCGGCACTCCAGCCGCCGCAATACCAATGCCTGCGATTGCTATGCCTTCGGCAGATGCACGCTCCAGCTGCTGAGCAGCGAGCGCCACAATACGAGCTTTGAGATCATCGCCACCGCGCGATGCTTCAGTTGGAATTTCACAACGATTCGTTACTACCGGCTCTTGCTCGCCATTGAGCGGCTGCGGTAAGGTTACAAATCCTGAGGCGACTTTGGTGCCGCCGATATCAAACGATAGATATGTGCTCATGCATCGCCCGCCTTGGCTGATGTCTCGGCTGTCGCATCAGCCACCGCATCGTAAATGTGCTCCAGATAGCTGAGCCTTTCCTCAAGCGTCGCATTCTTTGGCACACACACTTTGGCACCCATATAGTCGAGCGGAGTTTCCTGCTCGCCAGCAGCGCGCACAGTATCCGCAATCGCAGCAGCATCCATCAGCGAGGTAGGCTCGTCCGGACTCATCGGCAGATGCCCGTCAATCCAACCGTAGCCATACTGAGTTTCCTCAGGACCAGCCCCAGAGAACATAAGACCACTCAGCACGCCGGCCTGAGCGGCTTTGCGCACATGATCAACGGCGGTAGCGGCAGTGCGCCCCTCCACCACAGACCTGCCCCAATTCACGGTCAAGCCAATACCAGCCTCGCGGCATAGCTCGATTTCGTCTTCGATGGGCAGGAATCCTTTTTCCGGCTTCTGACCCTCCACATACTTATCGCAATGCTCGATAACCAGCGACGCCTCGGACCAGTCCAGCTGCATAAGCTCTTCCAGTGAGGCGGCCATAGCGTCCTTGCTGGCCGCCGCCGTGGGGGCGGAGTGCACTTCGACGAATCGCACATCTTGGCTTCCGCGCCATTGCGTGAAGTCAGCGAGCGCATTCCGCACTTTCTTCAGCATGGCGAGCGCTGCGGCTCGGCCATCTTCGTTGGGGCTGGCGAGGCCGAAGTTTGGGTCTTTCCATACGTGCTGCATGGTTCCGGGAATAACGGTGATGGTATTGCCCCGCCAATGCGCAGGCAAAATACCTGCCATCCAAATGCGGCCTGCGGTTTCCGCAAAATCACCGGGGAACGGTAGCTCGGTACCGGCAATCCACGGCTGCCGGCCGAGCAGATTGTAATAGTCCTCTTGGGCTTCCCGCCCTTGAGGAAGCGACGCATACGCGCCCACGACAAATGAAGGCATGCTAGTTTCCTCCTTGAAATGCTGGTGCCTTGACATACCTATCCTACTATCATCAGACGTCTGATGTCTAATCTCTGGGAGAGGCGCACCTTATGCAGCACAAGGGTTTATGAGCAGGCCTTGCTTTCTTTAACGGAAGAGACTGACTCCGCGGCGGGCGGCGCAGTAGGCGTTACCAAGCCACGTGTGGCGAGAATTCGGCCACACAGCGCCGAGACGCGGCGCATTCTGGCTCATCCAAATGCTCGGCACGCGGCCATCTGCAGAACGGGAGCCCAACAGATTGAAGCCATTCTTGACCATCAACCATTCCGGATGCTGGGTGGCGATGGCAAGTCCCTCCTCGAGCGTGAGCGGCAGGCGATCATCGGAATCAAGCAGCTTACGAGCCACATCCGGCTCACGATTGACATAGCAAGTTCCAGTGTGCGGATCGACCACCAAATAGAACGGGCCTTCAGGCGGAGTGAAGCCGCTGACGGGCAGGAAGCTGGCGATATCGCGCGGCGGCATCGTGGTAAAGCCGGCCATGCGATTGATGGAGGTTCGAGCGATCAGCGATTCAGGCGAAACCAGCTCGCGGGTCGGCACCAGCAGAATATTCGAGCCAAGATCAGAATGCTCGAGTGCGCCAATAAGCGGGCGGGCCAGCGCACGAAATGCGGCGGCAGACATATCCGCCACATCCGGGTAGCCGAGAGCCACGATACGATCAAGCTGCTTTTGCGCCTCTACTGATGCAATAGACATGGCTACCAGACTAGCAACGTGGCGGCACAGGTGCCATCATCATATGGGAAACACGGCACCGGAACTGCTGAGATTCCGTACAATATTGACCCGTGTCCGACTGCACTGTGGAGCCGCACTGCTTAGTTGCACTGCGTAGCTACACTGCGCGGCCGTGCGAATCAATCCTGTTCCTTGGACCCAGAAGGTAATCATGTCCGAAAAATTGAAGGTCGGCATTCTTGGCGCCACCGGTATGGTGGGTCAGCGTTTCGTGACGTTGCTTGAGAATCACCCGTGGTTTGAGGTGGTCACCCTTGCCGCTTCCGCACACAGCGCCGGTAAGACCTACGAAGAGGCCGTGGGCGACCGTTGGAAGATGGAAACGCCTATGCCAGAATACGCCAAGCATATGGTGGTTGTGGACGGCGATGATGCCGAAGCGGTTGCCGGTGGCGTTGATTTCATGTTCTCCGCCGTGAACATGCCCAAGGATCAGATTCGCGCCATTGAAGAGCGTTACGCCAAGACTGAGACTCCTGTGGTCTCCAACAACAGCGCTCATCGTTGGACTCCGGATGTGCCGATGGTGGTGCCGGAGATCAACCCAGAGCATTTTGCGGTGATCGAGCATCAGCGCAAGCGTCTCGGCACTACCCGCGGCTTTATTGCCGTCAAGCCGAACTGCTCGATTCAGGCATACACGCCAGCCCTGGCTGCCTGGAAGGAATTTGAGCCGCGCGAAGTGGTGGTGAGCACGTATCAGGCCATCTCCGGCGCAGGTAAGACGTTCAAGGATTGGCCTGAGATGGTGGGTAACATCATCCCGTTCATTTCCGGTGAGGAAGCCAAGAGCGAGAAGGAACCGCTGAAGGTGTTCGGCCACGTGGATGCCGAACTCGGCGAAATCGTGCCGTTTGACGGTCCGCTGAAGATCACCTCACAGTGCATTCGCGTGCCTGTGCTCAACGGCCACACCGCAACCGTGTTCCTGAACTTCGGTAAGAAGGCCACCAAGGAAGAGCTCATCGACCGTCTGGTGAACTACACTTCTCAGGCTGCCGAGCTGGGCTTGCCGCATGCGCCGAAGCATTTCATCCAGTACCTGACCGAGGATGATCGCCCGCAGGTCAAGCTGGACGTGGATTACGAAGGCGGCATGGGCGTCTCGATCGGCCGTCTGCGTGAGGACTCCATCTTCGACTGGAAGTTCGTGGGCCTCGCGCACAACACCCTGCGCGGCGCCGCCGGCGGCGCTCTGGAATGCGCCGAAATGCTCAAGGCACTCGGCTACATCACCAAGAAGTAATGCTTTACAAGAAAGCCCTCCATATGGAGGGCTTTCGTATGCTGTACCGCGGATATGCAGGTGAAGTTAACCGGATATCCGTGCAAACTCAGCGGCCGGTGCCGCCGTACACCACGGCTTCAATCTGCTTGGCGTCGAGGCCATACGCAGTGTGCAGAGCCTTCACAGCCTCGTTGAGCTGATCAAGCGGCACAAGAGCAGCGATACGAATCTCGGACGTGGAGATCATCAGCACGTTGATGTCCTTAGCACTCAGCGCGCGGAAGAACTTGGCGGCCAGACCGGAGTGGGTCTTCATGCCGACACCCACCACGGCCACCTTGCCCACGTTGGTGTTGATGTCGAAGGAATGGTAGCCCAGCTCCTCCTGCTTATCGAGCAGCGTATCCTGCACCTGCTTAACCGCAGCCTCCGGAACAGTGAAGGAAATATCAGCAGTTCCCACAGATGCGCCAGCCTGCACAATCATGTCCACGTTCACGCCAGCGCTGGCGAGCTCGGTGAACACCTTGGCAGCCATACCCGGCTCGTTCGGCACGCCACGAACAGTGGCGAGCGCTTCAGAACGGTCGTGGGCGATGCCGGAAATTACCGGAGCCTCAGGGCCAAGATCGGGGAACAGCTCTCCCATGGACTTCGCTTCTTCTTCAGTCATGTCTTACCTTGTCTTGTTTGCAGTTGTTACGTTTACTTAGGTCTTATGCGAATCGTGATGATTGACCGCAGGCCGATGCAACCAATCGGCCGAACTCAGTCGATATTCGGCAGCGTGCGAGGATCCACACCCTCCGGCACCACCAATGTGCCCGGACGATGCGAGAACGAAGAGCGCACGTGCAGCGGCATGTTGAATCGCTGAGCATATTCCACGCAGCGCAGTGCCAGCACTTTGGAGCCGCAGGACGCCATTTCGAGAATGGAATCGTAATCGATTACCGGAATGCGGCGTGCGGCAGGCACAATGCGCGGGTCGGCGGTGAAGATGCCATCCACATCGGTGTAAATCTCGCAGATGTCAGCGCCGAGAGCCACAGCAAGAGCCACTGCGGAAGTATCCGAACCACCGCGGCCGAGCGTAGTGGCATCGCCCTTGGCGTTGATGCCCTGGAAGCCTGCCACAATGGCGATGTCTCCCAGAGAAAGCGCGTTCTTCACACGATCCGGCTTGACCGACTTGATGTGGGCAGCACCGTAACGAGCATCGGTGAAGAAGCCAGCCTGCTGACCGGTAAAGGAGTGCGCGCGGCTACCTTCGGCGTGAATGGCCATGGCGAGCAGGCTCATGGAGATACGCTCACCTGCGGTCATGAGCATATCCATCTCGCGCTCAGGCGGATTGGAGTCGATGCTCAAGGCCTGATCGATGAGGTCGTCAGTGGTGTCGCCCATAGCGGAAACCACTACGGCCACCTTGTTGCCTTTTTTCTCCGTCTCAACAACGCGCTTGGCCACACGCTTGATCGAATCGGTATCGGCGACCGACGAACCGCCGTACTTCTGCACGATGAGAGCCACTGTTGTCCTTCGTTCTTCTCTCGGCTGCGGACGGTAGGCTCATCCGATATTTCGGTACCGCTCACCATCCCGGGTTTTGCGCTTCATTCTACGTAAGCGGCACGATTATAAGGATTGTTAGCGTTGCCACATGGACGCACACCCATCATGCGGACGTTTTACGCTGCACAGCCGCCTCTCACGTGCTGCACAGCCACCTCTCACGCACTGCATTCCGGGAAATGCGCCGCATAACCGCCCCTCGCACGCCACATTCCGGGAAATGTGCCGCATAACCACCCCTCACGCACTGCATTCCGGGAAATGCGCCGCATAACCACCCCTCACGCACCGCATTCCGGGAAATGCGCCGCATAACCGCCCCTCACGCACCGCATTCCGGGAAATGCGCCGTGGAACATACCATGAAACATACCGTTTGCGACGCAATACCCGGAATGCGGCGTAATTGCACCCACTACGCGGCGCATTCCCCGGAATGAGGCACGAGAGACATCCCAAGCCGCTACGAGCGACAGCACGCAGCATGAATACTGCATGAACTTACGTAGTTTCCCGGCTTGTCGTATTCCATAGCACGCCCATGCGCCGTACCGTTAAAGTACGTCGTGGAGGTTGCAATCGACGCACCACCCAGCAGCAAGGAGGCCACGATGGCCGGCAAGAAGGATCATTCATTCAACTACTGGAGCATGAATTACCGGGGCAGGTTCCGCCGCACCAAAAAGATGATGCCTTTTATCATCGGGCTTTGCGTGCTGCTGCTGATTCTTGGCGTGCTCTCCGACGAGCTTGGGAAGGCATTGCTGTGGATCGTTCTCATCTTGGTTATTGGCGTAGCGCAATATTTCTTCACCAAGAAGAAAGCTGAGGAAGAGGAAGCCCAAGAAGCTGCGCAGGCACGTGCTCAAGCGCAGGCCGCACCCGTGCAGCCCAATCCGGCTGCGCCACAATACGCTCAGCAATATACCCAGCAACCATATGCTGCACCTGCACAATATGCGCAGCCACAGCCACCGCAGCAGTCGCTGTCTGCGCCAGTTCCTCCCACTCCACAAGCACCAAGCAATACTGCACAGTAAGCGTTACTGCCTAGCCTGCATCCAGTACCACTGTGCAGCTGCCCTGTGCAGTAGTACTGTGCAGTAGCTCTATGCAGTAGTCGAAAATACGGAGTCTACTGAGGAAATCAATTCTCAAGATTCTTTCAGGTGATTGCTCTGGGGTTTTGAGACAAACGCATCAAGCCGCTCAGGTTCGCCGGCTTATATAAGAACTACCGGCAAGCAAAGCCCAAGGAAAACGATCCGACAAGGATCGCGGACCGCAGGCCCAGCGAACCGGCGAGGCACACTCCCGGAAGGCAGGCGATTGACCGCAGCAAACGCCAGCCGGCCGGCAAACCCCACAACTATAATTGAACCCCTTTCTTCTTCCTCTCTCCTTCTCTCAAAGGTCCGGTTGCAGCACCTCGCAACCGGACCTTTTGTTATGTTCTGTCACTCGATGCTCTGAGCCCGGGTTTCAGTCAATCGAATACTGGGCATTTGCAGTTTTACCCTCCTAGCGTATTTACCCCCTATATCGATTCTTTAATCAGTGTCTTTCGTGGGCATTCGGTATTGCAATCAGCCAACTGAATTGATGGGCCGCTAAACAAAGCGCCAGTCGCAAGGTCAACACAGCCCTATCTATTCGGGGGTTTATAGACGCAATATCGGGGGTGTGTACGAGATTTGCGGAGAGCTACGGGGTTTGCGCTACGACTTTGGCACAGAGTAACGTGGCGAACGACTGCAGCAGACTGCACATACAAGGGGAGGCTCAGCGATGGCATTGCAGCATAAGCACACAATGCAGCACACGCGTGAGGCGGCTACCGCGAGCAGAACCGAGGCAGACCAGCAACAGCAGACGTTCACGCCCACTTCATTCAATGAGGCGATGGATACTGCTGATATAGCGGCTGAGCGTCGCCGATTGAGGCGCAATCTTCTAATAATGCGTCTGATTACCATCCTGCTGCTTATTGCAGCACTCGCCGTGGCATGCTTCCCCCTGGCACTGCAATTCCAATCCGGTATGGAGCTTGCGAAAACCGCGGCCACCAGCGCCCAGAACGTAGCGAACTGGCCATACCCGCAAGCTGATGATGCGCTCAAAGCCGCTCATGAGTACAACAAGAAGCTTGCGGAATCAGGCCAGCCTATTTTGGGTGAAGCAGTGGATCCGTTCTCAGGAGCACAAGGTGGCTCGCAGGCCAGCGGAGAGGATTCCGCGTCCAAGAAGGACACCGAATATCAGAAGCTGCTGAATACTGGCGACGAAGTAATGGGCACAATCAAAGTACCCAAGCAATCAATCAATCTGCCGATTTACCATGGCACCTCTGAGGAAGCCTTGGCATCCGGAGCCGGGCATTTGTATGGCACTTCGCTGCCTGTGGGCGGCGAGTCCACCCATTCGGTGATTACGGGTCACCGTGGTCTCGTTGAGGCCATGATGTTCACGCGACTCGATGAGGTAAAGAAGGGCGACTTCTTTTACATTGAGGTTATGGGGCAAACACTGGGATACAAGGTCGATCGCATTTCCGTGATTCTGCCTAATGACACGTCACAGCTCAAGATTGTGAAGGGCGAGGATCGCGTCACGTTAATGACCTGCACCCCGTATGGCGTGAACACTCATCGTCTGTTGGTTTCCGGGCATCGTGTGGCAATTCCTCTGCCGGCTCCCGAACCGAATGATGTGCATGATGCTCGCAACATAGCGATTGCAGCAGCACTGGCCGTACTGCTGCTCGGCTGGTTCTTCGTGTGGCTTGCGCGGAGGAAGCACGTGGCTCGTATTATGCGGCATGCGGCATTCTGGCCGTGGCAAAAGAGTCAAGGTTCCGAGCCGAATAATACGTTATTGGATGACGCCAAGTAACTGCCGCGCCCTCACGGGGAGTTATGCCTGCGGTTTCAGGCCTCGCGGCGGCCGGCAAGAGCGCGGCCAAGCGTGACTTCGTCAGCATATTCCAAATCAGAGCCAACTGGCAGGCCACTGGCAAGACGCGTGATTTTTACTCCCACAGGGCGCAATAGCTGAGTCAAATAGCTGGTAGTCGCCTCACCCTCGATATTCGGGTCAAGTGCCATGATGACTTCCGCGACTTCCTTGGTTTCCAAGCGCTTGAGCAAACCTGGAATCTTAAGATCAGCAGGACCCACGTTAGCCATTGGATTGATTGCGCCACCGAGCACGTGGTAAAGGCCACGGTATTCTCTCGTACGTTCGATGCTCATCACATCTTTGGGCTCTTCCACTACGCAGATTACGGAGTGGTCGCGGCGAGGGTCGGCGCAAATCGGGCAGGGGCTCGTCTCGCACACATTGCCACAAATATCGCAGAACCGGACTTTATCTTTCACTTCTTCAATGGCTTCGGCCAGTTCTCGCGCTTCATCGTCCGGCGCGGACAGCAGATAAAATGCAATACGCTGCGCTCCCTTAGGCCCAATGCCGGGCAGGTTTCCGAACGCATCAATCAAACGCTGAATGGCGCCATCATAGGCGAGTGCCATGCTTACTGCTCCTTACCGTTATTCGCCGAGGTGCTTCTTGGCTGGCTGAATGTTCTTAGGATTGTGCGGATCATCAGCCGAAAACTCTTTGACCTCTTTCACCTCAAACATCTTCTTTAAATCGTCCAAACTCATTGCTCGAGAGTCACCGAGCGATTGGTCGCTCATCGAGTATTCGTCTTCTTCCGGGTCGATCGGCGGCTCGGGAGATGAATCCTGCTGTGAACCTATGCGGGAGTTGGCTGACTGTTGATTCCAAGGGTCTGCTTCCACCCTGGGTTCCGCACTATATTGTGGCGATTGCGGTGCTTCCTGAGCCTGCTCCCAGCCGCTCGGCCCGGCCATATTCTGAGCCTGATTCCAAGGGTCTGGCGCTGCATTCGGCATGGCTGGCGCTGGCTGATTCCACGGATCATCATTCACGGAAGCAACTGGAGCTTGAGGTGCTGGCTGGTTCCACGGATCATTGTCCGCAGTGGCCGCAGGGCTGGGCTGATTCCACGGATCCATATCCGATGGAGGCATAGCATCCGGAACTGCCGGCTGAGACTTGGCTTGGGGCTGAGGCTGAGCCGTGGCCGGTTGAGCCCAGGGGTCTATACCATCACTGGTATCAGGTACTGCAACGTGCTTCTTATGATGCTCTTCTTCTGCAGGTTCCGGTGTGCTAAGGTTTCCGGCCGCGTATGGCTGGTTCTGTACCGGAGACGCACCTGTCGGCTTAGCCCAAGGGTCGTCGTCAGGAAGCTGCGCAGACCCTCGATGGGCATCCTCAGCTTCTTCGGCATGACTGGAAGTCGCAGACTTCTGTTCCTTGGGCTCGCTGGCAGTATGCATGCCTAGTCCAGATCCCAAGCTTGCTGCGGCAAGACCAGCTTTCGCCAATGCGATCTGCTGCTTGACCTTAGCCAACTGCTCAGGGCTCATGCGTTTGATGGACTCTACTCGATCGCCGTTGGCGGCAACAGGCGTAGGCGCAATAACAGTGGTTGCGCCGAACTCTTGGCGTACGGCGTCTTGCACTACGATTGCGGCTTTCTTACCGTTCGAGTCAACAGCCAGCGCAAAGGCATGCTGACTGAGCGATTGATCGAATGTCAGCGAGAGGCATGGCAAGCCCTTGCGATTGGTACCAAACTTTACCGTTGGTACTTTGGCGCGAGTTACATATTCACGAATAGCTTCAGGCAATGCCGCAACGGCTGCATCCCATTTTTCGTCCACAGAACGGGTATCGTTCGCGGGGGCTGGAGCGGAAGCTGCGACCGGAGTGGCTGCTGCAGCAGACTGCAGGCCAGAAGCCGGCTGCTGAGTGGGAGCTGACTGAGCAGCTGACGCTGAAGGCACAGACTGTTCAGCCGTCACAGTTCCAGTCCAATCAGATGCATTGGTGGACACATTTGATTGCGGAGTTGGTACCGTCTGAGCTGGTTGCTGCGCACCTTGGGTGGTATTACGCGAGGAACCAACGAATCCGCCACGATTGGCTTGCTGCGTATTCGCATTGCGCGATGCCCCCACAAAGCCGCCCGAAGCCGCATGATGCTGCGCTCCAGCGCCAGCAGAGCTTCCCGAGTTTGTAGCGGCGGCATTAGCCGGCGCACCAGCTGTAGGCGCGGTAGCAGCGAGCGCAAATCCTGATTCAGCGCCGGCAAGCAATCTAGCGGCCAGTAATTCAAGTCTCATACGCGGTGAAATTGCCCCGGTCATGGAACTCAATGTGGCGTTGATGATGTCTGCCATGGCAGTAAGTTGGCCTAAGCCCAAAGCAGCAGCCTGACGATGCAAATCACCCATATCTTCTGCTTCGGCAGTATCAGACAGCACTGATTCAGCAGAATCACCGGCAAGTGTTAGTACCAGTAGGTCACGCACGCGAGCCAGAAGGTCTTCCACAAAGCGGCGTGGGTCAAAACCGCCCACCACAACCTTTTGAATCACTCCGTATAGAGTTTCGCCGTTATGGTCGATAACCGCATCGATGGCTTCACCGATAAGCGCTTCCGGAGTGAATCCGAGGAGAGCCACAGCGGCATCATGCGTAATAACACCTTCTACAGAGCCAACCATCAGTTGGTCGAGTACGGAAAGTGTGTCTCGCATCGAACCGCCGCCTGCGCGCATAGCAAGCTTGAGCACGCCAGGTTCGGGCTTAATGCCTTCCTTATCGCAGATCTTTTCCAGATAAGGGCCCATAACCTCCTGTGGCACCAGGCGGAACGGATAATGGTGTGTACGTGAGCGAATAGTGCCAATCACCTTATCTGGTTCGGTGGTGGCGAAGATGAACATCACATGCTCAGGTGGCTCTTCAACGATCTTAAGCAGTGCGTTGAAGCCCTGCTGCGTGACCATATGAGCCTCGTCAAGGATGAAAATCTTGTAGCGATCGCGGGCTGGGGCAAATCCAGCGCGTTCGCGCAATTCTCGAGCATCATCCACACCGTTGTGTGAAGCCGCGTCGATTTCTACCACGTCAATGGAACCTGGGCCTCCGGTGGCCAGGTCCTTGCAACTGGGGCATTCTCCGCAGGGATGGGAGGTGGGGCCTTTGGCGCAATTGACGCAACGCGCGAGGATACGGGCAGAACTAGTTTTGCCGCAGCCTCGCGGACCGGAGAATAGATAGGCATGCGTAAGCTTGCCCTCGTCTAGGGCTCGCATCAGCGGAACAGTAACCTGGTCCTGGCCGATTACTCCTTCAAAGGTGTCCGGACGATAGCGTCGATACAGTGCAAGTGCCATAGCTACTAACCTACCTTGCCCTCAATATTTGCGTGCGAACCGGCGAATAATCGTACACGCTTACAGGTATTAACATAGTGTCAATAACGGTTGTCATCAGGAGGTACTCATGGACGAGAACTTCGAGGAGCGACGCGCCAGCCGTGGTGATGTTCGACGCGAAGCTATTGTGCGAGCCGCTCGCAAAATCTGCTTGGAAAAGGGATTCTCCAAAATCACCGTTTCAGATATCGCCGGTGAAGTGGGCATGACTCGTTCGTTGTTCTACCACTATTTTCCTGATAAAGATGCCGTAGCTGATGCCGTGCTGGATGATGTGATTGATGAAATCCTTAACCGACTCGATCAGTGGAATCACGCTCGTGAAATCGGCAACGTAAACAAGGCCATGGATGACATGGTGCACTTGATACGTGCGCTTATCGCAGACGAGAGCCCATTCTCCAATCGCATGATCCAAGATGGCAACGCTGAACTGTACATCAAATTCATCGACCGCGCTGCAGATCGCATCGCTGATTACATTGCTCAAACTACTGTGCGTGACTTTGAGCAAATGCATGGGTTGCCCATCAGCAATGTACACGAGACGTTCTTCACGCTGATTGTCGGACTGATTTCACTGGTCCGTTCGCACCCATCCATCAGTGATGAAACCATCAAGCAGGTTATGGCTCAGACATTGCACATTGAAGGCTATATAGCGTAGCCGCTGATTTATCCAGCACCATGCAATGACTGATACGACAACGCGGTGAAGCAGTCACCGACGAATCAGAGGAATACGCCTGTAACCGGATCACGACCATCTCGCGCAATGGCTTCAGCCACACGCTCTTTGGCATCAACTTCTTGTGCCGCCACGGCAGGTGGCACGAGAACACGCAATGCACGGTCTTCCGCCACTACTCGTACAGGCAGATGGCCAATGTACTCGCCATCTGCCATAAGAATAGGCGGTTCGTCGCCCTCTTCAGCACGCGTGATTTCGATTTCACGAATGCGTTTCCAACCGAAGACTTGGGATGCAAGTAGTCGGCCGTTGTATGCATTGGAAATCGCCACCGTGCACTCATGGAAATTCGGCACATGATCCATCCATACGAGGTCAAGCAATCCGTCCGAGAAGCATGAGTATGGCGAGACTTCAATACCGCCGCCAATATGTCGCGAATTCGCAACGGTCAGCAGCGGTGAGATGATATCCCGTTCATCCGTAGAACCATCAGCCAATGTGGCTTTGACGTGGTACCCGTATCGCTTCATCTGAGTGAGCTCCACCAACACTGCAGCAAAGTATCGCAGGCTGCCGTTCGGCAAGTGCGAATGATTCGCACGATCATTAATGCTGGCATCGATGCCACAAGACAGCATTCCGGCATAGTAGCGATCGATGGGGAAAGCTTGTGTCGCTGAAACGCCTTCTGACATTTCGTATTCGCTACCCGTGGAAGGATTCACTGCGTATCCGCCCTCGAGAGAGGTCACACGCCCCATATCTACGTCTATATGAGAGCCACGCACAATGGCTCCCACAATGCCTTCCACTGCAGTCTCGATACGGTTCACCGGCAATCTCAGCCCTCGCGCAAAATCATTGCCCGAACCTATTGCCACGATGCCCAACGGCTTACCGCTGCACCCCACGGCATTCGCACCGAGCGCAATCATGCCGTCGCCGCCGACTACAACCAAATAGTCGTATTCATGAGCGTGTTCACGTGCACGATTCAGCGAATCGTCGAAACTCTGGCCGGTAAGATCCACAACATCGAAATCATGGATTTGGCCTGCTTCATGGAGCAGGTCTAATACCTGTGCATCGATTTTGGCTCCTCGGCCTTTGTCTGAGGTGGGATTGCCTACCAATCCCACGGTGGTGCGACGTTCGCTGCGTTCACTTTCGGTCATGCCTTTCACCATAGCTAATGGAGGCGAGAGAGCGCCAGAGCAAAAATCGAAGTTTGCTATGCGCTCAGTCACACTCGATGGAATCGAGTCATACTAATGCGTCTGCTCATACGTGCCATGCGTCTGGATGGATGCCTAATGCTGCGATACTTACTCGCATGCTATAGGTCCGGCTCTCGCTTCCTGCGTGACTTTGGGTGCTAATGGCACTTGAGTTGTTACCGCGATAATCAGTCGAACATCGTCGTCTTGCATCTCGCATTCAATCATTGAGGCTCCGTTAGCAGAAGCTACATGTTCTGCGAGCGCGCACGGCTGGCTAGTATCTGCGTTCCACAATGCATAGGCTGCGTTAAACGCTGCTAAATCAGCGATGGAGCGCGCTTTGTGATGGCAGAGCATCACATTGCCGATACTGGCAATAAGCGCAAGCACCACTGCGGTTACCATAACGAGCGTGGCACCTGCCACAGTGCCCGATCCTTCTTCAAAACGCGCTCTCATCATTGGCTGTCTCCTTACTGGAGTCCGAATAGCAAACACGGCATCCGCTACTGCAGCATCGCAGTCGATTCCGCTTTAACCTGCACAGGCGTGAGATTCATGGGGCCAGGCAATACCGGACAAGTAACTTGCACGTGTATGGCTTGCTCCGATTGGCGTATAGCCACAGCACTGTTGGCTCCAACGATTTGCGCTACAGCGTGTTGGGCTGCCGTCTCGTCACCGGAAACCATCATTGTGCGAGCCGCTGCCGATGCTGCGGAATCGCAGTCCATCGTCACCATGACCACGCGCCCCAATGCCAGTATCAAGCCAGCAATGGCTATAACACTGGGCAGCACTACAGCGAACTCTGCTGTAGCCGATCCTTCTTCTGGTTGCGGAGGCAATCGCGCCCGCCAACATCGATAATGCGAGAACACCATGGCTATCACCCAACGTTCAACGCTTTTTTGATGATGTTGAGCAGCAGTGTTTTCACCGCATCAGATTTGAGGATTGTTACGAGAAGCGCAGCAAAGCCTGTGGCAGCCACAAGTACTACCGCATATTCAGCCGTAGCCGCACCTTCTTCAGGGTTTTCCATAAACGTACGCAACTGGGCGTCCATCAGGCATATACGTTGATGGATTCGAGAACGCATGCGGCATATGCCATCGCGCGCTCTCAGCACAGGATCCGGCCGATGCTCGGCAAGTATCAGTTCTGTCATACTGGTTCCTTTCAGCTTGTTGAACAGCAACTATGCAGTTCATAAGCGTTCGGTAATGGCGGTTGGAGATTGTGATATTGGTGGCCCTCACACCGGTTAAAGCACCGGCATGAGGTGCATTCCACTGTGAAGGATGTAGTGGCAGATTGCACGCTGAAACGGGGTATGTGGTTCTAGCTTGCCAAGTTATCCACACCCCGGCGTGTCATCCACAACAAATGTGGATACGTGCGCGAGCACGCTCAGAGCATTGCGGCAGAAACAGGTCAATCTCTTGCTACATCACAAAAGAAACAATTGAGGGAATGACACCGATTGCTATAAAAGCCGGCAAAAAACATAATCCTGTTGGCAGCAGTAGTTTCACAGAAAGTTTTGCCGCATTGCGTTCGATGACAGAACGTTCATCGCTATCCATTTGCTCCAGAGTGGCTTCGAGCCTCACACCAGGCGCATCGCCATGCATCCAGGATGGTTCCAATGCCAAACGAATCATCGTCAAATAACTGTCAACATTTTTGCTGTCAGTACGCGTATTAGCGTTAGCTCTTATCTGCTCATTCACGTGAAAATCATTCTCTGATTGTGCGGTATTACCGCGGTTACACTCCGCGATACGCCACGCATCAGCCCAGCGCACACCTTGCTGCAGTCTCAACCCAACCTGCTCCAATGCTGCGCCGATCTCGCCTCCGACTGCGTTACCAACAGCTTCGCACGCAGCAGGAATCGAAGACCCCTGAGCAACTGCCACGCGCAGCAACCGTAATATCAACATGGGTTGCAACGCATCATCTGGAATAGTCGGATAATCACTGTCACCGTTCATGGCATTACGCAATCGACCGATTGCCACCACAGGCTTGCAGTACAACCATGATGCCAACGCAGCGCATGCCGCAGCAATACCGATCCACATTGATTCCATCACGAATGCTTTCGTATTAACGCTTGGACCCACAGCAAACCCACCGCATAGCTGCATCCTCCTGAAATCAGGCACACTAATCCACGCGTAGATCCCAGCAAAACATTCAGCGGATGTGCTCCCATCAGTTCGCCAAGCGCCACGGTTGCTGCTGGCAATGCGCTCAGTAATCCGACCGTGGCCTTGGGCACTGCGAGCGCTTGCTCTTGCGCATGCTGGAGTAATCTCATCTGCCTATATGCCGCCAGCACCACTTCCAAGCATGGCGATGCCCGGCACCCCAACCGTTCGCTGACTTGCGCTGCTGCATGCACGCCTTGAGATACACGAACTGCCTGATGATAGGTTTCATCAGGCAAGCGAATCTTCTCAAACATGACCAGCAACCTGATGTGCGTTAATCTTGCGGTTGCAAAACGGCTCCCGTGCATATCTTCACATGCTTCGAGCAGCGTACCGCCGCTGTTCAGGCGTGCAATCATTGCAGTTAACGCCTGTGCAATGCCAATGCGCTGGGTTCTGCGACGTATCGGGGAAGTTGTCTGCAATACGTCATAGCGAGCGCCTTGGGCATGGCATTTCTTCCGCAGACGAACAGCACTGTTTGACTGCGGCCATATCAGTATGGCGACCATCACCATTGCGGCGCACAAGTAGTGCAATTCCATTCCCCTTGGTACAAGTCATTGTCAGTATCGTCCAGCCATATAACACCATTGGGCTTGCTCCAAGACATCAAGAATCGCAGCCATTCAGGCGAATACCACGGTTCGCCGGAACCAGACCATCGAGCCAACGGTAGACCTTCCAGAGTTCCGTCCATTCCATAGAGCAGCCCAATTTGTGCAATATGCCTGCGTCCATTCACTTGTTCCACATGCAATACCGCATCGAACGCATCTTGTGCCAACATGGTCATTGCCTGTGGAGTAACGTCCGCCAGCAAACCAAGAGACACCAGGCGCGATGGCACACGTGCCACGCTATCGGCATGTAGCGTGGTCATACCCCCGTGATGCCCCGAATTGAATGCTCGCAGTAGGTCTACGATTTCTTCTCCACGGCATTCACCAAGCACCACACGGTCAGGTCTCATACGAAGCGTTGCCTTAACAAGCTCCGTAAGACCCACGGCACCAGCACCTTCCACATTCGCTTCTCTAGCAGCTAGCGACACATAATTAGCGTGATTGCATGCGCCAAGCTCACGTACCTCTTCCACAGTCACAATGCGCTCATACTGATCGCATTCAGCAAGCAGCGCTTTAACCAGCGTGGTTTTACCGGATCCGGTGCCGCCTGTAACTAAAATCGTTGCTTTGCCGTGCACAAGTCCTTGTAGGAGAGGCAACCAACTCATAGGAAACATGGAGTTGCACGCTAGTTGCTGCAGCGTCACAGCCTCTATGCTGGGGAATCGTATAGAGATGGCTGCCCCTTGTGGCACTAGTGGCGCTATAACCGCATGAACGCGGACACCTTCCACACTGGAAGCGTCTGCAATCGGGCAGGCATCATCAAGTCTGCGCCCCAATTGCGCGCATAATTGCACCGCATATTCCCTCACCACTGCTGGAGACCGGAATGGTACATGCAAATGATGCTCCCGCATACCTTCTCCCCTATCAGCCCATACGAGCCCCTCACAAGTAACCGCCACATCGGTTACTTCCGGGTCGTCGGCTAGCTCAGAGAGCAGTCCGAAAGAGATCACTGGTGTTTTCGGGTGTTGCGCCTGCGTTGGCCGTGAAGCGTCAATCATTGTGACTGTCATTATCGTTCACCGCCTTACGTATCGACTGTTCCACTATGTCAGCAAGACGATTCACTGCTCTGCGATTGCATTTGGGTACGGCACGGATACCGAGTCCCTCCAGCACGTCTCCGCATAAATGTGCGCTCGGCTTTATTGGCCCCACAATTTCAGAGGTCAGGTATGTTTCCGCTTCCGCCATGCTCACTTCTCCACGTCCGCGTGGAGCCCCGCGAGGCGAGAACCCTATGATTTGGGGCGTCGGGCAATCCCATGTGGATAGTTTGGCTCGATGCGTTCTGGCACGAGCCAGCCCCATGACGGAAAGTTCAGCACCCATAAAATGCATGGCATGGTTCAAATCTGGGATGGTTTGCACTAATTCCCCTTGCCCCGCATCCACAATCACCACATCGTTGGCGGATGCGAGCGCACGAACTACAGCCTGTACTTCCCATTGATTCGGGCGGAGCCCAATCCACGGGTTGTATGGCAGCACACGCACGTTTTCCCAACAAATCAGCTCGCCGCCGAGCACCTCGCCTTCAACATTGCCAAGCGGTGCACAAATCTGATTGAAACGCAATCCTGGCTCTCGCTCCACTCCGAGCAATAAATCCAAACAGCCGGAAGCAAAATCAGCATCGATCAAAGCGCAACTGAGGTCTCGTTGAGCCAACGTCCAGGCCAGCATCGCAGCAGTGGTGCTGAGTCCCATGCCACTGTGACTGGATGTCATCGCCACAATATTGTGCAGTTTTACGTCCGTAGACGGAGTAACACCGGGCGAATCGTTGGAACGCTGGCGTCTGCATGAGCTCAGTGGTCGTGCCGGCCTGGATGCCGGAGAATAGTAATGCAATCGTGGTTCCGGACCGGGAACTGTTCTCACACTGCGTTCGGGCTTTGGATGCGGTTGACTGGGCGGTGCCGTAGGGAGCGGCACCGGCGATGGTGCCACCGTTGCAGAAAGGCTAAGCGGTCTTGTAATAGTGACCGGCTGAAGTGACGTAGTTGTGTTCATAGACCGATTGAATCGTAGTAACTGTCAGCCATGCAATCGAAACCGACCTATGTGGTTCTAGCTTGCCAAGTTATCCACACCCCGGCGTGTCATCCACAACAAATGTGGATAACAAAAAGGCAGCTAGCCTGTTTCACGAGAGGTTCCACGGAATGTTTCACACACCGTTTCACAGTCGCGAACAGGCTGGCTGCCTTACTAGTCAGAGTTGCTTACGAACCAACCAACATCACTTGTTGCCGAGGTTCTCAATACCGGATTCCAACGTATCCAGCTGAGAATCAGTCAACTTCACATGAGCGGGAGCTTCAGCATCACCCTCAGCAGCCGGCTTCTTCTTGCCGAACTTAGCCTTGAACAATCCCACAATGGTCGGAGCCAAGGAGACCAACAGGATGAGCACAAGCACCAGCTCGAAGTGATCCTGCACAGCCGGAATGTTGCCGAAGAAGTAGCCCAGAAGCGTGAACAGCGTGGACCACGTCAAACCACCCAGCACAGAGAACGGAGTGAAACGGCTCCAACGCATGCCGGAAATACCTGAGATGAATGGCATGAACGTACGAATAAACGGGAAGAATCGACCCAAGAACACAGCCAGCGGGCCCCACTTCTCAATCATGCCTTCAGTCTTAGCGATACGCTCAGGAGTCATGGCCTTGACCTTGCCAGACTGGATGATTCGACGGCCAAAGAAATGACCAATGAAGTAGTTGCACTGATCGCCAATAATCGGTGCAGTCCACACTACCGGCAGCAGGTACAGCAACGGCAATGCGGCCTTACCCGTCGCCGCATCAGGAGCCGCAAACACACCGGCGGCAAACAGCAGCGAATCACCCGGCAGGAACGGGAAGAAGACCACGCCGGTTTCAATAAAGACAATCAGGAAGATAAAGCCCAAGGTCGGCGCCACACCCATGGCAATCCAACCAGCAATAGCCGCACGCGGATCTTTAAGCAGCTCGAGAATAAAATTAATAAAACCCATGCTATTCCTATGAAATTCGAGCGAAAGCAGTATTCGCATTCGTTCTGTAAGACGCTAACCGGACCGGGGCAACCGGCCAGACATTCGTCTTGAAACCGTCAACCACCTTACCAGTTGGTCATCTCAAAGATAACGTTCAGAAGCTAAGCAGACGCTAAGGTTTTGCAAAGATTCAACTACTGAGCTGGGAGCAATACGACCTTTGGCGCAACTGTTATGGGTATAAACCACTGCATCGAATGAATGTAATCATCCGATGCAGCAGAACACAGAACAGCTAGGCACCCAAACGCTGGCGCACAAAGGCATCCAGCGCGTGAGCATCAATGCCGTCATAGGAATCAATGGAAGCAAACTGGCCGAGACCCGAGTTATCCGTACGAATCCAGCCGGTCTGCGCAATCAACGTGGCACCAGAAGCCGCGCCAGCCTGAAGACCCACAGCCGAATCCTCCAGCACAACGCACTTAGCCATATCTTCCTTAGCGATGCCGAGCTTTGCGGCAGCGGCCAAATAAGGAGCAGGATTCGGCTTATGCTCATACGGATCATCGCCGCACACATAACCGGCAAACAGACCTTCCGACTGCGCCATGATATTGTCCGCCATACGGCGAGGAGACGTAGTAACCAGCATGGAAGGAATGCCAGCGTCCTTGAGCGAATGCAGCACTTCGCGCACGCCAGGAATCCACGGCAGCTGACGAACCTCCGCGTTGAACACGTAATCCTTAAGCTGCTTATCAATC
The DNA here is from genome assembly GCF_056357055.1 of Bifidobacterium sp. LH_416. Taxonomy (NCBI): domain Bacteria; kingdom Bacillati; phylum Actinomycetota; class Actinomycetes; order Bifidobacteriales; family Bifidobacteriaceae; genus Bifidobacterium; species Bifidobacterium sp. LH_416. The sequence goes on along the minus strand of NZ_JBKEVJ010000004.1, from coordinate 220,347 downwards.
TCCTCAACGCTGAGCTTGCAGCCGCGCTCAATCATGTTGCGCGCCACGTTCGGAACCGGCGTACCAGAGCACATCCAGCCCAGTTCCTCATTCCATTCGCCACCGTTAGCATGAGCAATCTCAATTTCACCATCATGCCAGAGCGGCTCCGAGTCAATAAGCGTGCCGTCTAAATCCCAAAACACAGCCTTGAGCAGCATGATTTCCTCCATTTACGGTTTGGCGTAGTCGGATGTGTATGTACAAACTATTGCACCAAGCCAGCACGACAGCAGTGCGCGTCACCAACCCCAGAGGACCATGGATTTGGAGTCGTCGGAAGAGCTAGTCCGAGAATCGCCAGTATCAGCACGATTGGCGAATGATGAGCGCCCCGGTAGTTCACGGGTCTCGCGGCGAATTGCATTACGCCACAGACGCGCGCGATTCGAGCGCTGCACCTCAACGATATTGCCATCACGACCAGCAGCGAACACGCTTTCCTCACCATTGGATTGCATGCGCTTGACTTCGCGGCGCAACTGCCGGTTCTCTTCTTCGAGTTCCAGAATGCGCGCGATGCCGGAAAGATTAATGCCTTCATCCTGACTCAACCGCTGAGCTCGAGCCAGACGAGCGATATCACGCAGGCAATAGCGGCGAGCGCCACCACCGGTACGTTGTGGACGAATCAGACCCAATCGATCATACTGACGGAGAGTCTGCGGATGAATATTGGCCAGCTCAGCAGCCTGGCCCACAGTGAAAATGGGCAGTTCGATGTCGAAGCCGACCTCATCAGCACCATCAAGGTCGGCGCGGCCCATCACCAAAGCAGTGGCGCACATGGCGTAAAGCTGCCGCATCTGATTGACTGTTCGCGCCATTGTGCACCTCCATATAGATCGTTATGTTTGATTCTCTTGAGCTGGCTCTCCCCTCAGTCGGCTTTGCCGACAGCTCCCCTCATAGAGGGGAGCCGGAGGAGGAAAAGTCACCGACCAGCAAGCCGAAACCAGCGAGTCAGCTTTGCTTCACAGCAAAAGCTGAGGATTATCGGGGCAGATAGTCGCCGGCTTTTTCATCAAATTCCTTGGCTGCGTGCTTCAGCATCAGTCCCGGCTTAGCCGGCACCATAATCTGCACGCGACCAATCAAATCACCCGGCTGATTGCCACGCTTCACACCCAGCCCAGCGAGCTTGATCTCAGCACCAGAACTCGAGCCAGCCGGCACCTTGAACGTCACCGGATTGCCATCGATGTCCTTGGCCTCAACCTTGCCGCCAGCAACAGCCTCGCCCACGGTAACAGGCAAATCCATCACAATGTCATGCCCGCGCATGGAGAAGGTATCGTCCGGCTTGACAGTAACGTGCAGGTACAAATCACCAGCGCGACCGCCGTTAATACCAGGCTTACCCTTGCCAGCCAGCTTAATCTTCTGGCCATCCTTAACGCCTGCCGGCACATGAGCCTTGAACTTCTTGCCGTCCACAGACAAGGAAACCGTAGCGCCCTTAACCGCCTGACGCAGCGTCAAAGCAATCTTGGAATTTCGGTCCTCACCATTTTCCGGACGCGGAGCCTCCTCATAGGAGTAGCCGCCAGCGTTACCATACGGTGACTGGCCATAGCCAGCGCCAGCACCCTGACCAGCAGCGCCACCGAACATGGAGAAGATATCGTTCAGATTCGGATTGCCGCCGCCCGAAGTGGAGAAGCGGATACGCGAACCATTGCCGCCCATACCCGAGCCAGCGCCGAACATGGAGCCAAAGATGTCGGAGAAACCGGAAGCATCGAAGCCGCCAGAACCGGAACCACCAGCGAAGCGAGCGCCTCCCATGCCGAACTGGCGAATCGCATCATACTTCTGGCGATCCTCCTTCTTGCTCAGCACGTCGTAAGCCTCGGAGATATCCTTGAACTTCTCTTCGGCTTCCTTGGTCTTGTTCACATCCGGGTGATACTTACGGGCAAGCTTGCGGTACGCCTTTTTGATGTCCTCGTCTGAGGCGTCCTTGGAGACACCAAGGACCTTGTAGAAATCCTTACTCAGCCATTCGTTTTCAGCCATTCATGTCTCCTTTCTTGAAAGTCTTTAATTATGAAATTAGTAAAAGAGTAAGTGTTAGGACGTGTGGGGCAGAGGGGAACATCGTCCGACACACTCAAGGCTGCCGAGCCGTCTAGTGGACAGTCCAGTGGACTGCCCACAGGCGAGGGGAGCAACTTGTTGCGACGATTGTGCGAAGCACAATGGGCCAAGCTTACGGTCTGACGATGTTCCCCTCTGCCCCACACTCCGTTGCATATATGCTTGCGAAATCAGTTGTGAGGGGAGGCTACTACTACTCGGGCGGCGCGGATGACGCGGTCGCCGATGCGGTAGCCGGCTTCGACCACGGTATCCACCGTTTCCTTCTCAGCATCAGCATCCGGCTTGTGCAGGATTGCCTCATGCTTGGTAGGGTCGAAGTCCTCGCCCTTTTCGCCGAACTTCTCAACGCCGAACTTCTCGAACGCCTTGTCGATCTTCGCAGCCACAGCCTTGAAGGAATCATCCATCTCACTGTGTTCGCGAATGCGATCGATATCGTCGAGCGCCGGCAGCAGCGCGGTCAGCACATCGATAATGCCGTGCTGACGGAAACGCTCCTGCTCCTTTTGCGCGCGATTACGGTAGTTGATGAACTCCGCACGTTCGCGCTGAAGGGCCTCGAGGTATTCAGCAGCTTCCTTCTTGGCCTTGCCAAGCGGGGTGAGGGTGTCTTCGGCATTGGCGTTGTCGGAGGCAGGCTGGCCTTCGCCAGACTGTTGGTCTCCGGCGTTCGCCGGGGTCTCTCCCTCAGTCGCGGACTTCGCCGCGCCAGCTCCCTCATCAGAGGGAGCCGAAGAGGTACCAGACGCGGCAGCGCCGTTAGCGGGAGCCGAGGAGGAATCGGCAGCGGCGGAACCAGCAGTAGCGTTGGAATCCGCCTCAGAAGAGGCCTGAGCGGCCTGGCCGTCAGCAGACGCGGCCGAAGCCAAATCGTCTGCGTCGGGCAGGTCGTTCAGGTAGTCGTCCTTATTGAACTCGGACATCACTTGTTGCCCTTATCGTCATCGTCATCCACAACTTCAGCCTCGACGGTGTCATCGTCGGAGGAAGAGGAAGCAGAACCAGCGGAAGCACCAGCAGCACCAGCGCCGGCAGCGGCACCTTCAGCACCCTGCTGGGCGTACAGCACCTGGCCGATCTTCTGAGCAGCGGTCATCAGCTCGGTCTGAGCAGTCTTGACCTTCTCAGTGTCGTCGCCCTTCAGGGATTCCTTCAGAGCGTTGACCTTCTCGGTGACTTCCTTGACGATGTCATCGGAGAGCTTGTCCTTGTTGTCGTTGACGAGCTTCTCAGTGCTGTAGGCGAAGGCCTCAGCCTGGTTGCGGGTCTCAGCGTCTTCCTTGCGCTTCTTATCCTCAGCCTCGTGAGCTTCAGCTTCCTTGACCATACGATCGATCTCGTCCTTCGGCAGGCCGGAACCACCGGTGATGGTCATGGACTGCTCCTTGCCGGTGCCCTTGTCCTTAGCGGAAACGTGCACGATGCCGTTGGCGTCGATGTCGAAGGTGACCTCAATCTGCGGGACGCCACGCGGAGCCGGAGCGATGCCGGTCAGCTCGAAGGTACCCAGCGGCTTGTTGTCGCGAGCGAACTCACGCTCACCCTGGTAGACCTGAATCAGCACGGACGGCTGGTTGTCTTCAGCGGTGGAGAAGACCTCGGAACGCTTGGTAGGAATAGCAGTGTTGCGGTCGATGAGCTTGGTCATGATGCCACCCTTGGTTTCGATACCGAGGGAAAGCGGGGTCACATCGATGAGCAGCACGTCCTTACGGTCGCCCTTGATGACGCCGGACTGCACAGCAGCGCCGACAGCCACAACCTCATCCGGGTTCACGGACTGGTTGGCTTCCTTACCGCCGGTGAGCTCCTTGACGAGCTCCTTGACAGCAGGCATACGAGTGGAGCCACCGACCAGCACCACGTGGTCAATGTCGGACACGGAGATGCCAGCGTCGTGCAGCACGTTGTTGAACGGGGTGCGGCAGCGACCGAGCAGGTCGGAGGTCATTTCCTCGAAGTGAGCACGGGTCAGGGTCTCATCCAGGTGGACCGGGGTGCCGTCAGGGGTCATGGCCAGGTACTGCATGGAGATGCTGGTGGAGGTGGAGGAGGAGAGCTCCTTCTTCGCCTGCTCAGCAGCTTCCTTCAGGCGCTGCAGGGCAATCTTGTCCTTGCTCAGATCAACGCCGTACTTGTTCTTGACTTCAGAAACCAGCCAATCGATGATCTTCTGATCCCAATCGTCGCCGCCCAGGTGGTTATCACCGTTGGTGGCCTGAACCTGAATGGTGGAGAAGCCATCGTCGTCCTTGCCGATCTCCAGCAGGGAGACATCGAAAGTGCCGCCGCCGAGGTCGAAGACCAGGATGCGCTCGTCTTCCTTGCCCTTCTCAAGGCCGTAAGCCAGTGCGGCTGCGGTCGGCTCGTTGATGATACGCAGGACGTTCAGACCTGCGATCTTGCCAGCGTCCTTGGTTGCCTGACGCTGAGCATCGTTGAAGTATGCCGGGCAGGTGATGACGGCGTCGGTAACGGGCTCGCCGAGGTAAGCCTCAGCGTCCCTCTTCAGCTTCATCAGAATCTGTGCGGAAATCTCCTGAGGGGTCCACTTCTTGCCGTCGATTTCAACGGTCCAATCGGTGCCCATGTGACGCTTCACAGAAGAAATAGTGCGGTCAACGTTGGTGACAGCCTGACGCTTGGCCACTTCGCCGACGAGGATTTCGCCGGACTTGGAGAATGCCACCACGGACGGCGTGGTGCGAGCGCCCTCAGCGTTCACGATAACGGTGGGCTCGCCACCTTCCAGCGTTGCGATGCAGGAATTCGTAGTACCCAAATCGATACCAACTGCACGTGCCATAATGTGTGCTCCTTTTGTCTTGTTTATTCGTTCTTACGTTTCTCGCCCAAGTTCCTTGAGGAATCCTTCTGAAACCCTTCCGAGTTTCTTCCGAACTTCTTGGAGGCTCTCGGACCTTCCAAACTTGAGCCTACATCACTCAACTTCCAATTAGCAAGTTCTATTCCCAAATTCATCACAAAAAGTTGAGCGTGCTTCGCTCAAGTTTTTACGCGCCCAGCTGGGGCACCCGCCCCTTCGCGCGCCGCATTCCCGGAAATGCGGCGCAAACAGGCTCGCGCAGCACTACATTCCCGGAAATGCGTCACAAAACCCGTTTAAAACACTTCCTCGGCGACGCAATACCCGGAATGCGTCACATTTGCGGGCTTCACGCGCCACGTTCCCCGAAATGCGACGCAAAAGGGACGTTTCACAATGCGTTTCACGACGCATTTTCCGGAATACGGCGTGGATACAGGCCCCGTGCGCCGCATTCCCGGAAATGCGGCGCACGGAGGGGCGCACTTTATCAAAACTCCGCATTATTGCAATCGTTGTCAATTTGAGCTACTTTGATATCAGCACGTTTGATCATTAGCCTGCCCTTTTTACTGGTACCTCAACGCGGAGAGGCTATAGAGCAGTAATGCAAACGAAGAGCAAAGATGCAAGAGAAGCAAGGAGTTTCCTATGACTGGTACATGCAGCAATGAAGCGGCATCCCATAACACTCCGCAACCGCAGGAGGCACACGCGCAAGCGCAGCCACAACCTCAAACGGAAAGCCCAGCACGACTGGCCCGCCCGCTTATCAAACTTGCCAAGGCCGCAGGCGTAGCCACTTCATTCATCGACCAGCTGGGCACATATACGGAAATCAGCGACGCAGCATTAGTCGCAGTACTCAAGGCCCTCGATATTGACGCCTCCACCGATGAGGCTATCGAACAGTCCATCGCCAATATCGAAGCCGAAAACAGCAAACGTTTGCTAAACCCAACTATCGTCACCAACTACGGCAAACCAGCCACCATCACCCTGAACTGTTCTGCAGATACCGATGTCACTGCATCAGTCACCCTTGAAGACGGCGGCACCTACGAATCCATCGCTCTGATTCCTGATTTGAATTCCGGCCAGATGGATCTGACCTTAGATACCGACTTACCGATGGGCTACCATACGCTGACAGTCACTGCAGACGATCGCCACGGCACTGCCACCATCATCAATGCACCAGCGCGCATTGCCGTACCTCACGCAGTAGCCGAACACCAGCGCTGGGGCTGGATGGTCCAGATGTATTCCGTGCGCTCCCCTGAGTCATGGGGAATCGGCGATTACGGCGACCTCAAGCGCCTCGCGCAAGATGCTGCGGAAAAGTCCGGCGCCGACTTCATGCTGATCAACCCGATTCACGCCGGCGCACCAATTCCTCCGCTGGAGCCTTCGCCGTATTTGCCGGAATCTCGCCGATTCTTGAATGTGACCTACATTCGTCCGCAGGATATTCCGGAATACGCTACTCTGCCCGCCGAGATCCGCGCACAGGTCGATGCGCTGCACGAGTCCGTGGCATTCCGCAACGACGAGGTCACGCCAATGGACATCAACACGGCATGGGAAGCCAAGCGCCCGGCATTGCGATTGATTTTCGACGCCGGCCGCAGCGCCGAACGAGAGCAGCAGTTCGCACATTTCAAGGCGGAAGCAGGCCCTGACCTCGATTCCTTTGCCACGTGGTGCCTGTGCTTTGAAATCTGGGGTGCGCCTTGGGGTGAGAATCGTTGGTTCTTTGAGAAGAACATTGACGATTCAGCCGTGCAAACACTCGTGGCCGAGCATCAAGATCTGTTTGAATTCAATCGTTGGCTGCAATGGATCGCCTCCGAACAGGTGAATGAGGCACAGCACTCCGCGCTTAATCATGGCATGGCATTGGGTTTGATGCAGGACATGGCGGTTGGCGTGCATGGCCTTGGCGCAGACGCGTGGGCCAATCCTGAGCGTTTTGCCACCGGCTCGGTTACGGTCGGCTGCCCGCCAGACTTCTACAACCAGCAAGGTCAGGATTGGGGCCAGCCTCCGTTCAATCCGCGGCATCTTGAAGCCACCGGATATAAGGTGTACCGCGAAATGGTGCATTCCATGTACGAGCATGCCGGTGCCGTGCGCATCGATCATGTACTCGGACTGTTCCGCCTGTGGTGGATTCCGCAGGGTCTCGGAGCCAAGAACGGCGCATACGTGATGTACAACCATGAGGCAATGCTGGGCGTGCTGGCCATTGAAGCCACACGCGTAGGCGGCATGGTTATCGGCGAAGACCTCGGCACTGTACCGGCATATGTGCGGCAGGTCCTGGCCGACCATGGCGTACTCGGCACGGATGTGGAATGGTTCGCCCGCGTGGACGATTCGCCGAATGCTGGCGATCCTTATAAGGAACCGAGCGAATACCGCAAGCAGGCGTTGGCCTCCGTGACCACTCACGATTTGCCGCCGACCGCTGGCTACCTGAACTTTGAGCATGTGCATCTGCGCGAGAAGCTGCATCTGCTGAGCGAACCGGTGGAATCGTTTGCGGCATCGGCATTGGCCGAGCGCACTGCGATGATGAATCGACTTGTGGCCAGCGGTTATATTCCGCAATCTGTGGCAGACGATGTGCCGAATCACATTCAGGAAATCGTCGAGGCCATGCACGCGATGCTTACCGATACGCCATCGCTGCTGCTGCAGGCGGCATTGGTGGACGGCGTAGGCGAACATCGCACACAAAATCAGCCGGGCACCTCCAGCGAATATTCGAACTGGCGAGTGCCGTTGGCTGACGAGCATGAGCATGTGGTGCATACCGGCGAGGTCTTCGATTTGCCTCGCGTACAGTCACTCTCCGCGGTAATGCGCGGAAGATAACGCATTCAACCGCCCCTATCGCTATGATATCGTTGTCATAATAATGATTCCGAAGCAATCGGCAATCGATACAACGATAGGGGCGGCATGACCAAGGCAAGCATTCAGGCAGTGGCTCAGGAAGCGGGAGTCTCTGTATCCACAGTGTCCCGCACATTCGCCAAGCCCGACCTCGTGCTTCCCGAAACCCGCGACAAGGTCATGGCCGCAGCCGAAAAGCTGGACTATTCGATTTCCCGATCGGCTGCCGCGCTGAAGTCCGGCCAGTCCTTCCGCATTGCGTTACTTGCCAGCGAAACCATTACTACATGGTTTAATTCCAATATTTTTGCCGGACTTGATTCCGTACTCCGCCCTGCAGGGTATGACACAGTCCCCTACCCGATGCGCAATGCCGGCGAACGCCAGGCCTTCTTCGCCGACCTGCCTGTGCGCCGCAATGCCGATGCCGTGGTAGTCAGCTCGTTCAATATTGAGCCCAGCGAAGTGGAGCGCCTCAAGCATATGCATGTGCCGATTATCGGCATTAACATCCCTTCCAACGAGGGATTCGACGCGGGCGTTAGTATCGATGACCGTTCCGCCACTCGTTCCGCCATTGAGCATCTGATTGCACTTGGCCACCGCCATATCGCTTTCGTGGGCGGTGAGACCATTGTGACCAGCATGAAATACAGTGCTGAAGCCCGTTTACAGGGATTGCTGGATGCCGCCGCAGCGCATCCAGATGTCGAAGTAACGCATCTTCAGGTGCCGCGCAACGAAAATGAAGCCAGTGCTGTGCTCAATGCCGTGCTCACTGCGCCAGCCAATATCACTGCATTCTGCTTTGAGGATGATCAGATGGCATTGCCTGCCCTGTTCCGCCTGCGCCAGTATGGTCGGCAGGTTCCGCAGGATGTATCTATTGTTGGCTTTGATGATTTGGATTTGGCTCAAGCAGTGGGCCTGACCACGCTGCATCAGGATCCTTTTGCGATGGGCGCAGCGGCAGGCCAGATGGCACTGGATGCCATCGCCGGTAAGCCGATTGAGCCAGCGTTCCAGCGGCCTGATGCACTGCTGATGCTGCGTGAAACCACTGCACCGCCTCGCGCATAATCATTGAATTAATTCATAATCAATCATTGCTCTGATTACTGACCATTGATTTGACTACGTTGCCATACAACGCACTTAAATCATTGATTTCTCTTTTGCATATATTCATGATATCGTTGTCATGACATTGCAATGAAGCGCAGTAGCACTTACATCAAAACCCAATAACAAACCCGTAAAAGGAGCCTTCAATGACCGCCAACAATCTCAATGACGACTGGTGGAAGCAGGCAGTCGTCTACCAGATTTATCCGCGCAGCTTCAAGGACGTCAACGGCGACGGCCTCGGCGACATTGCCGGCGTCACCGAAAAGATGGATTATCTCCAGCATCTCGGCGTGGATGCTATTTGGCTATCCCCGTTCTATCCGTCTGACCTTGCCGATGGCGGCTACGATGTCATCGACTACCGTAATGTCGACCCGCGCCTCGGCACTATGGATGATTTCGACGCCATGGTTAAAGCCGCCCATTCAGCCGGCATCAAGGTCATTGTCGACATTGTGCCCAACCATACTGCCGATAAGCACGTCTTCTTCCAAGAGGCACTTGCCAGCGAGCCCGGCTCCCGCGCACGCGATCGCTATATTTTCCGCGAAGGTCGCGGCGAGCATGGTGAATTGCCGCCGAACGATTGGCAGTCCTTCTTTGGCGGCCCGGCCTGGGCGCGTGTAGCTGATGGCCAGTGGTATCTGCATTTGTTCGATAAGGCTCAGCCGGATGTGAACTGGAAGAATCCGGACATCCATGAAGAGTTCAAGAAGACGCTGCGATTCTGGTCCGACCACGGTACCGACGGCTTCCGCATCGATGTGGCGCACGGCCTGGCCAAGGACTTGGAATCCAAGCCGCTTGAGGAGCTTGGCCGCGAGTACAGCTCCACCGGCGCGCTGTGCCATGATTTCTCCCATCCGCTGTTCGATCGCCGCGAAGTGCATGATATTTACCGCGAGTGGCGCGAAGTGTTCAACGAATACAATCCGCCGCGCTTCGCCGTTGCCGAGGCTTGGGTGGTGCCTGAGCATCAGCATCTGTACGCTTCGATGGACGAGCTTGGTCAGTCCTTCAATTTTGATTTCGCCGAGGCCAACTGGTTCGCCGACGAATTCCGTTCGGCAATCGCCTCCGGCCTCAAGGCCGCCGCTGAAACGAACGGCTCCACCACCACGTGGGTGATGAACAATCACGATGTGCCGCGCAGCCCCTCCCGCTATGGCCTTCCGCAGGTCAAGGGCGCACCGTACCACCAGCTGCCGCACGATTGGCTGCTGCGCAATGGAACCACGTACCCAGAGAATCGCGAGCTGGGCACCCGCCGCGCCCGCGCCGCCGCGCTTATGGAACTCGGTCTGCCGGGTGCTGCTTACATTTATCAGGGCGAGGAACTGGGTCTGTTCGAAGTGGCCGATATTCCGTGGGATCATCTTGAAGATCCGACTGCTTTCCACACGAATCAGGCCACGATGGATAAAGGTCGCGATGGCTGCCGTGTGCCTCTGCCATGGACTGCTGCCGACGAGCCAAAGCTTGCTGATTTCAGCTTGCCCGAGCCTGCTGATGATGGCAGTGGCGAGAATCATGTGCCGCTGTGCGCAGCCGGCCAGTTCGGCACGGGCGCATCGTTCGGCTTCTCCCCTGCTATGCAGGCCGATGGCATCGCTCCGGCCGCCGACCCGCATCTGCCGCAGCCGCTCTGGTTTAAGGATTACTGCGCTGATGTGGAGCAGGCCGATCCGGATTCGATGTACACGCTGTACCGCACGGCTTTGGCGATTCGCCAGGAAACGTTGACCGCCACGCGTGACACGTCCGCAACTCAGGTGGATATGGGTAATGATGTCGTGGCATACACTCGCCTAGCAACCGAGGGCCGAGCGTTCACTTCGGTGACGAACTTCGGCAGCACTCCGCTTGCTCTGCCCGAAGGTGATGTGGTGCTCACGTCCGGCCCGCTGACTGCCGACGGTAAGCTCCCCGCCGATACTAGCGTTTGGCTGCTTCGATAGGCGTCTTTCTGTGCCACGCTAGTGCAAATCAGCGCAATATGCGTTGGCGTGGCACAACCTTTGCGTTAAATCAGCCCCAAAGTGGCCAAAACTTTGCCACACGGACGCAAATCATTCGATTATGCGCTGGCGTGGCACGGTGTCATGCCACGCCAGTGCAAATAAGCACGAAATGCATTAGCGTGGCACAACAAATGAGGCCGCCGCTCTGAAATTAATCAGGGCGGCGGCCTTTTGCTATGCGTTAGTCAGCGGCTCGGCTAGGAACCGTGAAATCACTGAACCTGGGCGCGAGCGATCTTGCCGGTGAAGGAGTTGGCCTCGTCGGCATCCTTCACGCCATCCTTGTTCCAGGAGAACATGGCGCGCAGCTTCGGGCCAACGGTCTCGATGCGCTCGTTGGAGTACTTCTCCTGCAGCTCCTTGAAGTGCGGGGCGCCGGCATCCTGATCGTCGATGAACTCCTTGGCGAAGGAGCCATCCTGGATGCGCTGCAGGTGGTATTCCATGCGCTTGCGGCAGTCCTCGTTGATAACGGTGTTGGTGTAATCACCGTACTGAGCGGTGTCAGAGCAGGACCAACGAGCCTTGTTCAGACCACCCTCGTTCATCAGGTCGACGAGCATCTTCAGCTCGTGGCAGACCTCGAAGTAGGCGATTTCCGGCTGGTAGCCAGCGTCGGTGAGGACCTCGAAGCCCATCTCGACGAGCTTGTTCACGCCACCCATGAGCACGTTCTGCTCACCGAAGAGATCGGTTTCGGTCTCTTCCTTGAAGGTGGTCTTGATGGCGCCGGCGCGCAGAGCGCCCAGAGCCTTGGCGTAGGCCAGGGTCAGAGCCCAGCCGTCGCCGCGAGGATCCTGCTCGACGGCCACCACAACCGGGACGCCACGGCCAGCAGCGTACTCACGACGCACAATGTGGCCCGGGCCCTTCGGAGCGACCATGAACACCGGGTGATCCTCGGTGGGCTTGATGTAACCGTAGTGAATGTTGAAGCCGTGAGCGAAAGCGACAGCAGCACCCGGCTTGATGTTGGGCTCAATGTCGTTGGCCCAAATCGTGCGCTGGTACTGATCGGGAGCCAGGATCATGATGATGTCGGCCTCAGCAGCGGCTTCCGGCACGGACTTGACCTCGAGGCCCTGCTCCTTGGCGAACTCAACGGACTTGGAAGTCGGGCGCAGGCCGACGACCACGTCAACGCCGGAGTCACGCAGGTTCAGTGCGTGAGCGTGGCCTTGAGAGCCGTAACCAATAATGGCAACCTTCTTGCCTTCGAGCACGGAGAGGTCACCGTCGTTTTCATACCAGATTTGTGCAGCCATTAAGCACTCCTTGTAAAGCTGCGTGCCGTCATTCTTGCCGGCACACGGTGTTGTTTGGTTGCGCATGATGCAAATTGCTCGCAATGCGCGTTTGGGCATCCAGCAAAAGCCGGACTATCTCAAGCGTGGCGGGTGTCGCCTTGTGGGCGCGACCCGGAAACTGAGGTCTATCCTATCGAGAACAGCGCTTCGGCCTGCGTGCGTCCCACAACGTGAGCTGCCTTTCGCGCATTTTTGGACATTTGCTCATTATGCAATATCGCCGTGCGATATCGCAGCGCACATCTCTGTGCCATATCTCATCAAATAGAAAAAGGCTGCTGCCGCACATCATGTGCAGCCAGCAGCCTTATTGCAAACCCTGGTAAGTAAGGTCAGTGATTTCGCTGTATTAGCAGGCGAGTGTCACTGAGCAATCACTGAACCTGGGTACGAGCGATCTTGCCGTTGAAGGACTCAGCCTCATCCTGATCCTTGGCCGGGCCGTTGTTCCAGGAGAACATAGCGCGCAGCTTCGGGCCAACGGTCTCGAGGTGCGGGTGAGAGTACTCTTCCTGCAGCTTCTTGAACTTCGGAGCGCCAGCAGCCTGGTCATCCATGAACTCCTTGGCGAAGGAGCCATCCTGAATGCGCTTGAGCTGGTACTGCATGCGCTTCTTGGTTTCCTCGGTGATGACCGTGGAGGTGTAGTCGCCGTACTGAGCAGTGTCAGAGCAGGACCAACGAGCCTTGTTCAGACCACCCTCGTTAGCGAGGTCAACGAGCATCTTCAGCTCGTGGAACACCTCGAAGTAAGCGATCTCCGGCTGGTAGCCAGCCTCGGTCAGCACGTCGAAGCCCATGTCGCACAGGTGGTTGATGCCGCCCATGAGGACGTCCTGCTCGCCGAACAGATCGGTCTCGGTCTCCTCGGTGAAGGTGGTCTTGATGGCGCCTGCACGCAGAGCGCCCAGAGCCTTGGCGTAAGCCAGGCACAGCGGCCAGGTCTTGCCGTCCGGATCCTGCTCAACAGCGACGACGACCGGGACGCCACGGCCAGCAGCGTACTCACGACGAACGATGTGGCCCGGGCCCTTCGGGGCAACCATGAACACCGGGTGATCCTCAGACGGCTTGATGTAGCCGTAGTGGATGTTGAAGCCGTGAGCGAAGGCCAGAGCAGCGCCCGGCTTCAGGTTCGGCTCAACATCTTCCTTGTAGACCTTGGCCTGGTACTGGTCAGGCAGAAGGATCATCACAACGTCAGCCTCAGCGACTGCCTCAGGCACGGACTTGACTTCCAGGCCCTGCTCCTTGGCGAACTCAACGGACTTGGAGGTAGGACGCAGGCCGACGACCACGTCGACACCGGAGTCATGCAGGTTCAGTGCGTGAGCGTGGCCCTGAGAGCCGTAGCCCAGGATGGCGACCTTCTTGCCATCGAACACGGACAGATCGGCGTCCTTCTCGTACCAGATAGTTGCTGCCATTTTGGCGCTCCTTTATATTTATTTGTTTATTTATGGGGTGAGTATTACTTACTTACGTTCTGCTTGATGTAGTGCAGAAATCTGCTGTGGTTTTCCTTGTGGGCTTTTCCGATATGCAGGTTTAGTCCTGTTCATTTGGAAAAGCCCTCAGGGGGTTCACGTTGTGGAATCAAAGATTTTCACAACGTGACACGTTGTTTTTCGGAACTTGGGCTCCCCTTGTCAGGGGAGCTGTCACGGAGTGACTGAGGGGTAGTTTCATTCAGAAACTGCATGGTGTATGACTACCCCTCAGACTCGCTTCGCGAGCCAGCTCCCCTGACAAGGGGAGCCAAGGAAGCGGCTACTTCGTGAAATCAACGTCCGTGCTGAGCCGTTAAGCGAAAGCCCAGTGGGCTTTCGTAGGCGAAGTGAGCGATTGCAACTTATAGGCAATCGCGAAGCCGGAAACCAGCCGTGGACTTTACTTGGTAAAGTCCACGTCCTTTGTCTCACGGCAGGTCATCACGGCGACCAGGCAGCACACGGCCATCACGCCGAGGTAGAGGCCTACGGAGTGGACGCCCCAGTTGTGGGACAGCCATGTGGCGATGGTCGGCACGAAGGCAGCACCAACGATGGCGGCCAGGTTGTAGCCGATGCCGGAGCCGGAGTAGCGCACGTTGGCGTCGAACAGTTCAGGCAGGAAGGCACCGATCGGACCGAAGGCGATGCCCATCAGCGCGAAGCCGATGCACAGGAAGGCCAAGTTGGCGGCGAAGTTCTTCTGGCCCACGAGCTGACCGTCCAGCAGGAACGGGAACAGCAGAGCGAAGACCACGAGTGCGCAGGAAGAGAAGGTCAGCACGCGACGGCGACCGATCTTATCCGCGTACAGGCAAGACAGCACGATGAACAGGGCGAACACGCAGATGGAGATCATGAGCATGAGCAGGTATTCCTGGTTGGTGAAGCCCAGGTTGCCGCCGCCGTCCGCAACATCCTTGGTGCCCCACGCGAGGGACCAAGTAGCGAGCGTGTAGAACAGCGTGTAAGTCACAGCCACAAGGAAGGTAGCCTGCAGCACCTGACGCCAAGACTTGCGGAAGACCTCGGTCAGCGGGGACTTCACAACCTTCTTCTGCTCCTGAGCCATACGGAAGATCGGGGTCTCCTCCATATGAACGCGGACCACCAGGCCGATGATCACCAGTACTGCGGAGAGCAGGAACGGCACGCGCCAACCCCAGGACAGCATGGCGTCCTGATCGTTGAAGGATTCCAGCACGAAGTAGGTGCCGTTGGACAGGAAAAATCCGATCGGCGCGCCGAGCTCCGGGAAGGAGCCGTACAGTGCACGCTTGTTTTCAGGTGCGTTCTCGGTGGCGACCAGTGCTGCGCCAGACCATTCACCACCCAGGCCGATGCCCTGCACGAAGCGCAGGAGGCAGAGGATGGCGACTGCGAACACGCCAGCCTGATCGTAGGTCGGCAGGCAGCCGATCAGGAAGGTGCCAACGCCCATGGTCATCAGGGAAACAACCAGCGTGGTCTTGCGGCCCATACGATCACCGAAGTGACCGAAGACCAGCGAGCCCAGCGGACGGGCGATGAAGGCGATGGCGAATGTCAAAAGGCTCATCAGCAGGGCCACGGTTGGGTTGGCCTTGTCAGAGAAGAAGATGTGCGGGAAGTAGTTTGCCGCGGCAGTACCGTAAGCGTAGAAATCATAGAATTCGATGGCAGTGCCGACCATCGAGGCAGCGATTACGGTCTTGACCGAATCACGAACCATGGCAGCCGCTTTGCCCGCTGCCGCGCTGGCCACGCCAGCCGCCTGTTCCAGACCGTTCTCTTCGAGAGCTGCAGTCATTATTGCTCCTGTTGGTTTTCGCCCTGCATAAACAACCCAACTTGCGGGGCGATCGTTTCACAATGTGTTTCACACTGTGCTCCACATTGTGTTACGTGGCTTATGTTGTTGCTTGTATTGCTTGCTGTTCCCGTCTCGCGGGGTTTGCTGTAAGCCTTGTGAGCGCAACAAAAAAGCCCCGCAACTTGCAGGGCCTTACCGATTGTGTCAGCTTGATTGGCCCTGCCTTCGTTGGCGGGGCTTCAAGCATCATGCCGAATTAGTCCGCCAGCGAAGACGGGCTAATAATTCGTGCGGATACAAACGCAGAAGCATTGAATCCAGTCATCGCGTGGCCTCCTTTCGGTATTTCACGGGTCCGTTTGACCCGAACTGGAAAGTTAAGATAGGTTCGCTTTGCTCGCCAATCCAGCAAAGGTTCACATTGTGGACAGGCGTAATTGGATATCGTCGCTTTGTATGGCTCCCCTTGCCAGGGGAGCTGGCGGCGAAGCCGACTGAGGGGTATCCCATCACAAAACTGCAGGCTAGCGAGTAGTTTCGCCGGGCACGAAGGTCACAGGAATGACTATTCCCAACTGCCCAGAATCAACAGAATCAGCAGAATCGGCGGAATCCTCAGTCCTTTCAGCCTGGACTGCACCATCAGATTGTTTACTTGCAGACTTACCTGCCGGCTTGTTCGCAGCCTCAATCTGCTGATCCATCTGATCGGCCAGTGCCGCTGCAATCGCGGGAAAATCCTGCCGCACAACAGTCAGTCGCTTTCCTGCCAGTTCGGCAGCCATCGTGCCATCGTACGCAATAATTTGCAGACTGCCCGGCACATCGATACCGCGGCGCTCGGCTTCCTGCAGCGCGACCGCAGCCACCACATCAGAACCGACTATGGCATCGACGTCAGGATATCGTTCGAAAATCGCGGCAGCAGTAGCTTCATGAGCTACCACATCAGTCACGGAACCTGCTTCCACATAATCGCAGGCAATGCCCGCGTCAGCCAGCATCTGCTCCACAGTGAGGTGATAGCGAACCGTGAGGAACGTCGTGCTTTTGGTGAACTGCGAGCGCGGGCCACCGACGAGGACTACGTGACGCGCACCGGAATCAATCAGCTGCCGCGCGATGATGCGGCCACCTGTCTCATGATCGGAGTGCACGGCCGGCACACCGGCTCCAAGAATACGATCGAAGGCCACGATTGGGCGGTGAATCGACGTCCAGTAATCAGGCTGATGCTCGGTGTGCGCGGCCATAATAATGCCGTCCATCATGTGCCGCTGCAACATGTTCACGTATTCGCTTTCGCCAGTGGCAGCGTCGGCAGTAGAGCAGAGCAATGTTTTGAGACCGCGCGAAGCGAATTCGCGCTGCAAATGCGCGGTGAGGGTGGCAAAAAATGGATGCAGAATAGTCGGCACGATAACGCCGATGGTATTTGTACGATTGCGGTACAGGTTGCGGGCCAGTTCGTTGGGAATGTAGTTGAGCGACTGCATGGCCGCTTCGACTTTGGCGCGCATGTCGTCCGAAACGTAGCCGGCATTATTAACCACCAGAGAGACCGTGCTTACCGACACTCCTGCCTGTTTGGCTACGTCACGCATGCCAACCATATGTTCTCGCCTCCATCGGTTCGTCTGCCCTTGAGATGCGCATCATTGCTGGTATCCCACACGATACGCAAACGGGGGCGTGCATCTGCTGCACACCCCCGCATATTCGCACTGGAGACCAGTGTACTCGAACCGGTTTTACTGCCGAGTATTATTCGCTGATTTCTTCGATTTTTTCTGCGCCCAGCAGTGTTACGATGCCAGCGAGCAGCACCATGACAATACCGGCTGGGAAGAGCAGATAGTATCCGAACGAGTGCGCGAACGCATTGACCAGCAACGCACCGATAATCGCGGCAAGCCCCAGCCCAGCGGAGTTGGCGAGCGCATAGACGCCAAGGTCATGGCCGGCATTGCGCGGGTCGGGCAGCGCATCCATTACCAGCTCCAGACCAAGCGCATCATAAATACCGAATGCGAATCCGGAAATCAGCGCGAACAGAATCATGCCGTTTTCGCGCGCTGTGCCAGTGGACCATACGCCAAGCCCCCAAGCGAGGCCAAGGCCAACAGCATAGGTCAGGCATGCGGCGGCCACTACAACAGACGTGCGAATGCCGCGGGCTTCAATTGCTTCAGAAATGGGGGCTGCCGACCATGATGCGAGCGCAGCGCCAATCAGGGTTGCGATGGCCATGGCGCAAATCAGGAAGCCGGCCGGAATGGTCAGCGGCGCGGAGGTGAGTTGCACGGCTTTGCCGTACACCCAGAAGTGCACAAGATACCAGAGGAAGACGCTGGTCAGGCCGACACCGGTCATCATGCAAGCGCGGGCGGCGAATACGCGCGCAAAGGCTGGTGCGCCAGTTGGAGGGCGC
This sequence comes from Bifidobacterium sp. LH_416, assembly GCF_056357055.1. Lineage (NCBI taxonomy): Bacteria > Bacillati > Actinomycetota > Actinomycetes > Bifidobacteriales > Bifidobacteriaceae > Bifidobacterium > Bifidobacterium sp. LH_416. The sequence continues at coordinate 202,308 of NZ_JBKEVJ010000004.1, read as the reverse complement.
AGCTGATCCAGTACCTGGCTGCCGTTGAACTGTTGGCGAGGTTGTTCAGTGCTGGAAGGTTCGCGCGGCAGAATCAGCACCGAAGCAATGCCGGAAATCGCAAATAGTACAGCCGTATAAATGAATGGCGAATAAGAGTCAAACATCACGCCGAAGGCACCCACTAATACGCCAAGTGCCTGAGCCAACATCACACCAATGCCATGCCAGCGTTCGATGCGCGGGCGGAACTTGTCTGGCACACGTTCGCTGATGGCGCTGGCCAATGGCGCGGACAGCATGGCATATGCGAACTGCATAAGCGCCCATAAGAAGCACATGACCACAATGCTGGTGTCTTGGCCCAAAATCAGGGTGAACAGCGCGCACAACAGTCCGCCGGCCACCATCCATGGAGTGCGGCGGCCGAGCGGCGTGCGCGTGCGGTCAGACAGTGCGGAAACCAGCGGGGTGAACAGTGCCGCGGCTACAACGCCGACGATGACCAATACGGCGAGCGGCATGGCCAGCTCGGTGGCCACGGGGAAGGGGCGGCCGGTTACCGGATTGATGGTGACTTGCAGCACAGCGGTGTCGTAATGGAAGAGTCGGGCCACCGCATTGGGCAGGGCGACCGAGTTGAGCGCCACCCATGGTGCGACGACAAGGATTGCAGCAACGAAGAAGCCCCAGTTGAGGCGGCTGACAGTCTTCGCATTAGGCTTCTCACCGTTGGCTGCCACCATGGGGTCTCGCATGTCGAGGTATGCGGATGACATATCCGGGGCGGGAGCATCCACGCTGGCTGCAGCGGCGACTGCGGTGGCAGTGCTGGATGCCACAAGGCGAACGGCCTGCGCTTCCGGCTGATCCGCGGAAGCTTCTGGCGGGCGGCGACGGTTTTTAATAGCCAGGCGGGCTACTGCAGCCTTATCTTCAGGGCTGAGTGCCTTATCAAGATCCGGGCGATCATCAATTCCCGGACGCTTATATGGTTCCAGCATGGTTCGCTCTTTCTCTCGTTCTCTCGCACAACGCAAAACCGCCCGCACGCACTTTGCCTCAGTGCATTGCGAGCGGCTTACTTTTTCATGCGTTTAGTTTACGCCGGCCCTATCCCGGCGCCCCGGCGCCCCGGTACCCCGGTGGCATATTGATCGCGTATGCCGCTCCCTGCCCATCACCCGCCTATGCTGGTGAATGAAGTAGTATGTCAATCACGACTAAGGAGTCACCATGACATCCTCTGACCCTCTTCAGTCACCCGCACAGCAGCAGCCCCAGGCACAATCCCAACAGCAATCCCAGACACGCACCCCGCCCCTGATTAAAATCGCTGTTCCGCAACGGCCCCAGCAGACCCAGGCCAGTGCTAGTGCGTCTCAGCAGCAGCCACAGCAGCCGGTGGAGGTACCCGCGCAGGCATTCGGACACACGTTCACGCCGCAGGAGCGGCAACTGTTGCAGGCCGGCTATGTGCTGTACTTGACCGGCTTGGTCTCCAAGGCAGGCAACCTTTACGCCGCAGACATCATCTTGAACCGACAGACCGGACGCGTGGAGTTCTTCAAAGGCATACCCACCCACTTCCACGGTGTCCCGCTGGACGAGGGGCAACGCGGCGCCCTCGCCAACAACATGATCGTCTACGTGAGCGGGCTGGTCAGCAAGAAAGGCAAGCCGTACGACGCCGACATCGTCTGGAATCAGGAAGCCGGCAAGCTGGAGTTCTACAAAGGAGTGCCCACTCACTTCCGCGGAGCTCCCCTCTCCCCCGTCGAACGGCAGAAGCTGGCGGCAGGTAGGAAGATAACATTCAAAGGACTGCTCGACCCCGATCCTTTCTACCGGCAACGCGGTAGAAGAAATGACGTTGACCTGCGTTTCGACCCGGAGACCGGTCGGCTGCGCAATGTGGATGTGCCATTGGAATACCGTGGCAGGCCTTTGACATACTCCGAACGGCTTCACCTGGCGGTTGGCGACGACGTGACCATCCAGGTGACAGGCAAGGACGGCAAACCGCACAAGCAAGTGTTGTCCTGGAACAGGAAGACCAGCGAGCTGTTCCGCCGCGATTTCGCCGGACATGTGCTCACCGACGAAGAGTTCCAACAGCTGGATGCGGGCGAGACCATCTACTTGGCGGATATAGACGCTGACGTGTTGCGCGACCCGAAAACGGGGCATATCACGTTCTCCAAGGAATTCCCCTCCCATTACATGGGCTTTTCGACGAAACAGCTCAACACGTACACTCTCATCGAACGCGGTCAGCCGGCGGTGTTCTACGACAACTCCAATGCTGCGATTGCCATCGTCTACTGGGACCAGGAAAAAGGACGCCTCGCGCGATATAGCTTCATGGACATGCCCGACGAGTTCATGGGCGAAAAGCTAAGCCGTGCAAAGCGCGCTACCCTTGCCGAGGGGGGTGCCGTCAAGGTGCGCATCGACGACGAGTACGGGTACACCATATACTCGGTCTGGTACGATCCCGAAGCTGGCTGTCTTGACGGAGATGCTATAAAGCATCAGTTCTGACGCTAACGCTTGATGGCGTTGAATTGACTCCCAATATCCTCGGTCTCAGGGCTGGCGCCGCCAAAGTGAATAATCCTACCCACAACAACAGCAAAGGCTACAGTCACAGCAATAGCCACAGCCACAGCAATAGCCAATAAAAATCGGCTCGCTTCGGTTCCTTTTGGGAACGAGGCGAGCCGATTGCTTAGGGAATTCTTCGGAAAGAAGCTTGCTTATTCGCCGCCGAAGCAGCGACGGATTACTTGACGCCCTTGATGCGCATGATGAGGAAGGCTGCGATCAGCACCACCACGATGCACACCGGGAACACCAGGCCGTAGTTGCCACCGGTAGCCATAACCACGCCGGAGGTGAGCAGGGAGCCGAGCACGGTGGACAGGGTGTTGGCCATGTTGAGCACGCCCAGATCCTTACCGGCCTCCTTCGGGTTCGGCAGAATGGAGACGTTCAGGGCCTGGTCGATGGCGTTGTAGACGCCGTAGCCGAAGCCGGCGATGGCAGCGAACAGGTACATGCCCCATGCGTTGTGGAAGATCCACGGCATTGCAGCACCGATGGCGAACAGGACGCTAGCGCCAGCAACCGGAACCTTACGCATGCCGAGCTTATCGGAGATCGGGCCGGAGACGAGGGCTGCGATCAGGGAGACGACCATGGTGATCACGGACATGGTAGCGATTACGCCAGCGGCTGCGGTCTTGAGCTGTTCGGCGTTGTAACCGGAGTCGGAGAAGGTGTAGTACTTGACCACGTAGAGCAGGTAGCCATTAATCATCTGGTAGCCGGCGACCATCATCATGCGGCCGAACAGAGCGTAGTAGAAGTTGCGGGAACCCTTGCCGTGCGGCGGGATGAAGGCCTTGAGCACCATCTTCACGCTGATAGGCTCGCGCTCTTCGTCCACGTTGGAGGGCTCGCGAGGCCAGATGCCGACCACAATGATGCCGACGAGGGCGAAGCCCAGAGCACCAATGGTGAAGCCGAGATCAATGTTGCTGATGAGCAGGGAGCCGACCAGGGAACCTGCGGTCTGGCCGAGCACGCCACCGGCGCCCATGAAGGAGGAGACGGAACCACGGAACTTATCCGGCACGCGGTCGGACAGGGTGGCGACGAACGGAGCGTTCATCCAGTTGTAGAACAGCTGCATGCCGCACCACAGCAGCAGAATGAGCGGCAGAGACTTGGTGACGAGCAGGCCGGCCACGCAAGCGCCGCAGAGAATGCCACCGCTGATGATCCACAGCGTACGCTTGCCCCACTTGGAGCGGGTCAGATCAGAGAAGGTACCGAAGATGATGTTGGCGAACAGAGCCACCACGGAACCAACGGAGTTGATGGTACCGATGAAGGCCTCACGCTGGCCGGGAGCAATCTGATCCACGAGCTGCGGCACGAGGATGGAGGACAGCGACACCCAAACGATGCCGGTGATGATAAGGCTGATGGTAAAGCCTGCGCCAAGACGGAATACGTCTACGACGGACGGGCGACGGCCGTAGCTGTCAAGCTCGTTAGAATTGACAGCGGCTGCAGCTTCTGCGTTTGGCGCTGCTGCCGTTTCGATGGTGTTTTCCATGGTTCTCTTCCCTGTGCTGGTGGGTTTTACAGGACTCTTCGATGACGTCTGTAGTTATGCGGATCGCGGAAGGCGGCAACCGTGGTGCGAACTGCGGGAGCTCCGATGGGCGAGACTTTTCGGTGTCTCTGACCTAAAAGGTCTGTTGGTGCAACTCCTGCGTTGACTCGTATGTCGTCTGCATCGAACCGGTTCGATAATACCTCGGAGTCAATCGTTTGACCTAATCACATCGGCGTGTCGAACCGGTTCGAGACATGAACACCCACACAGCTCTCCCATAGCCACTCACAAACCCCTCACGCATTCCCCGGAATGCGCCGCAAAACACCCCTCCCAACGCCGCATTCCCGGAAATGCGACGTGAAACCTACCGTGAAACCCACCCCTTACGACGCAATACCCGGAATGCAGCACAAAACGGCCATACCCGCGACGCAATCACAGGAATGCGGCACAGAAGGCCCACTCACGACGCATTCCGCAGAATGCATCACAAAACAGGCCACCCCACCCCTCTCACCGGCACATTCCCGGAAATGCGACGCACAGCACACCCCATGGCGACGCAATTTGGGGAATGCATCGCAAAACGAGCCACCCCGACCTTCTCAGCGACGCAATCACCGGAATGCAGCGCAGAACGACACCATCCTCACTACATTCCCTGAAATGCGCCGCAGAACACCCCGCCCAACACTACATTCCTCAAAATGCGACGTGAAACCTACCGTGAAATACACCCCACGCGACGCAATCACAGGAATGCAGCGCAGAACTGCCGCATTCGTACTACATTCCCCGCAATGCGTCGCGCAGCGAAAAATGCAAAAGTGCCCACTGTGCCGCATTTCCCGGAATGCAGCACAGCATAGCGAGCATCAACTCATCAATATTCGTTACAAACAAAACCAGTGAACGGCGTCGGCATACCTTTGTTAGGCTGCGGCACACCCGCGGCGAGAAGCCGCTGTTCCAGTTGCAGTCGGTTGCGCACATGCGACATCTGAAAACGCACTACAGGTATCCCCCTCAGCGTAATTCCAGACTCCCTCTCCTTCTCTCGCAAAGTAACAGCGACCGCATCAGAACCTCCCGTCATTGCAGGATTCTCGTATTTCTCTCGACCATCCAATTCGCCGACAACAAGAGACCCGTCCTCTAGCGTCCAAGTAAAGTCAACAAAAATCGGATTCCCATCAATCGGATTGATAAATTTCCTCTGGCATTCCGGCTTAGCGAAACCCAGCTCAAGCCCGGCCGCATAGGCAATTGCCTCTCCGCCATTCGTGCAGGCGGGGTCAACATTTTGCGCAACGTACCGAGCGCGCGGCAATCCACGCTTTTTCTTCATATCGGCACAGTATGACTGCAAACTCTGCACCGTGCTGCCAGTCAGCCGCAAGCCCATAGTGCAGATTGCCATCCCAGTCGAAAAATCCAGTGATCTTGCACAATCGAACATGGTGCGCATGGGATTGGTCGTGCGTACACCATTGGACATAATGCTCTCCGCATCAGGAATATAGTGCGCAATATACTGCCCATGCCGGCCCGCTTCAGACTGTTTGCGCGCAACCGTATGAATGTAGCGTTGCTGATAGTAAGTGGAAGTGTAGCCCAAAGCTGCCGCCGCCGAAATGCCACAAACCGTCAATTCGCGATCTTTCGCGCTTGCAGTTCGCAGCACATACATAATCCGTTCGGCGTACGGCAGTCGCTCCCACAGAGCAGTGCGAATGTAGAATCGCGGGAATGGCATGACAAGCTCGCCTGACTGCACACGGCGCTGCAGAGGGTGATAGTCAGCTCGGTCAAGCGGCCAGACGCACATGTGCCGCTGCTCAGCCCAAGCAAGGAGTCTTTCAGTTCGCGGATGCTTATTCATGGATGCGAGCGTAACTGATTTCCGCCCAACAATTGAAGGAAAACGACCTATGTGGTTCTAGCTTTCGGTTGTGTGTATAGCTGGCCGAACCTGATGGATTTAAGAGCTTATTTTTGTGCGCAAATGTGATGATTTGCGCAGTCGGTGGCCGACTTATCCACATAATGCCGATTATTCGCGTGTTAAGCACAACAAATGTGGATAAGTTGCGGTCGGACGGTAGCGGTTTATGCAGTGCCTCATTCCCGGGATTGCGCCACGCAACGCGTTCCACCAAGCGACGTAATCACGGGAATGCGTTCCGGAATGGTGCACGGCGGTTCTTTTTCCGCCGCATTCCGGGAAATGCGACGCCAAGTGAGCCCCCTGCACCACATTCCGGGGAATGCGCTGCAAAACGGACTCTCTGGCGCCACATTCCTCGAAATGCGGCGCGAAATCAAGCATTCAGGCCTTCCCACCGACGCATTTCCCGGAATAAGGCGCAGAACATACCTGGAACATACCGATCGCAGCACATTCCGGGAAATGCGTCGCGAGACACCCCGTCCAGCGCCACTTTCCCGGAATTGCGTCGTGAAACCTACCGTGGAACACACTCTTTGCGACGCAATTACAGGAATGCAGCGCAAGAGAGACCGCGCAACGCTACATTCCGGCTGTGCTCGGAAGCATGATGAGCACAGCGCACCCCACAATCATGAAATCAGTCGAGGCTCACAACCGGCGGATTGCTGAGCAAATCGGCAGTTTCATGATCACCGGCAGCATCCGTCCAAGTCAGGCTTGCGACCGGCGCCGTATTATCAACCCCAAGTCCGCGACCGGGCTCGAATGTCAGCGCAGCGCTGGTCTTGCCATCGGCAGCCGCCCAGCGGAAGGTAATGGACGTATCACCATCAACCTCATAGCTAAACTCACCATCGAACGCAGGCAGTTCATTGCGGAACTTGGCCAGAGCGTTCAGCGCCTTGACTACCGAGCGAGCGAGGTTTTCGTCAATTTCGGCAGTGGAGTAATAGTGGCGATTGATATCGCGGCCATTGTTGGTCTTGCGCAGCAGTTCCATATCATTCTTACCGGCGAGCGCACCCACGTAGTACACCTGTGGCACGCCCGGCAGGAAGAACTGCACGGCGCGAGCGGCGATGTAGTGCTGATCGTTGCAACCGAGCGCGGAATAGTACGTGCTGTTGACCTGGTACAGATCCAAGTTGGATGCAGCAGCACCGGTGGCAGCCTGAGATTCGCCGTGCGTATTGGCGTGGATGGTGTTGACCAGATTGTCCACGTCCTCATCCGGCACGAGACCCTTGAGGCTGCGGTCGAGCTGGTCGGAACCGATGTCGATCACGCCGATGCCGTCGTGCGTATCGAGCACGGTGACGGCGTTGTTCGGGCGGATTTCAGTCCAGTGTGCAACCGGCTCAACATGACCGGTGAACAGCGAGTGCAGGAGCAGTGGCGGCAGCGCGAAATCGTAGACACGGTCCACCTTGGAGGCGATTTCCACCTGCTTCTTGTAGTAGCTATGCACCTCGATCAGGATTTCGAGGCCGCGCTTGACGCCTTCTTCGCGCAAGCGGGAGATGAGCTTGAAGGTCTTGGGCGTCATGAAGCAGCTGGTGCCGGCTTCCTTGGCACCATAGCCGACTGCGTCAAGACGGATGTAGCTTACGTGGCTGGCGGCCATCTGATCGAAGATGGACATCAGGTACTCCCAACCCTTGTCGGAGTCGGTATCAATGTCCACTTGCTGCGGGGTGAAGCTGACCCACACCAGGCGGGTCTTGCCAGCGAACTTGTAGTGAGTGAACGGCAGGCCCGGGCGTGGGCGATAGATGCCAGCCAGGTCTTCCTCGGTGGCACCGTTCGGGAATACGGAGCTCATGGTGAGGAACATCGGATAATACTCGGATTCCTCGCCGTTCTTGAGCACATCTTGGAATTGGGCAGATTCCCAGCTCATGTGGTTCACGATGGCGTCAACCATGATGTTGTGGGTTTTGGAAAGCTCGGCAACGTCATCCCAAGAGCCGAGACGTGAATCAACTTTGGTGTGGTCGATGGGATCGAAGCCAGCGTCCGCTCCATCGAACGGGGTGAAGAAAGGCAGGATGTGCACACCATCGTAGATACCGCTGAAGCGCGTGCGCAGAATGTCGGTCATGCTGGCGATAGTGCCGTCTCCAAGGCGATCTGCGTAAGTAATGAGTTGGACTTTGTTCTTCACTGCAACTCCTGTGTTGTGTCGGGGGCTATGCGCCGAACAGGTGAGACTCTGTACCGCTGAGTCTGCGAAACCGTTGCCCTACGAGATTGTGTCCCACCTGGGCTCAGGCTTTGTTCGGTGCTCGCGCCTTTTGTATCGAACCGGTTCGATACTATCGTCGCAACAAACCGGATGGCAATTCACTCGGAGTGTCGAACCGGTTCGACATCGTTATCCCTCCCCTCTAATCACCTCTTCCCGCCTCATTCCGGAAAATGCGACGTAAAATCAACCGTCCCGCAACACATTCCGGAAAATGCGACGCGAAACGGGCCATTCCAGCCTCCTGAGCGACGCAATTCGGGGAATGCAGCGCCAAAGAACCCACTTTGCGACGCAATCACCGGAATGCGGCACCACACAGCCCCATCAGCGACGCAATTCGGGGAATGCAGCTCTGAGGCACCTCGCAACACTGCAGCCCGCAACATACGGGAAAGGCCCCCGCAACATATGAAAAGGCCTCCGCAAACGTGCGGAGGCCTAGCATGCTGCCGGTAAAACAGCTAACTCAAACCGGGAATCAGTTCAACAATCAGCGCAACGATCAGGCGGTCGGGACCTTGCCTTCCTGCGTATGGTCGAACTTCGGCACGTTGCTGCCATCGAACACGTAGACGCCGATGTTCGCGGAGCTCGGATCGTTGTTCTTGTTGAATGGACCGATGCCGGTCAGACCCTTGTACTTGATTTCCTTACCGGACTTCAGCGCGGCGAGGCAATCCTTGTACGTGGTGCATTCGGTACCACCGTTCGCACCGGAGACCGCGGCCATGTTCTTCTGGATGGTCACGCCGTCCGCAGAACCGCCCTTCTGTGCGGCCAACGCCGCGAGAATGATGCCGTCGTAGGTTTCAGCGCCATAGGTGAAGGTGGAAATATCCTTGCCGTACGCCTTGACAAGCTTCTTCTGGAAATCATCGGAAGCCATCACACCTGGGATGGTGCCCTTGGCACCTTCCAGCAGACCGGCGTCAAGATCCTTGGAATAGTCGGCGGTGTTGCCATCAACGAAGTACAGCTTGTGAGTGTCAACGCCTTGGGATGCGAGCTCCTTAACCAATGCCTTGGTCTGATCGAAGGCCACGATGGCGATGGCGTCCGGGTTGGAGGCCTTGATTGCGGTGACGATCGAGGAGAAGTTCGTTTCGGTCGGGTCGAACGCATCGTTGGCGCCGTACACCACGTTCACGCCTGCGCCTTCAACGGTTTTGACGATGGTGTCGCGCAAACCAGTGCCGTATTCATCGTTAAAGACCGCAACCGCAAGATTCTTGACGCCATCCTGCGCGATGACCTGGCCAAGGACCGCGCCCTGCACGGAATCCGGCGGCACGGTACGGAAGAAGTACGGGCTCAGACCGGAGAAGTCGGAGCTGGTGGCACCCATGGATAGCATCGGCACATTAGCTGAGGTGATGGTCTTATACACGTTCTTCACCACGGAACTGGAGGCCGGGCCAATCACGAACGACGGGTTCTTGCTCATCACAGACTGGGTTGCGGACGAGTTCTGATCGGCATGATCGGCGTCAGAAGTATCGGCATCCACGGTGGTGACGTCTTTGCCAAGCACGCCGCCGGCGGCGTTGATGTCGGAGACCGCGAGCTTTTCGGCGGCGAGCTCAGGCGGTGCCAGATAAGCGAGAGAGCCGGTTTCCGGCCACAGTCCGCCCAATACGAAGGTATCGGTCTTCTTGGCGGAGGCGCTGGAATCGCCGGATGTCGAGCCGCTCGAACCGCAGCCGGCGAGCGCCATGACTGCAGCCGCTGTGGCTGCAATGATTGCCATCGACGTTTTCTTGATGTTCTTGTTCATAAAAGCCACCTATCCTCTCTATTCCCTTTCGGGCAGTGGTTTTTTCGATTGAGATTGGTGAGAGATGCGATCTGCTGCTGCACAGTGATTTGTTGTTGTTATTGATGAGCAGAATCAGATAGCGTGTAACCTCTTGCTCTCGAATCTTGTGGCTGAGCCTAAGCGCTGGTTGCTTCGTGCAGATTGTTCGCATGTAACCAGCTGATGAAGCCCGAAAACTGTTGGAAACATGCGGTTTTGAGGGTGATTTTGGGCATGCTTGCGCCAAGGTTGATCTCTCCCTCAGTCTCGCTTACGCGAGCCAGCTCCCTCGTCAGAGGGAGCCGAAAACGGCCTTCTGTAAGAAGGCAGATGACGCGTGCGGAGACGCCCATCCGAAGCCGAAGGCGTGCTTAAGCACGTCGAGTGCTGAGGAAAGGGCGTATACGCTCCGTCATCTGTTTTCTTCTTGTACTTCTTCTTCCAGGTTGCCCAGATACAGCGATATCACCTTTGGGTCTTCCAGCAAATCGCGGCCGCGGCCGGAGTAGGCGTTGCGGCCTTGGTCGAGAACGTAGCCGCGGTCGCAGATTTGCAGGCAGCGGCGAGCGTTTTGCTCGACGATGATGACGGAGACGCCGGCTTTGTTGACTTGGCGGACGCGGATGAAGGTCTCATCCTGGAGCATTGGGGAGAGTCCAGCTGAGGGCTCGTCGAGTAGCAGCACAGACGGGTTCATCATAAGGGCGCGGGCCATGGCGACCATCTGCCGTTCACCGCCGGAGAGTGAGCCGGCGAGCTGGTCTTTGCGTTGCGCCAGTTTGGGGAAGATGGAGCAGACGTAGTCGAATCGTTCGCTGAACTTTTTGGGGGCTTGGTAGGCGCCCATGTGCAGGTTTTCGGCGATGGTCAAGGAGGGGAAGACGTTCTCGGTTTGAGGAACGAATCCCACACCGAGTGAGACGAGTTTGTCAGCTCTCAGGTTGGTGATGTCGTTGCCTTTGAGAATCAACTTGCCGGAGTGGATGTGCACTAAGCCGAACAGTGATTTGAGCAATGTGGATTTACCGGCTCCGTTGGGGCCGATGATACCGACGATTTCGCCTTCGTGCAGGGTGAGTGATGCACCGTTCAGAATGTTAACGCCGGGCAGATAGCCGGCGACTAAATCCACGGCATCGAGCAGTGGTTCGCCGGCCGGTTCTCCAACGTGAATTTCCGAGCGCGGGCGGGTGTCTGGCGTAGCAACTTCGATATCAGTCATCAGTGCTCCTCGCTTTCTTTGAGGTCGAGCACGGCGTCGTCACCGAGGTCGATGTTGGCGTGGGCTCCGAGGTAGGCGTCGATGACCGCGGGATCGTTCATCACGCTCTTGGGCTGCCCTTCGGCCACGATTTTGCCTTCGGCCATAACGGTGACCCAGTCGGCGATATGGCGAACCATGTTGATGTCGTGTTCGACGAACAGCACAGTGGTGCCTTCTTCGCGCAACGACATGATGTGGTCCAGCAATGATTGCTTCAGGGCCGGGTTCACGCCTGCCATTGGCTCGTCGAGCATGACGAGCTTGGGATCGCGCATCAGAGCGCGCGCCATTTCCAGCAGTTTGCGTTGACCGCCGGAAAGCGATCCGGCGAAATCATCCTTCTTTTTGATGAGCAGGAATCGTTCGAGCAGAGCCTCAGCCTTTTCGATGTTTTCCTGCTCCTGCTTGCGCCACAGTCCTGGAATCAGCGAGCGGAACATACCTTCGCCAGGCTGCACGGGAGCACCGAGCAGCATGTTGTCGAGCACAGTCAGTCGACTCATGACTTTGGTGAGCTGGAAAGTGCGGACCATGCCCATGCGCGCCACTTTTTCAGGCTGCATATGGGCCATGTCCCGCCCGTCGAAGCGCCAGTCTCCAGTGTTCGGCGTATCGAAGCCGGTCATCAGGTTGAAGAACGTGGTTTTGCCGGCACCGTTCGGGCCAATGAGCGCAGTGATGCCGTGGCGTTCGATTTCGAAATGATTCACGTCCACTGCGGTCATGCCGCCGAATTTGCGGGTCACATGGTCCGCCACCAGAATCGGATCGGGCTTATGCACGCCGGGCGTATTGTCCACGAACTTCAAGTCTTCAGAAACCTTGTCCTTATACGCCGTGGAGATGAGCGTCTCACCTTCGGGCGCTTTGGTAGCCCATTTGGCAAGGTCCTGGAATGGCTTCGCTTCCCGAGTTGTTTCAGTCTTTCCTTCAGGCTTAGTCTCATGTACGTCACGCATTGAACGCCAACTCCTTTCGGTCTCCCAAGAGGCCTTGCGGTCTGAATATCACGAGGCACATCAGGGCCACGCCCACAATCACCCAGCCCAGCGACTCCACTTGGTTCGAGGAAATCAACGTGTCTGGGATAGCGCCGCGCATCACTTCCTTGACGAACGTGAGCAGCACCCACAGCAGGCAGGAGCCCAGAATCGGGCCGAAAATCGTGGCCGCACCGCCGAGCAGCAGAATCGTCCATGTGTAGAACGTCACTGCGCGGCCGAGCGAATCAGGCTGCACCGAGCGCGGCAGCACGAAAATAATGCCGCCGAGCGCACCGAAAATACCGCCCAGAATCAGCGCCTGCATTTTATAGGTGGTGACGTTCTTACCCAGCGAGCGAATCGCGTTCTCATCCTCACGAATACCCTTCAGCACGCGCCCCCACGGCGAATGGAACCAGCGCCAGCACAGAAGCGCGGCAATCGCCACAAGCACCCAAGCCACAATGCGCAACCACCAGGAGTTCGCAATGTTGTTGTTGTACGTCCATAGCAGGAACGTTGTGGCTCCATTGGGCAGCGGCGACGTGCCCTCAAACTGGGTGGTGAAGTCCTGCGGGGAGATGCCTGCAGAGCCGCCTGTGATCTTCGTCATGGCTGTTGAACGCCCGATAATACGGATGATTTCAGCAGCCGCCAAAGTCACCATGGCCAGATAATCCGGCCCAAGTTTGAGCGTTGGAATACCCAGCAGCAGCGCGTAAATCACCGCGAGTGCAATTGCCGCGCACACTGAGGCGAACAGATTCGCGCCCATCGACTGAGTGACCGCGAATCCATACGCGCCCAGCAGCATGAATCCCGCCTGGCCCATGTTCATCAGACCTGTCATGCCGAAATGAATATTGAGGCCGATTGCGGCCAGCACATAGGCCGCAGTAGTCGGGGCAATCAGCTCGCCCAGCGTATCGGAAATAATAGTTACAAAATCCATGGCTCAGCCCACCCTTTGCTGCTTGCCGAAGATGCCCTGCGGACGAATCAGCAGGACGATGATAAGAATTGCCAGCGCGCTGGCGTAGCGCATGTCATTGGGGATGATGAGCGAGCTCATATCCGCCACGATGCCGATGATCAGGGAGCCGACGAGCGCGCCGTTCGCAGTGCCGAGACCGCCGAGGGTGACTGCCGCGAACATCAGCAGCAGTAGGGTTGCGCCGGTATTCCATGAGATACCGTTCAAATAGATGCCCAGCAGCACGCCGGACAGTGCCGCCATGCCGCAGGAGAGAATCCATACGATGCGCACCACCTGCTCCACATTGATGCCGGACGCCGCAGCGAGCGCGGCATTGTCGGACACAGCTCGCGTGGCGCGGCCGAGGCGTGTGCGGTACAGGAAGAAGCTCACTCCGATAATCACCACGATGGCGATGCCAGCGGAAGTCAGCGTCGGCATATCCGTGGTGACCGGGCCCAGATTGAAGCTGGCGGGCACGGACTTGGTGATGCCCATGATTTCGCCGCCGAAGAAGAACTGGAACGTGTACTGCAACGCCATCGAAAGGCCGATGGTCACAATCATCTGCTGCATGGTTCCCACGCATTTGCGGCGTAGCGGCGCCCAGATGAGCTCGTTTTGAATCCATCCGGTGAGCGCGCCGATCAGTACGGCGAAGATGGCGGACGGAATCAGTGGCCAGTGCAGAATCTGCGTGCCCACATAGGCCATCAGACCGCCGAGCGACACCTGCTCGCCGTGGGAGAAGGAGCTCAGGCCCGTAGTGCCGTACACCAGGTTCATGCCGACGCTCATCAAGCCGAGCATCAGGCCGAAAATAATGCCGGAGAACAACTGCTGCCAGACGCGTTTGCCGATGTTTGCGCCGGCTGCGGAACCGTTGGCGCCGGTTGCGGAGTCGCTGGAACTGGAACTGGAGCTCGAGCCTGAGCTGCCCGCGGAACCATTTGCAGAACTGGAACCTGAGCTGGCACTGGAATCAGACGACGCAGGCGCCGGCTTATCGAATCGGACTACTTGGCGAGCCTTATCGAAACTGTTCTTTTCGATTTCAACTTGTGCGCTGGCGGCTTTCAGGCCGTATTGCTTGGCCACCGACTCGTCCATCGTGACGGTGTATTTGCCGTCTGCGGACACCGAGAACGCCCAGTTACCTTGCGCATCGGTAGTGGTGGTGGCTGATTCCTTACCGGAAAGCTTCAGCTCAACGTTGGCGATGGGTTGTTTGTTCGCGTCTTGCAGGATGCCGTTGACGCATCCGTTCGTCGCGGTTGGATTACATGTGGAAACGGCCTCAGCCGCAAACGCGCGACTTGGCATAGTGATACTGAGCGCCATCAATAGGGCGAAAATTGCGGGTAACAGCAATAATCCCAGTCGATGACGCCGCACTGATGAAGTTACGGCTGTCATATAACTGTCCTCTCTGGATTGGTTTTCAACCTAGGCGAGCAATCAGCGCGCGCCGTTGCGCTGAGGTTTCTCTTGCGTTACCGTCTGCCCGATTCGTTACACAGAAATAACGTGAGACCGGCCTTTCCACGAGTAGAGGCCGTAAGGTAATCTTGACCCGGCGAAAACGTATAAGCAACGTATCAGCATTGCGCGAGCGGGGAGGCAAAGCATGCCTGGAATTGTTCTGATTGGTGCCCAGTGGGGCGATGAAGGTAAAGGCAAGGCAACCGATCTGATCGGCACCAAAGTCGATTACGTCGCTCGCTTCAACGGCGGTAATAATGCAGGCCATAGCGTGGTGGTCGGCAACGAATCCTACGCACTGCACCTGCTGCCTTCCGGCATTATCAACCCGAACCTGACTCCGGTGATCGGCAACGGCGTGGTGGTCGATCCGGAAGTGCTGTTTGAGGAGATTGATGGCCTTGAGGCTCGCGGCATTGACTGCTCTCACCTGAAGGTGAGCGAAGCCGCACACATTATTGCCCCCTACCATCGCACGCTTGATAAGGTGACCGAGCGCTTCCTCGGCAAGCACAAGATCGGCACCACTGGCCGTGGTATTGGCCCGGCTTATGCGGATAAGATCAACCGCGTTGGCATTCGCGTGCACGATCTGTTCAATGAGAAGCATCTGCACGATAAGGTGGAGGCCAGCCTGCACCAGAAGAATCAGATGCTGGTCAAGCTGTACAACCGTCGCCCGATTGACGTGGACCAGACCACCGAAGAGCTGCTGAAGCTCGGTGAGCGTCTGAAGCCGTACGTGGCCAACACTGGTCTGATTCTGAACAAGGCACTCGATGAAGGCAAGACCGTGCTGTTCGAGGGCGCTCAGGCCACCATGCTGGACGTGGACCACGGCACCTATCCGTTCGTCACCTCCTCCAACCCTACTGCTGGCGGCGCTTGCACCGGTACCGGCGTTGGCCCCACTAAGATCACTCGCGTGATCGGCGTCTCCAAGGCGTATGTGACCCGCGTGGGCGAGGGCCCATTCCCCACTGAGCTGTTTGACGAGTCCGGCGAATGGCTGCGTCAGCAGGGTCACGAATTCGGCGTGACCACTGGCCGCCCGCGTCGCTGCGGCTGGTTCGATGCCGTGGTGAACCGTTACGCTTCCCAGGTCAATGGCCTGACCGACATCGTGCTCACCAAGCTCGACGTGCTCACCGGCTTGAAGGAAATCCCGATCTGCGTGGCGTACGACGTGGACGGCGAGCGTTACGACGATATGCCGACCGATCAGGCCGCATTCGCCGCCGCCAAGCCGATCTACGAGACCATGCCAGGCTGGGATGAAGACATCTCCGGCTGCCACGCATTCGACGAGCTGCCTGCTACTTGCCAGGACTATGTGAAGCGTCTTGAGGAGCTCAGCAACTGCCGTATCTCCGCCATTGGCACTGGTCCTCAGCGCGATCACATCATTTCCGTGCATTCGCTGATTGACTGAGTCGATTCGGCTGATTACTCGTCTATTTGACTGAGAACGTGGCTTATGTCCGATTCCGCGAATAATGCCAGTGTTGACGTTGCCGGTGATTTCGCCGGCAACGAGCCGCAGCCTAGCACTATAGAAATCTCCGCAGCACAAGTGCGTGCGCAATCCACTCCGGAGCCTCAGGGTGCTGCTGCGGCCGCACGTCCGCCAAAGATTCCACTTGCACCTATCAAAAAGGTTCAGGCGCGATTCAACCCGCTTGCCGACGGCATGGTGTATCTCGTGGTGTTTCTCGGCGGTACACTCGGTACAGCCATGCGTTATGGCCTGAGTTTTCTTATACCCGCCACCGCTCAGCCAGCCGGTTTCTGGCATTCATTCCATCTGCCTACGTTCATCGCCAATATGCTGGCCTGCTTCATTTTTGCAGGTCTTACCTCTTACCTTTCGCAAGCCATCTGGATTCGCAAGCGTGTACGCCAGCTCACTTCCCGCGGCTTGGGTATGGGCATGTGCGGCGGATTCTCCACACTGTCTGCTCTGGCAATCGAGGAGCTGACTTCCCTGCAAGTCAGCCATACAATGGGCGCAATCTTCTACCTGCTATTCAGCTTTGCTGGAGGCTTGTTGATGGCAGCCTGTGGTGCGCAGCTTGGACTTATGTTGACAGCGCATAAAACAGGCCGATTTGCGGCGGAAGCTTTACAACGCCAGCAATCTCAAGGTGGAGCAGTTCGGCATGTGACAGTTGGTGAAACAGTGCTAGTCGGCGGTTCCGATACAGCTGACGGCCGCGATGCCGGCAACGGTACTTCTGCTCATGGCAATAGCACTATTGATGACGCATCAACTAGCGAATCTGGGCCAATTTCTTCTTCTGGACAGACTGCGCATGCTGCTGCGTTACCAAACACAGCAGCATCCAGTACTATTGCAGCTTCTTCTGCTCCGATTGCCTCGATGGCGGAACCTTCCTTTGAACCGGCGCCGATCACCGATGAGATTCCTCTTACTGGCGACCTCACCACAGGGGAGGCTCACTGATGACTTTTCTGTTCGTCTGCATGTGCGGTGGCCTCGGAGCCACTGCTCGTTTTGTGTTGAACACGTCGATTCAGCAGATGTGGAAGCGACTGTTCCCGCTTTCCACATTTGTAATCAATGTAATCGCCACTTTCTGTGCAGGGTTGGCTGCTGCCGCATATGCACAGCAAGTTGTGCCGGAATCAACGTATTTGCTCTTTGTGACTGGATTCCTTGGCGGCTTTTCCACGTTCTCCACTGCGATTAACGAAATGGTTTCCCTGTTTCGTAATCGTCATTTCGGCATGGCAACGTTCTATTTGCTTACCACGATTGTGGTGCCGATTATCTGCGTAACTTTAGGCTGGCTTGTTGGCAGCCTAGTGCACTAAGTTGCTTCCCGGTTGCTTCCCGCCTTTTCTTTGCGACGCAATCACCGGAATGCGTCGCAAAGTTACTTCCCCAGTAGCGCAGAAATATAGCGCGAACAGTACTACTACTTCAGTGCTTTGCCAGCGGAACCGAGCTGCTGGCAAGCCTCAATCACACGCTGAGTCATGCCGGCCTCGGCCTTACGACCCCACGAGCGCGGATCGTAGAACTTCTTCTCACCGACTTCGCCGTCAATCTTCAGAACCTTGTCGTAGTTCTCGAACACGTGATCGGCAATCGGACGAGTGAACGCGTACTGCGTATCCGTGTCAATGTTCATCTTGACAACGCCATAGCTCACGGCTTCGGCAATCTCCTCCGGAGTCGAGCCAGATCCACCGTGGAACACCAGCTCGAACGGCTTGCCATTCGGGAAGGCCACTTGACCGGCAGCGCTCGGCAATTCGCCTTCCGCTACAGCACGAGCCACACGCGCCTGAATCTCACCCAGCAGAGCCGGACGTAGCTTCACCACACCGGGCTTGTATGCGCCATGTACATTGCCGAACGTGAACGCAGCCATGTATCGGCCACGCTCCCCCAGCCCCAGCCTGCGAGCCACTTCCAGACCATCTTCCGGAGTCGAATACAGCTTTTCATTGATTTCGGCAGAGTGGCCGTCTTCTTCGCCGCCAACTGCACCGATTTCAATCTCCAGAACCGTGTGTGCCGCCTGAGATTTCTCCAGCAGTTCCTCGGCGATATCCAGATTCTCCGTGAGCGGCACGGTGGAACCATCCCACATGTGGGACTGGAACGTCGGCTCCTTACCATGTGCCACTTCGTCAGCCTCGTATGCCAGCAGCGGGCGTACCCATTCGTCCAAGTACTGCTTGGCGCAATGATCCGTATGCAGCGCCACGGTGATATTCGGGTACTTCTCTGCCACTACGTGAGCGAATGAAGCCAGAGCCAGCGATCCGGTGACGCGATCATTCACGCCCGCACCGGAAACGTATGCTGAACCGCCCACAGAAATCTGGATGATGCCATCAGATTCGGCATCAGCAAAGCCCTTCAGCGCAGCGTTCAGCGTCTGCGAGCTCGTCACATTGATAGCTGGGTAAGCGTATCCGCCACGACGTGCGGCATCCAGCATTTCGGCATAACGTTCCGGTGTAGCAATTGTCATGGTTTTATTATGGCTCTCACCCTGCCCGCGCAAGTGCCGAGCTGGTTACAGGTGGCTGTGCGATTGGTCACATCTCGGTAAAATTTCTGCCGCATCAGCCACTACCGCACTAACCATTACCTCACTAGGAACACCATGATGAGAATCATGGCGAATCCGGCCAAGTCGGTCGGCGTGAAGATAGCGCCCGCGAACAGTACACCGGTGATGGTTGCGGTGACCGGTTCACTGGTACCGAGCATAGTGGCGCGCATAGCTCCGCAGCGCTGCGTACCGGCCAAGAACAGCCAGTAGGCGCCGAAAGTGCCGCCAACAATCGTGAACGCAACCAGCGCCAAACCGAGCGTATCCAACGAAGGCGCGGTTGCCCATGGGCGCACGAATGGCAAAAGCACCACTCCAGAAACCACGAACATAATGCCGTTGATGGTGAAGTTGCCCCATCGAGCCATCATCGCAATCGGCGCAATGGACATAATCGACGTGCACAATGCATCAAGTAAGCCCCAGAACAGACCAGCTGCAGGCAAGCTGAGCTGGCTGAGATCGCCTCCAGTTGCGATGAGCACTGTACCGGCAAAGGCCAGCGCGATGCCAATGCTCTCCTTCAGTCGCGGCAATCGCTGCCCTCGGACGCAAACAATCGCCAAAACGAACAGCAGATTCAGGCTCTGCAACACGGTGGCAGTGCCTGAATTAGTCCAGTCAATGGCTTTGAGATATGCCACTTGCACCAGTAGCACGCAGATAAGCGAGCAGGCGAGCAGCTTGAGATAGGATCCCCGATCTTTGAGCGCACCGATTAGCAACTTTGGCGTGAAAGCTCCAGAGCAGGCGATGAAAATAACGCCAGCCGCCAGTTCGCGTACGCAAGCAATCCAAAGAGGATCCGCATGATAGGTACCCATAAGCAGCTTGGACACTGTGGCATTAACACCCCATAATGTACCGCCGGCGAGCACCAGCGCTGCACCGACCAAAATGTCGTGCGGGGTGCGTTCGAACGTCGGAGTGCGCTGTGCTGACGTGGACTTGCGCTGCCGTGAAACAACCTTGGAAATACTCATCGCGCTTTACGATACGCGGGGAAAAGCACAGAATCGCCCCTGACACGTTGAAAGCGTGTTTTACAAATGCTTGTGTAAAGGGCAATCGTATCTTGGAAGACAAAAGAACCGTTGGATTTCCAACGGTTCTTGATGGAGCGGACGACGGGAGTCGAACCCGCCTCTAAAGCTTGGGAAGCTTTCATTCTACCGATGAACTACGTCCGCGTGTGCCCGACTTGCAACCGAAAACCACCAGTTGCAATGACGCACGGTTAGCTATGGTAGCACGGAATTGGAGAACTTAATGCGTTGCTCCCACGCTACGCGGCTTCCCTCAGAGAAGGAAGCCAGAAGTCATCGCAGAGCATGCACGGAATATGGCGCGGCTAGGGGCTGACCGCCGTTCATCTCCTGGGCCATCTGCATCAAGCGAGCAATACGCTGATCAGTTGGCGGATGAGTAGAGAACAGGCGAGAGAAACCGACAGAGGAGAACGGGTTCGCAATCATCATTGCACTCACCGACTGCGTGCCAGCGGTTTTGCGCATCGGTGTGGTTTGCGCACCATAGGAAATCTTATTCAACGCTGAAGCGAGCGCTTCAGGATCCCCAGTCAACAGACTGCCATCTTCATCAGCATCGTATTCACGAGTACGGGAGATTGCCATCTGAATCAGCGAAGCAGCAATCGGAGCCAAAATCGCACTTACCAGCACACCAATCAATCCAAGACCACCGGAATTATTATCGCGACTATCGCGCCCGCCGCCGAAATACATCAGTGAATAGCCAAGATATGTAATCACCGTGGCCATAGCGGAGGCGATTGCAGAAGTCAGAATGTCATGGTTATAGACGTGCATCAGTTCATGACCCAGAACACCGCGCAATTCGCGTGCGTTCAAAATCTGCAGAATACCTTGCGTGCAGCAAACCGCCGCGTGACGCTCATTGCGCCCAGTGGCAAATGCATTCGGGCTCATGGTGGGGGCAATATAAATGCGCGGCATCGGCTTGCCGGCCTTGGCACTGAGCTCGCGCACAATATGGTAAATCTCAGGAGCCTCCTGCTCACTGACTTCGCGGGCGCCCATCGAAGCGATGGCCAATTTGTCCGAGAACCAGTAGGAGACGAATGTGGTGGCTAGGCCAATCAGAATGTATATGCCCAGTGTTCCGCGGCTACCGCCTGTAGCCCACCAAATCAGCATGATGACGGCCCACATCAGGGCAAACAGCAGCGTCGTCTTCAGGCCATTGAAGTGGCCATGCACCCGTACATTGGCATTCATGAGGCCCAGCCTAAAGAGGGTAGCTGGATGATTGCTGGATATGCGCGGGGAGAAAAACCGAAGACCGCTCCACTTTGGCGATTACACACTTACGAAGAGTATTTTTGCCCTTCTGATATCTCTTTCTCCTTTTGACTGTAGGTTTTCCAACACTGACTGTAGGGAATCGAACACTAACTGTAGGAGATCCGACAAAAAACGTTGGAAAACCTACAGTCAGTGTTGGAAAACCTACAGAAGATGTCGAAAGACCGACAGTCAACGATGGAAAACCGACAGTCGAGGAATGGAAATATGCAAGAAGGGCGACTGAGAGAAATCCCAGCCGCCCTTTTGTGGTGCAGATAGTACCGATCAGCCCGACTCAGGCCAGAGCAAGCTCGCGCATCTGATCAGGTTCGATAACCTTCTTGTGCTCGCGGCCTTCCTTGGCGCCCTCAGCGCGTTCGAAAGCGTCGACCTTCTTCCATCCGGCGAAGTTGATCGGCTTGACACCGCGCTCGGCGAGCAGTCGGTCGATGGATTCGGGGTCGCGGTCTTCTGCCACGCGGCCACCTTCGGCAGCCTTGGCCAGATCCTCGAGCATGTTGGTCACGATGGCCAGTGCGTCGGACTTGGTGGAGCCAATCAGACCCACCGGGCCGCGCTTGGCCCAACCGGTGGCATACAGGCGATCGCGCACTTCGCCGCCCTCAGCTTCGGTGGTGATACGGCCGTCGCCATTAGCGTTGGCCAGATGAGCACCGTGCTCGTCATAAGCAATACCCGGAGCTTCAGCCGGCTTGTAGCCGATGGCATGGTACACAGCCTCAACCGGATAGTCGGTAAATTCGCCGGTGCGATGCATCTTGCCGTCAGCGCCGGTTTCGGTGCGCTCCACGCGAATAGCCTTCACCTTGCCGTCTTCGCCGAGAATCTCGGTGGGAGCGGAGTTGAAGTGGATGTAGTACTTGCGATCGGCCGGATTGCCTTCGAAGTCCACATCGCCGTCGTCTTCCATGTCTTCGGCCATCTCGCGCACAGCGAACAGCTCCTCGACCATCTGGCGGGTGAGCTTGTCCTTGCCGGCCACCTCGATGGTGCCGTCATCCAGATCGAAGTCGTCTTCGTTGATAATCAGCTGCACGCCAGGCAGCTTCTCCATCTCGCGAAGCTCCTGCACGCTGAACTTGGCCTGGGCCACGCCACGGCGGATGAACAGGTGCAGCACCTTGGCCTTGTTCTGGCCGATGCCTTCGTAGACGTTGTCCGGAATGTCGGTCTTGGCCTTGAGATCGTCGGCATTGCGCATCAGCTCGCGGGCCACATCCATAGCCACGTTGCCGCCGCCGATCACGGCGACGTTCTCGGCGGTCAACGGCCATTCGCGAGCGCCAGTTGGGTAACCGTCGTACCATTCCACGAACTTGGCAGCGCCGTACACACCTTCAAGGTCGGCACCAGGCAGGTTCAGCGGCTTGTCCTTGACCGCGCCGGTGGCGAACAGCACGGCGTCATAGCGGGCTAGAAGGTCTTCGAGGGTTACGTCCTTGCCGAATTCCACATCGCAGTAGAGGTGGATGTCCGGGTTGTCGAGCGTCTTCTCCAGCGCGGAGGCGATGAACTTGATGGACGGGTGGTCAGGGGCCACGCCGTAGCGCACCAGACCGAACGGCACCGGCAGCTTCTCGAACAAATCGATACGAGCCTTGGTGCCGAGGCCGAGTTCCTCGCCCAGCTTGTTGAGCTGGCGCAGGAAGATATCGGAAGAGTAGACGCCGGCCGGGCCAGCGCCAATAACAGCAATACGCAATTCGTTATTCACAGATTCAGTCACGCGTTACAGGTTATCGCAAAGCCTGCCGCTGCAACAGGGGGCAAATGGTGCGAATTCTGTGTTTTTGCGGTGCGAGGGCGGGAAATACCGGCGTGCAACCGCAGGAGCACCTGCAGCTGCACACCTGACTGGCCGCCGGCAGGGGCAAAACCTCGGCTCACCCGATTAAACGCCTCACCTGCATATCATCAGCAAGGCAATTCCTCAGGCAGACCAAAGTTCTTCCCCGCTAATCCAACCACCGGCGAGGCAAAACCACAGATTAGCCACAACTTTGCTCCGCTGAGAAGCCACCAACGAGGCAAAAACCTCGGTCTAAGCGCGGTTTCGCCTCACTCACAAGCTGTCAGGGGAACAGAACCTCGATTAAACCGGGGATTTGCCCCACTAACTGGCCATCAACGAGGTAAATCCTAGGTTTAATCGCGGCTTCGCCCCACTCAGAAGCCGCCAGTGAGGCAAATCCTCGATCTGCCCGAGGAATCACCCCACTAATCAGCCGTCAGCGGAGCGAATCCACTAATCGCCCGATGATTTGCCCCGCTGACTAACCACCAGCAGGAGCAAAACCTCGAACTAGCCGAGGAAGCGCCGCGCTCAGTCGCGGTCTAGCACGGCGGTGAGGGCCCAGAGGATGCTGACCACGTCGATGGCCTCCTGCAGGAAGGCGCCAACCACCACCGGAATCAGGTTGAAGGCGGCGGCGAGCATGCCGACGACCGCGAGCGCGAGGCCTGCAATCACGGCCTGCAGCATGATGCGCTTGGTGCGGCGGGCGATGGCGATGGCGCGCGGTACAGCGGCGATGTCGTCGTTCATGATAACGATTTGAGCGCTTTCCGAGGCGGCAGTAGATGTGCCGTCCGTAATGGCCACGCCGAGGTCGGCGGCCGCCAACACGGGCGCGTCGTTCACACCGTCCCCCACCATCATCGTGACCGGGTCGGCCGCCTGCACCGCCGCCACCTTGTCTTCCGGGAACAGTTCGGCGTGCACTTCGTCAATGCCGACCTCTCGGGCGATGATTTCGGCGGAGGCACGCTTGTCTCCAGTGAGCATCGTGAGCTTGGAAACCCCCAACTCATGCAGCCTCGCGAGCGCGGCTTTGGTGTTGGCGCGAGGCACATCTCGCAGCACTATGCGGGCAATCAACTGGCCGCCAACAGACACATAGGAGGCCATTTCATCCGGCTGCAGCATGCCAAATCGCATGCGCACATCGCTTGGACTCGTCGCCAAGAAGCCATCGTCCCCGGCCGCCGCAAACGCCAGTCGCCCGACACGAACGGCATGTCCGTTCACCTCACCAGACACGCCTTTACCGGTGTCCTCGCGAATGTTCTTCACCACCGGATAATCACGACCATGACCCGGCGTACTAGCCTCAGGCTCCGGGCAGTCACGCTGACCGGCAGCAAACCGGGCGCGCAAGCGAGCCATCGCCTCCGCACCAGCCTTGGCAATACCTTTAGACAGAATATGCACCGAGTAGCCTTCCACCACACCGGCCATCATCAGCACATGGTCCTCATTGAGCTGAGTTTCCACCCCCGGCAGCATCTCAACGCGTACCACCTGAGGCTGTTTCACCGTGAGCGTGCCGGTTTTGTCAAAGAACACCTGCGTTACGCGACCCAGATTTTCCAGCACATCCTGCGTCTTAATCAGCACGCCGGCAGCAGCCAAACGAGACGTACCAGCGATGTACGCCACAGGGGCAGCAATCAGCAGCGGGCAGGGCGTGGCCAGGACCAGTACCTGAGCGAATCGAGTCGGCACACCAGACACAACCCAAGCAATACCAGCAATTGCCAGCGAAAGAATCGTAAACGGTACCGCCAATCGATCCGCAGTTTTGACTACCGCCGGGCGGGAATCCTGAGCAGACTCAACCAACTGTAAAATCCGCTGATACTGCGAATCAGCAGCTGCCTGAGTGGCGCGCATGGTCAGCGCAGCCGAACCGTTCACTGCACCAGACATCACGCGCGCGCCGGCGAACACGGTGCGCGGCACCGGCTCGCCATTAATCGCGCTCAGGTCAAGTGTGGCCTCGCCGGAGAGCAGCTCGCCATCGACCGGCACAGTCTCGCCCGGCAGCACCATCAGTACATCGCCCGGCTGGACCTGGGCGACCGGGACCGTGGCGAAATGCTGCGCCGCGCTTGCTGCCATCAAAGCCGAGCCCACACGCCGGAAGCCGTCGGACAAATCGCCCTTATCAGCAGCAAACCCGCGGCCCACGCCCGGCAGGTTGACGACGTGCGCGGTTTGCGGGGCGGCATTCATCAGTGCGGTCAGACTGCGCTCGGCCTTGCTTTGCGCGTACTCTTCAATGGCTTCGCCGGACGTGATCATCAGCGTTACCGCCCAGCTGGCCCAGTATTCATGAACAGCCACCGTGGAGAGAATCGCCACCACGGCGAGCAGGTCCACGCCAAGTTGGCCGTGGCGAATATCGTCAATCATGCCGCGGACGGTGTCGATCACGATGATCAGCACCAGCGCGATGACCAGCCACTGGCCAAGGCCTGGATTGTTCAGAATCGGCAGATTGATCACGCTTCCCCATGGGCGCCAATCATCCAGCAAAGCCAGTGGGATTGCAGAAAGAATGACTACCGGCAGCATCGGCACTAATTTGCAAACGCGGATGACTGCGGCAAGTAGCCGGGGAAAGAATTGAGAGAGATTGTGCATCTCATACTCCTTAAGCTCGTATACGGGGCCGATTCAGCAGCGAGCGCGAGCGGAAGTGGGTATGCGGGCGCGTGGCCAGCCGAAATCGGCACATGGTCACGCCTTGTTAACCCACCGGCGTCTATGCCGGGCAGTCGGTGATATGGGACTGACATGCCCATGTTCTCAACTGCTCCGCGCAACTTTCCGATACACGGCGTAAAGAAATATTCAGTTATTGCACTTGCTATGGTGCCGCATACGGCGGACTTTGGCACTGCGCGTGCCGGAATCTGCCGATGCATTGCGCGCGTCTACCTCACGCGTAGCAACGCAAAAGGACCGTGGGGGGTCATGCCCTCCACGGTCCTTTGATTGTCCGACATGGCGTTCAGCGGTGGCCGCCCAACGTCATGTGACGTTCAGTCGGCTTTACCACAGGCCGAACGGATCGGTGAAGCCACCATCGTCACCAGTGCCGCCATCGCTGTTGCCGTTACCGCTGCCATTGGAACCATTGCCGTTCTGGTTGTTGTTATTGTTCTGGCTGTTGCCGTTGTTGTTCGAGTTGGAGCTGGACGAACCGTTTACGGACGATTCCTCCTGGTCGAGCGTCACGTCAACGTCCATGGTCTTGCCATCGCGCACGATGGTCAGGGTTGCCTTGTCACCCAAGGCGGCGGCACGCACGAAGCCGAGCAGCGAGTAGTTGTTGTTCACTGCGTTGCCGTTGAAGGCCACGATGGTGTCGCCTTCCTTCAGGCCCGCCTTGTCGGCCGGGCTGCCGGAGACCACTGCAGAACCGGTGGAGGTCGACTTGGTGATGGTGGCGCCGCCACGGGTTACGCCGTCAGCCTCAACGGTGTCAGACTTAATGGTCACGCCGAGGGCCACATGGGTCACCGAGCCATCCTTGATGATTTCGTTAGCCACACGCTTGACCAGGTTGGACGGGATTGCGAAGCCGATACCGATGGAGCCTGCGGAATCAGAAGAGGTTGCAGTGGATGCAATCGACGAGTTGATGCCAATCACCTGGCCGGCAGCGTTGAAGGTCGGGCCACCAGAGTTACCAGGGTTGATAGCGGCGTCAATCTGCACAGCGTTGGTGACGATTTCGTTGTTGCTGTCATCGGTCACGGTCACCGGGCGGTTCAGAGCGGAGACGATACCAGTGGTGGCGGTGTCGTCGTAACCGAGCGGGTTGCCGATGGCCATCACGTTCTCACCCACGGCAAGCTGATCGGAATCAGCAAATTCCACGGCCTTCAGGTCGCTCGGCGGGTTGTCGAGCTTGATCACTGCGATATCGGTAGTGGTGTCGGTGCCGACAAGCTGAGCGGTGTACATGGTGCCGTTGGCGAGCGTCACCTGAATCTGCTGCGCGCCGGAAATCACGTGGTTATTAGTCACGATGTAGCCCTCAGTGCTGATGATGGCGCCAGAGCCCTTAGCAGTACCGTTGCTTAGCTGAGTCTGAATGGAGACCACGGAACCGGAAACGTCGCTGGCAACAGTCTGCCAATCAGGAGCCTCGCCAGTCTTCGCAGTTGCGGAGCCGGAACCGGACTTGTTCGAGGTCACGTTGGCGAGCGAGCTGGAGGTAGGAACAGTCACCCAGCCGTACGTGATCGCAGCATAGCCGAGGCCGAGGCACAGCGCGGCAGCCACAACGGCGGCAACTACTGCGGCGATAATGCTGGAAGCGGTCTTGCTCAGGCCCTTGGCGGCCGGAGCAGCAGCGCCCGGCTGACCGGGCTGACCAGCCGGCGGGAATCCCGGCTGACCGGCAGTCGGACCGTTCGGAGTGCCCGGCGTACCGGCTGCGTTATTGGCGTTGCCTGCGGCGTTAGTGCCATTATGAGCACCAAAGCCGAAGAAACCGCCCTTATTGCTATTCTGGCCGTTCTGGCCGTTCGGCGCACCTTGCGGGGCAAACGGGTTGCCGTTGGATGCGTGAGAAGGCGTGCCCGGCTGCGGGTTGTTGGTGAAATACGGGTTGCGATTGCCTGCCTGGCCAGGCTGCGGAGCGGTCTGGCCGAACGGCAGCGGCTGGGTAGGTGCGCCTTGAGCGCCCTGCTGACCGGACTGGCTGGTCTGGTTAGCGGTCGGGACTGGGCCGTACGCACCGAACTCAGGGGCCGGACGGTACAGCGGAGTCGTGGCGTTCGGATCAGAAGCCTGAGCACCGGCAGCATTCGGGGTGGCCGAGGCGGAAGGCGCGGAAGAAACCACCGTGCTCTCGCCCTTGGCGGAGGCATAATCAGGCACTGGTTCGGTTACTGCAGCCTGAGGCGCGGTTTCAGTAGCGTCCGGGCTGGCAATCGGCTGGGTGGCATCCAGACCAGCGTTTGCGGTCGTAGGTGCGTTTGCGGATGCAGGCTGCTGCGCCTGCGCGTCAGAAGATTGAGTGTTTTGCGGATTACTCTGCGAATCCTGCGGGGTCTGGTCGACGCCCTGCGGGTTGAATTCGTCAGCCATTACTGCTCCTTCGATGATATTCATTACGTCTCTTCAGCACTGCTCACCGTTCGCATCGGTAAGCTCGTGCTCTCGTGCTCTACCTCTGTAGTAAAGGCATTTAATCTGGAGGTTTTCTGAATGTTCGTTGAAAGTCTATGCGTAATCTGCGAGGAGTCCCATGGATATCTCGAATGCCTGCGTTAGTAGGAGCCAGTTTGAACCGCACCGACATTTCTTCAGTTTTCCCGCCCTTTTGCCTAAAGTAAAACCATGACAAGCCTTCTTGAACATCCGCGCGGCGCACAGCCAGGCCAGCCCGGCGATCGCAGCGCATTCAGCTTCGAAACCATTACCCGACTTTCGTCCACAGCGAACGGCCTCGGCCGAGACGGCGCTCGATATGGCCGCACCGGCATTATTCACACCCCGCACGGCGACATTCGCACACCCGCTTTTGTACCGGTGGGCACGCAGGCAGCTATGAAAGCCGTGCTTCCCGAGCAGATGAAAGACCTCGGCGCACAGTGTCTGCTTGCCAACGCATTCCACCTGTTCGAACGCCCCGGCGAGGATGTGCTGGATGCGGCGGGCGGTCTCGCACGCTTCATGAACTGGGATGGCCCGACCTTCACTGATTCAGGCGGATTCCAGGTAATGTCTTTGGGCGTCGGCTTCAAGAAGACGCTCGCAATGGACGTAACCGGCATGAAGTCGGACGACATCATCGCCAAAGGCAAGGAACGCATGGCCTGGGTGGATGAGGATGGCGTGACCTTCAAGTCACCGTTGAATGGTTCTTCACATCGTTTTTCCGCTGAGATTTCCATGGGCATTCAGCACAAGCTGGGTGCAGATATCATGTTCGCATTCGACGAGCTCACCACGCTGATGAATACTCGCTCCTACCAAGAGGATTCAGTGGAGCGCACTTTCCGCTGGGCCAAACGCTGCGTAGCCGAGCATGAGAGGCTGACTGCCGAACGTTTGGGCAAGCCATATCAGGCACTGTACGGCGTGGTGCAGGGCGCGAATTATGAGGATTTGCGCCGTCACGCCGCCGAGCAGATTGCTTCGCTGGACTTCGACGGCGTGGGCATTGGCGGCGCAATTGAAAAACGCATTATTGGCGATACGTGCGCCTGGATTTGCGATGCGATGCCGGAGAGTCGCCCGCGCCATGTGCTGGGCATTGCTTCTGTGGATGATATTTTCGCTTGCGTGGAGAATGGCGGCGATACGTTCGACTGTGTGGCTCCCGCCCGTTGCGCCCGCAATGGCGCGATTTTCACCCGCGCCGGCCGCTACAACATCAAGCGCGCTCAGCATAAGTTTGATTTCGGCCCGCTGGAGGAAGGCTGCACCTGCTATACCTGCCAGCATTATTCGCGCGCCTATGTGGATCATCTGCTGCGAGCCCGCGAGTTCAACGGTTTCACGCTGGCCACGATTCATAATGAGCATTTCTTCGTCAAGCTGCTCGATGATATTCGCGCTTCGATTGACGGCGGATATTTCGACGAATTCCGCGACGAGACGCTGGCTCACTTCTACGGCAACGGGGCACGCAAGCCGGGCCTGTGAGCCTGCGCGCTTACTCTTGCGGCTCCCTTCTCGTTAGACGGAAAGGAGCCGCAACACCTAGGCGACTGCGAGGCCGCTCTCAGCATGTATAAGCGCGGCAATCCCGGGAATAAGCCTCAAGAACAATCGCGACACGCCGAGGATTGTGCAATTGCACCTGCGGGTGTAAATTAGCCGATTGTCTGCGAGTGTGGCGGAATGGTAGACGCGCTGTCTTCAGGTGGCAGTGAGTGTATGCTCGTGGGGGTTCAACTCCCCCCACTCGCACCAGCAACAAAGGGCTGGAACCGAAAGGTTCCAGCCCTTTTGCTTTATCATAATGCTGAATGATGCTGGACGCTGCTTGGCCATGGCACTGCCCGGCAGCGCGGCAACATCAAGTATGAAAGCATAAAAGGCAGGCGAATCATGACAGCACTCAACGGCAAACGTGTGCTTATCATCGGCGGCACTTCGGGATTTGGGCTGGAAATCGCGAAACAAGCCCTCGGTGAAGGAGCTGACGTAATCGCAATTGGTCGGTCGCCCGAGCACCTCGACTCCGCGAAATCCGCATTGGATGAGATTGCCGAAATCTCCAACCGCAATGTGCATGCGGAAGTAACCGCTCTCGATGCAACAGACGAGGAGCAGCTCACTCAGTTCACCGAAGCCCACGCCCTATTCGACCATGTTGTTTCAATGATGGGCGGCGCAATGGGTGGCGGATTCCTCGACAACACCAACGACGCCATCCGCGCTGCAGTGGACGGCAAGTACCTCACTGCGCTAAGCATTGCCCGCATCGTACTGCCGCATATTGCGGACGGCGGCTCCCTGACGTTGACCGCAGGCTCCGGCGGCCGCCCATACAACGCCTCCGGCGCAGTACTGGGCAATCAGGCAATCGAAACGCTGGTACAGGGCCTGGCTATCGAATCGGCCCCGCGCGTGCGCGTCAACGCAGTGGCTCCTTGGTGGACGCCGACCGGATTATGGCGCAACATGACCCCAGAGCAGCTCAAAGCCCAGACCGAGCAGATGGCCAGCGCCAACCCACTCAAACGGCTCGGCGCCATCGGCGAGGTCGCGGACGCCTATCTGTTCCTGATGCGCAACGGCTTCATGAACGCCGAAACCATCCACGTCGACGGCGGCGTCAGCGCACTATAACAGTGCTGAACAAAGGCACAGAGCAGATCAATGAGGGGATGATTGAGATTGATTAGCACGAAAGATATTGAGACCAAAATATTTCAGACCGTGCGGTTCAGGGAAGGGTATGACGTGGACGAAGTCGACGAATTCCTCGACCAGGTCATTGCACGGGCCAAGGCCGACCGTCCCATAACGCCCGCGGAGCTCGACGCGCAAACATTCCAGACCGTGCGTTTCAAAGAGGGATACGACATGAACGAAGTCGACGAATTCCTCAAAGAGCTGGCTAATGGCGTAGCAGTCGACGAGGCATCCCCCGCGAGCGCGCACTCCGATCCCGTGGAATCCAATACGGAATCCAACACGAATCCCAGCGCAGCGACTCCAGCACGCACCGACTTCACGCCCGAGCCCCATGTCCGCGTTTCCGGCAGCGACCCGTTCTCCGGCGGTAACGCCCAGATGCCATGGTAAACAGCAACGGCGGCAAACCACGAATGCAGCGGAAACCGCGCAAATCAACTAAACCTGAAAAGTATGCGCGGGGTACGCGATCGTACACAATGTCGCATATCCGCGGCAAGGATACGTCGATTGAGATGCTGGTGCGCAGCTATTTGTTCCGCCGCGGGCTCAGGTTTCGTAAGAACGATAAGCGCTACCCCGGTCACCCTGATGTGGTGCTGCCGAAGTACCGCACCATTGTGTTTGTGAATGGTTGCTTCTGGCATATGCACGAGGGGTGCGCGAAGCATTCGATGCCGAAGTCGAATGTGGAATTTTGGACGGCGAAACTGCTGCGCAATCGTGCGCGCGACGCCGCCCAGCACGCCGAGTTAGCGGCTGCCGGGTGGCGCGTCATCGTGGTGTGGGAATGCGAGCTGAGCAAGGCTGCGCGCGAAGATCGACTGGCGAAGCTGTACGAGCAGATTGTTGGCGGCAGTGCAGTCGATGAGGAATCTATGAGCGATTCCGAGAGCTAAGTGGTGTTCAGTCAGCCCTTGCGCGCGAGCTGCACGGCGGTTCCGGACGCGGTGACCATGAGCATGGAGCCGTCCGTGCCGAGCACTTCGTAGTCGATATCGACGCCGACCACCGCGTGCGCGCCCATCGCCTCCGCGCGCTGCTGCATTTCAGCGATTGCCTCGTTGCGCGCGTTCATCAGCTCCTCCTCATAGCCCTGGCTACGGCCGCCGAACATGTTGCGGAAGCTGGCACCGATGTCCTTGAACATGTTCACGCCGGCAACCACTTCGCCGAACACAATGCCCTGGTAGTTGGTGATAGCGTATCCCTCGACGGACGGAGTTGTGGTGACGAGGATCATGGAAGTCTCCTTTGGCTGCTGTGGGCGCGGTTGCAGACGCTGCGCAGGCGGTTACGAACGAGCGCCGACCCGCGTTTACTGCAATCCTATAGGCAGTCTCATTTGCGCATTATCCCCGTGTCTCAGCACACGCACCAGCTAGCACAGACGATACAATCATTCTAGTATGGAGCCCGTAGCCCAACGAAGGGATTGAGAATGGCGGGGTATATTTTCACGATGGACAGCATCGAATCTATAGTCGAATGCTTTGAAAAAGGTGTTTATTCTACGTATGTGTCACCGAGATGGGGGAAAATAAAGTATGCCACATTTGCCGATTATTTAGCCATGAAACCAGGCGATAATGTGTATTTCTTTACGGAAAGAATGGTATATGGCATTGGCGAAATAGTTAATTTCGCAGACTCTACAACAGTAATCAATAACTACCCATCGATACAATCCAATGTAGTTAATACGAAACACACGACGCTAAACCCAGCACCAGCAAGAGAAGACAATAAAGTACGACAATGGGTTATTCGTTTTGTTCCTTCTCCTTACTTCTATAAGCAGGGGATTGACATGGATACACTGCTAGAATCCGACCCTTCAGCGTTTCGCTCCCTGCGGGTTTTTTCCAGCAAATCCTTTATTAAATTTGACGATAAAGAAAACAATGCATTTCGGGCGGCATTGTTCCGCGCTAATTTCAGAGAAGACACTGATACACCACCAGAAGTCATACACAGCAATCCAGAGAATACTCTGGAACAAATCACCTCAAGACTCACAAAATACAGAGAATCACTTCTCAGTAGAAAAACCTCGGTTAAACCAGTACTTGAAAGCAGACGGCAGCCCGATGGCTCATCATCTGCAGAAATGCTAGTGGAAGCCGGACTTTTGGAACAACTCACTCAAGCATCACCAGAAGCTGAACAAGTATTCGGCCACTGGGACTATCTGTCCCACCAAGTAGCAGCTTCACCCTTGAAGCCGGTCCAATACATGGATTTCATCGACGTCTTTGGTTATCGATGGATTCCAGATATTCCCGATAAAGTGATTAATAAATATCTTATTGTCGAGATAAAGAAAGGTATTCTTACCGGGCTAGACTGCGAAGAGGCAACCGCCCAAGTGATGAAATATGTGGATTGGGTATGCGACAACTATGCTCATGGGGACTACTCACAAATCAAGGCCTTTCTGATAGCACATGATTTTGAAGAGGCACCAGCCAACGTCTCCAATTCCATAATCAGGAATTACACCATAAATCACCGTCCTGTCCAAACAGCGCAATGGGATGACCTAACTTTAGTGACATACAGCATAGAAGAGGATGGTACATTGTCTTTCGACAAGTACAAGGATGCATAAGTTATGAGTTATTGTCGTGTGCGCTGCGGAAAAACACTGCAGCGCACACGACAAAATCATAGTGCATTACCTCCATCCATATCTGCTCGAGACAATCTTTGCGATATACTGCCTATCCAGCCAGAACGCTTGCTTGGTTATTCTCTCACCATTAGGCAAAAGCACCGTATCTTTCCCATCTTTGCCTTTAGGCCGAATATGAAAAACACCATTAAAAGATGGCCCCGGCAATTCATTCGTCCCCCTGCCATAATGTAAGGGCTTCTTAGCAATCATTGCCTCATGCAACCATTCCCAGACAGGCCGAACGTACTTTTCGATATCCTTTTCAGGCATATTCCACAAAAATGCATCAGTGAAGACATCATCCAACTTACTACTTTGCGACCGACGCAAGCCACTGGCGCGGAAAACCATAAACAAGAATCGATTCTCTTCAAAGAATTTATAAAGGAAGGAGTCATACCATTCCACGGAAGAATTCCCCAACTCCTGCCATTCTTCTTCGGATATTTGCCGGAAAGACATATGCTCCTGAGGGCGAGTAACACCCTCATACATAACAATCGTCTTGACACCGGTCACATTGGCCTTTGCAAACTGCTCAATATTACCAATAGACCGCTGCGCAGATTCGAGCATTCCTAAAGCCAGTTGTGAATTGAACTGCTTCGGCGCAGCAGATAACAAATGTAAATCTCGTGCTATAGAACCTGTAGCTTTCCCGAAATAACGTGAAACTTTCTTATGAATATAATCCTCTAGCGCCTGATCAGGCGTGAAGGGGAGAGACTCACCGCTTGCTCCATGGAGCAATCTTCTGATAACAGCTGTCATATAAGACGCTTTGAAGCTAAAAGCGCGCTGTTTAGCTCGAATCAAATCATTAGGGCTGTCCACCGGAGCTGGAGCATCACGTAAAGTGGAAGAATTTGCCCCTTTAGTGCATGCAGCAAGATAATTAGTATCAGCTTCACTCAACTGGTCCGCATGCCCGCTAGCGACTTTATCTCGTATAACCTTCCAGTCTTGACGTATTGTCGCTAAATCTTCAGGCGCATATTGCAACAGATAAGCCATCAAAACAGTGCAATCAACACGAAGCTCCTTCTTCGTATCAGTGCGGTCATCGTAGTAATACACCAAAATGATGTTTTGTGCCTTGCTCCACATTTGTGAGGTCTCAAAAGACCTTTCCTGAGCGAGCTTAAAGTAATTAATAACATCGATAACAAGCCGCTCTTTTGCAGAAGTCTCTTTACCATTCCGCACATGCTTTAGGGGTGTCACCTTAAGCTCATAACGACTATTACCAATCTGAATATCCGCTTCGGCATCCGAATTAACAGGGTATCCCAGCACAGACTCTTCGATGATATTGCCAAGGGCACCTTTATTGGCTAAAACATCAGCACGACCCGTCTTATCCAATTCACGGAAAGTCTTCCCCTCTGCGCTCGTAAGAATATCCATTACTTCTTGCAATGTGCTATATGAACGACTCTCGTTCAAAATCACATCAGAATATTGCCCCATTGCTACACCCTTTGCTATCGGTTTCAGCAATAGTCTACTTTCTCACAAGCCTTTATTGCCATAATTGCAACCCACAGGTTGATCAAAAGCCCTTTTTCAGCTATACTTAAGCCGTAAACATAGAACGATCGTTCGGATCGAAAGGATTCTTTGTGGCTGCTGAGATAAGAATTGCGGAGTTGTTTGCCGGAGTCGGCGGGTTCCGCTTAGGGCTCGACGGCTACGGTAAACCCGGCGATGATTTCTATATGAAGCCAGCAGGCCCATTCCGTACCGTGTGGGCAAACCAATGGGAACCCATGGGCCAAGAGTCCAAGCAATTTGCATGGCGTTGCTACGAACAGCACTTCGGCAAAGACTCCTGTGTGAACGAGGACATCGCCAAAGTCTTAGAAGAAGTTGATGCCGGAGAGAGAACGATTCCCGACTTTGACATGCTTGTCGGCGGATTCCCCTGCCAAGACTACAGCGTTGCAAAGCCACTCGCCCTTGCAGCCGGCATTGAAGGCCGAAAAGGTGTTTTATGGTGGAGCATCAATCATCTTCTAGAGATGCGGCTACCGAAAATCGTTCTATTGGAAAACGTAGACCGGCTGCTCAAGTCTCCCGCAAGCCAGCGAGGTCGAGATTTCGCCATTATTTTGTCTTGCCTGAATCGATTGGGATACAACGTGGAATGGCATGTAGTCAATGCTGCCGAGTATGGCATGCCACAACGTAGACGACGAGTGTATATTTACGCAGAGCACAACTCCGAATGGGGAAAGCCCGAAGAGCGACTTCTTTCCACTGGAGTTATGACACGCGCTTTCCCCATTCGCCCGAACGAAAAAGACAAAGACCTCGTCTATTTCAATATCGGAAACGATCCCTACGAAGTCACACAAAACTTCGGCAAGGGAGATAAAGTCAGCCGATTCCGCAATTCCGGAGTCATGGTTGACGGGCAAGTAGTCACCATGAAGGCAGACCCTGAATATTCAGGCAGCCACATGACCTTAGGTGACGTACTAGTTCCTGCCGCTGACGTTCCCGAACAGTTCTGGATTGACGAGACCAAGCTTCCTTCTTGGACTTATCTCAAGGGAGGCAAAAAAGAAGAGCGCACTACCTCTGCTGGATATACCTATACTTACTCCGAGGGACCTGTAGCCTTCCCCGATCCGCTTACTTCTCCCAGCCGAACCATATTGACAGGCGAGGGCGGAGCCGGAGCCAGCCGCACAAAACACGTGGTTGAGCAAGACGGCAAACTTCGTCGCCTAGTACCAGATGAATTAGATCAGCTGCAGATGTTCCCGAAAGGTTGGACCAACACCGGCATGAGCGATGGCCGTCGCGCTTTTTGCATGGGCAACGCGTTAGTCACTGAAATCCCTCACCGCATCGGTGAAGTCATTGCCCACGATATGAGCAAATGAAGCCGGACGCTTCTGGAGAGAAGTCAGTTAAGGTCACGCTTTCTACGCTGCGTCTGGCGAAGCCGTTGGATCCGGAGCTGTATCGGCATTTGATTGGATGATGACCTGCGCCATTCGCTCTGCTTCCGTTCTGCTTTCTGCATTATTTTCTGCCTCATTTGCCGCTTTTCTGCCTCATTGCATGTTCAAATGAGGCAGAAAAGCTTGTGCACTACACGAAACCATACGAGATATAGCATATATGCTATATTGAATACATGAAAACGATTGCTGAATTACGCGAAGAGCGCGTGCGCTCACATATCAGTCAAAGCGAGGCCGCCAAAACGATGGGAACTACCCAGTCGGCCCTTTCGCGCGCGGAGCGAGAAGGCAATCCAACGCAAGATTTTCTCCAGCGTTATGAACGCGCGCTGCAGACCCTGGCCGAGAACGCCCTCACGCGTAGTGCAACAGCCTCGAATGCTGAAGATATAGCAGGCGCAGACGCCAGCGACCCATCCAACAGCACCCTAGAAATCATCACACTAAAGCTCATCGTGGCTCGCTTAGTAGAGCGGCATCACATTGCCGAAATGTATGTATACGGATCAGTAGCCCGAGGAGATGCACGACCGGACTCAGATGTGGATCTCATTTATCGGCTTAAACCCGGAGCATCATACTCAATAATGGAAAAACAGCAGCTCATTGATGACCTGGAATCCATGCTCGGGCGAAAAGTATCTCTCCTCTCTTACGACTCTTTACTACGTCATGCCAAACGTAGCCGCGCCAGCAAGCGTTTTCTAGACCACATCACTCCTGATTTAATAAAGGTGGCATAATGCAAACAGCGATTCATCATAACGATCAAGAATTCCGCGACCAAAGTACGCTCATTCGGCTGTTGGAACATCTCATTAACGCCATCAACGATGTCGGAGACATACCGTCATCTGCAGCACTAGAGGACAATCGCGTACGCTTTAATTCCGTAGCAATGGAGATGACACAAGTACAGGAGTGTGCCAGAAAACTATCAGACGGTTTTCGGGATGCAATGCCACATTTACCCTGGAATGAATTACGCGCACTACGCAATGTGATCGTCCATGATTATGACGAAATCGACGTTGAATCACTGTACGATACCGTGACCAAGGATGCACCGCATCTTGTTGCACAATTGCAGCCGCTAGTCGACGCTATCACAGACTAATCACCAGCACCATCCACGGCAGCAATCCAATCGCCGTATCCTTGGGCTTCCATCTGCGAGCGCGGCACGAAGCGTAACGCAGCGGAGTTCATGCAGTAGCGCAGGCCGCCACGCTCAGCCGGGCCGTCCTCGAACACGTGACCCAAGTGAATCTGCGTTTCAGCGGTACGCACCTCGATGCGATCGCGGCCGGGAATGCGATGATCCTCATGCTCAGTGAGCAGCGAACTCTTCAGCGGGCGTGAGAACGCCGGCCAACCGCAGCCGGAATCAAACTTGTCTCGCGACGAGAACAGCGGTTCACCACTGACGATGTCCACGTAAATGCCCGGTTCGAATTCCTCGTCGTACTCGTTGACGAACGGACGCTCGGTGGCCGCATTCTGCGTGACCGCAAACTGTTCCAGCGTCAAATCCCAAATACGCTCCACATACTTCTGGCGACGCTTCACATTCGCAATCGCCGCAATCGGCACATGGCAGTAGCCGCCAGGATTATTAATCAGATAATCCTGATGATGTGCCTCAGCCGGATAGAAGTTGCGCAACGGCTCCACCAGCACGGCCGGGCGCTGCGGCTGGCGGCCCACCAGTTGCTCCAACGCAGCTATGTACACAGCCTTCTGCAACTCATCCGTGTAGAACATGCCGGTGCGATACTGCCGGCCACGATCCTCGCCCTGCTGGTCCACCGAGAACGGATCAATAACCTCCAAGAACAACAACGCCAAGGTGCGCAGACTCACCTGGGACGAATCGAACACCACCTTTACCGTCTCGGCAGCGTCGGTTTCACCGGAGCATACCTGCTCATAGGAGGGCTGCTCCACCTTGGACTGCGCATACCCAACCGTAGTGCCCGTGACGCCGTCCACGTTCTGGAAGTAGCGCTCCAAGCCCCAGAAGCAGCCGCCTGCGAAGTAGGCAGTCTGAGTGCTCGCGGCGTTTGCGACGTCCGCAACGTCCGCAGTGTTCTGCTCGTCAATGCTGTTTGCGTTCTCGCTCATACGCCTTACGGTACTACGGTTCCGGTATCGGCTGGCTTAATCGCCCACAGCGGGCATATGCTAGGTAATATGACTCAAAAATCTCAGGAACAGCAACAGCCAAAAGCTTCATGGACGAAGGCTGCTGGGCCAAAGCAGGCGCGCGCAACCATTATCGGCACGGTGGTTGTTGTAGCTCTTATTGCACTAGGGCTTGGCTTCTTTGTGAGCTGGGGATTGGCCGCTATTGCGGTGATCATTCTGATTCCGGGTGCGATTTCGCTGGCTATTCTGGCCCGTCATCCTGAATCGACCGGCGGCCGCAGTATGCTCGGCATCTCTAATCCGGATACACTGTTGGATCCGATTCGCAGGCCATCCGAGCGCCGGGAAAAGTAGCTTTTTATAGCTCCCCTCAGTCAGATTCGCTCAAAGA
Organism: Bifidobacterium sp. LH_416; assembly: GCF_056357055.1. Taxonomy (NCBI): domain Bacteria; kingdom Bacillati; phylum Actinomycetota; class Actinomycetes; order Bifidobacteriales; family Bifidobacteriaceae; genus Bifidobacterium; species Bifidobacterium sp. LH_416. The sequence goes on along the minus strand of NZ_JBKEVJ010000004.1, from coordinate 163,198 downwards.
GGGGAGCCAACTAACCTCAGGCATGCGTGGTCAGATTCGGCAGCCAAACTAACGCATTATTTGCGAGCACTGACCAAATAGTTCAGCACTGAGCCAGCCGCTACAAGCAACGCGCCGAACCAGAAGGGAACAGATAGCGCCAAACCAAGCAACGCAGCACTCGCACCAGTAGAAAGCACCGGCGTGGCATAGGATGCGATGGCCAGACGTTCCATCGAACCGTGCAGAATACCGTAGCCCCAGCAGGCATAGCCGCCTGCAATTACCACGGCGGTGATTACCACAAACAGCCACGACTTCAGGCTCGGCATTTGGGCCGGCCACCCTTGGCCGGATGCGAAATGAATAATCCACAACGCCACGGCCACGCATGGGAAGAACACGGATGTACCGTCCACACCTTTTGACCAAGCCGGTGTGAATACTGCATAAATCGACCAGGCGAATGCGCCCAAGAAGGCCAGCACATACGGCAGTGGATTGCTGGCGATATGCGCAGCTGCGGCATGCCAGTCAAGCCCCGAATTACCGCCAACTGCCAGAACCACGCCGGCAGTAGCCACAATCGCCCCCGGCAATACTTTGGCCACTTCATGCTTACGATGCGAGACCCCGGCCGCGAGCAGCACCATCATGGTCGGCCAGAGGTAATTGACCAAGCTCACTTCCACCGAGGACGCATCCGTCGACGCCAAACCGAGCGACAGCGAAATCGAAGACTCGTAAAACACGAAGAGCAGTCCGCCACCGATGAGATATTTGCGCGGGAATTCCTTGAGCGGAGCCGGACGGCGGAAAATCAGCAGCAGAATGCCACCGAACGTGTAAATCAACGCCGAACCGAGCGTGGCGCCAAAGCCTTCGGAGACGATGCGCACGGTACCGGCCATGAAGCTCCACAACACGATGGCCATGAGTCCAACGACCGTGGCGCCTGAAGATACCACATGCCCGCCAGCTAGCTTATTCTCCGCCACGGCAACCCCTTCTATCCCCGCATATTCCTTGGGCTACTCTACCTGTCGACTATGTACAATCTCGACCCGTTTGCAACGCTGGCGGCAACAAAAAATGCCGGGTGAGATATTGCCTCACTCGGCATTTTGTTGGCTATGTTTCCCGCCGCCCGCTGACTAGTCGGCGTAGAAAACGTAGAACGGGCAGCGCAGGGAACATATTTTTGCGATGATATTCGCAATCGAGAACTCACGTTCTGCAACTTCAGTAGATTGCCTTCTCGTTCAGAAGGCTGGTTCGGCAGGCAATGCCACCGAACCATATGCTTCACAGCTGAGCTTCAGAACGAAGTCCAACAGCAATCGAGACTAAATCAGCCTTCAATCGCAATCTGGTGCTTGGACTCGACTTGCGGCTGAGCCTGCATCTTCGGAACCTGGATGCACAGCGTGCCGTTGTTGTAGCTGGCGTGAATATCGGATTCCTTCACGTCGTCGCCAACGTAGAAGCTACGAGAGCAAGAGCCCATGTAGCGTTCGCGACGCAGCCAACGACCTTCATCGGAAGCGCATGCGCACTTCGAGTCGGAAGCCTGAGCATTCTCGCCGTTTGCAGCTTCAGGGGCCTTGTCCTCATGCTCGCTGGTGCGAGATGCGGACACGGTCAGATAACCGTTGTTGAGCTCGAGCTTGATATCGTCCTTCTTGAAGCCAGGCATATCGATATCAACGTCGTAGCCATTGGCGGTCTCGCGCACATCCGTGTTCATCATGTTCGCCGGCATGGCCGCAGCCACCTGGTTGTCCATGTTGCGCCAACCCTCAAAGAACGGATCGTCGAACAGATCAGAGAACATCGTGTCATTCATCAAAGCCGGAAACATTGCCATAATCGGTACTCCTCAACTAGGAGAGAACCTGTTTGGCTACCAGCCGTGGACCCTATGCGGGGCTCACAGTGGTTATCGTGGCAGGTTCCGGAACCCTCCCGGGCTCTCAACCTTTGACCTTCACTTCACCCAATTCCCAAGGGCGGCAATCATTCCGGAGTTTTACCCACAGTGAAATCGTCAGATTGCACGAGAGAAGCCTGAATCACTGCAGGATTTCCAACAAAGACTGTAGGGTTTCCAACAAAGACTGTAGGGAAACCGACGTTTTTCGTCGGAAACCCTACAGTCAATGATCGAAACCCTACAGTCTTTAATCGAAAACCGTCAGTCTTCTGGCACAGCCGGCCAATGGGCTATGCGCACAGCGTTATGCACGATGCCGCAAACTGCACACCGCACAACACACGCCGCGGAGCAAGCACTCACACTCACATCTGCTGAGCGTTCTCAATCAGCGCGTTCTTCAGGTCAGATTCGATCTGACGCATCTTGACCTGCGCGGCCTCGCGGTTGGCCTTGCCTTCGCGCTGAATCTGCACGGTTTCCTTCAGGGTGGCGATGAGCTCGGAGTTGATCTTCTCCAGCGTCTCAATCTCCACCACGGAGCGCTGATTGGCCTTCTCCGCGTCCACCGCACCCTTGTGCAAGGCGGCCGCGTTCTTCTGCAGCAGCTTGTTGGTCACGTCATCGGCCTTATTCTGCAGGTCCAACGCCTTGCGCTGATTGGACAGGCCCAGCGCGATCACCATCTGGCTCTTCCACACCGGAATCGTGGTGGAAATCGTGGTGTCGATTTTGTCCACAATCGTCTGGTCGGCGTTCTGGATGATTTTGATCTGCGGCGCGGTTTGCAACGTCACCACGGAAATACGGTCCAGATCATCGAGTCGCTTCTCGAAGCGGTCAAGCTTGGACTTGAAGTCCTTGAGCAGCTGCGCCTGCATCGGATCGCCGCTTTTCTGCGCCTCGGCCTCCAATGCCGGCAACTGGGTCGCGCGGAAGTCGGCGAGCGCCTTCTTGCCTGCCAGCACGGTGATTTTCAGTTCGCGATACTGCTGCGCGTTCTGGGTGTACATCGTGTCGTACATGGAAATGTCCGCCACCAGACGCGACTGTGCCGCTTCCAGCTTCACAATGATTTCGTCGATCTGCGCATCGACCTTCTGGTACCGGCGGCGCAGCTTGTCGATGGAAACAGCCACCTGCCCCAGAATCGGAATCTTGCGGAAGCCACCGAGCTCGGCCTCATCGATGGTGACGAGCATGGTGTTGAGCAGCTCGCCGGCCTCGCCCGTATCTTTGGAGCGGGTTTCGGAAAGGATTTCGTCGGCGAAGGTTGAGGTGGCGCGCTGTGCGTCTTTGCCGTAGGACGATTCGATGCCTTCGCGTGTGAAGTCAATCTGCGAGGCGAGTTGCTGGACCGACTGCTGGTCGGCTTCGGGCAGTTTGGCGATCTGCTGGTCTGGGGTCAGCGCTGCGGCAGCCTGTGCTTCGGCGGCAGTGGGTACCAGAGCGCCGTTCGCTGCGCCGGTGCCGTTCAAGCCGAGCGCAGGGTTGGTGACTGCTGCGGTATTGCCTTTGGCTAGGTCTGCGAGGGTGATTTGCGTGGTCATTTTGGTTCCTTTCGTACGACTATTGGTGATTGTGCTCCCCTCAGTCGGCTTCGCCGACAGCTCCCCTCAGGGAGGGGAGCCACTAGGGGGTTATTGCTGCAGATCCACGCCCTTCAACGTGGAGATAAGTTTTTGCATGGCGTCATTGTTGGGCAGTTCGGAAACGGCAGGGATTTGTTCCAACGTGCCGGGCACGCCGAAGCGCTTGATGGAGTCGGTGCCCGCAAAGTTGGCCGCACGGAAACCGTGACGCTCCCATGCCAGTTTCTGCACTTTGGAGCTTTTCAGCAGGCTGAGCAGCTTGGTACCTTTATCGTCCAAAGCCATAAGCGTGTGCGTGCTCCACACGGTCGGCGTGGGGTACACAATCACCACGTCATCCTTGATTTGCTTGAACGCGTCCGGCTGGTTGACCGACAAATCCAACAGCTGTGATTCGTATCCCACCATCATCGGCTTGGAGCCCACGCCGAGCGTCAGGAATTGGTTAAATGCGTCTTCCGAGGAGGTTTCCATCCAACCTGATTTGGCGAAAATCGCGCGAACTTTATCGCCGTCACGAGTCACGGAATCCACGGTGGCTGGCTGGCCATCGTTCAGCACGGTGGCGATCAGTGCCGCATATTCGTTGCCTGAATTCGACTGCACTGGGTCGGTGGAGTCAATGCGGAACTGTCCGTAACCATTCGCGTATCCCACGTCCACCCATGTCTTGTTGTTGACCATCGCATCCACTGCTTTGGCCATGTCCATGTGATAGACGCCGGAATCGTCCTTGGTAATAAGCCCACCTGCTATCAGCCCTTCAGCCACGGTTTTGTGCGTGTACAGCACAATCGGCGAGTTGAACACAATGTCACTTTGCGTGGCCTTTACACCTTGGGCTTTGCCGTATTCCACGGCCGCGCGCGACGATGGGAACAGATAATCCATGCCTTTGGTATCGGCGTCCATCATGGCCAGTGAGCCGGCCTTACGGTAGTCGACGTTCAGTCCCTGCTCGGCAGCGAGCGCTTTGAATTTGGCGTCATCAAACAGTCCGATTTTCTCGCCGCCCAAGTATCCGTTGACATCGATTTGTTCCACGGGAGCAGCGGGCTCCGGCTGCGATTGGCGCCACACCAAAGTACCGCAGATTATCGCAACTACTGCGAGCAGAGCGATAAGTCCGATGATTTTTGATTTCGATAGTTTCATTCCTGCTCCTGCCGCCCTCCTGCCGGCTGCTGCATGTCATACCCATCCATTCGAGCCAAGCGCTGAATGGCATCGGAATCAGCGGCAATACCCAAGGTTTTGGCACTGACTGCGCGGCTCAGCTCACCGGCTGCAGTCTGTTCCAACACCTGCAATGCCTCGATGGTTTCCGTGCGCGCTTTGGCGATTTGATCATGCGCTCCGGAACTTTCCACGTCTACATAAGAGCGCAGTAATTGCTCGGTCTGCTCGCCGTATACGGTGATGTAGTGGCGCAGCGTTTGGTAGGCGGACGTATCGCGGGTTACATAGTTCACCAAATCGCGCGTGGCCACGATAAAGTCATTGGATTCCGCGCGCACAGCCGAATCGCGCACCTGCGAAGTCAATGCAGCAATGGCACGCAACCGAGTGTTGGCCGCATCGATGGCGTCGGCCGCTTTCTGCCCGTTCGGCAGCGCGGAGGCCAGTGCCCGACCGATTCGCCGCTCGGGCTCGGTCAGTGTGGAAGCAGCCACGTAGCCGAGTGCGGCCAGCACTACGGCCACACCGGTACCGACTACGCCACCGCCGGCCAGCCAAAAGCCGAATCCGGCGAGCGCCAGCCCGGCCACGAATCCACAAATCACTTGAAGCATCAGTTGAACCCCTTGACCTGGCGGAACACGGAGGCGAGGTCACCGGAGCGACCGTCGAATACCTTGGCGTTGCTTAAGGTTGCGAGCGCCTTCAGCTGACTGGAATCAGCGTCGCCAAACATGATGGAGAACACTGGTACATCGCGGCCGTCGCTCTTGTAATCGGATTCGAATGCTTTCTGATTGTCGGTCATGGAGCGGCCGTCGGTCATAAGCACGATGGCCGTGGTGTATTGCGAGGCTTCCGATTCGCTGGGTAGCTGCTCCAACGCAGCCTCGAGGCCTGCGTAAATATCGGTACCACCGCTCGCTTCGGTAACTTTCGCATCATTCAGCAACTTGCCGGTGTTCGTACCGGTGGCCTTAATCGGGTCATGAGCTTCGGATTCAAACGGAATCAGTATGTTCACGTCACCGTCCGCAGGCTCGATGTAGGAGGCCTTGGCTTGGGTCGGATTAAGCGCTGCGTTCAGACCTTTGACTACACCATCCTTACCTTCTCCAGACATCGAACCGGAGTAGTCAACCACCCATACAGTCCAGCTGGGCTTGCGCAAAGCAGTCTGGTATACGTTCAGCGCACTGTTGATAACGGATGCGGATGGCAGCGGGATGGTCTTCAGCATCGAGGCGTCCGTGTTGATACCCCAGTCGGCGCGGAAGGACCGCTGTACCTGTAAATCGGTGGCGTAGTTCAGGGTGCCGCCGAGGCCTGTGCGGCGGCCGGCTCGTTCGAATTCGATTTTGGCGTCGCGCGAGCTTAAAGCTTTGGCGAAGGAGTCGAACGCATCCTTGAGTTTTTGTCCGCGGTCCACGTAACCGAGTGGCGAATCGGAGACAGCGATGCCATCGGATGGATAGATGGCCACCAGCGGATCGTGACCGGCCTTTTTCAGTGCCTTGTCGGCCTGGATGACCAGGGATTCGTAGTTGACCATCGAATCAAATCGGTCGGGATTGGCTACCACCATGTCTTTGAGCCAGTCCGAAGAACCGGAGGAACGGTCCACGCCGGAGAGCAGTTTGGCTACGGAATCCTTGAGCTCCGTGTTATTCAGGTCCTCTTCGCTTAACGGTTGGTCGCCGCCGCGCAATGCGGTCATAAAAGCTAGGTAAGCGGAAGCGCCTGAGTTTGATTGGGTGGCAGAAGTCATTGAGAATTTGAGGTCGCCATCGCTGACTGCTTTGAGAATGTCTGCTGTGGAAACTGATTTGGTTGCGCCGGAATCGTCTGCCCAACCGAGCTTGATTGCCTTGGATTTGGCGATGCCGAACACAATCGGTGTAGTGGATGTGCTGGTGGCGTCTTTAACGATGTGCTTGGTGTCGCCCATTGAAATCCACATTGAGGAGGCGGGCCAGACGGCGTCATAATCCTGGCCACCATCCTTGAGCGCGTTCATGATTTCAAGCGAACCCATGTAGTGCATGGTGATGGCCACATTGGATTCATCGGCGGCCTTTTGAATGGCAGTGGCCACTTCCTTATTTTCCGAGCCGGATGCGATGTTCAGCGTCGCGGTCGGCTGCTTATTGCCGGACGGCTTGAATGTTTGCGTGTTGACGTTCGCGGCGTCCGAACCGTCTGAATTCTGGCCGGAGCTTACCGAGCAACCGGTCAGTGCAAGTGCGCCAGCGCATACCAGTGCCGCGACCGCTGCGGCACGGCGACGAAGAGAAGAGACAATGCCCATAATTCCATTGTTCTCCCCTCGCATAAAGGGGGTTCGACCTCAAGATGACCGCAAAGTGAACTCTCGATGAAGAACTACACCCGGCTACGTAGTCGGCAAGAATCAGTAAGCGGCGCTGGCAATCATAGGATCGTCGTAGAAGCTTAGAATCTTCTCCAAATATGGCTTGTACGTGCTGTTCGGCATTGAGAAAATCTCGTGGCGTGATTCAGGGAAGCGCACCAGATTAGCCTCGCCACCGCCGTCTTTGACCAGCTGAATGAAACGATTCTGTGGCTTGTTCAGTACCCAAATATCATGGCCGGATTGGAAGAGCAGAATCGGCGTCTCCACTTCCGCGCATGCAGCTGGCTTAAGAATCGCATGATTGAGTTTCAGCGCCTGGCGCACCCACTCAAATGCAGCACAATAGGTCTGGTATTCGGGGTTTTCGCAACGCAACTTGAAGTACCAGCGTTCGCGCGCTTCAGATGCGCCTTCATTGCCTTTCATAGAGAATTCGGGCGTGAAATCACTCTGGCCAAACACGCGTTTCTTGCTGAATCCCAGGGCGCACAATGTGCCCACGAGTACGCGAGCCACGTTCAGCGGCATACCGGTGGCAGGCGCAATCATTGGAGCGGACAGTACAGCCTTATCGAACAGCGTCGGATACTGCTCAAGCACTGCGGCACCAATGCCTCCGCCCATCGAATGGCAGAACAGATTCAGTGGCATACCGGCTGCATACTGCTGGCCGATGGTTTCGGCGAACGCGGCGAGATCGACCACATATCGGTGCCAATCATCAATCCACACCATGCAAGGATTCTCAACATCGCGCGCGGATTTGCCGTGACCGCGATGTTCGAGCACGCATACTGAGTAGCCGGCGAGAAGGAAGTACCACACCAGTTCGTCGTACTTTTCAGCGAACTCGGTGAAACCGTGACTGATGACGATTGCGCCGCGGAATGTGGCGGTGGCGCCTTCTTCACGAATAGCGTCGAACTTGCCGGCGTCATAACACAGGTAATGCAGCTGACCGGATCGTCCGCCGGTGTCCGTCAAGCCGGAAAGCGGTTCGATGCCGGCCGCACGCTCGGCGGCGGAAGGGTCGAACCAGCCTTCGTCACGGCATTGCTCAAGCGCCGGAATCACCGTACGCTCCATGGTTTCGGCGTACTTGTTTTCGTCGATCATTGTCAGCTGCATGTCACTATCTTAAAACCTTCACAGCATCAGAGGAGATACTCCTCACAATGTTTTATGACTACCCCTCAGCCAGCCTACGGCTGTCAGCTCCCCTGACAAGGGGAGCCATGGGTGGGTTCAGCCCAGTGCTTCTTTGAGGAAGTCGCGCTGGAGGGTGAGCAGGTTTTCGGCTACGGTTTCGTCGTTGGTCATGTGAGTGATGCCGGTAAGCGGCAGGAAGGTGTGCGGACGGCCGGCTGCCATCAACGCTTGCGACAGCCTGAGGCTGTGAGCAATGGTGACATTGTCGTCAGCGAAACCGTGAATCAGCATCAGCGGACGCTCAAGCTTGGGAGCGTCCTGGATGATGCCGTTACGGCGATACACCTCAGGGTCGAGACCCAAGTAGCGTTCGGTGTAATGCGTGTCATACAGCGTCCAGTCGGTAGGCGGAGCGCCAGCGCATGCGGCCTTGAACACGTTCGGAGCATCAAGCACTGCGAGCGCAGAGAGGAAACCACCGTAGGACCAGCCAATCATGCAGACTTTATCGAGGTCTGGAGCCGGAATCGGCGATGCGGACGCCGGCAGTGATTCGTTCAGCTTGACAATCGCATCCGGCAAGGCGCTCACGGCTTCGATTTGGTCGGCGAGCGTGATGTCTTTCATGTTCTCGAAAATGGCGCGATCCCATGCCGGGCCACGACCGGTGGTGCCGCGGCCATCCGCCGTGACCACAAGGAAGCCCTGGTCGGCCCACCATTGGCCTTCCCAATAGAAGGATTGCGCATCCACAACCTGCTGGAATCCAGGGCCGCCATACGGCTTCATCAACACAGGCAGGTTCGCGGCGTGAGCATACGGGCTGCTCGAGCTCGGCGCAATGATGGCTGTGTACAGACGATGCTCGCCAAGGCGAGTGAAATACACGTTCGGCGTGAACCCAGGCTCGGCCGCGTAATTGGCGATAGAGGCAGTTCCAGCCGAAGATACGATATGCGTCATTTCGACTTTGGCGTGGTCCATGTCACGGCCGGTAATCACCATGCCGCATTTACCTTGAGATGCCGTCCACACACCGGGGTGCGTTGTAATCGGCACAACGCGGCATCCATCAGTCTCGCCATGTTCGCTGCTGTAATCGAACAGCACCACATCGAAGCTGCGAGCATCATGCTCGTCGCCACGATCAGCCCAAACCGATGGCACTTCAGGAGCCAAATCAGGCTCGCGCTGCACCACGGCCAGTACTTCCGCATCATCCACGTGCAGCACTTCGCGCACATTCCAGCCAGCCAGCGTGAACGGGTGGCCGTCTATAGTCAGGCGATTGGTATCGGATTCCATATCGTTGAGTGCACACACCATATGGCCATTCGGCGTATATGCAGGAGTGCCAGGAATCAAATCAATCCACTGTTGATTCGTATGCTCTTCCAGCACACGAGTGGCACCAAACGCAGGCGCACTTCCCAAGCCTGAGACATCCGGAATATCGGCCGCATCCACCATGCCAAAGGCATCCTCAGCATTATTGGCGATGGCTATATTCCATTCAGCCACCGTTGCATCATCAAGCAGTTCCGGCTCTTCAGCAGCAGTCACAGCCACTTCGAGCACCTGATCGCGGGTTTGGCGTCGATTTTGCACCAGCACCAGTGGATCATGGCCCTTGGCCCAATTCACTGCAGCCACATATTCGTACGCTTCGCGGTTCCAATCCACATCAGCGTTTGAGGTAATGCCGGCATACCGATTATTCTCGTCGAACACCAGTGAAATCACAGTCAAATAGACATCGGCATTGCGGGTCAGCGCGCGTGGGTAGCGGCGGCCAGCTGCAGCATGCTCGGGGTCGGCCGGATCACTGATGTACCACGTTGGCTCATCCACAGTGTCGAAGGATTCGAACAGTACGTGACGAGAATCAGGCGACCACCAGAAGCCGTCGTACCGGTTCATCTCCTCGCCGGCCACGAATTCAGCCAAGCCAATCTTCCACGTATTCTCTGCCGGATTGCCGTCCTCATCTTCCACGCTCACGCCATAGACTGCGGTGATGCGATCGGTCAGCGGGTGGAGCGAGTCAGCGAAATCAGCAATATCCACCAACATCAAGTAGGTTCCCGTGGTGTACAACACATGGGAGCCATCAGGGGCGATACGCGGATTCAAAACCGGCGCATACGTACCCGGATCCTCGTCCAACCATTCGCCGGCCAATTCGCGAGTGTGCGCCACCGGAGCCTTGGACGTTGCGTCAGAAGCCTCCTGCCAATCAATCTCAGTCAAGTACAGTCGGCCGTTAATCGTAAAGACCACACGATGGCCGGCGTCATCCACTGAATAGCTCACGATGCCGGTGCCGCCTTCGCGCGCACGTTCGCGGCGTGCACGCTCCTCAGCGGGCACATCCTCGCTATCCGCCGTGGCACCGAGGAGCTCACGCGGATCGGCAAGCTTGGTTTCATGATGTTCGCCGGCTGCATCAAACCAGCTCAGCCATAAAGCAGTCACCAAATCTTCCGGCCCATCAGAGCGCAGGAACAGCGCTGCCGAACCGTCTCCGACAACCTGCGCCGACCGCGGCGCGCCACTGGTGAACCTCAGCGTTCGCGCTTTGCGGCGGGGGAAGGACTTGATTGCGTCATACTCACTCTGTTCGTTCTGGGATTCGTTCTGGGCTGCTGCAGCTTCGCTACGCCCGGCATTCGCGTTTTCACTCATGCCTCCAACCTACGCGCCCGCCCAGTCAGCGCGCCCGCGCAGCGCATTCCCTGAAATGCGCCGCGCAACACGCGCAACCCACACCAAGTGGTGCGCCACACCCATTCCGGCCCTGTATTTTTGGAAATTCTGCACTCATAATTGGGTATTTGGCCGCTTTTTTGCACCATATTCCCATAGCCGCGTAGGATAGGTGACGATTAGAAAGGGAGGACTATGAGCGTTCTCGACCGTTTTGAAAAAAGCGTGGAGGGTGCAGTCAACGGAGTTTTCGCTAAGTTTGGCTCCAAAGACCTGCAGCCTGTTGATCTCTCCAGCGCCCTGGAGCGCGAGATCGACGCGGAAGCCATGCCGGTGGGCCGCGACCGCACGGTGGCCCCGAATGAATATCGTTTTAAGCTCAGCACCCCGGACTTTGACCGTATCGAAGCATGGGGCAGCGAGACTTTGGCCAACGAGCTCGCAGATAACCTCACCGAGTACGCCAAGAGCCAGCATTACGCATTTGTTGGCCCAGTAGTGGTGATCTTCGAAGAGGATCTGAACCTCACCAAGGGTAATTTCAACCTCACGTCCGAATCCGTGCAGGGCAATGCCGTGCCGGTCACCACGGACGCGCAGACCGAAGACAGCCCGGTGCTCGAGGTGAATGGCAACCAGTACCTGCTTACCAAGGAGAAGACCGTCATCGGCCGTGGCTCCGGCTGCGACATCGTGATTGACGATCCGGGTATCTCTCGTAAGCATCTTGAGATTGACATCACTCCCAACGGTGTTATCGCGCGCGATCTTGGTTCCACCAACGGCACGTACGTGGAGGGCCATCAGGTACCCGCTGCCACGCTGCTCGACGGCAACACCATTACCATCGGCCGCACGCGCATCCTGTTCTGGGCTTCGGCACAGGCACAGGAGTAAGCCCGGGCACCCGCTCGCTCAAAGGTCCTTCCTATGACCGAATTGACTTTCGCCCTGCTGAAGTATGGTTTTCTGGCCCTACTGTGGGTTTTCATATGGCTTGCGGTGCGTTCGTTGCGTCAAGACATCGAAACGTTTAGCCCGCGCCCTTCGCGTTCTCGCCGTCGCCGCGAGCGCGAAGCCCACAAGGTTAAGTCCGAGGCCCCGCGCGCTCCGGCTGCACGCAGTTCCGCAGCACCCGCGGCAGGCCGCCATACTCAGCAGCCCACGTTGCTGGTGATTATTGATGGCCCTCTGGCCGGCAGTTCAGTGCCGCTTGCCGAATCCGAAATCACCTTGGGACGCGCCACCTCGAATACTGTGGTACTTGACGATGAATTCGTCTCCTCGCACCACGCTCGTGTCTATTTGGATGCAGCCTCTGGCCAGTGGGCTATTGAAGATCTGCATTCCACCAATGGCACTGTGGTGAATCAACAGCGTATTAATCGCCCGACGATTCTTCCTGCCCGTATTCCTGTGCGCATCGGCGCCACAACCTTCGAACTGAGGTAGCCGCATGCCTAATTCCGCCGCTTCACAACCGTTGTTCCTGTACTCCACCACTGTGTCTGATGTAGGCACAGTGCGCGCGAATAATCAGGATTCATCCTTCGCCGGCGAGCATTTGATCGCCATCTGCGATGGTATGGGCGGTCATGCGGGCGGCGACACGGCATCCACCATCGCCATCCGCTCCTTGGCTCATATCGAGCAGGACGATACTGGCGGCGATGTGCAGGCCATCTCCCACATGATGGAAACCTCGGTTATGGCCGCGCATGATGCCATCGTGGGTAAGGCGAAGCGCGAACGTAAGCTTGCCGGCATGGGCACTACGGTCACTGCTGTGGCTTTGGTTGCCGGGTACTGGGTTATCGCTCATATTGGCGATTCCCGCGCCTACCTGCTGCGTGACGGGCATCTCAGCCGCATCACCAGCGACCATAGCTATGTGCAGCACTTGATTGATACCGGCCGCATTACGCCCGCTGAAGCGAAGAATCATCCGCAGCGCAACGTGGTGATGCGCGTACTGGGCGATTTCGACATCGACCCGCATCCGGATATCTCCATTCGTCGCGCCCATCCCGCAGACCGTTGGCTGCTATGCTCTGACGGCTTGTGTGGCGTACTGGAAGATTCCACCATCGAAGAGACGATGACCACGCTCTCCGATCAAGGCGAATGCGCCCAAAACCTAGTACAGATGGCATTGCGCGCAGGCAGCACAGATAATGTCACTGCAGTGATTGCAGATGCCACGCTTGCCTTGGACGCTAATGCTTTTGACTTGCCTCATCAGACACCGCTGGTGGGCGGAGCTGCCGGCAATAGTCTTGAAACCATTGCCGATATTGTCAACGAACCAGTGGCTACAGCTCCCGCTCTGCGTGTGGATAATTCCCCGGCTCAGCGCGCAGCTGCTCTCATGCAGCCAGCAAGTGCGCACGCAAAATCCAATGCCGCTACCACTGCGGAACCGTCTGGCGCCCGCGTGGCACAGCCCTCTTCCGTACGTGAGGAATCCGGCGAACGTGCCAACCCTGATACTGGTGAGATCCCAGTAGTGCAGCGCCCTGATGGTCGTATTTCTGCCGACCCGAACGATCCGGTAGTGGCTCAGGCTATCCGCAATGAGCAGGCACAGCAGACTAAGGCTACCCGAGTGAAGAAGCACCGGGTTCGTCTCGCATTGATTTTCACTGTGGTTATTGTGATCGCCGCATTGTTCGGCGTGGGTGGCGGCACGTATTTGTGGAGCCAAACGCGCTATTACGTTGGCAATAGCAACGGTAAGGTGGCGATTTATCAGGGAGTGCCCACCAACATTTTCGGCATGGAACTTTCCCATGAGGTCAGCAGCACCACTATTTCGCTGTCTGAGCTGCCGCAAACCTGGCGCGACCAAATCAATCAGGGCATTGCAGTTGATTCGTTGGACGAAGCTCAGTCTCACGTGTCTATTATTCGTACCGAAATGAATAAGTTCCTGAAGCAGCAAGAGCAGGATAACGCGAAGAAATCTGAGTCTTCCAATAGCTCTTCAAGCTCTGGCACTGATTCCAATACGGACTCCAATAGCAATAGTTCTGATAATTCCAATGATTCAAGCTCATCTTCTGATCAGCCGAGCATTGGCGCGGCAAATGATGCCGCAACAGGGGGCAATCAATGATCGCTACCCGCTTACGCCAGATTGGCCTGCTGCTTGTCTCCATGGCCATCAGTGCGCTTGCCTTCATTCAAATGTTTGAGCGCACCACGAATTCAATACCATCGAACTACCTCATTGTGCTGTGTGTGGCTGCGGCATTGTATCTCGTGCTTTGGGCGCTTGCCGTACGCTTCCAACCGTATGCCAGCCAGTCGATTATGCCGTGCGTGCTACTGCTCACGGGCATTGGCATTACGATGATTGCGCGCATTGATCAAAGCATGGATACTCGCGTGGCTCAACGCCAGCTCATGTGGCTGTGCATCGCGCTGGTATTGTCCGCGCTGATCATCGTGTTCCTCAAGGATTACCGCGTACTGCGCCGCTTCTCCTACGTGTCTATGGTGGTCGGCTTAGTACTGCTGCTCTCCCCGATGCTTCCAGTGCTCGGCCAGGAAGTGAATGGCGCACGTATCTGGGTAAAGATTCCCGGTCTTGGCCAGTTCCAGCCTGGTGAATTCGCCAAGCTGTTCCTCGCATTCTTCTTTGCCGCATACCTGTTCGATCATCGTGATCAGCTGGCTGTGGGCGGTAAGAAAGTGCTCGGCCTGCAGCTGCCGCGTATCAAGGATTTGGGCCCGATCATCGTAGTATGGGTGGCTTCGATGGGCGTGCTCGTTATGCAGCACGATTTGGGTACGTCGCTGATGTTCTTCGCCATGTTCGTGGCAATGCTGTATGTGGCAACCGGCCGTAAAAGCTGGATTGTGATTGGCCTGCTGGCATTCGCCGTGGGTGCTGTACTGGCAGCCAGCATGTTCAGCCATGTGGGTCAGCGTGTTGACGCTTGGCTGCACCCGTTCAGCAACGAGCAGTACAACAAGGAATACGGCGGCTCCTGGCAGCTGGTGACCGGTATTTTCGGCTTGGCTTCAGGCGGTATGGTAGGCACTGGCTTGGGCCAAGGCCACCCTGCGCTGACTACATTCGCTAATTCCGATTTCATTTACACGGCTTTGGGCGAAGAGCTTGGTTTGGCTGGTGTGCTAGCCATTTTGATGCTGTATTTGATTTTCATCGCCTCCGGTTTTATTGCAGCGATGAAAATCAAGGATGGTTTTGGCAAGCTGCTCGCTTCTGGCTTGGTGTTCACTATGGCATTCCAGGTGTTCACTGTGGTGGGCGGCGTCACTTTGGTGATTCCGTTGACTGGTTTGACGCTGCCGTACATGGCAGCCGGCGGTTCCAGCTTGATTGCCAATTATGTTCTCGCCGCACTGCTCATCGTTATTTCCGATGCGGCTAACCAGCCGGAGCCGGAGCTCACTTCCGAATCTTTCCAATACGAGGCGCTGGCTGTGTTGCGCGATAAGGAGCTTGAAGAACGAGCTCGCGCCACTGAGCCGATTGCTCGCCCGCGCACGGCTTCGGCCACGGCTGCCAACGCATATGGCTTGGATGATCCTTCCGGTGAGATTGTGGATACTACTCGCCGCGCTCCAGAGTCGACTGCAGGCGAGGAATACACCGCGCCGACTGGCACGATGCCGCCTGTTCCTCCGACTGCGCAAACCCAGTCCCCACAGATGCCTCAGGTACCGCAAGTACCGCAAGTCCCACCGATTCCGCCAGCGAATGGCTATCGTTCCACTAGTAATCATCACGGTCCAAGACATGGAGGTGCGCGCGCATGAATAAGTATCTGCGTCAGCTGTTCACCGCTGTAGTCTGCCTGTTTGTGGTGCTCGGGCTGTCCTCATCAATCATCATGGCTGTGCGCGCTAATTCACTGAACAGTGATTCGCGTAACGCCCGTTCCCTGTACCACGAGTTGGGCGCTTACCGTGGTGCTATTTTGGCTTCAGACGGTACGGTTATGGCACAATCCGAGCCGGTCAATGATGCATTCAAATATCAGCGCACATATTCCAACGGTCCGCTGTATGCGCCGATCACCGGCTTCTTCTCCATCAATCAAACTGCCGATCGCGGTCTGGAAGCTTCGCGAAGCATGCTGCTCAACGGTGAAGCTGATTCCTTGATTTGGCAGCGCGCCAAGGCCATGCTCACCGGCAGCACCAACCAGGGTGCATCTATCGAGACCTCCATCGACCCGAAACTGCAGCAGGTTGCTTACGATCAGCTCAGCTCGCGCGATGGCGCAGCTGTTGTTTCGGAAGTCAAAACCGGCCGTATTTTGGCGATGGTGAGCACGCCGAGCTATGACCCGAACCAGCTGGCCACGCATGATGCCACCGCTGCTGCCAAGGCGTACAACGATTTGGCAGCAGGCGAGAACAGCCCGCTGATTAATCGCGCCACATCTCAGCTGTACCCGCCGGGGTCCACGTTTAAGACCATCGTGGCATCCGCAGCGTTGGAAACCGGCCAATACCAGACCGATACTGAGATTCCTGCAGGCTCAAGCTATACGCTTCCGGGCACCAATACGCAGCTGCCGAACGCAGTATGGCAGGCCAACGGCACTGACGGCAAGATCACGTTGCAGAACGCTATCGCATACTCGTCCAACACTGCATTCGCACAGTTGGGTGTGGCGCTTGGCGAAGAGAAAATCAGCGATATGGCTACGTCTCTGGGCTTTGGCAGCACGATTACCATCGATGGCACCACTGCAACCGGCACTCCGATGACGGCTACGGCATCCACCTTCCCCTCGGGCACCACGCCTGATCGACTGGCTCTGGCCTCTATCGGCCAAGGCGATACCAAGGCCACGCCATTGCAGATGGCTATGGTGGCTCAGGCTATCGCTAACGATGGCAAGCTGCTGCGCCCCACGTTGGTTGATCGTGTGCGAGCTTCGGATTTGTCGGTAATCAGCGAAACCAAGCCGCAAACCATGGCTAAAGTGTTCAGCAAGGATACTGCTGATAAGCTCACCACGATGATGGAAAGCGTGGTCACCGAAGCCAATCCATCATTGGCCATTGATGGCATCTCCATCGCGGCTAAAACTGGTACTGCACAAATCGGTGTGGATAACAGCAGCATCGATGGTTGGATCATCGGTTTTGCGCCTGCGGATGATCCGCAAATCGCCGTGGCTGTGATGGTGCACAACACTGATCTGCTTGGTTCGCTCGCAGCCGGCCCGATTATGCGCGCGATAATTCAGGAGGCACTGCAACAATGAAACTGATTGAAGGACAGCTTATTCATCGTCGCTACCGCCTCGACTCGCGGTTGGCTCAGGGCGGCATGGGCGAAGTGTGGAAGGGCTATGACATTCAGCTCGGACGCCCGGTTGCTATTAAGGCGCTGCGCTCAGACGCTACGAATGCGGAAGCTAAGTTGCGTCGACTTCGTGCGGAAGCTCATAATTCCGCGAATCTTGCGCATCCGAATATCGCTGCATTGTTTGAATACTATGAGCATGATGGCATCGGCTTCCTCATTATGGAATATGTTCCGTCGAAATCATTGGCGGATTTGTTCCATGACAAGGGTGCGATGGATCCGACTGAACTGCTGCCGATTCTTATTCAGACTGCGCGCGGCTTGTTTATCGCTCATTCTCACGGTGTGATTCATCGCGATGTCAAGCCTGCCAACATTATGGTTTCGGACACTGGCGAGGTGAAGATCACTGATTTCGGCGTGAGCTATTCCACCGGTCAGGGTCAGATTACTCAAGATGGCATGGTGGTGGGAACCGCGCAATACATTTCCCCAGAGCAGGCTCAGGGCAAGCAGGCCACACCGCAATCTGATATTTATTCACTGGGTGTGGTGGCGTATGAGGGATTGTCTGGGCATCGCCCGTTCACTGGCGCAACCCCTGTGGATATTGCGGCCGCTCATGTGAACAATCCGGTGCCGCCGCTGCCGGATTCAGTAGACGTACAGCTTCGTGAATTCATAATGTCCATGCTGGCTAAGGATCCGCTCGACCGTCCGAAAGACGCGCTCGTAGTATCCCGTACGCTGGCCCGTATTGAACGCCGTCTGCTCGATCAGCAGACCGAAATGGCGGATCAGACCATGGTGACTTCCGGAATGCGTGTGCCTCGCCGAGTGATGAGCACGCCACGCATCGTTTTGGAGACTCCTGTCTCAAGATTGGGAGGAAATAAGCAATGAGCAGCATGCCTAACGCACTGGCCGGTGGCCGTTACCAGCTGGGCCAGCTCATCGGACGCGGCGGCATGGCCGAGGTCCGTATCGCTCTCGATACTCGTTTGGGCCGTACCGTGGCCGTGAAGATTATGCGCGCGGAACTCGCCAATGACGAAATCTTCCTCGCACGTTTCCGCCGCGAAGCTCGTTCCGTCGCGCAGATGAACAACCCGAATATCGTCAACATCTACGATTCGGGCGAAGAAACCATTACCACGGACGCCGGCGATACTGAACGCTTGCCCTATATCGTGATGGAATACGTGAAGGGCCAGACCCTGCGTGACATCATCAAGGTGAATGGCGCGTTGAGCCAGCGCGATTGCGAACAGGTGATGCTCGGCGTGCTGAGCGCGCTTGATTATTCGCATCGCATGGGCATTATTCACCGCGATATCAAGCCCGGCAACATTATGATTTCCGAGCAGGGCGTGGTCAAGGTCATGGACTTTGGTATCGCTCGCGCACTGGATGATTCCGCCGCCACGATGACACAGTCGCAGGGCGTGGTGGGCACTGCCCAGTACCTCTCCCCTGAGCAGGCGCGTGGTGAGACCGTAGACATGCGCTCCGACCTGTATTCCGCAGGCTGTGTGCTCTATGAAATGCTGACCGGCCGCCCGCCGTTCACTGGTGACTCTGCTGTAGCCATCGCCTACCAGCATGTGTCTGAAGTGGCAACGCCGCCGAGTGCCGTGGTGCCCGGCTTGCCGAAGATGTGGGATTCCATCGTGGCCAAGGCTATGGCGAAGGATCGCCAGAACCGTTACGCCACCGCTGGCGAATTCAAGAACGATATCTTGACCTATATGAACGGTGGCGTGCCTGTGGCCGCTGCGTTCAACCCGTTGACGGATCTTTCCAACGTGAAGGCCCGCAAGGAGGCCGAGCGCGAACAGCCTACCGTGGCGGTACAGCAGCCCACTCAGGCGTTCAACCCGGTAACTGGTCAGTTCGAGCAGGTGCCGCCGAATGTGGCCGCGCAGAACGCCTTGAAGACGCGTGCTGAACAACGTGCTGCAGCAGCTAAAGCCAAAAAGAAGAAGCAGATTATTATCGGCTCGATTATTGGTGTTATCGCTGCTATTGCCATTGTGGTTGGCGTGGTGTTCGCTATGAACAATGCGCAGAAGAACGCTGTGGAAATGGTGACTGTGCCAGCTTGCACGGCTACTACGTCGAAGGACGGCTTGGAAGCTAAGCTCAACGCGCTTGGTCTGGAAATGGTGGAGAAGCAGGATACTGACTCCACTGAAGCTGCAGGCACGTGCACCAAGATGAGTCCGAAGGCTGGTTCTAAGGTGGCCAAGGGTTCCAAGGTGACTGTCTGGTTCTCTGCTGGCCCGCAGTCGGTACCAGTGCCGGACGTGAAGAATATGAGCCAGGATGAGGCTCGTACCGAGCTTGAAGATGCTGGCTTCAAGGTCAGCTCCACGGTGAAGACTGAAGACAGTGCTGATATTGAGAAGGATATGGTGACCCGCACCGATCCTGCAGCTGGTTCGCCAACGCCGAAGGGCACTACGATTACGATTTACGTGTCTTCTGGTATGACCAGCATGCCGAATCTGGTGGGTCAATCCAAGGACGCGGTTATTTCGCAGTACAGCAGCATGTTCAACTTTGTTGTGGAAACAGAGTCGTCTGATACGGTAGATGCCGGTTCCATTACCCGTACCGATCCTGTAGCTGGCTCGAATATCGAACAGGGCAGAACGATTACGATCTGGGTGTCCACCGGCAAAGAAAAGGTCACTGTGCCTTCTATTAGTGCAGGAACCGATTACGCTACTGCCAAGCTGCAACTGGAAGCTGTGGGCTTGGTGGCCGCTGCTAACGGCCCGACCGATAGTTCTGCCGTAGTGGTCAGCATCGATCCCGCTGCCGGCACTCAGGTGGATAAGGGATCTACAGTCACCATCACCACCAAAGATGCAGGCACGAACGGCGGCACCGGCAGCACTACGCCAGGTACCGACGAATAATCACATCAATCTCTCATAATCTAAGGGGCTCTGTGCGTCACAGTAACGCACAGAGCCCCTGTTTTTACTCCTGACTGAGGAGTGTAATACAAGTGCCGTTTACTTCGTCACCTTAGGCTGCAATCCAGCAGACTTGGCCACGGCATTATCCTGACCGCAGACCTTAAGCCAGTTAGCGAGCAGACGGTAGCCGTCCTGAGTCATCACCGATTCTGGATGGAACTGCACCGCGTACATAGGCTTATCCTTCACCTTCACACCCTGCACAATATGGTCACCCTGAGTCCATGCGGTCACCACCAAAGTATCCGGCACAGAATCAGGTTCCACAGCCAGCGAATGGTAGCGGGTAGCGGTCATCGGATTAGCGACGCCTTCAAAGATTTCATCATCGATATGCTCAACCAAACTGGTCTTGCCATGCATAATCGTGGGCGCATGATCCACTGTGCAGCCATACACTTCAGCGAGCGCCTGCAAACCAAGGCAAACGCCAAACATAGGCACGTCGTTGGCCGCGCACAGTCGAATCATATCTTCGCTGGCACCGGAATCAGCCGGAGCACCCGGGCCAGGGGAAATCAACACGCCGTCGTAGCCGTCAAGCACTCCCTGCGCGGCAGGATCAATGGCGTCGTTGCGTACCACGTCTACCGTGGCACCCAGCGTCTTTAAATATCCCACAATCGTGTAGACGAATGAATCGTAGTTATCCACCACCAGAATGTGCGCGGAATCGGTCATGCTGCTCTCCTTGAAGTCGACTTGCATGCCATACTACTTCAGCTTGGCCGGCTTTACTCCGGTACGGCCACGAAGTTCGACATCTGTTGCAGGAATGGGATATTTGCCGCGGCCCATGGGAAGGTCCATTGGAAGAGCGCGGCAGCAGCAGCGAGCAGCAGCAACAGCAGCAACAGCCAGCGAATAGGCATAACGCCCGGCTGCAGTCGGAGCAGGGTGCCGTAGATGCTGGCGTCCGGGCGGCGGCGTTCGCCGAGGCGAATCGCACGCAGCACCGGCCAGCGCCAAGCTACTGCAGCAGCGATGAACAGAATCACCCATGCCACTAGGGCCAAATACACCACTTTGTCCAAAGAACCAATGCGCGAGGCGACGGACGGGGTTTCGGAAATGGCGAATTTCACAGCGCCAGAAGAATCAGTGGTTGCCAATTCCTTCGGTACGCCATCAGACACTTTGGCCCAGTATGAGAATTCGCCGTAGCTAATCCAACGATGAGTCGGCGTGGAGTACTTCGGCTCGCACGTGGTCATCGTAATCATGCGCTTGGTGGGTTCCACGCTGGAATTCTCCGGGTTTGGCGCAATCACCCAAATATCCGTGGGCAGCACGATCTCGTAGCGCGTGTAATGGTATACGTACCAATAATCCTGCGTACGAACGATAATCGCATCGCCTTCTTGGAGCTTATCCACATCGCCAAGCGGCTGGCCATAACCATTACGGTGGCCGGCGAGCGCAAAATTACCAACCTGACCCGGCATTTGCGAGCTCTGATAGTGGCCAAGGCCGTGGCGGTTAATCTGCTCGAGCGTAGTGCCTTCCACCAGATTGCGGTGCCATTGGCTGCCGAATCGTGGAATGTATACCTGAGCGATCAAATCGCCGTATTTCGGATTTTCCGGCTGGACAGGCGGCTCTCCCTCTTGAGCTTTGGCGATTTTCACCGTGCCGCCGTCAGCAGCAGGATCGGACCAGTTCACTGACTTCGTAGTTGCTTCCTGTGTCTGTTCCGCTTCCACGCCGGTCCACCACATCTGCCAGACGATGTACAGCGCGCAAATAGCGGCAGCGGTGAGCAGGATTTCGGCCACAATACCAAGTGCTTGCCACACTGGGCCACGGCGAGCGGCAACCGTACCAGAACCGCGTGTATATGCGGCGGACGAGGAGCGAGCGTGGCGGCTCCTACGCCGACGCGGCTCACTGGACTCATAGCCGGATTCATAGCCGCTCGGCTGCTGGGGTTCCTCAGGAACCGCAAAATCGTTTAAGCTGACCTCAGACTGAGTATTCGCATTCTCGCTGCTAGTATGTCTCATTGCTGATTCTGCTCCTCGTCTTTGGCCTTCGACGTATCGACTGTGGCGTATTTGAACTGCTGCAGCAAAGCCGTAGTGGCCTCGAACTGAAGATTATCCTTGTTTTCCACCTTATATCCGATGCCGAATGCACTGACGTACTGCTTCAGAATAGTGATGGCATTCGAATCGTTTAACGCCTTGCGCATCGAAGATTGATCTCCGATAGCGGAAATAGTGAACGGTGGCGCGTATTTCTTACCGTGAATGGACAGCACATTGCCTGAGCAGATCACGGCGGAATTGAACAGCACACGCTGATCCATAATTTTCATGGCTTCAGCGCCGCCCGCCCACAATGCGTTCACCACAGATTCCACATCCTGCTGATGAATCACATAATCATTGATATTGGCGGTTGTACCATTATCGTTCACCGCGTTTTCCCAAAGCGGCGAATCATCCAAGGTGACGGTAATGCCTTCTCCAGAAACGGCAGGAAGCATCAAACTGGAATCACCACCGTCTGCCGCATCACTGCTATCGGTTGAATTATCCGAAGAATCCTTGGAATTGAGCGCATCAGTGAGATTATTGACCTGCTTCTGCAAATCATTGACGTCGCTTTGCAGCTGGGAAACCTCAGCCACACTGTGCTCCACAAGGTCAGCAGTGTCATTGTTGACTGTGGTGGTGCGGTTTACGCGCACATTGGTGCTCAGCAGGAAGCCAGTCAAGGCAATAAGCACAAACGCGGCGACTCCGCTGAGCAGAGAGCGACGTGCGCTATGTTTTCCTTGGTGCTTGGCCATAAAAATCCCGTCTTTTTACACGGTGTGTTCACCAGTTTCGAGTGTAGCCACTATTATGACTTTTAGCCTATTGAATGGAGAATACGCTGATGGCTGACGAAGAGCTGCACGAAAACGACTCGAAGGACCAGAAGGACTGGCAGGATGAGGTCGCATCCGATGATGCAAAGACCTCTGACACTGCTGAAAACGCTGAGACCACCGCTGAGGAGACCGCCGAAGAAGACGAGACCTACGGTGTGGATATGGATCAGGTGCAGGCTGTGCTGAACGCCACTGCCGACAAGGCCACGCTGACCCCGCAGATGCAGCGCATGATGAGTCGTCAGGCAGAGAATACGAAGCGCGTTGAGGAAACCATTAAGGGCACCAAGTCCAACCCGCGTTGGTTTGTGCCGGTGTTCTGCGCGTTCATGATTATTGGTCTGATTTGGTGCGTGGTGTACTACCTCTCCCCGTCCGGCGCTTGGCCGATTCCGAACATTGGCGCCTGGAACTTGGCGATTGGTTTCGCTCTGATTATGATCGGCTTCCTTATGACTATGGGATGGCGCTGAGTTAGCGCGCTTTTGCTGATTGTCTAAGGCCGGCTTCCTACTTCGGGAGCCGGCCTTTTTGTATTCGCTGCTGATATGGACACCGCACTTACCCACAGCTATCCACCACTTATCCACGAGTTATCCACACGCTTATCCACACAATGTGGATGAATTACATCGCTGTAGTTTTCCACAAAATGTGGAAAACCTTGTGGATAAGTAGTGGATAACCCGTGGATAAAGAGTATTCAGCGGTGTATAAGTCGTGGATAACCGTGAATTAGTGCAATCGAAGCGGCGATTGCACACAATTCGGCGCATAGAATGTCGAGTTATCCACAATGCACCGTCAATGACTTGTGCACAGTTATCGACATGAGTTCGTGAGTTATCCACATCGACGTTGAGTTATCCACCGTCTTTTCCACAATTGTGCACAACTATCCACGAGCGTTTGGGGGAGACTTGCAGGCACCCCTATATATAGCGCCCGAGCTCTTCAACAGTTCCCATATCTCGTCCACAGCAGCAAGGGGACTGTGGACAACCCTAATGGCGGTAATAACTCAGCGGCGCATTTTCACGAACTCAAGGTTTATTTCGAAAAAAGAAGCCGCTCACACAGAGCGGCTCAACAAATAGGTTAAGAAAAAGCAGTTACATGGCGTATGGATTTGCCATATTGCACAGCAGAATGCCAGCCACTACCAGAACAGTGACGGACCAGCCATACACCTGCATACGCCAAGCGAGGCTTTTATGCCGCCAAACCGGCAGTCCACTCGTCAACAACCATGTCAGCAATGCTCCGACCACGAATCCGCCGACATGCGCCTGCCACGCTACGCCACCAACCACAAACGGCAACGCGAAATTAATCACCATCCACACCAGCATCGAACGAATATCCGCACCAATGCGGCGATACACCACCAAAATCGCAGCAAACAAGCCAAAAATAGCGCCCGAAGCACCATACACAGCCATCTGCCAGCCATTATTCGGCGATGCCACAGCCCACACCATAAGGCCCAGAGCACCTCCCAGGCCTGAAATCACATACAAGCCAAGGAATCGCCAGTGGCCCATCATCCGCTCCAGCGCCGCGCCAACCGAATACAGACCAATCATGTTGAACAGAATGTGCATGATCGTATTCGGCGCATGCAAGAACATTGAGGTAATAGCAGTCCAAGGGCGATGCACTAACGTCATCGGAGAGAGCATGCCCTGATACACCAGCAATGACTGCAACAGCGGCGAAATGAAGCCCAGCAGCACTTCAATCAGCCATATCACCGTGCACACAGCAATCAGCGCCCACGTGATAACCGGACCGCCGCGCTCCCACTCGTATTTGATTTCTCGTTTTGTCGGCATATGCATGCAGACCACTGTATCGAAAGTTCTGGCATACGAGCGTCCCGGCAAATCGCCCGGGCAATTCAATCCACCCAATCGTCACAATCATCGGCATAGAATAGGGTGCAGGGTCGGTCGTGAATGGGCATGCCGACCAGACGATCCCTCACAGAAAGGAGCCGTCATGGAGAATCGCTCTTCTAACGGTTGGAAGTTCTTCGCGCTGCTGTTTGGCGCGGCGCTGGCTGCAGTCATCGGCCTGTACATCTACAAGCAGCAGAACCCGGATTATGATCCGTGGGAGGAGCCGTGGGAGAACAGCTCTTCGCCGGTGGATTTGGGTCTGAACAAGGCCGAGGATAAGGGCGATGAGGAGGAGCCCGAAGCCTCCCCAGCTGAAGCCTGATTCCCCCAACTGGTAGACATACGTAAAAAGTCTCTGTAACCGAAGTAGTTACAGAGGCTTTTTGCGTATTAAGCTGCTGACGCTGGAGGGTGGGGAGTACGGTACGCATCCCGACACACTCAAGGCCGTTCGGCCAAGCTTACGGTCGGGATGCGCACTCCCCACCCTCCAGCTGCGTTCTGGACCCGTCAGTCAGCGAGCGGACCGGTGTGCCAGATTCGCTCGAGATAATCCTCCATGGAGCGATCGGAGCTGAAGAAGCCGGAGTTGGCCACGTTGAGCAGGGCCTTGCGGTTCCACTCGAGCGGATCGCGGTAAAGCTTCTCGATTTCAGCCTGGATATCGGCGTAAGCGGAGAAGTCAGCCAGGGTCATGAACCAATCCTTGGTCAGCCAGTCGGCGACGAGCGGAGCGTAAGCGTTGCGGTCACCGTTGGAGAAGGTGCCGTTGGCAACCAGATCGATGGCCTGCTTCAGGCGAGGATCGGCCTCGTAGTACTTAGCCGGATCGTAACCGTCGGCGTACAGCTTATCGACCTCTTCCACAGTCATGCCGAAGAGGAAGAAGTTCTCAGCACCAACGCGCTCACGAATCTCAACATTGGCGCCGTCAAGGGTACCAACGGTCAGGGCACCGTTGAGAGCGAACTTCATGTTGCCGGTACCGGAAGCTTCCTTACCAGCCTGAGAAATCTGCTCGTCAAGTTCGGTGGCCGGAATCAGGTTCTGAGCCATCTCGATGTTGTAGTTCGGCAGCATGTGGACGGCCAGCTTGCCCTTGACGTCCGGATCGTTGTTGACCACGCGGGAGACGTTGTTGATGAGCTGAATGGTCATCTTGGCCAGGTAGTAACCCGGAGCAGCCTTAGCGCCGAAGAACACGGTGCGCGGCAGGATCTCGTCAGCGGAAACGGTGCCGTTCTTGATGGCAGCGTACTTGGAGATCACGGCCAGGATCTTCAGGCTCTGGCGCTTGTACTCGTGCAGACGCTTGACCATCGTGTTGAACATGGTGTTCTCGTCGATGTCGAGGCCGTAGCGATCCTTGGCGAAGCCCACGAAAGCGTGCTTGTTGGCGGCCTTGACGGCAGCGAACTTCTTGACGAACTCGTCATCCTTGGCCAGCGGAACCAGGCCCTCGAGCATTTCGAGGTCGGAGATCCACTTGTCAGTGCCGAGGCCCTCGGTGATGAGGTCGGAGAGAGCCGGGTTGGCGAGCTTGACGAAGCGACGCGGGGTCACGCCGTTGGTCACGTTGGTGAACTTGGTCGGGTAGACGTCGGAGAAGTCCTTGAGGGTGACGTCCTTCAGCAGCTGCGAGTGCAGGGCGGCCACGCCATTGACGTGGGAGCCGCCGTAGGTGGCGAGGTAAGCCATGCGGACGGAGTCGCCAGTGTAGATGCGCATGCGTTCGATGGTCTCGTCGGCAACACCCTTGCCCTTGAGCTCGTCTTCAAACTGCTCGTTGATCTTCTCGATGATCTCGAGGTGACGCGGCAGCAGTTCGCCGATGAGGCTGGCCGGCCAAACCTCGAGGGCTTCCGGCAGCAGGGTGTGGCAGGTGTAGTTGAAGGTCTTGACGGTGATGTTCCAAGCGGTATCCCAGTCGTAGTCGTACTCATCGATGAGGATGCGCATGAGCTCCGGGATGCCGATCACCGGGTGGGTGTCGTTGAGCTGGAAGGTGATCTTGTCCGGGAAGGTGGTCAGATCAGGCTTGTCCTGGCCCGGGTAGAAGACGCGGATGGCGTCGTGCAGGGATGCGGAGACGAAGAAGTACTGCTGCTCGAGGCGCAGCTCCTTGCCGACCTTGGTGGAGTCTTCCGGGTAGAGGATCTTGGAGATGTTCTCAGCCTTGACCTGCGGCTTGACGGCTTCCATGTACTCGGAGCGGTTGAAGGCGAGCAGATCGAACTCGTCGTAGCTCTTGGCGGTCCACAGACGCAGAGTGTTCACGCGGCCGGAAGCGTAGCCCGGAACCAAGTAGTCCACCGGGACGGCGCGCACGGACCAAGCCGGCTTCCATACCTTCTTGCCGTTCTCCTCAACGACTTCGCCACCGAAGGAGACCTTCTGGTCGCGGTTGTAGTCGATGTGGCCCCACGGCTCTTCGTTGTTCAGCCAGTAATCAGGGGTTTCGACCTGCTTGCCATTCTCATCGAAGGTCTGCTTGAAGATGCCGTACTTGTACTGGATGCCGTAGCCGAAGGCCGGCACGCCCAGAGAAGCAAGGGAGTCGATGAAGCAGGCGGCGAGGCGGCCCAGACCACCGTTGCCGAGGCCCGGCTCGTATTCA
Organism: Bifidobacterium sp. LH_416; assembly: GCF_056357055.1. Classification (NCBI taxonomy): domain Bacteria; kingdom Bacillati; phylum Actinomycetota; class Actinomycetes; order Bifidobacteriales; family Bifidobacteriaceae; genus Bifidobacterium; species Bifidobacterium sp. LH_416. Next base: position 135,608 of record NZ_JBKEVJ010000004.1, on the reverse strand, counting down.
GCGTCGATAATGTCCTTCGGCTGGAAGCCCAGGGCTTCAACAGCCTTGTCGAACTGCTCGGTCAGACCGGCGTTCAGCAGTGCGTTCTCCAGCTGCTTGCCCATCAGGAACTCGGCGGAGAAGTAGCCCACGGCCTTGGTGTTGCCGTTGACGGTGTCAGCCTGAGTCTTGAACCAAGAGTCGGCGAGGTGGTTACGCACAGCCTTGGAAGCAGCCACGTACACGTCGGCAGCGGTTGCCTGCTCGGCGGTGACGTTCTGAGTGTACTTGAGTTGTTCACGAATCTCGTCGGCGAACTGGTCCGCCGTAACGGGAGACTTTGGTGCGGTAATTTCGGTCATTCTGACTTTCCTTCCGGGATAAGTGCCCGAGATTATTATGCCGCGCGCTGGGTATCGCGGCATAAACGTAAGCATGAACTCTCCGTAACGTCATCGACATCATGTTATGCATACGTTCTCATCACGAGGCTACCACAATGCCGCCTCATAAGCTAAACAGTTAGCATGTCATCGTTTTCATGGCATGGTCATGCAATGGTCATGCAATGGTCATCGCAATTGCGCCGCACTCGCCCAAAAGCCGAGAATTCTGGCCTGGAGCGTGCCATGATGGAAAGCATGGCAGTCATTCTCGAAAAGGATTTGGAACGAGGCCGCGTCGCTTTTGAACAGTGGCGCACAGCAGCGCAAGCATCATTGCAATCAACGGAAGCAATCACCGTGAATCCAACGCTGCCGCGCAGCACATGGGCTATGGCGGTGCGCTATTCGCTGTTCCTGTTGGAGCGACGCGCACCCGGGCCCGGCGTGGAAGTGCGCGTGGCGCCGTGGGGCGCAATCAAGATTCTGGACGGGCCGGAATCAGACCCGCACAACCTGACGCCACCGGACGTTATCGAGCTCGATCCGGATGTCTGGCTGCGTCTTGCCTGCGGCATCACCACATGGGCGCAGGAGAAGGATGCCGGCCACATCAGCGCAGTCGGCGAGCGAGACGATTTAAGCGATTTGCTACCGCTAACGCGCTAACCGTTATACGGCGCCACAGCATGGTTGGGTGGGGAGGTACGCATCTCGACCGTAAGCTTGGCCGAACGGCCTTGAGTGTGTCGAGATGCGTACCTCCCCACCCAACCATCAACCGACCGCAACAGTCCACCACAACGAATAACGAAAAAGGCACCTGCTATGACGCAGGTGCCTTGAAGTATGGTATTTGCCACCAATCACTGCTTGGGCTTGAGCGCGCTCGGAATCGGGCGAGGCTTCGGCATCGGAATTGGCTTATGCGGAACTGCCGGCTTGGCCGCAGTCTTCGGGAATTCACCACTGGTTGCCTTGGCCGCAGCCTCGGCAGCCCACTTGGCGTACTCGTCAAGATCATCTTCGGCACTGTCGGCGGAATCAGAAGATTTCACCTCAGTGTCCACATACTGGTCTTCGACGTCGGCAAACGGGTCAACAGACCCCGTTCCCGGCTCTTGCTCGCTGAGTTCCTTGGCCAGCTCATCGTAATCAGTGTCGGTGGTCAGATACTTCAGCTTACGGGCAATTTTCTGCTGTTTTGCTTTCTGACGTCCGCGGCCCATCTGACCCCCTGAAATTACTGTGCTGTTCGAATCATCAACTTAAGAGAGTACCACCTAATATGTGCATGTTCGTTGTCGGCTCACACTTTTACCATAAAAGCGTTTATTTTAAGGCTATTTCAAAGGAATCCGGCATGACCGACGAGCAGAAACTGACAGCGGCAGGCAACGAGATGAGCGCAAGCTTCCTCGCAGCGAAGAAGCGTTCCGACGAGACGCTCGCCAAGCTTGAGTCCAATCCCTCGTCCTTCACCATGCTGACCGGCGATCGCCCGACCGGCCGCCTGCACTTGGGTCACTACTTCGGTTCCATTCGCGAGCGCGTCGCCATGCAGGAGCGTGGCGTGAACACGAACATCATCATCGCGGATTACCAGGTCATCACCGACCGCGACACCACCGAGCATATTCAAGACAACGTGCTGAACTTGGTGCTCGACTACATGGCCGCGGGCATCGACCCGAACAAGACCATGATGTTCACCCACTCTGCAGTGCCGGCCGAGAACCAGCTGCTGCTGCCGTTCCTCTCCCTGGTCACCGAGGCTGAGCTGCACCGCAACCCGACCGTGAAGTCCGAAATGGAGGCTTCCGGCCACGCGCTGACTGGCCTGCTGCTCACCTACCCAGTGCATCAGGCGTGCGACATTCTCTTCTGCAAGGCCAATGTGGTGCCGATCGGCAAGGACAACCTGCCGCACGTGGAGATTACCCGCACGATTGCCCGTCGTTTCAACGAGCGTTACGCCAAGAAGAACCCGGTGTTCCCGGAGCCGGCCGCCATTCTGTCTGACGCTCCTGAGATTCCGGGTCTCGACGGCCGCAAGATGAGCAAGTCCTACGGCAACTCCATCATGCTGGGCGCCACCGCTGAGGAAACCGCCAAGCTCATTAAGAAGAGCCCCACCGATTCCGAGCGTCGCATCACCTTCGATCCGATCGCACGCCCGCAGGTCTCCGCACTGCTGACCACCGCAGGCCTCGTGACCGGCCGCGACCCGAAGGATATCGCCGAGGAAATCGGCGATGCCGGTGCAGGCGCACTGAAGGCTTACGTGATCGAGTCCGTGAACTCGTTCCTCGCTCCGCACCGCGAGCGCCGCGCCGAGCTGGCCAAGGACATGGATTCCATTCGCGACATTCTGCATGACGGCAACAAGCGCGCCAACGCCATCGCCGAGGAAACCCTCGACCAGGTGCGCGAAGCCATGGGCATGAAGTACTGAAACACTCAACGCATCAACGCACTGAGCGCCAAGGCCTGGGATTGTGAACACACAATCCCAGGCCTTTTGCATTCAGTATGTGCGCTTGCCGGCCAAGAACGTCATCTTGATGTGCTTCGGCATGGCACGCATGACTTCGGGTGTGGCAGCGGCATAGGGATCGGCATCGATAAGCACCAAATCTGCCGGGTCGCCAGTTTCGACGCGGTCTCTTCCCACTGCAGTAGAAGCAGCCAACGCCGTTCGCACGTCCAGGCACTGTTCGGGCTGGAATGGTTCGCGCGCGGAGCTCTCTGTGCCAAACACGGCGGCGGAGATGGCCAACCATGGGTCAAGCGGGGCAACAGGGGCGTCCGAGCCCATGCGCAGCTTGGCGCCCGCGTCATGCAGCGAGCGGAACGGATAGGGAATGCCAGCAGGATTAGCCCAGAAGCGGGTAATAACGTCGCGGTCATCCATGGCATGCTGCGGCTGAATGCTTGCGGTAAGCCCCAACTCGGCAAATCGTGGGATATCCACGGGTTTAAGCATTTGCGCATGCTCAATAGAACCATGGGCATGCGTGGCGGCAGCGGCGTTCAGCACAATGGTGTTCGCCTCATCGCCGATGGCATGGCAAGCAATATCAAAGCCATGTTCAGTGGCCAACCGCATATAATCCTCGATTTGCTGCGGCGTATAGCTCAACGTGCCGTAGGTCGGCGGCTCGATACCGGAATAGGGGGTGGAGCAATAGGCGGAGCGCGTGTTCAGCGAACCGTCCGAAATAAGCTTCATAGCCCCGACATGACCAAGCCCGTTACTCCCGGGCAGAGGCTTGCCGGTGTGCCAGCCTGCATCGATGGCGTCATGCAGACGCTCGGGATATACGCCGGCCTCCACACGCAGTCCATTGATGCCAGCGGCAAAGCGACTGATCCACGTGTTGATATTTTCGGCCATCTCATAGTCGTGAATGCCCGCAATGCCCTTGGACGCAGCATCTCGCTCGGCCTCACGCAGCAACCGGTCGGTTTCTTCGGCTGCGCCAGGAGCCTTATCGAACTGGGTATAAGCGTTGAACCATTCCAGCTCTCCTACAAGCCCAGTGCGCTCATCCACATGCACGCCAAGGCGGCGGGCGGCAGCAGAATTCACCCAACCGCAGTGCATATCCGCGCTGGAGAGCGCCACCGGCTGCTCGCCGGTTACCGCATCGATGGCAGCAAGCGTGGGCTGCTCGTCGTCAGTCCACAGCGAATGCCGGAAGCGCATACCCACTACGAACGTGTTCGGGTCGAGTGTCCCGGCCGCGCGGCGTTCCTCCAAATGGGCGCGCAACATGGCCATCGCCTCGCTGGCCGAACGAGCGTTAATCAAATCCAGTCGGCCCAGCGTTTTAGCCCATTGCGTGAAATGCGTATGACAATCCCACAAACCAGGGATAACCCATAACCCATCGGCATCGATGACAGTTGTATCTGTCGTATCCACATCTTCCGGCAAGACACGCGTTGCATCAACGGCGGCGTCAGTACCCGCGGGGGTTACGGAAGCAATAACGCCATCTCGCACAACGATATCAACACGGTCTTCAGACCCAGGAATGCCTGCATTGTCAATACGTACCAAGCTACTCATACCGCCATCATGCCACTGTTGTGTGAATGGCACCGCGCGCAATCTGCTCCAATGCAGCCATATGCCCCTCAAATGCGTGCCGTCCGGCCGGCAGCAGCATCACTGCAATCACCTTGTGTTTATTGAGCGCGCTATCGACCTTGCGCAACGCCACATATCCATGCTCCTGCAATGCTCTGAGCTGTTTGGAGCAGGCTGCGTCGCTGATGCCCAATGTGTCTCGGATAACAGCAAACTGCATGCAGGTCGTCGTCATCAGCAATCCACATATGCGCAATCGGATCGAGGAGTGAATGAATTCGTCGAAATATGCTTCAGTCATGGCTGTGGCGCCTTTGCATCGCGTTCTGCGCTGTCCACGCCGCCGCTGATTCGCGATGAAGTTGCCTGAGGAACCACAGTGGACCACAATGCCGCGTTTCGTGCTGCCGCTGCAGACAGTGCAGTATCATGCATAGCCCTCACCATGCGACCCAATGCGCGTTGATATAGCCAGCCAGCGAGGAACATGCCAATGCCCACAGCAATCGATAGCAATGCATGCCGCGCGATATCAATCAGCACAGACTCTGTTGGCAGGTAAGAAAATGCATAATTCAGGGCAGCTCCCAGCACGATGATCACAGTTTGTACGCCTAGCAATGCCTGCATTTCACGATTGCGCGGTATTGAATCTATGTGACTGCCCCGCTGTTTGCGCGATGCAATATAGGCGGCAATCATGCATGCGGCAAACAATGCCAGCAATACCAATGTCAGAGCATTGATTTCCTCGCCAAATAGATTGACGGCAAGCCCCCAGCCGATTGAATAAGTGATTTGGCCCCATAGCGGCAGCGTGACCCTTGTGCTCAATTGAGTTCGGTCTGCACGCAACTGGTGCAGTGCGGCTGCGGCGTCGGCGGTTGACGGAATTGAGGATGGCGATACATGTGACTGCTTCATGATTGTTCCTTTCTTGGCTTATCGCTGCGTTGCGTAAACCATGGCCGATGAAGTACGAAGAAGATATAAGAAATGCAGTAAGGGCCGGAACAAACAAACTTTCCGTATGGAAAGTATAACAGTTTCCACATGGAAAGTAAATGGCTCAGATCGGCGAAATTCAGCCTCGCATACTAACGCTTTTTAATGGTCCTCTTGGCACTTATCCACCGAGTTATCCACATTTATCCACTGAAAAATGGGGACTGTAGACAGTCTGTGGTTTAGCACCGTAGACTCCCGATATGCATGCTGCATCACGAAGTGAGCTGCACCCCGATTGTTGGACTGGAGTAATTCAGGTTCGATGATCGGGGTGCAGTTCAAATCAGCCCCTCGTAACGCAGAAAGCGTGCCAAGAAACCGGCGAACGCAGCTTTCTGCGCCCAGAGCGCATCAAAGCACGCTACCTCGCATTATTTCTCGCCTCGAACTTCGGCCTCCATGGCTTCCATCGGCTCATCCACCAGCACTGAGCCGGAGGGCAGGGTGCCGGGCAGCGGATCGTCCATGTAGTGATCGAATTCGTAGAGCATCTGCTCGTTGGGCTTCTCGGTGAGCAGCGACACCACCACAATGAACAGCAGTGAAATCAAGAATGCCGGCAACAGCTCGTAAATGGCGAAAACACCGCCCAAAGGCTTCATGAGATTATGCCAAATCAGCACCGTTGCGGTGCCGGAAAGCATGCCCGCCACAGCGCCAGCCTTATTGGCACGGCGCCAATACAGCGAGCACAGCATCAACGGGCCGAAGGACGCGCCCAAGCCGGCCCACGCGTATGACACCACTTGGAAGATCGAAGAGTTCTGGTCGTATGCCACAAGGATGCCGAATAGGAACATCACCACCAGCGTGGCACGGGCCACAATCATCACCTGACGGTCCGTGGCCTTCTTGTGGAACAGGCCGCGGAAGATGTTCTCGCCCATGGCGGAAGCGCCAATGATCATGTAGGAGGAGCTGGAGCTCATCGAGGCGGCGAAAATACCAGACACCACCACACCGCACATGAAGCTTGGCAGCAGAGTCTGCGCCAGCACAATGAAAATCGTTTCCGCGTCTGTGGAGGTCAACAGTTCAGTCGGCATCATCGCGCGGCCTACCAAACCGATGCACACAGCGCTGGCCAGCGACAGCACGCACCACAGCGTGGCGATAATACGAGACTTGCGCACTTCCTCAACGCTACGAATGGAGAGGAATCGCACCAGCACCTGCGGCATACCAAAGTATCCCAAACCCCATGCCAGCATGGACACGATGGTGATAATGCCGTAATCGCTCGGGGCGCCGAATACCGCGCGGCCAGCCTCTACGAGCTGCTGACCGGTTGATGGGTCGAGCTTGGGAGCTGCCACCTGCACGCCGGAAAGGTAGCCGGGAATAGACTGCAGGAAGGCCACTGTATTATCGACGCCACCTGCATTGGCAACCGTGCCGATGAATACCACAGCGAGTGCGAAGAACATCAGCAAGCCCTGAATAAAGTCGGTCATAACCACGGACAGGTAGCCACCCACAACGGTGTAGACGAACACCACCAGCGCGCCCAGAATCATCATCAGGTGATAGTCAAAGCCGAAGAGTGTGGCGAATAGTTTGCCCACAGTCACGAAGCAGCTGCCCACGTACACGCTGAAGAACACGAGGATGATGATGGCGGCGATAGTGGAGATCACGCCTTTGGTGTCATGGAATCGCTTGGCGAAAAAGTCTGGAATGGTGATGGCGTCGCCGGCCACGACTGAGTAGCGACGAAGGCGGCGGGCCACGATTTTCCAGTTCATATAGGTACCGATGGCAAGGCCCAGCGCGGTCCACATCGGGTCAGCAGCACCAGTGAAGTAAGCGAGGCCCGGCAAGCCCATGAGCAGCCAACCGGACATGTCCGACGCCTCAGCGGAAAGCGCAGTCAGCCACGGACCGACGCCACGACCGCCCGCGAAATACTCCTTGGACGAGGAGTTGGAACGCTTGGAGTACACGAATCCGATGGACAGCATGGCCGCAAAATAGAGGACCATGGCCAAGAGAATCCAGAAATCGTTCGCCACGCTAACCGCCTTAAGCCGTAATTGATGGCCCTCCCCTATCGTGATTCCCTTGGAACAGGGAACTTACGGCAATATGCCGTTCTATAAGGGCAGTCATGGGAAGATACGCCATGCACAAAGAGCCTTGAAAAACTTTCTCTTTGGCCGACCTTCGCGGAACGCACGGACAAAGCGCCACAAATGAGACGGTTATGTCTCATAGTGTGGCGCTTATTGTCGAATCACCGAAGAATCACTGACAACCGCCTGCAACCAAGTCGGCCCAAGTCGGCCTGCAAGCCGCTAAATGTCGTACCGCCAGGACTTATCGGTAATCACGCGCGCCATCGCCAAACCAATAGGCAGGCAGATAATCACCATGAACGCGCGGAATGCCCAGTCGAGCGCGGACTGCGTATCGAACGAACCCAAGTGGAACATGGCCTGATACATATACATGCCCGGCACCATGATCACAATCGACGGCACGGTCAAGCAGATACGCGGGTAACCCAAATGCGGGGCAAGCCACCCCTTGCGCACGGAGGAGCGCCAAGCCGTAGCCAACAGGCCGGCCAGTAGAGCGCCGATAAACGCACCTGCTTCCGGCGGCACGCCCTGATCCACAATTTCCAAACGCAGCGTATCAGTGATAGCGCCAATCACAGCCGCCACCAGGCACATGCGCTGCGGAGAGTTGAACATCACGGAGAAGCCCCACACACCAAGGAACGCAAAGACGAATCGCAGACCGCCGTTCACCCACACGTTCAGGCCGAGCGGCTCGAATCCTTCTGGGTTCAAGTGCACAATAACCGCAACCATCCAGCCTGCAAGCGTGGCCATCAGCACGATGCACAGGAAGTACGCGAGGCGCTGAATGCCGGAGGGGAAGTCGATTTTCGCCATATCCAAACCGCTGGTAATCAGCGGGAATCCAGGGATGACGAACAGCATGGCGCCAATGTACGCCGTATCATGCTGCAGCGCCACCGGATCGAACAGACCGATCAGACGCAAGGTTCCGGTACATGCCAGAGCCGCCAACGCCACGCACACAAAGGTGACGAAGAACTGGTTCAAATGATGCGCGAACAGCTTGCGCCGCAGCCAATGGCCCAAGCCGGCGCCCACAAATGCGCCGATCATGTCGTACGGGCCGCCGCCGAGCAGGAACACGAAGGATGCGCAGGCAATGGCAGAGGCCAGGCCCGCGAAGGCCGGCGAGTACAGAGGCTTGCGATGTTCGATCATGTCGAGTCGCTCGTGAGCCTGGCGCACAGTAATGCCCGAGGGGTTCTTTGACTGCGATTCTGCGTCAATGTAGTCGAAATGCTCGGCATATTCCTTGGGCGGCTTGCGGTCGGCAAGTTTGCGTTTGCGTGGCGCGGTATCTGTTTGATTTGAATGTGATTGATTCGACTGATGCGGCTCAGCGTCCGGAAAATCGCTTTCCATGGCATCCGGATGCGCTTGCGCGCCTGCTTCTGCTGCTGATTGCGCGGCCCGCTCAGCCGCTTGCTCAGCCTCGCGCTTCTGTTCGTCGGCGGCACGCACCGCCAATGATTGCGTCATTGCCGACTGCGACCAATCCGTCTCGTGCACGTGCAGTTGATGAGCGCGAGGATCGCCGGGATCGCTATGCTCGCTGGCTACTTCAAGCGCGTCAAGTACCGCGTCTTGCCCGGCCTGCTGCGTTTCTTTTTCCTTTTCCTCTTCACGCAACTTCTTGGAGAGGTTCGCAGAAACCTGGGAAGCATCCTTGGTGTCGAGATGCTGCATCAGGCCTTGCGATACCTCAGGCTGCACGTGGTACATCGACTCCTCGCCGAGGTTCACGCTGAACCAGTCGGCGTAGTGCTCGAGCAGCCAGATGCGCTCGGTGTTCACGCCAGTGGTCGGCAGATCGATGACTTCGGTGATGCGGTCCTTGCCGTCCGTGCAGGCGGCTTCGATGTCCGTCAGATTCACATCGGCGCGCACGTGCACGCCCAACGGATAGGCGATGCGATGCATCATTTCGCGTACGCGGAAGGAACCGGTACCGGCGCTTAAGTCAAGCAGACCAACGCGCACAATCACGCTGGCTTTGGCTGCGATACCGGCTTCTGCGATGGGCTTATCCCAATCGCGCTCGATATCTTCCATATCCAGAGGAATGGAGTGGGTATGGAAATGCTGAACGGCAATAGCACCATGTTCATTGGGCTTATGGTGCTCCTGATGTGGTTCAGTATGGTTCGTCTGCTGTTCCATGTGATTCCCAATCCGGTTTGTACGGCATCTGCCGCAGATCGTGTTGATTGACGAGATTTCCCGAGGATTCAAGGTAGCGCGCCGCCTTCCCCGCACACCCCAGCACACACTTTCATGTCCATTTTTCGGACATAAGTCAGTCGATATTCGAGCAATCTGTCGGCTGAAAATGGACTTCGTAACGTAAATGGCGAATACCCGGCGATACACTATTGCCCACACAACAACCACGTTGAATATGGGCTGTGGGCTCGCAACGATTGGCCTCAACAACCGCGGAGGAGCCGCGGACGACCAGTAGACCGAGCAACCTAATATTCGGCAAAGGAGGTTATATGGCAACATCCGAAGAACAGATCACTCCGGCTGACGCTGCCATCGTCACCACCGGGACCGGTCGAAAGGGCCCGGAGGAGCATGATCTTCCCCAAAACCTCAAGTACGACATGGATTTGTGCTTGCGAATCCTGCGCGACGTACTGGGCGAATACAACCCCGAACTGCTTTCCACGTTCGATACCGTGCGCAATTACGCGGTTGAGGCTAGCGCTGAGCACTTCGGTGGCGTTGAGGATCCGAACCCTGGTCATGACGGATTGAAGGCCGCCGTTGAGGTCATCGATAAGATGAACCTGCACGACGCCCAACTGCTGGCCCGCGCGTTCGCCACTTACTTCCATCTGGCCAACCTTTCCGAGGAGAACTACCGCGTCTCCGTGCTGCGTCAGCGTGAAAACGAAGTCACCGACAATCAGGCCTTTGACCCGGTTAACGAAATGACTTCCGCCTACCACCAGCTCATCAATGAGATGGGCCCGGCCAAGGCTAAGGAGCTGCTCGACAGGCTCGAGTTCCACCCGGTCTTCACCGCCCACCCCACCGAGGCTCGCCGTAAGGCCGTGGAAGGCAAGATTCGCCGCATCTCCGAGCTGCTCGAAGAGCACAAGATTCTCGGTGGATCGGACAAGAAGGAGAACTGCCGTCGTCTCTACAACGAGATTGACGCCCTGTTCCGTACCTCTCCGATCGCACTGAAGAAGCCGACTCCGGTTGAGGAAGCGGACACGATTCTCGACATCTTCGACAACACGCTGTTCCACACCATCCCTCAGGTGTACCGTCGCTTCGACGACTGGGTCCTGGGCGATAAGGCTGGTCTCGTGCCGCCGGTTTGCCCGGCGTTCTTCCACCCCGGCAGCTGGATTGGCTCCGATCGAGACGGTAACCCGAACGTCACCGCTAAGGTCAGCCGTCAGGTGGCACGCAAGTTCTCTGACCACGTGCTTGCCGCTCTCGAGGAAGCTACCCGCACTGTGGGCAAGAACCTCACGATGGAAGCTGAGACCACTCCGCCAAGCGCTGATTTGCGTATTCTGTGGAATCACCAGAAGGAAATGAGCGAGCGTCTGACTGATAAGGCCGCCCTGATTTCCACCAAGGAACTGCATCGTGCAGTCATGCTGGTGATTGCTGATCGTTTGCACTACACCATCGAGCGTGATGCTGACCTGATGTATCACACCTGCGAGGATTACATTACCGACCTGAAGACCGTGCAGCAGTCGCTGGCTGACGCCGGCGCCAAGCGCTCCGCTTACGGCCCGCTGCAGGATCTGATTTGGCAGACCGAGACCTTCGGCTTCCACATGGTGGAGATGGAGTTCCGTCAGCACTCTGTGGTGCATGCCCGCGCCCTTGCGGATATCCGCGAGCACGGTCTGCACGGCGAGCGCGGCGAACTGCAGCCGATGACGCACGAGGTGCTCGACACCTTCCGTGCTCTCGGTGCCATCCAGAAGCGCAACGGCCTCAAGGCCGCCCGCCGCTACATCATCTCCTTCACCAAGAGCGCCCAGAACATCAAGGATGTCTACGAGCTCAACCGCTTGGCATTCTCCCACCCGGAGGATGTGCCCACCATCGACGTGATCCCGCTGTTCGAGCAGCTTGAGGATTTGCAGAACTCGGTGGATGTGCTCGAAGAAATGATTAAGATCCCCGAGGTTCAGGCTCGCCTGAAGGCCACCGGCAACAAGCTCGAGGTCATGCTTGGCTACTCCGATTCCTCGAAGGACGCCGGCCCGACTTCCGCCACGCTGGCCCTGCACTCCGCTCAGGAGCGCATCGCCAAGTGGGCCGAATCGCACGACATCGATCTGACCCTGTTCCACGGCCGCGGTGGTGCCGTCGGTCGTGGTGGCGGCCCTGCCAACCGTGCGGTGCTTGCCCAGCCGGTCGGTTCCGTCAAGTGCCGCTTCAAGCTCACCGAGCAGGGCGAGGTCATCTTCGCCCGTTACGGCAACCCGGTGCTGGCCATCCGCCACGTCGAGTCCGTGGCTGCGGCGACCCTGCTGCAGTCCGCGCCGAGCGTGGAGAAGCGCAACACCGACATGACCAAGAAGTACGCCGACATGGCTGCTCAGCTCGACGAGGCCGCGCACAACCGCTTCCTCGACCTGCTGAACACCGATGGCTTCGCCCCGTGGTTCTCGATCGTCACGCCGCTGACCGAAATCGGTCTGCTGCCGATTGGCTCCCGCCCGGCCAAGCGCGGCCTTGGCGCCAAGTCCCTAGACGATTTGCGTACGATTCCGTGGATCTTCTCCTGGGCTCAGGCACGCATCAACCTGGCCGCTTGGTACGGTCTCGGCACTGCATGCGAGAAGTTCGGCGATCTGGAGACCATGCGTCAGGCTTACGAGGAATGGCCGCTGTTCTCCACGTTCATCGACAACATCGAGATGTCCATCGCCAAGACGGATGAGCGCATCGCCAGGATGTACCTTGCCCTCGGCGACCGCGAGGACCTCAATGAGAAGGTGCTCAACGAGATGGAGCTCACCCGCAAGTGGGTTCTGGCCATCGTGGGCGACAAGTGGCCGCTGCAGCACCGCCACGTGCTCGGCCAGGCCATCCGCATCCGCTCCCCGTACGTGGACGCGCTGTCCGTCACTCAGGTGCTGGCGCTCAAGTCGCTACGCAAGAAGGTGGACAAGGAAGAGCTCTCGCAAAGCCAGCAGGCAGGATTCATCTATCTGATCCTCTGCACCGTTTCAGGTGTTGCTGCCGGCCTGCAGAACACAGGCTGATCTACACACCAGCGCATATGGGGAAGCCCCGCTCACATCGAGCGGGGCTTCCCCGTTTTGTGTGCATCTTTCATCATCTTGCAATAATTCTTACATGTAAACAGAGAGTTCTTACATGTAAGAATTATTGCAAGATGGTGAAAGGGGTAAAGAGCAATCCATCCTGTCATCTCCAGCAACTTAAATCCGATCATCGCTGCTTTCGGCATATCTGATATCAGCCGCTGGTGCCAGTCCAATCACCCAATTGAAGCTCAACACGGCCAAAGACTCTACGCCGCAGTGGATTCGCGCTCGATGAGCTTATAGCCCACATTCACGGTCTGCGGGAAGAACTCGTCGTCCAGGTTCTCGATACGCCGCATAAGCAAGGTCAGCGCGGTATCCGCCATGCCCTTGAAATCGGTGGCCACGGTGGTCAAAGTCGGCACGCTGTACATGCTCTGGCTCAGGCCGTCGAAGCCGATAACGCGCACATCGCCCGGCACACTTACGCCATCGTCCGCCAGACCACGCAGAATACCGAGCGCAATACCGTCGTTCAGGCAGTACAGACCGTCGTACTTGCACTTGCCTTTCTTGGCCAAGCCGCGCCCGGCCTCGATACCGCCGTCAATCGACCACGAGGATTTGATGAAATCACGGCGCTCGTCAAACGGCAGTCCGGCCGCGAGAATCGTCTCCTTGGCGGCCCGCATACGAATATCACGCGAGCCGGGAATGATGCTGGGATTGTTGGGATCGTGATTGTCGCCGACGATGCCGATGCGCGCACAGCCACGCGCGATAAGGTGTTCGATTGCCGCCCGTGAGCCGGCGTCGCTCGGCGCGTTCACGGTGTCGATAGGCAGGCTGGTGTCGTAGTTTTCCAGCATGACGGCCGGATGCCGCTTCAGGATATCGACCGCACGTGGCGCATTGATGGCGATGATGCCGTCCGAAAACGTGTACGACAGATCGTTGTCGTCGGTAAGATACCGGGACAGTTCGATGAGCATGTGCGAGTCGCGCTTGTGCACTTCCTCAGCCACACACATGGCCAGATGGGAGAAATAGTCGCCCTCGAGGCCCGAGGTAAGGAAGGTGATGGTATCGGACCGCCCAGAACGCAGGGACCGGCCAGACAGGTTGATTTTGTAGCCGAGTTTGCGGGCGGCGTCACGCACGCGTTGCGTGGTTTCGGGCTTGACGTAATCCTTGCCTCGCAGGGCCGCGGAGGCGGTGGTGGCGGTCACTCCGGCCAGTTCGCCGACATCCTTTAAGGTCACCATCGTTACCATCTCCGCATATCACGAACCTTATCGATAAGAATCCATAGTACCGCCCACATCTCAGCCGAGGATGAGACCCTCGGTCGAGGCCCTGCCCGGCGACTCGAACGCCGCGGTCACCGTGGTGAGCACCGACGCTGCAAACGAAAACATGTCAAACCAAGAAATGGACATGACGGAGTCATTGTTTTCCGAGAGGGATATGCCGCGTCCACGGGCAGACGTCACGTATCAATCACGCCGATACCGTCATATAACTGTTTTCGATGTGAGAAAGCTCATAGCTTCCGACCACAGAAATCAGCCATGGCAACCCCGTAACAGCGTTATAGTGCTGTTTGTCGGCGTCGACAAGAGCCAGCAGCGCCGATGAAATGCACACCAAGGATGTTTAGCGAATTGTTCGCAGTTCGCACGATTCGATTTGATTCGATTCGTGCAGCCCGGACGGTTCACGGGGCATGCCGCCGTGATGTGCGTGGATATGGGCGAGGCGACTCTCGTTCGGGCCGGCAGGCCATCGTACACCAGTTACGAAAGGATCCGCCCATATATGGCAAGGTTTACCGAGAATCGTTGGACCAGCGCGATTATCCCTGCACTGCTGATTCATATCCCAATCGGAACCGTCTATTGCTGGAGCGTGTTCAAGCAGCTTATCGCTGACCGTCTCCACGCCAGCCCCGCCTCCGTGGAATGGGGCTTCTCACTCGCCATCTTCTTCCTCGGCATGTCCGCCGCGTTTGCCGGGCCGATGGTGGAGAAAAACATCAAGAAATCCGCACTCGTCTCCATGGTCTGCTTCGTGGTCGGCTTCGCCGGCACGGGCGTGAGCATCGCCCTGAACTTCCTGCCGGGCGTGTTCATCTGCTATGGCGCGATCATGGGCATCGGCCTGGGCGTCGGTTATCTGACTCCGGTCAAGAACCTGATGCTTTGGTTCGCCGACAACAAGGGCCTCGCCACCGGCATCGCCGTCGCCGGTTTCGGCCTGGCCAAGGCCATTGCCAGCCCACTGATGGAATATCTCATCGGCACGGTTGGCCTGGTCAGCATGTTCTTCATCCTCGCCGCGGTCTACGCGGTGATGATGTTCGTCGGCTTCCTGCTCATCAAGCGTCCGGCCGGCTGGGTGTATGATCCCGCGACCTCACACGTCAGCCGCAAGACAATCCTCAAGAAGCCCGTGTTCTGGGGCATCTGGATAGCCTTCTATATCAACATCACCTGTGGCCTGGCCCTCATCAGCCAAGAGAAGGACATCCTGCACGATGTGCTCAAGGCCTTCCCGCAGTATGCCAACCTGAACCCCGCCAAGTTTGCCGCCGCCATCTCCGGCATCATCGGACTGGTGCTCGCCGTGGACTCCGTGTTCAACACGGCTGGCCGCGTGGGCTTCTCCACACTCTCCGACCACCTGAAGCGCCGCGAGACCGTCTATCAGGTAATCTTCATCATGTCGATTGCCGTGTGCTTGCTGCAGATCTTCACCAACAGCATCGGCAACGCTCTGCTGTGGGCCGTGCTGGCGATGCTGTTCCTCGTCAACGCGGGCTATGGTGGCGGTTTCTCGACGCTGCCCGTGCTGCTTGATCAGCACTTCGGCACCAAAACCGTCTCCACCACGCACGGTCTGACGCTGAGCGCCTGGGCGTTCGCCGGTCTGTCCGGCAACCAGTTGGCCTCGTTCGTAGTTGCCCACGCGCCTGATCAGGCCCACCGCTACGCCGCACTCATCCCGGTGCTCACCGGCCTGTTCGTTGTGGCCCTGATCAGCATCAGCCTGGTCAAGTACCTCGGCGACAGAAACGTCACGAAGGCCGTCGAAGACCGAGGCTGAGCTGCCGCAAAACAACGATTCTGCCGGAGTCGGGCGCATCGATCGCATCAATCGATGTACGTCACGATTTTGGCAGAATCGTTGTTGTTGCTGTTGAGTACCTGAGGCCGTGCGGCTTACGCGCCGACCAGTTCGAGCATTTGGGGGATGCTCTTTTTGCCGAATTCGACTTGCTGGGTGCCGTCGGCGTGGGTGATGACGATGCAGGGCACGCTCATCGCGCCGTACTGGTCCTTAAGTTCGGGGAAGTGCGAGACGTCGTAGGCTTCGGCGCGCACGGCCTGGCTCAGGGAGGCAATGCGCTGGGAAGCAAGCACGGTTTCCGGGCACATCGTGCAGGTGAGCGAGACGAGGATCATGATGTTCAGCGGGCCCGTGATGGACTTCGCGCGTTCGACCAGGTCATCGCCCAGCGGCTGGCCGGGACCGGCCGCGTTGTACAGGCCAAGCACGAACGAGTTGAACTCGTGGCCGGAAGGTACGCCGTGGAAGGCCAGACCGGTGAAGACCAGTGAACCATTGCCGTCCTTGCCGGCCTTGCCGTCGCCCTCAGCCGGCACGCAGATGCGCACAGTTGGGCGGGCGAGCGGCAGGACGCCGGCGACGTCGAATGTGGCGCGGCCGGAATCGTCCAACGAACCATAAGTGGGCAGTTCGGTGCCGTCCGGCAAAGTGACGGCCAATGGCTCGCCAACCACCAAAGAAGTAGGCGCAGAAGCACCATCCACCGCCGTGATCAGCCCTGCGGCATCGACGGCGACCGAGTTCAGCTTGCCATTCGACAACGCGACCATCTCGCCGATGAACCCCTGCAATTCCGCCGAAAGCGGGGTGCTGTCCAGCTCAAGGGCAAGGGTGACCGGGCGGGCCATGCGGCCGAAGACCACGCCAAGCTGCTGCTTGATGGCGGCGGAAAACAGTTCGCCGGACTTCTTGGCGGCGCTGGATGCGGCATCGGCACTGCGCTTGGCGGGAGCCGGGGTGGGCGTCGTGCCAGCGGCCGAGGCGGCGGAGGCGGCTTTGGCCTCGGACTCCTCATAAGCGGAAGCAGTGGGACGCGGCGGCACCAAGCCGGTTTTCTCGCTCATCTGCTTGGCATAACGCTCCAGTTCCACGGCGGCAATCGCGCCGTCGGCGGTGGCGGTGACCACCTGGCGCAGGTTCTTGACGCGCAGATCGCCGGCCGCGTATACGCCCGGCACCGAGGTTTCGAGGTAGTCGTGCGTGACCACGTAACCGTGATCATCGAGCTCCACTACGCCGCGCACCAGATCGGTGGCGGGCACATAGCCGGCGAACACGAAGACGCCGAAGGTGCCGGCGTCGGCGGGCTTCCACGTTTCGGTCTGGCCGGTGGCAAGGTTCAGGATCGAGGCTTCTCGCAGGCCGCCTTGGCCGGCGGTGACGCCCTTCAGCTCGACCTGATAACGCACGTCGATCTTCGGGTTGTTCTTGGCTTCGGCGGCCACTGCGGCGTCGCATGTAAAGTCCGGTTCGCGCACGAGCACGGTGACTTTGGAGGCGTATTTGGTCAGGAACACGGATTCCTCGGCCGCGGCGAATCCGCCGCCGACCACCAGCACTTCCTTGCCGGTGAAGAACTCACCGTCGCAGGTGGCACAGTAGGCCACGCCACGGCCGGCGTATTCGGCCTCGCCCTCGAAGCCCAGCTTGCGCGGGCTGGCGCCGGTGGCGATGAGGATGCCGAACGTCTTGAGGTCGCCGCGTGAGGTGTGCACGGTTTTGATGTCACCATCCACGTCGAGACCGGTGGCTTCGGCGGAGAGGAATTCGGCACCAAAGTCCTGAGCCTGCTGACGCATGGTTTGGGTGAGCGCGCGGCCCGTGGTGCGGCCCACGCCCGGATAGTTGACGACTTCGTTGGTGATGGTGATCTGGCCGCCGAAATCATCTTTTTCAAGAATCAGCACACGGTAGCGAGCGCGGGCCAGGTACAGGCCGGCCGTCAGGCCAGCAGGACCACCGCCGATAACCACAACATCGTAGAGGTTGTTTTGAGATTCACTCATGAAAAGTTCCTTACCGATAAAAGGCTCCCTCTGACGAGGGAGCTGTCGAACGGAGTGAGACTGAGGGAGAGACCGCGGCGCATTCGCCGAGCATATCGAATCGGCTTTTAGCCGATACCTTATTCAGCGGCTACGCCGCAGCTTCTCTCCCTCAGTCAGCTTCGCTGACAGCTCCCTCATCAGAGGGAGCCACGAAAAAACGTATTGATCACAGCTGGCCGACGAGGTCGAGGCTGGGCTCGATGGTTTCCTCGCCAGGGGTCCAGTTGGCGGGGCAGACCTGGTCGCCGTGCTCGTAGACAAACTGGGAGGCCTGCACGCGGCGCAGCAGCTCCTCGGCGTTGCGGCCCACGTTGGAGGAAATGACCTCGTAGGCCACGACCTTGCCCTCGGGGCTCACGATGAAGTCACCGCGCTCGGCCATGCCATCGGCCTCGTTGTAGGTGTCGAGATCCTTGGCCAGCAGGGCGGTCGGGTCGGCAAGCATCGGGTACTCGATCTTGGCGATCTTCTCGTTGGCGTCGTGCCAAGCCTTGTGCACGAAGTGGGTGTCGCAGGAGACGGAGTAGATCTCGCAGCCGATTTCCTTGAACTTGGCGTAGTTCTTGGCCAGGTCTTCAAGCTCGGTGGGGCACACGAAGGTGAAGTCGGCCGGGTAGAAGAAGAACAGGGACCAGTGGCCCAGCACGTCTTCCTTGGTCACCTCATGGAAGTCGTTGTTTTGGAAAGCGTTCACCTTGAAATCGGTCAGTTCATGCTGCAGAAGAGTCATCATCGGTCCTTTCGGGAATCCGTTAGCATTGCCAATCTCTATCGTAACGTGGAGGTTTCGGTAGCGTATCGAAATTCCCTATGAGCCTTATCACAGCGCGCTTATGATTTTGCTCGATAGATATCGCCGGTTTCAGCGACCTATTTTCACGAACGTAGGCCAAATCTCGAAAAAATAAGCCGGTACCACCTCCCCCGCTACTATGAAGAGCTAGCAATAAGCCGATTATGGAGGTTTTATGACACAGTCGGACTTTGAACAGAACATGCAGGATATACAGAACAAGAACGAGAACGAACAGACGGCACCAGCCGCACCGGAGCAGCAGGCAGCACAGGAATCCCAGGCACAGCAGCCAGCACAGCAGCCAGCACAGCAGGAACCGCCAACACCGCAACCCGCTGAGTCGGTTCCGCCAACCTCTCCCCTGCCCAGCGAATTGCACGAGTCCACCGCCAACGCCACGTGGAGCCGCATGCTCCAGGGCAACAAGCGCTTCGCCGAAGGCAAGGCCGAGCACCCTTGGCAGGATAAGGAAACCCGCCACATGCTCACTGACGGCCAGAAGCCGGATGCAGCCGTACTGTCTTGCTCGGATTCGCGCGTGCCTCCGGAGATCATTTTCGATCAGGGCTTAGGTGACTTGTTCACCGTGCGTACCGCTGGCCAGATGATTGATGACGCCGTCATCGCTTCACTGGAATACGCGGTGAAGAAGCTGCACGTCAGCCTGCTGTGCGTGCTGGGCCATGGCCGCTGCGGCGCGCTGGAAGTTGCCGAGCGCGAATACAACGAGCTACTGCGCACGATCACCGCCGAAGCCGAAGATTCCTCGGAAACTGCGGACATTATGGATGATTTGGACGAGCGCATCGCCCAGTCCGACTCCATTGTGCTGCGCCAGGCCGGCATTTCCGTTTGGCAGGCACGCGAGGCTGAGCTCGATTGCCTCGACGACATCGAGCGCGTGCATGTGGCGCATACCATTGAAACGCTGGTGGACCGCTCCCCCGTGATTCAGCAGGCGCTGGCTTCCGAACAGCTCATGATTGTGGGCGCCCGTTATCAGCTCGACACCGGCCGCATCGAAGTGCTGAGCTTCTAACGTTGCCACCGTTGCTACAAGCGCCGGCTCGACTCCGATGAATTGATCGTCCGGCGCTACAATGACTGCAAATACTGGCCTAAATGCGGCACTGTGAATTCCAACTGACCATGACCGGACGAGCGGATGAGTTTGTCTTTAATAAGGATTGCCCGATATTTGCTCACCCAGCTTCGACTTCTACGCGTACGGCCCACAATATCGCCCACCTGTGTAGGATTCGGAGCATCCTGAGCCATAGCCATAAGGAATAGCTTTTCTGCGCCGGTAATGCCATCCAGTGCCGGCGCACATACTGCATCGTCAAAGGCCAGTAATGCATCCGAAAAACCTACTGCCACATCATCGGCAGTAATCACACGTGAGCCTTGGCGCTGAGCCGATTGCCACATGTAGTAACCGATAAGCTGCACCATATACGGGTACCCCTCAGATTTTCGAGCGGCTTCAAGTGCATCTTCTTCGCTTATGGTCTTGCCTGAAGCGGCAACGGTCTCCAAAAACGCATTCTTCACGTCTGGCAATGGCACATTATCAAGCTCTCGACGTAGCGCGCGGCGTAGGAATGTGGTCACTTCGTTATCTAATAAGTCATTGACCATATACGGTAAACCAGCAAAAACAATAGCCACGCCTTTTTTATCGGCATCAGGAGTGTCACTTTCATCAGCATCCGTGATGATATGTTGCACAGCCGTGGCAATCGCCACCAAATCATCATGTGAGGCCGCCTGCGTCTCATCGATAGTGATGAGTATTCCTTTGCCCTTGCTGATTTTCTTGCTGGCAAGCCGCTTGTTCAATGCATTACGCAACGTTAATGGATTGGATTCCGCCGCAAAATGCATCTGACCAAGACTCGCTGTGGCGATACCAGAGACTCCAATAGAAGGGCTGATATTAGCTTGGTCCAAGTGAATTCCCGAAGGCGATAACGCGGCTATTAGTCTCGTCACTAGGCCAGTCGATGCGGTCTCCCCAATAACCTCCCAATGTTGCGCCTTAGCAATACGCCGAAACTCCGTCAACATGACCGTTTTTCCAAAACCACGTTGACCAGTAACCAACATGATGCGACCAGGAGCACCTACACCATTGGTCAACGCCTCGGAAAAATCATCGATGATGGACTGACGACCAATAAGAATCGGCGGCATTTTACCGGCAGTCGGTTTGAACGGGTTTACTACCATGACCATGCTCCTAGCCACAACGCATACTATGTGTCACGATTGCACACCATATTACACGAAATTACACTAATTTACACCAATGCATACTGTTGAGTATTGCTCATGGTCTAACCAGCAAATTGACTCCCCACTCCCCTAGAGTTGGAGTCATGTCACTTGGTTTGAACATCCTCCTGATTTTCGTTTTTCTCATCATCGGCTCCGTGTTTTCCGGCACCGAGTTAGCTTTGGTCTCACTACGAGGCTCGCAGATCGAGCAGATGGAACAGGAGGATGCACGCGGTGCCAAAGTCGCTAAAATCGCGCGCGATCCGAACACCTTCCTCTCCACTGTGCAGATTGGTGTGACGCTTTCCGGCTTCCTGTCCGCCTCGTTCGGCGCTTCCTCCATCGCCCCATATTTGATTCCTACGGTGGAAAACTGGGGTGTGCCGGTGGGTATTGCCGGCGGCTTGGTGAACATTGTGCTCACCTTGATTATTTCTTACTGCTCCATCGTGATTTCCGAAATGGTGCCAAAGCGTATCGCAATGCAGCGCACTGAGCAGATTGCGCGCGCGGTAGTGCCGGCTATTGATGCGTTCGCCACGATCTGCCGCCCGATTATTTGGCTGATTGGTAAGAATACGAACGGTATTGTTCGCTTGCTTGGTTTCGATCCGCAGCAAACTGAATCTGAGGTGTCCGATGACGAGCTGCGCGTGCTGGTGAGCTCCAATACCAATCTTTCCAAGGATGAGCGCACGATTCTGGACGATGTATTTGATGCGTCTGAAACTATTGTGGCTGAAGTGATGCGCCCGCGCGCTGATGTGGTGTTCATTGAGGGCGATCAGCCGCTGGCCGAAGCCGCCGCTTTCGTGCGTGATCAGCCGTACTCCCGTTACCCGGTGACTGGTAAGGATTTCGATGATGTGATTGGCTTTGTGCACGTGCGCGATTTGCTGGATGTGCGCGATCCGAACGCCGAGACCGTACGCGATGTGGTGCGCGAAGGCATTTCGCTGCCTGGCACGTCCAAACTGTTGCCTTCTTTGGAGCTGCTGCGTAAGCGCGGTATTCATTTGGCTGTGGTCATCGATGAGTATGGCGGCACGGATGGCATTGTGACGCTTGAGGATATGACTGAGGAGCTCGTGGGCGATATTCGCGACGAGTACGATCTGCCGAGTGAGAAGGGCGGCGAGCGCAAACCTCGTACAGTGTTCGTTGATGGTGTGGCCACAATTGATGCCAGCATGACCATTGAGGACTTCGCTGATCTGACCGGCATTGAACTGGAAGACGGACCGTATGAGACGGTGGCCGGCTACTTCTTAGCGCATACCGGCAAGATGGGTGCTGTGGGCGATGTGCTGCATTCGGACGACGGCTACGACATGGTGGTCACCAAGGTGGACGGCCGCCGCATCGAAACCATTGATGTGCGGAAAGCGGCCGAGGCGTGATGGATAGTCCGGTGGACTATCCATAGCCGAGGCCTGAGCAAGGCGACAGCCGAGCGAAGGCAATGTTGAGTCTCGCCGCAGGCGAGTCAGTAATTGCTGCCCGACCATGCTCCGCTGAAGGATGATTCAGTCAAGGAGTGATTCTTCCCACGCTGGCTCCGGGCTTGTGGCAGCCTTAAAACGCCTATACTGGAATGACTGTTCCCAAGTAAGAAAGGAAGGAACATTATGACACTTGCATTTGTGGTCCCGGGCCTCGATGAGGCAATCAGCGAGAAGGCCATTGCTATTCTGCAGAATCGTCTGAGCCAGGAGCAGGAGGCTGCACAGGTTCTCAAGCACGCCCACTGGAATGTGACCGGCCCGAACTTCATTGCCGTGCACGAAATGCTCGACCCGGAGGTCGAATCCGTGCTGGCTCAGGCTGATGAGACCGCCGAGCGCATCGCCACTTTGGGCGGCACTCCTGATGGTCGCCCGGATGCCATTGTGCGCAATCGTACGTGGAAGCCGTTCGATGTGGACGGCCGCGCAGGCACTGAGAAGTATCTTGAGGCTTTGATTGAGTACTACGATGCCTTCATCGCTGATGACCGCAAGGCCATTGCCGAGCTGGACGAACTGGACTTCGTCAGCTCCAACATCATTCAGGACCACGTTCAGCAGCTCGAAAAGTTCCAGTGGTTCCTTAGAAGCCACCTTTATCGTTGAAATTTCAACGGTTTAGTTACTGACTTGCAGTAGCGACTCTATTTAGCGACTCTATTCTACCATGAACGGGGTCGCTTTTTCTTTCGCTGAAAATCGGTGTCGCTTATTTACGCTGGTGTATCAGTTCATATAATCGAGCGTTCGGATAGAAATCACAAAAACTGGGCTTTCTGACCAATTTCACATTGGTTGGTTTTCTGCTCTTAAAATTGAAATTAGAACCACCACACTATTTTGTTCGCACGACTGGGTTTGAGCTTGCGAAAACAGGCGTAAGAACAAAATGACCGTTTTTGGGGGTTCGGGGGAAGCCTATGGCCGAATAGGAATACCCCCCGTTCAAGCTGGTTTACCAGCGCTCTTTTATAGCCGTAAGGCGTTCTCTGTTACCTTCGACAAAAGTTTGATAGATATATAAGTGATATGAGAAATACTCATACATTGGAATATAAACTTTCAATGGATATCTATTACTTTTACATTCGGATTGCCCGGGGCTTGGAAACCTCGGGTTTTCTATTGTTTTTTGATGAAAAATGTGATTTACATCACACTTTTTTATTGCATGAATAATTGCACTTGGTTATTATCTGGCTTTTTAAGCGTATTTATCACATTTTTTAGTCATAACTGACATCGTTTTACGCAAAATACGAGTTTGATAGATATAAGATAACATTGAAAACAACAAAAAGAAAAGTGAAGAAAAATAGTAATGAATGATAACTTGCTTTTCAATGTTTATATCAGAAAGGTTCTGATGAATTAGATTAAACATATAGGAGATTTTTAAAATGACTCAATTCAATATGGTTCCTGCCGGTAACATTTTCGTTGTAAGCGTTGCTACTATCAAGGCCGCTGATTTACAACCAGTTAAAGCTTATAAAGATAATAAGCGCACTGATGAAGATGTTCTGGTTAATGGTAAAAAAGTTTATCGTGTGAATGGTGTTAGCTTCCTGCAGGATGATGATGTTGTTGATTTTGTTTCACTTCGTGTTTTCCAACCAGTTGATGTGATTGGTTTGAAGAAATACGCTCTTGTGAATCCTGTTTTTACACCCTATGTAAGAGATAACAGAATCGCTTGGAGTGTTACCGCCGATTCACTGGTTGAGGTTAAGTAACTATGACGGCTTCTGAATGGTTGCAGGTTCTTATCAAGTTCAGAAGTTGTCGAGAATTGCATGATGCGCATTCGGGTCGTTATAACCCATTCGCTTTGAATGATTTTGATAGGTGGGTTTCTGACCGCGTAAGAGAACATGGCGGTGACCCGGATGCTTTTGATGCAGTAGGCAATGTTAAAGATTGGGATTCGTATACAAAAGGAGTTTGATTATGGGTCAGCCTCGTAAAAGAAAAATGACCGTCTGGGTTACTGATGATGATTATAAGTATTGGGAGAATATAGCATGGGAAAATCACAGTCCAATGAGCCTGTTTGTGAACGACCAATTAGTGATGGTTCGCAGAAAAATAGAACAAGAAAAGGCTCGTATGAGTCAAAATCAAAACCATCCTATGAGCAATCAAAAGAAGCAGCCGACTTTGCAGCCTCGCTTCGGAAGAGATGGGAATCATGGGGGTTTGAATAATGACATGTAAGAAAATAATTTGTCTCTTCTTGTCACTGGTTATGGGCGTCGTGTTATGCGGCGCTCATGCCGGTAACGCACTTGCTGTTACTTATAGTAATGACCGTAAGAGCGGTTCTATTTCATCCGCCGATGAACAGGATTCAAGAACAATAGCACCATCTTATATAATTCCCAATGCAATAGTTGAACAAAATGTTGTTAAACAGGATTCTGAAATTGGTTGCCTTGCAACAATTGGTGCCGATTGTTATAAAGTTGATAATAAATATTGCTTATATGCACTTGATTATATGACTGGTAAATCAATAAAAGCCAGTGGTGGTGACCCGGCGTTTCTCTACGCTTATTCAACAGCTCGGGTTGGAATAGGTATCCAGTATGTTTCTACTTATAATTATGATACTGGTGCAATGTGTTTCAGTTATTCTGGTTATCTTCGTTCTTGGGATTTAAATAAGCCTTTTACGGCATATTTCAAGCCTGAAACGATAGCCCCTAGGGGTTATAAAGCTCCTGATGATAGTTACTTCACTTGCACTTCGAGTAGTTATTTACAGGTAAAAGGCGATTGCGTGGTTCGCACGCCCAGTAAGTATATAAATGTTGATGAAAACGGTTATGTATCAGCTATATTTTTCTACAAACCTGTTTCTGATACCCCACTTAATAGTTTTGCTATTACTGGTTCAAAAGATTTGTTGATAGCTGGTGGTGCTTTCGCCGTGTTCTGTTTATCAGTTGGTTTCTTAATTCCTACTGGTTCTGATGATAAAAAGAGGAGAAAAGATGTTTAATGTTAGTGTTGTATTTTCAATAGTGTTATCTGCTATTATTGGATGGCAGGTTTCACAAAAAGTTTTTCTGGTTGGTTTAAGTGGTTCTGCCAGTAAGCTTTCAAAAGAGAAAATCAGTTCATCTGCTGTGATGAATCTGATTACCACAATCTGGAATTGCTTCATGATTATTTATATCTGGATTGAATTGGGCTTCTTTACACTCACTGCAATTCTTTACATGTTACTAATCATTGTTGCTTTTCTGATTGGTTTGAACCATAAACAGGCTTCAATGCTGATGAAGAAGAATAAAGGTGGTGATGTTGATGAAGAAGTATCTGACAGTAAATGAGGTTTCAAAACTGATTGATGTTAAGGATTCAACTGTTCGTAAATGGTGCCGTGCTGGTGACTTTCAGCGTGTGAATGTTACCTGTAAGAAGGTTATGAATCAATGGATGATTGAATCTTCTTCGTTACTGAACTGGTTCAATGGATTGTGAACGGTTCTTCTCATGGGCTGCGGTTCATAGTGGCCGTGGCTTTTCTTCTGCTGCTGCGCTGTTTAGATTAGTATCCTCGTAGGGGCTCAGAATCGCTTTCTGCCGCCTTTCTGATGCCAGCCTGGCTTGGACAGCCTGCCAGCAAGAAACAGCGGCTATGGGGCGGTTTCTGCGCTTCCTGCGGTGGTGGCTTTCCATGAACAGCGCGGCCGCGTGGTTTGCTTTCTGCTGCTGTGTTACTGCTGCTTGTGAGTGGTATGTGACCAAAGTCCCGTAGTCATGTGG
Source organism: Bifidobacterium sp. LH_416 (assembly GCF_056357055.1). Classification (NCBI taxonomy): domain Bacteria; kingdom Bacillati; phylum Actinomycetota; class Actinomycetes; order Bifidobacteriales; family Bifidobacteriaceae; genus Bifidobacterium; species Bifidobacterium sp. LH_416. Next base: position 109,268 of record NZ_JBKEVJ010000004.1, on the reverse strand, counting down.
CGCTTGCGGCGCATGACGAGGTTTCGCAAGAAACCTCTTGATTCCAATAGGGACTTTGGTAAATGGTAAATGAGCATTGTTTTTTAGGCTTTTAAAGCTTGAAACTACTTTCTACCATTTGAAAATGAAATGGTAAAAATTTGAATAACTTTGGTAAAAAATCATCGACTTTGGTAAAAATTAGGAGTTTTTTATGGTAGATATCAAGAAAATCAATAAGCAATCAAGAAACTTTTTCTTTACTTGTGATGCATTGGAAGATAAAAGTATTGGTTTACCAACTTTATCAGCTGATGCAATTATTGATGTTTTGAAATCACAAGATTGTATTGAAAAGTTTGTATTCCAACTTGAACGAGGTAAACAATCAACTGATAAGAATGAGAATGGTTTCTTGCATTATCAGGGTTGTTTCTTTCTTAATCGTGACAGTCCTCGTCGTATCAAGGATGTGAATAAGTGGTTTAGTGATAAAGGTATTGCAATTGCTATTCAGATTGTTAAGAAATCTGAAATACAAGCTGCTCGTTATTGTTCAAAACTTGATACAAGACAAGCTGGACCATGGTGGTCATCCGATGATTTTAAGAATGAAATGAGTGCTAAACCAACTGCTTCACAACAAGGTGTTAGAAATGACCTTGCAATGTTAAAAGAAGCTCTTGATGATGGTATGACTCCTGATGAAATTGTTCTTGATGATACATTATCCTTGTTGATGAATACCACTGGTTCTGCTTTTGTTGATAGATATTTCAACGCTTTAATGAAGAAGAAATCATTAGAAAACAGAAATGTAGTTGTGAACTATATGTATGGTAATTCTGATGTTGGTAAATCCTACTATGTCCAGCATGTGTTACATGAACCACAAGAGGTGTTTAAGACTCGTCTTACAAAAGCACATCCGTTTGATTCTTATAACAATCAGCCTGTTTTGCTACTTGAAGAGTTTCGTTCAGAAGTCAAGGATGTTGGTGACTTATATGACATGCTCGACCATTATCAGTTTGAAATGGAATCCCGTTACCGTAACAAGTTCGCTTTATGGGATGAAGTGTGGATTACCACGAATTGGTCACTGAATGAGCAATATAGAAATCTCAAAACTTACAATGAAAGAGAACCGTTTTACCGTCGTATTTCAAATGTGTATCTGAAAACTGGTAAATATCAGTCACCTTTCAGAATTGGTTCTGGTCGTGATGTTCTGAAAAACGAGTTCTATCACACACCATTAAATGAACTATCTGATGATATGTTTGTTGATGATTTACTCGATGTTGATTACCCGTTACCCGATGAAATTATTTCTGCATGATGGGAATAAAACGGTTACATGCTCCGTTGAGTGTAGTGAAAGGAAAAAACAACTATGGTAAGAAAATTGAGTAGAAAGATTATACATTATGAACAAGAAAATTATTGCTCTTGATAGTAGAGAAGAGATTGAACATATTCTGTGGAATACTCTTAAAGAATACGATTTTGAAGGCGATGAAGCTTATTCCATTGTTAGAAAATATGCTTACTGGTTTACTGGTAATGATGCAATGACTGAAAAACAGTATAAGTATTGGAAGTTCAGATTCATTCAAGAACTTGAAGACAACATTCATCCTGATACGGCTGATTTTGTTAAAGAGAACATCCACGCTCGTTTCATGGAGGTTGCCGCATGAGTTATATTGATGTTGTTGATGAAGTCTCAGATTATCTTCTTGATTCACCTCTTTATGATGAAAATCTGATTGATGGTAACCTTTCAGTTGAGCAATTCAATGAACAAGGCATTGATGATTATTCGACTCGTCGTTTAGAGGATTTGATATCCTTTTTAGATGGAACAATAACTGATGTTATCAGGGTTCTTGATGCGTATAATCGTGCTGCTGGTAACAGTGATACAACAATAAAAGATATGCTTGCTTTATTGGATTACTATCATAATAAGAACTTTCAGCATGATATTAAGTAAGTGAGCGTTTATTCGTTCACTTATTGGTTTAAATCGTTTCTTCTCATTGGGTAAGAGTTTTTAAGCTCTTACCCTTTTTGTGTTACTCCCAGCTTACAGGTAACGAATTGGCTTTCTGCACTGGTTGTTTTGCAAATTGCCACGGGTCTTCACTGTAAGTTTTTGCCAGTGTTTCTGCTGCCTCTCTTACATCTTCTTGATATGCGTGTGTATACCATTCAGTCATCTCTTTATCAAGATGTCCTAAAATCTGCTGCGCCGTTGTGAGTGGCACTTTATTTCTTGCCATAATCGACGCTGCTATATGCCTGTTGTAGTGTGGTCGCCATGTGAGTTTCTTGATTTCTTCTTCTGTTCTACCTTCGGATTTCAGATAATCGTGTAGTATCAATTTCCAACGGTCAAAATGCCAGTGATAAGTGATGATTGAGCCATCTTCGTGTAAGAACATACAGTTACTGATTTCTCTACCATCGTCGGTTTTCAGTGGTTCTTTCTGCTTTCTGGCTTTCGTCATCTCTTCTGTTAATGCTTCAAGATACAGTTGTGGTAACGGTATTTCTCTTTCATGCTTGTTTTTAGTGTTCATTGCAATGTAGTATGAACCACCTTTTTCTTTCTTCTGCTGCTGCCTGATTGTGAGCGTTTTTTCAGTAAAACTGAAACAATCCCATGTCAATCCAACTAACTCACTGCCTCGTAGTCCTAACCCCATTAACAGGATTCTTGTGTAATCGTCGTGGTATTTGTTTGACGGGTCTTTCAGTTCATCAAGAATGTTCTGAAAAGTGCTGGTTCTCCAATCAAGTTGTTCATTGTCAAGATGTCTTACTGCTGGTCGTATTGTTGGTAAATCAACATACTCGCATGGATTACGGTTTAAGAACTTCATTTTTACCGCGTAGTTCAGCATGGTATTCAGCTGTTTCAGCGTGTGAGCTGTTGCGGTTTTTCCAATATCTCTAGCTGACATGGAATCCATCACTGCTGTTATGTCAGTATCAGATAATCTGCGTAACGCTTTTTTACCAATAATTGGCATGACATGGTTACTCAGATTCATCCTGTATTGTCTGCGGACCACTTCACTTAATGTGGTTCTGTTCTTTAACCAGCGTTCCATGAACTGTTCCACGGTCGGATTACTGGCCGTGCCCAGGGTTGTTCTTCTTGGCTTGGGCTTCTCATTGTCAGGTAAAGCTAACTTACTGATTAGCTTCTGTTTCTTAACCAGCGCTTCGGTTTCAGTGAGTCCGTAGGTTCTGTGTTTCTTCTTATCCTCGCCCCACCATGCTGCACACCATTCGACGCGGTTGTTGTGCATGGTTTGATACAGGCTTCCGTCACCCTTGGCTCGACGCTGTTTCTTGCTACTCATACCACCATTATAGCGACTCTATGTAGCGACTCTATGAAGTTTCGTAGAAACCTCAGAATTGGCTCTATTCTGCCATTTCTCAGGGGTTGTTAGAAGTTCCAGTGGTTCATGCGCTCTCACCTGGCGTAGGTAAGAGCTCTATGCTTTGGCTCACCTCGTTGAGGGGAGCTGGCCGCGAAGCTGACTGAGGGGAGTTACCAGCTCAATTGCCGGTAACTCCCCTCAGTCGTCTACGACGGAAGTCCGTTCCTTAATCCATACCAACTCAGTGGGTGGCGATTTCGTCTACCTTGGTGACGTGGCCGCCGAACTGGGCGCGCAGGGCGGTGACAACGCGCAGAATGTCATCGGCACCACCGCGGGAGGTCTGGCGCTGCCAGAGAGCTGCAGCCGTAGTTGGAACCGGCACGCCCAACTCGAGTGCCGCTTCGATCATCCACTTGGCCTCGCCAGATTCATTGGCCACAGCTGGAACGCTCTTCAGCTCAGGATCTTCCTTAGTGGCGTTATCCAGCAAATCGAGCAGCCAGCTGGCAACCACAGAACCGGTACGCCAGGAAGTCATGGTTTCGGCCGGGTTGGTGACGTATTCGCTGCGCAGCATGGTGGCGAAGCCTTCGCCGAATGCCTGCATCATGCCGTATTCGATGCCGTTATGCACCATCTTGGCGAAGTGGCCGCCGCCCACTGGGCCGGCATGAACCAGGCCGTACTCGCCTTCCGGCTTGAGACTCTGGAAGATCGGCAGCACGGTCTCATAATCCTTATCGGAACCGCCAATCATCAGCGCATAGCCACGCTCAGCACCCCATACGCCGCCAGAAACGCCGCAATCCAGGAAGCCAATGCCCTTTTCAGCCAGGGCGGCGGCATGGTCGCGGTCTTCGGTGTACTTGGAATTGCCGCCGTCGACCACGATGTCGCCTGGCTCAAGCAGATCACCCAGCTGCTCCACGGTGGAATCGGTGGGAGCGCCCGCCGGAACCATAATCCATACCACGCGCGGGGCGTCAAGAGCCGCCACCAGCGCTTCCAGAGAATCGACGTCACGGCCGGATTCCGGATTCATATCGAAGCCTACGATCTTGTGGCCGTCTTCACGCAGGCGCTTGACCATGTTGCCGCCCATTCGGCCGAGGCCGATCATTCCCATCTGCATTGTGTTGCCTTCTTTCAATGAAACGAATAACGAGTTGAGGTTAGGGGGATTGCTTACAGGTTCAGAGCCTCAGCCACGGCCATGGCTTCCTGGTCGGGATCGGCCAAACCGATGTGAACGTTGACGTGCACTTCGTCATCGCCCGGTTCTTCCAGGATGTCGAACTGGCTCTTGAGCATGCTCGGCTTCATGAAGTGGCCTTCACGGTGAGACAGGCGGTCCATCACTTCGTCGAAGGTGCCCTGCATGTACACGAACACCACACCCGGGCGGCGCAACTTGTCACGGTAAACCTTCTTCAGGGCGGAGCAGGTCACTACGGCGGCTTCGCCTGCAGCCACGCGCTCGTCAATCCAAGACGCGAGCGTGTCCAGCCACGGCCAGCGGTCTTCGTCGGTCAGGGGGATGCCGGCTGCCATCTTGTCGATGTTGGCCTGCGGGTGGAAGTCGTCAGCTTCGGCGTACTTCAGGCCGTAGCGTTCGGTCAGGTGAGTAGCCACAGTGCTTTTGCCGCAACCACACACGCCCATCAGCACGATGATTGGCTTGGTCTTGGCGAAGTAGTCTGCGGGGATGGTGTTGGCGGTGATGATGTCAGTAAGTTCGGCGGTAGCGATGGTCATGATGAGTTCCTTGAGTTAGCGATATGAGTGACAAGATATTGCGGTGGGTCTCTCCCCCAGTCAGCTTTCCAGCTGACAGCCCGAACGCAATTATGGACGGCCTCCGGCCGGCATCATCATTGCTCGCGGCTGCTCGCCTTCGCCTACAAACAGCCCACTGGGTTGTTTGCTTAACGGCTCAGCTCTTCAGAGGGAGGCCAACAGGAGCGGGGACTAGACCAGCGGCACGAAGATGCTGCAGACCATGACGAGGGCGAGCACCACGACGGACAGCAGGCATTCGAGCACGGTCCAGGTCTTGAAGGTTTCCCCAACCTCGAGGCCGAAGTATTCCTTGATGAGCCAGAAGCCAGCGTCGTTGACGTGGGAGAGGAACACGGAGCCTGCGCCGATGGCGATTACCAGCAGAGCGATAGCCGGAGCGGTGACGCCCATCTGATCGACCACCGGGCCGAGAATGCCGGCCGTAGTGATGATCGCGACGGTAGCGGAACCAGTGGCCACGCGAACGAAGGCGGCGATAAGCCATGCGAGCAGGAAGATGGAGATGGCGGAGCTTTCCACAAACTTGCCGATGATGTCACCGATACCGGTATCCACCAGCACACCCTTGTAGCCGCCACCTGCGCCGACGATCAGCAGGATGCCTGCGATAGGCGGCAGAGCAGCCTTAAGAGAATCGTTCACGGTCTTCCAAGACATGTGAGTGGTGCGGCCGAGCACAATCATCGCAAAGATCACGGCGGTGGCCAGTGCAATGGCAGGCTTGCCGAAGAAGGCGAGCACCTGAGCGTAAATAGCCTTGGAATCAGCCTGATCAGGAGCCACAATCTCGAAAATGGCGTTGGCGAGCATCAGGATGGCCGGCACGAGGATGCACAGCACGGACAGGGCGAACGGAGGCTTGGAGGTTACCAGGTTGCCATCGGCGTCGACGCGGCCCTTTCCGGTGTCGAAGTTCTCAGGAGCGCCGACCGGCACCCACTTGGCGGCAAACTTGGAGAACAGCGGGCCAACCAGAGCGGCGGTGATTACGGCGATCGGCAGGCCGAACATCATGGTGATGCCCACGGAACCGTTCTTGAAGCAGCTCAGTGCGGCGAGCGGGCCAGGCTGAGGAGGCATGCAGGCGTGCATCACGGACAGGCCGGCCAAGGTAGGAATGGCCACGCGCATCAGCGGGAGCTTGGAGCGGCGGGTGATAAGGATAATCACCGGCACGAGCACCACAAGGCCGACTTCGAAGAACATTGGCAGGCCAATCAGCGCACCGATCAGAGCCATGGTCCACGGAATCATCTTGGTGGAGGTCTTGGCGAGCAGCGTATCGACAATGCTGTCTGCAGCGCCGGTATCCATCAGCACGCGGCCGAGCATGGCACCCAAGCCGACGAGGATACCCACGGATGCCATGGTGGAGCCGAAGGTGTTGGAGAAGCTTTCCACGGTGGCCACCGGGCCGTAACCCGAGCCGATGCCGACCACGAGGGAGGAGATCAGCAGGGAAACGAACGGGTGCAGCTTAGCGACAGTGACCAGCAGAATCAGCACTACGATGCTGGCCACCACGCTGATGCCAAGCTGAGTGCTATTGAGCTGGACTGCGTTTGCGGCTTCAGCCAAAACAAGCGTATTCATAATCCATCTCTTCTTTGAGTAGTTGTATTTGAATGACGTTTCATTGTCACCGCATACATTTTGTATGTTGATATTTAATATAACGGACGATTATGGAATACGCAATACTTTTGCACGCTGGCGTGTCGAATATGTATGCCATAACCACCAGAACGTGCGATACTTGTCTTATGACTTCTGCGACTTCTTCGACTACTGCTACCGATCCCGGCACCTCCACCACCAACGGCGAACTCTCCCTGCATGACCGTCTGCTGGATGAATGGGGCATGGCTGTGGTCAGCGGTGAAGTTGCCGAAGGAGAACGATTGCCGGAGCCGAATATGGATGGCGACGCAGCACCCTCACGCACGGTGACGCGCGAAGTAACGCGCGTGCTGGAATCCATGGGATTGGTCAGCGTGAAGCGCAAGGCTGGCGCTACCGCAAACCCCATCGAACAGTGGAACATTCTCGACCCGCAGGTGATTCAGTGGCGATTGCGCGGCCCGCATCGCATCGCTGCATTGCATGAGCTTTCCCAACTGCGAGCCGCTGTGGAACCGGCAGCGGCAAGGCTTTCCGCCACCAACGCCACTCCTGAACAATGGGGAATCTTGACCGGCGCGGCCATTGAAATGGTGGCGCATTCCAATCACGCTAATGAATCCGCATATCTTGATGCAGATATTCTCTTCCATCGCACGCTGCTGGAGGCTTCCGGCAACCGAATGTTCGCAGCCCTCGGCGATGTGATTGCCTCAACGCTGACCGGCCGTACCCAGCATGAGCTCATGCCTCAAGTGGCTGATCAGACGGCTCTGAACTGGCATACCGAAGTTGCGGCATTGATTCGTAAGGGCGATGGCGCTGCTGCCGAAGCCACGATGCGGCAGATTGTCGACGAATCCGATCAGGCCATCAGCAATATCGCCAGCGACATCGAAGAGTGACATTCCTTTTTTCTGGCTCCCCTTGTCAGGGGGAGCTGGCCGCGTTAGCGGACTGAGGGATAGTGACACTGACGGTCACAGCACCACACGGCGATTGAGCTCGCGGCGCAATTCGCGCCAATTCGGCAGGTACGAGCCGATGCGCCTCTGGAATCCGGTGCCGTGGCCGCGCTCCCAGAGGTGAGTCATTTCGTGCACTAGCACGTATTCCAAAAACCGCGGTTCCATCAGGCCAAGTTGCAGATTCAGCCGAATACGCCCGGTTTTCGGCGTGCATGAACCCCAGCGCGAAGTCATCAAGCGCAACGTAATATGCGAGGGTGCCCGGCCAATCACAGGCCCCCATTTGGCCAGCAGCCCCGGCAATTGCGCATTGATATTGGCCGTAGCCTGCGCGCGCAGCTCATCAGTCCACACGAATCGGCCATTGCCTTGGCCAGCAGCAACCCCTGAATATGCCCCACTATCGCCAACCGGAGTACTACCGGATGTACCGGATTCCGGTACTAACGATTGCTGCCGAGCGCGCATCATTTTGCGCACATTGCCGTCAATCCAAGCTCGCCGCCCACGCACGAAATCAACAATCATGCGCTCACTCATGCGTTGCGGCGCGGACACCACCACGTCTCCATTTGGCGGCTTGATGCGCAGGTACATGTTTTTAATCGGCTTGCGCACCACCGTAATCGGCAATCCGTCAACGGTCAGACTGTAGCTACTGCTGCCAGCTGCAGCGCGGGATGAATGTCGGTACGGCATGTGCGTTATTCTCACGCACGCAACCGACAGTCAGCAAACAGTCGCACACAGTCAGCGCAAACAACCGATGCCAATGCCGACCTTGCCTCCTGCAAGCAGGAATCGTTTCATATTACGTTGCAATGATGTATGCTCTGGCAGATCTGGAATCGGCGCGGCACACCGCTGGAACACCCATTCCCGCCAGTCCGGCGCATCTGGATTGGTTTGGCGAATATCAAAACGATGCTGGAATGCCAGAATATGCGAGCGCTCCGGAAGCAAAGTCTCAAGAGCGGGGGAGAGCAGCCATGATTCACACCAATACGGCAGATTCGCCCAATCAGGGAAGTATTGTGCGAGGAATGAGCGCGAATGGGCAATAGAGGCATCGCATTGCTCTGGGGTCAGCGGCGCATCGGATGGAATGTGCATGTTGATAATGCGCGGCATGCCGGCAATTGCCGGTACATCATCAGCCTCGTACGCCAATTCGAATTCCAATGCACCTAATCGGAATAGGCGCGCGCTTAGTTCGCGGTATGTCCAAAAATCACGGTCGAATCCGTACCGGCCATAGCTCACCTGATGCTCGCCAACAAACCTGGAAAAGCAGGCCATAGTGTCGTCAAACACAGTCCCCGAAATGCTCATGCGGCAATATTCGGGGAAGGTGTACTGACCAGCGGCATATAGCATCCAGTACAGCATGCGCATGCCATCCGTATCGTTCCCGAGCGCCGATTTCAACGTATGCCATGATGCAACGCGGCGCTGTGGATCAGTCAGACCGCGCACGGCATCCATGCCTTCTGGCGGCAGCGTTTCGCCGGAATCTTGAAGTTGGCGCAACACATCAATGACCAGGTCAGGCATATGAATGCGCGCAGCTACCTGAAGTACTGATAACGCAGTATCACTACCGTTGATTTCAGTCATCGTTACTATCTTTCCCGATTGTTTTCCTTGATTTCACGACCTCGCAGTTGGCGGCCAGAGCGGCCAGAGCTAGCTGCGCAGTAAGTCAGCGCAGCGCCAGACAACGTCAGCAATACGCCGCAATTCAGATTCAGCACTCACCGTACGCCACACTGCCGCATACTGTTCAAACCATTGTTCCAAACCGCGCGCAACCTGCTGCGGGAACGTAGTTTGCGCAGCCTCGGCGGCCTCCGCTTCGGTAAGAACGCCCGCACGCAACGCTAGGCATACGCCCAACTCATTGAATAAGCGCTGCCCTTCTGCTGCGATCAGCACCGGCTGCAATACGGAACCGCGCGTATCTACTGCATCATACGGTGTCGCTTGCGCCGCAATCGCACCAAGCTGAGCGATATCTGCACGCAATGCTGTGTTAGCGCTGCCCCACTGCAGAAGATCCGGTTTCAGCCAAGTCAATAGATTGACGCGGGCCTCCTGCACGGTTGTGCTTGTATGGATGCGCTCGGCATAGGTTCCGCCATCATCGCCATTGTCGTCGGTCCAAATAGCATTGCGCACATCGGTGTTCAGCGAACCGTCACCATAGTCGAGCTCGAGATAACGAACGATATTGTCCCATCCGAACGTCACCTGATGGCTAGCATCGCGCAACGCTGCCACAAATTCGCCCGTGAGGTCGCCATATTCCACGACAGAAATACGCCGGTTGAGCTCACTTTGCGCCTGCGTATCATCCTCGCCCGTAATCCCATCCGGATTCCAGGCGCACTGAGCGCCATATATCATGCCGGGAATTGCCATACGAGGATCGTTGACGTGCCCATAGTCACCCCAATCAGTCACCAGGAATCCGGCGGCACCGTATTGCAAACCATATCGAGCCAATCGAGAAATATTCGCCCAGGCCCAGTCCAACTTGGGCAGCAAGGCATTCCAGCACCATACGGCCGGGCACACGTATTGGGCGGCGCCTGACTCCGCCACAAGACGCACCTTCTCATCGTCGATTTCCGGCGAATACAGCCAGTTGAGCAGCATCACGTCTTTCGGTAGAGCCTCAAGAATCTCCGGCATTTCTACCGCAATATCGCCCCAGAACAGCGGTTCGCGCCCTTGCTCAGACAGGTGATTGCACAGGCGAGATACATAGTCGGCATACATGGCGGCGACTCCGCGCTTATCCGCCTCAGGCTTGGAACGCCCCTTGCCAAGATCGAATGTTTCGTCGCCGCAAATGTTGAACTTGCGACTGCGGAACAACTGAAGATAGTCGTCAATCAACGTGCAAGAAAGAGCAAACGAATCCGCTTCGGTAATGTTCAGCGTGTGATGTTCCATACGCTCAATAAGACTGTACGGGCGGTCCGCCTGTTCAGGGAATTCACCAAGATGGCGAAGCTCATGCGTGCGCAATGCCATGTACAGGTGGCCGAACGTAGACACCGAAGGTACCAGTTCGATGCCGCGGGCTGCACAGTATTCATCAAACGCGATAATATCTGCCGGTTTGAGCGGACTGGTACCGCGCCAGGTCTCGCTCATATCATCGAAAGCAAACGAATGCTCAACATACAGCTGAAGCTGATTGTATTTGTACAGGCACAGTTTGTCGGCCCAATGTTTCAGCCAATCGAGCGTAGGCACACGGCCGCGCGTTGCATCAAGATAGTATCCGCGGGTCTGATACGCAGGGCTATCGTCAATGGTGAGCTCAGGTAATACCGAACCACATTGGCGAATAATCTGGCGCAATGTTTGTACACCATCGCGCAAACCTGATGCGTCGCCGCCGATCACAGTAATGCCGTCTTGCGCAATCGTCAGATGATATTCGCCGGCAGCTGCACCAGCTGTAGCAGCAATCGACAGCGTAATAAAGGACTGCCATCGATCGCCCTTGGCAACATCCCAACGCAAGCCGGTTGCCGCCTCAATATCATCAGCAATCTGATTAGCCCACACATTGGGCACATCTGCATCGCCAGCATTCTCCACGATACGGCCCACATACGGCAGCACAACCGCCGCATCATGATTGACGTTAACCTTGCGAGGCTGGGGAATCAGCTCAAACTCCCGAGTCTGCTTCTCAACGCAATACTGCATTACACTCCTTTGCCATTCCATTGGCTGTTTGGCTGCTGAATACTTGAGACTGCCCGTTCAGCCCTTTACTGCACCCAACGCTGCGCCTTCCGTCACCTTCCGTTGCACCAGTAGGAACACAATCACAACCGGAAGGGAGAACAGCGTCGCTGCTGCCATCTGGCTGCCATAATCAACTCCACGCGGTGTGGTGAACGAAGCCAACCACACCGGCAGAGTGTACATGCTCTGATCCTTCATGAAAGTGTATGCGGTCAAGTAGTCATTCCATGCGGAAATGAACGCGAAAATCGAAGTCGACACCAAGCCGGGAACCAGCAGCGGGAAAGTGATATGCCAGAGAATCTGCCAGGTATTCGCACCATCAATCATGGCCGCTTCTTCAACTTCGATAGGAATGTTGAGGAAGAAGTTGCGCAAATTCCAAATGGAGAATGGCAGCACTGCAGACACATACGCCAAAATCAGCCCTAAGTAGGTGTTCAATAAGCCAAGCTGGTTGAACACCAGAAACTGCGGTATAAGCATTGCCGTACCGGGCAGCATCTGAATCACCAGAATGCCGACCATGAAAGCGGCACGTCCACGGAAGCGGAATCGCGTGAGAGCGTAGCAGGCGAAGAATGCGAAGATCACTGAAAACACCACTGCACTGAACACCACGATAAGACTGTTCTTCAGATTGATTGCGAAGTTGGTTTGCGTAATGGCCACGACGAAATTCTGCAAAGTAATGTGGCGCGGCCAAAACAGTGGGGTAGAGGTCATAATCTCACTGCGCGGCTTGAGTGCTGAATTGACCATCCAATAGAACGGGAAGAAATATGCTGCGGCAAACAACAGCCCCAGTACTGTCATGACTGCATGGCGCAACGGATTATGCGAGTTCATACCAAATCCTCCCCGCTCTTGAGCAAACTGCGGATATACAGTGCAGTCAATGCGAGTAGCATCAGCGTGGTAATCACTGAGATTGCTGCGCCATTGCCGATGTCAAATCCCACAAATGCGTTCTTATAGGTGAATACGCCAAGGTTGGCTGTGGCATTATCCGGGCCGCCTTTGGAAACCAGCCATATCTGGTTGAAATGTTGAAATCCCAAATAATCGACAGCACGGTGACCAGCAGTAATGTTGGCTTGACCAGCGGGATAGTGATCATCCAGTACAGGCGGATCGGCCCGGCTCCATCGATTTTTGCCGCTTCGATACAGGAGGGATCAACCTGCTGTATGGCAGCAAACATGGTTACTGCAACGAATGGGATTGCCTGCCACACTACCAAGAGCCAGATGCAGATGTACGCGAGTCGCGCATCATTAGCCCATGACACATTGGTCACATCGCCAAAGATATGCAGCTGGGTGAGCAGCCAATTAATCACGCCATAGCCTGGTTGGAACAGCCAATTCCACACTTCAGCAGAAGCGACTTCAGGCATTGCCCACGCAAGAATCATCGTCACTGTCACGATATACTGCGTGACTTTGCCGAGCTTTCCCATGAACTGGGCGACCGCCATGCCCAGCAGCACAGTTCCGGCCACGCACGCCACCATAAGCAGTACCGTGCGTACAACGGACCACCAGAATTCCGAATCCGCGAGCACCGCACCATACGTGCTGAGCCCCACAACATTGAATTCGCCGGTGAAAAGGGTCCGCTGGTCGAAGTCAGTGAATGACGTGAACACGAGGAAGATAAGCGGTACGATCACCAGCGCGCCCAGAATCAGCCCTGACGGGGTAAGCAACAACATTGCGGTTTTCGTCGAATACCCCAGCTTGTGCTCTTCGCGCGCGATGGGATGTTTGCCGCGATTTCGACCTATCTTCACAGAACGTGTTACGTCACTCATATTGACTCCATCACCTTGACTACAGCGCCTCAGTCCAGCGCAATCATTGGTTCAGCAATTCATTGAGCTGACTATCGGTTTTATCGCCGGCCTGCTGTGGAGTAGACGATCCAGAAGCCACGGAGGAGAAGTAATTCTCCATAACCTTATTGCCCTCGACCTTCAACCAACCGGCCGCCATTGGCGTGGATACTGCAGCCTTAGCGGAATCAACGTATCCCTTCAGCGAATCGGTCATCGCAGAGCTCTTCATAATCTCCTCGTTGCCTTCAACCGTGTTCGGGTTGAGGAATTGCTTCGGGAACACGTAGTTCTCCTGAATATCAGGGCTTGCCGCGATCTTCACCCACTTGAGAGCAAGATCGCTCTTGGTGGTCTTCGCGGGAATCACCCAATCAGAACCGCTGGTGAACGTGGGCTGAGGCTTGCCATCCTTGCCTGGAATAGCGAACGAACCGATGTCGTCCTTGGTTACTTGAGACTTCAGATTGACGGCAGTGCCGATCGAAGAACTTGGCGCGATAATAGTTGCAGCCTTGCCATCAGCAAAGATCTGCGTCTGGTCTGGCGAATCAGTGGCCAACGTACGAGATGCTGGCGCAGAGTACTTATTCTGGAAAGCCTTCCATTCGGAAACACCGGTTACCGAAGCATCGGACGCCAGCGAACCGGACCACTTGCTTCCGCTCTGCGTAGCGATATTGCCGCCAGCATTCCAGACCCATTGCAAGGCGGAATACCAGTCCTGCCCGCACAGGTAGAACGCGGAGAAGCTGGAATCGTCCGTATGCTTGGCCTTGATGGCATCCAAGTCTTTTTCGAGCTCATCGTATGTTGTAGGCACTGTGGTAATGCCGGCGTCTGCCCAAATCTTCTTGTTATAGAGCACTGCGAAAGGTGCGAGCAGGCCAGGGACACCGTAGAGCTTGCCATCATAGGTGGCGCTGTCTTCCAAGCCTTTGACCCACGTTTGGCCTTGTTCGAGGTCGCTCTTGTGGGAGGTAAGGTCCAGAAGTCCGCCGTTTGCCGCGTAGCCGGAAACCTGCGTATTGCCGACGTCAATCACATCAGGCGGAGTGCTGGTGGTCAGCGCGGTGGTCACTTTCGTGGTGATGCCATCCCAGTCGTGCATTTCAAGCTTTACCTGCACGCCGGTTTCTTTGGTGAATCGACTATTGATTTCGTTCAGCACCTCAGGGCTGAGATCGCCGTTCATGGACCAAACGGTGAGGGTTTTGCTATCTGATGCGCTGGCGGAAACTTGTGGCTTGCCCATCGAGCATCCTCCGAGCGAGACGATCAGTGCAGTGAGAGCCGCCACAAAGGCAGTGCGTCGTGTTGTTTTCATTGTTCCTCCCTTTCACCGGCTTGCACCAGTTCGCCATAATTGTTAGCTGAGCTAACAAGTTTTGACGTTGAAACGGAGAGTAAGTTTGCTTTGTTATTTTAAGGTTACGGTAAAATTATCGATTGTATCCATGGTTTATATGTCTGTAATAAAGCAGCTGCGCTAACAAATAGAACTGTAGGTACTTGGGATATAGTCGAACACAACAGCCGAAATCGAAGGAGATGCTATGTCAGCCCGAAACGCGATAGCGAACACAGAACCATCTTCGGCTACTCCATTCTTTCCGATTACCGCTCCGCATGCCACAACGAGTAGCACCAATGGCACTATCCGCCCTATTGATATGCGGCGCAACAACGCGGCATTGGTGTTTAGCACACTGTTTCCCCACCGTCAGCTTTCCCGAGCGGATATTGCGCGAACAACCGGACTGTCCCGCGTGGTGGTTTCAGAGGCTGTCGCCGCCCTGATGGCTGGCGGCTTTGTTCGCGAGATCGGGCTGCAGCAGCACAGCGGCAAAGGCCCCGGAAAGCGCGGCACATTGCTTGGCGCCGACCCGGAACAGCTTCGATTCCTCAGCATCGATTTGTCCCAACCGCACCTCATTCAAGGCGCCATATTGAACATCCTCGGGCAAACCATCACACGCGCCGAAATAACGCTGGGAGCTTCTGACCAATTTGAGGTAAGCGACGTCATCAATCTCATCGGGCAACTCTTGCATTCAGGTCAGCGGCCGATCGGCATTGGAATTGCTGCGCCTGGCGTGGTGAAAAATGAGAGCAATGTGCTCTCATACACCTATTCGAAGTGGCGCAACATTGATTTGCGCGAACCCATTGAACGGGAATTTGGAATTCCTACAACCGTCAACAATGATGCCGCAAGCGCGCTAATGGCGGAACGCTGTTTTGGGCAGGGAGGGCCGAATCTGCTACTGGTGCAGCTCGCACGTGGCGTTGGTTCTGCTGCGTTGGTCAATGATATGCGCGTGGTTGGCAGCGGCTATGCGGTCGGCGAGATTGGACACATACCGGTGAAGCGTGATGGCCCACAATGCTCGTGCGGTCGGCGCGGCTGCTTGGATGCGATTATCGGCACGCCTGTTGTGCGCGCACGCATGCAAGAACACCCCGACGATTGCGAAAGCATTGTTGCGCAAGCCGGGCGAGATTTGGCATTGGCGCTGGCTATGCCGGTAGCCTTATTGGACATTGCCGATATCTGCGTCTACGGGCCTTCCGACATTGTGAACGATACGTTTATCAGCGCCGCCCAGCAGCAGCTCACGCAAGACACCACGTCGGTTCTGCACCCGCGCACTGTTATTCGCAGGTGTCAGATTGGCGGCGATATTGTGATTCGCGGCGAGCTGGTGCCAATTCTGCAGATGTCGCTGTCGCGACTGTAGTGCAGCTTCCCCCACCCAATCAACGCGACACGCCGAAGAGGGTCTGCGTTGACACTTCTGCATTCAGTGGTATTGTAATCACTTGTGCGCTTTTGAAGTGCATGATCGGGCCCATAGCTCAGCTGGTTAGAGCGCATCCCTGATAAGGATGAGGTCGGAGGTTCAAGTCCTCCTGGGCCCACGGAAAAATGAAGCGGCTCGCAGGCCGCTCTTTTTTTCAACAACTCAACATGGGGCTATAGCGCAGCTGGTAGCGCATCTGCTTTGCAAGCAGAGGGTCGCCGGTTCGAACCCGGCTAGCTCCACCACCAAACCCTTGGAATCAATCCGATTCCAAGGGTTTTTTGTTTTGCCCCCTCGATTTTTCGGGCTATAACCCAAATTCCGGCACTCCATCATCATTATGTACGCGGCTCAACGAAGCACCCGCATACATAATGACGATTCCAAAGCCAAAAACGTCACTATGTTTGCGGCAGTCTCGTCATCACGCGTACATAGTGACGATTCGGAGCCCAAAACCATCATTATGTACGCGACTGCTTCGTCGACGCGCATACATAGTGACGGTTACGGACATAAAGGAGCTCAGCCGGAACCCTCCTGCTCATCGCCGCATGCTGGACGCCAGACCTCTACCAGCATGCCGGCATACGAAACCCATTCCTACTCATACTGGCAGCAACATTCCTCTTCAGACTCCTCTGGCACGTACTACGCCTATTGCACACGCACATGCAGGCAGGCCATCTGGCAATCGAATGGGCGGAACGTAACAACGCCACAATCGGCAACAAACCGCTCCTCTGGTGTTTCCCCGGAAGTCTCATGGACGAATGGTGGGTAGAAGCCTACAGGGGACAACAGGCAGCTTCACCCAAACAGTTGAATAATCTCGCCTGGATATAAGGAATCCCCGTTCCCATCCGGTGAAGGGAAAGGAACGGGGATTCACGAAGCGAAAAGAGGAGTAAGAAATTTACACGGGTCAGCAAAACGTCGGATTCTGTCCGAGCGTGCCGCAGAACGTCGCAGAAAAACTTCCATCGGAATTCAACGTCCAGCCATTCTGAGTTTTCTGACCTCCAGTGCTGCCAGAATTCCCATTTGAAGTCTGGCTGCCACTAGAGCCGTTGGCATTCTTCCCGTATGTGGTTCCGCCGGAGTAGTTGGAACCTCCCCTGGAGGAGGAGCCGGTATAGCCTGAGCCGGATGAAGCCTGCGCCGCGGCGGCCGCGGCCTGCGCGTCGGCCTCGTTCTTCGCATTGATGGAATCATTCACGGTCTTCATCGCATCCTCAATCGCCTTACGCGCAGAATCGATTTTGGCCAGATCGGTCCCGTCCTTCAGCTTGTTCCCGTCGTCGATCGCCTTGGTCAGGTTGTCTCGTGTGGCGTTGTCGGCGACCTTGCCATCCGAGTCGGAGAGGAGCTTCGACGCCTCATCCAGTTTCGAGGAGAGGTTCGACTTCGCGGTCTCCAACGTCTTCGCCGCCTTGGACTCGGTCACGTTCTTCACGGCTTTGGACAGTGATTTCGTGTGGGTCTCATACCACTTGGCCTGGGATTCCAACGCATCAGCCGCGGCGTTCAGGCCCTTGGCATCGTCGGCGACGCAGCCCGCGTATTCGGGGGCGGTGTTCTTCAACTCCTCCGCCAGGGATTCGACGGTCTTCGTGTCCTTCACCTGATCGGCTGTGATCGCGGAAGCGTCGCTCGCATCACCGTTCACCAGAGTGTTGTAGTCGCTCGCGGATTCGCGAACCTTCTCGGCCGCGGTAGCGCATGCTTCCTTCGCCACGGCCAATTCGTGTGAAGTCCAGACGTGATACCCGCCTAAACCCGCACCGACCAACACGATCACGCCAATACCGGCAATGGCCGGGATAAGCCACTTCGGCTTGGCTTTTTGAATAACCATCGCCGTCTTCTCATCAGCTTCGTCCGCATGCCCAAGAGTCGTGGTCTTCTCCACCTCCGGCAGGGTTTCCGTCTGCTTGTTTTCCTCGTTCATTGTCGTTTTCTCTCTACTGCTCACGACCTTATTCCTTCAATAGACTACTCACCTACCGCAACATAAATACGGCTTATAAGCCGTGGATATTCTAGACAAGACGACGGATTATAAGCCGCGTGAACAAACAGGCCGTCATGGAACAACGCCGCAGAAGATTCGGCGACGCAATCCGTGACGCCCGAAAATCGAAATCAATATCGCAAGAGCACCTTGCCGAACTGGCCAACATAGACCGCGCCTACATGGGTCGAATCGAACGCGGGGAACAAGCAGCCACCATAGATAAAATCTGGAACATCTGCGACGCCTTAGAAATATCTCCATCGCAGCTATTCGCCAGAGCCGAATCAAACCAGTAAACATTCAGTAGACATCACTATGCAATTCCATGGTTTTCAATGCATTTTCACGTGATTTCAAGAACCATAAAAATGGCTCTATAAAGCCGTTTTAAGCGGTTTTGAATATTAGTGAAATACACCGAATAATCATGAATCACAGCAAAGGGTTGTCGGTTCGAACCCGGCTAGCTCCATTGTCATTATGTATGCGGCAGACGTGTGATTATTCTTGACCCGTTGAATGATGCTCTTGCCAACTGGTATGAACGGCACGGATTCCTCCGACTGAAGGAGCCGAATACGATGTTCATGTCAAGGCAGGTGGCCTAGTCGTACGTCGACATAATTGGAGAGGATTTCTTCATCTTTTGATTGATCTGTATTCGTTCCAACCGTATCCGGTGGTCGAGCGTGCGTTCGCCAAGCATGGCGAATACACACCAAGCGCGGCTATGGCGCGCCACCAGTCGATTCTCGATGATGGCGACACATCATGGTGGGACGCCGTCCAACCCGCCTACCAGTGGATTATCGGGGAGATGGAGGCTGCCGGCCTGCCGCGCCCGTCAGCGGATGCGACGCCATTGTGGGCATGGGCGCAGTGGATAGACGACAAGGGCAACGTATGTCATCACCCTAATTTGAAATCCGAAGATTTTACTGATTCCTATGAGGATTGCGACCTGCTGCATTTGCGAGTCGAACGAGAGCAGTGCCTGTTCACCTGTTTCGACGCATTCCACATGGTCATCAACAACTGGCCAGCCCCGCCGTTGGAGGCGAAAGACTGGGATGATGCGACCTATGACCGATGGCTGGACGAACATTGGGAGGATACCGCAGAACAGCGCCGTCAGCAGTGGCACGACAACGTGATCGTCCCATATGATCAGATGCCTCGCGAATGGGTGCAGGCAACTCTATGGACGATTCGTCCCGAAAATGTGGTCGAAGTAGAACAGATTGCCAACCATCCGTGAAAACCAGATCGGTTGGAATCGCACAGGAAGCAAGCAGAGGGTAGTCGGCTCGAACCCGGCTAGCCACATTGTCATTATGTACGCGGCTCAACGAAGCACCCGCATACATAATGACGATTCCAAGACCAAAAACGTCATTATGTTTGCGGCAATCTCGTCATCACGCATACATAGTGACGATTCGGAGCCCTTAACCATCATTATGTATGCGGCCACTTCGTCGATGCGCATACATAGTGACGGTTACGGACGCAGAAGCACTCAGCCGGGAAACGACCTCACCAGAACCCGCCAACCTGCCCCCGCAATAAGCCCCCAGCGTCTACAATGCACACAAGAGAGAACAGGCAGTTTGCAGAAAAGTGGTTCATCGATGACGAATTCTCGCCCAGCACGCATCGCATCATCATCTCAACACAATCGTGATCAATCCAGCGGGAATAACAACGCCCACTTCACTGCCATCGACGGCATGCGCGCACTGGCAATCCTTGGCGTAGTCGCCTATCACACGCGCCCTTCACTGCTGCAAGGCGGATTCCTCGGCGTCACCATCTTCTTTGTTATCAGCGGATTCCTCATCACCCGCAGCGTTACCAAGGAACTCAGCAGCACTGGCACCATCTCATACGGCACTTACGCAGTCAAACGACTTAAACGACTCGTACCACCGGTAGTGGTTATCATCGCACTCACCGCAATAGCCGCATACATTACCTCTCCCAGCCTGCTGCCCAAAGCCCAAGCCGATGCGCTACCGTCACTGTTCTTCGTAAGCAACTGGGTCAACATCTTCCGCCATGTCTCTTACTTCGCTGCAGCAGGACTGCCTTCACCTCTAACGCATCTGTGGTTTCTCGGCGTATTGATGCAGTTCTACCTGCTGTGGCCACTGATATTGCTCGCGCTGTACCGCACTAAGCTGCCGCGCAATGCACAACTTGGTATAGTCGCCGCGCTTACGCTGGCTTCCACACTCGTTATGGCATTCCTGTTCGACCCGAATGCCACTGGAAGCCGCTCATATTACGGCCTTGACACTCGTGCGGCAGAGCTGCTGACCGGCGCGCTACTGGCAATGCTCACAACCGGCAATCACCGCTCGCAGAGCAGTATTTCAACAGATTCCAATCATCATCGCATCGGCCTTGGTGATGCTTTGGCTCTCGTACCTCTGGTGCTATTGGCCATCGCATTCGTAGCTGCCCGTTCGAGCTGGACCGTGCTGTATCGCGGCGGATACTTGGTTATTGCGCTGCTCGCAACGCTTCTGCTCGCGGCCGCCATTGTGCCCGGCAATATTGTGGGCCGCGCACTGTCCGTGCGTCCACTGCGATATATCGGATCACGTTCGTTCTCACTGTATCTGGTGCATTATCCGATGCTGGAGATGATGAATCCTGCCACGCGCACCACCAAACTGGCTTGGTGGGAATGGATTGTGCAAGCCATAGTGCTGTGGATTGCCACGGAACTGTTCTATCAGTTAGTTGAGCGCACGATTCGCTTTGGCGATCAGGTGGCACAGCGCGCATCGCGCCATCGCGCGCAGGCGCGGCACGATGTACGTAAGGCCGCATTGCGTGCGCTGCTGCTGTGCCGGCGTATCATCATTGTGCTGTGCGCCGTAGGCACAGTGCTGTTGTGTGTGCTACCGCTTGACTGGGGAGCTATTGCACAGGCTCGCTCCGCTCAACTGCGCCCGGTAACCGCCGCAGTTGAGAAGACACCGGCTAAAACCGAATCAGCTCCAAAACCAACGGATGAGGCAACGCAACAGACTACTGAGCAGAGCGAGCAACAAGCCGAGGATGCCAACAAACTGGTGCCGGTCGCGGAAAAGGTGCCGGATAATTTGGATACTTCCGGTTGGACCTATGATGCTTCCACTGGCGTGTGCAGTGCTGATCCTCTCATCATCAGCGATTCTGTGGAGATGGGCGCACAACGCGTGCTGGTAAACACTATGCCGAACGCGATTCAAGACAATGAAATCGGTCGCAGTTTGGTTGCTTTCCCGAGCACATACCAGCAGCATCTGGCAGCGGGCGATGATAAGCGCGTGGTAATTGCGGCGCTGGGCACCAACAGCGCAGGGCCCAATCCGGAGCAGTCGTTCGAAGACGCGGTGAATGCGGTCAACGGAAAGGCTCTGTATTTCATTACGATTCGCAACCCCGCCATGGATGCGGAGAGCGTAAATGCCGCCATGCGTGCGGTGGCCGCGCGGCATAAGAACGTGGGCATTATGGATTGGTACGGTCTGAGCGAGGGGCATAGCGAATATTTCTATGACGATGGCGTGCATCTGACCATTGGCGAGGGACTCGGCCGCGAAGCCTACTCGCATATGGTTATCCAAGCACTGTGTGGACAGTAGTCAACGCGGTACAGCGCTTGAATCGCACCACACCAACACCCTCTTTTGACACAGCGTCAAAAGAGGGTTTACAATATGCTGCGAGAGAAATTGACGCTTCGTCAACAATGCGTGCTCCGCAATGATTGCAGGGCGCAGCACCTCGAGCCAAGCGCCAATAAGCCCGGCCCGGCGTCCAACGAGGGATGACGAGGCCCCGCATAACACAGCACATGTGGAAAGGACCGTTATGCTGTTTCAGGTCTACGGCGACAATGCCGTCTACCAATGGATCGGATGGATTCTCGTCTTCTGCTGCCTTATCGGCGCCAACGAGCTCGCTCGCCGCACCAAAACCGGTGGCGTAGTGGCGTTCCTGGTCATCCCCGCAATCCTAACCGTCTACTTCATCACCATTTACACTGCCGCAGCCATGGGTGCTGAGTGGGCTCTTAACAACCCCACCTACGTGCACATGACCTCGTGGTTCCATTACGCCAAGCTGTACGCGGCCACCATCGGCTGCATCGGCTTCATGGCCCTCAAATACAAGTGGGGCTCCATCGGTAAATCCCACTGGTTCAAGTGCTTCCCGTTCGTCATTGTGGCTATCAACATCCTGATCGCCGTGGTCTCCGACTTTGAATCCGCCATCCGCGGATGGGGCGGCACCTGGATCTCCACCGAAGGCGTGACCCTCTACGGCGGCTGGCACAACGTATTCAACGGCGTTGCCGGCATCCTCAACATCTTCTGCATGACCGGCTGGTTCGGCATCTACGCCTCCAAGAAGAAGGACGATATGCTCTGGCCGGACATGACCTGGGTGTTCATCGTGGCCTACGATCTGTGGAACTTCTGCTACACCTACAACTGCCTGCCCACCCACTCCTGGTACTGCGGCCTGGCACTGCTGCTGGCTCCGACCGTGGCGAACTTCTTCTGGAACAAGGGCGGCTGGATTCAGAACCGCGCCTTCACGCTGGCCATCTGGTGCATGTTCGCTCAGGTGTTCCCGATGTTCCAGGATTACTCCGTGTTCTCCACCCAGTCCGTGAATAACCCGAACGTGAACCTCGTAGTCTCGCTGATTGCGCTCGTGGCCAACGTGCTGGCTCTCGGCTACATTCTCATCCGCGCTAAGAAGCAGGGCATCAACCCGTGGATGCAGGAAGTGTTCAAGGGCACCAAGGACTTCGAGCAGGCCATCGCTCGCGCCGCCTGAGTTCTGCCGCAGCTGATATCGCGTACTATGCATGTGCCAGCGTCTTCCAGTGGGACGCTGGCACATTTTTCCGGCTTATGTGTGCCACGGCAGCGCGTTTTCGCCTGATTTGCGCTGGCGTGGCAAGGTTCCGTGCCACGCCAGCGCAGAAACGCGGCATTTGCAGTGGCGTGGCACAAATAAGCGCCCAAATCAGGGATTGTGAAGGTTGAGCCTCGCCACGCCAGCGCATTTTGGGCCAATCCGCGCTGGCGTGGCACTTGTATGGCGCCACGGACCCGTACGCACCCCGCGCGGCACACCCGCTCCAATGTCCGCCTAGTGGCGAATATCAAACCCACCTCTTGAGCGTTTCCATAATTCGCGCATACAATCGGAAGCGTCTTATTTGATAGTCCAACCCAAAGGGGAGTTTCACTATGCTCACAAACGAGTACGTCAAGCGCGTCTACGAACAGGTCGAGAAGCGTGACGGCGATCAGCCCGAATTCCTGCAGGCCGTCTACGAGGTGCTGGACACCCTGCAGCCGGTAATCGCCAAGCATCCTGAATACGAGAAGAACGGCGTGCTGGAGCGTCTCGTTGAGCCGGAGCGCGTGGTCAAGTTCCGCGTGGCCTGGGTTGACGATGAAGGCAAGGTGCAGGTGAACCGCGGCTACCGCGTGCAGTTCAACTCCGCCATTGGACCGTACAAGGGCGGTCTGCGCTTCCACCCAACCGTGAACGAAGGTGTTATCAAGTTCCTCGGCTTCGAGCAGATTCTGAAGAACAGCCTCACCACGCTGCCGATGGGCGGCGGCAAGGGCGGCTCCGACTTCAACCCGAAGGGCCGCTCCGACGCCGAAGTCATGCGTTTCTGCCAGGCCTTCATGACCGAACTATGCCGTCACATCGGCCAGTTCACTGATGTTCCGGCCGGCGACATTAACGTGGGCGGCCGTGAGATCGGCTACCTGTTCGGCCAGTACAAGCGCATCCGCGACGAGTACTCCGGCGTGCTGACTGGTAAGGGCCTGGAGTTCGGCGGCTCGCTCGCCCGCACTGAGGCCACCGGTTATGGCGTTTGCTACTACACCCAGGAAGCACTGCGCGTGCTGAAGAACGATTCATTCGAAGGCAAGACCGTGGTGATTTCCGGCTCTGGCAACGTGGCTATTTACGCTGCACAGAAGGCTGAGGAGCTGGGCGCCAAGGTGGTGACCGTCTCCGATTCCAACGGCTACGTCTACGATCCGAACGGCATTGATGTTGCTGTGGTCAAGCAGATCAAGGAAGTCGAGCGCGGCCGTATTAAGGAGTACGCCGAGCGCGTGCCGT
This sequence comes from Bifidobacterium sp. LH_416, assembly GCF_056357055.1. NCBI lineage: Bacteria > Bacillati > Actinomycetota > Actinomycetes > Bifidobacteriales > Bifidobacteriaceae > Bifidobacterium > Bifidobacterium sp. LH_416. Next base: position 84,912 of record NZ_JBKEVJ010000004.1, on the reverse strand, counting down.
CCGCCGAATACCATGAGGGTTGCTCTGGCGTGTGGACCGTGCCGTGTGACATCGCTCTGCCGTGCGCCACCCAGAACGAAATCAGCGAGGAGTCCGCCAAGGCTCTCGTCGCTGGCGGCTGCAAGGTGGTGTGCGAGGGCGCGAACATGCCGTCCACTCCGGAAGCCATCGAAGTCTACAAGTCCAACGGTCTGCTGTACGGCCCGGCTAAGGCTGCAAATGCTGGTGGCGTGGCCGTCTCCGGCCTGGAGATGAGCCAGAACAGCTACCGCCTGAGCTGGACCTTCGACGAGGTCGACGCCAAGCTCAAGTCCATCATGGAAGAGATTGTGGCCAACTCCCTTGCCGCCGCTAAGGAATACGGCGAGGAAGGCGACCTGATGGCTGGCGCCAACATCGCCGGCTTCGTCAAGGTGGCCAACGCTATGGTTGCTCAGGGCGTGCTGTAAATCCCACTGCAGTAAAGCAGTAAGGCACACTGTTCATAAAAAAACCGGCATACCAGGCGATGCACAACAATGCATCTGCTTGATATGCCGGATTTTCGTTACGCTTGCAAAGTGCTCTCCGAGTATTCGCAGAGCACTTGTATCTAGAGCACTCGCAGCGCGAGCTACCGCCGCTTATTGCGCACGACAACCAGAACAAGGCCCGCCACAACCAGTACTACAACAGCCACGGCAATGGCCATCACAGACGAACCAGTGTTGGCAATCTGCTTGTTGGCCTTGGCCTTAGCACGGGAAGTGGTATTCGCATTGCTGCCTGCGCTCGGCTGAGTCGGCACAACATCAGTTCCGGTGGAGTAGTTCGGGTCGTAGGCAAACGGCCATGTACCATCCGGAACAGCCCATTGGCCAGCTTCAGTACCGAAGCCCAATGCTGAAATCAGTTCCGCACGCTTCGCCTGCACTTGAGCCTCATCCAGCGATTCCATCTTGCCGAGCACAATCTTCGGATAGTCGGCCGGGTTCAGCAGAGCACCGGACTCATCATGGCTGGCGTATTCCGTAAAGCGCACATCGGGATGGAAGGTCACATCCACGCTCTTGCCGTTCTTATCCTTGCTGGTCCACACATTCCAACGGTCCTTGGTGACCTTGCTGGAGATTGTGCTGTCAAGGTACGTCACGGCTGAGGAAGTGTCCGTATACGTGGAGTTTTTCGCATTCAGGTTCACATTTGTCACATAGCTGCTGCCGTCAGCATTGCGCACCTGCGAATACTGCGCGAAGGTCTGCCATGGGCGGCCCAGCGAAAGCTTCGCATCAGCACCGTATGCGTCGGAAACAGTCAGATTGCAGCGATCAAGCACCAAGCCCACGCCGGATTTCTTGGTGTTTGCGGCGGTGAAGTATCCGTTGTTCTTGCCAGGGAAGGCAGCCATGTGTAGTTCAGTACCGGTGAAGTACGCGTTCGCGTCACCGAATACAAAGTCCACAGTGCCCTCGATGTATCCGCCGTCCACGTACACGCGATTGCCGGATCCCTGCACATACAACGTATCCTGGCGGCCGATAATGCGGCTGTTCTTGAGGTATACCTTGTCCGCTTGCGTATTCAGCGCAACTGCTGGAGTCTGCTGGCCTTCAGCAGTGTGATCCACCACGTTGTAATCATTCTGGAATGTGATGCCGTAGGCGGCGAAACCGGTGGCGCCTGCACCGATGGTCACGGTAGCGCACTTGTTGGTGCCCAGATCGAATGCGTCCTGCGGTACAAAGTTGCCGGCGGCATCGAATGTGTTCGATGAATAGTAGCTGGCACGAATCGTCACTGCTCGCTTGGCAGTCACGTCTGCGTTGGCAAAGGTGACGCCCGGCTTGGTCACGGTAACTTTTTCGCGATAATCGCCAGGAGCGATCTTCAATACCAGTCGGTCGGTTTCGGAAGAATTGTTTGCATCCAAAGCTGCCTGAATGCTCTGGTACTGTCCGTTCGGGCCAACGGTAACGATATGGCTGGCAGCAGCGGGTGTATCGGCTGCATAATCAATGGCGATGCCGGTCAGGTACAGGCTTCCTGTACCGCCGATGGTAAGCGGCACATAGTGCGTAGAGTCTGTAGGCACAACGGTTGCGGCACCGGTGGTGATATCCGCATTATCGAGTTTGAGCGTAGCTCCGTATGCCTGCCCCTGCACGGTGATGCTGGCTCCGCCCGCGGTTTGTGCCACTGGAATGTACAGGATGGTGCCCGCGTTCACCTGAGTATCGCTGCCGCCGCTGGCTGCTGTAGTACGTGGGCTGAATTTGGCTCCTTGCGCACGCGCATCGATGGCAATGCCGTGGTAGTCGGCAGTGCCGCCTTGTACGGTCGGGCGATCAGTTGCAGCTTCGGTGAAATCCCATGTGGTATCAGTGGCCGATACTGCAGTCGGTGTACCGGGGAATGCTGGTTCTGGCTTCTGTTCTGCCAGAACAATGCTGCTGAGGTATGACGAGGGAGCTGTAAATGTGATGTTGACGGTGGCGTCTGCATCTGCAGCTGGCAATGTGATGACATTGTCTTTGACTTCGCCGGCAGATGCGGTGACTGCAGTTGTGCCGCCAGACAGGTTCAGCGTGATGGTAGCCGGGTTGGTATGCGCTGGCACAGGAACACCGATGATGGTTCCTGCATTGATTTGGGTATCGTTGGCGCGAGGCGCGAATTTGGCGCCGGCTGCAGTGGCGTCAATAGTCAAACCGTCGAAGGTTTGCGAGGCGCCTTGTACTGTGCCCAACGCGGCAAGAGCAGTGTTCGCTGAAGCATCCAGTGACCATGTACGGTCGATGGAAGCCGCAGTATCAGTACTGTTGTCCGCAACGGATGATTGCGATGATGCAGGTTTGCTGGTTTCTGTGGCTGATGCGGTAACGGCTGCCCCACTGAACAACATGCTCGCCGCTAGCAACACACCAACCGCATGAAGAATGGATTTCTTCATAGGGATTCTCTCTTAATCGATTGATTGATTGCGATAATCAAGCACGCGGCAGGAGCGACTCCTAACAAACACCGCAAACCAATAGAAATTCCCCCTGCTGGCGTTCGCCGCCAACATAGCACCGGAAATAGCACAATCGAAACCCCCGAACCATAACGTGATAAAGGGTGCACCCACGCGCATGGGTGCACCCTTTACGAGTTCAACCGTTTCGACTGCAAACACCTCAGCCTGATAATGGGAGTCAAACGAAGCGTGCAGACAGCACCAGTCTTCGAGCTGGAATACGGCGGCTTAAATCAGCTCCAGCGTTACGTCGAGCTTGAGCGGCTTGTCAGCGGGCAGCTGGAACTCTGGGTGCACGGGAGCGCCCCACGTGTCATCTCCGCCAACGCCCATCTGTGCGGCAAGCAGACGCAAGAACGTGTGGCGAACCGGTGGCAGCTCGTTGGCGTGCGTGGCCTCCTCCAGCATCAATGAGCTGTATGGCAGGAGGCTCATTGCAAACGGCTGGGCGTCCGCACCGGCTGCCGAAACGCGCAGGCCGTGGCCGTGCTCATCGGTGATTTCAGCCCAGCGCACGCCTTCATGATTGCCGGTTTCCTGCGGCACCAAGTACGGCGCGAAGTCCTCCTCGGCAGTACGGGAGAAGACGCCCAGCTTGGCACCATGCAGTCGGTCGGCGTAGGTCTCTTCAGGTCCCAGACCGTAGAAGTGCAGATGATCGTATTGTGCCGGCAGCATCCATTCCAGACCGAATGCAGGCAGCGTAACCGCGCCCGCTTCGCCCGGGAATTCTGCAGTCAGATGGATGCGCAGGGCTGCGTCGATTTCGTAGCGCACGGCGACAGGCGTGTGCGCGGCATCGGCCAGTTCGTAGGTGTAAGTACCGGTGAGACCGGATACGCTCTGCTCGATGGCAGTATTGGTCACACGTGCATAGCGACCGGCAGCGAACCATTGCGCACGATTGAAACCGGACTGATTGCCGCGATCGTTATCCACCAGCGCGCGGAAGGTAGTCAAGGAAGGACGGCGAATCACCATTTCGCGACCGTCACGCTTGAAGGAAACCAATCCGCCCGCAGTCTTAGAAAGCAGTGCCTCTGCTGCGGCGTTATGGATGCCGGCATTGAACGGATCCTCAGCCACTACAGCTGTAACCTCACCAGCAGCGTCAGCCTCAGCAGCATCGCCGAAGTCCACGCTGGCCACATACTGGCCGAACGTCAGCTCATACCCAGCCGGCGCCCAATCAGTGGCCTCGGCCAGTCGCTGATCAACCTCGTACACAACCTCAGCGCGGCCGGTCAGCGGCACCAAATCGGTGACGCGCGGGAATGCAATCGGCAGTCGCTGCGTATCACCAGCCGGCACATCGAAGCGGTAATCCGCATGCCAGCGTTCAGTACCGTTCACCAGCACGCGCGCAGTGAATACGAATCGAGCCGTGGAGATGAACAGGTTATCGTTGACAATCGTCACGCCGGATTCGTCCGGGGTCAGGCGCACGTTGGCGTACAGTTGCTTGACTTCCTGGGCTTTAGGCGTTGGCGTGCGGTCCGCGAATACAATGCCGTTGCCACTGAATTCGTAGTCGGTCGGGCGATCATCGAAGTCGCCGCCGTAGGCGAGGCGTTCGGTGCCGTCGTCGAGCTGCTGGAACAGGGCCTGATCTACGTAATCCCAGATGAATCCGCCCTGATACTTCGGGTACTGCTCGAGGGCGGTGTACAGGTGCAGGCCGCCGGTGGAGTTGCCCATCGAATGCGAGTATTCGCAAGAAATGTACGGCTTCTGATCCTCACCGAAGAGGTACAGTTCCTTGATTTCATCCGGCTTGGCATACATACGGCTCATAATGTCCGTGACGTCGCTGTATTCCGGCTCGTTGAATACGCTCTCGTAATGCACTGGGCGCATGGGATCGTTGGCGTGCACGAAATCGCGCATGGTGCGGAATACGTCGCCGCCGAAGGACTCGTTGCCGAGCGACCAGATCACCACACTCGGATGATTCCAGTCGCGGCGCATCATGCTGTTCAGGCGATCTACGCATGCCGCACGCCACTCGTCGCGGCTGCCCGGCACAGCGGTTTCCGGGTGGAAGCTGCCATCGCCGTAGGTCCAGGTGCCGTGCGTTTCGATGTTGGTTTCGTCAATCATGTAGATGCCGTATTCGTCGCACAGCTCGTACCAGCGGGTCTGGTTCGGGTAGTGGCAGGTGCGTACGGCGTTGATGTTGAGTCGCTTGAATTCGTGGATATCCTGCAGCATCACCGCTTCGGAAACCGTACGGCCGGTGCGCGCATCGAATTCATGGCGGTTCACGCCCCTGAACACAATGCGCTTGCCGTTGATTTTCATGATGCCGTCTTCAATGGCGAAGTGGCGGAAACCGATGCGCTGCGGCACGGCTTCAATCACATTGCCGTCAGCATCCAGTGCGGTGACGGTCAGCGTGTAGAGGGTCGGCTCTTCAGCACTCCACGGGTTGACTTGACCGACATTCGCATGCCAGCTGAAGGCGATGGGGGAGTCGCCCGCAGCATCGCCCGCAGAGTCAGCGGCTTCAGCGGCAATGCCTTCGCGCCACACTTCCGCACCATCCGCATCGGTCAGCACAGCCTCGAAAGCATCCGTAGCTGCGGCATTGCGCACGAACGCATCAACGGTAAGGTCACCCTCACCGGCCTCATAGTCATAGTCGGCAGTCACACGCAAATCTGCAACATGCACAGCCGGCTGAGCAGTAAGTTCAACCGAGCGGAACAGGCCATGCATACGCCAGAAATCCTGGTCTTCGAGCCAGCTGGCGGACGTGTACTGGAAGCAGGCTACAGCGAGCACGTTCTTTCCCGGCTGCAGTGCTGCGGTCACATCGAATTCGCTTGGGGTAAAGGAATCCTCAGAATAGCCTACAAAAACACCGTTCAGCCAGACTGCGATGGCGGTAGAGGCTCCTTCAAAGGTCACGGTAATCGGGAACGGCGCGGCTTCACCAGCGGCAATCGCGCGCGCATTGGCAGCGACAGCTGAGGCCACCTTGAATTCAGGAGTGAACTCACGGCGATAGAACGCCACATGGTTATGCTCTGGGATGCCGGGAGCTTCAGGCGCCTCATGGCCAGACCATGGGTACTGCTGGTTCACGTACTTGTGCGGCAGGAACCCCTTGACTTCCAGGCAAGAAGGCACCTCGATGGATTCGTATGCGGAATCATCGAAAGCAGGATCGGCAAAGTCAGCGGCAGTCAGAGCCTCGGTACCGAGGTCTGCCAAGTCCGCAATCGAAACCGACCATTCGCCGTCCAGGCTCTGCTGAAGATCCATTGATTCGCCAGCCAGGGGAGCATGGTCATAGAAACGATGGTTGGAATGTGCGGCAACTCTGTTCACCGCGAATACGCGCGAATCTGCAAGCCATGCTGGGTCAAACTGTTCGGCAATCATCGAATCAGCCATAAGTGATTATCGCCTTCCTGAATTCTGCTGCACACCACCACGTGAGCAATAAATAAACTGTTTACTAAATAGTATACTCAACTACTTTCGCAACACCAAGAACAACCCGCATCAGCACATAACAAACCCTGCTTATTGATAACAAATCAAGCACAATCGCACATAATGAAACTTTTTGCATTACGATGGAGTGAAGTAAACAAGCGTTACTAGTGCGCCTCAGCGCAGAGTGCGGAAAAGACACAGAATCAATCGGATATCAGCATGGTCACTATCAGGCAAATAGCACAGCAGGCAGGCTTCTCCCCGGCGACTGTTTCCCGCCTGCTCAATGGAGACCCAACCTTCTCAGTCAAGGAAGAAACCCGGCGAAAGATTCTTCAGGTCAGCAAAGAACTCGGTTACGAAGTGCAGGAGCGGCACTATCTCGCACCTCACGATATCGCCGTGCTCGACGCCATCGACAGCGACGAAGAACTGCTCAACGCGTATTACAGCGAGCTACGCAACACGTTGCTCACCACCGCTGAAGATATGCACATCACGCTCTCGTTCTTCACCGACATTCAGGCCTTGATTGACAATGCCGATCAATACGACGGTTTTGTGTCCATCGGCCCGGAAGTACACACTCATGACGAGCTCGTGCAGTTGCATAATGTGCTGCCGCATGGCGTATTCATCGATGTCAATCCTGCGCCAAACCTGTTTGATTCAGTACAGCCCGACCTTGCGCAAACCGTACTGGACGCGTTGAGCGAAGCCACAGCTCGCGGCATGCAATGCATTGGATTAATCGGCTGCAAGGGGCACATCATGGGCTCGTACGAATACCCCGAAGATGTGCGCACATTGGCATACCGCAACTGGTGCGAACGCCTCGGATTGCATACTGATGGGCTGATTTTCATCAGCGAGCAGGTCAGCGTGGAAAGCGGGCGCAAACTCGGCGAACAGGTCATCGCACAGCTCGGCGGCAATCTGCCGGACTGCTTTATTGTGGCTACTGATGCTTTGGCAGTTGGTATGCTGCAGGCGTTCAATCAGGCCGGCATTATTGTGCCGCGCGATGTTAGCCTGATCAGCATTAACAACCAGACCATCGCACAGTATGTTTCGCCGCCACTGACTACCTATGACATCAATCAGCAGGATTTGGCGCGTACTGCGCTGCTGGTGCTGTCGCAATCATTGAATTACGACTCCTCCACGCACACTCATACCATGCTGTCTACCACGCTGGTTCCGCGCGAAAGCTTCGTACCGCAACGGTAAAGGCGATTCTCGGCCTGCTCGCTGCTCTTTCACTGATGCGAAAAGGCCATGCCGTGTTGCATGCGCCTCGTTACGAGGCACCATGCAGCACGAGCATGGCCTAGAAGTCAGGCACAGCAACCTGCACTACTGGCGAGTGCGGCGCACAGCCACCAGCGCAAGGCCGGCTGCGAGCAGTATCACTACTGCTACGGCAATGCCTGCGACTGCAACACCAGTATCGACCAGGTTGCCAGTGCCCTTGCCGTCCGTCTTGTTGGACTGCTGGTTGCCGGACTGGTTCTGATTGTTGTTCTGATTGTTGCTCTGGTTGTCACCTGTGTTCTGGTTGCCGGAATCCTTGGCCTTAACCGTAACCTTGCGGTTCACGGTCTGTACATTGCCGGCAGCATCGGTCACGGTGTAGATCACCGTGTAGGTCTTGGCAACCTTGGTGTTCACCGTGTCTCCGGAGATCACAATCTTGCTAGTCAGATCGCCATCCTTAGTATCGGAAGCAGTCACACCAGCCTTCGGATCGAACGCAGCGCCATACTCAAGCGTCACATCGCTAGCACCGGAAATCACTGGCTTCTCCGTGTCAGGCTGCACCGGGGCAGGATTGACCGTCAACACAAAATCAGTCGACGCAGTGTCGCCGTTTGCATCGGTTAGCGTCACAGTGAACTTATGCTCACCAACGGCGATGCCCTCGGCGAAGTCAACGCGATTGGTGTCGTTGTTCCACGTGATCTTGCCGTCGGCGGTATCGCCAGACAGCTCAACCTTCAGCGGATCAACACCGGTCAGATCGAATACGTCGGAGGACGCGCTTTCACCTTCCGTGATGGTCTGCTCGGTTGGGCCGGTGATGGCGGTCGGGGAAACCGTGGTCACCTCAACAGCTGGAGCCATATCGGCGTTGGCGTTGTTGAGCTTATCGGTGGTGGCACCTTCAGTGCTCACGAAGCGAACTTCATAGCTACCGGTGATGTCGAGAGCCAGCATCAGCTTGGTTTCGCCGGCTGCCTGTGCAGCATGCACCAGATCGCTCACGTCAAGACGAACCTTACGGCCATCGATGGCGTTATCGCGAATCTGATCTTCGGAACCTTCCTTTACCATCACATCGCCAACAGTGAACTTGGCGGATTCAACGGTATCGGCTGCATCAGTAGAAACATTCGGACGAGTGTTCCACGTCATGTCCGCAATACCGCAGCTGGTAGCACCGCCCGCACAACCGTCGACTACCTTGGTGGCCTTGACGGAGATTTCGTCAGTCGCAGTAGCGGTCTTGCGGTGGCCGATGTAGGTAAGCACCAGATTCACAGAATCATGCTCGCCAATCTTGTTTGCCTTGCTCAAATCGAGTTCGACAAAGCCCTGCTTGGAGTCACCGCTCGCGTTGCTCAGCTTGATGGTGCGGCCAGTGCTGTTATTCACCTTGGCGTCGCTGCTCCAGGAGCCATTGAACGTGTCTCCGGAAATCACGCCTTTCACAGTGGCCGTGGCGGAGCTGGAGGACTGCACGGTGATGGTGACCGTCTTGGTCACTGCATCATAATCGCCAGCCACAGCGCCCTGATCGGCTGCAGTGAACTTAACTTCGTAGCTCTTGCCAGCCTGAGCTTCGGTCGGCTTCCAGGAGAAGTCGCCAGTCTCGGGGTCGAAGTTGGCGCCCTCTGGCAGCGTGGATTCATCCACACCGAGCGTCACCGAATCACCCTCATCAGCATCGGTTGCAGCTACGTTGAACGAGAGCACATTGTTGCTCTTGGCGGTGTATGCATCCGATTCAGGCGCAGTGAAGGTCGGCAGAGCGTTGTCCTTGACCGGCTGCGTCTTGCCATCGGCATCGGTGTACGTGTACTTCAGGTTCGTCACGTTGGTGGCAGTGAACTTGTTCTGGTTCGTGTACTGCACCTGCTTGCCGGCGATGTAGATGTCATTGACCGTGGCGTTCTCGATGTTAGAGATGCTGCTGGATGCGTTGGCGTTGGAGAACCAGACGTTGTCGATGGTCACGTTCTTGATCAGCGGGTCCTTGCCCTGCACGGAGTAGTTGCCACCCACGCGAGAGGTATCGAACGACGAGTTCTTGATGGTGAAGTCCTCGTAATTCGGGTAGGTGCCGGTGTTGTTCTGCACGGTGATGCCCCAACCGCCGCCTTGGAAGCTAATCGGGTTGAAGTTGTTGAACGTGTAGTTCTTCAGCGTATGGCCCATCACATTGTGACCGAGACGAATGCCGTTGCCGCCCGCGTACGACCAGTTCACCGTGTTGTTGACGGTGACGTTCTCCGTATCATCGGTATCCCAAGCAAGGTTATCGAGGTTGTGCTTTTCGGAGTAGTACTCATAAGCGGCGGCTGCGTCAATCCATTCCTGGGTGCGCGGACTGTCACCGTTCATGCCGAAGCCCTTGATGTTGTCGGCATGAGTTGGCTCGAACTGATTGCCCGGATTGTAGTGCCCGGATGCGAAAGCGTCATCGTTGCCAAGCGTGAGCACACCGTTGATGGTCAGGTTCTTGCCGGATGCCAAATCGGTGCCATCTACCCAAGGCTGGCCATACGGGGTCAGGCCCTTGATGTTGTTGAAGGTCACGTTTTCGGCAGTGTGGGTCTCATAGTTCCACTGCTTGGAATCACGCATGTAGGTGTCGTTGAAGGTGATGTTCTGCGACTGCACAACCATCACACCGCCCTGATGCTGGCTGCGGTATGCATCATGATTGTCTTGGCGGTAATTCTGCACGCCATTGTTGTCGAAGATGCCGCGACCAGAGATGGTGATGTCTTTGGAGCTCCAGATGCCGATAGCCGGCTCCATGGCTTCACGGTTCGGCTGCACATGGTTCTTGAGCAGCGCACCTTCGTCTACGTAGATGTTCAGCGGCTTGCTAGTCCACTTGGCGATGTCAAGACCGCCGTAGATGTAGGTGCCATTCGGGAAGTACAAGGTGTTGAGCTTATCGTTGTTCTTGATTTCCTCAAGGGCCGCCTGCAGCACGTAGGTGTAATCGTCGGAGGCCAGTGCACGCTCGTTGGGGTACGTGACCTCATTGGTGCTCGCAGGCACGATCTTACCGGCATCGACCTTAGCGTCAGCTGGAATCTCCGTCTTGCCGACGGTCTTTCCGGCCCACTTGCTGACTTCAGCCTTGGCAAGGTTGGCTTCCTGAATCTCAGCATTGCTGTTCTTGGCGAACCAGTTCTTCGCGTATTCGGCGATGTTCAGCACACCGGTCTGCTCGTTGATGCCGGATCCATCGGATGCAGACGTCTTGTCTGGAACGGTATCGGAATCTTCTTCAGGATCGTTGATGACTGCGAGGTATGGTTTGCCGGATGCGTTGGTGGCGTCGCCGTTAATCATCACGATGGCGGAGTACAGGCTGGCTTCCATCTTGAAGGTCAGCGTGTGTTTGTCATCGCTGACTTTGTATGCGGTTGTTGGATAGTAACGCTGCGGGTAAATGTTGACGGTGTTGATTTCCTCGTTCGGCACGGTGACTTCAATTACTGGAGTGCGCGAATCGGATTTGAAGCGAGCGATGTCGAAATTATTACCATTGGCCTGATATTTCACAGCTTCGACTGAGGTGCCGTTTGCGGTGACCGTGTACTTGGTGGATGCCACGTCCGGCGATGTCGTGGTGCCATTGCCAACGCCAGTCGGCGCATACGCGGTGACAGTACCGCTATCGGTGAAGTTCGCGTCAGCGGCAACTGCCGTTTGCACGCCCATTGGCATGATGGTCAGCATCATCGCCGCGCCAGCAACTGCTGCCATCACTTTGCGCAAACCCGATGGGGAAGTGGATTTCCCACGGGTATCAGAAGATACTATTTGCTTCATTGCACTCCTTATTTCTCCCTGGATTCATCAATTGAATCCACCCGAATCACCCTCTATGTGACCGGTTACAAACAAAGCATACTCTAATTGTGACCGGTCACGCAAGTTATCGATAAAGGTTAAGTGATTCGATAAGCACAGCACCACGAATCCACACCTAGTTCCACAGCAACACGCCTGTGACCGGTTACAATGGTGTAGCGCAAGGGAGCATTAGACAGAAAGCGGATACCATGTCTTGTATGACTGAGGCGAACAAGAAAGTAACCATTAGAGACGTGGCCCGCCTAGCCGGCGTATCCTATGGCACGGTATCCAGATACCTCAATGGCAACCAGCACGTTTCCGAAGACGCCGCACAGCGCATCGCCAAAGCCATCAAAGAATCCCGGTACACGCCGAATAATGCGGCCCGCTCTTTGGCCCAGCAGCGCACATCCATGGTCGCGTTCATTGTGCAGATCGAATCCATCTCCACGCTGATGCAGTCCAGTGTTTCCGAAGCTATGGCTGACGCGAATCAGACGTTGGGCGACGCCGGCTATCAGATGGTGACTCTTATCGCCAATTCCGCGGCCTCCACCCAACGCATCGCCCAATTGGTGCAAAGCGATTTCGCGGACGGCTATCTGCTCTTCTCGTTGAGTGAGGATGATTCACTGATTAACATTTTCCGCACTGCTAACCGACCGGTTGTCTTGTCTGAAGCCAGCGATCGCAGTACCGTCGTCGCCTATCCGGCCGTTGATTTCACGAACGCAGCCGGCCAACGAGACATCACCCGCTATCTACTGAACCAAGGGCGTACCAGACTGGCTTATGTGTGCGGCCCTGGCTATTCGCCGTCCGCCAATAATCGAATGAACGGCTTCAAAGAAGCCATGGGCGAGCGTTTCGATGACAGTCTCGTGTATTACGCAGATGACTGGGAGATTACCAGCGGCGAGATGGCCGCTGTGGAATTCCAGTCAAAGCTCGATAGTCTCGATGGCATTGTGTGCGCCAATGATGACATTGCAGTCGGTGTGATTAATCAACTGCATCGCTTCGGTTGCCGCGTGCCTGAGGATATCGCGGTCACCGGTTTCGATGATTCTCCGATCGCCACAATGATTGATCCGAAACTCACCACAGTTCGCCAGGATTCTCGACTGCATGGCCGCGTGATGTCGCAATTGCTGCTCAGCATGCTCAATGGCGAGACAGTGGAGCGCAATACCGTGAAACTGCTGCCCACGGAGATTATTACCCGGCAGTCTGCGTAAACATACAAACAGCAATCAGACATAAAACAACGCAAAAGGTAGTGCCCGGATTCTTGCGCACTTTGATCTTCACCCGTCCCTGTGGCGATGATCAGTTCGCTGCCTGTACGCTCTCACCGAGCCTTGACATGTCGAGGTAGCGTCGTGTCGACCATTCGTTGGAGGTCACGTAGCGGATGCGCGCGCAGACAAGCATCAATGCGCTGCGTCCGTCTGGGAAGCTGCCGACCACTCTTGTGCGTCGACGGATCTCGCGGTTGAGGCGTTCGATCATGTTGTTGGTGCGGATGCGGCGGCGGTGCTCGCGGGGATAGTCGTCCAGAAGGTAGGTCGTGGTCTCGCCGATACCCTCGCGCAGGCATTTGGCGGCCTCCTTCAGTTTCCGCGCCTCCATGTCCCCGGCGACGGATTCCGCCTTCTCCAGCGCCTTGACCCTGGTCTCCATGGAGAACACGGCCTTCAGGGCGTCCGCGGCCCAATCCCTGTTCCTGGGGTTGACCTTGGCGAGGATGTTGCGTTCGAAGTGGACCATGCACCGCTGGTAGCGGGCGCCGGGCAGCAATTCACCCACAGCGGCCACGAGGCCGGCGCACCGGTCTCCCGTCACCAATCTCACGCCCTTCAACCCTCGTGAGAGCATGCCCTTGATGAACGAGCGCCAGCTTTCCGCGTCCTCCTTCATGCCCTCCGCCACGGCGAGCACCTCCCTGTGGCCGTCCATGCCGACGCCGATGGCGACCAGGATGCTCACGTTCTCCACCGAGCCTCCCCAGCAGCGCTTGTGCCACACGCCGTCCATGAACAGGTACGCGTACTCCTGCCCCAAGGGCCGGTTGCGCCATTCGTCGATGTCGGCGTACACCTTCTTGAGCTTGTCGCTCAGGGTCTGCGAGGGCATGCGGTCGCCCCACAGCAACTGGCTGACGTCATCGACCTGACGCGTGCTCACGCCGGCCAGGTACATGTCGATCAAAGCCTCCTCGACGCTCTCCTCGCGCCGCCGATAGCGTTCGATCACCGCCGACTCGAACACCGCGCCCTTGAGTTTCGGCACCTTGAGACTCATCCTGCCGGCCTTGACGGTCAGGTCACGCTCGTAGTGGCCGGCCCGATAGGCCTTGCGGCCCCCGCTGCGCTCATAGCGTGCGGCGCCGGTGATCTCGTCGGCCTCCGCGTCGAGCATCGCGTTCAACGTCTCCTCGACGCTTTTGCGGACCATCCGGTCCAGGGTGGTCTCCAACATGGCCTGGTCGACCTGTAGAATCTGCTGTGACATGGCTTGCGTCCTGCTTTCCAATCGCGGTTTTCCTATGTTTGGCGACTGAAAATCGTACACAGGACACAGGCCATGCCCTATTCCAAGCCCTCAACCAATTTGCGCAAAAATTCGGACGTTATCACGCAAAAGGCCCATAGTCGGGAACATATCCCGACTTTGGGCCTTCTTTGGTTGATTGATCGATTGGTTGATTAATTCTATATAATTTTTATATCTAATTTTGGATTATTCGCATAACCACTATACTTTCAAGCATTTTGGAGTATAGAAAACCATTCATTTTACCACTAATTTACCACGATTGAATGAGCCTTGATATGACTATAAAATAACACCCAAAAGACATCATTACACCTAAATGGTGTCTTTTTAAAAAGCAGTCAATCATAAGACTAACTGCTTTGTATGTAGGGATATGAAATTGTAAACTAGATTGTCTGTTATAGATTTATAGTCATAATATATTCTTCGCTGTTTTCATCAACAACAAGAAAACCTGCTTTCTTATACATTTTTACTGCATAATTATTTTTCTGAACAGATAAGGAAATTTTTGAATAACCAAAAGATTTTTCCACTAACAATAATTGTTGCAATAATGAAGTCCCAATCCCTTGTCCTCTATACTTTTGAAAAACAGACATAGCAAGGGACGGTGTATCATTGTCAATGTGTCCGTAATCGTTCATTATTCGTACCCAAATAGCACCTATGACATTTCCTTGAACTTCCGCAACTAAAGCCCTATCATCTTTTCGCTTTCCAAATTCAAAAACATATTCTTGTAATTCTGGACAGTTAATTATTGATTTAGGTGGTGGCTCAACACCGTCTGGAATATAAATTGCTTCATACAAAAAGTCATTGAGTAAATCATATTCTGCTTTTTTAATTTCCCTTATGATATAATCCATAACTTGACTCCTAATCTATTTTATCTTTTTTCATACCCCGATTATACCATTCACATATAAGTGCTACAACAAAATTTTATGCTTCAATAATCTTGTTAAAAAGTTCTAAGAGTATATCATTTCATCACTCCAATCTATAATTTTGGTAAGAAAAAAGCAGTCAATCCTAAGACTAACTGCTTTGTGTGTATGGATATGAAATTGTCAAGTTAAAAACTGTTTATTTTTTCTTTTTAGGTTTTTGCGTTGGTAGTTCATCATACATCACATTAAATAACCCCGTCAGAAAATCTTTATTATCAATTTCTTCCACCAATAACATTTCTTTGGCATTTTCGTATGGAATTTCATAAGTAACTGTTGGCATATAAGAAATTGCAGACTTTGTTGGTTTTACCAGTAACCTATCATCATATATACCGCCAATGATTTTTCCACGATAATAGATAATAAATTCTCCCATCATTGCACGATATGTTATTTCTTGTAATTCTGATAATTGTTCTAAAACAAATTGTAAATAATCTTTACTTGAAGCCATTTCCAACCCTCCAATCTTGAATTTTATTATTCCAATGCTTTCTTTAAGTCCAGAACAAATTGCTTTTGTTGTTTTTTTAAATAGGTTTTTACAAAAGGTTTCATAAACCACTTTTTAGGTATCACATTTTCTGTAAAGTCTATTTGTGTTTCATTCCCTTTGTCTATAAAAACACCAATCCAATGACCTTTCATGTTGCTATTCTCCATATCAAATTCCCAGCGTTTATATGGTTCTACAACGGTGACGGTAAATGTAGTAGCATATCCATTTTTTGTGTATTCAATAAATTGTTTGTCATTTATTATTTCTGTTTTGCTCAAATCACTTCGCCATGAGTTATATTTATCAACAGCTAAAACAATGTTCCAAACTTTTTGAAAATCATTACTAATAATTGTATTTATATTTGAAATTGCCACTTTTTCATTTCCCCTTTTCAAACTGAGATTTATTGAATCACCTCTACAATTTGTTTTAGCGAATCGTAATCAACAAAATCTACTTTTGTGTTATAGGTTTCTATCAGTGCCTTATCTTCTTGCGTAAGGCTTTCAATTGGCTTGTTTTTAAGAGAATGATATAACATTTTCATCATAGTCTTGTGCTTGAAATTCAATTTACTGTAGTCTATACCACCTCTTAAGTGAAAGATTAAAGAGTTTTTATAAATATCTTTTTCAAGTTGTTTTTCAAGGGAGGCTTTAATGTTATTAGTATTTTCTTTATTATTTACATCTGCAAGCCCTACAGTAACCAGAATCGTTTTGATATTGCTATTTTTCAATAGTCTAAATGTGTTTTTTAATCCTTTTACACCACCTGCATACAACCCCCCAAAATAAATTATCTGCTCGTAATCCTTTATATCCTTTATGTTTTCATAACTTATGCAAGGAATTTCTGTTATCTCTGAAAGTTTTGTAGCGTATGCTTTTGCTGTTCCATATTGACTACCATATATAATTAAACTTTTCATAATTCTTTATACCTCTACAACTTCCAATTTGTCGCTTTCTTCATACTCATATTATAACAGTTCCATATATCCACCACAATAAAAATCAGCATACCCTTTAAATATTTTCTGCATTGAAAATGCACACTTTTCCTTTCTTCCTCTTGATTACCAATCACAGAAAAGAAAAAGCCCTGTCAAGAGCCTTGCCACCATTGGTGGTGCTTTGCACTCTTTATTGGGCTTTTTGTTTGCTGTATCTTCCATGCAAGAGGAAATTAAAAACCTCTGTTCCATTTCGCCTTTAGATAATCTTCATAATCTCCCTCATTAAAGTCTACTTGTGGAGAAGTATTAGGAATGTTTTTTCTGTTGTCAATATCTGCAAGTTGACGGAATATCCAATCATCATAAGGGTTGTGATATTTGTATTCTTTTGGTTGTTCTCTGTATCGGTCTAACCCTCGCATTTCCTTGTGTACTTTCATCATACGTTCTATTTTTTGACGCTGTATCAACTGTTTGATTTCCATAAGTTCTTCAATTTCTACAACCTCATTAGAAAGATAATTGCTGATGTATCTAATCAATATGGTTTCCATGTAGAATTTGTATTCGTTTTCATTATCAAAGAATTCATTTTCAGACAGATAATCTAAGGAAACATTGAAGTCCTGTTCCCGTTTGATAATATCCATAATATATGGCTCGGTATGGTCGATATACTTCCATTCTCCCGACAATAATTCATTGGGCGTTACACCCAGCACGTCCATTATCTTCTCTAATGTATCAAAGGTAGGATAATTCACACCACGTTCAATCTTGGAAAGGCTCTGCATATTGATACCGATTTTGTCCGCAAGTTCCTGTTGTTTCATTCCTCTGTGTTTTCTTATGGTCTGTATGTTTTCTCCTAAGAAACTGATTTTCTTTTCATAATGCTCCATAACTTAGTATAACCGCTCCTTTCGTTGCTTCTCTTGGTATTTATAAGCATATCATACTTAATATATATCCAAAAGTCAACAAAAACTTCTTGACAAGTAATTCTAATGGCGTTATTATCGTATTAGATGGAGTGATTAAGCACGCTAGGGTCAATCACACGCTTGAGTAAGCATAGAGAAGATATATTTTCACTTTGATAGCATGAATAAGCATGGACTGTCAGACCGAAAATAGTGGTTTCCAAAAGGGGCTGGCTGGACGGGGCACGTCCCCCAGACGTGTTCGGACAGACAGTTCCTTTTGGAAAGGGAACGCCTTTAGGCGTTCGTAAAGGGCGTATATAACACCGCCCTGCGCATACATGTCATAGTACCTAGAAACTGTGATAAATAAAGGACAAAACGCTATTTTTACCCCGCAAAAAAACGGGGCATACGAAAGGAGTAATGCACTATAACTACACACAAAAATTTATCCGTTAAGATTGATTACATCAGCATTGTATTTGATACTGCAACCGCAGAAGATGTTATCATGCACATTTTAGATTTACCGACTGACATTTTCAATGTCTATTCGGCAAGCGTTAAATTCAAGACCTATCAAGCACGCTGGCAGATTGGAGATATTTATGTATCGGGGGACGCAAGAAAAACAGAGGACAACCCACAAGGGTTAGGCTGTTATCTTGTTATGACTGGCAGAGGTTGTGATGATATTTTCCGTATTCTCGACAGTAGGAATTATACCTTTGGGGATATGTTCCGACGTTGCGAGCGAAGATACGGACTGGATAACTTCCATTTCACAAGACTTGATATTGCCATTGATGATAGGAACGAAAAGCCATTCTTTACCATAGAGCAGATAAAGAAGAAATGCGAAAAAGAGGAATTTATCTCCAATAGTGAGGGCTACCACTTTGATGAAAGCAAGTTTGACGATTTCGACACCGCAAAGACTGTTTATATCGGTGCTGGAAAATCTGGATTATCCTACCGCTTTTATGATAAGGATAAGGAAGTCTGTTCAAAACATAATAAGACGCTTGAGGAAGTCGGCAGTTGGAAACGAACAGAAATGCAACTGCGTGATGATAAGGCTCATGTTTTTGCCATGACATTTAAGGACAGACCGCTGGAACTTGGGGAACTGGCTTTCGGGCTACTGGCAAACAACCTACGCTTTGTCGTGCCAAACAGAAACGAAAGTAATAAAAGCAGGTGGAAAACGTGTCGATTTTGGGAACGCTTTTTAGGGGCTGTGGAAGTCTTGAAACTGCAAGTACCAAAACAGCAAAATTCCCTTGAGGAAACACAGCAATGGCTCACAGAGGGTGGCGTGATTTCCGCTGTCAAAAGTTTTTATTTCTTAGAAGAACATGACGCATTAGGTGGACTGGAAAAAGTAGGAACTATGCTTGATAAGGCAAGATACAGCAATTCCCTTTCCAGTAAATTAACCGCCCATTTACAGAGGATAAACCGCACCGACCTTATCCCCTATATCCAGTATGACACGAAACATGGGAAAGGGGGTATCTGATGAATAACAACGATATTCCCGTATGGGAAAAATACACCCTTACCATTGAAGAAGTGTCAAAGTATTTCCGTATCGGAGAAAACAAGTTAAGACGATTGGCAGAGGAAAACAAGGACGCTGGCTGGCTCATTATGAATGGCAACCGCATACAGATTAAACGCCGACAGTTTGAACAGGTCATTGACAAATTGGACGCTATCTAGTGCAAATGAGCCTTGTATGTGTTATGATGAACACAAGTCATATCAAGGCTCTTTCCAACAAGGAAAGGAGCAGACACCATGAAAGAAAAAAGACGGGATAACAAAGGACGTATCCTGCATACTGGAGAGAGCCAACGAACAGACGGAAAATACTTATATAAATATGTGGACGCATTTGGAAACACAAAATATGTGTATGCTTGGAGATTGACACCCACAGACCCGACACCAAAGGGAAAACGGGAAAAACCCTCACTTCGAGAACTGGAACAGCAGATAAGACGGGATATTGAGGACGGTATCGACAGCACAGGCAAGAAAATGACGCTTTGCCAACTCTATGCCAAACAGAACGCACAGAGGGCAAATGTGAAGAAAAGCACACAAAAACAACGGGAACAACTCATGCGGTTATTGAAAGAGGACAAGCTGGGTGCTAGGAGCATTGATACAATCAAACCCTCTGACGCTAAAGAATGGGCGTTACGCATGAAAGACAAAGGCTTTTCCTACAATACCATTAACAACCATAAACGCTCGTTAAAAGCGTCATTCTATATCGCCATACAAGACGATTGTGTAAGGAAAAATCCCTTTGATTTCAAGTTAAGTGAAGTCATAGAAAATGATACCAAAGAGAAAGTCGCATTGACAGAGGAACAGGAACAAGCCTTACTCTCATTCATCAAGACGGACAATGTGTATCACAATTATATATGTCTTTTTGACTATCTTTTTATATCTTCTTAAATGTCCGCAAAGCCTTATTTTATCGGCTCTACGGGCATTTTGCTTTTGTGGTAAACCTCACATATCTAGGTCTATCTTCTTATATTTTCTCTATCAAACGTGGTTAAAATCGTGGTAAATACTTCTATGCAATTAGACGCTGAACCTCTGATTTTGCGGTATCTATGGACGCATGAGCGTACCAATTCATTGTGATACTAATGTTTGAATGCCCCATGATATACTGTAAATCTTTTGGGTTCATGTTCTTGCTTGCCAGCCTTGTGCAGAACGTATGGCGTAGCGTATGCGGTGTGATATGTGGCAAGGGATTGTCTTTGTGGTGCTTGTTGTATTTCTTTACCATACGGACAAATAAGGCGTTGTAATCAATCGCAACTTTTGGCTTGCCCTTATGATTGACAAATAGGAAATTGCCCCGTCCGTCTATCACAAATGGTTCTGCCTTTGGGCGTTTCTTCATAACCCGTTGAAATGCCTGTATCGTTTCTTTGCTTAATGGCACTTGCCTTATTCCGCTTTTTGTTTTAGGCGTTTCAATGTAATAGCCTTGTTCCTTGCTCTTTAATAACTGGTGGTCGATAATCACAACTTCATTCTTGAAATCAATGTCGGCTACTGTCAGTCCGCACAGTTCCGAGATACGAAGTCCTGTTTTTAATAATATCAGCATATCATCATAATATTTGTGATAAATAATTATTTAATTAATCAACCAACTGCTGCAATCAGTGACGCTTGCGGTTAAGCAGTAGGATGCCTCCCACAATGACCAGCACAACCACTACACCGGCGATAACAGTCACTGAAGAACCGGAGTCGGTCAGCTTATCGCCCTTCTGGTTATCGGTCTTGTTCTGATCGGTAGAATTGCTGCCGCCCTTGGCCTTGACCGTAATCGCGAACGTGGCGGTCTTGGTGGTATCGGACTTCAACCGAACCATTACCGTCAGCTCGCCAGTTGCCGAGAACGGTTTGGTCAGATCGATTGGATTATCCACAGCATCGAAGGCGAAGATCTTGTACTCGTCAGAGCCAAGTTCGCGCACGGTGCCGTTCGACAATGCGGCGTTCACCTTCAAGCCATCAGCGGAGAACAGATCGCCAACCGTATACGTGGTCTTGGATGGGTTCTTCGCCACGGCAATGCTGGTGATCGTCACTTCAGGCTCCGGTTCTGGCTGCTTTTGAGCAACCGATACTGTGAACGTGGCCTTGGCTTCCGCATTGTCCGTGGAAGTGACCGTGATGGTCAGATCGCCGGCAGGAAGTGGCTGATCAAGGTCCACAGCCTCACCGGAAGCATTGGTAGCAGCCAGTGTGTATTCGCCGCTCAGCAGCTCTTCAGCGCTGCCGTCCGACCACACGCCCTGCACCTTGAGACCGGAAGCGGAGAACATGTCGCCCTCCGTGTACTTGGTCTGGCTCGGATTGGCTTCGATCTTCAGCGAATCCATCGTCGGCAGCGGGTCAGCAGCCTGGAAGATCTTCACCTCAGCCACCTTGGAATATGGCTGGTCGCTGCCGTAGTTGGCAGGGGTGATGATCAGGCTGATGGCCTTGGTGGCGGGCAGGCTGCTCAGGTTCACAGTGGTTGGCGTGGCCTTGTCATCGGCGTTGGGCTTGCCGATAATGTCGGTATCCGCCCAATTACCATCGTCGTCAAGGTACTGCACCTTGAACTGAGCAGGCGCAGCCTCAGCCTTGGTCTGGTCAAGGTAGAACTCCAGCGTGCTCAACTGGTACTTCTTATCGAAGGTCCAGTTGAGCCATGATGGGTTGGCGGGAGCATCCTCAGACGAATCCTTCCAGTTCGACCAGTTGGTCGACAGATCGTTGTCGCACGTGTATGAGGCCTTCGATGTGCCCCACCTGGTCTGCACATCGGAAGCGGCTGCAGACGAGCAGAACTTGTTCGCCAAGTTGGTCACGTTCTGCACGCGCACGCGGAATCGGGCCACCTTGCTGCCATCGGCATTGAGTTTGACCGTGACCGGAACCACGCCAGCCTTAGCCGAATCGAAACCAAGCAGCGTGTATTCGGATGCATCGAGCACGCGCGTGGTGCCGTCCGAAAGGGTAGCGGTGACTTCCAAACCAGTAGTATCCAACGATTCGCCAACCTGGTAATCAACCTTGGTTGGCTGCTGGGTCACAGTAATGGATTCAATATCCGTAGCCGGAGTGGCCACCTCGGTCAAGGTCACATTGTCCACGTAAGCGGCGGACGAATCAGCCAAGTCAGGCTGCTGAATGTTGACCCACAGCGCGCTGTCTGCAGCGGCATCCCACGGTACAGTAAACGTACCGGACACGTACACCTTTTCGCCGCCCGTAGCGGTTTCGGCCTCTACGGTCTTGTTCAGCAGCGCGGTGGCGTATTGGCTGAAGTTGCCGCCTGCACCAGAGCCTTCCTTGCGGTAACGCACGGTGGTGCTCACGGTGGAAGGTGTCTCGTCGTTGCTGGCACCGGTGGTAATCCAGAAGCCGAGCTCATAGGTCTTGCCGGGCTCAGCTGGAATGTTGCGCTGGTCGATCTGCGTGAAGGAGACGCCGTCGCTCTTGCCAAGCTTGGCGGCACGCTCACCGGAAACAACCGCGTCCTTCTGGTTGAGGTCGGAGCGGTAGCGCTTGAACCTGGAATCCTTGTAGGTGTCGCGGTTCTTGGAATGATCGCGGTTGGCTGGAGTCCATGGCGAAATACCATTCCACGGTTCGCTGTTGGTGCCGAGGTTGATGTTCTCGAATGAGCCATCCCACAGCTGGTCGTAGACGGTTGCCACGCTGATGCCGGTGATCGCGCCGGACTTACCCGCGTTGGTCAGGGTCAGCTTGGACACGTCAGACGATGTGCGCACGTGCAGCACCTGCTCACCCTCGCCTGCGGTCTTCTGCACATAGTCGCGGTCGTTGGCCAAGCTGGCTTCCAGTACCGCGTCTCCTGTCGTAGTGGCCTTAATCTTCAGTGTGGCATTGCCGGGCGCATCAATGGTCACAGTCTTGCCTGCAGCCAAATCGGCCACGTCACCGGTTGCCGTGGTATCAGCACCCTGGAAAGCGCCCACAGCCGGAGCAGTCCAGCCAGACACCACATGCTGAGTGCCATACGTCTGCTTAGCGTGGTTGAAACCGTGCGGGAAGTCGCGGGTTTTCAGCGCATTATCGCCGGTCAGATACGTGTTGCTGATGGCAAACGGGAAGTTATCTGTCGCCATCGCACGACCCTTACCTGCCGCATAATCAGTGGCCTTGGCAGAATACAGCGTGCTCAAATCACCCTTGGCAACAGCGTCGAGATCGATGCCGGTCGCGCTCAGGTACTCAGTGAGGTCGACGTACTTATTGCCGTTCTCGCCAACCTTGGCCCACATATCCTTATCGCCACCAACGTACAGGTTGTTGCCGTAGTTGATCTGGAAGCCATCGGAGTTGAGATTATTGTTCTGATCGGCCATGGAAGTACCATCCTGAGCAATAATCACATTGTTGTTGTAGGTGACGCCAGCGTTCTGCGCATTGTTGGAGAACGTGACATTCGTTCCCTTGGGCAGGATGGTTGTGTTGTTGTAGTAATTCATATCGGTGATGCCGTCGAGCGTCACCGTGCGGTAGGTGTTCTCCGAACCATCGCAAGGCTCACTGGCCACACCATCGTTGACGGACAGGTTGTAGCGGAAAGTGCCGCCCAATGCCGTGCCGATAAGCTCAGCGTTGTTGTTCTGCCACTTGTACCAGTCGGTGCAGGCGCATACGAGCGTAGCACCGCCAGCGTTATCGTGGCTGTAGTTGTACTGGAACACGGTGTTGCGGGTGCCGTAATCGAAGTCCCATGCGGTGCCATCATTGTTGCCGCTGGTCTTTTGGGTGTTGGTCACCTCGTTGTACTGGAACAGAGTGTTGTCTGAATTCCAGTTCCAGATGCCGGCGTTCGAGCCCTGACCGGAAACGCTGGCCGCATTCTCCAGATAGTTCTTTTCGACCACTGCACCATCGGACATCTGCACCACGATGCCGTCGCCGCCGATATTCTTCAACGTGTTTTCGGCGATGTACAGGTTGGTGTTCGGCGTCCACGGATATTGGTCGCGCAGAGAGCCGGATACGCCGCATTCCCATGCCACATCTTCGCGGCAACGGAAGTCGGAAGACATGTTAATGCCGGATCGGTTCACATCGGTGATGGTGTTGCCCACAATCTGCACGTCATTGAACCAGGAGCGGGTGCTGCGGGAGGTATCGGATTTCACGCTGCCCTTGGTCTGGGTTGCACCATCGACTGGAATGGAGCGGCCGTAATTCTCCAGCTGGATTGCTGCCGAGCCGCCCAAGTCCTTTTGCTTTTCGCCGTAGATATCGTGGATGGAATTGTTGCGAATGATGATGCCGCTTAATTCGCCAGCATTGTCGTTCTCCGCTGTGATGCCGCGGCGCATGTACTTGTAATGGTCAGCCTCGGGATCAGTGTTAGTAATGTCCAGATTCTGCACGGTGATGTATTCGCTGTTGCGCAGCAGTACTACGTCGGCCACGCCATCGCCGGCAAGCTTTGGTGCTGCGGCATCGGCATCGCCGTAATCACCGATGATGATTGGTGCTTCGGCAGTACCTTTCACATTGACGATGCGCAAAGCAGCTTTGATGGTGTTGCCATCAACGGTTTGGTTTTCGCCGGTGCAGGTTGTGCCGCGCTTGAACAGCAGCTGATCGCCGGGCTGCAGCTGTACGCTGTTTGCCGCGGTAAATGAGTTCAGCGGACTGTCTTGTGCAGTACCGCTGCCGTTCTCTGCCGCAGAGCAATCCACGTAATATGTGGTTCCTGTAGCCGGTTCGGGATTGGTGCTTTCCTCTGCTTGAGCCACCGGAACGACTAATATTCCGGCACATAGTGTCGCCGCAGCGACTACTCCTCCAAATAATTTCTGCACATTGCTTGCAGCCATAGAGGAGACCTCCTCGTCTTCCCAGAGCCGACCATTGCGCAGTCTTCAATGACCGGCAATCGCTATGTACCATAGCGATTTCTTTCCGCCAGTAAATTGGCGGCACTTCCATTGTTTGCAGTAGAGGCTCGCAAGAGTGCGGTGCTCTTCTTCAAACAATTTCTTAGTGTACACACAACGCGTAACCGGTCACAAACTATGGCAAAAACGAGTGAGTTGGACTTTGCGGAGCTCCGCCAGCTGTGTTTTAGGTCTCTCCCCCACCCGGCTTCGCCGGGAGCCCCCTCGTCAGAGGGGGCCTATACGCAGCCTCCCTCCGACGAGGGAAGTGTCCGAAAGGTGAGGTCCGAGGCCGAACGTACTTGCTAAGCCTCCCTCTGACGAGGGAGGTGTCAGCCGAAGGCTGACGGAGGGAGAGACCCCGCCGACAGGCGGCAACACCACCGCGTCGGCGAGCTTGCCAGTGGAGACGAACTGCGGCAGCGCGTGGTACTCAGGCATGGCAACGTCCGGCATACCGGAGTTGGCGGAAATGGCATTGTTCAGGGAGATGTACTGCTTATCTGCGGAACCGATGTTCTGGTACTTCACGGTGATGTTCGGGTACTTCTTCATGGCGTCTCCTTGACTGTGTGCACAGCAAGCTTCTGCACTCACTGTATCGGTATCGATTTTTTATATATCGATAACTTTATCGATACATAGCATGATATTATCGATAATATTGATTGTCGAACGGCATAATCGACAGTTACCAAATTGTTACCAAGGAGCATCCATGGCGGATATCACGGCAAAGCAGCCAGTCAATGTGATGGTGCATAACAAACAGCAAGGCAAACTGATTAGCCAAGATTTATGGGGCATCTTCTTGGAAGACATCAACTATGCAGTGGACGGCGGGCTCAATGCCGAACTCGTGCAAAACGGCGCCTTCGAATACAACCGCACCGACAATCCCCGCTGGAGTCACCTGTTCAGCTGGACTATCGGACACACCGGCAATGGCTTCCGCGATGTCTCCGTACGCACCGATGAGCCGGTTGCCGATGAGAATCCTCATCATCTGGCCATTCGGCTTACCGGGGGCACTGATACGCTCATCAACCGCGGCTTCGACGGCATGAATTTGCGTGCCGGCACACAGTATCAATGCTCGGCTTGGGTTCGCGCGGACAGTGCCGATGTGCAGTTCACCGCCGAGCTGATTGATGAGGCCTCCTGCGCTGTGCTAGGCACTGCTGAAACTGTGATTCCTGCGCACAATGGCGATGACTGCGACTGCATCTGTGCTACCGACAGTGCTGCCGACAGCACTGTTGCCGACTCCCACGGTTGGAATCATGTGCGATTCATGCTTGATTGCTCCGGCAATACCGCTCAGGGTGCACTGCGACTGACTATCGCGCAGCACAACGGAATCAATCCAACTGCAACGTCCACGGACGCCATCTTCCGTATCGACTGGATCTCTCTCAAACCATGCGATGATCAAGGCAACCCCTGTATCTTCCGCGAGAACCTCGTTGATGCCTTGCGCACGCTGCATCCGCGCTTTATGCGCTTCCCAGGCGGCTGCATCACCCATGGCGTGGAAGTGGACAACATGTACCGTTGGAAGCGGACTATCGGGCCCGTGGAGCATCGCCAGCATCAATACAGTTATTGGGGCTATCATCAGTCGTTCACCATCGGCTTCCATGAATATTTCCTGCTGTGTGAGGCGATTGGCGCCAAGCCGCTGCCTGTGCTGCCGGTCGGCGTCTCCTGCCAGAACACTGCCGGGGGAGTGACCACCGTACCCATCGAAGACATGGACGAACTGGTGCAGGAAACTCTGGATCTCATCGAATATGCGAATGGTCCTGTGGATTCCGAGTGGGGTGCGAAGCGTGCCGCTGCCGGTCATCCGGAACCGTTTGATCTCAGCTATCTTGGCCTTGGCAATGAGGATAAAACCAATGAGGCCTTCCGTGAGCGCTTCACGATGATTCATGATGCCGTCAAACGCCAGTATCCGGAAGTTACGGTGATTGGTACCGTCGGCCCAGTGCCCAATGGCGAGGATTACGACAACGGCTGGGCATTCGCTCACGAACAGCATCTCGATATGGTTGATGAGCATGCGTACAAGTCGCCGCAATGGTGGTTCTCGCATCTCGACCATTACGATGGCCGCGACCCAAACGGACCGGCCACCTACTTGGGCGAATACGGTTCATGGTCCAATATGCAGATCAGTGCGCTGGCTGAAGCAGCAATCATGACGTCAATGGAACGCAATGGAGACACCGTTCGCATGGCCTCCTACGCACCACTATTCGGCCGTCTTGCGCACACGCAGTGGACGCCTGATCTCATCTACTTCGATAACGAGCAGGTAATGCCCACCCTGAACTATTGGGTGCAGCAGATGTTCGCCAGCACTTCCATGACTCATGTGCTTGGCGCTGAGGTGAATGGAGCGCCGCAGTTTACGCCAGAGCCGCGCGATTGGGCTGGTTTGCGGTTCTCCAGCGTGAATCAAGGCACGTTCGCATTCAGCGATATTCGGGTTACTGTGCCCGGCGCTGATGGTTCTGAACAGGTCACAACCGCGCCTTCTCTCACACTGACCGGCGCTGGTACTGCGCTCGATACCGGACTGCATGTGTCTGCCAATGACTACCGAATTGATTTCACTGTTCGCCGTACGGATGGTGAGGATGGTTTGAAGATTGATTTCGGTGCCGTGACCGGTTCCGATTACTTCCGCTGGGCATTCGGCGACTGGGGCAATAAGTATTACATCCTGAAGCGCGTGGGCAATGGGCTTCAGGATGAGGCAGTGCCTGCAGTTGAGGGCAGCGTTGAATCGAATCTGGATTATCACGTGACGTTCGAGGTTGCTGATCAAGGCCAGCAGGTGCGCGTGCTGCTGAATGGGCAGTTGATTCATGAGTATCGCGATAACAGTGTGCAGACGCGTTTTGTGGTGCATGCTGGGCGAGATGAGCGAACTAATCAGCTGATTGTGCGCGTGGTGAATGCCACCGATCAGCCGCAGACGATTGACATGAACTTCGATCAACCGGTACTGCAAGGCGACAAGCGCGGCACAGCCACAACTCTTACCGCCGATTGGAATGCCGGCGCACCGTTTGAACCAGCTCCTGTACAGCCGCAGACGGTGAACGTTTCAGCCTCTGACTTGTCTGCTTGGCAAGCTGCCCCCTACTCATTCACCGTCTTCCAGCTTCCCGCGTGATTCCCCCCTCTCTCTGGCTCCCCTTGTCAGGGGAGCTGTCAGCGTAGCTGACTGAGGGGTAGTAAACATGCTTGCACGTATTCCGAAGCAACAAGTGATTAACGATAAAACCACCCTATTTTGTATATTGGTGAGCAGCAAAGGGGTTTCTTATGGTCACCATGAAAGATGTCGGGCGCGAGGCCGGAGTCTCCGCAATGACGGTATCCAACGTATTGCGCGGCAATACCAACGTCACTCCGGAAACAGCACAACGCGTACGCGAGGCGGCCGATAAGCTCCATTACCGGCTGAATACCACCAGCCTGTCCGCACGAAGCCTGCGCGTTTCCACCAGCCGTCATGGGCGGAATTTCAGCACTATCGGCCTGGCTATTTTCGAGCTTGACCGCCCATACCCATCGCAGCTTGCTTCATTGATTTCCCAAGCGGCTGAAAAGCGCGGTTATCAGACTGTAGTGCAGGAGACTCGCATCAATGCGGATAACGAACGCTCGATTATCGAGCGCGTTTCCAATCAGTTCTGCGATGGTTTGATTTTTAGTTCGAGTCGACTGTCTGCGGCGGAAATCGAGCAGCTTTCCAATCACCGACCGACGGTGCTGTTGGATGATGATCGCCCGCAGCAGGATCTCGATACGATTCTGACGCCCAGCGAAGCCGGCGCACAAGCGGCCATTGAATATCTTTGGAGCACTGGCAAGCGCCGCATTGGCATTGTGGGAGGTCTTGGCGAAAGTGCTGATGAGCATGAGACCTATGACTCCAATGACACTCGCCACCGCCGTATGATGGGCTGCCGGAACGCTTTTGAGAAGTTGGGTGTTGATTGGTATTCCGTGCCGATTATTGCCACGCCTTGGAATGATACGGATGCGCGTCGGACTATCAACGAGCAGGCTGACTTGGTGCGTTCCTGTGATGCACTGTTCTGCATGACTGATACCACCGCATTCGGAGTGATTCGCGGTCTGAAGGATATTGGTTTACGAGTCCCCGAGGATATTGCTGTCATGGGCTTTGACGGCATTGAAATGGGTGCCACGATGGTTCCCTCGCTCACCACTGTGGCCGTGGATATTCCCATGGTGGCGCAAAAAGCCGTCGACATGCTGATCGAACGCATCGACGACGAAACAGACCGCGACCGCCAGCGCATCATCGCCGACTTCCACATCGAGCAACGCGAATCCGCCTAGGAATCGGCCTTCGGCCGATAGATTCTTCCGCAGGCTATAAGCCTGCTCTTCTACTACCCCTCAGTCAGCCTACGGCTGACAGCTCCCCTGACAAGGGGAGCCAGGGGCTCCCTCTGACGAGGGAGCTGTCAGCGAAGCTGACTGAGGGAGAGAAGCTGAGCAAGCGGTAAGCTTGCGGAAAAATAGCATCGGCCAAAGGCCGATTCCGATACGAAAAAAGCGGCCCGGAGGCCGCTTTTTCATCACGTTACAAACGTAGCTCAGTCGTCGCCAAGTGTCAGGTGCACGCCGCCGACCAAGGAGCTGACCACGTTGTAGATCAGCGCGATGATGGTGGTCAGCAGGGTGAAGAGCACCACTTCCACGATGGAGAAGATGGTCATGCCGGAGACCACGGTGGTCAGGGACAGCACGTTCTTCAAATCGAAGTCAGCGTTCAAACCGGTGGCGGACACGATCTGGGTGAGCTGGTTGAACACACCAACGGCATCCAGCAGCAGCCATACGATGGCGGCAGCCACAATCTGAATGATGGCGCCTGCGATGGAGAGCATGAACGACACCTTGGCCACAGACCATGCGTCCACGCGGGTCAGGGACAGGCTCATGCGGCGGGCACGCGGCGTACGGCGCACGTTCGGACGCGTAGTGGTCGGCGTGCTGCCGTTCGGCAAAGCGGATTCCTCCGGATCGCTGGAAATGGAACGGGCCACGCGCGGAGCGCTCTGATGAGAGCCGATCAGCGGCTCGACGGGTTCGTTCGCTGGGGTAGTGGCTGCGGGCTGAATAACCGGCTCGTTGCCTTCGAGATTCTCGCTCATCGTTTCTCCTTAAACAGGCTATTGGTAGCCTCTGCTGTTAGTGAGGCTACCAGCTTTTCCGGACGCGGCTCAGGCTGCGTCCGTGTTGTTCACATTCTCACCGGATTGAGTGGTTTCCGTAGCTTCGCCGGATTCCTCTTCTGGTTCGTCCTTTTCCTCGTTGCGAGCGATGGAAAGGATTTCGTCGCCCTTATCAGGCTTAGCGAAGGTCACGCCCTGCGTGGTGCGTCCAGTGCGGTTGACTTCGTCCACATTGGAGCGAATCACCTTGCCGGACTTCATGATGGCCATGACCTGATCATCTTCGGAAACCACCAGTGCGCCCACGAGGGAACCGCGGCCTTCCACCAGCTGTACAGCCTTCACACCGAGGCCGTTACGGCCCTGGAGTCGGTATTCCGAAATGGCGGTGCGCTTAGCGAAGCCTTCGTTGGTGACAACGAACAAATCCTTATCGGAATCATTCGGCACCACATCCATTGCCAGCAGGTTATCGCCTTCGCGGAACTTCATACCCTGCACGCCAGCGGTCTGGCGGCCCATCGGGCGCAGCTGATCATCATCAGCCTGGAACTTC
This sequence comes from Bifidobacterium sp. LH_416, assembly GCF_056357055.1. Classification (NCBI taxonomy): domain Bacteria; kingdom Bacillati; phylum Actinomycetota; class Actinomycetes; order Bifidobacteriales; family Bifidobacteriaceae; genus Bifidobacterium; species Bifidobacterium sp. LH_416. Next base: position 54,210 of record NZ_JBKEVJ010000004.1, on the reverse strand, counting down.
AGGCTCATGCCAAGTTTGGAGACCAGGATAATGTCATCCTCAGCGTTGCACAGTGCGGCACCAATCAGTTCGTCAGCGTTCTCGCCATTCTCATCAGCCATCAGACGCACTGCGATCAAACCACCCTGACGCGGGGAGTCGTATTCAGCCAGCGGGGTCTTCTTGACCTTGCCAGAGCGGGTGGCGAGTACCAGATACTTGGCCACCTCATAGTTCGGGATGGAGAGCACGGCCTGAATCTGCTCATCCGGCGCGAACTGCAGCAAGTTGGCCACATGCTGGCCCTTGGAATCACGCGAACCTTCCGGCAGCTCGTATGCCTTGATTCGGTACACGCGGCCCTTGTTGGTGAAGAACAGCAGCCAGTTGTGCGTGGAGGTCAGGAAGAAGTGATCGACCACGTCATCCTCGCGCAGCTTGGTGCCCTTGATGCCCTTGCCGCCGCGGTGCTGTGCACGGTATTCGTCGGCCTTGGTGCGCTTGATGAAACCGGAGTGGGTCACGGTGACCACCACGTTCTCTTCAGCGATCAGGTCCTCGACATTCATTTCGCCGGAGAACGGCAGAATCTTGGTGCGGCGTTCGTCACCGTACTTGGCCACGATTTCATCGAGCTCGTCGCCGATGATCTTGCGCTGCCGTTCAGGCTTGGCAAGAATGTCGATGTAATCGGCGATCTTGCGCTGCAGTTCCTCATGTTCGTTGACAATCTTGTCGCGGTTCATGCGGGTCAGCGTGCGCAGCTGCATGGCCAGAATAGCGTCGGCCTGCACCTGATCGATGTCGAGCAACTGCATCAAACCAGTGCGAGCGGAATCAGTATCTTCGGAGGCTCGAATCAAGGCGATGACCTCGTCGAGCATATCGAGGGCTTTCAGATAGCCCTGCAGAATATGGTCACGCTCTTCGGCTTCGCGCTTCAAGTACGCGGTACGGCGAGCGATCACATCGAGCTGGTGGCCTACCCAATGGCGGATGAAGGCATCCAGAGACAGCGTGCGCGGCACACCATCGACCAATGCCAGCATGTTGGCGCCAAAGGTCTGCTGCAGCTGGGAATGCTTGTACAGGTTGTTCAGCACCACCTTCGGCACAGCGTCACGCTTCAGCACCAAAACAAGGCGCTGACCGGTACGGCCGGAGGTTTCATCTCGCATGTCGGCGATGCCCTGAATCTTGCCGTCGCGCACAGCTTCACGAATGGACACAACCAGACGGTCAGGGTTGACCTGGTACGGCAGCTCGGTGACCACCAGGCACATACGACCATTGATTTCCTCAGTGTTCACCACGGCACGCATGGTGATGAGGCCACGGCCGGTACGGTAGGCCTGCTCGATGCCCTTGTGACCCAGAATCGTAGCGCCAGTAGGGAAGTCCGGTCCCTTGATGATGCGAATCAGATTCTCCAGCAGTTCCTCACGGCTGGCATCCGGGTGTTCGAGCGCCCAATGCACGCCTTCGGCCACTTCGCGCATGTTGTGCGGCGGAATATTGGTGGCCATACCAACGGCAATACCAGCGGAACCGTTAACCAGCAGGTTCGGGAAACGGGCCGGCAGTACGGTCGGCTCCTGGGTTTTGCCATCGTAGTTCGGTACGAAATCGACAGTGTCCTTGTCGATATCGCGCACCATTTCCATGGCCAGCGGCGCCATACGGCATTCGGTGTAACGCATAGCTGCTGCCGGATCATCACCGGGGGAGCCGAAGTTACCCTGACCGTCCACCAGAAGGTAGCGCATTGACCAGGACTGGGCCATGCGCACGAGGGTGTCATAGATGGCGGCATCGCCATGCGGGTGGTATTTACCCATGACATCGCCCACCACGCGGGAGCACTTGTTGTAGCCGCGGTCCGGACGGTAGCCGCCATCGTACATGGCGTATACCACACGACGGTGCACTGGCTTCATACCATCGCGCACATCCGGCAGAGCACGCTCCACGATGACGGAGAGTGCGTAAGCCAGGTAGGATTCGCGCATCTCCTGCTGCAAATCCTTACGCTGGATACGTTCGCCGGTCATCAGACCGTAGTCGGTGCTGTCTGCCTCTTGCGGGCTTAATGGCTCCATCGAGCCGTCCGGCACGAACTGCTCGTCGCCGTCCGCCGGCACATTGTTATTTTCGTCTGCCACTTACGTTTCCTTTTGTTGTGAAGTCTGTTCTGGCCTTTGCCTCCCTCTGACGAGGGAGGTGGCATCGCGAAGCGATGACGGAGGGAGAGACCGCGGCGCAGCCGCTAGGAATCAGCATCAGCCGAAGGCTGATTCAGTGTCTGCTGACGGCCTTCGGCCTTGCTGCTCTCCCCCAGTCGGCTTCGCCGACAGCCCCCTCGCCAGAGGGGGCCTATCTAAGCCCGTTTAATCACGCGTCGATCCAGCGGACGTTCTTGGCGTTGCGTTGGATGAAGAGTCGGCGGGGTTCCACTTCGTCGCCCATCAGCATGGAGAACGTCTCGTCGGCAGCTGCGGCATCTTCGATGTGCACCTGCTTCAAAATGCGATGCTCCGGATCCATGGTGGTTTCCCACAGCTCCTGATAGCTCATCTCGCCCAGACCCTTGTAACGCTGGATGCCTTCGCCCTTAGGCAGCTGGCGGCCGGCAGCCTTGCCTTCGGCAAGCACACGGTCGCGCTCGGCATCGGTGTACACGAAGTCGTGCGGACCCTTGGTCCACTTGAGGCGGTACAGCGGCGGCATAGCCACATACACATAGCCAGCGGTAATCATCGGGCGCATATAGCGGAAGAACAGGGTCAGGTTCAGGGTAGCGATGTGAGCACCGTCCACATCAGCATCGGCCATGATGATGACCTTGTGGTAGCGAACCTTGGAGATATCGAAGTCTTCACCATAGCCGCCGCCCACTGCGGTGATCAGCGATTCGATGGTGTCGGACTTCATCATGCGATCCAGGCTGGCGCGCTCGGTATTCAGAATCTTGCCTCGAAGCGGCAGGATGGCCTGGGTGATCGGGTTGCGGCCCTGAATGGCAGAGCCACCTGCGGAATCACCCTCCACGATGAACAGCTCGCACTCTTCCGGGTTGGAAGACTGGCAGTCCTTGAGCTTGTCCGGCATGCCGGCCGATTCAAAGATGGACTTGCGGCGAGTGTTCTCACGAGCCTTCTTGGCAGCCAGACGGGCGCGGGAGGCTTCAATGGCCTTCTGAATGATGTTCTTGGCCTCAGCCGGATGCGAATCGAACCAGTCGCCAAGCTTGTCGGTCATCACACGCTGCACAAAGGTCTTGGCTTCGGAGTTGCCGAGCTTGGTCTTGGTCTGACCTTCGAACTGCGGGTTGGTGAGCTTCACGGAAATTACGGCGGTCAGGCCTTCGCGCACATCATCGCCAGACAGGTTCTCGTCCTTGTCCTTCAAGATGCCCTTCTCACGCGCGTAACGGTTGACCAAGCTGGTCAGTGCCGCGCGGAAGCCTTCCTCGTGGGTACCACCTTCGGTAGTGGAGATGGTGTTGGCGAAGGTGTGCACGGCTTCGGAATATGCGGTGGTCCACTGCATGGCCAGTTCGGCGGAAATGCCGAGCTTCAAATCCTCAGCTTCAAAGCTGATGACTTCCTCTTCCACCGGGTTGGCTTTGCGGGACTTGACCAGATAGTCCACGTAGTCCTTGATACCGTTCAAGTACTGGTAGGTCACGGTCTGGTGGGTTTCGCCAGCTTCAGGCGCATCGTCGCCTGCCACTTCGTCACCGGCCTGGTCGGTTTCGCGCAGATCAGTCAGACTGATCTTCAGACCCTTGTTCAGGAAGGCCATCTGCTGGAAGCGGGAACGCAGCGTCTCGAAGTCGTACACCGTAGTTTCGAAGATCTTCGGGTCAGCCCAGAAGGTCACGGAAGTACCAGTGGACTCGCCTTCAGCCATCGGCTCACCCTGCTTCAGGCGGGCAGTCGGATGCTGATCGATGTAGGTCTGGGTCCAGTGGAAGCCCTGACGGCGCACTTCGATATCCACGCGAGTGGACAGTGCATTCACCACGGAAATGCCCACGCCATGCAAACCACCGGAAACGGCGTAACCGCCGCCGCCGAACTTACCGCCGGCGTGCAGCTTGGTCATCACGGTTTCCACACCGGAGACGCCTTCGCCAGGCACTTCATCGACCGGAATTCCTCGGCCGTCGTCTACGACGCGAATGCCGTTGTCCGGCAGAATGGTGACTTCGATGTGGCTGGCATATCCGGCCAATGCCTCATCCACTGAGTTGTCGACGATCTCGTAGACCAAGTGGTGCAGGCCGCGCGGGCCAGTGGAACCGATGTACATACCCGGACGGATACGCACGGCCTCCAAGCCTTCCAACACCCTAAGATCGGAGGCCTCATAATGTTCGGGGGCCATGGATTCGTCGAGTTCGCCTTCAGTGAGTTCCGCATTATTGATATGCTCTGCAGCCGCCTTCAGCTGCTCCTCTTTGCTGGTTTCGTCTGCCAACAGGCTTCCTTCCGTAACTACCAGGTCAGCCTTGCAAATTTCGTCTTTTGCAGGGGCGATATGGCTTAAGACGCCCGTAAAGGGCTCTTCTAGCCTTTTGACCATACTGCATGTGATTTTACTCGTCCAGCCCGACGAGCGCCATAGCGAGGCTTTTATTGCTTTCCTACTTCCGTCGCGCCCATTTGCGCGAGTACCCTATGGCCGGTCCGGTGACGCGAATTTCATTGATGGTCAATCCTTTGAGATTGCCACGAATAGTGTCGGTCAGCTGTGGAATCAGATAGGTCAGCTGCGTTGCCCAAACCGTGGATTCAGCCCGAATGATCAGCACTCCATCGCTAAAGTCTGCCACTGCACTGTGCGCTGCGATACCAGCTCCTACTACTTGATCCCAATGATTGCGCAGCTGTGCCAACTTCAGATTGGTGCTCCAGATGCCATTGCCGGCGATAGTGGACATCACATTGCCCAGTTCAGCTGGATCACGCCCCGGCTTGCCAAAGTTCTCGATGGCCTCTTCGCGACGCTTGCGCTGCGTACGCGGGTCTTTCAGGAATGCACCACGACGTGAAAGACGGTCGAACACTTCGGCCGGCAGCTTGGTCTGGTCAAGATGCAGCCGGAAAGCCACTGGCGGAATCATGAGCGCACCTGCTGTGCAAGTTCTGCAAACGGATCTTTGAACGCATCTCTGAGCTTGGCCACATCAATCACATGCGGCGTGCTGCCAAGCATGGTACGTGCGGCTTGCGGCACATCGCCCTCAGCTGCCACCGTAATCAGTACTTGTTCCTGCTGAGCCGCAAAATCAAGGATTTGCGCCCTGCGACTATCATCCAGCTGAGCGAACACATCATCGAGAATCACAATCGGCCGGGACCCTAATTGTTCTCGTATGACTTGGAATAACGCCATTTTCAACGCCAGTGCCATGGTCCACATTTCACCGTTCGACGCGAATTCCTTGGCAGGAATGTCAAATAATTCCAAGCTCAGATCATCGCGCTGCGGGCCGATAAGGTTGACGCCGCGCGCCACCTCGCCTGGATAGATGCGCTGGAAATGCTCGCTTATGGCTTGATGAGGCTCGTCATACAACAGGACTTCATCGAATGATGGCACGTATCTCAGCGACACCTGCTCGGTTTCGCCGGCAAGCTCCTGATAGATGGCAGCAAATGGCTCAGCAAGCATGTCAATAATGCGTTTGCGCATACGAGTGAGCGTGATGCCGGCCTCGATAAACTGCCCTGTCCAGATTTCAAGGCCGCTCAGGACTGCGTCTATCGGCTGACCGGTATTTGAGCTTGCATTGAGCTGTTTTAGCAGCGTGGCGCGCTGTTTGGCGATGCGGGTGAACTGTTGCAAGGATTCAGCGTAGCCGCGCTCTAGCAGGGCTCCAGCTTGGTTCAGCAATGTTCTGCGGGCAGCTGGATCGCCTGAGACAAGACGCTGGTCTTCGGGAGTGAATGCCACGGAAGGAATCTGGCCCACGATATCGCGCAAATACATCGAGGATCCTGAATTGATGCGGGCACGATTGGCACCGCGCGCATGGATGGATGCCTCGTAGGTAGTGACTTGCTCAGTGGCGTTCGCGAATTCAGCTCCAACAACGTTGGCACGAATAGTAGCCGTGGATTGGCCTCGTTCAATCAGCGGCAGAGTGCTGGAGGTACGGTGGCTGGCTCCTGTGGAGAGGATTTCAACAGCCTCTACCAAGTTGGTTTTACCCAGCCCATTTTTCCCCACTATGAGATTTACGCCCGGTACGAAATCGACCACTACCTGGCTCCAGGAGCGGTAGTGGTCGAGTGCAAGACGTGAAACGTACATCAGATGTTGAACGATTTCTTCTTGAAATGTGGTCGTTCAGCGGCTCAGCTGTTAAAGCGCATCGGCACAAGCAGGTAACGATAATCCATGGATTCGTCGGAATCAGCTTCCTGCTGGCCATTGAATTCAACGGGCTTCACCGGGGTGGTCATCTTAATGCGCACGAACGGTTCGGCGATGGCGGAAAGACCTTCCTTCAGGTACGAGGGGTTGAAGGCCACCGTGATGTCATCGCCATCCATATCGATGTCCAGGGTTTCGTTGGCCTGAGCTTCATCAGCGGAACCAGCGGACAGCGCCACTTCCTGGCCAGTGAACGACATGCGAATTGGAGCATTGCGCTCGGCCACCAAAGCCACACGGCTAATGGCATCAAGCAAATCCTGCTTGTTCACCACGGCCTGAATCGGATATTCATCGGCAAAGAGTCGATCGACTGCAGGGAATTCACCGTCGATGAGCTGAGAAGTGGAGACACGACCGGCGTTTTCGAAGCCCAGCAGCGTTGGGTTATCAGCATCGAAGTCAAGGCGGATGTTCTGATGCTCATCCAGAGAACGAGCCACATCCTTGAGTAAAGAGCCGCGAACCAGAGTGGTGGTGTCCACATCCGGGTTCTGCGGTGTCCATGTGAAGGTGGCGCGAGCCAAACGGAAGCGATCGGTGGAGGTCATAACAACCTTGTCGCCCTGGAATTGCATGCGAACACCAGTCAAAACCGGGCGATTTTCCTCGCGGGAGACGGCAACAGATGCCTGAGTGACCGCCTGTACAAACGTCGGTGCATCCACCTGACCCAGAGCCGGTGGCACTGTAGGCAAATCTGGGTACTCAGTGTCTGGCATAAGCTGCAGCGTGAACGTTGACTTACCGGCAGTGATGGTCAGCGTCGAGTCGGTGGTGCTCAGATAGGTTTTTTCAGAGCGAAGTGACTTGGTGATATCGGCTAATAGCTTGCCAAGAACCAGTACCGAGCCAGCTTCGTCAACGCCAGCCTCGATGTGGTGGCGAGCGGAAATCTCATAGTTGAAGGCGGAAAACTGGAGGGTGCCATCGATGGCTTCCAGACGAACGCCTGCGAGAATCGGGTTGGAGGGTCGAGCGTCGATGACGCGAGACGTCCAGGCTACGGCGTCGGCCAAGGCTGCGGTATCGATTTCGACTTTCATGTGTGGGTTTCCCTTCGTCGTAATTTGCTGAAGAACATTCTAGCTGTTAGGCAGCGAAGTTGATTCGTTTGGTGCTCGGCCGATTGTTACGCTGGTGATGCTTTCTTAAGTACCAAGTAAGTAATCGACATAATAAGCACGGTGGATAGTGTGGATAAGTGGGGAAAAGTATTCTCCCGCAACGCGTGCGAGCTATGCACCGAATGTGGATAACTTCTGTATATCCGGTGGATAAATGCCCGAGTTATCCACCGTCTTCGCGTCCGATTTTTGTTTTCCACTGCGAAATAGCATTTATACACGAGTTTTCCACCGAAAAACAGTGGGTAATCCACGAGTTATCCGCAGACTTTACCCACATTTGTGAATAACTATGTGGATAACTTTGATGCTTTTTCGTTGTTTACACGGCGTGTTGAACCTGTTTTTCATCGAGGAGAATCGATTCTGGAGACCGTTTTTGCGGGTTTTTCCGAGAGCTTCCGGAAAAGTGCCGAAAACGGTTTGTCAGACGGATTCTCCTGAATAGGGCTGTATTCAGGTACGGAAGGGTCTTGCGTGCGGCAGAGTGGCGGCAAGTATGGAGTGGGGGAGTGAGTTGATGCCTGCAAGGATAGTAGCTTATTGCTGCGTCCGTTACAACGCGTTCAGGAGACGAAAAATGCGTGTTTTGGATTTCAGACGTGGCAAAGTGCCAAAAATGGTCTGTCAAACGGATTGTGTCAGTCGGCGTTGTTTTGCTTCAAACGCACGGTGAGTTCCATAACGTAGTTATAGATCTCCTGCTTTTGCTGCATTTCATCGCTGACGCGGGTGTATGCGTGCATAACCGTGGTGTGATCACGGCCACCAAACACTTCGCCGATATCCAACAGGCTCATACTGGTCATTTCGCGAGCCAAATACATGGCAATCTGGCGAGCCAGTGCCACATTTTTAGTACGCGAACGGCCAACCAAGTCATCAAACGTCAAATGGAAGTACTTGGCCACCTGACCAATAATGTCCGTGGGCTTGATTTCCACATCAGTAGTGAAGAAATCCTGCAATGTTTGCTCAGCCAGCGCGCGAGTCACCGGCTGATTGCTCAATGAAGCCACTGCAGTAACGCGCGTCAGCGCACCTTCCAGCTCTCGGATGTTCTCCGTAAAGCGTTCGGCAATAAGATCAAGCACGTCGCTTGGAATCTTCGAGCCGTTCATTGAGGCAATCATCCTCAAAATGGCGATACGCGTTTCCAAATCCGGCGGCTTGACGTCTACGGTCAGGCCGGATTCAAAGCGGGAAATCAGTCGTGCCTCAAAGCCTTTAAGATTTTTCGGCGCCACATCAGATGCAATCACGATGCGCTTATTCGCCTGATGCAAGGAGTTGAACGTGTGGAAGAACTGATCCAACGTTGCTTCCTTGCCGCCCAAGAACTGAATATCGTCAATGAGCAACACGTCAACCTGACGATAACGACGGTTAAATGCGGCGATCTGGCCCTGACTCTGGTTCGGATTCTGCAACGCATCGATGAATTCGTTCGTGAATTCCTCGGAAGTGACATAACGAACCTTGAGACTCGGATCCTTCACCAAGGCGTAATTGCCAATAGCATTGAGCAAATGCGTTTTGCCCAAACCGGATCCACCGTAAATACATAACGGGTTAAAATCTTGACCTGATCCTTCAGCCACTGCCAATGCGACGGTACGGGCGAAACGATTGGAATCGCCAGGCACAAAGGAATCAAAAGTAAAGTTCTTATTGAGATGAGTCTCCGGGTCGAGATTCATCTTTTGGCCACTGCCCGGGTACTGCGGTTCGGAAGCGGGGGCCGGCGAATACTTCGGCTCAGGCTTCGGCGCAGATTCCGGCTGCTTGATGCCATATGGATCGCGACCGAATTCGGCAACCGTAGGCGCGGTTTCGCGCGAATACGGAGTTTCTTTCGGTTGAGCTGGAGCAGGCGACGGCTTAATGGGCTGCGGTGCAACCTTGAATGCCGGGAACATGGTGATGCCGGTTACGGTTTGCAGCGTGCGCAGCAATTGCTCATTGAGATTGCCTTGAATGGCCTGCAACGTATCGTTGGAATCCACGCACAACACAATGGTCGAGCCGAATACACCTTCGGGAACCACGCCCTCAAGCCAACCCTTTTCTCGTGGGGTCAGCGAGTTGCTGTGCTTGAGCATGGTGAGTGCATCCGACCAGATGCGGGCTGCCTCGACCGCGGGGTCGGCAGATGAACCAGCCATAAAGACCCCTCTTCTTGCTCGTACGTACATGGATACAATAGGTAATGTTTACTCCTATCCACGGAAGTTATCCACCGTGTTGCGTGTTGGAAATGCTGGAATGTGAATAACAAACATGTAATTTGTGGATAACTTTGGAGCTGAAACTGTTGATATTACGCCACTTATGGGGTGTTCGGCGTGTTGTGGATGTTGTGTCGAAATGTGAAAACTCGTGCCTTATTTTGACTTGTGACCAGGGTTGAGAGTAGGTTGGTATAGCTTGACTCACGTGAGGGCAGCGCGAAGCGTTGCCAAATAGACCTAGGAGCATTGATATGAAGAGGACGTTCCAGCCGAACAACCGTCGTCGTCACATGAAGCACGGCTTCCGCCTGCGTATGCGCACCCGTTCCGGCCGCGCGGTGATCAACCGCCGTCGCGCCAAGGGCCGCAAGAGCCTGTCCGCCTGATCCTAGCGATCATTACCACAGCGGCATAGTCGAAAAGTGGAGCGGCTGAAAAGCCATCGTGATTTTGTGTCGGTACTGAAGCGTCGGCGCAAAGTTGGTGGCAGAGATATCGTCGTGCATTATCTGGTGCTCGACGAACAGCATGACGACCAGGCGAATCATCGTCGCCTGGGTTTAGCCGTTTCCAAATCAGTAGGCAAAGCGGTTACCCGTAATACGGTAAAGCGTAGGTTCCGAGTCCTGGCCAGGATGCACGAGCACCAACTCCCGGAACATTGCGACATCGTATTGCGCGCTAAGCCGAGCGCGGCAACTGCTTCGTTCGAATCGTTGGACGAACAGATTGCACGATGCTTTGCTGCAGTGGCACATAAGGCGAAGTGACATGTCAACTTCCATCAAGGCGGTGATGATTCGCGGTGTGCGTTGGTACCAGCGCAACATTTCTGCGAATACACCGCCTTGTTGTAAGTATTATCCGTCATGCTCGAATTACGCCATTGAAGCCCTTGAACGGTATGGTGCTTTCAAAGGTGGAGTGCTTGCCGTATTAAGGTTGCTTCGTTGCCGGCCGTGGAGTCGTGGGGGAATCGACGACGTGCCGCAGCAATATTCAATTTTTTATAGATTTTCGTGGTCAAAGGCTCATGAGGAGCCGCGACTCACACCATTGGCCAATATCCAAGGAGAGGCCCATCGATGACTAATCCAAACCAATTCTTTCTCGATAGCGGATTCTGGGGATTCTTCTATAAGCTGCTGACTCCGATCGAGTGGCTTCAGACCTGGATTCTGAAGCTGGTGCATGATTTCTTCGTGATGCTAGGCATGAATGAAATCGGTGTTTCCTGGGTTCTTGCCATTATCTTCCTGGTGCTGGTGGTTCAGGCGCTTATCTTCCCGCTGTTCTACAAGCAGATTAAGTCGATGCGTAAGATGCAGGCATTGGCTCCTAAGATGCAGCGTATCCAGAACAAGTACAAAGGCAAGACGGATCAGGCTTCCAAGGAAGCCCAGAGCCGCGAAATGATGAAGCTGTATCAGGACAACGATGCCAACCCGGCCGGCTCCTGCTTGCCGATGCTGATTCAGGGCCCTGTGTTCATGGCCATGTTCTACACGCTGTCCGCCATTCCGTACATCGCCAATGGTGTGCGCAAAGATCCGCTGGGCGCATTCGATGTGGCGACTGCCAAGCAGTTCGTTGAAACTGATGTCTTTGGCATTGTCAGCGTTACCGATAACTTCAATTCCGCTGCATTCGCCGGCAAGATCGTGATCGGCATCTTCGTGGCGTTGATGTGCTTCTGTCTGTGGTTTGTGCAGTACTTCAGCATGAAGCGCAATATGGCTGCGGCCTCCATGAACAAGCAGGCCGAATCCATGCAGAAGATGATGCTGTGGATCTTCCCGATCATGTACATCTTCTCCGGTGTCACTATGCCGTTCGCCGTGCTGGTCTACTGGCTGACCAACAACGTGTGCAACTTGATTCGTACCGTCTGGCAGGTCACGTACTTCCCAACTCCGGGTTCTCCGGCCGCCGAGGATAAGGAGAAGCGCGATCATCGCCGCGAGAATGCTCGCCGAGAAAAGGCTGGTCTGCCGTCCTTGGAAGAAGAGGAGCTGCAGAAGGCCAAGGAAGCTGCCGAGCATAAGGACAGCAAGGGCTACCAGCGAGTCCAGCCGCAGCGTAAGCGCAAGCGCAAGTAATCAAATTCGTGGATTGAATGTGCTCCATGTTTCACGTGAAACATGGAGCACATTCGACACTTCGGCCCTTGTTTCTAGAAACAAGGCCTAGACTTAAAACTCAGAACCTGTTAGAAGGAGTACCGCATGGCACAGGATGACGAGAAGTCGATTGATCAGCTCAATGAGGAAGCTGACATCGCTGCCGATTATCTCGAGGGCTTGCTCGATATCGCTGATTATGAAGGCGATATTGAAATGGGAATTCGTAACAACCGCCCGACCATTCAGATCGTCGCTGATGATGATACCGACATCAAGCATCTGATTGGCCGCAATGGTGAAGTGGTTGACGCACTGCAGCAGTTGACTCGTCTTGCCGTTCAGCAGAAGACCGGCGAACGTTCTCATCTGATTGTTGATGTTGATGGCTTCCTGAAGCGCAAGCGTCAGCATCTGCGCGACGTCGCTCTTGATGCAGTTGATGCCGTAAAGGAATCCGGTGAACCGTATGATTTGAAGCCGATGAATTCCTTCGAGCGTAAGGTCGTTCATGACGTGGTTCGCGAAGAAGGTCTGAAGTCTCGCTCTCACGGTGAAGAGCCTCATCGTTATGTGACGGTGTATCTGCGCAACAAGAGCGAAGAGTCTGAAGACACTGAGGATTTTGATCAAGAGTGATTTCATCTGCAACTGAACTAGCAAAGACAATGTTCCTGTCTTTGCGTTTCGGTTACAGATGAATTCTTGAGAGCGAGGCGTCGTAGCGTGCGGCGCCTCATTCCATGTGTGATGTTTCACGTGAAACACAGAAGAGGAGTGATTATGACAGACGCCTTGGAAGGAGCTTCAGTTCTATCTGAGGTTCTTGGTGATGCGCTGCCACAGCTCGAATTGTTCCATAAGAAACTTGAGGAGGAGGGCGAACCTCGAGGTCTTATTGGACCGCGCGATGTGGATATTATTTGGGAACGTCACATTTTGAATTCCGCAGCCATCGTGCCATACGTGAAACAGTCCACTGCTGGTCAACGTTTTAAAACCGTTGCTGATGTGGGCAGTGGGGGAGGCTTCCCTGGATTGGTTGCTGCAGCATGCTTGCCTGACCATCAGTTCACGTTGATTGAACCAATGGAACGTCGTATTGATTGGCTGACTGAATGCGTCGATGTAATGGGGCTGACTAATGTCACGCTGGTTCGTAGCCGCTCGGATGAAGTTATTGCACAAGTTCGCAAACACAAGATTCATCCGTTTGCTGTGGTGACCTGCCGTGCTGTTGCTCCGATGACAAAACTTTCCGGCTGGACGTTGCCATTGCTGAAGGCTTCCGGTCAATTGATTGCTCTGAAGGGACGCTCTGCTCAGCTTGAGCTTGAGAAGGCTAAAGATCAAATTTCTCGCTATGGGGGTCGCAACGCTCGAGTTGTGGAAGCTCCGGTAGGTCCTGAACTCGAGCCCACGCATGTTGTAATCGTCGATAAATGGTAACCGCAATGCGTAGCTCAACGGTCCACTTATCCACATTTTGCACATGTGCGTTAAGTTATCCACATTGATAGCGCAAAACCGTGGATAAACCCAAAATCGTTGAAAAATCAAAGATTTACAGCCAGATAAAACCGCAGAATCAGTCCAGTTGATATCAACTTATCCACAGTTATCCACATTGGGTGCTGAAAAAGTGGATAAGTGCTGGACCTGTCCATGCGAGTAGGAACACTTGGAACATACATCAGTGCAAGGAGGAGCGATGACCATGAAGGATCATCAAGAGGAAGCGATTGAATCAGCTTCCGAAACCCTTCATCGTATTTTTGGAGGGCAAGGCTCTGGTCTGGGAAGCCAGATGGCCGATGAGAATTCTCGGTATGAAGCTCTTCAGCAAGCAGTATTTACGAAGCCAAAGCGTACTCGACTTATTGCCGTCGCCAATCAGAAAGGTGGCGTTGGTAAGACCACGTCTACTGTGAATCTTGCTGCAGCGATGGCTCAGTTTGGCGCTCAAGTTTTGGTCATCGATATGGATCCGCAGGGTAATGCATCCACGGCTTTGGGTGTGCCTCACGCGTCTGGCGATCCCTCCACATATGACGTGCTCGAGGGTCGTGCGCCAATCGAAGATGTGATTAGTGTCTGTCCTGATTTCCCAACCCTAGATGTTGTGCCAGCCTCCATCGATTTGAGCGGTGCTGAACTTGAGGTTGCAGATCTTCCGAATCGTAATACGTTGCTGAAGGATGCACTTGAGCAGTACCTGCGTCAATCGGAAAAGCATTATGACTACGTGTTTATTGACTGCCCGCCGAGCCTTGGCCTGCTGGTAATTAATGCGATGTGCGCCGTAACAGAAATGCTGATTCCGATTCAGGCTGAATACTATGCACTTGAAGGTTTGGGACAGCTGATTAATACCATCGGCTTGGTGCAGGATCATTTCAACCCGGTGCTGCTGGTATCCACTATGCTGGTCACGATGTTTGATCGACGTACGCTGCTCAGTAGGGAAGTGTTCAACGAAGTCAAGGGACATTACCCCAATATTGTTCTGGACACCACAATTCCTCGCTCGGTCAAGATTTCTGAAGCTCCGAGTTTCTCGCAGTCGGTTATCTCATATGATCCGCGAGGATTGGGTGCAATCGCATATGGTGAAGCGGCACTGGAAATCGCTGGGCGTTCTCAGAATGTACTTGACGCTCTGGATGCGAGGAGGAAATAATGGCATCGAAATCACGACTGGGCAAGGGCCTCGGCGCACTATTTCCTGATCTGCCAGGGGAGGAAACCGTAGAGCATAAGGCAGCTTCTCCTGAGAACGCGAAGAAGGTTGCTGAAACTAAGTCAGCCACTAAGGTGCTGGCATCTGCAGCGACGTCTGTAGCGAATCCAGGTAAGGCTTCCTCTAATGTGAAGAAGAATATGGCTAAGCGTGCAGCTATGCCAGCGCTGGATGATATTGCTCATCCCAGCGATTTGTTCTTTGGCTCGGACACTCCAGCCCAACCTCGTTTGGCAGTCGATGATGTGAAATCTTCTGCAGCAAAGAATGTTTCACGTGAAACATCAAAAGATGCCAAGGCTTCCCAGGCTAAGAGTGCTGAAGAAGAGAAGGTGGAGCTCAAGCCTGTAGAAGGTGGTTATCTCGCTGAGCTGAAGCTTTCGGATATTGGTCCGAATGCACATCAGCCGCGAACCATCTTTGATGAAGACGAGCTGAACGAGCTGTCTGCTTCCATTAAGGAAGTTGGCATCCTGCAGCCGATTGTTGTTCGCAAACGTCCGGCTGATCAGATTGCTGAGGCAAAGAAACAGCAGCAGGATCAGGAAGCTTCTCAAAATCCGTTCGCTGGTCATTTAGACAGCCCATATGAGCTGATTATGGGTGAGCGCCGTTGGCGTGCATCGCAGTTGGCTGGTTTGGAAACTATTCCAGCCATTGTGAAAACCACTGCTGACGATGACATGCTCCGTGATGCTTTGCTCGAAAACTTGCATCGTGTGGCATTGAATCCTCTGGAAGAGGCCGCAGCATATCAGCAGATGATCGATGAGTTCGGACTGACTCAGGCTCAGCTTTCGAAGTCTGTGTCCAAGTCTCGCCCGCAAATCGCGAATATGCTGCGACTGCTGAATCTTCCTGCTGCTGTACAGAAGAAGGTTGCTGCCGGCGTACTGTCTTCCGGTCACGCGCGTGCTTTGCTGGGCTTGACCGATCCGGAGGAAATGGACAAGCTGGCTTCCCGTATTATTTCCGAAGGTCTTTCCGTGCGCAGCACGGAAGAGATCGTGGCAATGAAGATTGCGTCGGGGGAGCAGCCAAAGAAGCCCAAGAAGTCGAAGACTAATCCGTGGGTTGGTTCCGCTGTGCAGCAAAGCTTGGAGAATCATTTCGATACTAAGGTGTCCATCAAGGGCACGCAAAAGCATGGCCGTATCGAAATCGTCTTCTCCTCGCCCGAAGACATGGATCGTATTCTGAAGCTTTTGGTGCCCGGCCAGTCCGACAGCAGCGATTCCACTTCCAAGTGGGTCTGATGAATTCACAATAAGTATTGCCGGCGTCTCTCACTGAGAGAAGCCGGCAATACTTATGCGTTGTTACTTCTATTACAGCAGCAGTGGTGAATCAAATGAAGTGTGCTGAGGTGTATTGCTGCACAGTACCTTGCCTTTCCTGATGTTATACAACACAGTAGCGTGCGTATTCAATGCCTGATAAAAATCAGGAGCGTCCAGCAGTATACAATTACCGGGCTTGCCTATTTCGATGCCGTATTGGTCAGTCATATGCATAGCCTTGGCACCGTTTTCTGTAATGAGCTTGAAGGAATTCTGAATTTCAGAGTACCCCATCATATGTTCGATATAGACCGCCATCATATCCACGTCGAGCATATTGCCATTACCTAATGGGTTCCAAGGGTCTCGGACTGCGTCCTCACCCAGTGCCACATTGACATTGTTTTCAACCAATTGACGGATTCTGGTCACAGCTCGGCGCTTGGGATAGGAGTCAAATCGTCCTCCTAAATGGACATTCACCAAAGGATTGCTGATGATATTGATGCCCGAAAGATGAAGCAGTCGCATGAGTTTATAAGCATAAGCATCGTTATACGAGCCCATGGCTGTAGTATGGCTTGCCGTCACCCGATCAGCCATACCTGTTTCCAAAGCCAAGGTTGCCATCACTTCAAGATTGCGTGATGCAGAATCATCGATTTCGTCGCAATGCGCATCGATGAGTCTGTCGTATTTTTGCGCAAGGTCAAAGATGAAGTGAACAGATTCAACGCCATATTGACGAGTGAATTCAAAATGAGGAATTCCTCCAATAACATCTACGCCTTCTTTGGCGGCTTCTTCCATAAGTTCCTTTCCATGCGGGAATGAAAGAATGCCGTCTTGTGGGAAAGCGACCACCTGAATATCAACCGTATCTTGTAACTCATCTCGCAATTCAAGTAATGCGTGCAATGCAGTGAACGAAGTATCGGTCACATCGGCATGAGTTCGTATGAGTTGCACGCCATGTTGTACTTGTTTACGGATGGTAGCTTTAGCGCGTTCTTTCACATCTTCAACAGTGAGCGTCTTTTTCCTTTCAGCCCAAATGCGAATGCCATCGAACAATGTGCCAGATTCGTTCCATTCCACCTGCCCTGCGGTTTGGGTTGAATCAAGATGAATATGCGGATCAACGAATGGGGGCAATAAAAGTTTCCCGTTTCCGTGTATTACTTGTTCTTCGGGATTCGCGATCAAAGAAGTTCCGATTTCTGTGAATACACCGTCAGTGATACGTACATCCTGAAGAGTCTCAGAGTTATTGATATGTACTGATGTAATGAGCATGATATGAAGTCTTCTTATCTATGTGGCAATGTGTGAAGAATGAATCGTTATTCATAGGGGGAGGAGAGCGGTATTGGTCAGTTTTGTGATTCGGAAGGAACCAGATGCATCAGAAGCCAATACAGCACACCTACTACCGCCATGTTGATAAAAGTGACGCCCGTAGTTTGAGTAAATAGGTCAACCTTTTGCAGCAATAAGAACAATGCGATACCAAAAGCCCAGCAAACAATAGCAATCCAATTGATACCGTTGCGATACCAGAATTTCCCGTTTTTCTGAGTGAGATCCGTTGCCTGATACTGCCCATGGTGACGCAGGTAGAAGTCCACAATCATAATGATGATAATTGGGCCTAAAGCCATGCCGATATAATCCAGGAATGCTTCAAACGAATCCAAAAAGCTACCCATAACAACTGGAATAAACGTCATTAGCGTAGCTGCGATGGTAACGATCCACAGTGATGGGGTTAAGCGAAGTCGGGTAACGATATTGGTCAATGAAGAGCCCGCGGCCATAAGATTGACTGCATTGGCGGTCATACTGGTGAGAATTACTACAATCAGGGCGATTGATCCAAGACCAAGCTTGCTGGCAATGGTGCTGGGGTCGGAATTGTTGGCATCGTAGACGCCGGTGGTTACTGCGATACTGATTGTTGCAGTGAGGCCTACAAAAGCAAACCAAAATACACCAAGCAGGGCACCGAGGAATGGGATAGCAGTGGAGCCAGTCTTACGCTTGCTGAATCGAGTGAAATCAGCCGCACAGGTTACCCACCCCATGTTGAATGCGGCTAAGGAATCAATGATGCTTCCTGAAGGAACTGAGAGCGATGCGTTAGGCTTCCATTGCACAATTTGAGAGAACGAAACGTGCTGGAACACGACAACAGTTTCCCAAATGGCAAAGAAAGCAACGAGAACAATGCCGATTCGTTCGATAAGTTGTACGGAGCGAGCACCTGTCGAAACGCTGATGATATGCAGCAGACTCATAACCACAATGCCGACGATGAGTCCTTTCAGACCTCCAGGTTGGCCGTATACAGGCCATCCAAAGAGTTCGGCGAGCAAGAAGCTAACAGAAGTAGCTGCGATAAAAGTGTTGACAGCAGTCCAACCTATATATTGCACCATGTTGACGATGGATGGCACATAACTGCCTCGTATGCCGAAGGCGGCTCGGGCGGTTCCCATAGTGGTTGCCCCCACTTTGTAGCCCATGTATCCGATGAGCATAAGGAATATATAGGCAAGAATGGAGGAGATTGCTAGGCGAGATAATGCGCCAGCGAAGCCGCATACTGCAATGACTCCGCCTATATACCAGGTTCCATTGTTCGCATTTGCTGCAACCCAGGTGGCAAAGGAATCCCAATTGGAAACGGTTCGTTGTTCCGGCTTGATGATTTCCAAACTGAATTGTTGATGACTCTTGTTGGATTCGTGTGATTGTGCGGCAGGTACGTCGGTGCTTATCGATATGGACATGATGGCCCCTTGAGTCAATGAATATTGTCTATTGCGATACTCATCACCCGTGAATCCGGCTCCAGATGGAGAAGAACCTCGGATTCAAGGTCTGGGCTTTGAGAGGCGAACCTTTGTCTATGAAGATAAGGGTTTCGTGTAAAGGGCCATATTGCTCTGTGTTAAGAGCGCTTTACAAGCTACGCACTGTATTTCTTAAGAGTTACGGCTGCACAGAATATTTGGTTATGTTTCAGTGCAAAAGACACGCCGCCTTGAATAAAACGTCATATAACGTTATATTAATAAACATGACGTTATGAAACGTCATAAATAATAACGAGGAGGTTATTCATGGACGTCATTCCTACTGTTGAACAAATTATCGAGCGCAACGGCGGCACGGTCAGTGAAATCTATTATGTTGCCTGCGGCGGCTCTTTGGTTGACATGTATGTATCCGATTTCTTTGTGCGTACTGAGTCTGCAGGTATCACTAGCGGCTGGTATACGGCTAATGAGTTCGTGCATGCTACGCCAAAGCGCTTGGGATCCAAGTCGGTAGTCATTCTGTGCTCGCACAGTGGCAACACCCCGGAAACTGTGGCTGCAGCAGCACTGGCTCGTCAGCACGGCGCACAGACTGTTGGCCTCACCTATAACAATGAGGCAAAGCTTCTTGAGGAGTCGGATTACTCATTCGTGTATGAGTGGGGCGATGAAACTCGCGTTCACAACAATCCGATGGCCATCATGCTTGACCTCACCATCAACTTGGTCGACAAGGTTGAAGGCTACGCACACGTTGAAGCTTTCCGTAAGGGTATGGAAATTATTGATACCGTTGTGGCTAATGCCGAAAAGCAAGTTGAGCCACGAACTAAGGAATTTGCCGACAAATACAAGGACGAAACGATGTTCTATGTATTGGCATCTGGCGCATCGTATGGCCATGCCTATGGTTTCTCGATTTGCTCGCTTATGGAAATGCAGTGGTTGGACGCAGCCCCGATTCACTCAGGTGAATTCTTCCATGGACCATTCGAGGTAACCGACGAAGATACTCCATTCATCGTGGCTCGAGGCCTTGGCCGTACCCGTGAGCTTGATGATCGTGTCCTTACTTTCCTCGATAAGTATGCGAAGAAGGTTGAGATTGTTGATGCCAAGGAACTTGGCCTCGATCTTATCGATGATGCAGTCAGCGAATACTTCAATCCGATTCTGTTCTACAGCGTGCTGAGCAAGTACCGTTACGCTCTGTCCGTAGTGCACAACCATGATCTTGATGTTCGCCGATACATGGGCAAAGTCGAGTACTGAGAAGGGAGTACCGATGAGCAACAGTAAGGTATTAGGCCTTGGCGATCAGGTTGTTGATCAGTACGTCAATCTGAACGTTATGTACCCAGGTGGCAATGCGTTGAACTTCGCCGCATTCGCCAAAAAACTGGGATATGATGCCGCATTCATGGGCGTATTTGGTGATGACGCTAATGCTACACATGTGCAGCACAGCATAGATGCTCTAGGCATTGATCGCAGCCATTGCCAAACAAAACATGGCGAAAATGGCTGTGCAAAAGTCAACATTGTAGATGGCGATCGCGTATTCGTTGGGAGCAATGAAGGCGGAATTGCTGGTATTGAACCCATCGAAGCGAATACAGATGATTTATCCTATATCAGTGAATTCTCTCTGATTCACATGGGTATTTGGGGCAATGCAGATCATTTGCTGCCTGAGATTTCAACTATGGGCATTCCGATTTCTTATGATTTCTCCGACGAGTTTGAAACCAGCACTATTGATGCTGCTCTTCAATATGTCCAGTATGGTTTCTTCTCACTGAGTGGCATGCCTGTAAATCAGGTTAAAGTTCTTCTGCGCAGTCTGTATCGCAAGCCCAATGAGCTGCTGGTGGCAACACGTGGTTCTCAATCTACCGTGGTATATGACGGTGCATCGTTCCATGAGCTCGAACCACATGTAGTAGAAGCAGTAGATACCATGGCTGCTGGCGATTCATTCCTTACCGCATTCCTGCTCGCACACGTTATCGAAGGGAAAAACGTTGACGAAAGTCTGTTGGCTGGGCAGCAATTTGCTGCTCAGGCTGTACAGCTTGATGGATCGTTCGGCTTTGGAACCCCCATCAACTGACGGCTAGCCGGCAACATACTGGGCGAAACTCGGTATACGATTAACCACAAGGAAGCTTGATGGAGAGGAGCAATATGATGCTGCAAGATGACGCACGTATTCCTATGTACGCACAGCTTAAAGCATCATTACTTTCCGACATTGCTTCCGGTAAATACGCATCAGGCGAACGCATCCCTGCAGAACCGGAACTGGGCGATCGTTACGGCGTATCGCGCATTACTGTTCGCAAGGCCATCAAGGAATTGGTGGACGAAGGCTATCTGATTAAGAAACAAGGCAAGGGCACTTTTGTGCGTCGTCACGTTATCGATCGAAAGATTGAATATGTGATGGGCTTCACCGAAAGCCTGGAACGCGCTGGCTACCATGCATCGAGCGAAGTGCTGGAACGAACAATTATTCCGGCTGACGCCAATCTTGCCGATAAGCTTAATCTTGCTGCAGGTGATGATGTGCTGTACGTGCAGCGGTTGCGTAAAGGCGATGATATTCCAATTATGTTGGAAAACAATTATTTTCCAGCTAATCGATTCGCTTTTCTTGAACACGCTGATTTAAGTGGTTCACTATACCGATTGCTCTCTGATGAGCATGGCATTCGTCCTATTAATCCCAAAACCACAACGTTGAGCATGGCATTGGCTGATGCCGAGCTCGCCAAACGCATGAATGTGGTTGTTGGTACGCCTTTCTTCGAAATTAAAACGCTGATTTGCGATCAGGATGACCAGCCTGTACATGTTGGTCACCAATTTTATCTAGGGGAGTTGTATACCTTTACCCTCTAATCGGGGACTCAACTGCCGGTTTTTCGATTTATTGCTTGGAACCTAGCGTGAGCTATGCCTTGTTGTGATGCGATAGCGCAGTAAGCGAATGAATCGGCAGGTATGCTTCTTCCACGGTTTTTTCCTCAAAGGAAATCCCATGAAAACAATCATTAGGTCCCGCCATATCTTTGATGGGACAGGAGCGGATCCATTTCAGGGATTCATTGAATTCCATGGCCCGTTTATTGCCCGTGTGGAGCATGGATGGGATTATGGTCCAATCGATGATTCACACACGAGATTGATTCAGCATGACAATCATTTGATCATGCCTGGTCTGCATGATAATCATGTATTTTTCTCCGGTTGGATGGCGGCCAACGCTGGCATTGATTTGTCGCAGTCGACGAATGCTCATGAAGCAGTAGACGTCATAGCAGCAAGTATTGAGGCTAACCCTCATCATCCTGTATATGCACATGGTTGGAATCGTGAGGCGTGGGGAGCCGATCCAGGGCGTGAGCTTTTGGACGCGGTGTCTGCCACGGTGCCCATTACTGCCATTGATGATGCTCGCAGTCGTTATTGGATGAATAGTGCGGCCGTGGCCCGATATGGTTTCACGGAGAACCAACTATCTGCTGAAACACGTGTGCGCCTGATTCGGGAAATGTGCCATGACATTGAACTAGTTCGTTCCTCATGGCAACAATTTGAGCAATTGCTGCTTTCCCGTGGTGTCGTTTCCTGCAAAGACATTGTGTTCGATGATTGCGATGTCCACTTACCGATTCGAGACAAGCAACTCGATGTGACCATGACCATCGAACCGGTGGCGCATCGTCTTGATACTGCCACGATTCCTCGGTACAGATACCGTTCATTCGGGCCGCGTACCAGATTCGGTGGCGTAAAAATAATGGTTGATGGTGTTGTTGCAGACGGTACTGGCGATATTCGTGGAACATATGCGAATGGTGCCGAACCTGAGCGTATTGATTACGACGCCATTGAAACCGAGGTAGCGTATCTAGCCGAACGCGGCATTTCTTGTTGTCTGACCGCTGAAGGCGATAAAGCCATTGAGCGTTCTGCTGAATTGCTTGCACGTCACATGAATCCTCAAGTACGTCATTCCATCAGCGATATGGAGATGGTCACTGACCACGCTGCTCAAGTTATGGCCCAAGCGGGGATTACAGCGGAAATCTATCCGCAGATCCTTGGTTTAAATCCATCCTTGGCTGATGCGTACATGCCTACCATTATCGCCGGTGAAAATGGTCAAGCTTTCTTCCATTACACCAATCTGACCAACAATCATGTGGTAATCACCAGTGGTACGGATTGCCCACTATTCGTGGCCAGTGTACCTGAATCGTTGTTGCGTGCGAGCCGTCGTCGATTCGATAACGGATCAGAACGTTGGTTCCCGGAATATGCGATGAGTCAGAATGCATTGCTTCATTCGTGGACTAGAGGCGGCAGTAGCAAGCCTTCTGAAGAGCTGAACGGCAAACCGTCAGGTGAATTTTTGCCTGGCAGTGGTGAAGGACGTGTGCTCCGACGCGGTTCCACCGCTACATTCGTGATCTTCGATCGTGATCTTGTCAGCGCCAGCGATGATGAATTGCACGAAGCCAAAGTGCTGGAAACCTTTATCGACGGGCACTGTGCATATCAGGCGTAATTACTCGCTAATCAGCGTAATTCATTCCATTTTTTGCAAAGAGGCAAACCATGAAACTTATCGATCGTATTAAGAAAATCGGATTCCCCCACAGCTATACACTGCTGTTCTTCCTGATTATCATCTGTGCTGTCCTGACTTGGATTGTTCCCAGCGGCCAGTATGACACTAAAACCGTGACGGTAGATGGTAGTGAACGTACTGTTGTAGTTCCCGGCACATACCATCAGATTGCGAAAATAGCTGAAGATGGTACAGATTACCGTCAAGGATTGGGCGCAGTGCTTGAAGCACCAGGCAACGGCATCATTGCGGCCGTGGAGGTAATCGCCTTCGTACTTATTCTGGGCGGTGCGTTTGGCATAATCCTGAAGACCGGAGCCATTGATCGCGGCCTGCGTGCGTTGGCTGATTTCCTGGGATCTAAAGGTATTTTGGTTATCCCGCTGATGATGATTCTCGTCAGCCTTGGTGGATCTACTTATGGCATGAGCGAAGAACTGATTCCGCTGTTCATCATCTTCATCACCTTTATGTTGTCTATGGGATTCGATTCCATGACGGCTATTCTCACATTGTTCCTTGCCAGCCAGGTTGGCTACATTGGCTCTACAATCAACCCGTTTAACGTGCTGATTGCACAAGGTATTGGCGATGTGCACGGTAATCCGCTGCTATGGTTGCGTTTGATTTACTGGGCTGCATTCACGATTATTGCCATTGCCTTCACCATGCGGTACGCGTTCAAGGTGCGCAAGAACCCCGAATCCTCGGTTGTGTATGATTCCGACTTAGTATTGAAGGCCAAATTATTCGGCAAGAATGCTGAGAACCTTGCTGACGATTCCGGTAAAGAACGCTTCACAGGCAAGGATAAAGCCATTATCACTGTGTTTATCCTCGGTCTGGCGGTGATGGTGTATGGCATTGTTTCCCAAGGCTGGTATATGACCGAAATCGGAGCGCTGTTCCTGGCCATGGGTCTTATTACTGGCATCATTGCTCGTTTTAGTGTCAATGAAATTTGCGATGCATTCGTCTCCGGTTGCGCAGACTTCGTATATGCTGCAGTAATTATCGGCCTTGCTAATAGCATTCTGGTCATCCTGCAGAACGGTATGATTATCGACACTATTCTCAACGGTTTAGCCGGACTCCTTGGCGGTTTGCCTAAAGCGCTCTTCACCACAATTCTGCTGGCTGTTCAAGCATTTATCACTCTGTTTGTGCCATCCTCTTCTGGCTCCGCTGCCCTGACTATGCCAGTTATGGGTCCGCTTGCCGATTTGGTCAACATTAATCGTGATGTGATTGTGCTTAGCAACCAGTTCGGCAATGGCCTGATGAATATCATCAATCCGACTGGTGGCGTGCTGCTTGCAGGCCTATCTGTGGCAGGTATCAGCTTCGGCAAATGGCTGAAAGTTGGACTTAAAGCATTCGCGATTCTCTTCGTCTTTGCTGCTGTGTTCTTGTGGCTTGCCACGCTTGTCTGAAAGATAATGCAATGAAGAGTAATGGGTTGGTCCTTATCGTAAGGACCAACCCATTACTGGTTTTCGTGAATATTTATATGCACAACGTGTGTGTCATAACTCTGGGTCGGTGCTTATTTACTCAGATATGCCTGCGCATCCAGTGCAGCTCGGCAGCCCATGCCGGCTGCGCTGATGGCCTGACGATAGACACGGTCCACACAATCGCCTGCAGCGAAGATTCCAGGCGCGCTGGTGCGTGTGCTAGCACCTTCCACGATAATGTACCCGTCTTCGTCACGGTTCACCGTGTCAGCGGCAAAATCAGTGGCTGGGGTGTGACCGATAGCCACAAAGACAGCTGCGGTCTCCAGTTCGCCTTCCTCGCCGGTAACGGTATTCTTCAGCGATACGCTGCTCACATTAACCTGCGGCTTTGGCATCAAGCCAATACCACCCAAATTCAAGGCGGGAGCGGTTGGTGCTGCTGGTGCGCTTTCCATACCGTGAATCTCCGTGACCACAGTATTGGTCAGCAGCGTGAGCTTCGGATTCTCCTTAGCGCGATCGACCATGATTTGGGAGGCGCGGAACTCGTCGCGGCGGTGAATCAACGTCACCGAAGAACCGAAACGAGTGAGGAACAGTGCCTCCTCGAATGCGGAATCGCCGCCACCGACCACAACAATAGGCTTATTGCGGAAGAAGAAACCGTCGCAGGTGGCGCAATACGACACACCATGGCCAGACAGTTCCTGCTCGCCAGGAACACCCAGCTTACGGAACTTGGAGCCAGTGGTAATGATTACCGCACGAGTTTCCAACACATCGCCATCAGACAAATGCAGACGATACAGCGGCTGTGCAGGAGAATCTTCAACAGTTTCAATGCCGGTTACATCATCAGCAATGAATTCAGTACCGAATCGTTCAGCCTGCTCGCGCATCTTGTCCATAAGATCAGGACCCAAGATGCCTTCCGGGAATCCAGGGAAATTCTCGACCTCAGTGGTGTTGACCAGCTGTCCGCCCGGAGCCAGAGCACCAGTAACCATCAGCGGATTCAATCCTGCACGACCCAGATAAATAGCTGCAGTATAGCCAGCCGGACCAGAGCCGATAATAATAACGTTATGTGCCATGCGCACCCCTCCCATTACATGACTCTATAGTGCGAGCCCTTCCTCAGATTTTTCATAATACGGGCGAGGCACGTCAGAGGTCTGCGCATTTCGGCCCAAAGCAGAGTTGTATTGGGATCGGCCTTTGGCCGATAGATTTTTCCGCAAGCTTATCGCTTGCGGTCCTTCTCTCCCTCAGTCAGCTACGCTGACAGCTCCCTCATCAGAGGGAGCCCATATTGGGATCGGCCTGTTGGCCGATGCAATTTGTCCGCAGGCTGAAGCCTGCTCTTCTACTACCCCTCAGTCAGCTAACGCTGACAGCTCCCCTGACAAGGGGAGCCAAGGCTCCCTCTGACGAGGGAGCTGTCGCGGCGAAGCCCGCGACTGAGGGAGAGAAGCCGAGCAGGCGTATAGCCTGCGGGCAAATCTATCGGCCATCAGGCCGATTCCGATACCAGCGAGCAGAGCAAATAACAATCAGCCAATCCGTTGCTTTACCGCTGCATCTATTTGTTCGCATACCTCATGGAAGTGCCTGTCTACATCATGATTAGAGAATCGTAGTACTGCTAATTGCTGTTCTTCTAGTTCCTGTGTTCTGAGAGTATCCTCGGCTTGTTGTTCGGTGGTGTAGTGCCCGCCGCCATCGAGTTCCACAACTAATCTTGCCTTGGCACAATAAAAGTCAGCGATTCGCTTGCCAATAGGTTTTTGCCTTTGAAATCGTATGGGATACGTGCGCAGGAATTCGTACCAGAGTTTGCGCTCCCAAGGTGTCATGCTTTGCCGTAGCTTCTTTGCTACGGCAGTATTACTACGGTTGTAGTCCTTCATGGGACAAGCATACGTGGTTTTGAGGAATCGGCCTTCGGCCGATAGATTTTTCCGCAAGCGAAGCTTGCGGTGCTTCTCTCCCTCAGGCGCCTTTGGCACCAGCTCCCTCGTCAGAGGGAGCCAATGATATGTATCGGCCGAAGGCCGATTCCGAAGATACCTGTGAAATTAGAAGACTTCTACTTTCACGATGTAGAGCTGGTTTTGGGGGAGGCTGTCCATTGGGACCCAGAGCATCAGGTCCTGAGTGGTGACGGACTTGCTGAACTTTACTTCAGTGGTGCCACCTTCAGCGAACGTGAAGGACGCCATTTCTTCACCGTCAGACGGGTTACCTGTGGTGTTGGCACGAATGTAGCCCTTACCGCCAGAGCTGCGGATGGAAATGATCATGCGAGACACATCATGAGGCTGGTCAAGATGCAGCGTGTAACCGTAACCAGACTGACCGCCCGGGTTGGAAACGAAGTTGGCGCTGGAAATCGTGTACGCCGTCGTGTTCACCACATGCGGCTGAGGAACGGCCTTCACCGACCTATCTTCCACAACCTTCTTAACCGTGGTCTTCTTCTTCGCCTCTGATGAGCTGGAAGAGCTGGAAGAAGAATCAGACTTGGTAGAGTCCTGCGTACTCGTGCTGGACTGAGACGAAGAGTCCGAAGATGAAGACGACTTAGAAGACTGGGAGGAATCTGTAGAACCATTGGCTTCCGTCGTGCTGGAATCAGTGGACTTCTGATCGCCGAACGGCACCTCGTTCATATTCACATCAGGCCAGTCGCCGGTAGAAGAATTGGTGGTATCCGTAGCGTCAGCCGGGTCAACACCACTCTTCTGGAACGCACTCCATGCCCAGAAACCAGCAGCAACCACCACGACCAGTGCCACAATCAGTGCCACAACCTTGGTGGTAAAGCTACCAAAGAGGTTCTCATCGGGCAGGTGATCATCTTCACCAGTGTTCTTTACTGGAGGATTCTTCGGATCGT
Source organism: Bifidobacterium sp. LH_416 (assembly GCF_056357055.1). NCBI lineage: Bacteria > Bacillati > Actinomycetota > Actinomycetes > Bifidobacteriales > Bifidobacteriaceae > Bifidobacterium > Bifidobacterium sp. LH_416. The sequence goes on along the minus strand of NZ_JBKEVJ010000004.1, from coordinate 26,469 downwards.
AGCTCGGCGGAATAGCAGCAACCTCAGCAATACGAGCCTGCTCTTCTTCCAGTGCGCGCAACGACTCTTCACCGGGCTGAATCTCACGACCGACTGCATCATACACCGGAATACGGCTCGTGGTCTCACCATAACCGTCCGTAGAAATCGGCACAGTCGGATGAGAGTTGCCACCAAACGCGCCGGCAGCAGGAGCGTTGAAATCATTGAACCAATCGGCGGTATTGTCGCCAGACAAATTCTCCGCATTCCAAGCATCGGAGAACTTGAAGTCAAACAGACGACGACCCTGATCATCAACAGCTTCGCCATTCGCACCAATAGCAGCCGCAACCGGGCCGGCCTGGGTAATCGCCAAATCAGGCAGCTGCTTACTAGTTACTAACGAGTCCGGAATCTCACCGAAGTCATCAGCAGTACCATCAGCATTCAGTAAGACACGAATGATAGAAGGATCGCCAGCAACATTCGGCAACGCAATCTCAGTGTCAGAAAGATCAGACAGCGGCTTCCAATCGCCCAGCAGAGCATCCAACTCAGCCAACGAAGCCATCGGCAACGTAAGCTCATTGCCGCTGAACAGCTCAAGTCCACGCTTGCAAATGACTTGGAATTCACCAGGAGTATCTTGTGGCAGTGCGGCAAGATTGAACTCATGTTGCTTAGGATTGCGATGCTTAGTCAGCAAGGCATACAGCAGTGCGGCAAGCTGACGGACCGCATGACGTTCCGCACCATCCTCTTCCAGCGTGGCACCGGAAGTATCAGCCAACAATGGAGCGAACGGAGCTCCAGTAATCTCAAGGCCAGTGTTGGAAATACGAACAGTATCCGTAGTGAGCACAATACCAGCGGTAGCGTCACCGCGAAGCATCGGGCGAATAGCCTCAGACAGCTCGCCGATAATCGAACGCATGGCAGTAAAGCTCAGCGGATTACCAGAATGCGCGCTGATGTATTCCGTCAAAGATTTACCGCTATCCACCGGCGTGATAACCAGCATGGAATCGCCCTGCCTGCGGTACTTCTGCACAGGAACGAAATACTTAGGGCGAGTTGCGGTGATAGTGCCAGCAATATCGTTAATAGTGCTGAGCTTGCGACGGTCCGTAACCAAATACAGCTGGCAATCCTTGGCCAGAATGCGGTCGTTGGCCTTCCAAGCCTCCATGCCGGGTTCCTCACGCAGCGCTGACACCAGTGTGTATCGGTTAAGAATGGTATCGCCCAATTGCGGTTTCATATGCGTGTCCGGCTCCATACGATTGTTACTTGTATTGCTTGGGATTGTCTTTGACATTCTATCCATGGGGATAGCCTGAGAGAAGTCCTCCTCAGGGGTGATTTCTTGCGGCAGTTCACTAGGTGAAACACCATCTGCAGAATCGGGGGTATCGCTGGGCTGATCGTCAGGAGAATCGGGCGTAATGCCACCAGTATCTTCACCATTATCGCCGCCGTCCGCAGACTCACCCGCAGCAGTAACCGTAGCTTCAACCTCACCAGCAGCAGCTCGATTCAATCCCAGCCGGGCAAGAACCGGCCGTGCAATAGCCTTCAATTCTTGCGTGCGCAGCAGCCAAAGCACTGCCACATATACGGCGGCCAACACAATAGTGAGCACCACGCAAATACCAACGGCAGAGAGCCATCCCATATGACCGCCGCCCGGGTTTACTGCGGGATTATCAAGGGCAGGGCGATGGAATATACCGCCTTCCATGTGCTTGGCGGGCTGAATATCAGCTTGGAACAAGTCCACAATAGGATTCTTCAACAGCCAGACTGCCACGCCCGCTACTACGGCCGCAACCAGCGCCTTGCCATAGGCGACGCCTACCACCTTGAGGCCAAGATGGCCATTGAATTTCTTGCGCAGCATCATCAGCGTTGGCGGCAACGCGACGATGGAACCAATCGGCGCAGAGCATGCAATACCAACCACCCAATACTGAGGCGGCAGGAACACCATGCTGGCCACCATCAGCGTAATCACGCAAGCGTAATCAATAAGATTGCACAGGAACGGATGCCAGCCATCCTCAAACGCATAGAACGTGCGTTGAATCAGCAGGAATCCAGAAACCAGCGGAATGCCGAAGCTCAACGGAATCAACGCATAGGAAATCAGCATGGTTTCGTTCATTGAAACCGAAGGCAACAGTGCGCGAATAATTGGTTCCGGGAACACGATCATTGCCGCAGCGAAGAACATGATGACCAGTCCCACATTATTCAGTGCGCTGCTCAAATCATTGCGTGCTTCATCAAGATTGTGTTCGGCAATAGAGCGGGAAATCTTCGGGAACATTGCAGTGGAAACAGACACTGCAATCAGCGAATACGGCAGAATAAACAGCGTATATGCGTTCTGATAAGTCGCATTACCAGCGATATCAAACAGGCTGGCACCCACCAGCTCCTGCGCGCGAAGCGGGGCGAGCGTGGCAATACGAGTCTGAATAATGCCGGAAATCTCAGTGATAATCACCACGCCCAGCGAACCCAAAGCCACTGGTCCCATAGCCTTCAAACCAAAACCAGACAAGCCGAACTGCGGGCGGTACTTAAAGCCAAGGCGCACCAGCGGAATAAACAGCACCAATGCCTGGAAAGCCACACCCAACGTCCAGGTGCCAGCGGTCAGCGCAATTTTGCCACCCGTCCAGAAATCAAGCGGCTGCTCGTTCGCTTTGCCGAAGAGAAGAATGAACGCGGTGAAACCGGCGCAGCTAATCACATTGGCGCCAGTGGAGCTCCACGCATACGCCGTGAAATGATCTTTGGCTGCGAGAATCTGGCCCAGCACGGTGTACAAGCCGTAGAAGAAGATTTGCGGCATACACCAGAGCGTGAAAGCGGTGGTGAGTGCAATCATCTGGGCATCATTGCCGCCCACGTAAAGGCGAGTCAGCAATGGCGAGGCGGCACCCATCAGAATCGTCACTGCAGCCAGAATCACAATGGCCAGCGTGATCAGACGGTTCAGCCTCTCCTGCGCATCTTTTTCCTTCAGTGTGCGCACAATCTGCGGCACCAGCACGGCATTGAAAATACCGCCGGTCACCAGCGTGAAAATGGCCTGTGGAATCATGGAACCGGCCTGATAGGCATTGGCGGCCAGACCGGTGGTTCCGATGGCTGCAGCCAGCAAAATCGTGCGAATTTGACCGGTCACACGGGAAGCCGCAGTGCCGGAAGCCATGATGAGTGAATTACGGCCTACGGTAGAACTCATTCGTCAGGATCCTTCTTACGGTTGAACTGGCGCCACAATCCCACAACGCCGAGCAGCGCTGCGAAACCAATAATGATGAATCCACTGGCATCACTGATACGCAGCACGCTGGTGATGGCTGTGTTCTGCGTATTGCCGAACGCATTGCCTTGACGGTCAGCCAAAGAGATGTGCGCGGTAGTGGAGCCGGATGTGGACACACGAATAGTGAACGCCACCTGAGCTTCACTATGCGCAGGAATCACGATGGTGTTGGAGCGTGTGGTCACGATCTGCATGGAGTCGGTAATCGAATTGACCTGAACATTGACGGCATACGGCAGATTATTGCTCACGGTTACCGGCATTTTCGCGGATTCGCTGAACACCGAAATCGATTCAGAAGGCGTAATGCTCACACTGTTCAACAGCGTATTTGCCATATTTTGGGCCGCGTCCGCCATACGCTGATGGCTTTCGCTCGGCTCGGATCCGGTGAGTGCACGCAAGGCCATATTGTCATGCAAAGTGAGCAGACCACTGATCCACTGCTTGGGATCATTGCTGTGATTCGCCGTCGTATCCGCGTCACGGCGAGCCAAAGCCTGTGTATCCAATTCGGCAATATCGTTGGAACTCACGCTGTTTTTGAGAATGGAGCTGGCCAAACGCACCATATTCTGCCTGCTATCGGCAAGCTGGGTCAGAATCGATTGCGTGGAGGACGTGTCCGGCGCATCAGCGTTTTGATTCACAGAGTCGTTGACCTGATAAGGATCCATGCTGGCCATGGTCTTCAAATCGGTGAGATTGAGCCACGATGCCTGCTCAAGCGTGCTCATAACCTGATTAATCCAGTCAGCCGAACTCGAGCGCGTGAAGGTCATTAACAGATTACGAGTGGTGTAAGGCTGCTCCATTTGGTAGAACGCGCTCTGAGCCATCAATCGAGCCAAGCGCCCGGCATCACTGGTTTCAGCAGTGGCTTCCTTGCTGGTGGCATTGCCGTGAGCCAAAGTGCCTAATTCAGACTGCTCTTTCAGCACAGTGATATCGCCGGCAGAGGTATTGACCACGTACGTGCCGGTATGCACGGTATCGGTTTGTTCGGCGTCGAAAGAAGAGCCGGCAATAACCGTGGAATAGCCTTGCGCGCGGGCTTTAGTCAGGGCGTCCAACGTCCAATCATCTGAGCCTTGCCACGCGTACGCGTCCGGCGTATCCGTGGTTTTGGTGGCTACTGCATACAGTGTTTGCGTATTCGTTGCAGTCCACTGTGCATCTGAGACGCCTGCACTGGTATATGCGGAAGCATTGTTGACTGCTGCATAGGCGGTAATGTCGAAATCTGCGGGCTGCATTACGCCGGCAACGGTTGGCTTACTGCCTGATTCCTGCAGATACAGAGGATCCGCCACAATCTGCAGTTTGGGATGCTTGGCTGCAGCCTGTTCCACCGCTTTGGCCTGCTCAGTGCTTTGCGTACTGAGCAGCAGAGGCTCAGTGCTTGTGCTGTGAGTACTGGAATCATCGCTATCGCCATCGGTGTCAGCAGATTCTGAAGACTGGCTGCCAGAAGCCTGCGATGCCGAAGTCGAAGAATCATTTTCCTCAATCAGATCGGTGATTGCCGTGTCATTAGCCTGCCAGTCGCTGGACGTCAAAGGCATGGCCACGGTAAGGTTCATGGCCGGCGTTTGCGCGGTATTCAACCCATCTGCAGAACGGGTGAGGAAGCTATGCAGTGTCTCGTGCGCATCTCCGGCAGCATAGAGCAAGCTCAGTGGCTTAGGGCCCCAGCTGCGCATCGCGGCAAGGGTTTGCTGATCGGCCGTCACATCGATGGTCACGGTTGTGCTACTGCCCGCAGCAATCGCCGGAACATCCACCGACGCGATATTGTTCGGGGTGGGAATGTTGGTGCCGTTTTCCGCCCAAGACTGCATATCAGAACGCGACGCGAACGTGAACAATGCATTCGTATTGACAGTAAGCGAGCCGGCAGGATTGTCTGTATCAGTGGTATTCGCCACCGTAACCTGCATATGGAAGCCCGATGATGCGGTTACAATCGGCGTGCTCTGCTCGATGGTGAGCGTTTCAGTCGGTTGCTGCTGCGTAGATGATTCAGACTGCGACTGGCCATTGGTTGCATTGGCTGTAGTCGCATCATCTGCCGTGTTATCCGCCCAAGCGGTTGGCGTAAAGAGCATCGCCCCAGCTACCAAGACTGCGGCGATTGCACGTGTGAAACGCCCGCCATGATGCTGGCGGTGCTGGATTGCGGGTAGGGTCACTCGTTTGCCTGCCTGTTCTTCTTCCTGGCGTACAGCCACGCGATTTTGCGTTCATTCGGGTAGCTCAGTACATCGTCTAAATCGTCAAAACGCACCCAAATAGCGTCTTCGGCCTCGTGATCAGGATCGCCTTCCACGGTGAGCTCACCACCGGTCTGACGCAGCGCGAAATGGTGCACCAGCTTATGCACACGTTGGGTGGTGCCAGTGAACCAGTAATCAATAGTGGCGATGGAATCAATCACCTCACCGAGGATGCCGGTTTCCTCATGCACTTCGCGCACAGCGGTCTGCTGAGGGGTTTCACCCTTTTCGATATGCCCCTTAGGCAAGCACCATTCCAGGTGACCTGAACGGGAGTGCCGGGCAATAATAGCCACACGGTTCTGATTATCGAAAATCAGGCCGCCTGCTGAATATTCGCGTACTACTGGCAATTCCTGTGCATCCAACGACGCAAATGTCGTAGGGCCGTCAGAAGTACGGCGCTGCGGCATCATGGCAGGTGTTGGGGCGGTCGAGACCGGAGCTGATGCGGATGCGCCGCGTTCAGATTCAACTGCAACTTCGACTTCGACCGGTGAAGCGATTGGCGCAACAGTCGGCTGTGTTGGCTGCGGTTGTGCCGGCACAGATTGAACCGGTGCAGGCTTCGGCTTGGCAATCGGCGCTGCAATATGCATGGTTGCCGCCGCAATCGCACGCATGGCGGCAGCAGCGGACATTGGTGCGGCAGTCTTCGGTGCTGCCTCAGCTTCTGCAGCAGACTGAGCATCGGCAGAAACGGCGGCATCGACAGTGTCGTTGGTGCCATCAGTACCGTTCTGCTCAACGGTACTTACTACTGCTTCTGGTGCTGAATCTGCAGCATCGTGAGCTTCAGCATCACTGGAGTCGGCAAACTTTCGGCCGAATACTGTGGCCGGTGTCGGCGTAACCGGTGCTGATGGAACCTGTGCCGCTGAAGATGCAATGGCGATGCTGGCCATTGCTTCAGCTTCTGCCTCAGCTGCAATGCCATCGGTTTGCCCGGCGATGGTTTCGTTCGGCGTGGCGATAGTCACCGTGGCCTTCATACCGAACACGGTAGCCGGAGTCGGCATAACAGGCTGCGCTATTTCAGCAGCCGGCTCGGCATGGATTTCGGTGTGCTCAACCGGTGTGAAATCCTCAGAATCCGCAGAATTCTGCGGTGTTTGCGAGGTATAGAGCAGCTGATCTTGGGTATGGTTGCCCGCGGCATTGGGTGTTTGCCCAAGCATGTGGGCAAGGTCGGCGGGCGTAATCATGCTTTCCACCTTACTCAATCCCGTGTGCAGGTGGGGTAACGGTATGCTAGGAGGGCAGAAAAACGTCCACATAGGGGAAGGTGCCCATTGGATTTCGAAGTGTGGCCCGAGGCGATTGAACTTGGCCGACTGTTCAAAGAACAAGGCTATGAGCTGGCACTGGTCGGCGGTCCGGTCAGAGACCTGTTGCTGCATAGGCCTAGCCATGACCTCGACTTCTGCTCATCCGCCAGACCCGAGCAATTCGAGCCAATTCTGCGCCGTTGGGGGCACGATGGCTTCTGGGATATGGGCCGAAAATTCGGCACGCTGGGTGCCATGCGCCGACGCGCCGACGGCACCGAAGTGAAGGTAGAGGTCACTACGTACCGCTCGGACACGTATGACCCGGAATCACGTAAGCCGGAGGTCAATTATGGCGACACGCTCGAAGGTGATCTGTCTCGTCGAGATTTCACCGTCAACGCGATGGCATTGCGCGTGCCGGACTTGGAATTCGTGGACCCATTCGGTGGCGCCAGCGATTTGGCGAAGGGTGTGTTGCGCACGCCGGTCGATCCGCGTCAGTCATTTGATGATGATCCGCTGCGTATGATGCGCGCGGTGCGATTCGTGGCTCAGCTTGGCTTCAGTATTGCTCCTGATGCCGCCGAAGCGATTACTTCGATGCGCGATCGTATTGAGATTGTGTCCGCAGAACGTGTGCGTGATGAACTGACAAAGTTGCTGCTTTCGGATCGTCCGCGTGCAGGACTTGAGGCTCTGGTGGACTCTGGTTTGGCGGACATTGTATTCCCGGAGATTCCGGCACTGCAGTTGCAGATTGATGAACACCACCGCCATAAGGATGTGTTTGAGCACACGATGATGGTGCTGGAGCGTGCGATTGCACTGGAAACCGGTCCAGACGGTCCAGTTCCTGCTCCTGATTTGACGCTGCGTCTTGCTGCCGTGATGCATGACATTGGTAAGCCGAAGACCCGCCGATTCGAGCCGGGTGGCAAGGTGAGCTTCCACCACCATGACGCGGTGGGTGCCAAAATGACTCGCAAGCGGTTGAAGGCGCTACGTTTCGATCATCATCTGGTGGAAGATGTGTCCGAACTGGTGAACCTGCATTTGCGCTTCCATGGGTATGTGGATGAGCCGTGGACTGATTCCGCGGTCCGCCGCTATGTGAAGGATTCCGGCCACCTGTATGAGCGTCTGAACCGTCTTACGCGTGCCGATGCCACTACGCAAAACAAGCGTAAGGCAGCGATTTTCGCTCATGCGATGGATGAGATGGAAGAACGCGTCCGCGAGCTCAAGAAGAAGGAAGACTTCGACGCGATTCGCCCGGACGTGGACGGCAATGAAATCATGGCCCTACTCGGTCTTGAACCTGGCCCGATGATTGGCCGCGCGTATAAGCACATGCTTGACTACCGCTTAGATAACGGCCCAGTGGAGCATGATGTAGCCGTGGCCGAGCTCAAACGCTGGTACGCGGAAATACAGCAGTAAACGAAGAGGCAGCCGATTGGCTGCCTCTTTCGTTAAGCAATACCAGCGGTACTGGTTGTTTTACTGTGCCGGGTACGCGTCGTGCTTGGTATCGGCCGGAAGGTTGGTCATCTTATCGGCGGCCTGGCAGCCTTCGATATTGGTGATTTCCTTGCCTTCCTGCGGAGACTGCTTTTCGTCCTTCAAATCATTGAAGGTGGCACCGAGCACCACATCAATCAGCTGATCTTCACGAGCGTTCATAATCATTGTGGCATCAGTGAAGTTGCCAGCTACCGTGTAAGCCTGGTTAATGGCATTCTTACCGAAGTAAATCGTCGTGCGTTCCACGCTGGTGGAAGAGAAGTTGCCGGCCTGCTGCATAGCAAAACCGCGAACACCCAAGGCGCTACTCACAGCGGCAGCGAACTGGGAGTGAGAAGTACCGTTCAGCACGCGGATACCGATGGACGTGTTAGACACGTACTTGGCTTTGCCATCGTCACCCTTCACGGCACACGGGGCAGGATTACCGTAATTCGGTTCTGCCAACGGCGTGGAGACAAGACCCAAGCCGCCAACGTGGAAATTGAAGAGCAGTGAGATAACCAGTGCAACCGCCATCACTGCGCCACTGATGGTAAATACGACGGTCTGGCGGCGGCGTACATATCGTTTACGGGCCTGACGTTCGTCAATCTGTTGCGGCATCGTTTAACTTCCTTCACTCACAAGTGGCTTGTTGCTACCTTAGCGTCACTGGGTGACGCCGATTATTGGGGTTACTGGGGCTTGAGCCCGGATAATGCGGTCAGCGGCGTCGTGCATGACCCACGTATCGATAACACGCTGTGCTGTAGTGCTATCCGGTACAAACGCCACAACCGAGGGCCCTGACCCGGAAACAAACGCATGGCGTGCTCCGGCCTGCAATGCGGCTTCAATAGCCTGCCCACTGCGTGGATGCAAACTGATGGCTGCGGCTTGCAGATGATTGCGATCACCCGAGCCTGCACCCACAACATCAAACGTGTGGTATACCTCTGGAGTGCTTAATTGCGATTGATATGCGCCAATCAACACTTCGCCGGTAAACCCTTGCGCCTGCAATTCGCGTGCTAGCGGGCTATCGTCCAGGATGTCTTCAATCTGTTCGCCGAATCCAGTGCCATGTGCCAAGCCACCGGTAAGGCAGAACGGCATGTCAGCGCCCAGTGTGGCTGCAATAGTGCGCAGCCTCTCCATTGGCCAATTAAGATTCCATAACTGATTAATAGCCAGAATCGCTGCAGCTGCGTCTGCGGATCCTCCGCCCAAACCAGCGCCAACCGGAATACGTTTGGTGATGGTAAGTGCCACATCTGGTTCTCGGCCGGCCTCCTGCGCCATGGCAAATAACGCCAATACCGCATGATTGCGGCGCATGTCACTGCTGGAAGACGCCAAATCCCCAAGATGAGCACCCTCAAGCTCCAGTGAGAAGCCGGTGCCGGGTGCTTTGGCGGTTGCTGTGACCGTGTCGTAGACACCAACCGCGCAATAGATCGTGTCTAAGGCATGACGCCCGCCCCACTCCTCATGAGTTGGGCCTACTTCTAAGGTGAGATTGGTTTTTGCCGGACAATCCACACGGACAGTGTCGGCTAGCTGCGAGGTATGCAGCCGTTCGACGATAGGAGCTGTTGCGATAGTCATCATGCCGCCTCGCCGTGAGCGGTCATTGCGGAAGCCAGTGCAGCGAACTCAGTAATGGTCAACGTTTCACCACGACGAGTCGGGTCAATGCCAGCGGCCTCAAATGCCGCAGCCGGCACGAGATGCTTTAATGCGGCATGCAATGTTTTGCGGCGCTGACCGAATGCGGCATCAATAAGTTGGAACACTCGCTCACGGTCTGGAGCCGCTTCTCCCACAGCAGGGTTGGCGTCATCATTCGCAGCGTAGCGGGTGAACTTCACGAGTGCCGAATCAACATTCGGGGCCGGCCAGAATACATTGCGGCCAATCGTGCCCACGCGCTCGGCAGTGCCATACCAAGCGAGTTTCACGCTCGGAGTGCCATAAATTTTGGAGCCTGGCTTGGCAGCAAGCCTATCGGCCACTTCCTTCTGCACCATAACCAAGAACGAGCCGAGATTATCGAAGCGCTCAAGCAGGGTCAGCAGAATCGGCGTGGCCACGTTATACGGAAGATTGGCTACAAGCGTGAACGATTCATCATTATTGAAATCGGGCACATTGTCCGGCGTAACGGTGAGCGCGTCACGATTGACAACCTTGAGTCGGTCTGCAGCCTCCGGCATGAACTCCGCCACAGTGCTAGGCAAACGCTTAGCCAGCGGAGGATCGATTTCCACAGCGGTCATTGAAGCGCCGGTTTCCAGAATCGCCAAAGTGAGCGATCCCAAGCCTGGGCCGACTTCCATCACATGATCAGTGTTGGTGACTCCGGCTTCGCGCACGATTCGACGAACCGTACCTGGATCAATAACGAAGTTCTGGCCGAACTTTTTAGTAGGACTTACGCCAGCATCGGCAGCAATACGGCGAATATCAGCGGCTCCCAGCAGATGGCCGGTGGCGGTGGTGTTATCAGTCATATCGGTTCCTTGAAATCTTTAATACCAGCCGGTTTGCTCGGAATGTTGCCATGCTGCAGATGGGCTGCCATACCGTTGTGCGATGTACCACAAGCCCCAATCGATTTGCACAGCTCCATCATCACGATAGTTATCGCCGAACGCCGCCATTTTGCTGGCAGGCAGCGACTGCGGAATACCGTAGGCGCCGGACGATGCGTTCTCGGCATACCATTTCCAGCCGGATTCACGATTCCACAGCTTCACGAGCGCATCCCAATCAGCACCAGTCCATCCGCGCTGTGCTGCAGCACCAGCCGCATACGACTGTGCCTGAGCAACGGTCGGATGCCATAGGCGGCCGGACGGGGTGGTGTCAGTCGAACTGTTGTTATTGCTGTTACCAGAGTTGCTGGAATTGTTGTTCCCGCTATTGCTGGAGTTATTCGAATTACTGGAATTATTATTGCTGGAATTGCCGGAATTATTCGAACTATTGTTGCCGGAATTCGAGCTGTTGCCGTTATTGGTATTGCTTCCGGAACTGTTATTCGATGATGAATTATTACTGCCGGAATCATTAGAGCCGGAATCGGCATTAGTATCGGAATCCTTGGAACTATTGGAATTATCAGAGTTCCCGGAATCAGAAGAACTGTCATCAGTCTTCGGCTTAGCCTGACCCACGGCAATAATCTGATCAACAGCCATCTTCGTAATGGTTTCCGACTTTAACGTTTCCGATTCGGCCACACCATCCACATAAGTGACGCTATAAACCTGAGTTTTCTCACCATTCTCACCCTGCTGGCGGATTTCAGTCTGACCTTCATCAAGATTCGGATCAATAATGGTTTGCGTTTCGAACGGGATAGCAACCGTACGAGTTTCCTCGCCGTGGGTAACGCGCTGAACGCGCAAAATAGTCTGATCGCCGTCCTTTTCCACACTGACGCGATCTTCCTTATTTAAAACAATGCCCTTGGAATCGAGAATGGATGCAGCTGGCAGTTTGCCATTGGGAGCCACAGAGCTCTTACCATCGGCAATGACCGTAACCGGTCCGTCTTGATTAATCACCAAGCCACCGGTGAGCTGATTGTAGACATTATCAATGTCCACGGTGATTTTCTTGGCCTGAGCATTGTTCTCTTTGAAGAAGCCAAGCAGCTGATCGGCGCTGGTAGCCACAGTCCAGAATGGTACTGCTGTGCCATCAATATTGATGGTGGTCTGATACGCGGAACGCACGGTAACCACAGAATGGTCTGCAAGGCGATCGCCGGAAGAAGTTTGAACAATATCGTGGGATTTGACATCAATGCCCTGCTCTTCAAGCAGTCGCGTTGCCGTCATTGCATAGGTAGTGACCTGAGTGGTTTTGCCGTTTACGTTTAAAGCCACTGACTTGCGCGCGGTGAACGCAAATGATCCCACCATTGACGCTGTAAGCGCCACAATGCAAGCAATTACGCGGATGCGACGCAGTGTAACAAACCGCTGCGGGGTCCAACGCCGTGCCATGTCCATCTCTTCCTGATTGCGAATAGTTACCGCCCACCATCGTAACGGTTGGGCTGGTTCGGGGTGCTCGGGGCAAAAGCACCGTTACCATACCTGCTCGGATGTGGGCGCGAATAAAAGAAAAAGGGGGCGGGAGAGAAGGGGATGTCCCGCCCCCTGGAAGGCGCGGAGCTGGTTGGGGGACGCTCCGCCCTCATTCCAGGAAGCCATAAGTTGGGGGAAGGCTCCTGGAGAACTTACTCAAAGTAAGACTTAGTTATACGCGGGAAGCAACTGCGCATCCCTGTTACCATGATACGCTTTTTTCCCGCGCAACGAGCCTCTTGTCGGGATCGAACCGACGACCTGCCGCTTACAAGGCGGCCGCTCTGGCCATCTGAGCTAAAGAGGCATATTCAAAATGCAACATCAACGATGAACGTTTTGAACAAGTGGCAATCATACCAGCAGTTATGCCAACGCGCTGAATTTGTGTCGGAACGGTTCGAAGCATGCAAATGGGGCTCCCCCTTTCTGACGAATCGTGATGAATTGTCTGAAAAGGGAGAGCCCCATTTGCACGATTACCGGTGAGCGGCTGTACGCGTTTCGCTCACTCAGGCCGTGATGTCAATCGGCTTCTTATTCGCTCCGATAGACGGCAGGCTACCTTCCACGCCGACCTGATCGGACTTCAAGCCCACAGCCTTCAGGAAGCCGTCAACCATGGTGGTGTTCGCCAAAGTAATGTTGTTCAGGCTCCAATAGGTGCCGTTGATGGTCAGCGTGGGGGAGGAGAAGGCACCAGAGCTGGAGAACAGTTCCGGGCGAGCAATCGTGTAATCGTTGGACGCGGAAAGCCATTCCACGTACTCGTTCTTGCCGCTGAACGCAGCCTTGGCCACATCCTCACTTACGCCAGCCTTCACAGCCTGCTTCTCCAGCTTGCTGTTATTGACGGACACGTAGTTGTCCAACTCGCCAGGCTGGAAGTCCTCAGCGTAAATGTTGGACAGGTAGTTCATCAGATGGTTCGGGTCGCTATCGTGCTCGGCGATGTAGATAGCGCCGTTGAACGCACGGTTGGAGTAGTTGTCCGAGCTCTTGTTGTCTTGGAAGTTCAGGAAGTGCAGATCCAGGTTGAGCTGGCCGGCGTTCATCATCTTGACTAGCGTCGGATCAAGCTGACGGTTCACCGAAGCACAGCCCGGGCACAACGGCTCCATATAAATGCCCACGGTAGGCACATCAGCGGTTTTCTTACCGTAGCCATCCTTGGAAATCAGGAAGCCGCCCTTGTCATCCGCCTTGGAAGGCTGGGTTTTTACGGCCTGCATCTTGCTGTATGCAGAAGAGACGTCAGTGGCGCTAGAGCTGCTTCCAGCGATATTGCGGTAAATAACCACACCAATCACGGCCACCAGAGCCACCACAATGGCTACCACAATGATGCCGATGATGGTCTGCTGCTTACGTTCTTTGGCTGCCTGAGCCTCGCGCGCTTGGCGTTCGGCCTCTTCAGCTGCACGACGCTCTGCACGCGTGACGCGCTTGGCTGGACGCTTGGAGTCGGCCATAACAATCCCCCTGAAATGAGTTCGATAATCGTTCAAATGCTGGGGCTAATCATAATGGCCAGTACTGAGGAAGACTGTGCTGAGAGCTGATTGGAAGTGAATTCCATGTGAAAGCCAGGATGGTTCTGTGGGTAGCTATCAGCGTTCACGTGCGCGGCGCATCGTGGTTATGGGATGCGCGTACGGTTCGCTAGCCCAGTCATACCAACGGAATCCAGCTAATAGGCATGCCCATCACAGGCAGTGCTGCTAAAGCCAAAGTGATAATGAGCCATATGGTGAACATCACAGTGCCACGATGACCACGGATTGGTGCAGCAACCGGTTGCAATGGTTGTCCGAATGCATTGAGACCAGTGGCAACGCTCGGCTGCTGAGGTGCCAAGCCACGCAATACGCCGGCTCCCAAGCGCATCATCATGGCCTGTGGCCCGAACGCTGTGATAAGCCAGCCAATTGCCATAAACCCGCCAAGAGTCAAGCCGGAAGCCGAGTACGGCATATCGATGAGCAGTGGTACCAGAACACTCCAGTCAGCTGTGAAATTCCAGATGATAGGTGACTCAATCGGCAACGCCAACGCGATGGCAGCCACCGCTGTGCCAGCAATATCAATAATGATCAGCAATGCCAAGCGAGGCAGCGACAGCAATAATCCTTTCACCAAATGCCAGGGGAGTGAAGCCACGCGAATAAGTGCGTCAGAGCCTTTGCGCTCGCCGCCGCGCCTGCCTTCGCGCTCAAGCTGGGACTCGGTGTTGTATGCCAACGTCAGAATAATCCACAGCAGTACAGCTGCTGCCGCAATAGCAATCAACGGGAAACTGGCAGCGAGCAAAGCCAAAGGGATAGCCAGCAAGAACAACGGTAACGTGCCGCGCTGCAAGTATTCGCCACGCTTTACATCAGCCGGATTCGGCGCGAGAGAATTCTGCACCAAAGCTTCAGTCGGCACAGCCTGAGCAGTTTGATCAATCATGCGCTGCACAGCAGGGCGCACAGCCGGGTTCGCATCCGGTGGCATTGCTGGGCTTGTGGCAGCTGGGTTTCCGGCTGCCGAACTGTATGGCACTGGGGACAGGAATGAGGGGACTGCCGGTGGGAATGATGGAGCTGGAGGAGTTGGAGGGCTTGGCGGGAGGATTGCAGTAGCCGGTTCTGCAGTATCCGGCAGTACGCGCGTAGCCTGATCTGGGGCGTCTACGTGCGGAAAAACAGCGGTTGTAGCGGCTGTAGTGGCATCTGCGGTAGCGTTTGCCGGCGAGGCAACCGTAGGCGCATCTTCAGCCAGCAATGTTCTGGTCCGAATTGCATCGGCTGCGCGCCACAACGTACGCGGATTGTTCTTATCCGGCTCGTTATCCGGTGTATTAAGAATCGCGGTTTCAGCGTAATCGCCGTCGTTATCAGCAGTATTGCCGTCAGCGTTGCCGCCAAAAGGGGGCATCACCTCGGTTGCACTGGTAGGTGCGGCAACAATCGCAGTCGGAGCGCCAGCAATAGCACCTGCGCCGAACGGGCTGGCCGAAGAACTCTGCCAAGCCAAAGGATTCAACGCATCAAGAGCAATCGCATGCAACAGCTCATCAGGCGTGCAACGTTGCGCACGATCAGGATTCAACGCTGCGCGGAAAGCCGCCAATGTGCCGGCTGGCAGTCCAGTGAGATTCGCATTGCCCGCAGCCGCACGCTCCAGTACTGCCATCATTGGCTTCGTGCCGAAGACCGGGGCTCCCGTGGCAGCAAACGCCAGCACCGACGCCACCGACCACCAATCGGTCATATCGTCAGCCTCAGCACCATCAATGATTTCCGGGGCAATAAAACCAGGAGTACCCATAACCAATCCGGTGCGAGTCACATGACTTTCACCCTCACCCATGGCAATACCGAAATCCACCAGTACCGGGCCAGTAGCGGACACCATCACATTCGTAGGCTTAATATCACGATGAATAATGCCGGCTGCATGCACAGCCTTAGTAGCATCGATCAGCTTTCGAGCCAAACGCTCCAGATCATCGCCAACATACCGGCCATTAATGGCCACATCATCCTTAAGATTCTTGCCTTCAATCAATTCGGTGACAATAAATGCCAGCGAATCATCGAGTTCCATATCCACAATGCCGCAGACACCAGGATGATTGACCTTTTTCAACGCCATGGCCTCGCGGCGCAGGCGCTCGCGGGGAGTCACGTCCTCCTTGAGATTCGGGTCATGAGCCGCGGGATTGCCGGCGTTGGAGCCGGACGCATTGCTGCCGGAATCATCGGCAAGCGAATCACGAAGAATCTTCATCGCGTAAGTTTGACCGCCGTCATCGCGCACCCGCCATACGGAACCCATAGCACCTGAGCCAAGGCGGGATATCAACGTGTAGCCGCCAACTACTTCACCAGGTTCAAGATTCAACGCGTTCAAATCGCTCATGTGCTCCATCCTAGCTGTGGGTAGGTGAGAGCTGCGTGATGCTTTGCGGCTCTTCGCGATATGGGCTGCAGATAAGCGTTGCAAATAACTGCCATTCACGTACTCAAAACAGCCATTCACGCATTGTGGCTGAGTTTCGCTGAGATTGTGTGATAGCAGATTATGCGTCCGAAATGACAGGATAGGCGGAGAGCTCTTCACGGCTGGAAAGAATCTGCAACCCTAGAGTTATCGGCATCGAGGACGTGTCAGCGTAGCAACCCAATGGAGTGCCAAGCGGGCAAGTTCTTCAGCGGTCAACATGGACAGGGCAGGTCCATAGGCCGCGGTTCGGATTCGATAACGGTATCGGAACTGGACGCACATGCCGCGCAAAGGTAAGAATCAAGGAGGAGAACCCATGCTGCAAATCAACATGGCTGATGTGATGGGCGTCATCAATTCGGTGATCCCCTATCTGGTGGCCGTTGGCATTCTGCTGGTGCTGGCCATCATCATCACGTTCGCCGTCAATAAGAAGACGGTGAAGGCTGTTGCCAACCGCAAGCTTATTCATTCTGAGTCCTGGCTCGTGGCTCTCGTGGGCATCGTCGTGGCCGTGTCCATGATGCTTTCCGGCCCGCTGGCCACGCTGCTGAACAATGCCACCATCACCAAGTACATGTTGTCTGATGACACGGTTGCCGCAGCCAACAAGCTGGCTAAGGACGTGCAGGCCGAGGCCATCACGATGCTGAAGAACGATAATGACAATTTGCCGCTCTCCGGCAAAAAGGTCAACGTGTTCGGCTGGGGCTCCACCAGCCCGGTTTACGGCGGCACCGGTTCCGGCTCCATGTCTGAGCAGTACCCGACCGTTTCCTTGCTCGACGGCATGAAGGAAGCCGGCCTGGAGACCAACAGCGAACTGACCAAGCTGTACACCGATTACCGCAAGGATCGTCCGGAAGTGGGCATGTGGGCCCAGGATTGGACCCTGCCGGAAGTGCCGGCCGATCAGTACTCCGATTCCTTGATTTCCGATGCCAAGTCCTTCTCTGATGAGGCTGTTGTGGTCATCACCCGCGTTGGCGGCGAAGGCGCTGACCTACCGATGAACATGAAGGCCGAAGGCATCACCTACACCAACAATTCCAAGGATTACGAGGACTTCCAGGACGGCGAAGGCTTCCTGCAGCTGAGCCAGACCGAGCGTAACATGCTGGACCTGGTCACCAAGAACTTTGATAAGGTGACCCTGGTTTACAACGGTGCTAACACTTTCCAGCTTGACTTCCTCAATGACTATCCGCAGATTCAGTCCGTGCTGTGGTGCCCGCCTGCTGGCCAGACCGGTTTCTCCGCACTCGGTGAAGTCCTCGCCGGTGATGTGAACCCGTCCGGCAAGACCTCCGACACCTTCCTGAAGGATCTGAGCAAGAACCCATCGTCCAACAACTTCGGTGATTTCGATTACGACAACGTGGATGACCTGGCCGTTGAGGTGATTGACGATCGTACCGGTAGCAAGCTGCACGTTTCCCCGACCTTCGTGAACTACAGCGAAGGCATCTACGTGGGCTACAAGTTCTACGAGACCGCTGCCGACGAAGGTCTGATCAACTACGACGATCTGGTGCAGTACCCGTTCGGCTACGGCCTGAGCTACACCACCTTCTCCCAGGAGATGGGCGACGTCTCCTATAAGAACGGCAAGGTCAGCTTCGATGTGACCGTGACCAATACCGGCGACAAGGCCGGCAAGGATGTGGTCGAGGCCTACTACAACCCGCCATACACCAACGGTGGCATCGAGAAGGCTTCCGTGAACCTGGCCGCTTTCGAGAAGACCAAGGAACTGAAGCCGGGCGAATCCGAGACCGTGAAGATCGAATTCGATGACGACGACATGGCTTCCTATGACGAGCACGATGCCAAGGCTTGGGTGCTGGAACAGGGCGACTACGAGATTTCCCTCCAGTCCGACTCCCACACGGTGATCGATTCCGCCACCGTGAACGTGCCGGAGACCATCACCTACAACAGCGAAGACAACACCCATGATGGCGACAAGATCGTGGCCACCAACCAGTTCCAGAACGCCGAAGGTGACGTGACCTACCTGTCTCGCGCCGACCACTTCGCCAACTACGAAGAAGCCACTGCGGCTCCCACCGATTTCAGCATGAGCGACAAGATCAAGTCCGAATACACCAACAACGGTAACTATGATCCTGCCGAGCATAATGATGATTCCGATGAGATGCCGACCACTGGTGCCAAGAACGGTGTGAAGCTTTCCGACCTCTACGGTAAGGATTACGACGATCCTCAGTGGGACAAGCTGCTTGACCAGCTGACCTTCGACGACATGGACTCCCTGATCGCCAACGGCGGTTATGGCACCCCAGCCGTGACCTCTGTGGGCAAGATTCAGGTGACCGACGCCGACGGCCCGGCTTCGCTGAACAACAACTTCACCGGCATTGGCTCCATCGGCTTCCCTGCCTCCACCGCATTCGCCTGCACTTGGAACCGTGACCTCGCCAAGCAGTTCGGTGAGATGATCGGCGACATGGCTCACGACATGCACGTGGCCGGCTGGTATGCACCTGCTATGAACCTGCACCGCAACGCCTACGCAGGCCGTACCTTCGAGTACTTCTCTGAGGATTCCCTGCTCTCCGGCGTGATGGCCGCCCAGCAGATTGCCGGTGCCCGCGAAAAGGGCGTGTACTCCTTCATGAAGCACTTCGCCCTGAACGAGCAGGAGACCAACCGTACGATGACCCTGACCACTTGGGTCAGCGAACAGGCCATGCGCGAAACCTACCTGCGTCCGTTCGAGATGAGCGTCAAGGAAGGCGGTGCCCAGGCTGTGATGAGCGCGTTCAACTACGTGGGCCCGACCTACGCCGCTGCTTCGCCTAACCTGCTCAACACGGTGCTGCGCGACGAATGGGGCTTCCAAGGCTTCGTGCTGACGGATTACTTCCGCGGCCGTGGCTACCAGGATGCCGACCAGGAAATCCGCAACGGTAACGACTCCATGCTCGCCACCACGGTGACCACCAACCACGTGAGCGACAAGTCCGCCACCTCCGTCAAGGCCATGCGTACCGCTGCTCACAACATCCTGTACACCGTGGCCAACGGCTGGCAGTACGAGAATGGTGAACCTGAGGTTGAAACTCCGGTTTGGAAGACCGCCATGTACGCGGTCTGGGGCGTGACCGCAGTTCTGGTGGTTGGCCTCGAGGTGCTGACCATCATGAAGTACCTCAAGCGCCGCAAGCAGGCTGTTGCAGTCGAAGCTCCGGCCGAGGCCTGAGGCAATATCAATAACTGAATAACAACACAGAGTGGCCCGTTCTGCTGAAACCAGAGCGGGCCACTTTTGTGCTTTTGCGCCAGCAATAACGTTGCGCTGCTGTTGCATTGCGCCGATGGTGTGTCCCGGTATATCAATCAATCGATTGATGAGCATACCGTGGCAAAAATCTGTGCCACGGTTCGTAAAAACAGGCCAAATTATGCAACCGTGGCAGATTCTCGGGGTATATCAAGGAAAGGCCGCTCAGCAAAACCGCGGAATTCCGCCATTTTTGAATTTGCTGCTTTCGGCGATAGGCGAGATTTTTGTCCCGGTTCGCGAAAAACAGTCAAATTGCGATACCGTGGCAAATACGCATGGAGCATGGAGGGAGAGACCATGATTCGCATTGCCATCGTTGATGATGACGATACTGATGCCGCTCGCACAACCGAGATGATTCAGCGGTACTATGTCGAGCGCGGCGACACTGTTGCGAACAGTGCCACGGGCAGTGCCGCGAACCCGGCATACACCATCACCCGATTCGCAGACGGTGAATCATTC
Source organism: Bifidobacterium sp. LH_416 (assembly GCF_056357055.1). NCBI lineage: Bacteria > Bacillati > Actinomycetota > Actinomycetes > Bifidobacteriales > Bifidobacteriaceae > Bifidobacterium > Bifidobacterium sp. LH_416. The sequence continues at coordinate 6,229 of NZ_JBKEVJ010000004.1, read as the reverse complement.
CTCGATGACTACCAAGCCGAGTTCGATGCCATGTTCCTCGATGTGGAGATGCCCGGCATCGACGGCCTGGAAACCGCACATCGTCTGCGCGAGATCGATAGTCATGTGGTGCTGGTCTTTACTACTAAAATGGCCCAATACGCGGCCGTGGGCTATGACGTGGACGCTATCGGATACCTTGTCAAACCACTCGAATACTTCAGTTTCGCGCTCAAAATGCACAAAGTGGAGGAGCTCGTAGCCAAACGCCAAGGCGTCACGATTCCGCTGACCGTAGGCACGGGCACGCAGTTCTTGTCCTCGCATGACGTGCGATATGTCGAGGTACTCGGTCACGAAGTCATCTACCACACGGAACATGTGGCATACAAAGTATGGTCCAGTCTCAAAGAAGCCGCCGAGCTCCTAGAGCCGGTGCACTTCGCCGCCGCCAGCCGCTACTGCCTGGTCAATCTCGAATGGGTCAAGGCCGTAACCAACGACAGCGTAGTGGTCGACGGCACCACCTTGCCCGTCTCCCGCTCCAAACGCAGACCCCTGATGCAGGCCCTCGCCGCCTATTACGGAGGGTGAGTGAGCAGTGATGTTAGTGCATTTCGATCTCCGGCTCGGCTTCTTCATGATTGAGCTGTTGGCCGGCACATTACTATTCTCCCGGCATTGTGGGTGGAGGAAGAACTGGAGGTTGATAGTACTGCCATTGGTGGTATTGGTGGCTTGCCTATCACCTACGGATATGTCGTATGTGATGTCTGAGCTGATGGTGCCTAACTATACGTTCAGTTTGTTCTACTACCTTGCTCATGTGGTAGTACTCGTTCTGCTGCTGCGGTTTGTGACACGGGCTTCATGGTTGGAAGCATTGGTGGTGGTAGCTGCCGGGTATGCGGCCCAGCACATCGCTTATGACACGATGAAACTTGTGATGATTGGCAGTGGACGCACTGATTCATCGTTCTATTTCACGCCGACGTATTACGTAATGTATGTCACGGTTTATGTTGCCGTATATGGCGCAATATGGCTGTGTTTCGCGCGCCGATTCGATATTGATGATGACAAAGTCCGGTATGCTGCCGCATGGATTATCGGCGGCATGGCGTTGCTGGTATTGGTTGTTGTATTCAATCTCTTCTTTGTGCTGACGCTCCCGTTGCAGTCGCAGATGGTGTGCTTTGTATATGACGCCATCTGCACGGCGCTGGGATTGCTGACGCTGACCTTCGCCTCTTCGAACGATCGATTGCAGAACGATTTACAAGTCATGCGCCAGATCAATCGATTGCAGGAGCAGCATTACGAATTAGCCAAAGAGAATATCGAGCTGATTAATATCAAATGTCACGATATCCGTAAGAATCTTGCGTCGCTGTACCGAGATGCCGACGGACGGCCATCGGATGCGTCAATACGCCAGATTGAGGATTCCATTCGCGTCTATGATTCCATATTCCATACCGGTAATGAAGCAATGGACGTACTGCTTACGGAAAAGAGCCTGTACTGCTCGTCTCACGGCATAACGTTGACTTGCATGGTAGACGGCAGGCCCTTGGATTTCATGGAATCATCCGATATATATGCACTGTTCGGCAACATACTCGACAATGCGATTGAGAGTGCCGTCAAGTGCGATGATCCAGGGAAAAAGACGATTAGTCTCACTGTCAAGACGATTGGACGTCTGCTGATATGTGAAGAACAGAATTATTACGTTGGCGAACTCGTCATGCGCGATGGACTGCCGGTCACCACCAAAAGCGATACGCGCTTCCATGGATTCGGTACTCGGTCCATTGCCTACCAAGTACGGAAATATCATGGGGAGCTGCGCATGAGCGGCGTGAATGGCATGTTCTCCCTGTCCGCGGTTATTCCATTGCCGGACTGATGTGCTAGCCGGACTGCGCTCGCCGGATGGCACCGTGAGCTTCCGTGCGTTCCATGCAATGAAAATAACCACCCATGCGGTTGGCAACGTGCCTTCCTACGATTTCTTATACGTTTGTGATGTCGGACAATTGAGAACCACTCAGCATCGAAGCTGATTGAAGGGTTCTTTTCCCATTGCAGACAGGAGAAAGAGATGGCTTCGCCAAAGACCCCGAAGCTCAAGATGAGCAATCGTACCTTCCGAAGAATATGGATACCCATCGTCACCATGCTAACGGTGATTGCAGTGGCGCTTACTGTGGCAGGCAGCATGTTTTCCAGTGTTCTGGATAGCTACCTGGGCGGTGGCACTCTTCAAATCAATAAGGCGGAAGGTACCGAAACCTGGGACGCCACCTATAACGCCAAGGAAACCGGATCCCTTACTGAAGCCAAGGCCGCCAGCGACAAAGTTTCCGAACAAGTGGCGGATGAAGGCATTGTGCTGCTGAAGAACAATGGCACATTGCCGCTCGCCGAGAAAAGCACGGTGACGCCATTCGGTTACGGATATCTGAATCCCGTCTATTCCGGCACAGGCGCCGCAGCGACGACCGACAAAGACATGGTGACCATCGAACAGGGCCTCTCCGATCATTTCACCATCAACAAGTCCGCTGTTACAGCCATGAACGATGCTACAGCGACCGCTCCAGACGCCGCCAAAGGCACGCCGGCCTTGGACTCGGACAAGAATTCATTGCAGGCGATTATGGATAAAGGCGAGTCGGCCCGCATCTATGAATACGATCCGTCGATCTACCAGAAGATCGATAACGCTGAAGGCACCACAGGTTTGGTGTTCATTCGGCGCAACGGCTCCGAAGGCATTGACAAGCGCACCTACGCCTACGACGATGGCACGCCGCATTATCTGGCGTTGACCGAAAACGAGAAGAACACCATTCGTGCCGCCAAAGAGCATTGCGGCAAGGTCGTCGTGGTGCTCAACGCTGCGAATCCGATGGAAGTGACCCCTCTGATGAGCGGGGAACTCGAAGCTGATGCCATTGTATGGATGGGCACTGCCGGATCTCGTGGTTTTGCCTCGCTGGGCAAGATCCTCAGTGGCGAGGTGAATCCGTCCGGCCGTTTGACCGATATCTATGCCACGGATTTCACCAAGGACCCGACCTATGCCAACTTTGGCGACTACCGTTACACCAACGCTAAATTCGTGGATAACCAATTGCTCGGGGATGTTATCCCCGGCGCCGGTTTTGGCACGATTGACCGTCCTTACGTCGAATATGAGGAAGGCATCTACATTGGCTATCGCTATTACGAAACCGCCGATGTCGAAGATCCTCAATTCGTCTATGGCCAGTTGGACGGCAAAGGCGGCGTGACGGTTTCCGGAGCCGTGGCATACCCGTTTGGCTATGGCCTGAGTTACACCACCTTCGACCAGAAACTGGAATCCGTCGAAGAACATGACGGCGATATCGAAGCCCAGGTGACGGTCACCAATACTGGCCAAACTGCCGGCAAGGACGTGGTTCAGCTGTACTACACGGCGCCATACACCGATTATGACCGTGCGAACAAGGTTGAGAAATCCGCTACTGTGCTGGGCGCATTCGATAAGACCGATGAACTGCAACCCGGCGAATCCACTACGGTGAAGCTGACGTTCCACAGGGACGACATGGCCTCCTACGACTACCATCACGCAAACGATAACGGTACGACTGGCGCATATGTGCTGGAAGCCGGTGATTATGCCATCGAGCTGAAGAACAATTCGCATGACGTTATCGATTCCCGCACGATTTCCGTCGATGAAACCACGTGGTTTACGGATGATAACCCGACTACTGCCGACAAGCAGGCACAGTCAGTGATGGACGACGATGGCACCATTACGAACGAACCTGAATCCGGCAAGTATGTTGCCGCCAGCAATGAGTTCGAGACGCTGAACGCATACATGGATGACGCTTCGGTGACTCAGCTGAGCCGCTCCGATTGGACTGGCACCTTCCCGACCGCTCCTCAGGATCGCAAGGGCAAGGCTCCTCAGGTCGCGTTGGACGAGTTCTCATGGTGGGATAACTACGATCCACAGACAGACGCCAAACTCGGCAATGTCGAGGGCAGCGAAGTGTACGCCGCCAAGCAGCCGACCTCCAATGCCGACAATGGTCTGTCACTGATTGATCTTCGCGGTCTGGCATACGATGACCCCAAGTGGGATCAGTTGCTCGATCAGATCGATTGGGAAGGTGACAAGAGCGATATTCAATCGCTGCTGTACATGGCCGCCTACCAGACCAAGGATGTGCTTTCGATTGGCAAGCCTACGACCGTCGACAAGGATGGTGCGATGGGCTGGAGCATTGAGGGTGCCTCATCATGGGCTGGTGCCAACGTGATGGCTGCAACCTGGAACGTGGATTTGCTGCGCCAGGTGGGCGAATGCCTTGGCGAAGAGGCGTTGCAAGCTGGGCTTAACGGTTGGTATGCGCCAGCTGTGAACACTCATCGATCCCCGTTCTCCGGCCGTGTGTACGAGTATTACTCCGAAGATGGCTTGTTGTCGGGCAAGCTGGCTGCAGCTGCAATCGGTGGCGTAGGTGACAAGGGTGTGTTCAGCTACCTCAAGCATTTTGCACTCAACGACCAGGAAAGCTACCGTTCCGAAGGCTTGGCAACATGGGCGAATGAGCAGGCGGTACGCGAACTGTACCTGAAGCCATTCCAGATCGCCGTACAGGAGGCGCGCAGCACCGAGCAGTATCTGGACACCAACGGCAAGATGCAGACCAAGACCATTCGTTCCGCTACGGCGATGATGTCCGCCCAGAACTTCATCGGTGGTGTGATGGGCTTTGCCCATCACGGCTTGCTCACTGATGTGCTCCGTGGCGAATGGAATTTCCATGGTGCTGTGGTCACGGATCTGTTCATGTCGAAGTCGAAGACCGAACGAGACATGATTATCCGCGCCGGAACCGATATGTATATGATTCAGGCTCCCGGATATAACGCTTCCGATTACGACAGCGCAACTGCTCGTACGGTTATGCGCAACGCCATTCATAACATCGCGTACATGACCGCCAACTCGAACGCCATGAACGGTATTACTCCAGGCTCCACATTGCATATCACGATGAGTCCGTGGAAGAAGACCTTGGTAGCAGTGGATGTGGTTATTGCACTTATCGTTGCGTTGCTGATCACCCGCATGGTGATGCGCGCTCGCGATGAGAAGCGACGCCCTGAGTTGTATCGCAAACCGAAGCAGCGTAAGCGCAAGGCCAAGGTGATTGGAGCCGAGTAACTGTTCCGTATTCTCACCTCAATACATCGTGCGCCGGGTGGCTTTCCTCCTGCTGGCTCGGTGCCTTCATAACTGAATATTGCTGAAACTGAGCAGTCGAATCCGCTTGGCTGTCCATCCTGCCCATAGATGGTCGTGAGCGGATTCGGCTGTTCTGTTGTTGTGTTGGGGCTGGTTTGGAGTTGATAGGGGAAGGATTGTGTGGGTGACACGCCGGTGTGAAACATATTTGGGGCAGTTTGCGGTTGTTTTGCAAGCTATGGTGGCGTTGATGATGCGAGAACCAGCGTTTTCGACACGCCGGGCGAAGCGTGTCTTTCCAATGGTTTTCGTGGTTTTTGGTTTGGTGGGTTTGCGTTGTTGTTTGGTTTCGTGTAAGTTATTCCTTCGCTGCCGCTGAGCGGTTCGGGTTCCTCCCGGAAGGGAGAATACGGGTCCGGATCGGTTTGTGTGTGGTGGTGGTTTGAGAACTCAAGAGCGTGTTTGTACTACTTCTTTATAGTCAATGATTGCCAGCTTGTTCCGAGCCTGATGGTTTGTCCGTCGGGTCCTTGGTTGGTTGAATCGGAATGAGGTTTTTTGTGTGAGCGTCCTTTCCTTATTAGGACGTTCTCGTCAATTTTTGTTTTGAGAGTCATCTTTTCGGATGCTTTCTGCAATGACATTTTTCGTGTTTTTTTGTGGAGGGTTCGATTCTGGCTCAGGATGAACGCTGGCGGCGTGCTTAACACATGCAAGTCGAACGGGATCCATCAAGCTTGCTTGGTGGTGAGAGTGGCGAACGGGTGAGTAATGCGTGACCGACCTGCCCCATGCTCCGGAATAGCTCCTGGAAACGGGTGGTAATGCCGGATGCTCCACACCGCTGCATGGTGGTGTGGGAAAGCTTTTGCGGTATGGGATGGGGTCGCGTCCTATCAGCTTGACGGCGGGGTAACGGCCCACCGTGGCTTCGACGGGTAGCCGGCCTGAGAGGGCGACCGGCCACATTGGGACTGAGATACGGCCCAG
>NZ_JBKEVJ010000003.1:126386-322086 GCF_056357055.1 Bifidobacterium sp. LH_416 | reverse complement strand
CTTTCCCAGAAGACCATGCGATCAACTGGAACATCCGGCATTACCACCCGTTTCCAGGAGCTATTCCGGAGCATGGGGCAGGTCGGTCACGCATTACTCACCCGTTCGCCACTCTCACCACCAAGCAAGCTTGATGGATCCCGTTCGACTTGCATGTGTTAAGCACGCCGCCAGCGTTCATCCTGAGCCAGAATCGAACCCTCCACAAAAAAACATTCATGAAAAGCATCCGAAAAGATGACTCACAAAACAAAAATTGACGAGAACGTCCTAATAAGGAAAGGACGCTCACACAAAAAACCTCATTCCGATTCAACCAACCAAGGACCCGACGGACAAACCATCAGGCTCGGAACAAGCTGGCAATCATTGACTATAAAGAAGTAGTACAAACACGCTCTTGAGTTCTCAAACCACCACCACACCAGCAGGCCAACCCTCCAGGAGAAGGACCCGCCGTGCCGAGCGGCAACAGATGAATAACCTACACGAAAAAACAAACCAACGCAAACCAGAGAGCGCAAGAAACCCGGGAACCGGCGTCATGGCGCGGTTTCCTCGGCGTGTCGCAAACAGCATATTTCGCTGTCCTACACACAGGATATCCCCACACACATCACCCGGAAGTAACAACACCAACTCGCCAACCAGCGTGTCGCAAGAATTCACCCTTGGTTCAACTCCCCTCAAAGAAGGAATCCAGAAGAGGAGGGGAAATCCCCGATCCGCATATAAGTAAAGGGTGATATTCAAGCAGGGCAGTGCTTGAATATCACCCACTCAGGTAGATGGCTGCCATCAGGCAATCAAGGAGGAAAATGCTTCACGAACAACCATCGCATATTTCACAGTCAGATCATCACATCGATATTGAAATCATTGATTAATCTGGCTGACGGTCACGGCAGCCTCCTGCGTACGCTTGCGGTACCGCAGTACTGCCAGGACTTCACTACCGACAATGAACAGTGCAATCACCACATCAGCAGCAATAACTGCCTTAGCCCACATCGGCATCGAAGCATCCTTTTCAACAGCTGTGGAGTTAGCAATCGCGTACAGGTTGTCGTGCATGGCCGCACGCAGAGCAGTCACAGTGCCTGCGGAATCAGTATTCGCAATCAATCCATCGCCGCCAGTCATAGACAGACCATGCGTTAGGCCGGTACGAATACCACGGTTGAGATCCATATAGAAGTCAGCCAGCGGATCCATAGCATCGGTTTCAACTGCACCGTGGAAGCCCCACTCATCGCGCAGCACCGACTGCAGCAGCGAGGAGTTGCTACCTGCCCAGCGAGCGCCAATCGAGTTGAACGAGGTCATCACAGCCAAGCTCTTGCCATCCTTGAATGCACGCTCAAAAGCCTTGAGGTAAATCTCGCGGATGGATTGCTCAGTTGCCCAAGTGCACAAACCGTTGGTGCGGTTGGTTTCCTGATCGTTCAAGGCAAAATGCTTCACATAGGTCATCATGCCCTGCTCGGTTGCGCCGGCTACTTCCTCACCGCCCATGAAAGCGGACAGTGTGCCGTCTTCGGAGTAGTACTCAAAGTTACGGCCGGAGAAAGCGGACCGGTGAATGTTCATGGCAGGTCCGTACCAACCGGTGATGCCAAGCTCTTTGCCTTCAATACCAACCTGCTTACCGCGCTGCTTGGCCAGATCTTTGTTCCACGTGGATGCAATCATCACAGCCGGCGGGAAGGCGGTGCCCTTCATGCTGGCGTTGAAGTTGCTCGACAGACCTGCAGGGCCGTCCGAATCCACTGATTCGCCGGAGTTAATCGACTTCAGTGAAATCATGTGGAATCCGCCATCGGCCACTGCAGAGGTCATCTCATCGACGGTTAACTGGTCCAGCAGTTTATTCCACTTTGCGTCGTTGTAATCCACGCCGGTCATGTCTTGAATGGTCAAGCCGTTCTTTGCGCCGGTTGTTGGCATCGTTGCGCCTTCGTCGTAATCGGCTGCATCGAACGTTGACTTGGCAGTGTAGACAGCCATTTCATCCTTCGACATGGTCATATTCGTTGGCGCAGCAGTCGCTTCGTCATAGTTGGCAAAGTGATCAGCGCGGCTCAGGTACGTGACATCGCCGCGAGCATCGTCGAACTGGTTCGTTGCGGCAACCTGATCGGTCGAACGCTTACCGTCATGAGCATCGTCGTAAATCACATCCTGATCGACACTGAATGTGCGCGAATCAAGCACGGTATGCGAATCCGAATTCAACGTAATCTCATAGTCGCCGTGTTCCAGCACATAGGCCTTGGCATTGCGGTCGTCATAGGATGCGAGGTCTTCGTCGTTGAACGAAATCGTCACGGTTTGCGATTCGCCAGGCGCAAGCTCATCGGTTTTAGCGAAGTCAAGCAGGTTCGTGCTGGCTTTTTCGATGCCACCGTTGTAGTACGGCGGAGTGAAGTACAGTTCCACAACATCCTTGCCAGCAGTGCTGCCGGTGTTCGTCACTGCAACCTTCACCGTGGTCTTGCCGCCAGAGCGATTGAACGAAGTAATCTTTTGATCGAAAGTCGTATAGCTCAGGCCATAACCGAATGGATACTGCACGGTTTGGTCGTAATCGATGATGCCTTCTGCTGCTGCAGTCTCCCAATATTTGTAGCCAACATAGATGTTTTCAACATAGTTGACGAACTTTGCAACGTTCTGGTCGGAGCCGGTAATTTCAGTGGAATTGCTGTACGTGAAGTTGCCGTAATTGTTAAACGTAGGCGTTGAGCGCAGGTCGTATACGTACGTGTCAACCAGGCGTCCGGACGGATTGATCTTGCCGGACAGCACATTGCCGAGTGCGTTGAAGCCGGTTGCAGATGCGCCGCCGCACCACAATGCAGCTTTAATGCTGCTGTATTGATCAAGCCAGCCCAGCTCCATCGGGCTTGCGGAATTGACTACCACGTACACGTTGGAGAATTCCTTGGTAACGCGATCAACCATCTGTGTTTCACGGTTCGTCAGCTCAAGATATGACTTGTTGCTGTCAATGTCATCGTCCTGAGTGGAGTACACCACATCGCTGCCCTGCTACGTTTTGTTGTAGCTGGAATCAGTGGAATACTTGTCCGGCAAATCCATGCCTTCACCGCCCGAGCGAGAGATAACCACGAGCGCAGTATCGGAATAATTCTTAGCGTTTTCGAAAATGCCAGCCTGATCGTACTGATCAATCGTGGGCTGCGGCACCGTCCAATCAACATCCATCATGCCAACCGACGGGCGATCTGCGCGATAATCCGTGTAGAACTTTGTCAATGTTTCGTTGGTTTGGAAACCAGCGTTATGCAAACCTTCCAGCAAGGAAACAGCTGTGGTCTCATCAACACTGCCGGAACCAGTACCGCCGAATGTTGCGTTGGTGCTAGCCCAGCCGAACACATTGAGTTTGGTGGAAGTATTGATAGGAAGTGCATTGCCATCATTTTTCAGCAGAACGATGCCCTCGCCAGTGATTTGCTCACCCAGCTGCTGCGATGTCTGCTTGGTCGCTGCCGATAGGCCGCTGGATCCAGTCATCACCTTGTTAATCAGCGAATACTCGATGTTGAGCGTAATCATGCTGAACGCAGCAACAACAGCAATAATCGATGCCGCAACCGTTTGCCAGCGAACAAGCTTGACTACTGCAGTGGATTGATGCCTACGAATAACAACGCTGACAACAATCGAGGCAATGATTACCACCAATGCGATAATGATTGGCCATTTAATCGCATTCAGCGTGGTGTACACATCCTGAATGCTGACGGCGACTGCACCGCCAAACAACATGTCATAGATCTTGCGATATGCCAGATATCCCAAGCCAATCACTGCTAACACAATCGCAGCGATTATCAACGGCTTGACCCACCGTTGTTCCTTCTTCGCCATTGCATTCTCCTTCGTTGAGAGGCGCGCATCCATGTGCGCCAACTGTTGGTCACTCATAGCTTCCCGTACCCAGAACGGCAGAATGCTCATATAGAACGAACAGCGCGAATATGGAATGAACCGCAACGTTCATGGTTGTTGCAACGACTTTGTCCCTTCTACAATGTCAGCAAGGAATCGAGGAGGAGACCACTATGGCTGCGCAGGCGGAGCATCAACCATCCAGACGATATCAAGCCGCAATTTGCGAAGATGATGTCAACAGCCTCTCGTACATCGAGCAATTGTTGGACCGCGCATTTGCATCGTCGAACATGCCTATGACGTTCGAGCCATACGATAAGCCGGAACGTCTGTTTGCTGATATTGAGCATGGAGCACAATACGATGTGCTGTTCCTCGACATTGATATGCCCAAGCTGAATGGCATTGAACTGACTCGCCAATTGCGCGAAGCTGGATCACAAACCGCGGTTGTGTTCATCTCCAACAAAGAGGAGATGGTGTTCCAAACATTCGAAGTGCAGCCGTTATATTTTTTGCGCAAAAGTCACTTTTTGGAAGGATTGCCGCATCTGGTTCAAGCGGTATCCCGTGAGCTGCAAACCGCCAGCAAAACGCTCGTGACTATTGAGGAACTGCATTCTAACAATGTGTATTCGTTCGATATTCAGCAGCTTATGTTCATCGAAGCGATGGGTAAGCAGTGCCTATTCACTACGGCTACTGGCAAAACGAAAATTCAGTGCCGGCTAGGAGCGTTGACACAGCAACTGACTCCCTACGGTTTTGTGCAATGCCATCGAAGTTATCTGGTGAATTGTCGATTCATCTTCTCCATTGGCAAGGATTCTCTCACCCTTGATAACCGCGGAATGTTGCCGATTGGCCGGAGTCATCGAGATGCAGTCAAGGCGGCATTCATGGCTCTGATGAACGGCAGTAGTGCTGCAGGACAAGACGCGCACAGCGCGCATATGTTGTAGTTGTTGTAGTTGTAGTGGGGATTTGCGAATTATGGCACTGATAACTGCGCTCTTTTCACCATCGTGGGCAGGTATGGAAGCGGTGGGCTCGTTTCTCTACATGCTCATTATTGTGTCCTGCAATTATGAGATCCGGCTGCGGCCTGCTTGGCATACGGTAACAGTTATCAGCGCATCTGTTCTGTTTTTCCTGATATACCGACCGGTGGAAATCCTTTATAGCAATTACACCGCGTATCTGATGTTTTTGCTGATTGGCACGATGATATTTACGCGATTCGTTTTGCACGGAACATTCCTGAACGAATGCGGCTTCATTGTTGCCACCGGTTTTGTTGTGGTAGTGCTCAAATCCATTCTGATACCTCTGGCCTCAATCATTACAGGAGTTGATGTTCTTCATTCCGGCCCCTGGTATGCCAGCCTATGGTACCTGACGTATTACCTGCTCTTGGCGGCATGCGGATGGTTTCTTATCCGTTTTGCGCCGTCGGTGCGGCTGCCGAAACGGTACTGGCTGATTTCGTCACTCTGCATATTCACCGTCACCGCCATCGCCACATTATCTGGCACAATGTTTGGCGCCAATGATGGTCTTATGCTGGCGTTTAATCTCGTTGTGTTTTGGCTGGTTTCACTGAACTATGTGCGACCTATCTTGCCATCACTGAATTGCAGCACAATGCTGAAATAACCGCTATGAACACACGATTGAACGCTCAGGTTGAGCAGTTCGAACGTTCTCGCGCAGCAATCGATCAGTTCCGCAAGGAACGGCACGAAATGAAAAACACGTATTTCTATATCGATGCGCTGGTGAAACAGCACGATTATGAAACGCTCGAGCACTATCTTGATACGGAACTGAATTTTCGTCTTACGGAAATGGAAGAAATCAACACTGGTAATCCAACATTGGATTTGGTGCTCACGCAGAAAATCGGCGAGGCTCGTCGTAAGCGAATCACTGTGACTACTCATCTTGTGGTGCCGCCGAACCTGCCATTCAAAGATCAGGATTTGTGTGCGCTGACGCTGAATCTGCTGGATAATGCGATTGATGCAAGTCTCAAAGAAGCCGAAGGCGGCCGGGAATTACATATTGAGGTACGGCAGACTAAAGGATTTCTGCAAATCACAATCAGTAATCGTTCCAGCCATAATGTATTGACTGAGAATCAATTACTGCGCACTACCAAGCAAGACAATCGCTACCATGGCATCGGATTGCGCGTGGTTCGTTCGATTGTGAACCAGTACGACGGCATTATTGATATGCAGTATCAGGATGGTTTTGTTGTAGTCAGCATACTGATGCCTTTTCCTAACGGATCCTCGGCTCAGTAGTCGGCAATACTCACAATGGCATAGAAAAAGGGACTTTCCTTGCGGAAAGTCCCTTAAGTTAGCTGTTACAGCTAAAGCCTCGCTCAGGCCAGGGTGTTCGGATCAACCGGAACACCCGGGTTCATCGTGGAGGTGATGGTTGCCTTGGTCAGGTAACGGCCCTTCACGGTGGACGGCTTCAGACGCTTGACTTCGTCGGCAACAGCCTTGAAGTTCTCGTCCAGAGCGGACTCATCGAAGCTCATCTTGCCGATGAGGAAGCTCAGGTTGCCGTTCTTGTCGACACGGAACTCGATCTTACCGCCCTTGATGTCCTTGACGGCCTTGGTGACATCCATGGTCACGGTGCCGGTCTTCGGGTTCGGCATCAGGCCACGCGGACCGAGCACACGGCCCAGACGGCCGACCTTGCCCATCATGTCCGGGGTAGCAACCACGGCGTCGAAGTCGAGGAAGCCGCCCTGAACCTTTGCGATCAGGTCGTCATCACCGACGATGTCAGCGCCAGCCTCGGTAGCTTCGGTGGCCTTCGGGCCACGAGCGAACACGAGGACCTTAGCGGTCTTACCAGTGCCGTGAGGCAGGTTGACGGTGCCACGCACGAGCTGGTCAGCCTTGCGCGGGTCAACGTTCAGACGGAACACAGCTTCGACGGTCTGGTCGAAGTTGTAGGAGGGCATGCTCTTCAGGAGAGCGATGGCCTCGTTGGCGGTGTAGAGGTTGTTGCGATCGACGCGCTCAGCGGCTTCGCGGTACTTCTTGGAACGCTTTACCATCTGTCTATCTCCTTATCAGTCCGTAACCGTGATGCCCATCGAGCGAGCAGTGCCCTCGATGATCTTCATGCCGGCTTCGATGTCGCGAGCAGACAGATCTTCCATCTTGATCTCAGCGATTTCGCGAACCTGCGCCTTGGTGACAGAGCCGACCTTGTGGGTCAGCGGGTTCTCGGTACCCTTCTCAATGCCAGCGGCCTTCTTCAGCAGAGCTGCTGCCGGCGGGGTCTTCAGAACGAAGGTGAAGGAGCGATCCTCGTAAACGGTGATCTCGACAGGGATGACCTGACCCATCTTGTCCTGCGTCTGGGCATTGTAAGCCTTGCAGAAGTCCATGATGTTCACGCCATGGGAGCCGAGGGCCGGACCCAGCGGCGGGGCCGGGTTGGCCTTGCCTGCCTGAATCTGCAGCTTGATCAGCGCTGAGACTTTCTTCTTGGGAGCCATAATATGGTTCTTCTTTCTATAACGCGGTTCAAATGGTGGCCGCATCTGTTCCCGCTGCCCATCGCCCACGGTCTTGACTCATTATTTATCCGTGTGTGATTATGGCTGCTGGTTCGAGACCGGTCTCCTCCCGCAACTTATAATTGCTGTGCTGTGCTAGCGGGTCTTCCCTCCAGACACAAGCTTTCCTATTATGCTTTTCCGCCCGGACAACACGCCGGCGCACATAACAAAAAGCCCGACCGAAGTCGGGCTGAAAAACTAATCACTGAAATTCAGTGACGCGTGCGGTAGCAAGGCGCACCGAGGGAAGACGTACGAAGGTACGTCGACCGAGGAGCAACGCAGCTAACGCTCCGTCAGTGGATTTCAGTCGAGTTTTTTGACCTGGTGGAAGCCCAGCTCCACTGGCGTATCGCGGCCGAAGATGGACACGAGCACGGTGAGCTTCTGAGTGGTGGGCTCCACTTCGGAGACCACAGCTTCCATGGTGGCGAATGGGCCGTCAGTGACGGTGACCTGATCGCCGACAGCGTAGGAGACTTCGACCTTGCGCTTCTTGGCGGCGGCAGGCTTATCGCCGGCAGCCTTGAGAGCTTCGGAAGCAATCATCGGAGCCATCATGGCAACGACTTCCTTGCGGGACAGCGGAGCCGGATCCTTAGTCGGACCAACGAAGCCGGTAACGCCTTCGGTCTCGCGGACGATGCGGCGAGCATTCTCGTCAGGCCACATACGAATCAGGACGTAGCCGGGAACGCGCACGCGGGTGATGACCTTCTTGCCCTTTTCAGTGTGCTTCTCGACTTCTTCCATCGGAACTTCAACCTGGAAAATCTGATCTTCCATGCCGAAGGAGGCAACACGAGATTCGATGTTGGTCTTCACACGCTTCTCGTAACCGGAGTAAGTGTGCAACACGTACCACTTACCATCGAGGGAACGCAGAGACTTGGAGAACTCTTCAACAGCCTGCTGGCCGGCATCGGTGCCTTCAGCTTCTTCAGACTCGTTGACTTCAGTCTCTTCGTCTTCATCCAATGCCACAGGTGCATCAGCGGTCTCGGTGGATGCAACAGGGGCCGGTTCAGCAACCGGAGCCTCAGCAGCAGCTTCAGCTGGCTCAGCCTCAACAGGAACCTCAGTTTCAGCTTCCTCGTTGGGCAGAACAGCGTCGAGATTATCGAGATTCAGTTCGTCACTCATGCCTGTGTTTCACCTTAGGTTGTTGGAATCAGCCAAACAGCCACAGAGTCAACTTGCCCAGACCGAAGTCCATGCCAGTGACCAGGGCCATCAGCAGCAGCACGAAGATGAACACAGCCAGAGACCAGAAGAACAGTTCCTTGGCAGTAGGAGTAACGACCTTGCGAAGCTCGTCGATGATCTGCTTGATGAACAGACCGATACGCATGAAGACATTCGGCTTGACTGCCTTTTCACTCTTGCTCGTCTTAGCCATTCTGTACCTCGCGTCAGCTGCTTGATTATTAGAAAGACTTGGCAGGGAAGGCGGGACTCGAACCCACAACCTACGGTTTTGGAGACCGTTGCGCTACCAATTGCGCCACTTCCCTAGGTGTTATCCACCTCGGCTAACGTTCTATAGAGAACGCTTCGCCACGGCGAAAACCGCCAAGCAGACATAGTAACGGTTGAGGTGGATTAACGCAAATCGCGTGTCGCGTGTGAGGCTCCTCTCAGTCGGCATACACCGACAGATCCCCTCCGAGAGGGGAGCCAGAAAGAGGAGACACGACGATTCACGCGTTGGCCCATGCCTTCATGCGCTTCATGCCTTCGGCCAGGTCGGCATCGGCGAGGGCATAGGAGAAGCGAAGGTAGCCGGGAGCACCAAATGCTTCACCTGGGACAGCAGCCACATGAGCTTCATCCAACAGTGCCGCAGCGAAATCAGCAGAAGTCTGCGCCACAGTACCGTTCGGACCAAGCGGCTTGCCCAGCAGTGCGGTGATATCCGCGAATGCGTAGAACGCACCGGTCGGAGTCGGGCAGTGCACGCCTTCGATATCGTTCAAAGCGGCCACGATGGCCTTGCGGCGCACATCGAAAGCCTTGCGCATCTCATGCACTTCATCGAGCGGGCCAGCAACAGCAGCCAAAGCGGCACGCTGAGAAATATTGGCCACGTTAGAAGTCATATGGCCCTGCAGCTTGGTAGCAGCCTTGGCCACCTCAACCGGAGCGACCATCCAGCCCACGCGCCAACCCGGCATAGCGTAAGTCTTGGCCACACCGTTGAGCACCAGCAGCTGATTACGGCACTCCGGTACCACTGCGCCAATGTAGGTGGTGTGTGCATCGTCATAGTTCAGGTGCTCGTAGATTTCATCGGAAATAATCCAGATGTGATGTTCGACTGCCCAGCGGCCGATGGCCTCCACAGTCTCCGGCTTCCACACAGCGCCAGTCGGGTTGTTCGGAGAGTTCACGATGATGGCCTTGGTACGTTCGGTGCGGGCCGCTTCCAGAGCCTCCAGAGACGGCTCAAAGTTCACGTCAGCACCGGCGAACACCTCAACCGGCACGCCACCAGCCAGTTTCACAGCCTCAGGGTAGCTGGTCCAGTACGGGGTCGGGATAATGACCTCATCGCCATCGTTCAACAGAATCTGGAAGGATTCGTAGACGGCCTGCTTACCACCGTTGGTCACCACTACCTGATCAGCGGTAACTTCGTAGCTGGAGTCACGCAGCACCTTGGCTGCAATAGCTTCGCGCAGCTCAGGAAGACCCGGAGTAGGCGTGTACTTGTAGTTCTTCGGGTCAAGGCAAGCGTCAGCGGCTGCCTTCACCACATTGGCGGGAGTTGGGAAGTTCGGCTCACCGGCACCAAAACCGATGACGTCAAGGCCTGCGGCCTTCATCGCCTTGGCCTTGGAATCAACGGCAAGGGTGGCACTTGGGGCCACGGTGTTAATACGGTCGGAAAGTGTTTGCCATTCAGCCATAGTCATGCTGCTCATGGTATGCCTACGGCGCGAAAAAACGCCAGAGAAACGGACATCGGATTACTCCGATGCACACTGTCCCGCAGTCTTCGACTGCTCTTCTGCTACCCCTCAGTCTCGTTACACGAGACAGCTCCCCTGACAAGGGGAGCCGGATACGGTGGCTACACCAAGACAAGGTTGTCGCGGTGGACGAGTGGGTGAGCGTATTCCGGGCCGAGGAATCGTTTGAGTTGGGCCGTATTACGGCCAAGCATCTGCGGAATCTCCTCGGAATCGAAGCCAGCGAGACCACGGGCCAAATGAGTACCAGCTTCATCGTCAATCCACACAGGATCGCCAGCCGAAAAGTCACCGCGCGCTTCAAGCGCACCAGCCGCAAGTAGCGAAGCACGACCACCGCGAATCGCTTTGGCGGCACCGGCATCAACCACAATCGTGCCGCGTGGGTCGGCCGCAAAACCAATCCACAGGCGGCGAGACGAACCACGCGCCTTCACTGGAGCAAACACGGTGCCCACCGGATCGCCCATCAGCGCAGGGCCAGCATTCTGGGCACAGGTCAACACCGTGGGAATGCCGGACACCGCCGCCACGCGAGCCGCTTCCAGCTTGGTGACCATACCGCCCGTGCCAACCTTGGAACCGGAGCCAGATACCGTGATATCACCCAGCGCATCAATCACGTTCGGCACATACTCCACGCGGCGAGATCCCGGCTGGGAAGGCGGCGCAGTGTAGAGCGCATCCACATCGGTGAGCAGCACCAGAGCTTCCGCGCGCACCAGATTGGCAATCAGCGCAGACAGCCGATCATTATCACCAAAGCGAATCTCATTGGAGGCCAATGAATCGTTTTCGTTGATAATCGGCACGACGCCGAGATCCAGCAACCGATCCAGCGTACGCTGCACATTGCGGTACTGCGTGGCGCGAATCGTATCCTCAGCGGTAATCAGAATCTGACCCACGCGAATACCAAACCTGCCGAACGCAGTCTCATAGCGAGCCATCAGCAAACCCTGGCCGACTGCAGCAGTGGCCTGCTGCGTAGCCACATCGGTTGGACGAGAGTCAAATCCAAGCGGGCCGAAGCCAGCCGCAATAGCACCAGAAGATACCAGTACCACGCGGCCGCCCATCAGTCGCACCTGAGCCAAAGCTGCAGCCAGAGCATCCAGTTTTGCCGGGTCAAGGTGGCCACTGGGCTTAGTCAGCGAGCTGGAGCCAACTTTGACCACGATGGTACCGGCTGCCGCAATGCTTCTACGAACCTCAGCTTGGCTAGGTGTGGACATTATTTACTCTTCTTCTTCGGTATCTTCGCCGCGACCGAAGAGACTGGTCTCGTCGTGACGATCATCATCGATGGACGGATCAGCCCAGTGGCCAGCCTTACGTTCAGCCATCATAGCTTCGCGCACTGCAGCACGAGCATCCATCATCTCGTGGTATTGAGCGCGGCGCTCCGAGTTGGAGCGGCGGCGGGCGCGCGGATCCTGCTCTTCGAGTCGCAAATCCTTACCGCGTGCGCCCAAGTTAGAACCGTCGAGGTTCTCAGCGCCGGCGGAAATAGTCGGATCCCAATCGAATTCAACCATGCGCGCTCCACGACCGATGCGAATCTCGTCGCCCGGGTGAGCGCCCTTACGGCGAAGTTCATCCTCCACGCCAAGCTTGGCCAGACGGTCAGCCAGATAGCCCACAGCCTCGTCATTGTCGAAGTTGGTCTGCATCACCCAGCGCTCCGGCTTGGTGCCAAGCACTTCGTAGAACACTTCGCCATCGCCAAGCTCGCGACGCTCAACGGTGAAGTCAAGCGGAGCATTCTTGCCCGTATTGCGGCGCTGACGGCGGCCGGTTCCCAACGGGTTGATGACCACACGTGCCTCTTCTTCAGCCTGTTCGCGATTGGCGACTTCCTCGCGCATTTCCTTGACCAGACCAGACAGAGCGAAGTTCAGTTCCTTCAAACCTGCGTGAGAGGCAGTGGAGATCTCATATATCTTCAGGCCGAGCTTCTCGAACTCAGGCTTGATGAAATCAGCCAATTCCTTAGCCTCGGGCACATCAATCTTGTTCAGAATGATGATACGCGGGCGTTCCGGAATCGGAATCGCGCCAAGTGGCAGTTCCAACTTGTCCGCGTACTGGGCGAGCTCGTTTTCCAATGCCTCATAGTCAGACATCGGGTCACGATTAGGCTCAAGCGTGGCGCAATCAATCACGTGGGCGATGATTTCCGTACGCTCAATGTGGCGCAGGAATTCAAGTCCCAAGCCCTTGCCCTCGGAGGCGCCAGGAATAAGACCCGGCACGTCGGCGATGGTGTAGCGCGAATCGCCGGCGATTACCACGCCAAGATTCGGCACCAGCGTGGTGAACGGGTAGTCGGCAATCTTCGGCTTGGCGGAGCTCATCGCAGCGATGAGGCTGGACTTGCCTGCGGACGGGAAGCCGACCAGAGCCACATCGGCAATGGACTTCAGCTCGAGGATGACATCACGCTCCTCACCCGGCTCGCCGAGCAGCGCGAAGCCAGGAGCGCGGCGGGTCTTATTGGCCAGTGCGATGTTGCCAAGACCGCCTGCACCGCCTTCCGCAGCAACGAAACGGTCGCCTTCGTGACGAAGATCAGCCAGCTGCTCGCCGGGATGCTTCGGCTTGCCTTGTGCGCCACGCGCCTCGAAAATCACCGTGCCGCATGGCACCGGGAGGATAAGATCCGCGCCTTTGGAGCCGTCCTTGTTGTCGCCCAAGCCCATCGTGCCGCTGCCTGCAACGCGATGCGGGATGAAACGGTAGTCCAACAAACTGGTCGCATTACGCGTGGCTTCAAAGATTACGGAACCGCCATCGCCGCCGTTACCGCCGTTCGGGCCGGCCAACGGCTTGTACTTCTCACGGCGGATGCCTGCCGAGCCATTACCGCCATCTCCGCCCTTAACATGGA
Organism: Bifidobacterium sp. LH_416; assembly: GCF_056357055.1. Taxonomy (NCBI): domain Bacteria; kingdom Bacillati; phylum Actinomycetota; class Actinomycetes; order Bifidobacteriales; family Bifidobacteriaceae; genus Bifidobacterium; species Bifidobacterium sp. LH_416. Next base: position 308,708 of record NZ_JBKEVJ010000003.1, on the reverse strand, counting down.
CGGTCACTCTATCCACAAAATCACTCATAACATTCCACTCTACCGATTGGGGGTGATGGGCGATCTGCTACCGGCAAAGTAGCCCTTGCGGCCGGTCGCTTGGCACCGCTGTGGGGCGGCACCAGCGCAACACGGGCTCGCATTACGCGCCGCGCAGCCGCACAGCCGCACAGCCGCACAGCCGCACAGCCGCACACGCAGTGCTTCTGTACGCGAGGCAAGGCGCCCAAACCTTCACATATCCAAATACGGGCTGAAATGGACGTTCCCGCCGATTCGCAGCGCAGAAGGGACGTTTTAGCGGCTCGAAGTGTCCTATTTCACGCTTCGAATTGCCCGGAACGTCCATTCCGGCCCGTATTTCGGCACCTGAGTCCTCTCCCCCAAAACCGCAGAAGCACGCATATACGCTGGAGGCTTAATATGAGCGCCTAAACTTGGTGCATGGGGACACATCAATCGGTTGAAGCACTTTTTGATTCTGCGCAGCGGGAGCGACGGTGTGCCATGCCGCGCACTGACACGGATATCAAGGCTGTTGCGCGCCGTGTCCGTGCAGGTACAGTGAAACGCGTCTATCGGGGCCTGTACGCACGACAACAGTACTGGGATGCGCTCAATCCGCACGATCGAACACGTCACATCGTACGTTCACTTGCTCAGCAGCATCCAAACTGGATTTTCTGCGGGCCGACTGCCGCAATCATGCACGGACTTGACTGCTCATATCACTTGCTACTACCCATTTGCATTGTCGCCGAACCCGGAACCCATATTCGCAATACCTCACAGTTAGCCCATTACGCAATGGCTCATCCTGAAAGTGTCACTGTTGGAGGAGTTCGTGTCACAAGTTTGCTTCGCACCTTGTTCGACTGTGCGTCAAAACTATCACTGCGATTCTCTCTTAGCATCATCGACTCAGCCTTGCGAAAACAACTGGTGAAACAACCTGTTCTAGCTGCGTATCCGCATACTGTGAAATACGCGAGGAATCGCAAAGCCACATTACACGCGTTCTCTTTGGCCGATGCGCGCAGCGAAAACGGAGGGGAAGCCGAAGCACGAGGTGTCCTAACGGAAATCGGCTACCCGGTTCACGACCTTCAAGTGACGTTCCCATGCTTGACGTATCCTTCGCGCAAACATCGTGTTGATTTTCTCTGGGTGCGCGAGGATGGCACGAAAGTCGCCGGCGAGTTTGACGGCGTTCGCAAATATGTGGATCCGGATATGACCGCAAATCGAGATATTCGCGCGGTTGTGGAGGATGAACGCGAACGTGAACGCTGCCTGGAAAAACAGCAGATCGATGTGGTGCGCATGTTCTACGACGATCTCAACAGGCCACGCCAATTAGCAGCCAAGCTCCAGGCAAAACGCGTGCCCCACGTCTAAGCGGGGCTGCAGGATACGGCTCCGTCGCATCAAATACGGGCTGAAATGGACGGTTCCAACGATTCGAAGCGCGAAATAGGACGTTTCAGGCCGCCAAAACGTCCATTTGGCGCTGCGAATCGGCGGGAACGTCCGTTTCAGCCCGTATTTGGGGGCTGAAGCAATGGGGGCGCGAGGCTGATTCCGCGTAATGCGGCGCTTTGGCCCGCTGCGCTGCAGGAGAGACAGGGGCAGATACGCAAAAACCGCACCGGCGCAAGCGCACAGTGCGGTTTGAAAATCTGCTAGCGAATCGCTCAGGCAGCGATCACGTCGACGACCTTGCGGTCACGACGGACAGCGAACTTCACGGAGCCGTCTGCGAGAGCAAACAGCGTGTGATCCTTGCCCATGCCAACGTTCTGGCCCGGGTGGAAGTTGGTGCCACGCTGGCGAACGATGATGTTGCCGGCCACGACAGCTTCACCGCCGAACTTCTTCACGCCGAGGTACTGAGGCGACGAATCGCGACCGTTACGAGAGCTGGACGCACCCTTCTTATGTGCCATGATTCATGGTCCTTTCTTGACTCAGGCGATCGCCGTGACCTTGACGGCGGTCAGCTTCTGGCGGTGGCCCTTACGACGAGCAACACCGGTCTTGTTCTTGTACTTCTGGATGTTGATCTTCGGACCCTTGGCTTCGTCGTCAACGACTTCAGCCTTGACGGAGACAGCAGCCAGATCCTTAGCGCCGAGGGTAACCTTGGTGCCGTCGACCAGGAGAGCAACCGGGAACTCCACGGTATCGCCCTTCTTGGCGTCGAGACGGTTCACGAGGATGGTATCGCCAACCTCAACCTTTTCCTGATGGCCACCGGCCTTCACAATCGCGTACATAGTAATTCCTTTTATGTTTTGGAAAGCTTCCTTGCCCAACACGCACCGAGCCTGCGGTCAGACACCGAATTTCGAATCTACACCTACACGCGGACTAAATCAACTGATTTTAGCCCGCGTGTCAAGCACGACACACCTTTAGTTTTCTTCGCCAGCGTTATTCGCGGCTACTGCGGCAGCTGCGATCTGAGCCAGCTTGGCTTTGACGTCAGCGCTGGAGCCAGCCGGTTCGGGAGCTGGAGTGGTGCCGCGGCCGTGCTTATTGGTCTTGACGAATGGGTCGCCACCGCGAAGCGCGTATGGGTCATCATAGTCAGCGGAAACGGTCGGCTGATCATGGAGGATGAAACCGCGGCCCTTGCAGGTCGGGCATTCCTCGGAGAAGGCTTCCACCAGGCCTTGTCCGATGCGCTTACGCGTCATCTGCACCAGACCCAGCGACGTGACTTCCGCAACCTGATGCTTGGTGCGGTCGCGAGCCAGGCATTCAACCAGTCGACGCAGCACCAAGTCTCGGTTGGCGGGCATAACCATGTCGACGTAGTCGATCATGACCATGCCGCCGATATCGCGCAGACGCAACTGGCGTGCAATCTCCTCAGAAGCTTCAAGATTGCATCGGGTCACGGTTTCCTCGAGGGACTTGCCGCGGCCGATGAAGCGACCAGTGTTCACGTCGATGGTGGTCATGGCCTCAGTGCGGTCGATGACGATCGAGCCACCGGACGGCAGGTACACCTGACGCTCCATACCCTTGCGCAGCTGAGAATCGATCTGCCACTTGTCGAACACGTCCTTGCCTTCGTGCTCGGCCGGATCCCACTTCTCCAGCTTGTCCTTCAGGTCGGGGGCCATCGTATCGAGGTATTCCTCGATACGCTCGTAGACCTTGTCTCCCTCGACGATGAGCTTGTTGAAATCGTCGTTGAAGATGTCACGGACCACGCGGATAGCCACATCCGGCTCACCCTGCAGCAGCTTCGGGCGCTTGCCGTGCCAGAACTCTTCACGCTTGGCGTTGATGCGCTCCCACTGGCGAACCAAGGATTCAAGATCCTTGACGATGGCTTCCTCGGATGCACCTTCGGCGGCCGTGCGGATGATGATTCCCATATCCTTCGGCGCAATCTTCGACACGATGTTCTTCAGGCGTGAACGTTCACGCTCAGACAGCTTGCGGCTCACACCGGTCATGCCACCGGACGGCACCAGCACAAGGAAACGGCCAGCGAGCGTGACCTGAGAAGTCAGGCGGGCACCCTTGTGGCCAATCGGATCCTTAGTGACCTGCACCAGCACCGGATCGCCGGACTTGAACGCCAACTCAATACGACGAGGCTGACCCTCCAGACGGGCGGCATCCCAGTTGACTTCGCCGGCATAGAGCACGCCGTTACGCGCCTGGCCGATGTCCACGAAGGCGGCTTCCATACTCGGCAGCACATTCTGCACGCGGCCGAGGTAGATATTGCCAACGGTCTGCACTTCCTGGATATCGGAAACATAATGCTCGACGAGCACATTGTCTTCAACCACGGAAATCTGAGTGTGATGTTCGCGCTCGCGCACCACCATCAGACGGTCCACGTTCTCGCGGCGTGCGAGGAAGTCCTGCTCCATGAGCTGGCTTTGACGGCTGCGTTCGCGGCGATTGTCACGGCGGCGCTGCTTCTTGGCTTCCAGACGAGTGGAACCCTCAACATCGGTGATTTCATCGATGTACTGCTGCTTGCGGGAGCGGCGAATGGTGGGCTGTTCTTCAGCCTGAGCTTCCTCGCCTGCCTCTGCGTTCTTGTTGCCGCGGCGACGGCGACGGCGACGAGTGATGGTCTGCTCACCATCATCGTCCTGATTATCGCGATCGTCACTGTCAGCACGAGACGCACGGGAAGCATCAGCTTCGTCTTCGCTGCCCTCGTTGTCGGCGGTACCGCTTTCAGCGGCTGCCGATTCGTTACGCGATCCGCGACGGCGACGGCGACGAGAACGAGTACGAGTGGAATCAGAGGATTCTTCATCCCCTTCTTCTTCGGTAATTGGCGCGTATGAAATATCGTCCAGCTCGAGGTCTTCCTCAATCTGCTCAACTTCGGCTGCAGCTCGACGCTCCTGCGCGTTCAAACGGCGAGAGCGACGAGAACGGCGAGAATCATCAGCGGACTCAGTATCGTCCTGAGTCTGAGCCTCGTCTGCAGTGCGATCATCACGATCGTTGCGCTGTGCACGGCGGGAACGAGACGGGCGCTCTTCTGCATCGTCTTCAAGACGGCGAGAGCGGGAACGGCGGCGAGTATGCAGCTCATCGTCATGCTCATCATCGTCATCATCATTCTGGTTGCTGTAGCGGGTTGCAGGCAGCACCGGCTCCTGGAACAGCAGCGATGTCATCGGCTTGCCGCGGCGTACGGATTCGTGGCCTTCCGGCAGCGAATCAACGGCGTCAAGCAAACGCTCTTCCGGATCATCCACACGGGCGTGATCAGTGCGATCTGCACGCGCAGAACGATCAGTGCGAGCAGTACGATCGCTACGAGACGAGCGAGAACGGTCAGCGTAATCGAAACGATCGCGGCTATCGTCCTCATCATCGAATGAATCAGCATGGCGACGGCGACGCAGCGGGCGCTCATCAGCCTCAACCTCAACATCATCAGCGTGACGACCACGAGCGCGGCGACGCGACGGACGGTAGTCATCGGAATCGTTGCGATTGCTGCCATCATCGAACACAGCGTTTGCATTGCTTACCGGTTCTGACTGCGGTGCAGCAGCATCGGCGGCAGCATCAGACTTCTGAGTAGACGGCAACACTGGTGCTTCGAACAGCGGAGCGGAATGATCCTGCACCTGCAATTCCAAAGATGCACCTGCAGCACCAGTGCCGCGAACCACGCGGCGGCCACCACGGCGACGGCGAGTCACCGGAGCGGGAGAAGATACAGCGTTGCCTGCCTGGCTCTGAGAGTCGGCATTGGATACGGTTGAGTTATCGGTTCCGTCGCTGACGAAACCTTCCGGGTTCACAGTGGGCACAATGCTCCTCGCGGCGCGCTGCATCGCGACGCCAATCCAGGCCTATACGCTTCGCTCACACCACGCTCTCACCATGGCCGCGCAAAACGCGCTCGCGTAGAGGCAACTTCGTCTAAAGTCTGTCCTGCGAACGGCGGACACCGGCGCTTGCGTTGTCTCTTTCTCGAGAGCCGCAAGGGGATCGACGCCATTTCGCACGCTGATGGTCATGCAGAACCACCGCATTTCAGTATGCCACACTTTTGGACAGCGACGTGCACACCGGACAGTCGAAGGACAGTCGGAAGCCAATCGAAAGGCAATCGAACTAGACGAGCCAGGCGAGCAACAGGTCGGCGAGCGCCAGCAAATCAGACTCAGGCACCTGTTCATCATGCTTATGTGCTAGCAGCGGATCGCCAGCGCCAAGGTTCACAGCCGGGATGCCCAGCTGGGAGAATCGTGCCACATCGGTCCAGCCGAGCTTGGCCAACGGGTCGCGGCCAGTGCGCTCCTTAACCAAGCGCACCAGATCCTGAGCCAGCGGTGCAGTGAGCCCTGGGCGAGCAGAAGGCGATTCATCCTTCATTTCGATGCCGTAGCCGGCGAATACACCTCCAGTGGCCGTATGCTCGCCGTTGCCGAGTTCAGCACCTGCATCGGCACCCATCATGAGCGCTTTAGCCTCGGCAAGTGACTTATCCGGAGCGAATCGGTAGTTCACGTGCACGCGGCATTCGTCAGGGATAACATTGGTGCCTTTGCCGCCGGAAATCAGCGTGGCGTTCAAGCCTTCGCGGTAATCGAGGCCGTCCACGCTCACTGTGGCGGGTTCGTATGCGTTAAGGCGATTCAAGATGTCAGCGGCCTTGTGAATGGCGTTCTCCCCCATCCATGCGCGAGCGGAATGAGCGGCCACACCGTGAGTCACCACGTCGAAACGAATTGTACCGTTACAGCCACCTTCAATACCGCAGCTGGTGGGCTCGCCGATGATGGCAAAATCGCCCTGAATCCAATCAGGATGCGCCTCGACTACCTTCCGCAGACCATTCTTCTCGGCGGCGACTTCCTCGTGATCGTAGAACACGTAGGTAAGATCAGTTTTGGGTGTGGATTGTTCGGTTGACCCATCCAGCATGGCGGCGAGGTACAGCATGACCGCGTCGGATGCCTTCATATCCGTGGCGCCGCGTCCCCACAGCACACGCTCGGCCGGGTGGGCTGCCGCAATATCCTCGCGAATCAGTGGATCGCCGGGCTCGAGCCAGCGCGGCGGGAAGTTGTCGATAACCGGCACGGTATCGATATGGCCGGCGAGAATCACACGGCTGGACTTGCCGAAATCAGTGGAAGCCACAACGGTGTCACCGTGACGGCGAACGGTCAGGTGCGGCTGCGTCTGCAGGAAGGTCTCAATCTCATCGGCGAGCGGGCCTTCATCATCGGAGACGGAGTAGTTCTCCATAATCTGGGTGAGCAAACTGACGAGTTGTTCGGTTTGGGAAGCATTACGGTTCAATTCAAGCGTCATGAGTACAGACTACCGCGCGGCCTTCAGGCGCCACTCACTCGTCTCGATTGCCGCTATTCCATTATTCGGCCCAGAACATGAGATTTCAGCCCTATATACAGACGAGTGTGCCACACTGGGTGCGGTAGAGGGAGGCATCAGCAGCACAATGACTGGTTTGATTAGCGCCATGCAAGGCTTCTGCGTGATCGGCATCGTTATCTTCGTAGGCTATGTGGCGGCACGCATGCGCATTGGCGGACCTTCCGCGCAAATGGTGCTGAACCGTTTCTCGTTCTTTGTTTCCAGCCCATGCCTGATGTTCGCGATTCTCTCCAAGGAACCGATTTTCGACATTTTCCACCCGTCGATTATCGTGGCGTTCTTGTCGGCAATGCTGGTGGGTGTGGTGTTCCTGGTGCTGAACCGCATGTTCTTCCATTTGAAGGCCCCGGATGCCACGATTGGCGCGCTGAATTCGCTGTATTTGAACTCCAATAACATCGGCCTGCCAGTGGCCACGTACATTCTGGGCAATGGCGCATTGGTCGCCCCAATTCTGGTGATGCAGCAGGCACTGTTCACGCCGATTGGTCTGACTGTGCTGGATGTAACGACCAAGGGCAAGGTTTCGGTTAAGGAAATCGCTAAGCAGCCATTGCATCAGCCTCTGCTGATTGGCTCGCTGCTGGGCATTGTGGTTTCTGCACTGAGCGCTAAGCTCGGCTGGTTCCCGGTACCGAACTTTATTTACGATCCGATCAATATGATCGGCGAATCTGCAGTGCCAATGATTTTGATGGCATTCGGTATGTCGCTGCACGGTACCAAGCCGCTGCAGAAGAAGGGTGATATTCCGGCTATCTTTACTGTGGCTGTGCTGAAGAATATTGTGATGCCGATTATCGCTTTCCTGCTCGCGTACTTCATGATGGGCTTCCGCGGGCCGGAACTGTACGCTTGCGTGGTATTGGCTGCACTGCCAACCGGCCAGAATGTGTACAATTACGCGGCCCGATACAATGTGGGTCTTACTTTTGCGCGCGACGGCATTCTGTTCAGTACGATGACCAGCCCAGTGTTTATTGCGATTATCGCGTTCCTACTGAGCTAAACACGGTATTCCCGCAGCGAATCCAATATCAGATACTCGGCGTCTGACGGCAACGGCGTGCGCGCGCAGGCGTTCACACCAATGGCATGCGCTCCTGCTGCGAGCGCAGCGGTGATGCCGGTAACTGAATCCTCGAACACCAAGCAATCGCAAGCTGGCACTCCGGCAAGTTCGGCACCGCGCAAGTATGGCGCAGGGTCGGGTTTGTGCGGAATATCATCATCTCCGCTGACCACACCGGCAAAGGCACCTTGTGATGCTGCGGATACCACGCGAGCGGCTAGAGATAGCGGCGAACCAGTGACCAGCACTGAGGGGATGCCGAGGGTATGGAACGCGGTCAAAACATCCCATGCACCTGGCGCCCACGGCACGGTTTCGCCATACATTTCGGTGACGTCGGCAACCAGAGTATTGATGATTGCGGCTGCGTCAAGCTTCACACCGGCCTCTTGCAGCACTTTCGCGCACACCGGCAAAGGCGCAGCGGTCATGGTCAGGCTCAGTTCCTCGCTCCATGGCACGCCATGCCGCTCGGCACAATGCTGTTCTGCTGCCACCCACAATGGATCGGAATCAACCAGCGTGCCGTCCAAATCCCAGAGCACGGCCCGAATATCACGGTTATGATTCATGATCACCCTCCCCTCCACTGTGATTACAGCACAGCATGACGGCTCCCCTGTCAAGGGGAGCCGTGCGAATGTACATCAATCAGTTTTGGCGCAGTACCGCTTGATATACCGGCTGCAACGTAACGGATTCCAAACCAGCTTGCTGCTGATCAATGTTTTCCATGCGGGCGGCCATCGCGGACTCCACATTGACGTTGGCGCCTTCCTTGATGGGCGTAATGGTCAGCACCAGTTGATTGCGATGATCCGCAATCAACTGCATGTATTCCTTAAGACCGATCTCCCACACGTCACCGTTGCAGAAGTTGTCGTCCACCAAGGTATTGCCGCACCACAGCCAGCCGATATCACCCGAGTAGCGCACGCGCAAACGCATATCGGCAACACCGTCAGCGGTCAGCAAATCATCGGGCAGATCGATAACATATCGCGTGTCAGACAGCTTCTGCACACGTGGATTATCGACAGTTGCTTCATACTGCGCCTGTTGTTCGGCCAAGAATCCGGCAGGATAGGACGTTACTGCAACGTGCGGTTCGGTGGATTCCACGATGATTCGCCCGCCCAGTTCGTATACGGCCACACCATTATTGGCAATGCTCGGATGATTGGCATCCTGTGTAACCGGCTCGCCGGCAAATACCACAGCAGTACCGCCCGAGACTACGGTCATCGTATCGGCTTGAGCTCGGCTCAGGCACACAATATCCACCGCACTACCATCATCGCCAGTAATCGAGAAGGATTCCATTGCCGATTCGGCAGGCACGTGGTGCACAGTACCGTCTGCGAATCGGAACCAGCAATCATCCATACCATCAGGCTTAAGGAAGACGAATGTGCGCCTGCCTGCTCCAGAAGGAGCGATGACGGTAACCGGCTGTGCAGTGGCCGCGAGCAGCGTGACGCCATCAAGATCCATGTTGAACGGAAGGATGCAGTTCTCGCCTTCCGCCAAGCCGATACCGTCGAATTGCACGGTTTCGCCAGAAGCCAGGGTGATGGCAATGGTTTCGCCATGTTTGGCCGGCATGGTGGCATGGTCCTGGAAATTGTTGAGGAATACGAAGCCATGCTCCCCGTCGGTACGCACGCACCAGCGCAAGGTGCCCATATCGGTAGGCGCAATGGATTCCTGCCCCTCCGGCACAACCACGCCAAGCGGGCATAGCCGGTCAGCAAAAGTTGTTGCGAAGTAGTGCACAGCTTTCATGCGGCGATATGATTCACGCGTCTGGCCGAATTCGCCGAGCGCCGCCTGGAAATCATAGGAGATTTTCGGCAGCTGACTTTCGTTCAAATAGATGCCGTCGCCGATGGGATTCGAACCGCCTTGGAACATGTAATAGCCCAGGAAATTGCAGCCGGATGCCATTTTGATATTGCTCATGGCATCCACGGATTTCATGGGAAGCACGAAGCGATAGTTGTAGGAGCTGAACATACCGCCGCCCATCTCACAGCAGGCATACGGCTTGGTTTCCGGCTCGTAGGTCGGCGCGAATTCCTCGCCGCGCGGACAATCATTGGCATGGAAGTTGCGGTACACATATTCATCGGTGACCGGATGCTCACCAGGGCCGGCGTAGAACAACCATGGACGGTATGCGTAGCCGCCCCACAGCGGTAGCACATCGTCAGGGACTGGTGAGCCGCCCCAACCGGTGTTGGTATAGAACGGCACCGAAATGCCTTCCTCTTCGGCGATGCGGCGCAACGCGTGCACATAGGCAAACCCATCGTGGCCACCCGGCACCCATTCATTGGTAATGCCGGTGGTCATCTCCCATGGCGATGAGGAATGCATGTATTCGTTGTCCAGCTGGGCGGCAACAATCGGCCCACCGTCCTTGAAATACAGGCCATCCAGTTGAGCCGCAATGTGGGCGTATAGATCACGAACTTTGTCCAAGAATCCGGGATCCACCGAGCGCACTTCGTATGGTTTGCCATACATCCAATCCGGAATGCCGCCGTTGCGTACTTCGCCGTGATCGAATGGACCTAAGCGCACGATGACTTTGAGCCCATGCTTGGCACACAGCCTGATGAAACGGCGGATATTGCGCCGACCTGTAAAGTTCCATTGATTCTCATGCTCTTCATGGTGATTCCAGAACACATACGTGGCAATAACATTCACGCCGCCGGCCACCATTTTGGCAAGCTGCTCGTCCCAGCGCGAGGGGTCCATGCGAGAGTAATGGAATTCGCCGCAAACGCCGTAGAATGGCTTGCCGCCGAAGGTCATGTAGTAGTTGGTGAAGTCCACGGCGGTGCCGTCCGGCGCCACACCCCAATCATTGCGGGTGATGGGAAATGGCGTAATGGCCTTTGGTTTGAAACCTGTCAGGTCAAGAGTGTGGTTCATGGTAAGTACCTTTCACAACAGAGTGATGTGCCATAGGATGTACGCGGTGCGCATCGTAAGGATTCGGAAATCCAAAAATCCAGAGGGTCAGCCCTTTACCGAGCCAGCCACCAGACCGGCAACAATCCACTTCTGGCAGAAGATGAAGAACAGGAATACAGGGATGAGTGCAATGGTGGTGATGGTCATAAACAGTGGCCAGTTTGTACTGAACTGCCCCATAGCGTTGAACACCTGCAGCACAAGCGTCTGCTTTTCCGTTGAGGAAATGTAGATGTTCGGGGTCATGAAGTCGTTCCAGGTCCACATGGTTTCGAACACCACCACGGTGATGAGAATCGGACGAATCAGAGGCAGAACAATCTGCCAGAAGATGCGGAATGGACCCGCACCATCCAATCGAGCCGCCTCGAACAGTTCTGCGGGAAGCCCGCGCATATATTGCACGATAAGGAAGTAGCAGAACGTTGCTCCAGCCAAGTACAGCACAATCAGACCGAGCAGCGTGTCCACCAAACCGAACTGAGCCTCCAGCTTGTACTGCGGAATCAGCAACGTTTGGCCGGGAATCACGAACGACAGCATCAGGAAAGCACCAATGCCAGCCGTCAGCTTGCTGCGCTTTTGCACCATACCGTAGGCGGCGAGCGCGCCAATGATAACCATGAAGAACACGCCCACCACGGTGACAATCAGCGTATTGATCGTGGCTTGCACCACGGGAAGGTTCTCCAACGCGTAGGCGTAATTGTCCAGCGTAAAGTGCGTGGGCAGTCCGAACGGGTCAGCGGCCATTTCACCGGAGTTTTTAAAGGTGTTGACGACCACCACGTACAACGGCACTGCACAAATCAGGGCGATGGCGATAACCACCACCGAACGAATCGCAGACCGGATGCGTTCCCGCTGGCTGAGGGAGAGCCCATGCCCGGTGCCAGCAGCGCCAGTAGCGGAATCAATTGAGGACGTGTGCTGCGTTGTCATGACAGCCTCTTTTCAATCAGCGAAGTGACGATTTGCTGCAGTGCCACGAGAATCACGCAGCACAGGAAGAACATCACGCCAAGCGCGGAGCCGACACCATAACGGCCTGAGCCGATGCCAGTGACGATGATGGATTGCGTAACGGTGTAGGTGGCATTGCCGGGACCTCCGGTGGTGAGAGTGAATGGCAAATCGTAGACCTTCAGACCACCGGTTAGGAGCATGAAGATGGAGACGCCCATCGCTGGCACCATCTGCGGCAAGGTGATGTGCACGAATTGCTGGGTGCGGGATGCGCCGTCCACTGAAGCCTGCTCGTACAGGTCAGCGGGAATGGCTTGCAAATAGGCCAGATATAGGGTGGCGTGCCAACCCACCTGAGCCCATACTGCGATGAAGATCACGCAGAACTTGGCAAGCGTGGGATCGGAAAGCCACGGTACTGGACTGACGCCGATTTTGCTCAACAGGGTGTTGACTGCGCCGGTACCGAGCGGCGAGAAAATGTATTGCCAGACCAAGCCCAGCACTGCCATCGATGGCACTGAAAAGAAGAAGAACAACGATCGCGCGAAGTTACGCCCGAAGAACTTCCGGTTCAGAGTTACCGCCAGCGGCAATGCAATGACCGTGATCAGTACTGTGGTGGCAACCGTGTAGAGCAGGGTGAATCCGAGTCCTGCAAGCAGGGTCTGATCTTGGAAGATCGCTTGGTAGTTGGCGATCCCGACGAACTTGGCGTTGGCGAAATCGTAGCCGTCATAGTCGGTGAGGCTGAACACGATGCTCTGCAGGAATGGGATGAGCACGATGCCGATATACACGGCGAGCAGCGGCAGCAGGAATTTCACGGAGGTCAGGTTCTCCATGAGATTGCGATGCTTGCGATCTTTGGCGTGAATGGTTTCGAAATCCCGATTGAGGCTGGAGGCCCGAACCGGGGCCGCTTCCGCCGCAGTGCGAGCGGAGGCGGTAACGATTGCGGTTGCTTGCGACATGTCATTCACCTTCAGGACAGCGTCTTCAGCTTGGCGTCCAAGTTGGCGGTTGCCTGGGCCGGGGTGATGGAACCAAGCGCCACCTGCTGAAGCTGGGCGAAGGTTTCAGCGCGTAGTGCACTGCGGCCGCTGGTGGGCCAGCCGAGCGTGTTGAGATACACATTGCCGGTCTTCAGATAGAGGTCGTATGGCTCGGTGAAGGTCTCATCAATGTCAGGCGTGTAGTTTTTGGTGGCCGGAATCAGACCAATGTTGTCTTGAATCAGCTTCAAACCTTCTTCGGAAGACAGGAAGTCCAGGAACGATTCGGCGGCTTCAAGCTTCTTGCCGTCGATTTTGGCGTTGATGGCGTAACCGGAGTCTGCGGAACCAGGCGCGAATGGCGTATCACCCTTATGTAACATGGGCATCCTGCCGAATGCGAAATTGATGCCAGCATCCTTGAACGTGTTCACATCCCAGTATCCGGAAGGCATAACGGCCAAACGGCCAGCTGCGAATTCGGAGCGGACCTGATCATCCGCAAGACCGGTGACTTCCGAACCCATCACACCTGCGTCGAACAGTTTGGCCCATTCCTTGTAATACTTGGTGTAGCTCTTGGCGAACGTGGAGTCGCCGTCTCCGATCTGCGGGTCGATGCTCTTGGACTGTTTGGAAGAGTCATAACCAATCCAGCCTTCTACCAGCGCGCCAAGTCCAGCCTTGGGTTCCAAGTAGGGCTTGTCTACGCCAGCATCCTTAAGCGCCTTAAGCATGTCGATGAATTCATCCCAGGTTTCGGGAATGGAATCGTAGCCGGCTTTGGCCAGCAGATCCTTGTTGTATGCGTAGGCGTTGGTCCATGCAGTGACGGACATGCTGTAGACCTTGCCGTCGATGGTGGATTGCGCTTTGTTCGTATCGCCGACGCGATCCATGAATGGTTCGTCAGTAAGGTCCTTGGCCACACCGTTCTTCACCAGATCGTTCAGCTGTTCCGGCGGAGCTACATAGACGTCAGCAAGCTGTCCGCCAGAAATGCGCGTCTGCAATGTCTGCTGGTAGCCGGCCTGTGCACCGTTGGTCGTGCTGAACTTTACCGTGATATCCGGGTTTGCTTTCTCAAATGCGTCGATAATTGGCTGATAGACGTCCTGCGTATTGTTGGCGAAGAACGATAGCTCAGTCTTTCCGGACGCGCTGCTGGATCCGCAGGCTGTGAGCGATGCAATCATGGCAATTGCGGCACCGGCGCCGATAATGGTTTGCCACGTATGTTTCATGATAATTCCTTTCATCAGGGCATGCTTGCGCCAAGCCTGCTGTATAGGAGACTGCGCAAATCACGCTAAAGGTGGTATGCAAAGCGACTATCGAACTGCTTCGTTCTTATCGCCGCTTTGTTTTTATTGATTTCATACTATTGCGCTATTTGCTTGATTTATCGGCATAAATTGCGCGCAAGTATGAAATTATTGCTATTGATTATGTGAGATTGTTGAGGTGCACTATGCCTTATGCAACGCGATAAGTCGAGCTACATTTTCAGCAGCACGAGCCAAATTTGCATATCCATCGGCGAGCGCTTCTTCCAAAGGTATTGCTCCTGGAACAATGCCGAATATCGCATCAATGCCAAGGTCATAGAGCTGACTGATGTCATCGCCTATATATCCAGCAAGAGCGATAACGCCGATATTCGGATTTCCCTGGCGTACAGCTTGCGCTACGCCTACAGGCGTTTTGCCGTACTGTGTTTGTGAGTCGATACCGCCTTCACCAGTAATGCAGTAGTCGGCGTTCATGGCTCGCTTCGCCAGTTGCACGGTTTGTGCCACAATCTTGACTCCGGATTGCATGCTGGCATGAGCGAATGCCAGGAGCCCTGCACCTAGGCCGCCAGCAGCACCGGCGCCCGAAACTGTGGCCACATCATAGCCGAGCTGGTTTTTGATTACAGCGGCATAATGGGCCAAGTTGGCGTCCAGTTGGCTGACCATCGTCGGCGTGGCACCTTTTTGAGGACCGAATACCGCGGATGCGCCTTGAGGACCGGTCAGCGGGTTGCGCACATCGGATGCAATAAGGATTTCCGAAGCCGCAAGGCGCGAATCGAGTCCGGAGACGTCGATGGTATGTAATCGGTCGAGCCCACCGCCGCCTCGCGAAATCGGGCGTCCTTGGATATCCAGGAAGCGCACGCCTAGCGCTTCGGCCATGCCGGCACCGCCATCATTAGTAGCCGAACCACCAATGCCGATGATGATGCGGCGAGCACCGTCATCGAGGGCCGCGCGAATGAGCTGTCCGGTACCGTATGTGGTGGCGATAAGCGGATTTTCCGTTGCGTCATCCACGAATCCGATACCTGAAGCAGCAGCCATTTCAATGACTGCGGTGTTTACTGTGTTTGCCATGCTTGCATCGTGTGCGGTGCGTGCAGCATTCGCAGCGTCACTTGCATCGCTTTCGCCCAATATGCCGTAGGCAGCGGATACCGGCCTTTGCAACGGGTCGAGCACTGTGGCGTAACGCAACGAACCGCCAGTAGCGTCCACCAGCGATTGCACGGTGCCTTCGCCACCGTCTGCCATTGGTACCAGTTCATATTCAGCGTCGGGGAATACCGCAGCGCATCCGGCGCGTATGGCTTCGGCTGCTTCGCGTGCGCTCATGCAGTTCTTGAACGAATCAGGAGCGATCACGAACTTCATTGCAGCACCTCCCACATCATGTCGTGCGAATTCTCTGTATGTCCATTGTTGGTGGACAGTTTCAGTATGACCGATTATGCATGGTACAGACAACCATTGTTAGGCCATAAAAAACGCAAAATATGCGAATTTGTATAGTACAGGTAACATGTATTCAACGTTGATGTGTTCTCTTATAGAATCCGGCAAAGGAGCTCCAAGATGGAAATCGACCCGCATATCGCCTCGACCATCGTGGAAAATATCAAAGGCGCAATCAGCCATGACATCAATTTTTTCGATACGAATGGCCATATCATCGCCAGCACTGATTCCTCACGCATCGACACCGATCATGCAGCAGCTCGCCTAGCCGCGCGCACGCGCCAAAGCGTGGCAGTAGACGCCGAACACCCATTTGCCGGAGCAAGAGACGGCATCAATGTGCCGGTAATGCACGGCGACTCGGTAATCGCCGTCATCGGTATCACTGGCAATCGAGCCGAGGTGGAACCGTTTGGCAATGTCATTAAGAAAATGACTGAGATTCTGGTGCGTGAAAATCTGGAGCAGGTGTCTCGGTTCGATAAGCGTATGATGGCCGCAAACCTGACGAATCTGCTCATCGCACCGCAGCCGGATACCGGCTTAATCGGGTATGTGACGGACACGTTGAACGTAGATCTTGCCATACCGCGCGTGGTAGCTGTAGGCAGACTGCACATTCCACACGACCAGCGCAATGATGCAATCAATCAAGTCGGCACCACACAGGATGGCACGTACGACATGATCGATCGCATTATGGCCAACCAGTCACAGAGCCTGTATTCGATTTACGGCGGCGAGTTTCGCATGATTCTTACCACCGATAATGCAACTCCTATGCAATGGGATGTGCTTGACCAGATCTCACAAGAGGTTTCCAACACCACCGGTTATCCACTGGTGTTCGGCATTAGTGAGCCGGTGCATGCTATTGCCGATTATCGCGAAGCGTATCTGCAGGCACGCAGTGCCGAATTATGGCTGGCTTACCTGCATCAGCAGCACACTTCGACCAATAGTAGAGATACAGCTCAGCCGGCCACCAGCTCTGTGAGGTATCCGCGCGCGCTGAATTATGACGATTCCGAATTAGGTATGGCCTTGTGCGCAATACGCGATGATATTGCCGAACGATTCTCGAATCGTATACTGAACGGTCTTACCGAAGAGGAAAAAGATGAGGCGGCGTTGTTGTTCGATGTCTATACAC
This sequence comes from Bifidobacterium sp. LH_416, assembly GCF_056357055.1. Taxonomy (NCBI): domain Bacteria; kingdom Bacillati; phylum Actinomycetota; class Actinomycetes; order Bifidobacteriales; family Bifidobacteriaceae; genus Bifidobacterium; species Bifidobacterium sp. LH_416. Next base: position 291,872 of record NZ_JBKEVJ010000003.1, on the reverse strand, counting down.
GGCACAACGGCAGCATCGGGCATACGGCGGAAGAACTGTTTCTGCATAAGAACACTGTGCAGAATCGACTCAATAAAATAGCGCGTGCCACCGGGTACAATCCGCGGAACTTACACGATTACACCTTGCTAGCGTTGGCTTTTGCACTGCGGCGTTTGCTGGATTTTTGGTGGACCACTCCGTAACGGAAGTGCGCTGGCTCCTGTCCGAGAAGAACGGGAGCCAGCGCGGGAGAGAATCACACCAGGTGACGGTTCATCACCTCATCGGCGAAAAGATTCGCTTGGATATGGCTTGGATCGGCGCTTAACGCTTCGGTCAGGAAACGTTCTGCTTCTTCGCGTTCACCACGCCCGATGTTTGCCAGTCCCATCAGGTATTCGCAGTGCACACGGTTCATCTTCGTGTAGTCGTTCTCGAAGATGAGGAAGTCTGGCAGACTCACGGCAAAGTAGTCGATCTTAGCCTGATCGTCGAGGTGCTGCTCACCATAATCCAGCAGGCGGTAGAAGCGGGCGTTGGCAGGGCCTGCCTCACCGAGCGCCTTGTGGGCCAAGCCTTGGAAGAGAATCATTTCGGCAGGCTGATCGTTGTAATACATGGCCCCCTTAACCTCATCCGGACCAATGGTGGCTTGACGGAATTCGGCTCGAGCCGCCTCCTCGTCGCCAAGATTGCGCTCAGCAACGCCAAGGTAGTAGTGGATGTCGTTGTCCTTCTGACCTTCGAGCTTGCCTTCGCCAAGATTGTGCGGGTATGCAAGGGTTTTCGTGAGCAAATCCTTGGCTTTGACCCAATCGCCTGCAGCCATGGCATCCTTGGCGAGCAGGGTCAGCGCGATGCGATACTGGCAGGTGATTTTGCCTTCGCCGCCCTCCCACGGGTGGAATCGACGCTGGCTCATGAGTTCGTATGCCTTGGCGTAGTGACCGGTCAGATTGAGCACGGTCAGATATTCGATAAATAGGTCGTCGCGCTTGGCCACCACATTGAGATGCTTTTCGAATTCCGTAAGACGCTGAGCATACGTCCAGCCGATTTTGCGATGCAGCTGATCGGTTTCGAGGAATACGCGGGCATCGGATTCGTCAAGCGCATAGGCCTGCTCGATTTCTGCCTTGGCAGCCGCAGCATCGCCTCGCTTGTTGTAATAGGCGAGCGCCAAATTGCGGTGAGCGGTCGGGAAGCTTGGGTCGAGGTCGCGGGACTGTTCCCACAGGTTGATGGCCTGCTCGGCCTGGACCTTGTCGTAATACAGACAGCCGAGATAGTAGGAGGCTTTGGCACCGTTGACCACCGTAATGGCTTCTTCAAGCGGAGCGATATCCTCCAACTTGTTCGGGAAGCAGTAGTCGGAAGGAGCAGTCTCCGCAGCCTCAAACGCCGTGCGCGCCTCCGCCTTACGACCAAGCTGGGCAAGATAGTAGCCCTCGTAATACTTAACCATTGGCTTTGACTGGTCAGCCTGCTCAAGCAACTGGAGCGCCTCATCGTATGCACCGAACAGGGCGTAATCGCGGGCCGCCTGCAGATAGTTCTCGAAGAAGCCTCGCATCACACGTTCCAGTTCAGCTGGCTCGCCGCCGGCAAGCACACGCTCGTTGCCTGAGACGAAATCGAACTCGTCGATTTTGAGATTGTCTTCCAACGCTGCGGCAGCGTCGGATGCGCGTCCAAGTTTGCGGAGCACGACTGCTTTCAAGCCGCGAGCCTTGATGTTCATCGTATTGCGGGTCAGCGCGTTGTTCACATATTCCAGCGCGTCTGCAAAGTCGCCTCGCCGGGCGGCGATGGCAGCCATGTAGAAGAAGGCACGCTCCTTCTGCGTATCATCCCAAGTGGCTTTGAAGAAAACATCGAATGCCTTATCAAACTTGCCTTGGTAGAACAGAGCCAGGCCGAGATTGTAATGCGGTTCAGAATCGTACGGCTGAGTGTTGTGCTTGGTCAGGCGCTTGATTGCCGTACGGAAGTGGTGTTCCGCTTGAGCAAATGCGCCTCGACGCAACAGTAGACGACCATATGCGTTATTGATGCGCGCATCTTCCGGGTCTCGCTTCAGCCCTTCGAGATAGTACGGGTCAGGCATGTACGTGGCGTGGCGGTATTGTTCCAAATGCAGACCAGCGAGCAGCAGCTCCTCATTGGTCAGGATGTCCTCTGGCTCATCGGCTGCCTTGGCCGGCTCGGGCAGTTTCTCAATCTTCTTCGGCTGCGGAGTGTAATCAATGAGCACCGTTCCATCTGCGGCAGTTACGGTGGCGGTGATATCCGTTGCTGCGGCACCTTCGGTCTCAAACTCAGCCTTGACGATGTCGTTCGGGCTGAGCATGCCGGTATAGGAATACAGTGTCTTGCCGCTCGTAGTGGTTACGGTCACGCGAGCGTTCTCGTACACACTTGTTGCGTATACGGTTACGCGCCCCTGGCCTGCGGTTAGACCCTGCGCTTCGATGCCCTCTACTTCACCAGCTGCGCCGAACGTATCCTCAGGACCGATTTCCAGGTTCACGGCGGCTTTGATTGAAGCATTCTTGACTTGTCCCACGGCCTTGTACGGCATGAAATACTGCGTGAAGGTCTTGCCTTCATACGGCTTCAACCAAGTGAAATCAGGCTGATTGTCGGTAAAGACACCGGTCATCAGTTCAACGTACGGGCCGTTGGCGTCGGTCAGGTTGCGGTCCCATGCGCGGCCAAAGTCGCCGTTGCCCCATGTCCACTGTTTCTTGCCGGGGGAAACATGATGGTCGGCCACATGCAGAATGCCTGCGCCGACGCCGAAATCGTAACCGCCGACGAAGTTGTAGTCGGAATGCGCGGCCATATAGCTGGTCGGCACCGGCACGTTCTTATAGCGACCGATATCCACGCCACGTGAGTAATCATGCTTGTAATAGGTGCCAGTGGCAATCGGATAGCGGGAAACATCGCGCTTACCGTGATCCATCACAGCAATCACATCCGGCGGCATCACCGTTTTCGTGTGCTCATTGACCGGAACCGCAGGATTGGCCCACCACAGGAACGTTTGCGGTAACGCGGTGCCGTTGTACAGCTGCGCAGTAATTTCGATGTAGGCCTTTCCCGGATGCAGAGCGATTGTAGTGACCACTTGAGTGCCGTACATCTGGTCGGTGTCATGGCAGAGCACAGCCTTGCCGCCGTCTTCAAGATCCTTGATGTCATAGTCAACCGGCAGGTAGGTGGTCGGGCGATGATGCTGCGGCCAATTGAATTCAATACCACCGGAAATCCACGGGCCAGTCAGCCCTACAAGCGCCGGCTTGATAACATCGTTGCGGTAGACGAAGTCATAATTATTGGTTTTATCCTTGGCGTACTGAATACGGCCGCCCAGCTCGGGCAGCACAGTGATTTCGAGGTATTCGTTCTCGATAATCACGGCCTTGTAGGCCTTGTCGTGTTTGGTATCACTGATGGTTTCGACGACCGGATACGGGTAAACGCGGCCCGAGCTTCCTTGATACACGCGCTTTTCGATGAATTGCGGGTTCTTATCCGCAACCCCAATCTCATACGTGGGAATGGTGATGACAGTGTCTCGAATGGTAACGGACATGATTGCTCCACTTCGTTGTAGTGTTATCGATTTGGTCCTTGTCAATCCACAATCTATTGATTGATTGCCTTCAGTCTATGGCCAGAAATATCGTGAACATCTAGAGTAATTGTTCATTGATATGAAATAATTGCTATCTATAAAGTGCAGGTACAGCGCAAGGAGGCGTCAATGAAACCGGCGGAACATGGCATTACCAATGAGGGCTCTGAGTTCTATATCTACACACCCAGCAAAACAGCATTGCGCACGTTCCTGCACCCGCTGCGCGCGGGGCTCTTCCATTACCAAGCCGGCTATCGGCAGGAACGCAGCGCGTTCGACAGCTTCCTGATTATGGCGATTCGTTCCGGCTCGTTCGACGTGGTATCGAAGTTCGGGGAAAGCCCGCAGCATGCATCCAGCGGTGATTTCGTGCTGCTCGACTGTTACGCTCACCATTCCTACAGCACGAGCGAGGAAAGCGAAGTGCTGTGGCTGCACTTCGACGGGCCCACCGCGCGCGCCTATTACGAACTGATTCACGACAGGTTGGGCACAGTCTTTTCATTACGCGAGCCAGGATATGCGATTACACAACTGACCAAAATCTACGAGACCTTCCATATGGCAGCTCGCATTTCGGAACCACTGATGGCCAAGTACATCACGGATATCCTCACCGAATTTGCTCTTGGAGCCGACGATGCGGCGTCGGATCCGGTAGCTCCGACATCCGGCTTAGCCACATCCTCAGGAGGCGGAACATCAGCGTTATCTGCTCGGCGAGGGCCGCATGCCATTGAAAGCGTGCTGGCGTATATCGCCAATCATCTGAGCGAACCTCTGACCGTGGGCGAATTGGCTGGCTTAGTGTATATGAGCGAATATCACTTTATTCGCGTCTTCAAGAAGGAAACCGGATACACGCCATACGCCTATGTACTGGATGCGCGTATGCATGCTGCCAAATATCGACTGATCAACTCGGATATTTCACTACGGCAGCTGTGCGAGGAGTGCGGTTTTACTGATACCAGTTCATTCTGCGCTGCCTTCAAACGCAAAAATGGCGTCTCCCCCATGGAATTCCGCAAACAGAGCGAGATTCGGCAATGACCTTACGCAATGTGGATAGCTTCGCCAGCTAGAACCACATAGGTCGTTTCAGCCGGACGTGCATACTTCTCATACAGTATGTTCAAGGAACTACGACCACATACCCGAGCAAAGGAGCTCGAATGACTATCGCAACAGTCTCTCTAATCAGCAGTCTTTTTTCAGCTGTGGCACAATCCACACCCAACTAATTACACTTGTCATGTAGTAACATATGTAATTAAATCACAATTAAGTACATATAAGGTGGTGATTGATATGGATATCAAGGAACGCGCGGAAGCGTTGCGGGAAATCGCCACGCCTGGGTCTCGTATTGGACTGACTGAATTATCTCGCTCGAACGCATGGCGCAAAGCACTGGCCGAACGCGGACTCCTTGAGATTGTCGATCGCACTGATACCGCCGGATATCTGGTATCTGTGGATTCCCTGAACGAAATGCTCGATGCCATTAATGCACTGGAATCCGAAGTCGAACGATTCACTATGCAACAGTTGTTCATCGCTCGCGGAGATAAAGAACAGTGGAAAACTGGCTCTGACCTCTCTCAGTCCGCGCAGGAGAGCCTTGCACGGCGCAAGGAAAAGGTTCGAGCATTCCTTGATGGCGGTGAATGATGGCTGTCAGCAATGCCTTATTAGAGCAGGCCATAGCCATCATTGCATCGGTTCGCGGATTGCATATGGATCCAGATACTCTCGCGGATGATGTCATTCTGCTGGCTTACGTTTGGCCCGACGAAGACGAGTTCAAACTCGCAGTCACCAGCGTTCATCGAGCTATGACGCAACTTGTGGAGGGTATTGCAGAAGGGAGCGAACTGAAATATGACTTCGCCGGATGGCATTCCTTACACTTCCAGCACCTCCGAGGCCAACATTCCCGAGCTGATATGCGAATCGTGTATCAACGTGTGGCTGACGGAATCCGCGTAAAAGGTTTCGGTAACCGTCATTTGCCTTCTGATATATACCAACGACTAGCTCAGCTGTAGCAGCCAACTAGCCGGTTGCGACCAACTCCCCGGCTACAGAGAATACAGTGAGAATCACTGCCGAACGGCTGCGGCCAGTTCCTCTAGTCGGGCAGCGAAGCGCGGCCAATCAGTTTTCATGGCAGTCAAGAGCTTGCGGTTGGGTACATCGTCAATCGGAACCCAGCAGATCTCCATGCTTTCGTCATCGTTGGCCTTGGGCTCAACCTGGTGACCGGGTTTTTCGAATGCGAATACCGTGGTGTACGCCCAATTGCCGTGATCCTCACGGTAGGAGCCGACCACCTCGATATCCTCAGGCGTGATATTCGCTTCCTCGTAGCTTTCGCGTAGGGCACCTTCAATCGGCGACTCGCCATCCGCAGTGGCGCCGCCCGGAATGCCCCATGTGCCGCCTTCCGCACTCCACGCCGCGCGATGCTGCATCACCACATGCGTCACCTTGCCGCTGGCCGGATCACGCCGAGCCAGCAAAATGCCGGAAGCTCCATTAGTGCCCCAATGTTTGCGACCGCAGGCGCAGTCCACCCAACCATCACCAGGCTGATGCACATTCTCCACAGGCGGTAAATTATCCTTTCCGGCCATGGCAATGCCAGCAGCATCCGCGGATTCAGGCGCGATTTCACCACGCTGCACATTCCACAAATCTGTCCATTCCACGCCAAGTTCGGCTGCCAGCTTGCGCAGCAGCGGCAGGCTGATGCCGATAATGCCGTGCGGATCGCCCTCGATACCGTCGATGAACGCGCCGCCGAAACCTTCCAAAGTAAAGGAACCCGCTACTTCCAACGGCTCGCGCGTGGCAATGTAGCGCTCAATATCCTTATCTGAAAAATCACCGAAATGCACTGTGGCTCGGCTCGCACCACGAGCCACACGGCCAGTGGCAAAGTCAATAATGCAGTGACCAGTCCACAGTTCGCCACTATTGCCGCGCATTTTACGTAGGCGTTCGCGGGCGACCTCTGCGCTGTGCGGTTTGCCGTAGCATTCGCCATCCATGAGGAACATCGAATCACAGCCGATGATCAGCGGGCCTACCGTGGCGCGCGTCAATCCAGGCTGGAAAGCAATCACATTGGAAATTGGTTCGGTCACGGTCGGCATATCGACACCGGAGAAATCGCGCGTTGTGGCAATGCGGTCTGAAGAATAATCGATGGATGCGCCTGGTTTGATATTCGCCTTGGCATCCTCAGCCTGAACTTCAGCAGCTCGCAGGGGGTATGCAATGACTCGATTACCGGTTGCTGCAGCAGCCGTGTCAGCCACGTTGCGATAGGCGCGGTGCACAACCTGAGCCTTGGCTTCGGCCAGAATCATTACCCGCTGCTCGACGGTCAACTCATCCACGCTGATTCCAGCAGCCTGTGCAGCAGTCTCAAGCGCGGCCGGCTCATCCACGTGCGAGACACGAATCGTGGGGCAAATGCCGGCTGCATACAGCACATCGCGGCGCGGCTTGGACTGGGATGCAAGAATCAGCGGAATAGACATGTTGAGCCTTCTATTGGCTTAGCGGCGTTCGATTTCGACGCCGGCGGTATTGATGGGCAGGTGCAGCACGCGCCAATGGCCAGAGGCGAGCTGCGTAGCGGCCACCTGATCGATGGCTTCACGGGCGTTGCCGTAGTGCAGCACCAGTACGCATGGGCCAGCGCCGGAAACAGCGGCGGCATAGCCCTTGGCGCGGAAGGTAGCAATCAGATCAGCGGATGGCGGCATCAGTGGCGAACGATACGGCTGATGCAGCTTATCTTGCGTGGCAGTAAACAGCAACGCGTTAGCCTGAGCGGCTGCGGTAGCAAATGCGGCCGGAGTTACTTGCGCAGCCCCTGCATTGCCAGCAAGTGCGTCAGCACCGCCTTGTGATGCAGCTTGGGCGAGCACAACCGGGTTCATTGCGGCAGGCAGCAGGCCCACGCGAGACACGTTGTACACAGCGTCCTTGTACGGCAATTCCTTAGGCAGTGCCTGACGAGCCTTTTCCGTAGACAGCTCATAATCCGGCACAAACACGGCTGCGGTGATGGCTGGATCCACCGGATAGTTCACGGTATGGAAGCCGCCATGCAGCGGTTCGCCACCCGGAATGGCTACCGAGCCCACGCCTTCAGCGGTTTCAAAATCCCAGGAAACAGTCAAGCCGCCGAATACTGCCGGAGCAACGTTATCCGGGTGGCCTTCAATCTGTGCCGCCATGTCGAAAATGGCTGGGCGATTCAGGTCACCGGGCTGCGCAAAGGCTGCGGCCGCAGCAATACCAGCCACAATGGCTTCTGCGGAGGAACCCATGCCGCGCGCCTGCGGAATGTTGTTGGTCGCCTCGAGCGTGAAGCCCAAACGGCCGAGACCAAAGGTGGCGCAAGCACGGCGGAAAGTGGAAACCACCAAGTGGGTTTCATCGCGTGGCAGCGTATCTTCGCCTTCACCGTGAATGAACACGTGGGCCACACCGTCGGTGGGGTCCGGATTCAGTGTGAAGGTGAGCTCGTCATGGTAGTCGAGTGCCAAGCCCACGGTGTCGAAGCCGGAACCAAGGTTGGCGGATGTGGCCGGCACGCGCACGCGCACCTGAGTACAAATTGGATTCATGGTTGTTCCTCGTTTTTGGCTCCCTCCGACGAGGGAACTGGCTCGCGTAAGCGAGACTGAGGGAGAAACCATAACTTCTCTCCCCCAGTCGGCCTTGCCGACAGCCCCCTCATCAGAGGGGGCCATAGTTAATCAGTCCAGAACGCGCAGGATGGACGGTTCACCTGTTACGAAGTCGAGCGACTGCACAGCCTTAACGGTTGCGCGCAGCGTCTCTTCATCGGTGGCGTGGGTCACAATACGCAGCTGCTGAATCTCACCGTCATAGCCCGGAGCCTTCAGCGACGGCTTCAGATCCTGGTTCACACCGTTGATAGACACGCCATTCTTAGCGAACTCGGCAGCGATGGCAGCCAGTACGCCCGGCTTATCGTGAATCAGGAATCGCACGGCGAACGCAGCCTTGGAAGCGTTAATCGGAGCCTTGGGCAGGTTCTTGTACAGCGGAATGGATGGACCAGTGCAGCCGGCTGCAATATGGCGCGCCTCGGTCACCACGTCGCCCACTACTGCGGAAGCAGTCGGAGCGCCGCCGGCGCCGCGGCCGTAGAACATCAGATCATCAGCGGCCTCAGCCTTAACGAACACAGCGTTGAAGGAACCGTGCACGGAAGCCAGCGGATGGGTTTCAGGAATCAGAGCCGGGTAAACGCGAGCGGAAACACCAGCCTCACCGTTTTCGACCACGGCCAGCAGCTTAATGACCTTGCCTTCAGCGGTTGCTGCGGCAATATCATCGGCAGTGATCTTGGTGATGCCTTCAACGGACACATCATCGATGGTCACGGACGTGTGGAAGCCGAGAGTCGCCATGATGGCAGCCTTGTTGGCAGCGTCGTAACCCTCGATGTCGCCAGTTGGGTCGGCCTCGGCGTAGCCCTTGGCCTGAGCATCCTTCAACACATCATCGAACTGGAGACCCTTGGTGGTCATCTCGTCCAGGATGTAGTTGGTGGTGCCGTTGACGATGCCGAGCATGCTGGTCACCTTGTCGCCCACAAGCGATTCGCGCAACGGGCGCAGGAATGGAATCGCACCGCCCACAGCAGCCTCGAAGTAGATGTCAACGCCCTTGGCTTCAGCGGCAGCGTAGATTTCCGGACCGTACTTGGCCAGCAGAGCCTTGTTTGCGGTCACCACAGAAGCGCCGGATTCGATGGCAGCAAGCACGAACTTGCGGGCCACGGTAGTGCCACCGATGAGCTCGATCACGATGTCCGAGTTGGTGGCCACGCTCATGGTGTCCGTGGTGACAATGGACTGATCGATCCATGGGAACTTTTCGGTTTCCTTCGGATCGAGGCAGGCCACACCGGTCAGCTCGATTGGACGACCGATACGAGCGGACAGCTCGTCCTTCTGCTCAACAATCAGACGAGCGGTCTGAGAGCCGACCGTGCCGGCACCCAGCAATCCCACACGAATCGGGGTTTCGTTCAGTTCTGCCACTTCAATTCCTTCCCAACAAGCATCGTTATTCCAAGGCCATTGTACGAATTACTTCCTACACCGGCCGGTGAGCGTCCAACAGTTCAGCTCAGTCACTCGCTCACATCGAGCGCGAGCAGATCATTCACGGTCTGGCGGCGCAGCATCACATGTGCACCGGCCTCGCTCACAGCAACTACGGCAGGAATCAGCGCCTGATTGTAGTTGGACGCCATAGTGCGGCCGTATGCGCCGGTAACCGGCACGGCAAGCACATCGCCACGCTTCAGATCAGCGGGCAGGCGGACCTCGTGCACCACAATGTCACCGGATTCGCAATGCATGCCACAGACACGAGCCAGCATGGTCTCATCAGAACCCTTGCGGTTAGCCAGTCGTGCGGTGTAATCGGCACCGTAGAGCGCCGGACGGATGTTGTCGGACATACCGCCGTCCACGGAAACGTACACGCGTTCGCTAATCGGGTTGCCGGCCGAATCCTTCGGCGCATGATCGCCTTCACCGCTCAAATGCACGTGCTTGATAGTGCCCACACGGTACAGGGTCACGCCAGCAGGAGCCACAATGTAGCGGCCCGGCTCGAAGCTGATGGCGGGAGCCGGCATGCCGAGCGCACGATTGGTGGTGCTGACTGCTTCGGCAAGGCGTGCGAGCTCCACGTCGATATCCATCGAATCCTCGCCGTCCGTGTATGCCACGGAGTAGCCGCCGCCCAAATCAATCTCCGGCAGCGTGAACGCATCGGTGGCATACAGGGTTTTGCGCAGCAGCATCATGCGCTTGCCTGCCTGAATGAAGGCGTCGGCATCGTGAATATTGGAGCCGATGTGCGAATGCGCGCCGACCAGTTCGAGCACATCCTGGTTGGCCAGGATGGTTTTCAGCACGGCGATGGCCGGGCCGTCCGCAATGGCAGTCATTGCTGCAGCCAGTGCCTGATCCTTTTCGGAAACCTGCTCATGGCTCAGGTCGTACGGATACTTCACGTCGTACTGCAGCTTGCGTTCGCGCCTATGCTCGTCTGCCTCACCTGCGATTGCGCTATCAGCAGTGTCTGCAACGGGTGCGATGCGCGCATTCGTTACGACCGGGGTTACGTCGGTGAGATTGTTCAGCACAGTGTCTAGTACTGATGCGTCAGCATTGGCCGGCAGCAGCGGTACGCCGAACTTCTGATCCTCGTGAGCAGTGGAAATGTATTCATGTCCGCCTGCGTGCACGCCCACGGTGACGCGCAGCATCACGCGCGCACGCTTGCCCAGTTTGCGGGCGATGGCAGCGATGCGCTCAGGTTCTTCAGGCTCGTCAACCACGATTTTGGCGAAGCCCTGTTCGATGGCGAGGGCGATTTCCTCGTCTGACTTGTTGTTGCCGTGCAGTACCAGGCGGCGTCCGGGAGCGCCTGCTGCCAGGGCGATTTGCATTTCGCCCATCGTGCAGGTGTCCACGTACATCCCGGCTGCGAGCACGAGTCGCACGACTTCCTTGGAGAGGAAGGCCTTGCCGGCAAAGCTCACATGCGTGGTGGAGTTGTTGAACGCATTGGCGGCCGCGCGTACAAAGTGGTGTGCGCGCTCGTTGACCTCATCGGTATCGATGAGGTACAGCGGGGAGCCGAACTCGTCCAGCAGGGATTCAGCCGTACGGCCATGGAATTCAATAGCGCCTTCAGCGTTAACGGCCGTAGCAGCCGGCCAAATTGGTGTAATAGGCATAATCAGATCACATCTTTTCGGGACGGACAGTCCAGTGGACTGTCCGTAGCAGCGAACAGCGATAGCGTCATGAGCGTCGCAGGGTACTGCGATGGCCGAAGGCCATCACATCTTCTCGGGGGAAGAGACGCCGAGCAGGTCGAGGCCGGCGGCAATCACGTTGCGGACAGCATCGTTGAGCTTCAAACGGGCGGCAGCGCGGGCCGGTTCCGGGTTCTTGGCGATTTCCAGAGCCTTACGAGCCTCGTCATCGCCGCGGGTTTCCGGCTCGGTCAATGCCATCGGCACCACACGCTCCACGTTGTACCACTTGTGGTATGCGGCGGCCAGATCCTCCAGATAATGTGCCACGCGATGCGGTGCGCGAGCATCACCAGCCAAAGTCACCAGCGCCGGCCACTGGGCGAGCGCGGCGAGCACTTCGCCGTCTGCCTCGGTATCGAGCAGTGAGAGATCCGCACCCTCGTACGAAATGCCTGCGGCCTCAGCGTTGCGGTCCACGTTGCAGGAGCGGGCGTGCGCGTACTGCACGTAGTAGACCGGGTTGTCGTTGGAGTGGGAAGCGAGCAAGTTCAGGTCGATATCCACCGGCGAGTTGTAGTCGGTGCGAGCCAGCGAGTAGCGGGATGCGTCCACGCCGATGGCTTCAACCAGATCGTCGATGGTCACGACGTTGCCGGCACGCTTCGACATGCGCACCGCCTTGCCGTCCTTCAGCACGTTGACCAGCTGGCCAATCAGAATCTGCATGTTCTCGCCGGGCTTGTCACCGAAAGCAGCGCACATGGCCATCATGCGGCCAATGTAGCCGTGGTGATCGGCACCGAGCATGTAAATGGCGATGTCTGCCGGGTCGGTACTGCGGTGACGCTTGTTCCAGTAGTAAGCAATATCCGCAGCAAAGTACGCGAATTCGCCGTTGGATTTCAAAATCACGCGATCCTTGTCGTCACCATGCTTGGTGGATTCGAACCAAGTTGCGCCATCCTTCTCGTAGATGTCACCGCGTTCGCGCAGTACTTCGATGGCGCGGTCGACTTCGCCGTCCTGGTACAGGCTGTTCTCGTGGAACCAGACGTCGAAGTGCACGCGGAAGTCCTTCATGGACTTGCGAATCTCGTCGAACATCATCGGCACAGCGCGCTTACGGAATTCCTCACGCACTTCGGAATCGGACTCGCCGATCGGCTCACCGTCGTCGTTCAGGCCCTGGTCCTCATGCTGGAGTGCAGTGAGATCCACGCCATCAGCTTCTGCTTCAGCCTGCACGCGGCGGGCAATTTCGTCAATGTAAGCACCCTTGTAACCATCGAACGGAGTTTCGGTCTGGTATCCGGCAGCTCCAAGGTTGTTGTCGTATGCCCAAGCGGCAACCAGCGACTTGGCGAAGCGGTTGATCTGCTCGCCGTGATCGTTGAAGTAGTATTCACGCACCACCTTGGCGCCGTTGGCCTCGAGCACGCGGGCCATGGAGTCGCCGGTGGCAGCCCAACGGGTGCCGCCGATGTGAATCGGACCGGTGGGGTTGGCGGAAACGAACTCAAGGTTCAGGGTCTTGCCGGCCAGGTGATTGTTGCGACCATACGTAGAGATGCCGTTCTCATCGACGGGCGCGTTCAGCACCTGATCCACTACTGCCGCAGCGGAAGCGGAGTCAAGGGTGATGTTGATAAAGCCGGGGCCAGCCACTTCCACGGACTTGATGCCATCCGCCTCGGTGAGGGCGGCGGCGAACGGTTCAGCCAAATCGCGCGGCTTCATGCCGGCCTTCTTAGCCAGCTGCATGGCAATGTTGGAGGCCCAATCGCCGTGCGCGCGGTCCTTCGGACGCATCACGGTCAGCTTTTCAACGGGCGGAATCAGCTCGTCGGTCAATTCGCCGGCTTGACCGGCTGCGACGAGATTATGGGCAATCTTAGAAATCAGTTCACTTAACGCTTCAGGACTCATTCTTCTAAGGATACTGAGAAGAGAGACGTTTGCGGATGGCTGATGGCGTAGCCACCATTGCGATACATACCGCCGCCTTACCTGTTTTCCTGATCCTCTGCCGTATGTACGGGCTCGCCGCACGCCTATACATACCGACCGACGGTATGTATAGTGCGAGCCAGCACGTCACAAAGGAGATCCAGCCATGGCTCGCAACGCACATCCGGAAATCACCGAGCAACGCATCCTCGAAGCCGCGCGTGACCTGTTTATGGAAAAGGGTTATGAGAAAACCTCAATCCAGAACATCGTGGACCGGCTCGGCGACCTTTCCAAAGGCGCAATCTACCACCATTTCAAGTCCAAAGAAGCTATTCTCGACCGACTCAACAGCGCAGATTGGGACTATAGCCAAGGCGAGCGCGACAGAATCATGGCTCGCACAGACCTTACCGGGCTCGAAAAAATGCGCGCAATGCTGACTATCTCTATCAACAACGAAGAGCATCAGAAGCTCAACGAAGTCGCTCTCCCCTTCCTAGACGACCCCACAACGCTGGCCTCCAATCTCAATTTCTGGGCCACCGAGCTGCCCAAGCACTGGCTGCCCATCATCGAGGAAGGCATACAAGACGGCTCAATCCCCACCGAATATCCGCAGGAAGCCGCCGAACTTATCTCACTGTTAGCTAATTACTGGCTGCTCACCCGTTTCTACCCGGCAACCCACGCTGAGCTTAAACATCGCATCCAATGCCTTGCCACCATGCTCGCCTCCATTGGAGTACCGGTTTTCAATCAAGAACTTGTCGACCAAACCTACGTTTTTTATGCATCGTTCACCAGCGAGCGCTGATGGCTCTCCCACAGCTTTCGAATCAATTCGTTCGCTCGAATCGTTGGAATCACTAAGGAATTGCCATGAACTGCAACCGCTCTCCACTCCGCAGCCGTAACTTCGCGCTGCTCGTCGCCGGCCAAGGCATTTCATTGTTCGGCAATCTGATGCTCAGATTCGCCATGGCCATGTGGGTGCTGGACGAAACCGGCTCGGCCACGATTTTCGCCTCGATTCTGGCCGTCTCCATCGTGCCAATGATTGTGCTCTCCCCGTTCGGCGGCGTATTGGCCGATCGCATGAACCGCCGTACCATTATGGTGGCGCTTGACGCCTGCTCCGGCGTACTGGTGTTGGCAAGTGCACTGATTTTCGCTGCGATAGGTTTCAACATCACGGCCATCGCCACTATGCAGGTGGCTCTTGCCGTGCTCGGCGCATTCGAAACCCCGACCGTGCAAGCCGCTCTCCCCCAAATGTTTCGCGATTACGGCCAGAGCACGCTCAGGCAGGCGATGGCTGTAGTCAATCAGGTGCAGCAACTCGGCTCGCTGCTGCCGAGTTTTCTCGGCGGTGTCCTGTACTCGATGGTTGGTATTCGCCCGATGATGGCGATTACTATCGCCAGTTTCGCCTTTGCCGCCATTATTGAATGTTTTATTCAGCTTGCTGCTCCCGACCGTGGTGATGACGAGCTGCCCACGCCTATTGAGGATTTGAAGGCTGGTATTCGATTCTTGGTCAAAGATCGGCCGAATGTGTTCGCATTACTGCTGTTTGCTGCCGCGCTGAACTTTGTGATTATTGGTAATTCTGCGGTCGGTTTCCCGTATATTATTCGCACAGTGCTGGGCTTTGACGCCACTGTGTACGGCATTGCCGATGGTTTGGTTGGTGTTTCCGGGGTGATTGGAGCGTTTGTGGCCGGCTTCTTTGCCGCAAAACTCACCATGCGCAAGTTCCCGATGACGATGGTTGCGTTCGCGCTGTCGCTGCTACCGCAAGGTTTGATATTTCTGATGCCGGTGTCTGCCTGGGTGAAGTTATTCGTGCTGACCGGATTCACGTTCATCACGATGATTGCCAGCTGTTTCTCGAACTTGATTGCGATTCCCACGATTCAGCTCAATACGCCGGACGCGATGACTGGCAAGGTGATGTCAATGACTGCGGCCATCAGCATGTGCGCGCAACCGCTCGGCCAAATGGCATACGGCTGGGCATTCGACCACCTATCCGTCGCCGCCGTACTGCTTATTTCGGCGAGTTTGCTGGGATTAGGAGCCGTGGTCTCCATGCGCCTTACCCAACGATTTGAGCAGTAGCGCAATATTGTGGCTCCCTCTGACGAGGGAGCTGGCAGCGAAGCTGACTGAGGGAGAGAAGCACGGCGACAGCCGTCAGAAAAAGGCATCGGCCTATGGCCGATTCAATTTTCCCGGCGATGATATCGCCTCTACTTCTCTCCCTCAGTCTCGCTTACGCGAGCCAGCTCCCTCATCAGAGGGAGCCACTGTTACGCTTTAGTCGAAGTCTGCACCGAGCGCTTCGAGCTTGCCGCGGAAGTCGGCATAGCCGCGGTCGATCAGGCTGATGCCCTGCACGTTGGACGGACCCTTGGCCGCCAGGGCAGCGATCAGATGGCTGAAACCACCGCGCAGATCCGGCACGTCGATGTCACGGCCGGTCAACGGGGTCGGTCCGAAGATCACTGCGGAATGCTTGTAGTTGCGCTGCTGGAAGCGGCACGGCAGGGAACCGAGGCACTCACGGTACAACTGAATCGTTGCGCCCATCTGCACCAGCGGCTTCGTGAACCCGAAACGGTTCTCGTACACGGTTTCGTGCACAATCGACAGGCCGTTCGCCTGAGTCAGGGCCACCACAAGCGGCTGCTGCCAGTCGGTCATGAAACCGGGATGCACGTCCGTCTCAATGGCCACCGGCTTCAGATCGCCGCCCGGATGCCAGAAGCGGATGCCCTTGTCGGTCACGTCGAACTCGCCGCCGACCTTGCGGAACACGTTCAGGAACGTCATCATCTCCGGCTGGGTCGCACCCTTGACGAAGATGTCGCCATGCGTGGCCAGTGCAGCCGACGCCCAGGACGCGGCCTCGATGCGGTCCGTCAGGGAGGTATGCGTGAAGCCCTTCAACTCCTTGACGCCCTCGATACGGAACGTGCGGTCCACGTCCACGGAAATAATCGCGCCCATCTTCTGTAGCACGGCCACCAAGTCCATAATCTCCGGCTCGATTGCAGCGCCAGACAGCTCGGTCTTACCCTCGGCCAGCACGGCGGCCAACAGCGTCTGCTCAGTAGCGCCTACGGACGGGTATGGCAGGTGAATCTTCGCACCATGCAGGCCGTCTGGTGCGGTGATATGGATACCGTCCTTATGCTCCTTGTCCACCGTGGCACCCAGCTTGCGCAACGTCTCCAAATGGAAGTCGATCGGACGGCCACCAATCGCACAACCGCCCAAAGCCGGAATGAACGCCTCGCCCAAGCGGTGCACCAGCGGACCCGAGAACAGAATCGGGATACGCGAGGAGCCAGACAGCGTGTCCACATCAGCTACATCCGCCAGCTGCACGTGGGAAGCATCAATTGTCACAATGCCGTTCGCACCGTCCACATCCACGTCCACGCCATGCAGACGCAGCAGATCGGACACCACATGCACGTCACGAATTTCCGGCACGTTCTTCAACACGGACTTGCCCGGCGCAAGCAACGCGGCCACCATGGCCTTGCTCACGAAGTTCTTCGCGCCACGCACCTTGATGGTACCGTTCAGCGGCTTACCACCCTCAACATGCAGCACATCATTCGTATTCTCAGCCACGCCACTCTCCTATATACGGTCATGCGATAGGTTCCTATGCAATGAAGGCACAACGCCACTTTGCATGAAACCTTGCGGTTCATCAACGCTATCGTCTAGTTTGCCATAACCCATGTGCGCACTCGGTGAAATGCGCCTGAAGCCGAACTTTGCAGAGCTTTCGTGAACATCATCACCAAATCTCATCAGCAAAGTCACCCGAGTTCAATCCATACCGCAAATGTAACCTACCTCACATTCCCAGACGCGAGGTTCTCCACCCCTCTACGCTACGATTCGAGGCAGGGCAATTGACGCCTCGGCCACAAGCAAAGGAGCATTTATGACCACCGTCGCCGTTATCGGCTGTACGCACGCCGGCACATTCGCCGCCACTTCAATTCTTGCCGAACATCCTGATTGGACTGTTCACGTTTTCGAACGCAATGGCACACTATCTTTCCTCTCCTGCGGTATCGCATTGTGGGTGGGTGATCATGTCTCCGATCCAAAGAAGATGTTCTATTCCTCTCCGGAAGCTTTAGCCCAGGCCGGCGCAACCATGCATATGCGCACTGATGTGACCTCTGTGGATCCGGTTGGTAAAACCCTCACCTATCGTTCGTTGGAGAACACCGACGCTCCCGAGGAGACACTCTCCTTCGATAAGCTCGTCGTCACCACCGGCTCCCGTCCAGTAATCCCGCCGATTCCCGGTATTGACAGCCCGCATGTACTGCTGTGCAAGAACTGGGATCACGCTATCGCCATCAAAGAAAAGGCGAAAATCGCCAAGTCCGCTGTGGTGATTGGCTCCGGCTATATTGGCGCGGAAATTGCCGAACAGTTCAGCTTGACTGGCGTTCAGACCACGCTGGTCGATGGTCTTGACCGCCCGCTGGCCAATAACTTTGATAAGTCCATCACCGACCAGGTCGCCGCCGCATTCGAAGAGCATGGTGTGACGCTGGCACTCGGTCAGAAAGTGGTGGAGTTCCGCGATAACCCGGATAACACCGTTACCGTGGTCACTGAAAAGGGTGAGTACACGGCTGAGATGGCGATTCTGGCTGTGGGCTTCCTGCCGAACACCGATTTGCTCAAGGGCAAGGTGGATATGTTGCCGAACGGCGCCATCATCGTGGATGATTACATGCAGGCCTCTGTACCAGATGTGTACGCAGCTGGCGACTCTGCCACCGTGTTCTACAACCCCACCGGCAAGCATGACTACATTCCGCTGGCCACCAACGCCGTGCGCCAAGGTCTACTTGTGGGCCGCAATATTGAGAAACCGACCGCAAAGTACATGGGCACGCAGGCCACTTCCGCAGTGCAGCTGTACGACCTGTCTCTTGCGGCTTCCGGCTTGACTCAAGCCGGTGCTGAGCGCCGCGGCCTGACTGTGCATGAGACTGAACTCACTGAGGATTATCGCCCGGACTTCATGCTCACCACTACTCCGGTCACTTCCATCCTTACCTGGGATCCTGAGACCCGCAAGGTTAAGGGTGGCCAGTTCTGCTCCAAGGCAGATATTTCCGGTGCCGCAAACGTGATTTCCATGGCTATTCAGGCTGGTTTCACCATTGATCAGCTTGCCAACGTGGACTTCCTGTTCCAGCCGAACTTCGACAAGCCCGTTTACTATGTCGGCGCTGTTGCCATGAAGGCTGCTGCAGAAGCGTAAACATCTGCTGATGTGCCCGGTTGAAGTCGTGCTTCAACCGGGCACAAGTCATCTATCACGCATTCGCGATTACAAGTTTGCCTTGATCTTGCGTGCCAGCTCGGCATCCCACATGGCTCCGGTGGCAGACATCACGGAATCCGCGCCCGCAGCCTTGTATGCCTGGTAATCTTCGGGCGAAACCACGCCGCCTACACCGTTAATGGCAAAGTCTAGGCCCAGACGCTCACGCAATGCGGCCAGTCGACGCACCATTTCAAGGCCTGCGCCACGAATCGCACTGCCGCACACGCCAGAGCGGTCACGCCCCGCGCCCGGCAACGCCTGGTTTCCGTCAGCATCTACCAGACGCGCGGAAATCGTGTTAATAGTGCTGAAGCCTTGAACAGTACCGCGCCCCACGGTGGAACGCACCATCAATTCCAAATCATCATCGCTGGGAATGAATGCCAGCTTAATCATGAGCGGTGTGTCACCAATCTCGTTTTTCACTGCTTCAGTAATACGGCCCACCAGCAGCGGATTATGGCATAGCAAGCGGTTATGCCCCTCATTCGGGCAACTGGTGTTCATAACCATGAGCTTCGCACCGGTTTCCTTTACCAAACGAGCCGTGGTGGCATGATCGGCAATGTAATCTTCCTCGCTCATGCCGTCCACACGTGAGCCTTGGAAGCTTGGTGCCAGCACTTGACCCGGTCCGGCAGCGGCAATGGCATCGCACATATCCGGCTGCCAGACATCCGGCTCTTGAGAAGGCACACCGAAGCTGTTGGAGATGGAGATTGGCAGCTCATAATTGGTGTCCGCCAGAACACCCTCGTCCAATTCGGCACTGCCCGGGGTCAATGAGCCATCTGCAGAACGGGGGTGCACTGCCAGTACGTTCGGGAACGGATTGCATCCCCAGGCACGCGAACGCACGGTTTTATAGGTAGCCAAATCAAATCCCATGCGGAAAGCCGCCGTGGTGTAGCGGCTATTGAGCAACGGACCTGCCGGAATACCAAACGCCAGATTTACCGGCTGCCCCAAGAACGACTCGCTCCTCTTCCCTGGCTCCCCCTCATAGGGGGAGCTGTCGGCTATGCCGACTGAGGGGGTTCCCTCCGAGGAAAGCACCTCAGCAAACGCCCCGAATGGTCCTTGAGCATAGTTGTCTTCATAGGTGCGGTTTACATCATAAAACGGCTCAAAATCACTCATAATTCAACGATAAGCCATACCGCGAACCTGACACTGCAGGCATATATATAGTGAAGCCCGCTCCTGCATAACACAGGAACGGGCTTCACACTATGCATCAATCAGCTCGGGAAATTACTCAGCACAGCAGTCGCAACTATCCCTCGCCGATGAGCAGCTGATTACGCGCGATTACGGCGTGCAACCAGCATTACCACAGCACCAGCAATCAGTACTGCTACAGCCAGCAGGATATACACCACGGATGCACCGGTATCAGTCAGAGGGTTCTTGGATTGATTCTTCGTGGAATCAGTCTTCTGATCGCTCTTGTTCTGATCAGTGCTGGTGGAAGGCACCTTCTTCTGCAGCTTGGCTATTGCATTCTCCAGCTGCTGCTGAGCGGCATAACGTTCAGGCTCTGTGGAGTTCGGATCGTTCAGCACCTTGCTGGCGTTGTCACGAGCCTGCTCGAACTGCTTCCAGGAGTCTGCCGTGTAGTCGTTCTCGTTCAGCTTGTTGGCCTGGTCAACCGCCTGCTGCAAGCCATCCTTTGCGGACTTGACAGTCACCTTGCGCACAACGCTGGCAATGTTGCCAGCCTTATCCGTAACCGTGTAAGTCAGCTCGTAGGTGCCAGCCGTCTTGGTGTCCACAGTGCCGGAGATTTCCACCGCAGCAGTCAAATCACCAGAGACTGCATCCCAAGCAAGCACTCCTGCCTTGGCGTCGAAGGTGTCGCCATAGTTCAGCGTGACATCTTCAATACCGGAGAACAGTGGCTTGGTCTCGTCCTTAGCGAGCGCAGCCTGAGCATCGGTGAGCTTCTTGGCAGCGGCGTCAATGGCAGCCTGAGTGGCCCGCGCATTGCCGTTCACCTTGATGGCTTCGTCCAGAGCCTTGATCAGTGCAGTCCAAGAATCAGTAGTGTACTGGTACTGGTCAAGTCCCTGAGCTGCAGTGATTGCAGCATCCAGTGCAGTACGGTCGGCATCCTTAACGGTAACCGTGCGCTCCACAGTGGCGGTATTGCCAGCCTTATCGGACACGGTGTAGGTCAGCGTGTATTCGCCAGCCTTGTTCACATCCACCGAACCTGTGACCACGATGGCAGCAGTCACATCACCGGAAACATCATCCTTGGCAGTTACACCGGCCTTCGGATCGAATGCTGCACCGAAAGCAACTTCGGCGTCATCAGCACCGGAGATAACCGGAGCAGTCGTGTCCTTGACCAGCGCATCCTGAGCCTTGTTGAGGGCATCAAGAGCGTCATTGATGTCGGCCTGAGTAGCATCAGACTTCTTCAATACAGCCTCAGCCTGAGCAAGTGCGTCAGCGAATGCCTTCCACGAATCCGGGGTGTAGTCGTTCTCGTTGAGCTTGCCAGCCTCTTCCACGGCCTGCTTCAAAGCGTCAGCACTTGGCTTGACAGTAACCTTACGGGTTACGGTTGCCTTGTTGCCTGCCTTGTCGGACACGGTGTAGGTCAGCGTGTACACGCCATCCTTCGTAGTGTCCACAGTGCCGGAGATCTGGATGGCAGCGGTCAAATCGCCATCTACATCATCCGTGGCAGTCACGCCATCCTTCGGATCGAACGCAGTGCCCACTGCGATGGTCACATCGTCAGCACCCTTGATCACCGGCTTGGTCTTGTCGAGCTTCTTCAACGCCTTCTGTGCGGCGGTCAGACGCTCGGTGGCCTTGTCAACTTCGGACTGCGTAGCGTTCTTGTTAGCTAGCACGGCCTGCGCGTTCTTGCGAGCGGCAGCGAATTCGGCCCAGCCATCGGCAGCGTAATCGTCCTCCTGAAGATCAGCAGCTGCATTCACGGCCTTTTGCAAGGCAGCGGTATCAGCAGCGGTCACGGAGACCTTACGAGTTGCCGTAGCGGTGTTGCCAGCCTTGTCTGACACGGTATAGGTCAGCGTGTATTCGCCAACCGTGTTGGTATCCACAGTGCCGGAGATCTGGATGTTAGCAGTCACGTCACCATCCACATCATCCGTGGCAGTCACACCGGCCTTCGGATCGAAAGTACCGCCAACCTTGACGGAGGCATCTTCCACACCGGAGAACACTGGCTTGGTGGTGTCAGGCTGTTCGCCAACGGTGACCACACGCTTGGCTTCAGCCTTATTACCGGCCTTATCAGAGACGGTGTAAGTCAGCGTGTACTCACCAGCCACAGCAGTATTCACCGAACCGGAAATCACGATGGAATCCGTCAGATCGCCGGAAACATCATCAGCAGCGGTCACGCCAGCCTTCGGATCGAAGACCGCGTCAAAGTCAACAGTGATGTCATCAGCACCGGAGATAACCGGAGCAGTGGTGTCCTTGACCAACGCACCCTGAGCCTGAGCCAGCTTGGCCTGTGCAGCATCCAAGTCAGACTGCGTGGCGCTGGCATTGGCCAGCGTATCCTGAGCATCCTTCAGTGCAGCAGCGAAAGCAGCCCACGTATCAGTGGTGTACTGGTACTGGTCGAGCTTGGAAGCTGCCTCAATGGCAGCCTTCAAGGACTTGGTATTGGTCTTAACCGTAACCTCAGTAGTGGCGGTAGCCGTATTGCCGGCCTTGTCCGAAACCGTGTAGGTCACAGTGAAGGTGCCACTGTTGGAAACCTTGCCGTTGCTCAGCACCAGACCGCCGAGGTCAACTGCGATGCCGGAGGTAAGGTCACCATCCACGTCATCCTTGGCGGTTACGCCAGCCTTCGGATCAAAGGCATCGCCCACGGTCAGAGTGACGTTCTTCTTCGCGCCGGAGATGACCGGAGGCACAGTGTCCTTCGGGGCAGACTTCGGGCTCAGCTTCAGCGTGGCCTTGAGATGGTCGATAACGCTCGTGCTGCTGTTCTTCGGCTTGAGGTTCATGTCGTAGTAATACGTGACTGTCGCCTCGCCGGTCAGACCGGTGAGCTTAGTGCCATCAAGCGTGGCGCCCACCACGTTGCTGATCTTGGAAGCGTCAATCCACGGAACCACGCTCTCCAGGTCGAAGCTGCCGGTCGCCTCGTCATAGGTACCGGTGTAAGGCTCGGCTTCAATGGCCTGCGGAGTCTCCTCGACACCGCCCATGCCTTCCACAATCGGATGCTGAGTAGAAGGCTGGTAGCCCGGGTAAGCGCTCACATTCAGACCCGTATTATTGCCGTTGGCGTTCACCGCCAGCAACGGGTTGCCTGACACAGTCACGTAGCTGGAAATGTAACTCTCCGTGCTACGCGGTGACACCGAACTTGGAATATTGAGCGATGTCAGCTTGTTACCAGCCAAGCTGAGATTATCAAACTTGGCGTTATCTGGAATGGTGATATTGCGAATATCGTTATCCGAAAGATCAACGCCGGAGACGTTGCTGCCTGACAGGCCAGCAACGATGCTGTTGGCTTGATCATCTGTGATGCCGTTGCCGCCGAGAATCACCGTGTACGCGGTTCCCGCAAACCTGCTTAGGCTCGTAATTTTGGTTCCACCAAGTCCGAGCTGGCCGAGCTTGACATCCTTCAGAGCAGCCACAGTGGACTCATTCACATTGGTGCCGCCCAAATCCAAGGTATTCAACTTGGTGTACTTGCCAAGATTGAGTTGGTTCACGTCGGCAGGAACTCCGTACAACAGCAAACGAACCAAATTCGCCTGATCACTGATCTTCAGGGACTTCAAACTGGTATCACCAGACAGTGCCAGCGATGTCAGCGCCGTGTACCCCGACAAATCAGCAGACTGCAGGTTCGTTGCGTCGCGCAGAGACAAGTCCTCCAGCTTCTGCGGGTTGGGAATGTTGGGGAGCGCCACTCCATTCCATCCGTTTATGCTCAAGCTGGTAAGGCCAGAAGCCTGAGAAAGATTCAGATCAGTAAGTTGAGTATTACCATACAAGCCCAGTCGCTGAATCGACGCTGGCACGGACAATGCCGTAACAGCAGTGTTGCTGAGAGTCAGATCTGTCAAGGCTGGGAATAACGAAAAATCAAACGAGTCAAAAGATCCGTCATACAGAGCTAACCCGCTGAGCTTAGGCAAAAGCTCAAGGCCCTTAAGGGAAAAGACTGAATTGAGATACAGATACGTGATATTGTTCAGCTCATCTTCGCTCAAAACACCATCTTGATTGGGATCACAATTATACGAGCTCAACGCCGCGCGCACATTGGCATCCGGGAAGTTGGTCTCGTTGATAGCCACGCCGCTCGGCTGAGTCGGTTCTTGATCGCCACCCAGCGCTGCCAGTGCCTCGTCAACGGTTTGGTTCTTTCCAGTTACGGATTCACCCTGATAGCTGTTACCAATCTCGAGCACAGCAATGGTGGCACCCGCATATTCACCACTTTGCACTTTGGCTACACCGAAACCGGCAATATCAGCGAGTGGGCTCACCTCGGTCAGGTAATGTCCATAGCCTTGACGGTCACTACCCGGCTGAGCGCTTAATTCGCTGTACCACAATGTCACCGGATTATGAGCATCGCTGCGATCCGGGTAACCCAACGCCTGGTTTTCAGGACCGAACATGATGGTTCCACTTTGATACTGAGCCGAGTGGAACAGGTTCTGATCATATTCAGAGTGCACATACCAGCTCGGCACGCCGTTGTACATATTGGCGTGCGCATCCAAATTACCGGCAGCAGCCAGCTCGTTAGCGCGAGTCTGCGCCCACTTCATCAGGTCATTGTTGACTTTGAGTGCCGGCACCGCCTGGCCGTCCGCCGTATTGGCGGCAACCTGATCGACAGTTATTTTGGCATTGTTGTCGGCATTCTGCGCATCGGCGATCTGCTGCGCAGTCAACGGCGTGCGGTCAGTACGTGCACGCAAATCATTGAGCTGCTGCAAGTACTGCAACGATTGCTTAATATTTGCAGTGGCGTTGGCATCAGGTCCAACGCTGTCAGCGGCGTTGGCGGTCAATGCCGTCACACCCATGGTGAGCACAGTCGCGGCAGCGGCCAGCACACCCACTATTTTCTTGGTTATTGTCATGGCGGTTTCCCCTCTTCTCCGCCACTGTGCGTACACACATCCCCGCATCCGAGTCGGAGAATGATTTGAATACTCTCCTACGGGTTGACGCTACCCCCCCCCCATGGATTTTTTCCAGCAAAAAGACAGGAATTTACAAGGGATTACGGGAAATGTCACATCAATGTGACACCCAAATCACCGCCACCACCATTTGACTGTCGGATTTCCAACACCAACTGCAGGATTTCTGACACTGACTGTAGGTATTCCAACACCGACTGTAGGTTTTCCAACAGATTCCGTCGGAAAACCTACAGTCAACGTCAGAAACCCTACAGTCAGTGACCAAAAACCGACAGTCAGTGTTGGAAATCCGACAGTCAACCGCAGTACCATCGCTGCTTTACCAGCACATTGCTGCTTTACCAACGTCAGTGTCAGCACCAGCACATCCAAATTACCCTCAAGCAGACAGCGCTTCGACCAGCAACAGCACTGTCAATCCAAGGTTGACCACCACGAACGCAATGAATACCGGCGAAGTCCAACCAGCATACGTATCCGGAATACTACGGTTCTGCATACGGTACTGCTTCAGCCCACGGCCATACAGCACAAGTGCCACAATCGCACCCACTAGGCCAATCAACGTGAGCACAATCGTATACACCGTGTACTGCGAATCGTTGAGCTGACCAGCAAACCAAGTATCAATAACGCCAGACAGAATCGCGTTATTGAAAATATGCAGCGCAATCGACCACACCAGCGAATATTCCATCGCCACAAATCCAAGAATCAAACCAAACAGGAAAGCAAATGTGCCCTGCACAAAGTCGTCATGGAACAGACCAAAAGCAAACGCAGAGGTCACAATAGCGAAGTTCTTACCCAGCGGCTTCAGCTCCTTCATCAGCACACCGCGGAACATGACTTCCTCACAAATCGGCCCAAACAAGCCAATATACAGCCACATAGTCACCGTGTTGGAGGATTCATTCAGACTTTCTGAAGTTGGAGAAATCAGGTCGGCGCCAAACATTGAGACGCCTATTTGCGCCACAGTAACCGCACTCTGCACACCCAAGCCCAACAGAACGAAAATAAGGAACCATTGAGGGCGCATCCTTCCGCCACCGTATTGGCTGACGCGACCAATCTGATTAGGCTCACCATACGTATCCATATGCGAGCCGCCGAACCAGAATTCGCGGGTCAAGATATCGCGATGCCGCATGATGAGCAGGAATCCCATCGCAAACACCAGTGAGGCAAGACTGAAAATGCCGTCGCCTCCATCAGGGCTGTTGGCAACGTTCACCGCGAGGATTCCGATGATGACACTCATCACGATAGTGCCCGCGTACATCATGGCTTCGTAAGCGAATGCAAGCCCCATCGCGCGATTCACTACGCGCCTGCGCCAAGTGTTCCAAGCTTGACGCAGGTTGACCATCATGACTGGAGGCTGTGCCGGCACCGCGGCATATGTCTGGAATTGCGGAGTGTACGGCTGGTGTGCAGCATACGGCTGAGATTGCGCAGCGTATTGGGCCGCTGGATGTACTGGAATCTGCGGATGAGGAGCCTGCTGAGGCACCGATTGCGCTGCGTACTGCGGCTGAATTGGTTGAGATGGCACTGGCTGAGGGGCAACTGATGGTGCCGCATATGGCTGTGCAGCTGCGGGATACTGCTGCGTTTGCCCAGATACTGCAGCATAGCGCGGTTGCTGAGGGTACGCAGGCGCGGCTGGTGCAGCCGCAACGTATGGCTGCGCAGTCTGATAGTGAGGAGCCGTATACTGCGGCTGCGCTGCAGACTGCTGAGTCACCGCCGGCGCGCTCGTGTATGCAAATGACTGCTGTTGCGGATGCGCAGATAGTGCAGACGCAGGTGCAGTTCCCGGCTGAGCAGCTGTATACGACTGCGTCTGGAATGGATACTGAGGCGCCGGTGCCATTGGTACAGACGGCATAGGCACAGTCTGCGGAGAATAGTGCTGTTGTTGATACTGCTGATATTGTTCAGGCTGTGCCGGTATCGGTGCAGACTGCTCCGTTTGTGCCACTGGCTGCGATTGCGGCTGCTGCTCATTCATGCTCATGAGCCTCAACCTATTCGCCATTTCTGAACAATTCGTGACTATGTCCACAAATATTGGCGAATACCATCACTAAGCATTGCGATTAGAGCATGAAAGCTCACTATTTCCTAGGACGCTGACGCCTTGCAACTGCTAGAAGAATTCCTGCAAGTACCAGCAATACTGCTACAACACCAACAATGCTGGCTACGTTTACTCCTGTAGCAGCAATGATGCCGACTTGACTTGCAATCATGGCCATGAACACCAAGCCCCTTTCGATCCCGTCATTGGGATGCATGCAGAAGGCGACTATGCCTTCCACACATCGTTCCAGTGCAACAGCATTCAAGTATAGGGGGTATACGGGTGTACACACCCATCAACATGCCATACCCCCCCTAAAAATAATTTGGCTCTGTTGCGTCAATGTTGATTGATGCAACAGAGCCAATAATGTGAGGTTGCTAGTCAATGGACCCGGTCCGGCAATTATGGACTCGCTCTACGAGCGAGGCTCAATATTGGCCGGTCCACTGTCGTGGCCCGGCGCAGGCCCTGTCGAGAGCCCACTGGGCTCTCTCCGGGCTGATCTCGGCTAGATGATGCCTCGATCAGCCAACGGACCTGCCCAATTACCCTCTTCAGGCTCGCGAGCGGATTGGATTTGCTCTTCGGGCCAGTGCTTGGCAGGGATGGTCTTGGGCTTGAACGGGAACTTTTCGGCGCGCATCTTCTCGTATGCGGCGATGTCGTCCTCATGCTGCAGCGTCAGGTCGATGTCGTCGTAGCCGTTCATCAAGCGCCAACGGGTGTAATCGTTCACCTCGAACGGGAGGGTCACGTCACCGCAAGTCACCGTGCGGGTTTCCAGCGAAACAGTCATTTCGCGGCCAGGTTCCTCTTCGAGCAGCTTCCACAGCAGCTCGACGGATTCCTGCGGCATAATCGCAGCCAGAACGCCATTCTTAGCGGTGTTGCCGTAGAAGATATCAGCGAAGCTGGGTGCAATCACCACGCGGAAGCCGTAATCATGCAGCGCCCACACGGCGTGCTCACGGGATGAGCCGATGCCGAATTCAGGGCCGGCCACCAGAATCTGACCCTTACCAGCGTATTCCGGCTGGTTCAGCACAAAGTTCGGGTCGCGGCGCCATGCGTAAAACAGGGCGTCATCAAAGCCGGACTTGGTCACGCGCTTCAGGAACACAGCTGGAATAATCTGATCCGTGTCCACATTGGAGCGGCGCAGCGGCACGCCCACGCCGGTCAAAGTAGTGAGTTTTTCCATAATTAAAAGTCCTTTACAGATCAGCCGGGCTGGAAATCGTGCCGCGGATTGCGGTAGCGGCGGCAACGGCCGGGGAAGCCAGGTGCGTGCGCGAACCCTTGCCCTGACGGCCTTCGAAGTTACGGTTCGATGTGGAGATCGAGCGCTCGTTCGGCACCATCTTGTCCGGGTTCATGCCCAGGCACATCGAGCAGCCAGCGTTACGCCATTCAGCACCGAAGTCCTTGAATACCTTGTCAAGACCTTCCTTCTCCGCTTCAAGACGCACGCGGGAGGATGCTGGTACTACCAGCACGCGGTGAATCGAATCAGCCTTATGATGGCCCTTCATAATCGCGGCAGCCTGGCGCAAATCGTCAATACGACCATTCGTGCACGAACCGATGAACACCGTATCCACGGCAATATCCTTAATCGGCATGCCCGGCTTCAAGCCCATGTACTTGATTGCGCGCTCAGCAGCGGAACGCTCAGTAGCATCGGCAATCTTGGCGGGGTCCGGCACATCGGCGGTAATCGGCAAGCCCTGGCCAGGGTTGGTGCCCCAGGTCACATAGGGCCCAAGCTTGGTGGCGTCAATGTCCACTACCTTGTCGAATACGGCATCATCATCGGTCTTCAGCGTCTTCCAGTACGCCACGGCCTTGTCCCACAGCTCACCTTCCGGCGCATGCGGGCGACCCTTCAGGTACTCGAACGTGGTCTCGTCCGGGGCGATCATGCCAGCGCGTGCGCCTGCCTCAATAGACATGTTGCACACGGTCATGCGCTCATCCATAGTGAGGTTGCGGATGGCCTCGCCGCGGTATTCAATCACGTAACCTTGGCCGCCACCGGTACCGATCTTGGCAATAATCGCCAGAATAATGTCCTTGGCGGTCGCGTCCGACGGCAGCTTGCCGTTGACATTGATGGCCATGGTCTTGAACGGCTTCAGGCTCAGGGTCTGCGTGGCCATCACATGTTCCACCTCGGACGTACCGATGCCGAATGCCAGCGCACCGAACGCACCGTGAGTGGAGGTATGCGAATCACCACAGACGATGGTCATACCAGGCTGAGTCAAGCCCAGAATCGGAGCGAACGCATGCACGATACCCTGATCGGCGTCGCCCAACAGGTGCAGTCGCACACCGAATTCCTTGCAGTTCTTCTCCAGCGTGCTCAGCTGCAGTGCGCTGGTTTTGTCCGGATTCGGACGATCGATATCCACAGTCGGGGTGTTGTGATCCTCAGTGGCGATGAGCTGATCGACATGACGCGGCTTACGGCCGGCAAGACGCAGGCCCTCAAATGCCTGCGGACTGGTGACCTCGTGCATGAGCATCAAATCGATGTACAGCAGATCGGGAGCGCCGTCGCCGCCCTTGCGCACCAGATGATCGGCCCAGACCTTCTCGGCCAGTGTCGTTCCCATAGTGTTCCTCCAAAAAATTCCGCGCGAAGTATTGTATTCGCGCCTTGTTCGTGGTATAAGCCTATGTGGTCGTGTTGGGCTCAGCCCCACGCAGGCCGGATATTGAGATAACCGAGTTAATAGATATTTCCGACCGTTTCCGTCAGCTTCTTCGCTGTCCGTAGATACCTTATATACTGTGTCAGTCTGCTTCATGTATGAGGGTTCCACGCTGATTTCATTCAGATTTCTACCATAGTGGATAGCGTTTTGGACCACGACCACCAAGTGAGACACTTCCTCGATTTGGTATTTCACTATGTGAGATGGCATAATCGCATGTATTATGACTGATTCCCAAGAAGAACCTTTAGAGTCCGGCACCACCGCGCCAGAACCGCTTGAGACTACCCCTGTAGCAGCGCCTACTTCCGCATCCGATGGGGAGATTCATTCCGGCGTCGGCGTGCTTGATAAGACTGTAAAAATTCTCGACGCGCTCGAGTCCGGCCCGTCCACGCTCGGCCAGCTCGTGGCCGCTACCGGTCTGGCTCGTCCGACCGCTCACCGTTTGGCTATTGCTCTTGAGCGCCATCGTTTTGTACTGCGCGATCAGCATGGCCGATTTGTACTCGGCTCCCGCTTTGCTGAGCTCGCTGCTGCAGCCGGCGAGGATCGACTGCTGACCGCAGCTGGCCCGATTCTGCAGACTCTGCTCGATCGCACTGGCGAATCTGCACAGATTTACCGCCGTCAGGGCGATCAGCGCGTGTGCATCGCCGCAGTGGAGCGAGTCTCCGGTCTGCGCGATTCCATTCCGGTTGGCGCCATGCTCTCTATGGAGGCAGGTTCTGCAGCCCAGATTCTGCTGGCTTGGGAGGATTCCGAGCGACTTCACCAAGGTCTGCGCCACGCCAAGTTCACTGCAACCAAGCTGGCTGCCGTCCGCAAGCGCGGCTGGTCCGAGTCCGTCAACGAACGCGAAGAAGGCGTGTGCTCCATCTCCGCTCCGATTCGCAACGCTTCCGGTCAGGTGATTGCTGCGATTTCCATTTCCGGTCCGACTGGTCGTATGGGTGCCGCCCCCGGCCGCCGCTACGCGCCGCTGGTAATGGCCGCCGGCAAGTACCTCACCGAGGCACTGGTTAAGGCAGTCCGCTAAGTTCAGCTGCGATTGTATGCAATTGTGAGCGATAAGGAATCGGCTTTCGGCCGATTCCTTATTTTTTTATTTAAAGAGTCCGGTCAGCTTGCTCCACAGCGTCGGTTTGCGCAGCAAATCATCGCCTTCTCCCTCTCCAGGAGTCGCTTGGTTCAGCGCATACGTGTAAGCCTGCTTGGAGCTAGGCTTGCTACCAACCAATTCGCCGAATTCCAGCAGCTGCGTGCGCGGTTCGTAAGGATGACGAATATCAAACTCAATGAGTCGCGTCGCGCGCTTTGCCGGAGCCGGGCCGTATGTGTTGAAGCCACAAGTCGGCGTGGCAATCAAGGTCAGCCCTTCATATTCCCCGACAAATCCATTGCGATGATCATGCCCCGCAGCCACAGCGAAATACCCGCCGCTCTTGCACAACATCTCAAATTCATTCGACTTATCTGGGCAGGAAATGCCTTCTCCCAAGTACCCGCCTGGCTGTGTGCATTCCTCGTCAAGAATGTAATAGGTATCGGCATGATTGCGATAGCCCTGCATCGCATAAGCCGTGTTCGCCGGCACTGGCTTGAGCACGTTGTAATACTCAGGCAGCGGCATGTGCTGGAACACCATTGATTTGACGGCATGCTTCTCCGTGGAAGTGGAAGTTGCATCCGACTCCATATCCGCATCACTCATCAGTTCCGGCACCCGGCGCAGAAAATCAATCGCCCGCTCCGAAGGCACGCCAAAGCCACCGCCGTGAGCGTAATCACCAGAGTCCAGAATCACCAAGCCCAGCATATTGCGGCTGTTCTCCACATCGCGTACCGGCAACGCCAACGTGCCCGGTTCACAGGTATATATAGCCTGCTCAGGCAACAGCGAATCCGCCGAATTAATGCAGCCGGAAAACTCACGATAGATGGTATCAAGTTCAGCATTGCTCAACCCGCATTGGAAATCATGATTGCCATACGTTATTGTCCACGGCACTTTGCGGGCTTCGAGCGGCGCCACCAACTGGGCCGTCGCCTGACGTACCAGTTCACGCGTTTTCTCCAACGCGCTTTCGCTAATGGATTCCTCGCTCCAGCGGCGTTTGCGGAACGTGCCAGCAAACGACGGACCAAAACCGGCAATCTGGTTACCGGAGAAAATCACCAAATCAGGGCGCGTGGCATCAAGACTGGCTTCCAATAGCGAAATCGTGTCTTTGGCGATTTTCGGGCCATCCTGAACATCGGCAACCTGCAGTACGCGGAATTTGCCGGAATGATGGAATTGCAAGCGTCCAAGACGCGCGGAAATAGAAACCGGACGATCATCCCCTGCATCGGCTGGCTTAATACGGGGCTTCGAAGACAGCCCCTCAGGCGCACGTTGTATTTCCGTCATATTCTCCACTGTACACATAAAAGAAAAGGCCCACCGGAGTGGGCCTTTCTACAAGTTCAACTTTACGAGCAGAATCTCTGCACAACATCATCGTTGCAACGGTAAGTCTTTCCAATGCCCGTCCAACGTAACAGTCCTCGTGACCATACACTACTTGTGGGCTCTGCTCTGTTCAGTTGTTCTTGTACCTCATAATCTATTCACGAGCTTCCAATACTGCAAGCCGCACACCGGAGTTGTGCGATTTTTTTCGCAACTGTTCAATCGAACTTAGGTAAATCCAATAAACGAATACTTACGTTTGATTCGAACCCGTCCAATGTTCGCTTCTGTGCACTTGCGGCAGTTTTCCGGCGTGTCGCAGTCAACTTCAACACCAATATGAACGGAGTCTGAACTCTGGCGCGTAACCGCAAATCCGGCCACACCAAAGCCTACGATGTAAGCTATGGCACAGATATTTGACGCACCCTCAAAGGCAATTCTGCGAAGCCAAATCGCAGAGCACATTGCCGAAACTGACAAGAACGACCGCCGCGTCGATAAGGAAGGCGAAGCTCCGCTGCCCAAGGACCGCTTCTTCGACCGCGAACTGAGCTGGCTCAAGTTCAACCAGCGTGTGCTGGAGCTCGCCGAGAACGAAGATGTTCCGCTACTCGAGCGCGCTAACTTCTCCGCGATCTTCGCTTCGAACCTTGATGAGTTCTTCATGGTTCGTGTCGCCGGCCTGAAGCGCCGTATCGATTCCGGCATCGCAGTCCCCTCTGCCGCAGGCCTCAGCCCGCGCCAGCTGCTGCGCGCCATCAGCGAAACCGCACATCGTCTGCAGGATGAGCACGCACACTACACCATCAATACCATTCTTCCTGAGCTGGAGAAGGAACACATTGTTCTGCTGACTTGGGATAAGCTCACCCCGGCCGAGCAGGAGCGCCTCTCCCGCTACTACCGCCAGCAGGTCTTCCCCGTGTTGACTCCGCTCGCAGTGGACCCGGCTCACCCGTTCCCCTACATTTCCGGCGGTTCCATCAACCTCGCCGTGATTGTGGAGAACCCGACTTCCGGCAAGTCGCACTTCGCCCGCGTTAAGATTCCGGGCAACCTGCCGCGCCTTGTGCCGGTGGACGACATGACCGACGAAGAGTCCAAGGACGAGCGTTACGGCTTCATCACCATGGAGAAGCTCATCGCCGCTCACCTGGAATCCCTGTTCCCGGGCATGATCATTAAGGAAGCCCGCTCCTTCCGCGTGACTCGTAACGAAGACATCGACGTGGAAGAGGATGACGCCGAGAACCTGCTCAACGCTATGGAGAAGGAACTGCTGCGTCGCCGCTTCGGACCGCCGATTCGCCTCGAAATCACCGACACTACCAGCCCGTTCCTCTCCCAGCTGCTTGCCGACCAGCTCGGCGTGAGCCAGGATGAGGTCTACCGTCTGCCCAGCCCGCTGGACATGACCGTGCTCTTCGAGCTCGGTGCCGTGGACCGTCCGGACTTGAAGAATCGCCCGTTCGTGCCGACCACGAACCGCCAGATCGCTGAAGTCGAGTCCTCCCGTGCACAGGACATTTTCGCCGCCATCCGCGAGCGCGACATCCTGCTGCACCACCCTTACGACTCCTTCTCCACGTCGGTGCAGGCCTTTCTGGCACAGGCTGCGGCAGATCCTAAGGTCCTGGCTATCAAGCAGACGCTCTACCGCACCAGCTCCAACTCGCCAATCATCGACGCACTGATTGACGCCGCACACGCAGGCAAGCAGGTGCTGGCCCTGGTGGAGATCAAGGCTCGTTTCGACGAGGACGCCAACATTGCTTGGGCTCGTAAGCTCGAACGCGCTGGCGTGCACGTGGTCTACGGCATCGTGGGCTTGAAGACCCACTGCAAGCTCATCGAAGTGGTGCGTCAGGAGGCCGATGGTCTTCGCCGCTACTGCCACGTGGGCACCGGTAACTACAACCCGAAGACCGCTCGTCTGTACACCGATCTCGGCCTGCTGACTTGCGACCCGGTTGTTGGCCAGGATTTGACCCGCCTGTTCAACCAGCTGTCTGGTTACGCTCCGAAGTCCAGCTTCCACCGTCTGCTGGTGGCTCCGCGTACCGTGCGCACTGGTTTGATTCAGCGCATTCGCCGCGAGGAGGATGCCGCACGTGCCGGTAAGGAAGCTTGGATCAAGATCAAGGTCAACTCCATCGTGGACGAGAAGACCATTGACGCCCTGTACCGCGCTTCGCAGGCTGGCGTCAAGATCGATATCGTCGAACGCGGCATTTGCGCTCTGAAGCCTGGTGTTCCGGGACTTTCGGAGAACATCCGCGTGCGTTCCATCCTCGGTCGCTTCCTGGAGCACTCCCGCATTTACGCCTTCTGCAATGCCGATGGCCCGCAGATTGGCGAAGGTCCGGCTTCCGGTCCGGAAGTGTACATCGGTTCCGCTGATTTGATGCACCGCAACCTCGACCGCCGCGTGGAGGCCCTGGTTCGCGTCACCGCACCGGAGCAGATCGATGAGCTGATCAAGTATGTGGATCTGCAGATGGCTGACTCCACTGTCAGCTGGCACATGCAGCCGGATGGCACCTATGTGCTGCACACCAAGGACGACGAAGGCCGCCCGCTGGTGGACAGCCAGGAGTACCTGATTCGCAAGCACTCCCGCCGCCGCACTTCCCACAACTGAGGTTGCCGGTTCAGCGGCACCCCAATGTGAACGCTAACGCAAAAACTGGTACACTAGTCTGCAGGACAGATGATGACTGATGCCCGGTTTCTCGCATTCGTACGAGAAACCGGGCATCGTCGTTTCATAAGCAAAAACTACGTAGCGGCAACGGTTTTGCCCTACAATAGCCAGTGATGGGTAGCA
Source organism: Bifidobacterium sp. LH_416 (assembly GCF_056357055.1). Lineage (NCBI taxonomy): Bacteria > Bacillati > Actinomycetota > Actinomycetes > Bifidobacteriales > Bifidobacteriaceae > Bifidobacterium > Bifidobacterium sp. LH_416. Next base: position 256,801 of record NZ_JBKEVJ010000003.1, on the reverse strand, counting down.
ATAATATGAGGCATGTCACAGAAGCCGCCGGCGGAATCATCTACCGGTGGAAGACCGCCGAGAGCTCTGCCGTTCAAACGCTCAGCACCCCGGAACCATCCGATTCCGACGAATCCAACGAATCATACAGTGCAGCAGAAGCACAAGCACTGTCGAATTCATCGCACAACGTACTCAGCCAAATCGAACTGTGCGTAGTGCATCGCCCTAAGTACGACGATTGGAGCTGGCCTAAGGGCAAGCTCGATCCCAATGAATCTCATAGGCACGCTGCCGTGCGCGAAATGGGCGAAGAAAGTGGCCTGCCCGTGGCACTTGGCGCATATTTGGGAGACGTCACATATCCAATCGCCGAAGAAGGCGCCAAGCATCGGCATACTAAGAACCTTTCTTCGGACGGCAAGCATGTGATGTTCTGGATGGCCCACCCCATCAGCGCACTCGATAATTTGCGCCGCACGCACGCGTTTGGCCCGGTGCACCGCGCCGATGAAGGTGAAATCGATGAAGTACTGTGGCTCACTCCTCTGGAAGCGCGCAAAAAACTGACGCATTCCACAGATAAAGACATTCTGGCGCTCTTCGCTGACCGTGTTCAGGAAGGCGCGCTCAATGCGCAGCCGGTGATTATTGTGCGCCACGGTAAAGCAGAAGCTCGCAAACTGTGGAAAGGCACTGATGCCAACCGTCCGATCACTCCGCGCGGTGCGGCAGCAGCATACGCATTGAACCCTGAACTGGCTTGCTTCAATCCGATTCGACTGGCTACTTCGCCATGGCTGCGCTGCCAGCAGACTTTGGAAACCTTCGCCTGGGAAACCAATAGCGAAATGGTCAAGCTCGATGAGCTCACTGAAGATGCGTTCGCCATCAATCCGGAAGCAGCGTGGGAAAGCATGCTGAGTGAGATTGATTTTGCACTGGAACGCAAGCAGGCAACGGCAATATGCATGCATCGCCCGGTAATCGGTGGCATGTTCGAGCATTTGCGTACCATGTGCCGACCGGCCGCGCTCGGCAAGCGGCTTATCGCGAAAACGCCATTTATGCCCACCGGCACGGCGGTAGCATTATTCGTTGTCAGTACTCCGGATGGACCGGAAATCATCGATATCCAGAAAGTGCAACCGCTTGTCTACTAGGCCCGCATACCCCGATTCTTCGAATTCCTCCGCTGCCGCAGCCGCTGCGCACGCTTCCGCACATGGTGGTTCTGGATTAGGCCCCGGTTTCGGCTCGCTGCGAGCAGCCGGCGCGGCTTTCAGCCCTGCTCGCATGGGGTCGCTGCGTCCGTCTCGGCCCGCGCAACTTGACCCAGCTGTTGCTGATGGTTTGGCCGGAGGCATGGATCCGCAGGCCATTAGCGAAATGAGCCACTTGTCTGCGGCCGCGCTGCTTGATCGTGTGCGCCATAGTGAGGATCCGGAAGTCGTGCAACGCGTGCTTACTTTGGTGGAAACAGTTGGCGTGGATGAAATCGCGGAACTGTGGAGCGACGCTGAGCCGGATTCGCTGCCGGGTGTGTTGTGGCGACTGTATATGCTGCGCACTTGGATGCGGAATAATCGCGATTCGATTGCTCAACTGTGGCGCTTAGGCGAGCCTGTGGCTACTACGGCTTCTGCCATTGCTGGAGTCGATCAGGCACCAACTGAGGATGATATTGTGCGGCTTGCGGATTCGATTCTGTCTGGCGCGTTTGTTGGTGATTTTGCCGTGGCATTGGAGCGTGCTGCCGCGTTTACTGATGTGGTGGCGCTTGGGCTTCGTGTGGAGGCGCGTCGCCGCGTCCAGCGGGTCACAGCGAATGGCGGTTCAGATATTGCAGATGAACAGCGTGCACGCGCCCAGGCGGCCAAGCTGATGCATACCGGAGCTAACCTGATGACCACCACGCGCACATTCGAACAGGGCGCACACCTCTGGCGCCGCGGTCGCCTAGAGTAAAACGCTCCGGCAACTTTCTTCGGCTCCCCTTGAAGGACATTGCCGGAAGCAAACAGCAGAGCTGTTTGTAGGCAATGTGCGAGACGACAGTCGAGCCAGCAAAACGCAGGCGAAGCCTGTCTGTAATTGCTGCAGAGCTGTCAACCAAAGGTTGACTGAGGGGTAGTTCAGGCGGCTAAAGCCGCAACAAACAGTATCGGCTTTAGCCGATTCCAACTTCCGGCGTGCCAACGTCATCTATCCCGCTATACTGGGGAGTCGCGTCGGGCCGTGCTTAAGCCCCGGGCTCCATTTTTTGCCGCCGCGAGCGGCCCTTGCGCCGACAGGCGCTTTCGCGGCTCGACGCTTTTTAAATCGCTTACGCGCCCAGAGTCGCAATTGGTACAACCAGAATTCCATCGTTGCGACGATACGCCTTACTTCCCCTGCCGGTGAGGAACATCATGAATTCGGGTTCACGAACCTGCGCCATGGGGTTGCCGCAGATTTTGTCGTGGAAAGATTTGAGCTTATCAGCATTGCCATCAGTCACCTTGAGATCGCTGAGCTTGATTTCGATGGCACCCCATCGGCCGTCAGACAATTCGATAATGACATCGACCTCAAGTCCCTTATCATCGCGGTAATAGACAATGCGATTGTTGGTACCCGGCATAGCTGACAGGTACACGCTCAAATCACGAATACACAGCGTTTCAAACAAATCGCCGAGCGTCTGAGTATCTCGCATCAGAGTATTCGGAGAAGCGCCTAAAACCGCAGCAGGCAACGAAGGATCCACAAAATACCGCTTGGGTTTGGTTCGCACACGATTTTTAGCTCGTAGCGGCGGCTCCCAGCCCTCCAAATCCGTTAGTAGATACAGGTCCTTGAGCATTTCCAAATAGCTCTTTACTGTCTGCGTATCCGGCTCACGACGCTCATCGCCATATGCCATATCCGTAGCAAGCGTTGCATATTTTGGAGCCTGTGAGATATTTACGGCGAGAGCACGCATTAGTGCACGCGCAGTCTCGGGGTTCTTATTCATCTTGGGCACGCTAATATCGAGCACACTCTTGATGTATTCACTTGGAATTTCCAAGGCGAACTCATCATCCAGGGTAAGATTCGCAGGCCATCCACCTCGGCAGCACCATCTGGCAATATCTTCGATACTGGTCGCGCATTCTGCAGGCTCAAATTTTCCATCGAATAGACCGGACAAACTGACCGAGCCCGTGGACTGTCCTGATTCGGCCAAGCTCATTGGCCACATACGTAAACGAGCAATCCGGCCAGTACCGCTGTGGTGAATCGCCTCTCGATCTTTGGGAATAGCCGAACCAGTAAGAATCAACTGACCTTTACGATTGCCATTATCATCTACATGCCGTCGTGCAGCATCCCAAATCTGAGGCACATCCTGCCATTCATCCACCAAATGAGGCTCGTTACCCATCAACACCAATGCAGGATCTGTTTGGGCGGCAGCAAACGTGGCGGCATCATCAAGACGATCCGCACTGCGCGATTTGGAAAGTGCCGTCCAAGTTTTTCCGCACCATTTCGGGCCAATAATTTCCACCGCACCAAACGCATTCAACAGTTTCGCGAGACGACTATCCACTATGCGCGGTCGGTATTCAGGCATGGCTAACGTATCAATTCGACTGTTTGAATCGCTCATATTTCAGCCTCCGCCAGATGCTTGATTAGATAATACCGATTTTACACCATTTCCATTCCCTGTTTTACGCCATCTGTATTCCCTGTTTTATACCATTTTCATTCCCTGTTTTACGCCAGCAATGCTCTTTGCCGGGCCTATCAGGCTTAGTCAAATGAGTTGTAAAAGCAAGCATGAGCCGAACGCAGCATCAGCGATTCGGCGGGTCGGGATTCATGGACTAGGCTTAGGAGCTATGGAACTTCACGTTTTGAACCATCCGCTGGTTGAGCACAAGCTCACCGTGCTGCGCGACAAGAACACCCCGTCCTCCACCTTCCGCGAGCTCGTTTCCGAGCTTGTGATGCTTGAGGCTTACGAAGCCACCCGCGATCTTTCCGTTGTGGCCACACCGATTGAAACCCCGGTTGCCCCGATGACTGGCAAGAAGCTCGCCGAGCCGCGCCCGATCATCGTGCCCGTGCTGCGTGCAGGCTTGGGCATGCTCGACGGCATGACCCGCCTCCTGCCCACTGCTGAAGTCGGCTTCCTTGGCATGAAGCGCGATGAAGAACACCCCACTCAGCAGATCACTTACGCAAACCGTCTGCCCGATGACCTGTCCGGCCGCCAGTGCTTCCTCATCGACCCGATGCTCGCCACCGGTGGCACCCTGGTAGCCGCCACGCATTACCTGGCTGAGCGCGGTGCCAAGGACGTGACCGCCATCAACATCATCGCCGCTCCTGAAGGCATTAAGTACGTTGAAGAGCACATCGATCCGTCCATCGACTTCAAGGTCGTGGTATGCGCGGTTGATGAGAAGCTCAACGAGAAGTGCTACATTGTGCCGGGTCTCGGCGACGCCGGCGACCGCCTCTATGGCGTAATCGATTAATGAAGTGTCCTCGGCGTTGCTCCTCAGTCGCGGTACCTTATGTACTGCTTCCTTCGGTGCGCCTTGAGGACACACACATTAAACGATTCCGCAGCGTTTGACAGCTCCCGCTAGCGGTGTCCCCGCCAGCGGGAGCGAATTATTTGGAACATATATGCAAATTGACATTATTGCGCCGGGACGTGTGAAGGAACGCTATCTTCGCGACGCCATCGACGAATATTCCAAGCGACTTTCACGCTATTGCAAACTCAATATCATCGAAGTCGCGGATGAAAAGACGCCCGAACATGCATCTGAAGGCGTCGAGCGCCAAATCAAGGCCAAGGAAGGCGAGCGCATCGCCAAGCATTTGCGAGATAGTGCCTTTGTTATCGCTTTGGCGATTGACGGTAAGCAACTCTCCAGCGAGGAATTGGCCGCAAAAATCAATGATTTAGGATTGCGTGGCACTAGTCATATTCAGCTGGTAATCGGCGGTTCAATTGGCCTTGATGATGCGATTTTGCGTCGCGCTGATTTTAAACTCAGCTTCTCAAAAATGACTTTCCCGCATCAGCTGATGCGTGTGATTCTGCTTGAGCAGATCTACCGCGCCTATAAAATCAACGCCGGCGAGCCATATCATAAATAATCATCGTTTGGCTCCCCTCAGAGAGGGGAGCCAAGTCAGCCCTATTGCGCGTCGGGAACGAACGCTTCGAAGATGTGGCGGTCGAAGTATTGGTCGCACTGGGCAAGTTCATCGCTGCTGCGCACAGTCCACGAGACCGGCATTGCACCCATTGCGCGAGCTAATCGTACTTGAGGAGAAGCACCGCCAGTCCAGTCATAGGCCACGAAATCCGGGCGGGATAGCCAGTCGAATACCAGCAAACCTGCCGCCCATTCCACAGGACCATCCTTGGCGAGCTTGGCAGGCCAGCTGAGCTGACCGCGGCACACCTCAGGGTGATGCTCCTTGTACCAGTTCACGGCACCCGGGTGGAAGGACTCAATCACATACGGGCCCTCATACGACTCGAGCAGCGCATGACCCTTTTCCATCAGCTCTTCAGTACGAGCATCCCAAGCGCTGTTATTGCTGAACTTATATTCCACAATCAGCGGAGCGCGACCGGCGACTACTTTGAGCACGTCGGAGAACAGCGGCACATGCTGATAGTAGCCATCAGGAGCTGCGGACGGCGTGACCACCAACGGCGGATTGGTGTCCGCGCCGGGCAGAGGCTTGGCCTTCAAATCACCGGGCTTGGAGCCAGGGAACAGTGGAATGCGCGTGAGCTCGTCATAGGTCAGGTCTTCCACGCGGCGCGGATCGCCAGCCACACGCAGCAAATCAGCGTCATGCACTACAACAACCTGACCGTCAAGAGTCAACTGCAAATCAAGTTCGATGCCATAGCCAGCCTCGCAGGCAGCGGCAAATGCGGCAAGTGAATTTTCCGGAGCAATCGGACCTGTCACATCCGGGCTGCCATAGCCAGCCTTCATAGCCATGCGGCGAGCGAGTGCCACATAATCAGCGTTCTCGGCAATCGATGTGCTCGCAGCATCAGCAGCAGCACTAATAGGATTATCGCCGGAGTAATCATCCACGTCGCTCGGGTTCACCAAGCCAGAACCGGCATCGTGCAGACCACGGTGAGCGTACCAGACCTCAGGAATGGACGGCACAAAGTTGCGGCGCTTATCGTTGAACGTGCGCGGAGCCACAGCCCATACGGCGGCACCGGCTGCGGCAGCGCCAGCCAGCGCAACATTTCTTAACAGTTTTGAAGACATTGGAATCCTTCCCGTTAGTGGTATCAGATTACCGCTGCACACGCGTTTCAGGGGAACAGAATCCCATGAACATCTTGTGAATTTGACCGTGAGTCTACAATGCTTCCGCCAACCATTGAGGAGTATTGGGATCATCGGGGTCAAGAGCACGGTCCAAATGATCGGCATGCAAAGGCTCCCAGCTGAAATCATCCAGCAACTCAGCAGCCGCGCATGGCTCTGAAGTTGGGCGAAGTCGCAGTAGCCAAGCACAAAATCCAATAATCTGTTCAGGTTGTACGCCGCGAGCGCGCAAAGCACCCATGTCTAGCGAGCGTTCACGTTTGGCTAGGCGGCGGCCGGCTGCATTGTCGATTAATGGCAGATGCGCGTATTCGGGGTTGGCGAGGAACCCGCATTCCGGCTGGAATCCTCCGGCAATCAGGCACTGGTGAATCCACATTTGCAACGCGGTGGAACGGAGGAGATCACGGCCGCGCACAATATCGTCGACGCCCATGTCTAAATCATCCACGACTACGACTAGTTGATAACCGAATAATCCATCCGCGCGACGGATTACCGAGTCGCCAACCTCACGCGGCAAATCATAGTGCTGCGGGCCAAAGATGCGGTCATCGAATGATGCAACAGTAGTCAGCTCACTGGCTTTTGGCATGGCGATTCGGACAGAATGCTGATTGCCACGAGCCAAACGGGCTTGCACTTCTTCGGTGTGTTCGTGCAGCAGGCGACGGCATGTGCCGGGATACACCATGAAGCCATCGCCCTCATTGGGGGCGGAGGCTGCGCGAATATCAGCGCGGGAACAGAAACATGGGTACAGCACGTTCTGCGCGCGCAGGCATTCAAGCGCATACTCGTAACGCTCAGTGCGGCGAGACTGGTACATTGGCGCATCTGCGTTGTCCCAGTCAAGGCCGAGCCAGCGCAAATCATCCATCATGAGTTGATCGGCGCCGGCAATCACGCGCGGCTTGTCCACGTCCTCAACGCGAAGCAGCATGCGCTCGCCCTGAGAACGGGCAGAGAGCCAGGCGGCCAGCATGGCATACACATTGCCGATATGCATGCGGCCCGACGGCGTGGGCGCAAATCGTCCGGTCATCGGGCCCTCCTTTTATGAATTCAGCACCATAGTAGCGAAACTGGCTCCCCTCAACGAGGGGAGCCAGTGATATAACGTCACTTGTCTTCGGAGACCTTGCCGACCTTCACGTCCGGATCATTGCCAACGAGCTGGTCGCTGGCCCAGGCGGAAAGCTCCAAGTGCTCGCCACCGGTCTGGTCAACCAACACGGTGTCGCCGTCGTGAACCTTGCCGGCCAGCAGCATACGTGCCAGCTGGTCGCCAACCTCGGTCTGCACCAAGCGGCGCAGCGGACGAGCACCATACGCCGGATCGTAACCGGTGTTGGCCAACCACTCGCGGGCCGAATCGGTCACATCGAGCGTGATACGGCGATCGGTCAGGCGCTGAGCCACGCTCGCCACCTGAATGTCCACAATGCCGCCGAGCTCTTCGCGAGTGAGCGGGTGGAACATCACGATGTCGTCCAGACGGTTCAGGAACTCAGGCTTGAAGTTCATGTGCACGGCGTCCATCACGGCCTTCTTCTTGGCGTCCGCATCCAGGTCTTCGTTCACCAGGAACTGCGAGCCAAGGTTGGAGGTCATGATCAGAATCGTGTTCTTGAAGTCCACGGTCCTGCCCTGACCATCGGTCAGACGGCCATCGTCGAGTACCTGCAGCAGTACGTCGAAGATCTCCGGGTTGGCCTTCTCAACCTCATCGAACAGCACCACCGAGTATGGGCGACGACGCACAGCCTCGGTCAGCTGGCCACCCTGCTCGTAACCCACGTAACCAGGCGCGGCGCCAATCAGACGAGACACGGACGCCTTCTCCATGTATTCGGACATGTCGATACGTACCATGGCCTTCTCGTCGTCGAACAAGAAGTCCGCGAGCGCCTTGGCCAGCTCGGTCTTGCCCACGCCGGTCGGGCCGAGGAACAGGAACGAACCAGTCGGACGGTTCGGGTCGGAGATGCCGGCACGCGAGCGGCGCACAGCGTCAGACACAGCCTGAATGGCTTCTTTCTGGCCGATTACGCGCTTGCCGAGGTAGTCCTCCATGTGCAGGAGTTTCTCGTTTTCGCCCTGCATCAGGCGGCCCACAGGAATGCCTGTCCAGTCGGAAACGATCTCAGCCACAGAGTCGGCGTCCACACGGTCCGGCACCATCGGCTCGTTGTCCGGGTTGGTGGAGCCGGTGTCCTTGGACTCGGCGTCCGCGTTTTCAGCTGCGGCAAGCTCCTTCTGAATGGAAGGAATCTCGCCGTACAGGATCTTAGACGCCTCAGCCAGGTTGCCCTCGCGGGTGAACTTGTCTGCCTGCACACGCAGGTCATCGAGCTTGGCACGCAAATCGCCAACCTTGTTGTGGCCGGCCTGTTCCGCATCCCAACGCGCCTTGAGGCCGCTGAGCTTCTCACGAGTGTCCGCGAGTTCAGCCTGCAGCTTGCCCAAGCGCTCCTTGGATGCCGGATCTTCAGCCTTCTTGAGCTGCATTTCCTCCATCTCAAGACGGGTCACCTTACGCTGGAGCTCATCGATCTCCTCCGGAGAGGAGTCGAGCTCCATACGCAGGTGGGCAGCGGCCTCATCCACCAAATCGATGGCCTTATCAGGCAGCTGGCGGCCGGAAATGTAACGGTTCGAAAGCGTTGCGGCGGCAACCAGAGCGTCATCACCAATCGTGACCTTATGGTGCGCCTCGTAACGCTGCTTCAAGCCACGCAGAATGGCAATCGTGTCTTCCACAGAAGGCTCGCCCACGAACACCTGCTGGAAACGACGCTCAAGCGCCGGATCCTTCTCAATGTTCTCGCGGTATTCGTCCAGCGTCGTGGCACCGATCAGGCGCAGCTCGCCACGGGCCAGCATAGGCTTGAGCATATTGCCGGCGTCCATCGAACCCTCGGCAGCGCCCGCGCCCACGATGGTATGAATCTCATCAATGAACGTGATGATTTGCCCGTTAGCGTTCTTGATTTCGTTCAGAACAGCCTTCAAGCGCTCCTCGAATTCGCCACGGTACTTGGAACCCGCCACCATCGAGCCCAAATCAAGCGAAATCAGCTTCTTGCCTTGCAAGGTAGTCGGCACATCGCCGGCCACGATACGCTGGGCCAAGCCCTCAACCACTGCGGTCTTACCGACGCCAGGCTCGCCAATCAGCACCGGGTTGTTCTTGGTACGACGGCTCAAGATCTGGATGACACGGCGGATTTCCTGATCACGGCCGATCACCGGGTCAAGCTTGCCTTCCTTGGCGGCGGCGGTCAGGTCGGTGGAGTACTTCTCCAGCGCCTTGTACGAGCCTTCCGCATCCGGGCTGGTGACCTTCGCGCCACCGCGCACGCCAGGTACGGCCTTGCGCAGGGCGGCGGCAGTCACACCGTTCTTCTCCAGGATTTCAGCCGATTGGTTCGGCTTGCTGGCTGCGATACCGATCAGCAGATGCTCGGTGGAGACGTATTCATCGCCCATGGCCTGCATTTCCTTTTCGGCCTGCGCGATGGCGGCGGTCAGCTGACGGCTGGCCTGCGGCTGCGAAGTCGTGGAACCGGATGCGCTCGGCAGCGCGACCAACGCGTTGCGCACGGCAGCACCGATGGCCTGCGCGTTGCCACCTGCAGCTTCAATCAGCGAGCGCACCACGCCGTTTTCCTGGCGCAGCAGCGCATCCATCACATGCAGGGTTTCAACCTGCGCGTTTCCAGCGGCGGACGCACTCTGAATCGCGTCGCCGACGGCCTCTTGGGCCATGGTGGTGAACTTCTGTTCCATAATGTGTTCCTCCCAAAGTCTTCTTGTATGTCTGCTTGTCGTGGCCAGCGTCAACTTCCGCCGTGCACCCGCAAGTAGGCATTCGTGTCATGTTCTGACTCGTTCAACCAGCTCTGCACTCATTCTATTCCCAAAACTTGAGTGAAGGTGACTCAAGTTTTGAATCCGCATCAAATTGAGTCAAATTGAGCAGGGCAGCTCCTATTGTGGGCATCGTTCGCGCCACTTATGCTGCGCGAATATTCCCCGAGGGACAAGAAGAAGTTTCATGATTTTCCAAGCCGGCGCACTCCTGCTCGCCATTCTCGGCACCTATGCGCTCAAACATTTGCACATCTTCGGCGAGCGCGACTATAAAGTGGCGCAAGGTCTCGTTTTCAACCTGACGCTCCCCTGTGCCATCATCCTTTCGTTCGCCACTAACAAGCACGATATGCGCATGCTCTGGATCGTGCTCTTCGGCTTCTTCGCCTGCGCGATTCCACTGTTCGTGGTCTACTTCGGCTCGCGCGGCGACGAACGCAACTACCGTGCCTTCCAAATGCTCAATGCTTCAGGCTTGAATTTGGGCGCGTTCTGCCTGCCTGTGGTGCAGACATTCATGGGCCCGTCCGCTGGCTTGCCCATCATCATGCTCGATATCGGCAACGCCACCGTGGCTACCGCTGGATCCTTGACCATCACGCGAACACTGCTGCACATGGACGAGAATTTCAAATCGTTGCCGCTGAGTTTGCGGCTGCGCAATATCGCGCGCGATTTTCTGGGTTCGATTTCGTTCGACATCTACATGCTGATGTTGGTATTCATGTTTCTGCACATCACGATTCCGCAGCCCATCGTGACGCTAATCACCCCGTTCGCCAATGCGAACGCCTTCTGCGCTATGGCCATGATCGGCTTGATGATGGAGATTCCGGACAATCGCAAGGATCGTATGGAACTGCTGAAGGTGATTGGCTGGCGCACGGTATTCGGCACCATTATTGCCGTGGCAGCTTGGTTCCTGCTGCCGTTTGATATGCGTATCCGCGAGATTATTGTGCTGGGCTCCTTTGCCCCAATCACGATTTTCTCCACTAAGTTCACTGATTCGCTGACCGGCAACGCTAAGCTGGCTGGTTTCTCGCTGACGGTGACCGCCATCATCAGTTTGGTGGTGATGACCGCGTTGCACGCCGCTCTTCCGGGAGCGTAGCGGTCTGGCCGGCTGATTGTCGGATTGCTGCATCATTATGTACGCGGCTCAACGACGCAGCCGCAAACATAATGATGATTCCAGGGTCAAAACCGTCACTATGTTTGCGGCTTGTTCGCCCATCCGCGTACTTAGTGATGATTTCGGATACAAAAACGTCATTATGTACGCGAGTACTTCGTTGAGACGCGTACATAATGACGATTCAGCGTATAAGCGGCAGAACTCGGGACGGGCCAGCGAACAGCCCGGCCCCGAATCAGCCTCAAATCAGGCACGCACGATTACATTGCGCAGGGAACCGATACCCTCAACGTGCACAATGGCCTCGTCACCCGGATCCAAGTGACCGGAAGCATTCGGAGTACCGGTCATAATCACGTCGCCGGGCAGCAGCGTGGAGAACGAGGAAATCGCAGCGATCTGCTCCGGAATGCCGTGAATCAGGTTCGCGGTGGTGCCGGATGCCATTGGCACATCCTCACCGTTCAGCGTGAAGGAGATCTTGGTGTCCTTCCAATCGAGATCATCGCGCATGACGATCCACGGTCCGAGCGGGCAGGACGTGTCGAAACCTTTGGCGCGCGTCCAAGTCGGGTCGAGACCTTGCAGGTCGCGCAGGGTCACGTCGTTCACGCAAGTGAAGCCGAGCACATAATCCATGGCCTTTTCGACCGGCACATTCTTGGCGATGCGACCCATCACCACGGCCACTTCAGGCTCGAAGTTCATGTCCTTCGAGCACGCCGGGTACACAATCGGATCGTCAGGACCAATCACCGAAGTGGACGGCTTGGTGAAAATCACCATATTCTCCGGAGCATGCGCAATCTCAGAATGGCCAGCCTCATGCATGAACTGAGCGTGAGCTTCATAATTCTTAGCCAGGCCGTACACCTTGGAAGGAATGACCGGGGCGAGCAGACGGACGCCGTCCGCATCCACCGCGTAACGATTGCCCGTGGGCTTGACCTGGTCGCCGGCCAGCGGGTGACCGTCCAGTTCGATGAGGTAGTCTTTGCCGTCAACCGGATCCTTCTGCACGAAGGCATAGCGCGGCGCATCATTCAAAGAAAATCGTGCAAGTCTCATAGCTTCTAGCCTACTACGGCATGCTATGCCGGAATCATCTCACCGCTGATTTTCAAAAGCAGTGGCGTTGTTACCGCCCTGATATTGCTCGAACAGGTCATCGAAATCATCGTGTGAACCGCCGTTCGTGCCAGAGTCGAGGCCAAAATCAAAGTCATCGAGATCACGATCATGACCGCTGCCCGAGTCCCCAAAACTGTACTCATACGAATAACCGTCTAGCCCGCCATTGTGCGACTCATGCTCAATCCAGCTGCTAATCCCTATGATTAAGGCGATAATCAGAATGATGTCGGCAACGATTTTTACAGCGCCAATTACGATTCCGGCAATGGCTAGGCCGCGACCCTTGCCGCCTTGTTTCTTGATTTCGCTAAGACCAATAACGCTTAATACAATGCCGACTATCGAAACGAAGAACGATGCAACAAAGCCGCCTACAGCAAAACTGTTGTATCGCTGAGCCGCATACGGGTTGACAGTTGCATACGGATTGGCTGGATTCACCGGATTAGTCGGATTCATCGGATTCACCGGATTCTCATATGGCGGCACTCCTGGATTACCCGGAGCGGCATACTGAGCATACGTATTTGCCTCCGGCGTCTCTCCCAAGTTCTCCTGTTCATTCGCACTCATTGGACTCCCCTTCTATACAGTGCCGGCAACCGGATAACAAGTAGAGCGTTGGCATGATTCGCATCACGCAATTCACGCCAACGCAGAATCGATGAAATGCTACTTCACGAGCAGTGGGGCGACTTGCTCCTCATAGGCGGTGAGGGCGGTGTCGATGACCTGGTGCATGTCGTAGTACTTGTACGTGCCGAGACGTCCGCCGAACACGGTCTTCGGCTCGGCTGCGGCCTTCGCCTCGTACTGCGCGTACAGCGTCTTATCCGCGTCCGTGTTGATCGGATAGTACGGCTCGTCGCCGCGCTCGGCGAAACGGCTGTACTCCTCCCACACGACGGTCTTGTCCGGGTTCTGGGATGCCGCGCGCTCCGGGTTGAAGTTCTTGAACTCGATGGCGCGGGTGTACGGCACGTCCGCGTCCGAGAAGTTCATGACCGGGCAGCCGAAATGGTCGCCCTCGTCGTAACGGACCTCCTTGAAGTCCACCGTGCGCCACTTCAGATCACCCAGCTCGTATCCGAAGTAACGGTCGATCGGCCCCGTGTACACCACCGGCACGCCAGCCGCCTGCAGGGCGGCCTTGTTGTACGGCTGGGATTCATCGAAGAAATCAACACCCAGCGAAACGGTGATGCGCGGGTCGTCGATCATACGCTCGAACCACTTCGTGTAACCGTCTGCGGGCAGACCCTCCCACGTATCCTTGAAGTAGCGGTTGTCATAGTTGAAACGCACCGGCAGACGCTTGATGATCGAGGCCGGCAGCTCGGCCGGGTCGGTCTGCCACTGTTTGCCCGTGTAGTTCTTGATGAACGCCTCGTACAGGGGACGGCCGATCAGCTGGATGCCCTTATCGTTGAGGTTTTCCGGATCCGTGCCCGCCAGCTCGCCCGCCTGCTCGGCGATCAGCTTCTGGGCCTCGGCCGGCGTGTAATGCGCGTGGAAGAACTGATTGATGGTGCCCAGATTGATCGGCAGCGGGTAGACCTCGCCGTCGTGCGTGGCATACACACGGTGCACGTAGTTCGTGAACGAGGTGAAACGGTTCACGTAATCCCAGACGCGCTTGTTGGATGTGTGGAACAGGTGCGCACCGTAACGGTGAATTTCCGCGCCGGTTTCCGGATCCATATAGCTGTATGCGTTGCCGCCGATATGGTCGCGCACGTCGATGATATGTACGCGCGCTCCCGCATGCTCCACCGCCTGCTGTGCGACCGTCAGGCCAAACAAGCCAGCACCAACAACCACCAAATCCGGGTATTCAAATGATTCAGTCATTCGCATTCCTTTGCATTCAGCGTTTTCCGAAAGGTTCCGAAATGATGCGCTACCCAAGCATTCACAACGGCGATCTGCCTCAATGATACTCACAGCTCACCAAGAATATATGCCATACTGTGATTGTCCACATAACACGAAAAGAAGAAAACACCGACACTATGACGCAGTCCACGACGAAAAACCAGCAGCCGCTCATCTCCATTATTGTGCCGGTGTATAACGCCGAGGATTATCTGCATTATTGTGTGGATTCGATTCTGGGGCAGTCGTACACGAACCTTGAGGTGATTCTGGTGGACGATGGCGCTAAGGATTCCAGCCCCGCCATCTGCGACGCGTATGCCGCCCAGGATCCGCGCGTGAAGGTGATTCACCAGACCAACGGCGGCATTTCCAAAGCACAGAACGCCGGGCTCGACTCCGCGCACGGCGAATACATCGCGTTCTCGGACAATGACGATATTCTTGACCGCTGCAATATCGAATATCTGCTCCATGCGCTCGTGAGCACTGGCGCAGATATGAGTAAGGCACGCTGGCGTCAGTTCGGCGTTTCCCAGTTGGAATCGGTAGCCGCAGAGGCCGCACAGGGCGCTGCCGAGCCCGGCAAAATCACCGTGTTCGAGCACCCACTAGCAGCATATCAGTCTGTGTTCTGTAAGAGTCTGCGACTGATTGGCGACAAGCTCGGCCGCAATACTGAGGCTCGATACTTCAACGAGGCCAACTGGTGCCGTTTGTATAAGCGCGAACTGTGGGACGGATTGAGGTTCCCGGAAGGCATGTATGCGCAGGATACTGCGATTGCCGGTAAACTATATGTTCGCATGAACAAGGTCGCAGATATCGATGTTAGCCTCTATAACTGGCTGCAGCGCTCGGAATCAGTAACGCATCAGAAGCGCGATTTCTCTTTCCACCACGATCACGTTACCGCAGCCCTTGATAACTTCCAGCTTTGTCTCGACCAGAATGTGCTACCAATGCGCAGCTACTATACACTGGTCAGCGAGTTGCAGGCGGAACGCACGTCTCCCGACTTTGGCTCACCAGAAAACAAGCAACAGCACAGGGATGACCAGAAAAACACGCATAAAACACTTGCCAATCTGAGTCCTATAGCACGTGCTCACTGTGCCCTTATTAGGCATCTCCGCCTATCAGAAAAAGTAATCTATGACGCCAAAATCAAGAATATGCGGTAGTGCGGTTAAGAATAGCTGAATATTCCACATTCATCCACGCGAGCAGTATTACGACCTCTCGCCTAAACTACAAAGTATCGCGACTTTCGCGCGGCACCCTTATGCTGGATCAAACCATCACCTTGCATACGCTTCAATATACGTGAAGCCGTTGCGTAGCTAACCCCGAGATGCGCCGCTACTTCCGCTACCGAACTTGGACCATGTTCACGAATATACGTCAATACATTCTCGACATTATCTGATTTCTGCGCGCCAGGCACGCTATCCACATCGCTTACACAGCTACCATGATTTGCTATTTCGTACCACTCTTTTTTCAGGATAATTGCATTCAAAGCATGCAAATCTTCTATCGCAAAAGCAACGCGTTCTCGGTTAAGCGAAGTTTTTATCTCGATATCATGAGCCTGCAACCGACCATACTGATGCAATGCTGCTAAAACAATTAGATCTTCCACAGGCAACCGAGAACCGCGTTCATTGGTGATTAGGTCAATGTTTCGCACAAATGACTCATCGACTTCCGCTTTACGGAAAAACAATACGACTTCTTCCGCCGTGGATTGCGAATAATCCGGCAACGGCCGACCAGATGAAACAGTTCTTGCAAAAATACGGTCAATACCACGACCCGTACGTTCAACATACCCACAGCGCTTGAGCACATCAGCTAATTGACGATTTCTTGGCGTGGGAGAAACTGTAAGAAGGTTATCAAAAGTCACACCTCGCATGAATCCGCCCGGATTTGCAATTGTCAGACCAGTCTCATCAAGCTGGAAACGCACTGGTCCTAAAACCGTATAGTCTCGATGACAAAATGCATTGACCATGGCCTCACGAAAAGCACTTTTATCGACATCAAAAAAGTTGGCGTGTCTGGATCCCAGCATGATTTCCGTCTGCACGTTCCAAGGAATCATCAAATCTTCAATCCGCTTGAACATGCTCACCAACGGCAGTCTTAGCATCTCATCAACGACCGGGGAGCCATTCCGCATAACCTGAAATGTTGCCGTTGCCGTAGGCATTGTTCGTTTGAGCGCTTCCTGCGTACCAATCATCAGGATTCCGGCTACAGTCGGCGTGCTCAAGCCATTAACGACATCATGCACAGTTAACCCCATGGCACCATCAAATTCCGCATCACTAAGCGAAAGCAATTGATCATCAGCATGAGTCTGTGCGATGCCTTCACGAAGAAGGTCGCGAGCGTTGGAATCAAGATCATTCAATGATGCATCCGGTGCAGGCTGACTGCTGTAGTCGTACTGACCAACACTGGAAAGCCGAGAAACAAATTCATACGGATACATGGTAATTATTTCAGGCTCGCCATCAGCCTTCAAAACGCGACGAATTACTCGACCACTTTTTGAGCAAACCAATTGACTAGACTCGTCCACTGTTATAGAGACCACTGCATGATTATCCGCATTAATAATCATTGGCCTCACCTGAAGTGGAGGAACAGTATTGTTAAATACATAGGCTGCTAACTGATTAATATTGCGATGACGATTGCTCACACCTGTTACACTGCCGTCATCTTCTACTCCCAAATACAGTGTTCCACCTTGAGTGTTAGCGAAAGCCACCACATTATTAATAATTACTGAATCATCGACAGGCCCCGATTGCTCACTCTTAAACTCCACCCGGATGGATTCTTTATGAGGTATAGGCATTACGCGCCTTTCTTTCACGTCAATCTTTTCAAGAATCTTATCACATGAAAAGATTTATTCTTGCAATGATAAGATATATGAATAGATGTGCAGCATACCTGCCAAGCCACCTCTGTCTCACTCTTTATGCACCACATTCAGATGACTTTTAGGTGAACTCGTCCTGAACGTGCGATTACAATGTCTCCGGTACATTGCAGTAGTAGGGCAGGTGAAGTCAATGACTGGACCGCATCACAAGGACGAAGACGCAAATCGCAGCATGCCTATGCTCGCCTTTGTCGATTTCCGGCATCGTAGTCACACCGCCAAAAACGAAGATCAAAAGGCGTCCGGCGATGCAGCCAACAACGACACCACTAAGCAAAACGCATTTGTATCGTGTGCGCAAAACGTCAGGCAAACCATCTCTCGCGTCATAACCTGGTGGACAACACATACTGCAGCAATCCTTGCTTCCAAGCAGATGCAGCTTCTACTCTCAACACTTGCATCAATTCATGCTCTGTGGAAAAAACGCCCGAAACTCCCATACACGCTCTATGCCGTGGTGATGGTGCTCGTGGATGCAGCAGCAGTGTTATTCATTCAGTGGAGCATGTATTGGGAACCCACATATGACGACCCAAACGCTGTAGATGCCACTACGAAACTTATGAACAGTGTTCCCGGTCAGCTCACAAAATTTGTGGCCCAGATGTGGATGGAACAAAAATATATCTGGCTGCTCAATTTCTTAGCGCTAGGCATGATCTACCTCGCACTGACTTTTATATTGAACCGTTTCTGGGTGACAACTGCCATATTTTCCATCGTCATGTCATCATTCGCTGTGGCGAATAGCATTAAGGTGAAACTCCGTAATGAACCGATTATCCCGTCCGACTTGAGCTTCCTCTCCAGCGGCAATGGCGGTGAAATTACATCGTTTATCCCCGCAGGTAGTCAAGCTTTAGTCAAAGGCACGGTCACCATGCTTATTTGGCTGACTATCATCTGCCTAATACTCCAATTCACCGACGGCCGCCGGTGCGTCATCCCATTCCATTGGTGGCGTCCGTTCCGCAATGTAAAGACTATTATTGGCAATTGCACGCGCATCATTGCCGTCGTACTTAGCGTCACTCTGTTCTGGTCGTTTACTTGGAATTTGGGCACTAACGGTTCATGGTCCTACAACTGGGCGAAGAGCCTGGGAGATAATCCTATACCATGGAGCACGATAGCTGATGCAACTGGCAACGGACCGACTATCAACTTCTTGCGTCTTGCTCATGCGAAGACTATGGAGAAACCGGAAGGCTATAGCGAGGAAACGATGGCTGACCTCGCTACACGCTATACCAAAAAAGCTCAGGCCACCAACCAGTCTCGTAGCAACGAACTCACTGACAGCACGGTAATCATGATTCTTTCAGAATCATTCTCTGATCCGACGCGCGTACCTGGCATCGCGCTTCTTGAAGATCCGATGCCGAACATCCGAACCATCAAGGATTCCACCACTTCTGGTCTTATGCTGTCCTCTGCCATCGGGGGGGACCGCCAATATCGAGCACCAAGCACTGACAGGTTTGAATCTCGCCCTGTTCGATGACTCCATGCAGTCGCCGTATCAGGAACTGGTACCGCACCAGAAGAACCCCTATACGTTCAACCAAATCTGGAATGCAAAGTACGGCCAAAATGGGTCTGTGGCATTCCATCCATATTACAAAAATATGTACCTCCGGGATGCCAACTACAAGAAGTTTGGTTTCAATCATTTCTATGCATTAGACAGCAACCCAGCGATCACGTACCAAGACCATATTGATGATTCACAATATGTAAGCGACGCAGCATCCTATCAAAATGTTCTCGACGCACTCAATAACAGCAATCATGCACAATTCATCCAACTGGTTACTATGCAGAATCACACGCCATATGGCGACTTCTACATGAATAACCAGTTCAGGGACGCGGACATCTCAGAACTTTCTGATGACGAGAAATGGGGCATCGACAACTATGCGAAAGGCGTCAATCTCACTGATCAAGCAACTGCTGATTTTCTTAACCAATTGAACACCATTGACAAGCCCGTCACAGTAATCTTCTACGGAGACCATCTACCTGGCGTGTATTCAACTGCAGCGGGCGATGAGAATAACGCTATTCCGCTGCATGAAACCGACTATTTCATTTGGTCGAATCAGGCATCTGCTTCTGCCGGAATGAAGCTAGACACTAATAACACTAGTTTCGTTTCTTCCAATTACTTTATGGCTTTGGCCACGGAGCATATGAATGCCAAGATTTCTCCTTACCTAGAAATGCTCGCAGAACTGCATTCGGCGATTCCTGCATTCAGCCGACTGGTTGGATCCAATTCCTCATGGAGCGACAATACCAGTACTATCTATCTGGACGCCTCCGGTAACCGTATCAAGCGCAAGGACCTTTCAGAGGACGCCCGTACACTATTGAGGGATTACCGTTTAGTGCAGTATGACATGACCAAAGGCAAAGGCTATCTGAGAGACAGTTTTTTTAGAGTCCCATAATTGACTTTGTTTTCAAAGTATTGTCTCAGCGCGTGGTTTACCGTTCGATAGCCTACAGTATTGCTCGTCACTCGTAATGACAAGCGTCTGGCCACGCGGATTCTCTAGTACCGGCGTCGGACGACACTGCTGACGCGATACGACGCGGGAAATGCCCCCTGTCCGACGGCAAATCCCGCGATCAATCCTGTCCTCCCGCTTCATACGTCTACTTTGGGAGCGATGATACCCCTGTTAAGCAGGACATAATACGAATCTTCCCGACATTGCCGCTGTGATGTCACAGTTAGTCCTATAACAACACATCCATACATACAATCAAAAGACAACGTCTGTAGACCCATGCATAGAACACGTATCAACTATCCGCCAAGACTAAACGTCTCTTTTTGTTTTCATCGGAAGACGCCGAAAACAGAAGAACAATATATAGCAGAATACCCAAAAAAGTTATTGAAGCATTTTTGTAGGCAAAAAACTCCATATGAATTGCAGAATGATTTGATAAAGCCGCATACCATACCACTGGAGCAATAGAAATCAGTAAAATCGGGGAACCACTAATTAAACGTGTTACAACTTCATTTATCGAAGAAATACGCAAGAACTTGTATGCAAGAATAATAATTACCAAAACAACAAATAAAAGCATGAATCGTTTTGGCATATTTGCCAATAAGCAGCGATAGTTATTTTGAATGACCTCGATCTTGTTAAAAGACTCACCTTGAGCCTCATTAACACCACCTGTATCACTTCGGATCATAATACTGTGAATAGCATCCGAAATTACATTCTGATGAATCACAATGCTAGAAAAAACCCATTTCATAAACCATGTAGATGCATAACCAATGAGCCACATAAGTCCAGAATATATAACTATCCAAAAACGTTTTAGCAAACTCATATTCTTCTCATACACAGCATCATACATTACACAGAAAATTAAAGGAAAACACAAAGTCAACAGTGGGAATGTGAGAAAATCCGTATAATTAGTAAAAGCACCAATTACCGTAAAAGCAAGTACTCTGTTTGTGTGTGAATCAAAAACTTTTAAAGCACAAATACTGAGCAATGTAATATATGTTACCGGGCTAAAAACCAAAGACATCGGAACAACAAAAAAATTAATTGAAACTAAAGAAGTCGTAAAGCATAACGCCGCAATTAATCCAAATCTATCTTTGACTACGCTGAATGCTGCACATAACAAAAATGTCAGTACAACAAAAGAAATAATACGTATAGAACTATAATTAAATACAACCAACAATGGTTTCAGGAAAAGAGTATATCCGTGCCAATATCTCGGATATCCCTGATTCGCAAACGCAGCATATATCGGATTATGCACTGCACCGCTTTCAAGCGTGGACCATTGGCTACTATCCGCAAAATAAGCGGTAACAGAATTCCATCCACTTGTTCTTTGTGATTGTTGAATCATTATGGCATCAGTGAAGTTATCCAACTGACTTTGGGGAGTGAAAAAGACCCAAGGGTGGTCGCCTTCATTTTTTATCTGCGCCAAACCCGAGGCAATAGAGCCTTTTACTAATCGATCTGGAATACAATTAGTAAGAATATTTAACAGTGCAAAAAGCAACCATAATACTGGCAAAACAATTATAGGATAGCGTTTAATAACAGTTAGGCTACGCTTCATGTTCTTTTCCATAATTGGCATCTTCTATTAATTCTGAATAATACTATGCTTCGTGTTTCTGCTGCTCAGAACTTTCCAGCGATTGTGCTGCAATTTTCTTTTCGTCGTTGAGATCCACTGCAATCGCTGCACGCACACCTTTCCACTTCTCAATGACGAAAAGCGGGTTAAGCACCAACCAGTACATCTTTCGTTTCCACGTATATTGATGGTCACGCAGAATAAACAGGCTTCCTAAGGTCAGTGCTCGAATAACCTGCTTAATAACAAATGGGATAGAGATAGGATCCATAGTTTTGCCCACACGACGGACCCCCACAATTTCATCGAACATACGCTTCTTGTAGTCGCGAAGCTTAATCTCATTAGTGTGCCATACGTTTGCACGTGGAGCGTATGCCTTCATATAGCCGTGGCGAATGAGGTCTTCACCAAACTTCTGGTCCTCGGCGTAAGGAATATCCTGATAAGGCACATCACTAAGCAGCACAGATTTACGTGCGGCCGAATTGACATCAGAATAGAAGGTCACGAGATCAAATAACTGTTGAGAGTTAATGAAATCATCCTCGTAGAACAGTGTGGTGCCAAAGTCGGGGCCAAACTGTTTGAACGTACGTATTATTTCTTCCTTTAGCAGAGGAAGCGCAGTAGCACGTGGGTCTTGCTTGCCCATAACCCCAACAACCTGCGGGAACCGTTCCAGGGGCTGAACAATCTCGTACAGCCAGCGATCATGAGCAGGAGTTGCATCCTGTGTTAGATACACTACATACTCACCACGTGCCTTCTCCGCTGCCTGTTGGCGTACACGACCATGCGAAAATTCTGGCTTTGTGATGGTCTCATAGCGGAAATGTTTAAACTTTGGAGCCCACGCCTGAATGATTTCAGGAGTTCGGTCTTTTGAGCTGGTATCAATTACAAGAATTTCATATTCGAAGTCAACTTTCTGCTTATGCAGCGCCTCGAATAATTCTTCTAGATTGTCTTCACCGTAATATGTTGGAATAAAAACAGTGGCCTTGATATCAGTCATGATTCTGATTAGTTGCCTCTCTCAGGATAATACGCTCAAACTTGTCATAGGATGCATCCCAGGAAGAGCTTTCCGCCCGCTTGGAAATACGCTGACAACGAGCCTCGATGTCAGGATCATTAACAACCTTATCGAGACCGTGAGCAAGTTCAATTGGCGAATCAAGCGTGTATACGATATCCGGGTTTTCCCCAATAACCATGCGATTGTTATCACCGTCGTTCATTACTGGAACACAACCCGCAGCCAGTAACTCAAGTGGCAGCAGCGAAGCATTAGTAAGGGAAAGAACGAGGCAAGCTTCAGATTCATGATAAATCTGTGCAAGCTGCGCGGGATTGACAATACCGCGATTCTCATAGGGGAAAGGAATATCGTAATCAGAGACGTCCCAACCAAAGAACACAATATTGTAGTCGGGATGCATCTGATGGAATTTAGCTAACGCGAGCACGCCAATCTCGAAAGCTCTCCGTTCAGTAACAGGTCGTCCATAGAAACAGATCTGCTTCTTTTTTGGTTTGGTGGTTTTCGGTTTATAAATATCGAGGTCAGCACCAAAATCGAAATAGTCAGCTGGCATGCCGAACTCACCGACCTTCTTGGTCAGCCAACGGCCAGCAGTGACGCCGTAGAAACCAAAGCGATAGGTATTTTCAGCAAGAACTGACTTCGATCCCATGCCATAGAAAAGCGGCTCATAGTCCTGCACAAAATACATCTTGTGCGCATTGGTCTTCATGTTGAACACCGGGTATGCAGTCTCCCAACCGGTGGCGAACAGCACATCCAAGTCGATCTTGTCGATATCCTTCACCGGTACACACTTCACATCGATGTCGAAATGCTCTTTAAGCAGCTGATGGGAGTATGAAGCCGGCTGCTTGGCAATGCTCTCGTAGATGAAAAATGTGACGTTATGCCCGCGCTCTTGTAAGGACTTAGCGAAACGGGCGATAGTATGCTGGCCACCGCTACCAATGCTAATAGGGGAAAGAACCCATCCAATATTGAGCTTGTCCTTAGCGACCTTAGCTGGCAGCCGATATGGATGAGCCACAAAATCAGCAGCAACGACGTCCTCCGCAGAAGTCATTACGTCGATGGGACGCTTGGCAACGACGTTCCCAGATGCTGCACGCTGTTGCAGTTTGCGATTCACATAGTCCAATGACCTCAGCAGCGTGACTTTGATACCGCTCCTTCTGAGGTATTGAACGAATGCATTAACCTTGGACATTTACTTCGCTCTTCCTAGCAGACGACGTACATAACGAACTGGTGCGAGAATAACACCACCTATCCTCCATTGATGAGAAGCATACACAGACTTCTTGAACACCTGCGCATCATGGACTATTTGTTCCTTTTCCTCTAGGGAACGAATAGTATTCAGTAATAAATCAATCTCAGCACTAAAATACCTAAATTCATTAGGATATTGAGCATTATATTTCTGCCAAATGTGGTGACGGACAAGCAGTAATTTTAGCAAACTTGCTTCCTGAAGATCATTACGAGATGCAACATCCAAATGTTTACGATAAAAAAATAACGGTTCATCGACCAATCCTGCTCTCGCTCCAGCAAGACATAGTCCAAGAGGAAAATCCCAATCCTCATACCCATAACTGTCAAGATAAGAATCGTAACGAGCTCTATGCTGATTAATAAAAGAAAGAGAATACAAAGCACACGGTACAATATAATTCTCATGTTTAAGCTTTTCTATATCATACTCAGGATACATTGTATCAAAGGTAACTTTACCAAAATAATGAGCTTGGCAATATACAATTTGAAGATTACTTTCAGAAGCCTTAGATACCATTTTCTCAATAAAGTCAGCAGCTAAATAATCATCCGCATCAAGTTGCACAAGATAATCACCATCTACAAAATCAAGGATTTTATTTCTAGTAGCAACAATACCCATGTTCTTTTGCTCGATGATTTCAATAGAATCACCATAAGTATCGTGAATAAGTTCTACAGAATTATCAGTAGACCCATCATCAATTACAAAAAGTTTAATATTAGAATATGTCTGTTGCAGTACACTGTCAATTGCATCACAAACAAATTGAGAGTAGTTATGATTTATAACAACGACTGAAACCAATGGACATTCATGTAGAGTTAGTTTATTGCCATTAGGGTGAGCCAACGATTCATACGAGCACATAGATTGTATGTTATCAGAAGCCCATGCAAAGAAGCAAAAGTGTTTCACATAGTATTTCTCTGCTGTCATTTACAGTATCCAAACGAAAACGCAATGGCACCTGACTCCAAACACAAGAATATCATCGAACGAACTACAAAGAACAAGCAAGTAAATAAAGATTAACTCTCTTTACTTAAAATAATCAAATGGAAATGCAGAAATAAGTTTCATTTGAATATCTTTCAAATTTGAAATAACTTGATAATTATTAATCACTTCTCTCTGAACGATGTTAATATCAGTAACTTCATCAATATTATAAATTAGCGGCTTTCGATCAAAAATAGAATTATAATCATCAAATTTAAAATCGCCTCCCGTAAGCCTATTGCTAATAATTAACCGAGCATTTGGAATACGGAAACTGTCAGCAACGATTAAGCCATGAAGCGATGAAGATAAAACACAACTAGCACGCGAAATTTCTCTAACAACCACATCGGGTTCATTTAAAGGACTAACAATTCTAACATTAGGAATAGTGGATATTTTCTGAAAAATAGGTAAATTAATTTCAGAATGATGTGGAATAACAACTATATAATTAGATCGAATCAAATATTTATGGTAAACAAGACTCGTAAGCAATCCAGGATCGCCTAATGGAATATTAGAATCTATATTAAGAATCTTTTTTGTCAATAAGCCTCGAAGAGCATAGAAGCGCAGATTATGGAAATAAACACTGTTAGGAGGTTGAATGAAACCACTACCCCAAACATTAATAGGCATATCAATATTCTGAATGTTCTCAATATCATTAATGATATTGAGAACAGAACCAATAGTCACTAAATTACATTCTTCAATGTCAGCATAATGATATTTTAAACCAAAAAGTTTTTTTACAATTTCAGGACCCAGCTTATCACCAAAATTTTGTACTCCATCCAGACCAAACGGGTTCCACCAATAAATCAAAGGATTATCATAAGATGCACTACGAATATGGTAAGACAAGCGCTTAAACAAATTACTAACAACCATGCTAATAATTATACACAATTAAAACAAGAAACTAACCAATTTAGCTATTTTCTCATTAGATTAACAATATAACTTCCAGTATCATTGGGCACAACATAGAGTCTAAGACTATTAGAGAGTTCAATTGATCGCTAATAAAGATTCGATATAATCCAAATTTCAAACCGCAGTCAACAGATAAATGTAAAATTAAATTCTTTCATTGTTTTATACTACTGGAAATACATTAAAGTAATTTTCGAAAAACAAATCTTCATAACTTCTGTATAATCAGATTATGATATCATAAAACTTTGATAAGATATGCACATGCACAAAATAATTAAGACTAGTAAATCAGGAACAAAGTTACTATCAGTGATAACTCCTGTATATAATGCAAGCAGTTTCATCGCTGATACTATACATAACATTGAGCCACAACTAACTAACGATGTCGAATGGATAATTATTAATGATGGATCAACAGATCAAACATTAAGAGTATTAAAAGAAGAAATAGGCAATAATCTAAACATAAAGATAATCACCACCAAAAACAAAGGAGCTGGACACGCTCGGAATGTTGGGTTAAATGAAGCAGAAGGAGAATGGATCTCATTTTTAGATGCCGATGATTTATATACATCAGATGCAATCATCAATATAATAAATTATATAATACAAAACTCTAATAATTGCGATATTATTTATACACCTAAAATATATTCTTCATTTGACCTCAAAAAACAAAAAATACTTTGGCCCGAAGAGTCAATATCTAATGATATGCCAATGTTAGAGTTTGTGACTTCTTTATATAGAAGAGATTTTTTAAATAAAAATAATATTCGTTTTTTTGAATTTAAGCAGCAAGACATCGAATCAGCATTTAGATATCTAGCTTTTAGTCAGGTATCGAATTTAACGATAACGAAGCAATTAATTTTCTATTGCCACCGAAATAATCCAACAAGTAATACTCATACATGGAATCATGCAGTTTTATTTTATACAAAAGCTAAAGTTTATTATTTAATATACAAAAGATTCAAAAAAGAAAACAAGGAATCATTGAAATATATCAAACAAATATACTGCGATTGCATTAGAGAAATTGTGAATAATAGATTGTATTTTAGTTTATCCCTATCTGAATGTTTGGTATTAATTAAGGATAATATTATTATTGCAAATAAACTTGACAACAATCTTAAAACAGAAATACTAGTAAATACAAAAAAGCTAATTAGACATATATTAAAAAATAAATAAAATTGATCGTATTTCTGCTGCATAAAACTGAAGCAGAAATACGATCAATTATTCCTCAATTATCTTATAGTCTTCAATTGGCTTCCAATATGAATCATTAGCATATGTAGAAGAATTTACTATATCAAATTTTGATACTACTGCATCAGCAGCATATTGAACTGTTCTATCACGTTTTTTTAGGCTACAAACAGCTTCAAAACTACCATTAGGAAATATATTCTGGAGCGTCAAATTGAAACTAATTCTTTTCCCCTTCATCAGATTTATCTTTTCTTGCATTTTTTCATCTGAAGTGAATCGATAAACCCATTCTCCTGTATCTTTTTGAATGAAGAATGTTATAACTGCATCATCGATATCAATTTCTGGCATAATTTCGATACTAAAAATCAATTTACGCAATCGTTCGTCGTTATTATATTTACAAGCAAATGCTACATTATCATATTTAACAACTTGATCTGTCTTTTGATTCTTTTCAGAGACTTCATTATTTAGCTCACGGTATCTGCGTGCAACTTCTGTGGTACTGCCCAATACAGTTATATTGCCATCTTCTAGCATCAGAGCTTTGTTGCAGAACATTTGGACAGAATCCATTGAATGGGTTACCAAAACTACAGTCTTTTTTTCTCGTTTTAGCTTTGCAAAATATGCATAGCACTTACGCTGGAATGCTTCATCACCAACAGCAAGAATCTCGTCCAGAAGAAGAATATCTGACTGCGCTCGAATAGCCATGGAGAAAGCAAGACGCACTAACATGCCGCTGGAGTAGTTCTTAATCTTCTGCTCCATGAATTCTCCAAGTTCAGCAAAATCAACGATATCATCATACATATCATCGATTTCTTTAGTTGAAAAGCCCATCAAAGCACCGTTGAGATATACGTTGTCATGTCCTGATAATTCCGGACTGAATCCCACTCCTAACTCAATAAATGGAACCAAAACCCCATTTACTTTTATATTACCAGAATTAGGATAATAAATCTGTGCTATGAGTTTTAATAATGTACTTTTTCCACTACCATTACGGCCTACAATTCCAAAAAAATCACCTTTTTCTATCTTGAATGATATATCATTCAATACAGTCTGCTCTGTATAGCCTTTATCACCTTTTATCTTATTAAAAATCGCGGCTTTAAGACTTGAAGCTTTGTCTTTCGGAAGTTTAAAAGTTTTTGTTACATTATCTACAATAATTGCTGCATTATCATCTTGACTATTCATCACATTACCTCTGCGAATTCCCGCGAATTCTTCCTAAAATAGAGAATCCCAACCATTAAGACAATTAATACTATCCCAAAAGGTACAATTGCAACCAATGGATTGTTAACTAATGTCCATAAGGTCTCTGTTTTATCTGTGACCAAATTGTAACGAATATCCTGTATTACTTGTGCCATAGGACTAAGCATCATCAACTTAGCCATCAATGGATGCGTTGCACTGACCATAGTAATCGGATAAATGATAGGAGTACCATAGAAAAATAATTGAAGACCAACTTCCCATAGATAGCCTACATCTCTGTATTTCACATATAATGTTCCGAGTAACAAAGCTATTCCAAGAGCTAGGACATACATTTCAATTATATTGAGTGGCAACAGTAAAACTGTCCATCTGAATTTCACTCCGGTCAATAATGCAAATACCAAAACCACTAACAGGTTAAAGAAAAGGTTAATAAGCGCTGAAATCGTTCCTGAAAGAACAATAATGTACTTCGGAAAATTTATTTTGCGAATGAGATCGCCACGCCCTACAATCGCTTGCAACCCCTGTGTCGTTGCTTCAGCAAAAAAGGTCCAAAACGAAATACCTGCTAACAGGTATACCGCGTAATTAGGTATGTCGCCACCCATTGCCAAGAATTTAGCAAACACGATATACATGACAGCAAACAACATAAGTGGCTTTAAAATTGACCATAGGTAGCCCAACGCCGACTGTTGATAACGTAATTTGAAATCAGTAACCGTCAGCTCGTGCAGAAGCACACGGTTCCTTTTACTGAACAGCTTCAATATTCCTCCTCGTGCAACAGGCCTGAAAGTATTTACATATTAGGATTACTTTACTAACTGCCCTGCCAAACTAGTAATTCGATATTTTCAATGCTTATTGAGTTATCTACTTATCAGTTTCCACTAAGTAGTAAATCAATCTCGACTTTTTACAATGACTTTTCCGTCTGCTACGTCTTTGAGGTGTTGGCCGTATGGGCTCTTGCCGTAACGTTCGGCGGATTCGAGGAGCTCCTCCTTGCTGATCCACCCGTTCTCGTAGGCGATCTCCTCGGCCACCGCGATCGGCAGTCCCTGCGCACGCTGCACCGTACGCACGAACTCACCCGCCTCGTACAGGGAATCCATCGTGCCCGTATCCAGCCACGCATAGCCACGGCCAAGGGTACGTACGTTGAGGGAACCATCCTCCAAATACATCCTGTTCAAGTCGGTGATCTCCAACTCCCCACGCGCCGAGGGCTTGACCCGCTTGGCGAACTCCACCACACGCTCGTCATAGAAATACAGGCCCGTCACCGCGTAGTTCGACTTCGGATGCGCCGGCTTCTCCTCGATGGAGACGGCCTTCTTATCCGCATCGAACTCCACCACACCATAACGTTCCGGATCATCCACGTAATAGCCGAACACCGAAGCGCCCTCACCGTTCTCCGCCTTCGCCCTCGCCTTGCGCAGCGTGGCACCCAGACCGTTGCCGTAGAAGATGTTGTCACCCAACACAAGCGCGCACGGCTCGCCGTCGATGAACTCCTCACCCAACAGGAACGCCTGCGCCAGACCATCCGGGCTGGGCTGCACCACATAGGAGAACCTCACACCATACTGGCTGCCGTCACCCAGGAGCTTCTCGAAGTTCGGCAGGTCCTTCGGCGTGGAGATGATCAGGATGTCACGGATGCCGGCCATCATCAACACGCTCAACGGATAGTAGATCATCGGCTTGTCATACACCGGCAGCAACTGCTTCGACGTCACCGTCGTCAACGGATACAAGCGAGTACCCGAACCACCAGCCAGAATAATGCCCTTCATGAGACCTACTTTCTCCGTATTCATGCAAGCGTATCCAGCTTAGCCAATATATGCATGAAACAGAAAACCGCGCAGAGTCTTCTGCGCGGTTTTCACACGGGAACCATCCCCTACTTTTCAAGTTCCTTGCTGACGTACCCCTTGAGCGTTTCCTCCCAGTCGGCGGGCGTGTAACCGGCCTCGCCGATCTTGGTCAGGTCCAAGGCGCTGTTCGTGGGACGCGGGGACACCGGGCTGGTCGCGTTCGCGAAATACTCGGCGGTGCTGATCGGCCTGACCTTCCCACCATTGCCGTTCGTCAGGTCGAACACCTCACGGGCGATGTCAGCCCAGGACTTCACCGCACCCGAACCCGTCAGGTTGTACGTGCCATACGGGGCATGGGCGTCCAGGAGATGGAAGATCGCCTCGGCCATGTCCCTGGTGAAGGTGAGACGACCGTACTGGTCGTCCACCACGGTCACCTGGTTCAGACCATCGTTCTCGTCAGCCACGCGGTTGGAGAGCATCATCATGGTCTTCACGAAATTATGCCCCTCACCGATCACCCAACTGGAACGGAGGATGTAGTGCTCAGGCGCGTTCCCGACGGCGATATCGCCAGCGGCCTTCGTCTGACCGTACACGCCCAGCGGGGCGAAGCTCTCCGTCTCCGTATGCTCCTCGCGGGTGCCGTCGAACACGTAATCGGAGCTCACGTGCACGAGCGTGATGTGATGCTCCGCAGCCACCCTGGCCAGCAAAGCCGGACCCTGGGCGTTCGCCTTCCAAGCAATCGGACGGCCCTCCGCGGTTTCAGCCCTGTCCACGGCCGTGTACGCGCCCGCGTTGATGATTGTGCCGTACAGGCTCCAGTCATACTTCTCGTACGCGTTCGGGTCGGAGAAGTCGAACTCGTCGATATCCGTATACTCGAAGCCCTGCAGGCCATGCGCCTCCGCATACGCGCGGATGGCATGGCCCAGCTGGCCGTTGCAGCCCGTCACCAGGGTGCGCTTCGGAGCCATCGGCTTGGCATCCCTGAGCATCGGGTGATGCAGGTCGGCCTCGCTACGCTCGGACTCCTCCAACGGGATCGGCCACCGGATGTCGAGCTCCGGGTCCGCCAGGTTCACGAACGTGTACGTCCTCTTCTGCTCCAGACTCCAATGAGCGTTCACCAAGTAGGTGTACACAGTGCCATCCTGCAATGCCTGGAAGCTGTTGCCCACACCACGCGGCACATAAATCGCCTTCGACGGATCCAGACGCGTCGTATACACCTGACCGAAGGAATCACCCGGGCGCAAATCCACCCACGCGCCGAAGATCTCACCCGCAGCGATGCTGATGTACTTGTCCCAAGGCTCGGCGTGGATGCCGCGCGTCACGCCCTTGGTCGCGTTGAACGAGATGTTGTTCTGCACCGGGCCGAAATCAGGCAGACCAAGCGCGGTCATCTTCGCACGCTGCCAGTTCTCCTTGAACCAACCACGGTTATCCCCATGCACCGGCAGATCGAACACCAGCAAACCAGGAATATTCGTCTCCGTGGCCTTCAGTTCCTTCTCAAACTCAAACGACATGGTATCGCTCACTGTCCCTGCTGCTTGTACTTGGCCTCGGTCGCGGCCTTGGCCGGCTCCCACCAGGCACGGTTATCCGTATACCAGGCGATGGTCTGCTCCAGACCCTTCTGGAAGTCCGTATGGGTCGGCCTCCAACCGAGCTCGGTCTGCAGCTTAGTGGAGTCGATCGCGTAACGGCGGTCATGGCCGGGACGATCCTTGACCCAGTCGAAGTCGTCCGGATCCCTGCCCATCACGGTCAGGATGTCGCGCAGTACGGTGATGTTGTTGCGTTCGCCGTTCGCGCCGATCAGATACGTCTCGCCGATACGGCCCTTGGTCAGGATGGTCCACACGCCCGTGGAGTGGTCGTCCGTGTGGATCCAGTCACGCACGTTCTCGCCGTTGCCGTACAGCTTCGGCTTCAGCCCCTCCAGGATGTTCGTGATCTGGCGGGGGATGAACTTCTCCACATGCTGGTAAGGACCATAATTATTGGAGCAGTTGCTGATCGTGGCGCGGATGCCGAACGTGCGGTGCCATGCGCGCACCAGCAGGTCGGAGCTGGCCTTGGTGGAGCTGTACGGGCTGGACGGATGGTACGGGGTCTCCTCCGTGAACTTCGCCGGATCATCCAACGCCAGGTCGCCGTACACCTCGTCCGTGGAGACGTGGTGATAGCGCACGTCGTACCTGCGGGCCGCCTCCAGGAGACGGAACGTGCCCTCGACGTTGGTCTTCAGGAACGGCTCCGGATTCGCGATCGAATTATCGTTATGGGACTCGGCCGCGTAGTGCACGATCGCGTCATGACCAGGCACCAGCCTGTCCAGGAGCTCCGCGTCGCAGATGTTGCCATGCACGAACTCCACACGATCACCAAGAATGCCCTTGATGTTCTCCAGATTACCCGCATACGTCAACGCATCCAGGACCGTCACATGCACGTCCGGATGGTTGTTATACACATAATGCACGAAATTCGAACCGATGAAACCACAACCACCGGTCACAATAATGTTATGAGGAGTAAACAATTCTTCAGCCATATGGCCCAGTATATTGTTAACAAACGATATACCCCACGGTATGGGAGAACATCTCTTGGGCTATCCCCACGTCTAGAGTGGTGCTCATGCCAGAAGAGAAGACCCCCTCCATCGCCGTACTGCTGCCTTGCTACAACGAGGAAGTCACTATCGGCAAAGTGGTACGTGATTTTAAGGCGGCGCTGCCAAACGCCACCATCTACGTATACGACAATAATTCCACGGACCGTACTGCCGAGATTGCCACGGCTGAAGGCGCTATTGTGCGCAAGGAGCCACGCCAAGGCAAGGGCAACGTGGTGCGAGCCATGTTTGAAGACATCGATGCCGACGTATACGTGATGGCCGACGGCGACGACACCTACCCGGCAGACGCAGCCCCGGCAATGGTTGAGAAAGTGCTCGAAGGCTATGACATGGTGATCGGTGACCGCCTCTCCTCCACATACTTCCAGGAGAACAAGCGTCCGTTCCATAACTTCGGCAACCGCCTGGTGCGCGGCTCTATCAACGGACTGTTCCGCGCGCACGTCACCGATATCATGACCGGATATCGCGCTTTCAACTTCACTTTTGTGAAGACGTATCCGGTGCTCTCCCGCGGTTTCGAAATCGAAACCGAGATGACCATTCATTCGCTCAACAACAACCTGCGCCTCTACGAGATGCCCATCCAGTACCGTGATCGACCGGAAGGCTCCGTATCCAAGCTGGACACTGTGGGCGACGGCATCAAGGTGATGAGCACCATCTTCCGCATGATCCGCGAATACAAGCCACTGCCATTCTTTGGCGGTCTCGGTCTCGTCATTGGCATCATCGGCCTGGTACTGTGCGGCGGCGTAACCATGGAATTCATGAAAACCGGCATGGTGGCCCACTTCCCCACCCTTATAGGTGCCGTTATGCTCGTCATCGCAGGCCTGTTGCTGATTGTCACCGGCATCATTCTCGATGTTATGGCCAAGAACGACCGCAAGACCTTCGTGGTGGACGCCAATAAATTTGCCTATCTGAAGCGTCACTGATATAACGTCACGAAAGATTGAGGGAGGTGGTTCAAATGAATGAACCCCCTCCCTCAATCTTTTTGAATACAGTATTACTGATGCTCTTCCGGCTCAATACGGAATGGAATCATCTGAGTAGGGAAATCAAAACGCCTGTAGCACTCAATCAAATCTGCTCGTACAAACGGCCACGCTGAGGAAAACGCCTCAAGCAGCTTCTCCTCCGGAATCTCCTTTTGGTCAAATTCTGCAGCATAGCGAAGATCAGAACTAAAAATTGGTGACGTCCTTTCTTTATTGTCATCACCTTGCTCCGCAGTCAGCTCTGTGTGCAGGACAATCTCGTACGGCCAAGGTTTCTTTTCAGCAGGAACCACGCCAAATGACAATGCTAAATTATTCTCTTGAGGTTGTTTTACTCCACCTCGCTCATCAATACCACGTTGGTTATGTTCGTCAATGAGCATAACTTTATTTATCTTAATCATGCAGCCACCGCACTCTCTTGAACGTGTATGTCTGCCGTCTCAGGCTTACCACCGACTAAAAGACCTATACGCTTCGGAACGCAACCAGAATCATCTTGCGGAATTTCAAACGTCATAGAGACCCTCATATTCCCAAAGGTCACATTGTTATCGCCCCAACTCTCCATAACTGGAATAGTTTCCGAGTGTTTCAACTCCCTATAATGCCGCTTGCCTTCAGGCTTAGCCTCAGCGGGCTCGACTACGTACTCCACTCGAGCACCAACCTCAAGCGCATAGTCAGTCAGCAACGAAACCAACTGCTTGCGACCATTCTCTATCTGTGACACATAAGACTGCGACACATTCATCTCGTCAGCGAGATCCGACTGCGTCATTCCTCGATGTTTCCGCATGGCAACAAGCTTATCCAGCAGCTCATCAGACGCCTTATACAAGTCATACGCCAGTTCTCGGTATTCATACGGCTTCTCGTTCATAGCACCACTCCTCTTCAAATATTACATATAGTAATATTTGATTGTCTGGACGAATCATTCCTTTACCAACGATGGATGCTGCCAATCATCTCGAGCATTATCAACATGCCTCTGAATTGCCAAATCAATCTGCTCATCTTGCACAGCAGAGATAATCCGGTCATCGCCACTACGCACGTCTTTTAAATGCATGCAC
Source organism: Bifidobacterium sp. LH_416 (assembly GCF_056357055.1). Classification (NCBI taxonomy): domain Bacteria; kingdom Bacillati; phylum Actinomycetota; class Actinomycetes; order Bifidobacteriales; family Bifidobacteriaceae; genus Bifidobacterium; species Bifidobacterium sp. LH_416. Next base: position 221,988 of record NZ_JBKEVJ010000003.1, on the reverse strand, counting down.
AGCCCAAAAACAGCATCTGCGAACTCTACTGGCTCAGAATCATAGTGACGAATCTGTTCCTTGCGGGCGCCATTTAGCATTCTTTCCTCACGATGCCAGCGAAATTCAAACATTGGCAGTCCCTTCTTTTGTGCACGTGCTACAGGGACCACCTCTGTTCCAGGAGTCAATTCACCCGCTTGTAAGCGTTCAAGCTTTTCTTCAAGAAAAGCCTCCAAACGCATCTTGTATTTATCGAATCGCCGTGAGTCCAGCTGCCCCCACTCAAATTCTTTATTAGCTGCCCTACCAGCAAACCATGATGCAAGCACCTGTTCTACAGACTCACCCCGCTCACAAATAATAGGTTCGCCAAACCATTCGTAGCGCACCGGACTCTTCTGCGTACAGCGGCAATCAGACCCATCCATCCCAGCCCCCTCACTGGTTATATTGCAAGCATTATACTCATTTACTCACGCAACACCCACTGCTGGGCTTTCGTACAGTTAGATGCGTAGACCTGCACGTTGGCACCATTAGCTGTGGAACCAGCTGCTACATCAATAACCAGGGATTCATTCAGTGCTGAACGCAGTGTTAATGAGCCGTTGGAGTTCTTCACGAGAATCCACTTCTGCGCCCAGCTACCATTCGAAGCATACTGCTGCACATTCGTACCATTGGCAGTAGAACCAGCCGCAACATCGAGCACCTTACCTGAGCCAACATTGATCAGCGTCACATATCCCTTGGAATCATGAGACACCTTCCACTGCTGGGCCTTGGTACCGTTCGACGAATACAGCTGCACATTCGCACCATTGTCTCGTGAACCAGCCACAACATCCAATACCTTCGACGTGCTTGCATGCAGCGCAATCCGATATACACCCTCAGCAACATCGGCTTTATGCTCCGTAGCCAAATCATCAATGCGCTGACGCATCGACTTAGCCGAGATGGCTTGCCAACGTTGTGCCTTAGTGCCATTTGCCGAGTAAATCTGCACATTCGCACCATTAGCCGTGGAACCAGCAGCAACATCAAGTACACGATTCTGAGCAACTGCCGACTGCAATGTGATAGAGCCATCATCATTTTTCAGCGCAATCCATTTTTGCGCCCAACTGCCATTGGATGCATACTGCTGCACATTGGCACCTACCGCACTGGAACCACTGGCGATATCCAAAACCTTGCCAGAACTGGCATTGGTCAATATCACATAGCCTGTTGGATCATGAGAGACCGTCCATATTTGTGCGTCCGTACCATTCGACGAATACAGCTGCACATTCGCAGAGTTATTCTTCGATCCAGCCGCTACATCAAGAACCATAGAACTCTTCGCAAATGAAGCAATCTTGTACGTGCCATCAGGCAACACATCCTTATTCGCAACAGCCTGCTCATCAATTTGCTGGCGAACCGTTTTCGCCTCCGAAATCTTCCATAGTTGAGCTGATGACCCATTACGCGTATACAACTGAAGCTTCACACCAACTGCCGCATTCCCCGCAGGAATATCAAGCACTTTGGCAGACGCCATATTCGCAAACATGAACTTTCCATCACCGTAATCAACCACAGACCAATGCTGAGCAGCAGTCCCGTTAGCCGTATACTGCTGCACAACAGTGCCATCGCCAGTAGCGCCGCCCGCAGCCTCCAAGACCTTGCCTGAATTGCGGTTGACAATCTGGAACACATTGTTGCCAATTTGCTTGAATGTGTACAGCTGTGCATCGGTGTTATTCCAGCTGTACAACTGAACGCGAGCGCCATTTGCTGTAGAGCCTGACGCAATATCCAATACAACCGCATTATTTGCCACTGAAGCAATCTTTGTTGTAATACCAGTCGGAATAGTTGCGCTCACCGATGCCAATACAAATTTCTGCGCCGCAGTACCGTTGGGCGTATATAGTCTGGCTACTGTGCCATCAGCAGTCGAGCCACCAGCCAAATCCAATACATAATTGCCCAACGCGGATTGCAAATAATAGCCAACCCCGGAATCGCGGACGAACCAGTGCTGTGACGCACTATCATTTGCCGTCCATTGGCGAACTTGCGCGCCATCGGATGCAGAGCCATTCGCCACATCCAACACCTTGCCAGAAGCCTTATTGGTAATCACATAGCTGCCATCAGCCTGCTTTTCAAATGAGAACTGCTGATTTTCCTTCCCTGAGGCAACCCGGAGTTGCGTTATTGCACCATCATCCACATTGCCTTCAGCAATCTCCACGCTTGCAGAATTCTTGGCAACAGAATTCACATAATACGTACCATCTGCAAGATTCACCTTAGGCAGACTGGATACGCCTTTGAGATAGCTCTTCACGTAATCGCGAATCGTGCCCATCTTCGCCCATACCTGCTGGCCTGGGCAAGTGGTGTGATTCGCGCTTCCGGTACCCCAGTGCGACTGATCACCGTGACCAGTAATACGTGCCTGCGTACCCTTATATGCGAAAGTGCCATATGGGTCAGTAATGCCGACAGCATCAAATTCCCAAGCAATTGCAGCGGCAACAGACTTAATCTGCGCATCCGTAGGCGCAACATTGAGATGATAGCTGCCCAGCATGGAGACGCCGAAGGTATCGTAGTTAAAGCCTGAAGCCTGTGCGCCTACCACTTGGCTACCGGGAACAATCTGATTCGCTACGCCCTCGTCACGGCCTTCCCAAATGCCGCCGAATCGGTCCACGATGAGCTGGTAGCCAATGTCTCCCCAACCTCGGGTGACATTGTGATACACATAAATACCGTTGATCATAGATGGCACTTCAGCCTGGGAATAATCGTTGCGATCTACCGTATGGTGAACGATTGCACCCTTCCAATTTGCCACGCGCTCGGGCGGCCAATCCATACCAGGGTTGCCAGCCACCCACCATTCTTCACGAGTGTGGATAGTGCCAGTGGCCGTGACTGCAGCGGCGGTCTGCACTGAGGACTTAGTACCGCTGCGCTCTACTGTGGATTGTGCAGTATGCGGCAATGTAGTCGCGGTGTTACTCTGGTTCTGTTCTGCGTATGCACTGGTCTGGGAGTTGCCCGCTACGGAATACCCGGAATCGACAGTGATGAGTTTCGCCTCAGTGATTTGTTGACCGTTCTTCGGCGTGAGTTTTGCCTCCGCTTGAGTGGCGTTACCCACATAGTAGGAGGGGCTTACGCCCATCTCACCAGCGTCTTCGTCATACGAGGGCAGCTCAACCCAGTCGCTCCAAGTTCCGTCAGTCAGATAGCGCAATTGATAGGTAGGCGCATTGTCTGGATTGTCCATATCCTGCTGCTGCCAGGTCACGCCTACTGTAGCAAGCCCGGAAAGATCAGCAGATGCCGTGAGAGACCCATCCGAGGGCTCAGATTGATCTTCTGAGTCATTATCCAGCGAATACGGTTGAATACCATCGTCTCCGCTGGCGCTGGAATCAGCCGCAGACTCGAACTGTTGCTCGCCGGTTTGCGGCTTATGGGTTTTGGCAACTTGAGTAATCCCATCAGCAGAAGTATCCGTGACTGGAACAGCTACTGAATCAGTAAGCGCCGCAGCAGGCGCAACTGGCACAATTAATGCAAAGGCGGCAATCGCGCCGACCATCACTGTAATAAGGTTTCGACGCATCTTGCCGCCTCTCTACTCACTTTGTAGCATGCTCTTCAGCAGCCACAATCGCATAATCTTTATTTGCGATTCGGAACCCACTTCTGAGCCTGCGTACCGTTGGATGCATATATCTGCACGTTAGCACCATTCGCAGTGGAACCAGCCGCAACATCAATAACCAGGTTCTCCTTCATGGCGGAATGCAGCGTGATAGAACCATCCGCATTCTTCACGGCAATCCACTTCTGCGCCCAGCTACCATTCGACGCATACTGCTGCACATTCGCACCATTCACGGCTGAGCCAGCCGCAACATCCAGCACTTTACCGGAACCCACGTTGGTCAGTATCACATAATCATTCCCATCATGGGTCACTTTCCAACGTTGAGCATTCGTACCGTTGCCGGAATACAGCTGCACATTCGCACCATTCGCAGTAGAACCAGCAGCCACATCAAGTACTGCAGTCTTTCTCGCGTTGGATGCAAACACATACGTGCCGTTTTCAAGCACAGACTTGTTCTCGGCCGCAGAGGCATTCAATCGTTCTCGTGCAGTTGTGGCTTTACTGAAGTTCCATTTCTGCGCCGCAGAACTGTTGCTGGAATACAGCTGCACATTCGCACCATTCGCAGTAGAACCAGCAGCCACATCAACCACTCGATTCTCCACCGCAGCAGAGCGAAGCGTAATAGAACTATCCGCATTCTTCACGGCAATCCACTTCTGTGCCCAGCTACCATTCGACGCGTATTGCTGGATATTTGCGCCATTCGCAGTAGAACCAGACGCCACATCCAACACCTTGCCAGACGCAGCATTAGTCAGCGTCACATAGCCCTTGTCATCATGAGTAACTATCCATCGCTGAGCATCCGTATTGTTGCTGGAATACAGTTGCACATTCGCACCATTTGCAGTGGAACCAGCAGCCACATCCAACACCATGGACGACTTGGCAGAAGAAACTGCCTTATACGTGCCATTCGGCAAATCATTCTTATGCTCGCTAGCTAATGCATCCAGACGCTCACGCAACGTCAATTGCTTATCGAGATTCCATTGTTGAGCTGCAGTACCGTTGTAGGCATACGTCTGCAATTTAACGGAAGCCGCAGCGTTACCGCTTGGAATATCGATGACCTTTGCAGTGGCAGCGCTCAGGAAGGTCAACTCACCATCCTTGCTAATCACAGACCAATGTTGTGCCGCCGTACCATTCTGGGCGTATTGCTGAATGGCAACACCATTACCAGTACCTGCACCGGCTACTTCAAGCACCTTACCTGATCTACGATTTTGAATCTCATACACACCATTGCCAACTTCACTAAGGGCATACAGCTGAGCATCAGTATCGTTCCAGTTATATAGCTGCGCTTTGGCGTTATTCGCCGTAGATCCGCTTTCTATGTCCATTACATACGAGCTGTTCTTCGCTGACTGGACGCGCACAGACGTGTTTGTGGCCACGTTGGAATCGACCGACGCCAACGAGAACTTTTGTGCAACGCTGTTGTTTGGACCATACAACGCAACAGTGGTTCCATTTGCAGTATTGCCACTTGCAATGTCCAATACCCAGTTGCCCAACGCTGACTGCACATACCAACCGGAACCGGAATCACGGATAAACCACTTCTGCGCATCCGAACCATTAGCGTCATACTGCTGGACCACCGCATTCAGCTTCGCATCAGCGCCCGCGACATCCAGCACCTTGCCAGACGCCTGATTCTTAATCACGTAACTACCATCAGACTGACGCGAAAACACAAAACGCTGCGCCTGAGACTTGTTATACCCATACAGCTGAGTGGTAGCTCCCGTTGCAGTACTGCCACCAGCAATCTCAATACTCGACGAGTTTTTCTTCACCGAGTTGATGTAATACGCGCCATCCGGAATGGTGATCTTGTCAAGATAGCGCACATCGGTTTCCGCCTGATATTCCTTATATCCAAACGCATTCAAATCCACTCGCCCGCTGATGCCGGCAATCGAACCATCACTGGTGTATTGCCAGCCGCGATCATTGGTGGGCCAGCTGGTGAAGCCCATGGTGCTGCCGTATTGCGCCACCCAACGAGTTTTGGCGTGGATGCTGGACTTGTTGAGCGACGAATTCAGATACGAAGTGTACGAGTACACGCCAAGATTGGTGTATCCCGCAGCTTGAAGCTTGCTGTACCACGTGTTCACAATGCCGTCGTACACGTTCGGGTCGGTTGGCGGCGTGTGACCGGTCCACGTCCAGCGTTCGAGGTCATAGAACACCGGGTAGCTCAAATCGCCTGGATTTACGCCAGCCTGCTTGAGGAGCTTAACAATATCATTGCCTTCATTAGCTGCCGTCGCGGAATCATAGGCATACGAATAGCTGTACACGCCAAACGGAATGCCCAAACGCTTGCATTCGCTGATGTTGCGCAATGCCTGCTTGTCAAAACCATTGTCCCAGCCATAGCTGATGCGAATAATCGCACCTTCCACACCAGCATTCTTGGCCGCCTGCCAATCGATGGTCCCTTGGTAAGTGGAAACATCGATTACGCCCTTGGCCTGCTGCACAAACAGGTTGTTATTGGCGTCAAAGAACGCCTGTGTGCTGTTGTAGGTGCCCCAATGCGCGCCGTAATCATTGTTTTGCAGGGAAGCAAGCTTCACTGTACCTTGAGTGGTGGCTTTGGCGGGATTATTGGTAGCGTTCGCGTCTCCACCGTTGGCGGCAACCTTCTGCTTGACCTCGCCAGCCTCAACTGGAATAAACGATTCACCATCGGTTTTGGCCAACGGATCAGGCTGCTGACTCTCAGTGCCTACCAACGTTGGATCGGTGACGGTTTCACCGGTTTCAATATCCTTCAGTTCACCATCATCGGTAACGGCATGATTCTCGGACACCACTGTTGCATCATCCGGAATATCCTCGGAAACCTTATCCGGCAAGGCAGCATTAGGATTATCCGGCATGGCATCGGCAGCAGTGCTGTCGTCAATCGCCTGCGTTTTGAAGAAATTGACTGACGACGTCGAGCCTGTTGTTGAACCCGTCGTTGAACCCACAGCATCCAGGTTCACATCACTTACTGCATTCGCAGGCGCAATACCAATCGCACCAAGCATTGCAACGCTCACCGCAACAGTTACCAGACTCGCCCAGCTCTTACTCATACTCTTCTTCACCGCCATCAGATTCGCGTTTTTCTGATTGTTATTAAAGTCTCTGCATTATTCGTGCATACGGCGCAAATACTCACGCAAGAACGGTACAGCGAAGTCCACTTCACCGCGCTCGGTCTCACGAATCACAAACGCATCCAGCAAACGTTTACGGTATGTTGCCGCATAATTTGCAGTTTTACCCATGCGCTCAGCAATCTCTACAGTAGATGATGGTCCGTCCGAATAAGACATGGCTTCCAAGTAAGCTCTATCATTTCTGGAAAGGCCGTGCAGTTCGGGGATGCAGACCGCATTGTCAAGATCAATACGAGCCTCGTGGATTCCCTGTTCCACATCCTCGTCGGTTATGGTATCTGAATCTCGTACGTCAGCGGCATCCCAAATGTGATACCCGACCAACTGAATCATATATGGATATCCATGCGTAGCTTCAGTTGCAGTGGTCAGTTGTTCCTCAGTAATAGAAACGCCTGAAGCGCTAAACGTGTCCAAGAAAGCATTCTGCACTTCTTCTAGCGGAATATCCGAAAGTACATTGGTCTTCGCGCGTCGTAAAAATGTGATGACCTCATCATTGAACAAATCAGATACCATTTGCGGCAATCCGGCAAATACGATCGCAATATTTCGACGCTCACGAATTTGATGCTGGATAGCAGTAGCTATAGCAATCATGTCTTGGCGCTCTGCAGCCTGAGTCTCATCGATGGTAATTAACAAACCTGCACGCTTTTTATCGAGACGATCCAGACGAGTAGCCATGGCGCTACGCAGCGTTTCCGGCATACGCTTGGGAGAAAGTTCCGCTTCTCCAAGACTAATTCCTGCACCAGCGAACGACAACGAAGGCTTAACCGTCAAATGATCGAGAGCTCCCCTATTGGTATGTAGAGCATCAACCAATCGCTCGCATAGTCCTTCTGAAGCTGTCTCTTCGATAACGTCCCAATTCCGCTCACGCGCCTTATCACCAAAGACAGTGAGCATTACCGTCTTACCGGTTCCGCGAGCTCCTGTGACCAACATAATGCGTCCAGGAGCGCCCACACCGTTATCCAGCCCTTTTTCAAAGTCGCGAATAACCTTGCTTCGACCTATCAACAGGGGAGGCTCCCCACCGGCTGTGGGTTTGAACGGATTTACACGTGTTTTAGCCATCTTGTCCCCTCATGTCGTGCACCACTTCGCCCGAAATCAAAAATATCAAAAATATCAAAAAAATCAAAAAAATCAAAAAAGATGTTGATTGAGCATTGACTATGCTCAATCAACATCACTCACTGCTTGCGACGGCGGATGGCAATTACTGCAGCGGCAATGCAGCAACCAGCAGCGGTAATGGCGCTTACCACTATGCCTGGCACCAGACCCGGCGAAGTGAAGTGCATCTCGATATCATTCGTTCCGGCCTGAACGGGAATTACGGTAACGGCACCGCCGAAAGCCGGCTTTGCCTCGACCTTCTTGCCATTGATCGTGACTTGCCAACCTTCACTGTATGGGGTGCTGATCATCAGGGATTGGCTACCACTCTGCGCCGCAAACGTGCCGTGCACGTAACCGTCCTCAAACTTCTGAATCTTGAACTCATGCTGCGAAAGCTGCCGCGTGATTTCCTGAACCTGACTCATATCCAGCACGGTGAACAGACAGGTTGCAGCAGGCTGATCACCGGTTACCGCAGCTCCCATGGGGGAAGTCAGCGTCACGGTATGCGTACCATCAGCCTGGGTTGCACCAGTCGAGCCGCCCACCAACGGATGCAGGGCATGCTCAAATCGATTATTCTCAGTAATCGATTCGCCGCCATCAATACTCAAGCCAAAATCAACAGTCGCACTCGCCGACACATACACATAGCCGACTGATCCTTCAGGCACCTGAACTGTCCACGTGCGCGAACCATCGGCATTATCCACTGCCTTGGCCTCAACCTGCTTAAAAGGCGTAACTGCGTGCCCCACCAGCGCGGAAGCAAATGCGTTCTGGTTCTCGAATGGATTCACCGATTGCGGCATATCACTATCGGCAATATCAGCAGGCACACCATAGCCCAAAGGCAACGCATCAGCATTGCGATACACGGCAGCCGCACCCTCGCCGCTCGCGTCCAGCACACGCTTCATACCAAGGTATTGCTGCGGATATGTGCCGTCTGAGCTAGCAATATCATTCAACGACACATATTTCACGCCCAACAGAGCATCACTCAGCAAGCTCGGTGCAGCATAGCGAGTCAAATTCTCGTCAACCTGGCTATAGCCAAGCCGAGACAACAAATCCACCGCAGCAGCACTGTTGGCTGATGAATAAATCGACAGCTGACGGAAGTCCGAAGCCATGCCCTCGTTCAACGCCGCAGCGCCAGCGCGCGTGTAATTCTTCTCAAACCGGTACACGCCATTATCCAGTGCTCGCAACTGCTCAGCCTGCGCACGAGAGTTGGCGGCATACGTATTCGCATACGTTTGCTGATAATCGCGGTACGCCACACTCGCCGTATGATTGGCGGCAAAAAGAAACTCAGGAACGGCAATCACGATAATCACTGCCGCGATGATTCGAGTCAGCATTCGCTTACTTGCATCGCTGAAATGAGCAGTCAGCGGCACACGACCAACTAGGATTTCCTGCAATGCCGCAGCAGCGAGCAGTACCATAAAGAATGCAGCATAAATAGCTGGGCGAGAATAGAAGCCCTTCGGGTAGCGCAAACCACACCACAATATTTCCAGCGGCACGATCGTGGTAGACGCCAGAATAAACAGCAAAATAACGCTTGCTGTCTTCCTCACTGAACGATTAATCGAAGGCAGCAGGAAGAACACAACCGCCAACACTGTTACCACAGCGCCCATAAACAGCTGCGGTACCTGCTGTTCCTGCCAACCAGTAGCGGTGAATCCCAGCAGCACGCCCTTCACATCAGCATGCGTGCCCAAATCCCAGAGACGACCGATTACCGGCACCGCAATAGAAACCGCAACCATTGCCGCACAACCCAGCGCAAACAATCCCACGCATACACGCCATGCGAGAGTGTGCGCATACGGTTCGGGAGTAGCAAAAGAAGCAGGGGCAGCTTTGCGAACAGTACCGGTAACGACTTCATCCGAAGCCACTTCAGCTGAGTCACTGCTGATATCTGCAGCAGCATCCGAACCAGACTTCGCATGCTCAGCCGATTGGCGCACAGCATTATTGCGACGCCTACGCACCACCATCAGCGCCACGGCGGCCACGATAATCAGCACAATCAATACGCCGCCAACCAGTAAAACCGGCATCAATTTGGCGATCATGCCGCTCGCAAGTCCCTGCGCTTGAGCCACAATCCCACGAATACGAGATGACATGGCACCTTGACTGGAAGACTGCACTTTGATAGTCGGCAAGAACGTCCACGTGCTCAGCAGCAGCGCCAGCACACCGCACCCTGCCATACCCAGCACTTTGCGCCACAAGTCATTCTCGCTAAATCGTGTGCCAGTGCGGGCAGCGAGCGCCATCTGCTCCAAAACCGCGTAAAACACTAGGGAAAAGATGGTCATATAAGCCGTGTACCAGCAGATGATCACGGAAACCGTAAGAAGAGCCGCCAGCATGCGCCAATGCCTGCGATTGATGTACTCATATGTAGCCCAGCAAATCAACGGCAGCAGCACCAGATTATCCAGCCACATAGGGTTGCGAAGATTAGAAACTGTCCAGGATCCGAATACATAGCCAAGCGATAGCGCTGCGGCCGCAATCCCGTTGAGATGGAAGCGTCGGCGCAGCAGAAACACCATGCTCATCTCAGCAAGCCCCAGTTTTACCGCAACAACCAGCCAAATAAACAGCGTGATATGAGCAGTGTCGAAGAACACCACAAACAAGTTCAGAGGGCTTGCCAAATAGAAGCTATACAAGCCCCATGTGCCTACGCCCATGCCTTGGGCAAAGGAATATGTAAGACTGCCGCCTTGGCCGAGCAGTATTGATCGGAACCACACGAAGAAATCGACATACTGGTACCGCAAGTCGCCAGACAAGAAGGATTCATTGCCAAACGGATAGATGCCTCGCATGGTGCAGAGCGCAATCAGCAGAACAATAGGTAGCGCAAAACAAGCCGCGTACCCTGCAAGGGTAAAGCCGAATCGGGTATTACGGGTAGGCGCTGATGTGCTGCTTGAAGACATGTGGCTTATTATAATGTGGCTAGTTCCGCGAGCTGAGGAGTAACAATATGATCAATGCCGATGTTCGCACGGTCGATGTTCGCACGTTGACGGTTATGGTTCCCTGTTACAACGAGCAGGAATCATTGCCCACACTGTTCGACCGCATGGATTCGCTTATCGCAGCTGCTCCCGAACGCCTGCGCTATACGATTCTGTTCGTGGACGACGGTTCCAAAGACAACACACGCCAGCTCATCCGCGAATATGCCTCCCAGCACCCCGACTACGTGGAATACCTGTTCCTTTCACGCAACTTCGGCAAGGAAAAGGCCATGTACGCCGGCATCACTTACACGCAAACCGACGGGCTGGTCATCATCGACGCCGACCTACAGGATCCGCCTGAACTCATCCCCGAAATGGCCGAACTCTGGTTCCAAGGCTACGAAGACGTATATGCGCGCCGCCGCAGCCGCGAAGGCGAAAGCTGGCTTAAGAAGGCAACCAGCCGCTGGTATTACAGCCTCCTGCAGAAGATTTCCGGAGTAGCTATCCAACGCGATACCGGTGACTTCCGCCTCCTCGACCGCAAATGCATTGAAGCGCTCCAGCAACTCGACGAATCCGAGCGCAATTCCAAAGCCCTGTTCAGCTGGATTGGCTTCAAGAAAATCGAATTCCTCTACGACCGAGACAAACGCGTGGCCGGCACCACGAAATGGAACTACCCGAAACTGTTCCACCTAGCCATGGACGGCATCACCAGCTTCACCATCGCGCCACTGAAAATCGCCACATGGGCGGGCTCACTTGTTTCCGCCGCTGCGTTCCTTTACGCGCTGTTCCTCATCGTACGCACACTCGCCTCCGGCATCGACGTGCCCGGCTATGCTTCCACCATGGTGGTTATGCTTTTCCTCGGCGGCGTGCAGCTCCTCTGCCTCGGAATCATCGGTGAATACCTGGGGCGCATCTTCATGCAAACCAAACATCGCCCCAACTATCTCATCGAGGAAAGCAAACTAAGCAGCGGCAGCGGAATTGTGGCGACTAGTTCGACCCAAAATCAGCGCAGCCAAGAACGGAATAAGAATAATCGCGCCTAGCATCAGGCGAATTTGCACGGCAAGCGCAGCGAGCATAAGCGAGATAGCAATGCCCAGCGGAATCAGGAATAGCGGCAGCAGTTCGCGCATACCACGGCGGTAAGCGAACACAGCCAGCGCAATCAGAATCCAATCAATGACCGCTAGATTGAACACCACGCGCGGCACCCAAGCCAACGATGATTGCCCAGCCGTAGCCTTATCCATGTGCAGCACACCGCCCAAAATACTGTATTGGTCGTCAGTCACCTGCAACGGGTTAATCAGCGAACCTTCAAACAGCACATACGCTTTGACACATGTGCCAAAATTCGCGAAGCAAAGGCTGGCCCAATTGCCAAGGAACTCGCCTAAATCAGCGCTAGTCAAATCACCGATTTTGTTATCCATGACCACCAGCGGCTGCTTCTCATAGTTAGCCGCCCATTCATCTTGCGAGCGCACAGCTTGGAAATACGCATCCGCTTCGGCTGGTAACTGTTGCGGGACCCCGTGCAGATCCTCGTAATAGATATACGAGACTTGCATCAGCGGCACACCCAGCATCTCTGTGGTGGCAGCAGGCTCAGCTTTCAGCCCATAATCGCAATACGCGCCCCAAGCTGCTGTCAATGCGGCGAACGCGAGCAGCATAGCCAGCAATCGTTTCCATTCACTGCGATATCGAATCAGCAGGAACAGCACAATCATGCCGATGAACAGGAAATTGTTCTTGCGATACTCATTGGTTACGAACAAAGTGAGCGTAAGCCCGGTTATGAACCAAGGATTGCGCAGCAGTGCACCTTTGCTATCAATAATGGCGAATACTTCTACACACAGCAGCAAAGTAAACCCAGCGCACAGCACATCTTTTACGCAGGAAACAGCATACGCGGGAAACAGTGGATAGAACGACCAAGCTAACGAAGCAATCAGCAATGCTCGCTGGCTTACCCGCGGAGCAAGCACAGACAGTGCAGTAATAATGCAGGCTGCAAAAATAATGGATTGCGTGAGATTGCACAGCCACAGCTGATCGCCGCCAATAATGCCGAATACAAAAGTACTCAGCACCGAATGCTGCTTGCTGAATGTCCAGTCGGCAAACATTTGACGCTGCCAGTTAGCATCCACGGAGTCAATGCCGGGGAACACAACCGCATAGGTTGCTAGATATACAGCCAATGGCAGCATAATGAACCAATTGCGCCGCCACCATTGTTTGCTGGTTATGCGAGGTTGCGTCAGACCTGGATTCCCGCCACCGGTACTACCCGTATCAGTTGCAGCAGCATGAGGGGTCTCTTGCTGTTGCGTATTCACGGTGCTGGTTTCCATTGCAATCACCTCTTTTCAATCAACTCCAGCAATCGGCTTTTGCCACTAAACGCAGTGTTTAGCGAGCCGGGCACTGAAGCTGATATAACGCCCAATCGCTGGCGTAATCACCATATGAGCTGTAGTCCTGAACCTTGGTCATAGTGCCGTCTGACGCATATTGCGCAATGCGCTGGGCATCATGGAATGGGTCATATTGTGCGGCAAACGAGAATTGCAGGCTCGGAGCCTTCGGCCCCATCGACAGGAAGTATGTGGGCTGTTGCGGGTTAATGCCACACGCCGTGCTCAGCACATCGCTGCCATTGCCGGAACCAAAAGCTTGTTCAACCTGGCTGAAGATCACGCCTTTGCCAGTGTTCTGCGGGTTATACACAGGGAACAGCATGTTTGCGTTGAACAATGCCGTGGCATACATCGAACCATTCATCGGGTCGGAAATGATTACTGCATCAGTGCCGGTTTCCTTAACCATGCGAGTCAGAATCTCGAGCTTGGCATGCGTAAGCTGCTCAGTCGGATCGGTCTTATCCAACGAAGCCGCATTATTCACAGCGTCTCGCATCGCATCTTTCACCGGGTTCACGGTTTGCGCACCAATCATCACCACAACCATAAGTGCAGCGCAAATGGCGGCAAGTGCACGCGGAGCCACGCGAGCAATAGCGTTTGCAGAAGCATTTAACTGAGCTGACGTTTGCGGCTGCTCCTGCTGGACCGTATTGCGAATCCAAGCATCCAAGCGAGCAGCAGCATAAGCAATCACCGGAAGAATCACGAATGGCAGCATGGTGAGTGTACGTACCTCGTTTCGGTACCATACTGCGGTCACAATATTGGGAATCGCTCCAGTAAAAGTAGCGCTGCATTCGAATACAAACAGCACCAAAACGAACGAAAACACTACAGCCATGCCTTGCTTATTGGCATGCGCCACAATCATCACAATGGATGCTACCAACATAATCAGCATTGCCCAGCCGGCCACTGTAGGGATATTGAAGGAAGTCAATCCCTGATTAATATCTCCCGAAACCATGCCGTCAGTGAACGCATACGTAAGCGATGTTTTCAAATCCATACTCGGGCGATGCGTATGGAACCATGTTTCCGGATGGAAATACTTGGCAGACGGATAAATGTTCACCGCAAAGATAAAGAATGCGACCGCGCCCAGCACCAGCAATCCGAACATGGCGGCAACGAGCTTCCACGGCAAACGGAACACCGCATATGGCAGCATGATGACAATATACGTGAACACCAGTTTAGGTTGAGCTGCCATAACTACAAGGAATGCGACTGCGGTCAAGGCTAGCGAAATAAGCAGTTGGCGAATTGCCACATGCATTTCGGTATGTTCAGCGTTCTTTTGCTCGACGGACTGCGATGCGCCGGTTTTCAGCTCAATCAGCGTCGAGAACGAATCAAGGAAATACAGTGTTGCAAGCAACAGGAAAGGCAGCAGATTGCTAGCAAATGCATACGCAATCAAAGGGCCGGCATAGAGCATCTGGAATGGATTCGCGCCTGAGCTGACGGCAAGAATCGGAATCACAAAATACAATGCCGAGCGCATTACTACCGAAGCATTGCGGAAGAAATAGCTACAGAACAATGCCATACCCAGCGGCCAAAGAATACCGCCGCCAAAAATCCAGACACAGTTCACCGCAGCAACCACTGCAGCAGAACCAGTAAACACGGGGATGCCAAGCATGCCGCCCACAGTCGCCACCAATGCGGCAAGCATGTGGAACAGTGGCGGGTAGAAGCCACCGTTAGGCAGCAGCGAGGTAGCCACCGAGAGACCCTGGTTCATGAGTTCGCGAGTGAAGTAATAGTGAGCCGGCGCATCAATGCCCTGAATCGGCTTATCCCAAATCGCAGTCGGGAACCAGGCAATTACGATGCTGCAAGCCACGGCAGTGCCAACAATCGCAGCCAAAGCAGGAACGCGGCGGCGAATAATATTCAAACCGTTTGAGCGGGCAACGGTACTACTCATAGTCGTTCTCTCATATCCATCTCAAGCATGCAGCGCAGAGCTGCATATATGAAAACGCCTCAATCTTCCCTCTGCACTTTGCGTTTTGCACATTGCATATTGCACATGCATGCCTTGGCATAGTTGCAAGAAGGTTGATTGAGGCGTTGATCACGTTAGTACTTCACACCGCAGTAGGTGACTTCGATGTAGCGGCTGGCGAGGCCAATGTACTGGCCTGTGACCTGGCTACGGATGGCACCGGTTTCCGGATCGATAATGCCGCCGGTTTCCGCGTCAATAATAGTGCCGTCAGCCTGCTTATACGTGTTGGTGGCTGCATCATAAGTGGAGCCATCCGAAGTATCAGAAGAACCAGTGTTCGAGTCGGTCGAAGTAGAGGAATCCGTGCCAGAGCTCGAGGAATCCGAGCTGGAATTATCGGACGAATTCGAAGAATCGGAGCTGTTCGAGCTGGAGTCGCTCGAGCTGGAGGAATCCGAAGAAGAAGAGCCAGTATCAGCTTCATCAACGAGCGGCTGAGCGTTGCGCAGCTTCTCCCACACTGCATCAGCACCGCTGGCCAGCTGGCTACGGTTGGCATCTTGAGTCCAAGCGGTAACCGGAATCGTCTGCGAATACAGGCGGTTCATGTTGAAGTCCTTCATACTGGCGGCAAGACCAGCAAGCACCGTGGCATCAGCCAGGCCCTGGCTCATCTGCACCGATTCCAAACCAGCCTTAGCAAGCTGATACAGCTGTGCGGAATGGGTCAACATGTTCTTATCCAGCACGGTTTTAATAACGCGCTTAATGAGGTACTGCTGGCGGGTGGTACGCATGGTATCCGAACCATCAGTGCCAGCACCGTGACGCATACGCGCATACTGAGTGGCGGTCGTGCCATCAAGGTGCTGCATACCCTGACCGAGCTCAATGCCGGTATAACCATCGCGAGTGTAGGTTGGGATACAAATATCCACGCCACCAATGGCATCAATCATCTTGGAAAGACCGCTGAAGTCCACCACCATGAACTGCTGAATCTCCATGCCGCTGAGGTAATTGACTTCATTTACCGTGCAGCTAGCAGCGGAAGCAATATCGCCACCCTGAGAGTAAGCATTCGGGAAGATGGAATTGAACATTACCGAAGACTGCGCGTACATCGTACCGTTTGAGGTTTCGCAGCCCGGAGTGGAAACCATCAAATCACGCGGAATAGAGACAAGATTGACGAACTTACGGTCAGCGGAAATCTGCAGAATCATTGTGGTATCTGCATTATGAAGATCAGCAACACCAGCATCATCGCCGCCCACTGCTGCATTACCTTCACCATCGCGCGTATCCTGACCAATCAGCAGAATATTAATCGGCGAATTAGCATACGGATCGACCGGCAGAATATCCACTTTCTTACCATTGGATTTCTGCACAATAATATCGACACCCTGCTGCTCAACCGTGCCGGCAATATCCGCCCAAGTCACGGCAGCAAACGTACCCACGAATGCGAGTACAGCAACCACACCCAGTGAAATGCCCTTGGCAACTTTGTGGCTCACTCGATACGCCACAGTATGGTGCGGCCCCTGCACCTTCTGCCAACCCAGATTCGGAGCCGGCCGATTGCTGTGCGCACTGCGTTTTGCCATATCCATGCCTTCCTGATTGCGGACTCCGGCCCCGCCATCTAAAGACGCGAACCCCTGTAGATATATGTATCAATACATACAGCGCCGCTTATACGTCGTTGCATAGTGTAACAGAACGGCTTGAGACCTCTAGCGGCACACCCATATTCCCGCGTATCCGCCACTTGATTCCCAGAATATTCTCAGACTTCATTGAGGGGTATAACAGTAATGCGCAAGATAACGGTCACGAAGCGCAATAATAGTGGAGCCGTATTGATTAGTTTCGAGAAGTTCGAATGAGATCCGGACTGCAATTCGCGAAGCTTAGGTGCTTACGCGGGCCGCAGTTCAGAAAAGTTTCGGCTTAGGAGAACGGGAGAGGTACACATGTTCGTCCTCAGCAACGCCTGGAGGGCTTTGATGCGTTCTAAAGGACGCACGGCTCTAACCGCGCTTATCACGCTGGTGGTCACTTTCGGCACAGTTGCCGGAATGGCCATCGTGCAAGAAAATACTGCAGCGCATACTACTGATTACGATGCGCAAAAGGCCACACTGGCTATCCGCCCGAGCACCGCTGCTTGGAAGAAGGCTTCCGCCACGGACTCGGCGATCACCAAGAAATATATGACTTGGGAGTCCTACACCGAATACGCCACCATTATTCAGCAGGCTGGCGTAACGCTGGACTTCACGGTGACCGAAACCGTGCCGGCGCGTGTTTCCGGCAGTTTGAAGGCGCTGAGCGGCGATTCGCTCGGCAGCACTTCTGACGATAAGACCGGCGGACAGCTGTTGTGGCGCGCCTTCTGGACCAAAGATGCCGCTGCTGCGAGCGATTTGGGCACGTTCAAGATTGTGAGCGGTAAGAACCTGAGCTACAACAACCAGTCTTCCAACCCGAACACCACGGGCGCACTGGTTTCTACTGCATTCGCCAAGGCCAACGGCCTGAAGGTCGGCGACAAGTTCAAGGTGGCCACCGCTTCCGACGCTTCCACCACGTATGAGCTCACCGTGCGCGGCATTTACGAGTACACGTCCGACGCTGATGCAGACAACCCGGTCGTGACCGCTCGCAACCGCGAAAACGCGATTTTCACGAACTACCAGACCTTCGCCAAGGCTGGCTTGGATCCGCAGACCGGCGACTCCTCCGTTTCCGGATGGAAGGTGCCTGATCTGAACGTGGTGTTCAACGCCACGGACGCCGCCTCCTACAAGAAGCTGGTCAAGACGTTCAAGAAGTCCAAGCTGCCCGCCACCGGATACACCATCTCTTCCCCCTCGCTTGAGGCGTACACCAAGTCTTTGGAACCGCTTGACGCAGTGGCTGGCAACGTGAAAACCGGCACTATTGTGCTGATTGCTGTGGGCGGCGTGCTGCTGCTCGCCTTGGTGCTGATTGGCGTCTGGGGCCCGAAGCGCGATGATGAAATCGGCATGGCGCTGGTTTCCGGTGTTTCCCGCGGTCGCTTGGGCTGGCAGTTCATGCTCGAAGTGTTCTTCGCTACGCTGCCGTTCTATGTGATCGGCTTTGTGGCTGGCGTGTTCGGCACGAAGCCGCTGGCTGCCGCCATTGCCTCTGGTCAGGAGGTTACTGTTGCCTCCGATTTGATTTGGAAGGTGGTCTGGTATGGCTTGGGCACCATTCTGGTACTCGCCATCCTTGCCGCTCTGCGACTGGCATTCTTCCGCGCCGACAAGCTGTTCGCCGCTGATGGCGACTGGGGGTCGGTAAGCGAAACCGAAACGATTGAATCCGATTCCAACGATGACGCGGAGGTCAAGGCATGAGCGAGAAGAACACCAAGGATCAGAATCTGGACCAGGACTTGGACCAGCAGGCTGAAGAGACTGAGGCAGATATCATCGAACCTACTCCAGCTGACTCAATCCAGTTCAGCGTCATGTTCGATGACGACAACACTGATGCTGACGACGATACCGACGCTGACGCAGCAGGCGCTGCAGACAATATCTACAGCAGCCTAGCTGCCGCCGAAGCATCCGTTGTAACCGGTGATGAGGCTGCAGTCAGCGACAATACTGCGGATTCTTCTGCGGAAGCAGCCAAGTCCGGCGAAGAATCAGCTGCAGATGATTCTGACGAGGATGCTAAGTCTGATCAGTCTGACGAAACCAGCGAAGCTGAAGCTGATGCTCTTGCTTCCGCCAATGCTTCAGCTGAAGTCACCGAACGCAACGCCAAGCGTGTGAATGAGACCCTCGGCTTGGCAAAAACCGAGCCTAAGAACGATTTGTCTGCACACGAAGATAAATCACACAAAGCCGAGCCTGCGATGACCCTTGCTTCACGTATCGATCGCGTGCTGGTCGGCGGCAGCTCAGATGACGTGCTGCTGAAAACGTACCCGACGTTCGCATTAAATAAGGTCACGCTGGCCGGCGCTAAGGGCAAGGTCAATGTGCTGGATAACGTGGAGTTCGCATGCTACGCCGGCCATTCGTACGCATTGCTCGTCAGTGATGATGCGGATTCCGGCCTGACGGCTGATGCGAAGCGTCGTGCACTGATGGGTGTGATGACTGGTCTCGTGCAGCCGACTTCCGGCGCGGTAATGAACAAGAGCGCGAATATTGCCGAGCTTGAGCCTGTGGAATTGCGAGGCCATCGTCTGGGTATTGTGCCGCAGTTGCATGCTTTGCAGCCGTATTTGGATGCTGAGCACAACGTGCTGTACGCCATGGAAGCCTCCAACCGCAACTTCTTGAAGCCGAAGCCGGTGATCGCCCGCGAACTACTGGCCAAGGTAGGCTTCTCTGAGGCCACAACTGGCGTTGCTGTGGGCAAGCTGCCGGAAGCACAGCAGCGTTTGGTCGCGATTGCGCGCGCTATCTGCACGGAAGCCGAAGTGCTGATTCTTGATGAGCCAACCCGTGGTCTGAATGATGATGACACGGTCACCGTGTTCGCCGCGCTGGCTAAGCTGGCGCACAGCGGCGATCCGAAGCATTGCGTGATTGTGTTGACTGCTTCTCGCGAGATTGCCGAGGCTGCTGACCGACTGTACGAAATCTAAGCTAAGGCTTTTTAAGTTATTCACCATCGCAAGCGGTGTAGAAACGCTGAAAAGCGTTCCTACGCCGCTTTCTGCGTTTCACTGGGTCTTTTCACAGGCCGAATCGCGATATTCTTAGTGTGGATATGACGTACGACGACTGGAACTGGGCATTATGAGCGGATATATTCCTACGCTGGAGCAGATTGACGAGCTGCATCACAAAATCGCACCGTCTGAAGAAGCCTACAACTTGGTGCACACGCACTGCGTGATTGTGGCGACCATCGGCTGCCAGATCGTACGCCGGCAAAATGCCCTGTTCACTCGCCGTTGCACGCTGCCGGAAGGTGGAGAATCCTTGGTCCCATCACCTGACGGAGTAACGGGCGGCCAAGTTCCGCCTCGTCTGTTGGACGAGCATTTGGTGCTGATTGGCGGTCTGTTGCATGATATCGGCACGTACAAGGTCTTCAAGCATGACGGTACGGATGGCGAACCGCTCAAATTTAGCGGTAAGAAGTATATTCTGCACGGCCTCAAAGGTTATGAGTACCTACTCAGCGAGGGCGTGGATGAGTCGATTGCGCAATTCGCTCGCAATCATACTGGTGTTGGTCTGAATCGTGAGGCTGTGCTTGCTCAGGATCTGCCGCTTCCACCGGATGATTATGTGCCGGTGAATCTGGAACAAGAAGTGGTGATGTACGCCGACAAGTTCCACAGCAAGTCGACTCCGCCGAAGTTCCTCACCGTTGACGCTTACAGCGCTAAGGCCGCACGATACGGCGAGGAAAATAAGCAACACTGGCTGGAGCTTGTGGATAAGTACGGCGTGCCGGATATCCCCGCATTAGCCGAAAAGTACCATATGCGGCTGGTGTGAGTGCTTCTGGACCGATAAGACTGGGGACGCATTCCTATGAATGCGTCCCACAACAAGCTTCTCCCTGCCGCATTCCCCGAATTGCGGTTCTCTGAGTGCTTTTCAGCACTGTTTTGCGACGCATTACCCGGAATACAGCGCAAAACCATCCTCTTCTCGCCACATTCCCCGAATTGCGTCGTGAAACGTATTGTGAAACATGCCTTTTGCAACACATTCCGGGTAATGCGACGCAATTGGTAGGGGTTTGCGACGCATTTACCGGAATGAGCCGCAAGGCGGCACAAATGCTCAGATGGAGCGCAGGCGGAAAGTGCCGTTGCGGTTGGAGGCTACGATCATCTGATCGTTTTCCAGCTCGGACCAGCCTTCCTGGTCATAACCGGAAGAAGACACGACCACGCCTGCCTGCTTGCCATCCTTGCCGGTGATTGCGCGGTAGCGCATCACACGGTAATCGGCAGCCTGAGCGCCACGGCCGTACTCATCGTAGATTTCCACGATACGCGGGCTGGTCTTCTCGCGTCCGGCCGCGCACAATGCCACCATCTGGTCTTCGGACTGGATGATGCAGTTGTAGCTGGACTTCGGGTATGCCTGGCGCAGTTCGCGCACAGCCTGAGCAACCGCCTCATCAAGCGGGAAACCAAAACCGATGTATTCCAGAATCACCGCAAAGAAAATCGCGGAATCGGAACGACCGCCAGTGGAAAGCAACACGCTGTGATCCACAGGGTAGGAGCGATTGGTCACAATGTTGCGACCGTTCGCATCGGAGATATCGCCGTTATGAATGAAGCTCAAACCGTTGGCATAGAACGGGTGCTGGTTCTCCATGATGAGCGGCAGATTGGAGCTGGCCAGGCGCAGGTGCCAGATGGCACCGCGAGCCGGCTCGGAAGCCAATGCGTCAAATGTGGTATCGAAGCGGGCGGCAATCGTGGACTTGTAAATCTTCACGCCGGTTTCAGGCGAGGGAGCGCCGCCGTCGCGCACGTATGGAGTTTCGGCGGGGTTGGCCAGTTGAGCCACGCCCCAACCATCATTGTGGATTTCTGAGAGGTCGCGGAAGTCCTCGACGTTCTTCACGCCGAGAATGTCGTTAAGGCTCAGGTCAGCACCTGCCGTCGCGTATCCCAGTAATCTGCACATAGTATGACAATCTACCGGCGAAGCTCAGCGACGTGCGGGCTTGGTTATAGGTGTTGCTTATAGAGCGTGATGAACAAGGAAAGTGAGACTGACATTCCGCAGCTCCCCTCAGTCTCACTACGTTCGACAGCTCCCCTCAGAGAGGGGAGCCAGAGGGGAAGCAATGGTTATTTGCGATTCTTTTTGGTCGTGTGATTGGTCATATGGGCTACTGCGGTGGCGTCGGCCTTAGTGAAGTCAGACTTGGTTCTGGACTTTGGCACAGGGCGCTTTTCCGGTGCCTCCATCGAAGATTCCACTTGCTTGACCAGTTCGCCAAGCCCGACTGTTGTGTCGAGTGGATCAGGGATGGCAGCCGGATCGGCCTTGTGGCGAGATGGCACCGGGGCCACACGCGGCGCATCCGTACGCTTCAAACGCGGAGGCCTACGCGTGGAAACGAACAACGGCTGCACTTCGACCAGCGGATTGTATGGTGCCAAGCCGAACCATTTCACTGGCGAGCCGGCCATGTGGCGAATCGCATACTTGGCTTGCAGCGACAGCGCGCCGCGGGCCGACACTTTGGATTCCGGCATAAGCGCCTTGTGAATCAACACGTAGCGAATCGTACCAATATCCGGATCCGCATCCACCTTGGGGTACAGCGACTGCTGTTTCGGCAGCTCACCAGTTTTCGACAAATCATGCATGATTTGGTGAATGTACGCCGGAATGGATTGGGAAACCTTGAACCCCAAGCGGAATCGCACACGGAACAGGTAGTTCGTGCCGAAGTTCTCCACCGAGTATTCGCGGGTGAACGGCTCGTCCGTGGTTTCCACGCTCACCGCCCACCATGCGCGGGCGCGCTTGGGATGGTCAGCGAAAATGGAGAAGAAGATATCGGTATCGAGTCGCTTGGTTTCCGAATCGGAAGTCAAGTAGACGATGTTATCCGCGAAATACGGGATGCGGAAATCACCGTGCAGCTTATCGAGCGCCGGCAGGAAATCATCCTTACGCATATGCCGACGCTGAGCACGTTCGAGCTTTGTGCCTTCGTTCCACGTGTACATCACGAAGAGAATAGCCAGCGTGAGCAGCATCGTGAACCAGCCGCCGTGCAGGAATTTCGCCATCGAAGCCACGAAGAACATGATTTGAATGGCTAGGAATACCACAGTGAACAGCACAGCACCGAACCGATGGCCATCGTGCCAGATGTAGACCGCGAGCAGCACGGTGGTGGTGATCATCGTGATGGTGAGCGCCAAACCGTAAGCCGCGGAAATATGCTCGGAATCCTTGAAAATAGCAAGTACCAGCAAAGTGGAAACGCAGAGCACACCATTGACCACAGGAATGTAGAGCTGGCCGCGCGTACGGGCCGGGTACCGCACCTGAAGATGCGGCATCCAGTTAAGGCGCGTTGCTTCGGAAACCATCGTGAACGCGCCAGTAATCAGGGCTTGGGACGCAATAACACCGGCGGTGACGGAAAGCACGACGGCAACATAGCGCACATTTGGCGTCATCATTTGGAAGAACGGGTTAAGCGTCTTCATCGTGTTGTATTCGGGGTTGCGGCTGTTAGCCAGCATCCATGCGCCTTGGCCGAAGTAGTTGCATACCAGCGCAACCTTGATGAACGGCCAAGTGAAGTAAATGTTGCCGCGGCCCACATGGCCCATGTCAGAGTAAAGGGCCTCAGCACCGGTGGTGGAGAGGAACACCGTGCCCATCAACGCAATACCGGCAGCATTGTGCGGGCTGAATAGGAATTGGATGCCATAGACCGGGTTGAGGGCTTCAAACACGGTCCAATCGTTGGACAGGTTGAACAAGCCCACAACGGCGAGGAAGCTGAACCAGACGAGCACAATCGAGCCGAAAACACGACCGATGGATTCGGTTCCGCGTGACTGTACGGAGAACAGCACCACGATAATGACCACCGTGATCATCAGGGTGAGGCTTGGATTGTCGTCAAAAAGCTGCTCAAGCGGAGGCAAGGTCTGCAGGCCCTCGACTGCGGAGCTGATGGAAACCGCTGGCGTGAGCACTGAATCAGCGAGGAAGGCTGCACCGCCGAGCATGGCGGGGATTGCCAGCCATGCGCCATAGCGGCGAATCAGGGAATACAGTGCGAAAATGCCGCCTTCGCCATTGTTATCGATTTTCATGGCGATGAGCACATATTTCACAGTGGTGATTAGTGTGATAGACCAGAACACCAGCGATAACATGCCGAGCACAGCGGCACGGTCCACATTGCCGAGGCCGCCTTGGCCGGAAAGGAAGGTTTGGGCGGTGTAGAGCGGTGAAGTACCGATATCGCCATACACCACGCCGAGAGCCACAATGGCCATACTCCACGTGATTTTGTTTGGGCCGGATTGCAGCCTCGCCCACCAGCGGCCGATGCGGCCTTTTGCTGCAGTGGAGGCGAGTTTCTCTGCCTCTTTGTCTTCGGCCTCGCGTTGTTTGGCGAGCGCCTCGCGTTCTTCGCGGGTCAGCGTGCGGCGAGACACCTTGGGAGCATTGGTGTAGGTGTCTGCCCTGAGCAGTGCGGCTTCTTCCTTCTTCAGCGCGATGGCAGTCTGCTCAGCTTGAGTTGCCGCTGCTCGCTTTGTATTTGTTGGTTTTTGTTTGGTTTGTTTCGCCTGTTTGTTGGCGGATTCGGCCTGAGTTTGTTTTCGGGCGCGCGAAGATTGTTTGCTCGACTCAACCATACGTTCAGTCCTCCACACGGGCCCCAACTGCATCCCGTGAACTATCCATCTCTCTTAATATCGAAATGACATGGTAGCGCCCCTACGGATTTTTCACAACTTACAAAAACAGGGCAGCCTGTCTATTTTTTACTCGCACAGTACTCAGCCAAGCGGTCAGTTACCACACATTTTTCGCGGCGCATTCCGGGGATTGCGTCGCCCCAGCCATCTCCTCGCGGCGCATTCCGGGGATTGTAACGAGTCCCCCACCGATTCTCGCCACATTCCGGGAAATGCGCCGTACAGGAGCCCGAAAAGGCGCACTTTGCGACGCAATACCTGGAATGCAGCGCACACGCACCGCACACACAGCACTTTCCGGAGAATGCGTCGCTCAGGGACCCGAAAAGGCGCACTTTGCGACGCAATACCCGGAATGCGACACATAGGAGCTGCACACGCGCTACATTCCCCGGAATACGTCGGGCGGCAAGCTTCAGATACCGTACACAGTTCGCGTCGTGGCTCGTGTGCCACGCGCGACTTCAGTCACCGGCAGATCAAGCGCATCAGCCATGGCTCGCAGCGTATACGGAATCATGTAGGGCGCATTCGTGCGGCCGCGGTATGGCATCGGCGTCAAATATGGCGCATCAGTTTCCACCATCGCGTGATCGAGACCCACAATCCGCAACGATTCGCGGATGCCCTCATTGCCCTTATAGCTCACTGTGCCGGAGAAGCTCAGATACCAGCCCTGTTCGCGCGCGATTTCACCCATTTCGCGGTCTCCGGAATACGAGTGGAACACGGTCCGCTCCGGAGCGCCATCCGCGAGCAACGTTTCGATGACTTCGCGATGCGAGTCACGGTCATGAATCTGCATCGGCAAATTCAGCTCTTTTGCCAATGCGATATGTGCACGGAATGCCTCGCGTTGTAGCTCTTTAGCCCCTTCACCGGTGCGGAATAAATCCATGCCGGTTTCGCCAATGGCCACTACTTGTTCCGGGTATTGCGTTGCCAGACGATGCACTTCGGCGAGCGCATCCTCGAAACTCACATCGTGGTACGGCTTGTATTTGAGCGGCAGTCCATCCGGCCCGGGGACCCCGCGATGGCCGTGGAGCACTGCTTCATTGGGGTGTATTGCGAGCGCCGCGTGCACATTACCCGGATGATCAAGGGCCATTTGCACGGCAGTCATCAGGTGCGGCAGCTCGCAACCGCAGTCGATAATACCCCCAACGCCGACAGCTTGCGCTTGTACGAGCAGTTGGTCCACATCGTAGACCGGCACAGGATCCTGCCCTTTGGTTTGCGCTTCGTGATCCATGGCGCGCGCGAATGGCACGACGGATGCCACATGGGTGTGATTATCGATGACTTGGGCGTCTTCCGGCAATGCTTCAGGTGCCGGCGCCCAGCTACGGTCGCGATGATGCTTGCTCATGATGCTCCAGTGTATGCCTACCGCCAGCATTGTTGGTAGGGCAAGCCGGTTAAGCGTTCGACTATGTGCCGGGTTTCTGCGTCTGCGTCCGCCTTGGCTCCACCATTGCGCAGTCGGGTAATTTCGCTCAGCACCATGGAATCCGTGCGCTTATTGATGACTAAGTGCGCTGAAATAATCCAACAAATAATCATCGCAAATGCAAACCAGCCGAGCAGTACTGCACCCAAGCCCACTTTGGCAGCTACGCTTTGCTGAGACAGAGTTGCATCAAATCCGACTGTACCCAAAACAAGCCCGACGCAAATGGTGCCGATACCCGACCCGAGTTGGCGGAACGATGCTTGAATACCAGCAAAGGTGGCTGAACGGTAGCGGCGGGTGACTATCTGATCGATATCGGCAATATAGGGGAATACCGCCCATGGCAGGTATCCGCATAATGATTTGAAGGCAAAGAACCAGAGTGCGCCGGCGATGGCGAACACGGTCCACGCGGCCGGCTGCATGGTATCGGCCAGCATCCAAGCGGCGAACATCCATGCCACTCCAATCAGGCAGCCAACGAAGTTGATGGCATACAGGCGTTTCGGCCCAATACGTGTCATAGCCCAGCCGAATACCGGCATCAGCGGCATGGAGATGGCCGTACAGCCGAGCAGCAGAGAGGCGAACGCGGCCGTGCGGTTCCAGTCGTAGACCACGAAGAACACGAACGTCTGACCGAACACGTCCATCGAAACCTGCACGAGCAGGTAAATGGCCAAATGTTTGCGGAATTCCTTGACCCGTAACGTGGTGGCATATTCGCGCATCACTTTGCCGGCTCGCCTCAGCCAGCCGCCCCAGCCAATGCGCCCTTCATGCTTTTCACCGCGTGCGTACGCACCAAAGCCGGCTTCTTCCGGGCTCATCTCCCAGGTACTGCGCCAGCACGCGAACACGGCAAGTGCGAACAGCACAGTGGTGGCAATCGTGAAAATCATGTAGCCGGTCGGTGTGCGTTCGCCAAAAATAGCAAGTACTGCGCCACCGGCCAGCGGAATCAGTGTGGCCGCACTCGTGGAGATGAACATACGCACGGTGGATAGTTTGGTGCGACTGTTGAAGTCGGGCGTCATTTCGCCGGGCAGTGGGTTATACGCGGTTTGAAACAGTTGTGCGAGCACCACCCAGAACACATAGGCGGCGGCATAAGCGGCGAGCGGAAGTCCCGGAATCCATAGAAAAATGCCGAGCAGCAACAGCGGTCCGATAATCATCAGCAGAAAGCGGCGACGGCCGAATCGTAAGCCAATGTGATAACGGTACAGGTTATCGTCGAATACACCGAATAGCAGCGCAGCAGCCGCGCTAATCAGCGCGCTCAAGCCGATTACCGACTGCGCTGTGGCGATAGACATGCCGCAGAACGTAGTCCAAAACAAGGAAAGATAGGCAGCAATAATGGTGAGCTGACCGCCGCCATAGAAGTCGCCAATACCAAAACCAATGGCATTGCGCAGCGTTATTTTGCGCACACCCGGGTTGCCGAGGGCTTCGCTCAGTGCATTACTACTACCATCGCTCATTCCGCGCGCCTCTCCCCAACAGATCTGCGCACAATAATAGACGTGTCTACCAAGGTTACGTTGGCGAGCTGCTCATCTTCATTGCGCACGCCCAGTTCCTTGAGCCGATCCATCAGTTGAGCGTCTGCAGGATTACGCAACGAGCCTGGCTCACGGCCGAGCAGCAATCGCACGGCCTCCTGGCCAATCTGAGCGCGCGGAATACGAATCGAAGTTATCGGCGGCGTAACCACCGGGGCAATAAGCGTGTTATCGAAACCGATTACCGAAACATCTTCCGGTACGCGCACGCCGTCCGCGGTCAAGCGCAGCACAATACCGGCCGCAATCAAATCGTTATAGGTGATGACGGCGGTGGGTTTGGAATTTTCGAGCGCGAGCGCCGCCTGATACCCGCCTTCGACGCTCGGACTCACCGGGCCAATGTGATTCATGCGGAAACCCATGCGCTGGCCAACGTCATGCAGGCAGGACCAGCGGGATTGATTTGCCCACGACGTATTGCCCGAAATGTAGGTGATTGCAGCGTGATGGTAGCGGCGCAGCATGCTCAGCGCACGCACTACGCCAATGCGCGGGTCAGGCACCACGCTTGGCACGCCATCCACCGGGCGGTTCAAAACCACGAGCGGTACGCGCTTGGCATAGTCGCGGATGAAATCGATGCCGGGCGAATCGGTGGCAAGAATTACACCGTCGACTTTGCCGACGAGATGCGTAAGCAGCTGCTGCGTGCGCTGCTGGGATTGGCCGGCTTCGATCAGGCCTACTGCGCTGCCGGATTCCATGGCAGTGATTTGCGCGCCTTTAAGAATCTGTGAGGAGATGCCGTCCGTGGTGTCTTTGACTACGAGAGCGATCACTCCTCCGCTGGTTGTTGACGTCGGCATCGATGCGCCGGCAGGACTGCCGCTGTTGGTGGTTTGGTTTGGGATAGTTTGGAAAGTATTCGATTGATGCGCGCGGTTGGATTGGAATTGTTGCGCTGATGATGTGTGATTGGACGCGCGATCAAATGTGTGGCCGAATTGATTCGGCTGCGATTGCTGCACTGCAGCAGAGGTGCGCGCATGCTTGGGATTTGGGCGATAGCCAAGTTTTTCCGCGACCTCCCGCACGTGCTCCACGGTTTGGAAGTTCACGCGATCGGGATTGCTGAAAACGCGGGAGACGGTGGAGATGGCGACGCCTGCTGCGTCGGCAACATCGGCCAGGCGCACGCGGTCGGTTGCTTTGACTTTATGCTGTTCCTGCACCATCTCAACCCTCCTTGATGTATTTAACTATATATAGGAATAGCTCCCCTCTTCAGAGGGGAGCCAGAGAAATCATGCGGAGAGCGGCTCGCCTTGGAATACGGTATCGGCTTAACGCCGACGCTGTTTCTGTGCGGCTTCGCCGCGCTACTCTCCCTCCGTCAGCTTCGCTGACACCTCCCTCAACAGAGGGAGGCAGCACGTATCATGCTCAGGCTTCGACAGCCTCAACCAGCAATTACTGACTGGCCTGCGGCCAGGCTCAGTATCACCTCACGACTGCCGTCGTTCGGCCTCGGCTACAGACAATCCACCGGATTGTCTGCTTCACGCCTCGGCCTTGGCGTGACGCTCGGCGAGCTCGGCCTTGATCTGCTTGAACTTCTCCTCGGTGACCGGGTAGAAGAACATGATCGCGGCGGAGATCACGAAGCCAATCAGCGGCACAAGACCAGCGGCAAGACGCAGATTCTCAGCAACAGTCGGATCCTGAGCAACGTTCATGCCGGACTTGTAACCGGTGAAGGCAAGGATGGCCGGGCCGAGCCAAGAGGTCAGGGCGCCGAACATCTGGCGGAAGAAGCTCAGGCCAGCCATGGCAGCACCATCAGTGCGCTTGCCGGTCTTCCACTCGTAATACTCAACGGTGTCGCCTTCCATGCCCCAGACGTAGTTGCCGCAGAACTGAGCACCGATAGCGTTCAGAGCCAGGCCCACGAGGGACAGCCACACGTTGGTGACGAAGATGAACATCACACCGCCGAGGATGCCGAGTGCGCAGCCGAGGTACCAGCCACCCTTCTTGCCAAGGTGACGAGCGATAACCGGGCCGAACGGGGAAGCAATCACACCAATAGAGGCGTTGATCAGGGTGACGAGCGTGGTGATGAGGGCCAGCGTACCGGCGTCAGCACCGTTGGCGAGCACTTCCTTGGCGATGATAGGTCCAATGGAGCCAACGCAGGTGGCGATCAGGTAGAAGCCGGTTGCGAAGCACAGGATAAGCAGGGCCGGGTTCTGGAAGATGGCCTTCAGCGTATCGATGAAGGAGACCTTCGGCTGGGTCGGCACATCAATCTGCTCGATGGTGGTCTTGTACAGGAAGACATAAATCAGAGCGCCGACCAAGCAGAAGATGCACACGATTGGAAGCATGAGCTTAGCGAGTGCAGCCTGATCCTTGACGTTGTTGATAGCCGGAGCCAGGGTGAAGGTGACAATCAGGCCGAACAGAGCGCCGCCAACCATACGGGAGGAGGACAGGCGCTGGCGCTCGTTCTGATCCTGGGTCATAGCACCAAGCAGTGCGCCGTAGGGCACGCCGCCGAGGGCACCGAACAGCTGGTAGAGCAGGTAGGTGACGATGGCCCATGCCACCTTGACGCCCATCTCAGCGTTGGCCGGAATGGTGTACATCAAGCAGATGGCAACCATCATCGGCACGCCAAAGATGACCACCAGACGGCGGAACTTGCCGTTCTTGTTCGGCTTGACGCGGTCGGCATAATTGCCGGCGAGCAGGTAGACAACAGCCTGGAAGAAACGGGCGAACAGGAAGATGTTAGCCGTGGTCACTGGGTCGATGCCCATGTAGATGTAGTAGGTGGCCAGGAACATGGACATCATTCGCCAGCCGATGTTGTTGGCAAGATCGCCGGAACCATAGCCAACGATGTTCAGCCAAGTCAGCTTTTGCGGCGTCTTCTTCGCCGGTTGCGCTGTTGCAGTGCTCATTATTGAGAACTCCTTAGTTCTTTCTTATTGTTCCGCTCAGCGCGTTTTGGGCGCACTGAACTACGCCGCAGCCGAAACTGCGGCAAAATCTTTGATTTTTAGGCTGCGCTACTTAATCAGGCAGGGCAGGGATGGGCTGGACTCGGCGGACATGCCGATGGCGTTCACGGCAATCACGGAGGCGGTGTAGTTGCCAGCGGACAGTCCGGAGACGCTCTTGGCTTCCTCGCCGGCCTCGGCCTTGACCACCTTGACGGTGTTCTCGGTGAGGTTGCGCAGGGTCAGCACGTAGGAGGTGACTGGCGTGCCGCCGTCAGCCGGAGCCTTCCAAGTCACGTTCATCGTGTCGGCCGTGGAGGTGACGCCAGGCTTGTTCGGCTTGGCAGGCACGGCTGCCACAATGACCGGTTCGCTCGGCTCGCTGGCCGGGGAAACCTTGTCTTCGCCGTTGGTAGCTTCGATGGTCACCTGGTAGGTGCCGCGAGCCACGTCGGCGAAGGTGTAGGCCGTGGTGCCGGTTGGGGTCCAGGCCACGCGCTTGGGCAGTGCAGCACCGGCGTTAGCGTCATCAACTGGAGTCAGGTGGATGTTGGTGCCGCCCTTGCCGAAGCCGGAGCGGGTATCAACGTCATCCCAAGAGACCGCAACAGCACCGGATTCCACCAGTAGTTCGGCGACTGGAGCCTTGGGCTGCGGCAGCAGCTCGTCAACCTCGTTGGCAGAATCGCGACCGACCTTGAAGGTGGCGGACGTGGCGCTTTCACCTTCGCCAATCTCGTTGCGGCCTTGCACGGTGACGGTCCATTCGCCGGCCGGTACGTCGCTGATCAGCGCGTAGGTATCGGTTCCGGTGACTTCGGCAGGAATGATTTCGCCGTTCGCGTTGGTCAGGGTGAGCTTGGTGCCGAGAATCGGCGAACGACCATCGGAAGCGAACTTCCAGCTGATCTGCACGTCGTGGGATTGCACGGAAGCAGTGACATCGGTGGGCTCGGATGGGATGGCTGGCATGTGCGCATCCTCGTAGACGGCCATTTCCACGAGCTGCAACGCGTACTCGTTGTGCTCGTTTGGGTTGGCGCGCAGCTTGGAGGCTTCCAGCTTGACGAAGCGCACGTTGTCTACCGGAGCGAAATCGTATGCGCGCGGCTTGCCGTTGGCGGGCAATGCAGCATCGTGCTTATCGACGACCTTGGTCCATGCGTTGCCGTCAGCGGAAACGGAGATGGTGAAGTCAACCGGGAAGCCTTGGCCCTGGTTCGGGTCGAACGCGCGGTGGCCTGCAGCGAACTCCTGCACACCGCCAACGCCTTCACCTTCACCGTGGAAGGCTTCGGCGACGGTACCGCCAGGGTTTTCGCCACGAGGGGCGAGCACGACTTGAGCCACAGTGGTGGGGCGCGCGAGCTTCAGAGAAACCCATTCGGAGTGATTCTCGGCACTCGGCTCGCTGGACCAGCCGAAGTGGTTGTAATCGGCGTTGAATTCGCCGTCAACCAGTGAGGCCGCAGTCCAACCATTGCGCTCAGAGGAGGAGCTGACGCGCACGGTCGCACCCAGAGCCTTGTTGGCTGCCTGGCACTTGCATGGCATCTGTCCGGCAGTGAACTTCACGGTCACGGTCACGGTGTCGCCATTTTCGCCGGTGTATTCAATCTGGCCCGTGTAGTCCTTGCCGGATTCGAGGCCGGCCACATTTACCGTGTAGAACAGTTCCTGCTCGTGGCGCAAGTTGCCGGCCAGTCGCTCGAAGCTAATGGAACCGTTGGCGTCATCGACCACGCGAGCAGTCCACTTTTCGCTCAGAGCACCGCCTTCCTGCTTCAGGTGCAGGCAGTGCTTGACATTGCGGGACGCCCAATCCACAGTGCCGAGGTCGATAACCTCGTGGCTTGCACCAATCTTGGCGGGAGCCGGGCGACCAATCCAGCCGAGGAAATTATCCTCAGTGAACTTAAGCTGACCGTTCTTGACCACGCTCAGGGTTTCGATGAGCTTGGATTCGTAGGTTTCCACTTCGCCAGGCACATGAATGGTGATGGGCAGCTCGGTGAATTCGCCATGATCAACGGTGATGGTCTTGGAGCCGGATTCGACTTCGCGAACCGTGCCGTCCTGCGTATTGTGCGCAGAAACCGTCCAACGGACCTCAAGTTCGGTACCGTCGATTTCCTCGTCGTTGTAAACGAGCAGCGTGCGCTGGGATGCCGTGCCGAGCTGGTAGATGTGGTGCGGCAGGCCGAGTCGCGGTTCCTTGTCGAAGTCCTTATCGAACGCGGCCACATCGGCGTAGGAGTTGGCGAAGTAGCGGTAGCCATCGCCTTCAATCCAGCGGGCGTCGCCTTCGGCGGTCGGGTCGAACTGCGGGCGCAGCAGAGCCTTCGGGTTGAGGCCGTGCTTGGTGTGCTCCTGGTCGAGTTCGATGACCTTTTCGATGTTGTCGTAGATGAACATCGATAGGCAGAACGGCTTCCAGTTGGCCATGCGCGTGGTGCGCACGCCACGGGTCACGCGGCCCACTTCGCGGCCGAAATCGGCCCGGGAGATGGTGTCCGGGTTGCCGTTGAGGCGACCATGGTAGATGTCCTTGATGGTGCCGTCTTCGGCGTACTGCGGAATACCTGCAGTGGAGACGGAGAACTCTTCGCCAGCGCCGAGCGGCAGGTCGCCGTCGATCTGGTAGAGGTCGTAAATGTCAGGTGCGGAGGTCATGCCGGAGGGGTAGCCGCCGAAGTAGTGGCGGGAATCCTCGTTGGTAATCGGCTTATTGAAGCCATCGTTCATCACCAAGCGGGTGGGGTCCTCGCGGTTGGCGGCGGCTTCCAGCGGCGGAACCAGGATTTCAGCGTCGTTCGGATTCCAAGCCTCGTTGGTGGTGGACCACAGCACGATGGACGGATGGTTGCGGTATTCGCGCACCCAGCGTTCAACCCATTCGGTGTAGTAGCCGATGGCCTCGTCGGAGTAGTTCAGGTAGTACGGCGGGTCGAGGGACACGTTCGACGTGGAGCCCGGGTTCCAGAACGCGGTTTCCTCTTCGAGCAGCATACCGGTTTCATCCGCGTGATCCATCAGCACGTGAGACGGCACCGAGCGAATGTGGTTACGGATGATGTTGCAGTTGGCGTGGCGGTAAGCGTCGAGCCAAGCCTTGGCCATCTCATCCATGGCGTGATTGTCATCGAGGATTACGCCATAGGAATCGCCGATCTCGTTGATCAGATCGCGGTCGCCCTGGTTGAGCAGGCACAGGGAGTCGCCACGCAGACGAATCTTGACGCCGTTGATGATGTACTTGTCGCCTTCGCGCCAGAATTGGCGGAAACCGAAGCGATCGGAGAATTCGTGCACCGGAGCGGCAGTGTCTGCAGCGTTGGCGTCTGCGATTGCCGCATCAACGGTGTACAAGAATGGGTCAGTGCGAGACCAGTAGTGCGCGGTCGGCCAGCCCTTGGCCAGCTTGACTACCGTGCTCTTGCCGGCTGCAACGTGCACGTCGGCCGGGTCAAAAGTAAGGGCCGCGGTGGAGGTATCGCCCTTAAACGGATGCACAGCAGCGGTGAGCTTCAAATTAGCGTCAGCACCAGTGTGATTGACAATGGTTACGTTGACGGCAAGCTCATCATCGGACGGATCGGCGTTCTTCTTCAGGTCAGGCATGATCTGAAGATCGTCGATCCTGAGCTTCGGCTTGGTGACAATGGCCACATCTTCGCCAATGCCAACGCGGCCGACGATGTTTTCCACGCCAAACGGGAAGAGCAGGCGGTCCGGGCCACCCTCGGTGGCCAGCGCATCTTCCGGAAGAGCCTTGACGGACCAGACTTCAATGCGGATTTCGTTGGCGCCGGGCTTGATGACGTTGTTGATGTCGAGATCGTACGGCAACAGGGTCATCAAGTAGCCCTTGGTGCTCAGCGGACCAACGGACTGGCCGTTGACGAACACCTTGCCGAGTGTGGCGAGCGCGCCCACATGAAGGAACACGTCTTCGTCCGCGATGTTTTCCGGCAGTTCCACAGTTTTGACATACACGCCGTGATGCAGGCCCTTCTCCCAGTCGGCCGGGTAGCCGGTGGTGGCGGGCAATGAGTCCCACCAAGTCGGCACGACGATATCAAAGCGCTCCTGCCCGCCGTTCGGGTAGAAGTCCCACACACCATTGAGGTTGAGCCTCATTGCAGTCCCTTTCGATTCTTCATCGATTCTTTTCGACTTTCGCTCAGGCGGCAGTCTTGGAACCGAAACCTTCTTCGGTTTCATCAGGCCGCTGCCCGAATCACGTGACTTACGATAGGGATTTCACTACGTTTGCCGTTTTTTGCCATCGTTGTTTTGCTGCAGTTTGCCACTTTTTGCCATTCGTTGCCATTTACTATGCGCACTTTTGCCGCACAGTGTTGCCGCTCTTTGCCAATTCCAGCAAATCTGCCTAATTACACAACCTCACGAGCCGCACAACGCTAAACTCTCCCTCGGAAGTTGGTTCAGTAAGCATCACGACCAAATCCCGCGCCAGTATTGTCCAGTTCAACATCGGAGTGTCTGCACATGACTCGCTTATTCCGCTTCGCACCATGCAAGTCGAGGATGCATACGGCTGCCGCCGCAACCGTCGTTCTCAGTCTGCTTGCCGCCGTATCCGGATGTGGCAGTACTTCCAGCACTGGGGACAGCCAGAACGGTTCAGGCATCACCGAAATCACCCTGTGGACCTGGCAGTCAACGATTAGTGATTTCGTTACCGCATTCGAAAAAGAGCACCCGAACATCAAAGTCAAGGTGACCAACGCCGGCGCAAACGAAGACGAATACATGCAGCTGACCAACGCCATCAACGCGGGCCGCGGCATACCGGATGTGGTGTACCTCGATTACAACGCCGTGCACCAGTTCGCCATCTCCGATCAGCTGCGTTCGATGAACGATTACGGGTTCAGTTCGATTCGCAACGACTTCACCAAAGCCGCGCAGAACAATGTTTCTGTGGGCGGCGAGCCGTATGGCTTGCCAATTTCCTCAGGCCCGATGGTGATGTTCTACAACCAGGATGTGTTCGCCAAGGCTGGTGTGACTTCTGTTCCCGCCACGTGGGATGAGTACCGTGAGGCTGCCGAAAAAATCGCGGCGCTCGACGGCAACGCGCATATCGCCAACGATACAGGCGACGGCGGCTTCATCACATCCATGCTGTGGCAGGCCGGCGCCAAGCCATTTAACGTGGATGGCACCAGTGTGAGCGTGAACTTCAACGGCAAAAACGTAAAGAAATTCACCAACATGTGGCAGGGATTGCTGGACGATAAGCTCATCGACACCTCCACCACGGGCTGGTCCGACGAATGGTGGCGCAAGCTGGATGACGGTTCAATCGCCACTATGCTTACGGGCGCATGGATGGTGTCTTCCATGCAAAAGAACCTTTCACAAACCAAGGGATCATGGCGAATCGCGCCAATGCCGCAATATACAGCCGGCGAACACGTCAACGGCGAGAATGGCGGCGGCGCATTGGCTCTGCCCAAGGGCACCGATGACGCCAAAGCGCAAGCAGCCTACGAATTTGCACAGTGGTTTGCGCATGATGGTGGCGTCAAAGTCAACCTTGCACAAGGAGGATTACCTCCGCTGAATTCCGTGCTTTCGGACAGCGATTGGCTCGATGAAAAGGATTCGTTCTTTGGCGGACAGGCCACACATCAGGTGATTGCCGAAGCCTCCCGAAACGTGACGACAAACTTCGAATATCTGCCGTACATGGCCTACGCAAACTCGATCGCCGTCGATTCGATTGGTCAGGCATACCACGGGAAAGTCACGTTGCAGAATGCCTTAGTGCAGTGGGGTGATTCGCTGAAAACCTACGGCCAGCAGGAAGGCTTCACAGTCAAGTAGGCTGCCACATATCGCAAGCGATGACTAAAGGCTGTCTGGAATAAATCCAGGCAGCCTTTAGTCATCGTTTGCGAATTCCCATCAGAGAATAATCACATGAACCGATTCTTGATATAGCGGGCCACAGCATCAATCGCCGCACCACCAACACCCACTACAACCATCACAATCGCAGCCTTACCAAGCGTTCCGCCTGTCGAGAGTAAAGCATTCTGCAAATTCGACCAATCAGCGGCAAGCACCGCCCCTGCAACCACAACTTGATCCACCATGATCATTCGTTCCTTTCTATGCAACATCAGCGAATGCAATGCCCCAGTCGCACTACATACAGATGCAACCGAGCTTATTGCCATACAGATTTGCCATTATTTGCCGTTCCTCCATAGCAGGTTTTTGCCAATCTTTGCCGCGATGCGCATAGCACTGTGCCTTGGTCTTGGTTTGGAGGACTACCGAGACTGCGTTCCGGCCAGGCCAAGTTATCCACATTTGAGTTATCCACAGAAGCTAGAACCACATAGGCCCGTTTGAGTAGCGCACACAGACACAACCCGTTAGCGTGGCACCATGAACAGCTTTACCGACAATAATTCGATTGCCGTATTCGGCGGCAATAGCGAGGCGCCGCACGGCGCGACACCGTCATCAGCGGCATACGAAGCAATATCGGAACCTCCACCGGGCATATTCGAAGACGAGCCTCCAGATGATTCACAGCGAGGTCTCATCACATCGTCCAAGCAAGCGGCGCCATCGGCTTCCATGACCGAAAACCTCGCCCAACGCAAGCGAGACATTACCAAGCGCTGCACAGAAGCTGCACAGCGTGCCGGCAAACCACTGCTGTTTGGCATGACTACATCACTGCTACTGCAAGCAGTGCCGCTCCCTGCCGAATGCAACCTTGACCTTACGGCACTCCACACTGTGGCTAGTTCACATCGAAAGAGATTACGCGGAGCCCCACAGGTAATACCGCACGTTTGGAAGCCCCTGAATCTGGCGCATAATATACGCGTCAACAAGCACGTGTACGCGCTCGACCTTGTACATACATGGGCACAGCTTGCCATGCATTGCTCGCTGGATTCGCTCATTGTGCTAGGCGATGCAATCGTTACTGCCACAGCACGAAAACAGAGTCTGGCACAAGACCGTAGTCCTGAAGAGATTCTGCAAGATATGGCATGTCAAATCGCTGAGCTGCCGAAGTTCAACGCAAAATCTGTTTGTCTTACTGCACTCACATTCATGGCGGCACGGGTAGATTCCCCAAAAGAGTCAGAAGCGCGAATCACGATAACCAAGTATGGAATTCCGAAGCCGGTAACCAATTATGTAGTTCCTGGCCTAACGTTCAGCAACGGAGCCGCAATAACGTTGGATATGGCCTGGCCGGAATTCCGGGTGGCGATCGAATATGACGGGGATCACCATCGCACCGATAAGACGCAATGGCGGCGAGACCAGGAAAAACGAGAGAAACTGAGACATCACGATTGGACTGTGATAATCGCCACTGGCGCGGATTTAGCTGATGAACCCTCTCGTGCTGAATTTGCGTATCGCGTTGCACGGCAATTAGCATTACGCGGCGCCACTTTCCGCTTCACTGTAACCGAAACGCCTTTGGAACAACTGGCTCGGAGGAAGCCCCAGGCCGCCCGCGTATAAGCGGACCAATATTGGGATACGCCAGATGACGTGTTTATGCGCATATTTTTATACGTGTGACTCGTCATGCCCCCCCTGACGTGCGCCGCCATGCTCCAATACGTGCTGCTGCGTGTCAATGCCTCGGTATTCAAATGTCCCGGTATTCACGTCAATCGATTTCCGCGCGAACCGAGACATATTTTGATGTCTCGGTTCGAGATTTCGGCTCTTTTTTAAGAACCGGGACAATCTTAGGACTTCTACACGCCCCCACGAACATATGCACCTGAACATAAAACGTTGGAATTCCAAGGTTTTCCTCCGACGCGAAGGAATAAATACTGCGGTTATTCGGTGGAGCATTGTCCCGGTTCCCAGAAAATGGTTGAATCGGACTACCGGGACAATACAATCTGCCCCGGTCCGCACTTAAATCGATTGATTAAACAACCGGGACAAAATCAATCCGAAATAACAACCGATCAGGGCAAAAGACGAAGCAAAAGGCCAAGGTTATCGGCAAAAGGCCATGCTTCTCAGCCCTAATACGCCCTGAAGCAGCACTTGGAGCATAGCCTTGCGCAGCAAGGCAAAAAGAAACCCGGCGTGAGAAGCGCCGGGTGAGAGAGAAGAGAGAAGAAGGGTTCAGTTATGGGGTTCGGAAAACCTCGCCATCGGTATGAACTTCATCCGTTGACATGTTCTATATAACCGCCCGTTCCTTGGCGATACGATGTGCTTATCTGAGAGTTTTCTTGGCAAACTGTGTTGAGTTTGTGATGTCGCCCAACACAACAGGGACCATTGACCAATGCTGGGCTGCGCTCGTCACGAAGTCTGGCTCCCCGATTACTTCCACTCGGCAGCAATCAACATGGGAGAATGCCATTGAATGCGAGCGGCATAACATAACCTAAACCAAGCAATAAAAATGCCGCGGAGTACGTGCACCAGCACGCATCCACGGCATTACTATCAGCCACTGATTCCGGAAAATAACTCCAGAAAAAGGCTTCTGGAATCGGAATCTGGCTTATGGCTTACTTACTTAGCGCGTTCCGCAGCCAGCTTGGCCTTTTCAGCGGCCAAACGCTCAGCTTCGGCGGCACGACGAGCAGCCAGTGCTTCATCGAAGCGGGCCAGTTCCTCTTCCACAGCCTCGGTCGGGATCTTGGCGAAAATCGGCTTCGGCTTCGGCACCACGGCACCGACTTCGATTGGCTCGCTCTTCCACGGGTGCACATTCACGCCCAGCTTGTAATCGCCGGTGATAATCGGGTACTTGAAGCCAGGCTTGTCGAGATCCTCAACCTCACGCAGCTCAGGCAGCGGCGAGAAGACGCCAGTGCCGCCGAGAGCCTCCCACACCTTCTGTGCGGAATGAGGCAGGAAGGGGGCGAGCAGGTGGTTCGCGTCGGAGACGGCCTGGGCGGCAACGTGCAGCACAGTGCCAAGGCGAGCCGGGTCGTCCTTAATCTTCCACGGTTCGGTGGCGGAAATGTACTTGTTGATATCGCCAACCACACGCATGGCTTCAGCCAGTGCATGCTTCTGATGATGGGTCTCGATGGAGGAGCCCACCACGTCGAATGCGGCAGCGGTTTCCTCAAGCAGGCCGCGATCCTCATCAGTCATGGAATCCTCGTCAAGAGCCGGGATTTCGCCGAAGTTCTTGTTGATGAGGTTGGCCACGCGGTTCACCAGGTTGCCCCAAGAGGAAGCAAGTTCCTCATTGTTGTGACGCACGAACTCAGCCCAAGTGAAGTCGGAATCGGAGGATTCCGGGCCGGCCACGGAAATGTAGTAGCGCACGGCGTCCACGGGGTAGCGAGCGAGGATATCCTTCACGTAGATCACGATGCCGCGGGAGGAGCTGAACTTCTTGCCTTCCATGGTCATGAACTCGGAGGCCACCACCTGCTCAGGCATGTTCAGCGGACCCATCGGACCGGTTTCGCCGCCCTTGGAACCCTGGCCGTTGTATGCCAGCATTTCGGAAGGCCAAATCTGGGAGTGGAAGGTGATGTTGTCCTTGCCCATGAAGTAGTAGGCCGGGCAGCTCGGGTCATTCCACCATTCGCGCCACTTCTCCGGGTCGCCCTGGCGGCGGGCCCATTCGATGGAAGCGGACAGGTAGCCGATCACGGCGTCGAACCACACGTACAGCTTCTTGTTCGGGTTATCGATCCAGTCCTTAACCGGCACCGGAATACCCCAATCGATATCACGGGTGATAGCGCGCGGCTTGACTTCCTTGAACAGGCCGAGCGAGAAGTTGATAACGTTGGTGCGCCAGCCCTTGCGGGTTTCCAGCCATGCCTTGTTGGCTTCGGCGAGCGCCGGCAGGTCGAGGAAGAAGTGCTCGGTCTGCTCGAAGCGCGGGGTTTCGCCGTTGATCTTGGAAACCGGGTTGATGAGCTCATCCGGGTCGAGCTCGTTGCCGCAGGCATCGCACTGATCGCCGCGAGCGCCTTCAGCATGGCAGATCGGGCATTCGCCTTCGATGTAGCGGTCAGGCAGGGTACGGCCGGTGGACGGGCTGATGGCCACCTGCTGGGTGCCCTTGTAGATGTAACCGTTCTTCAGGCACTGCTTGAACATTTCCTGCACCACGTGCTCGTGGTTGCCGGTGGTAGTGCGGGTGAACAGGTCGTAGCTCAGACCCAGATCGCACAAATCCTTGGCAATCACGCGGTTGTAGCGGTTGGCCAGTTCCTGCGCGGAAAGGCCTTCCTTTTCGGCTTCCACGAGAATCGGGGTGCCGTGCTCATCGGTGCCGGAGACCATAAGCACGTCATTGCCTTTCATACGCTCGTAACGTGCGTAAACGTCGGACGGCACACCGAAGCCGGCGACGTGGCCAATATGACGGGGGCCGTTTGCATACGGCCAAGCAACATTCACCAAAACATGACTCATAAACCCCGATTATCCGGCGAACATGGGACACGCCAGCAAAGCGCAGCCGAAGCCCGTCCACAATTGCATGACCACCAGAGTTATCCACCGCTATCCACCAATAACGCGAACTGCCATAAGTTATCCACTTATCCACTGTTTTCTCGAAGCCGGTGGCGAAGGCGTGGGGATTGTGTCACGGTGGAGGGCATGAGCACCATATCTCGTTCAAAGGCGAACACGGCACGGGCGCGCACAGCCGCAGCAGTCACGGCATTCTCCCCTTCTGCTCACGTTCTTGTTGCACAGCCGACTATCCCGCCTTTGTTGCATACCGGAGATTTGCCTGGACCGCTGAGTATGCACTGGCTGTCTACATTCGGCACCGTGAGCAAGCTCGACGAATCTTCCGCTTATTGGTCAGAGCATGCCAGCACACTGTATGGTCGCGCTTCGATTGTGGCTGCGATTGCACCGTTCGGCACGGTGGCATGCACGCGTACTGCCGCTTGGGTTTGGCTAGGTGGAACCGATTTTCCG
The DNA here is from genome assembly GCF_056357055.1 of Bifidobacterium sp. LH_416. NCBI lineage: Bacteria > Bacillati > Actinomycetota > Actinomycetes > Bifidobacteriales > Bifidobacteriaceae > Bifidobacterium > Bifidobacterium sp. LH_416. The sequence continues at coordinate 180,214 of NZ_JBKEVJ010000003.1, read as the reverse complement.
GATACTATCGACGTTATTTCCACTTCACATTTCCGATCATCTTCTGCAGGCCGCCGCATTCGCGTGTTTAAGCGGCTCACGCTGCCTGAGCAAATCATCAAACTTGGCACGTTGGCTATCACTACGCCAGCGCGCACCGCCTGCGATTTAGTGATGGCACCTGAAGATGATCCCGATCCATCAACCATCAATAATCTGGTATGCCAGCTTATGTCCGCATACGAGTTCCGGCCGAACGATTGCTTACAAATCGTTAAAGAGCATCGTCATCATAAATATGCTGGCCGAGCTAAAGATTTCTTCAATGCGATTCAGCGAGAAATTAACGAAGTGCAAATGGAGCAATACTCATGATTGCTTGGCTTCAACAACGACTGCTTTCTGCTCGACGATTGCGCAGACTGCAGCGTGCGCATCGGCTGCCTGAGCAGGAAAACAGCGAGAAAATCCCGACTATCTCCGATTTGACCACGCCTCCGGATCCGCCCATCATACTGACGCCGCAAATCGCTTGCTCTCCGGAGACTGAATCTGATGTTCTATGGCATATTGCACAGCATGTGCCGGAATTGCGCCGTTGGGTTGTGGCAAATCCAAAAGCTGACGCCGGCCTGCTCGAATTCATCTCGCAGACCGGCGGCCCCGGTGTTCGGCAAGCACTGGAGGTGCTGCTTGAGTCTTTGGAAAACGATGATGGATGAAGAGCGGCTGTGATTAGCTTTTCATTTCCAGCACAGTCGCATACACCTGCTTGCGATTGGCCAGCGAACCATCCGGCAACGGATGCTCCTGCACCACTTGTGCAATAGCATCCTTAATACGAAGCCCATCTTCCAGTGCACGGTCGATGGCTAGCACAGCCAAATCCTCAACGCTTAAGGAATTAGGTGCCGCCGCTTCGGCTTCTTCATCGGACGCGCCACCAATGACCAACACCATCTCGCCGCGAGGCGGATCATCAATCACGCTTTGGCGAATCTCACCGATGGGCCCGCGGCGAATCTGCTCGTAGTCTTTGGTGAGTTCTCGGCATAAGGCCATTGGGCGATTCGGGCCGAACGCATCCAACAAATCATCCATTGAATCCGCGATGCGGTGAGGTGTCTCGTAAAACACAATGGTTCGGCGCTCTGGCAGCAGAGCGCGCAACGCTTGTACGCGTTCCGAATGCTTGCGCGGCAGGAATCCCTCGTAGCAAAATCGATCGGTGGGCAGGCCGGAAAGGGCGAGCGCATCGAGCACTGCGGAGGGGCCGGGCGCGCAGGTTACCGGCAAGCCTCGCTCGATAGCACGGCGCACAATCGCCAGTCCGGGGTCGTTGATGGTAGGCATGCCGGCGTCCGAAACCACCAGCACGGTAGCGCCAGTTTCAACTTGGTCTAAGAGTCCGTCAGCTTTGCTGCGTTCATTGTGATCGTGGTAAGCCACCACGCGGCCGGTCACATACACGCCCAGTCGACGAGCTAAATCATAGAGTCGACGTGTATCTTCTGCGGCTACGATATCTGCGCGTTCGAGCAATGCCACTAAGCGGGCGGAAGCATCACCAGTATTACCAATTGGCGTGGCGGCAAGCACTACAGTTCCAGAGGGAATGCGCACAGCAGCCGCACGCTGATTCGTATCACTACCAGAAGTAGCTGGCTCTGCCTGCTGTATATTTGCGGCACCGGCCTCAACTTCGATGTCTGAAGCCGCCAAGCCTTCCGATTCAAGATCAGGAGTCTCAACAATGCCGTCTGTCATGTTCTCTGCGCTTGTCATGATTCCAGTATTGCCCATGCCGCGGAGTAAATCGTGCTTTTCTGCCATGTGCACAGAAGAAAAAGAAAAAGGGCCGCTCGCGGTGGAATGAATGCAAGCGACCCAAGTGGAGCTGACGGTAGTCGAAACCGCGACCTCTTCGATGCGAACGAAGCGCTCTACCAACTGAGCTACAGCCCCTTGGATTGTTGCTCTGCTCCGCAAAGCAACTCGCATAAATATAGTACGAGGTCGCGCCAAACGCAATTCAGCGCGGGACGAGTTACCGCTAGCTATGAGCTACCGTTCCAGCACGTCCAGCACTTTCTTTTCGTTGTAGAACGCGAACACAATGCCACCCAAGCCGCACAGCACAGCAGCACATACTGCGGCGATGCGGTAGCCGGCACCGGATGCCATGCCAATAGTGGAGACGCCGGTGAACAGCAGCATGGCCACCGACTGGCCCATTTTCATGGCGAAAGTGCGCGCCGCATAGAACATGCCCTGGCGATCCTGGCCGGTGGTTTTGGAGCTGGCATCGGCGATATTGGCAACAATGGCTTGCGGCAGAATACCGAATGCAGCCATGGGGATTGCGCCCACTACGGACAGAATCAAGCCCTGCGCCATTGCCGGCAGGAAGGCAACCGCGCCCGAGCCTAGAGCTCCGGCAAAAGCGAACGCACAAGTAAAGATTACGAATGCGACCAGCAAGAGCCGCTTCTTGCCGACGCGATTGGCCAGAATATTTACCGGCATGTAGAACAGCACAGAGACGCCGGTCATCAGCACAAAGTAGATGGTTGTAGTGGTTTCCGGCAATTTCAGCAGCGAGGTGACGAAGAACGGCAGGCCGGTCTGGAAGGTGGTGATAGCCACCCAGTAGACCACGTCGGAGCAGACGAACTTGCGGAATTCGCCGTCGCTGAAGGTTTGCTTCAGTGATTCAATGGTGGATTCGGAAGTCGGCTGAGAATTGACGTAATCCTTTTCGCGGATGGTCAGCGGCGGCACCAGCATGCAGATGAACGCCACAGCGGCCATGATGGTGAAGGTCACGCGGATGGCGGTGATGCGGCCAAAAGCAGGGACCAGTCCACCCCAAATCACCGGAGCAACATAGGCAATCGCGGTACCAGCAACCCAGGTGAAGGAAATTGCCGTGGAAATAGTGAGCTGTTGCTTGGAATCATGGCCAAGCTCAGCGATCAGCGCGTTGTATGGCGTGCAGTAGAACGTAAGCGCAATGTAATAGCCGATTACGGTGACGAACAGGAATGCGCCGTTAATCCAACTGGTGCCGTTGATTGGGCTCCAAAATACCAGCACAGTAATGATGGCGAGCGGCGCCGCGGCAAATTTCAGGAACGGCATGCGGCGGCCAGCTTTGGCATTGCACCGGTCAGAGAGGGAGGCTACGGCCGGGTCTACGAATGCGTCGAAGAAGCGCGCGAATGCGGTGATACCGCCCACTACGGTCACGATGCCGAGCACTACGAGCCCTTGCGGCACGAAAACAGTTTGGCCTTGGGAGATGGTTTCCTGATCAGGCTGGTAAAAATACACAAGCCAGTTTGAAATAATGCCGGAGAGCAACGCCCAGCCGAACTGGCCGACAGCAAAGGCCCATACTTTAACAATAGGCAGATCTTTGATTGATGCTGCAACTGCAGCTCCAGATGCGCCCACACTGCCGGTTGAGGAAATTCGATCAGAACCGCTCATAGCCAAACCTCCTTGTTGACACTATGTCAAGCAGTTTATCACCGATACCCTTTATACGCCCCGCTTTTGCACACTAATGCACCCCAATGCGAGTCAGCGCGCCTAAGCACACATACCTATGATGGCCATATGACCAATCTCAGCGAACAATTGCCGCACACCATGGCCTTCCCGCATGCCCTAGGAACAGGCCTCATCGTGCAATCAACGCTACCCGCGGACGCTCCGGCCACCGGCACCGCGCAGCATGGCATATCGCTGTATGACTCCATCGATATTCTTATCGACGGCTACGAGGCCGCGCTCTCCCGCTTTCGCAGTAATTCCACGGTTTCGCGCATGAGCAAGGCCGAGCATGGCGGCACATTTGATTTTCCGGACTGGGCCGAGCCGCTGTTTGATTTGTATGATCGATTGTTCGCCGCGACCGAGGGCGCAATTGACCCGTGCGTAGGCGAGGATTTGATTCGGCTTGGCTATGATGCCGCCTATTCGTTCACCGTTGCATCAGATGCATTTGGGATCGATGATTCTTCGGCTGGTGCCGAATGCGCAAGCATAGACGGCGAAACACCTGTGTCCCGCGCCGGTCAAGGAAAATTAGGCGCGATTCATGGCCGACCAACTTGGGTTGATGATGTGGAACGCCACGGCACAACACTGATTACTCGCCGCCCGGTTTCCCTTGATTTTGGCGCTTGCGGCAAGGGATATTTGGTTGATTTGATTGCGGCAATGCTAGGCGCTGCCGGTAACCAGCCCGTTTACTATGTCATTGACGCGGGTGGGGATCTGCTCATACACACAGCCCAGCCAATTACCATCGCGCTCGAAGATCCGAGCAATCCCGCCAATGCCGTAGGTGTCGCCGAGCTAAGTTGCGGTACATTTTGCGCCAGTGCTCCAAGTCGACGCCATTGGGGCGAGGCTGCCGGCCATCAGCTGCATCATTTGTTGAATGCTATCGACGGCTTGCCGGTCGATGATGTTGCTGCCACTTGGGTGTCCATTGCGCCGAACGCACAGACCACGTACCCAACCGCTGTGGCAGATGGCTTGGCCACGGCCCTATTCACCACGCCGGCCGCACAACTGCGCAAATATTTCAATTTCGATTGCGCCGTGCTCAATGCGGACCGGACCGCAGCCCAGTCCGCGGATTTCCCCGGCGGTTTCTTCCAGAAATAGATATGCCAGTGGGGTAAGACCTCGGCCCCACCGAGCATTTTCCCCACTGAAAACGGTTCAGTGAGGCAAAATCGTGGGTAGGCCGAGGTTTTACCCTGCTGAAGCCCCTCCGCGCAGGGCATCTCCTCGGCTTACCCGAGGATTCACCCCACTGAAGCCCTCCACGCGGGGCATCTCCTAGATCTACCCGAGGAATTGCCCCACTGACTTCACCCCAGCGGGGCAATTCCTCGAACTCCCCGAGATTTCGCCCCGCTGAGACCCCTCCCCGCGGGGCATTCCCTCGGCCTACCCGAGGATTCACCCCGCGAGCGAGAACTGGCTGTTGTACAAATCGGCATAGAATCCACCTGCGGCGAGCAGTTCGTCATGCGTACCGCGCTCGATGACGTCGCCGTGGTTCATGACGAGAATCATATCGGCGTCGCGAATGGTGGAAAGTCGGTGCGCGATCACAAACGAGGTGCGGCCCACGGTCAACGCGTCCATAGCTTTCTGAATCAGCTCTTCGGTACGGGTATCGACCGAAGAAGTCGCCTCATCGAGGATGAGAATCGGCGCATCCTGCACCATGGCGCGAGCAATGGTCAACAGCTGCTTCTGGCCAGCAGAAAGCGAGGATTTATCGTCCAAAACCGTGTCATATCCTTGCGGCAACGAGCGAATGAAGTGGTCTAGGCCAACTGCGCGGCATGCATCTTCAATCTGCTTATCAGTCACGCCAGGCTTGGAATACGCGATGTTTTCACGCACTGTTCCACGGAACACCCAAGTGTCCTGCAGCACCATGGAGAACTGGTCGTGCACATTCCATCGCGGCACGGACTTAGTATCCACACCATCGATTGAAATCGAGCCACCGGAAATCTCGTAGAAGCGCATCAACAGATTCACCATCGTGGTCTTGCCGGCACCGGTCGGACCCACAATAGCCACCTTCTGGCCGGCCGCCACAGAAGCCGAGAAGTCGTGGATAATCGGCTTATCCGGTTCGTAGCCGAACTGCACATGACTGAATTCCACGTCACCGTGCACGGCACGGCCGTTAGCACCGAGCAATGCAGCCTTGCCGGATTCGTCCGCCATTTCCGGCTCTTCCAAGAAGCCAAATACGCGTTCGGCGGCAGCCGCGCAACGCTGCAAATTCTGGAAGGCCTGCGCAAACTGGCTCAACGGCTGAGTGAACAGGCGAATGTACATCATGAACGCCACGATCACGCCGAATTCAATCTGTCCGTCCATGGCGAGCGCCGCACCCACCACGCACACCACCACGTAGCCGAAGTTGCCCACGAAGTTCATCAGCGGCATCATCAGGCCGGAGAGGAACTGCGACTTCCAGCCGGATTCGTAGAGGTCGGCGTTGTACTTTTCGAAGCGACGAATCGAATCCGCCTCACCGTTGTACGCCTTCACAATCAGATGGCCGGCATACATCTCTTCCACGTGACCGTTCACGTCACCCAATGCTGCCTGCTGCTTGGCGAAGTACTTCTGCGAAGCCTTCATAATCACCATCATGAGCACGAGGCCAATCAAGCTGGCGCCGATGGCACATAGGGTCATGATCACGTTGTTGTAGAACATCATGACCAGTGCGCCCACGAACAATGTCACTGAGGTAATCAGTGAGCCGAGGCTCTGCCCCAGTGTCTGGCCGATAGCATCCACATCGTTGGTGATGCGGGAAAGCACGTCGCCGTAGCTGACTTTGTCGAAGTACTTCAGCGGCAGTTTGTTGATTTTGACAGAGATCGATTCGCGCAGTCGCTGGGCTGTGCGCTGGGTGACGTTCGCCATCATCCAGCTTTGCGCATAACTCAGCACTGCGTACCCCACATACAGGGCAACGAGCAGCCAAGCAATACGCCCAACTTCGCCGAAATCGATGGAGTTCATCACCGGCTTGCCATTGACCGCTGCCGGCAAACCTTTGACGATGGCGTTGGTCATGTCCTTGAGCTTGTCCGGACCAATGATTTGGCAGATGGTTCCGGCCGCGCCCAGCACTAGGGCAACGATGATGACGGGAATGTAGTTGCGGCAATAGTGCACGAGTTTGCCCATGACTTTGCCGAAATCGTTGGGCTTTTCGACCGTGCGCCCAACCGCACCGGGGCCGTGCCCCATAGATCCTCTTGGCATTGGCTGTTCCTTACGTTTTCTGTGTGTTTGGCCCTCTGACGAGAGAGGTGTGTTTCTGTGAAGTCTTTTTGGGACTACCCCTCAGTCCGCTCCGCGGACAGCTCCCCTGACAAGGGGAGCCATTGTTGGCGCATCTCAGGCCATCAGTTCGGCTTTGCTGAGCTGGGATTCGGCGATTTGGCGGTACACGTCGCAGGTTTCCAACAGTTCCTTGTGCGTGCCCTGCCCAACCACGCGACCATCATCAAGCACGACGATGAGGTCGGCGTTCATGATGGTGCCGATGCGCTGGGCCACGATGAGCTTGGTGGAATCCTTAGCTTCGCGAGCGAGCGCCTCACGTACTTCGCGGTCGGTTTTGAAATCCAACGCGGAGAATGAATCATCGAAAATCAGGATTTCGGGGTGACGATATACCGCGCGCGCAATGGACAGGCGCTGCTTCTGACCACCGGACACATTGGAACCACCTTGGGCGATTGCCGCCTTGAATCCGCCATCCATGCGGTCCACGAATTCGCTGGCCTGCGCCACATCCGCAGCCGTTTTCACGCGAGTCATCTGCTCAGCGCTCATGCCTGCATCGTCTGCGGCTTGACCAGCGGCAAGCAGCTCGGCTTCACGTTTGCGACCGGCAACAGTGGAGGTATCAGCGAGCTCGACAGTGCTGGATTCGCCTGGCTTATCGCCATAGCTCACATTGGATGCCACAGTTCCCTTGAACAACACCGACTGCTGCGGCACATAGCCGATCTTGTCTCGCAGAGTCTTCAGGTCATAGTCGCGCACATCCACGCCGTCGACCAGAACCTGGCCTTGCGTGGCGTCGTAGAATCGCGGCACCAGATTGATCAGCGATGATTTGCCGGAACCAGTGGAGCCAATGAACGCTACGGTCTGGCCGGCCTGGGCACTAAAACTGATGCCCTCGAGCATGGCCTCGCGCGAATCCGGGTAGGTGAAGCCGACGTTCTTGAATTCCACCGTGCCATGCTGGCCGGTTTTTGCCACGTCTGCCGCGGTTTTGGTGCCGTTCTTCACCATCGGCTTGGTGTCGAGCACTTCCAGCACGCGCTGTGCGGACACGTCGGCGCGCGGCCAGAGCACGAACACCATGCTCATCAGGAGGAAGCTCATGATGACCTGTACAGAGTAGTTGGAGAAGACCACCATGTTGGAGAACAGGGTGAGCTTGTCGGTCAGGGTCGCCGCATCAATCAGGTAGGCGCCGATCCAGTAGACGGCGAGCATCAGGCCGTTCATGATGGTGTTCATCAGCGGCATCATGAACGCCATGGTACGGTTGGTGAACAGCTGGGTTTCAGTCAGGTCCTTGTTGGCTTTGGTGAACTTGGATTCCTGATAATCCTCGGCATTATAGGCGCGCACGACCTTGAGGCCGGTGAGGTTTTCGCGGGCCACGAGGTTGATGTTGTCGGTCAAGGTCTGCATGGCCTTGAACTTCGGCATGACCATGGCCATCATCACGATGACGGCAGCCAGCAGAATCACGACGGCGATGCCGGTGGCGAGGGTCCATTCGAAGCCTTCGCCGGCGATTTTGGCTACTGCCCAAACCGCCATGATTGGTGATTTGACGATGAGTTGCAGACCGATGGTGATGAACATCTGAATCTGCGTAATGTCGTTGGTGGAACGGGTGATGAGGCTGGCCGTGGAGAATCGGTTCATTTCAGCCGGCCCGAATGATTCTACCTGCCTGAATTCCAGCGAGCGCAAACGCTGCGTGAACGACGAGCCCACTCGTGCGGAAATATAGCCGGTGATGATGGCGCAGACCACGGAGCCGAGCGAGATGAGCAGCATCTTGCCACCGGCAATCCAAATGTCTGACATGTTACTGCCCGGTGTCTCAACCAGCGTGGTGATGTCTGCCATGTAATCAGGCAGCTTCAGGTCGAAGAAGACCTGCCCCACGATGGTTACCAGTGCGAGCAGCATCTGCCCTATCTCCGCTTTGGAGAGATATTTCATGATGCGAAGCATTGTTTCCCCTTGTTGTTGATTCCCCACCTTGTCTCTCTTCTGCGAAGGGAGCTGTCAGCGAAGCTGACTGAGGGGAGGTATTGCGTTACTCGATTTATTTTCTACTATTAAATTACTTACAGTGTAAGATATTATGCGCAATGCGAGGACATCTGTTGATTTCACTATGAGTGAAACACAACTGCGACAAGAAGCCTGCAGGAAATTAAGCGGCGGACTGCCTATCTTCGAACGCCTTGCGCACTTCTTCTGGAGTGGGCCTCGGCTCGCCCGGCTTGCAAATCGACATATACGTGGAGAATTCGCGCATCAGATCAACGAACTCACGAGTACGCCGCTCCCCCATCTGCGAGAAAATCCAGCAGAAGGCGCTACGAGCCTCCTCCATATCCTTGCGCCCGCGTTCTCGCCCAGCTTCAGTGAGTTCCACGCGCACCGCACGTCGATCATTGGGGTCAACAGACCGCACAATTTGGCCTTTTTTCTCCAGCGCAGATAACACCGCAGAAATACGACCAGTGGTGACATTCATGGCATCGGCCAACTGCGAAGGCGCCATAGTGCCTTTATGAGCCAACATGCGAATCACGAATACCTCACCGGCACCATGACTCAAATCGCGCTGCATCTGCGACCTGTGGCACCACACATCGCGCCACAGCGTCTCAACCGCCTCTTGCTCAAAACCCATGGCCTGTCTCCTTAATCAGTCATCGCAATGGAGCTTGTTGCACACGGCACTCAGCAAAAATATTCATACAGCACATGAGCTCCATCGCATTGCGCAGTAATAATATCTCACACTATAAACAATTTACTGCGCCAGTTTTAACTTTTCCCGTGAAGTCAAAAACTGATCATGGAAAAACGGGGCTTTGGTGCCAACCCACATAGGTTCAGCATCAAAGCCCCGTTCAATAGCCAATTCAGACCGTTATCGATTATGATTCACTGCCCTACTGCGGGAAAACGTAGGGCAGCAGATTCCAATTACAGGTCACGCATGACTGCGGCGATATGCAATCAAAGCTCCGACGACAGCAAGCACTATGGCGGCAAGCGCAATACCGCCAACCGCGGCACCGGTGTTGCCGATGGCATCCTTACTGGCGCCGTTGGCACCGTTATCAGAACCATCAGTATTGCCTTGGTTATCTGCACCAGGTTTGGTATTGTCGCCCGCACCATCGTTGCCGCCTTCAGCCTTCTTCAGGCCATCCAAAGCCTTCTGCAACGCGGCAGCGGCGGTATCCACCTCATCCTGCGAAGCATCCGCCTTGGCATCCACGGCCTCAGCAGGCTGCAACGCAGCAGACAGCACAGCATAGGACTCCTTGGTGTAATCCTTCTTGGCAACACCCTTTGCCTTAGCGATCAATGCCTCCAAAGCAGACTTATCCACAGAAGGCTCCGGCGAAGTCTGCACGGCAGTACGAGCCACAGTCATGGAGTCGAAGTTAGGAGCATAGCCGTTGGCATTGCCCAATAACACCGTGTTCTCGCCCTTCTTCAAGGTGACGCGAATCGAAGTAGTCCAGTAGTTCTTCCAACTCCGAGTGTTAGTGAACACAACATGTTGAGTGGATGCTGAATCTCCGTTCACAGTTACATCAGCCCAACGACTCTTTGTCTGGAAATTATTGTTGTCCGCTACTTCATTCTGCGCATAGGCAAAGGTCAGAGTGTAATCGCCATCCTCGGAAGCGTTTACCTTGTTGAACTGCAGCGTGTTGCCTTCACCGGCACCCACCCAAGATACGGCGTTGCCGTCCACTTTCGCAGTGCCAGATAGCGTGTTGTCCGAGGATTCGGCTTCATAGAAGTCCACTTTGGAGTCAGTAGCAACAGGCTGTACGTAATCAATTTTCACGCCGCTGGCCAAGGCCGCATTATCAGAGGGGACCAAATCAATTTGATTGACGCCAACAGGCAGATACACCCGCACCACAGCAGTGTTCCAAGTATTCGCATCAGCGGTTTGCGGCAAAGTCATCGTGACCGTCTTGCTCCGATTCAGCTTGAAATCAAGCTTTCGATTCACGGGCAGAGCACCATCAGCCGGAGCAGAATACCGAACATTGACGTCATAGTAACCGCCCTTATCGGCCGTGACAAAGAACGCGGTATCCGAATCATCAGACTCAAAACCCTGAACATACCCCGTTCCGGAGTAGCCGTTCACTGCACCATATGCCACTTGTGCAGAGCCTGCAAGACGAGCATATTCAGCCTCATAACGCCCGTTTTCCACCGGGGATTGAGCAGTCTGAGGCGTAAGAACCGCGTAATACGCCGACTGCTTTTTCAAGCCGGACAGTGCAAGACCGTTCTTCAGACCTGCAGCATCAAGGTCATACTCACCCACCACATAATCACCGGTCGAGGGCTCTCCCTTATCGATGCCATATACAGTCACGTGAGCACCATTGGGGAACTTGGTGCCATCGAACTTGAGATTCACGGCATAGTTAGCGGCATCGGAACCACCGAAGAGTACACGAGCCTGCTGCTTGGTCTCATCATAAGAAGCTACAGCCTGAGTGGTCTGGTTGGCATCAGCCAACTGCACATTCACGGTATTGCCGGTCATACGGCCATACCAGTTGTACAGCCACCATGAACCGGTGGCCTGATTGTTCTTCACAACCAATTGGTCAAGGTCACCTGCAGGCTGCCAATACGGGAGGTCAGCAGACACTTTGGTATTCTCAAAGCGAGCAACATATTGCACCATGGAGCCCGGAGTCTGAAGATATGCCGTATTGTTCGGCGCATATTCATTGATGCTGACAGGAATATCCGCGTCCGGCCCCAAAACATCATCAACGATTTTGTTCCAATCATTCAAATCGTCCGTGAATCGCTTGGGCGAATTCAGTTCATGCCATGTAACAATGTCCGGAATCACATTGTTTTCCTTGGCAAACTGCAAGAAATCGCGATAATGGTTCGAGTAGTAGCTGGAGAAATTGGGGCCAGCAATACGAGCCTCGGGATCAAGACTGCGAATGTACTGGAACATTTTCTTCCAATCATTCTTCATCTTCACCCAATTAGGATTATCCGAGTTGAAATTCTTATCAACGTTCGGGTTCTGGCTGATGCACACACCCTTGTTGTAGTTGGCGTCACCACAATCCGGCTCGTTGAGCGGAACATACACATAGGAATCCTTGTACGGGCTCTTCTGCACTGCTTCCACCTGCTTTTTCAGCAATGGGAAGTAATCATGCTCAATATCCGGCTTGTATTCAGAATACGGCCACGGAATCGGGTAAAAGTCCTTCAGATAAATCTGGATGTCGCCTCCACCATTGCGTTTCCACTGGTCGGCAGTTGTCATCACATCACCATTCGGATGCTGTTGACCATCAATCGGACGTCCTACAAGCGAATCAAGATGAGACAGGCCGTTCAACATGGTATCGGTGGGAGCACCATCATCAGCAATGCCGTACAGAAAGCCCGTAGCGCCATGTTTCACGGCGCCTGTGGACTGATCTAAGTCCACAGCAATATTCTGGGCATCAACAATAGGCGTAGTCTCATCGGCCATAGCAGGTGCCGAAGCCACCACAGCTCCTGCGCCCAACGTGGCCACGGCAAGTAGCGACGCCAATGATTTGCGTAATTGCATACTTCTCCTTCTGGTTGATGAATGCATACGTCATCACCTAGGGAGCGCAACCACAAGATCGGCTCCCTTGCCGATGCCCTATGCGTGTTGTTTCCCGTCTTCATTACCATCAGGAGACGGGACGCCTTCGCGGCATGCGAGCCTTCATTCAAGCCTGCCGCGAAGGAGGGTCCTTTTTGTATTAGTGGCTGGTTTCCCGCACCCACACCTGCATCTGGCCTTCGGTGCGGTTGCACCAGGCATAATACGGAATCATGGTGAGCGATGCAGTTACATCAGTAACTGGCGCAGACGCTGAAGTGTATAGCGCATCGGAATCCTGATCCGCACGAGTGCCTTGGAAGGTTAGTCGCTCTACACCGTCAAGCAAATCAGGCTCATATGCCTGTACCACTGGAGCATCAGCAGACATGCCATAAGTCCATAGATCGTATGGGTTATCGGCCTGTTCCATGCAGTACACCACCGGGCCTCGAGCCACTGCTATCTTGCCGATGTCCTCCTTAACCTTCAGCGAGGCGCGTATACGCCGTACGTCCATATTCAAGACAAGACGAATATCCGTATGCTCGCCGGAGATATCAATCACGATAAAGCCATCCCGAGATTCAATATCGGCCTGCGCCAACTCCTTCCCGTTAATCGCAAGCGACCAGCGTTCCGACCAGGAGGGAATACGTATCGCAAGCTTGCGTTCACAATGATTTGGATTGCTCACATGGAATGCAATGTTGCCATTCCACGGGTAGCCTTCACCTTCCTGACTTTGCTCGATAACCAATCCCTCACCAAAGTCAGCCTTATTGGCAATGAACTGGTGAGCGTAAATCGTATCCGCGCACACCGTGTATAGATATCGATCAAGGGAAGCAAGCAGTCGCACGATATTAGCCGGGCAACAGGCACAATCAAACCATCCGGCACGACGAGTCAACACATGAGCTTTAGTTGGGTTGCCTTTGGATGCAGCAGGGTCCGCCTCCAAAGGATTCACATAAAAGTAGCGAGTACCATCCAGCTGGATGCCGGCGAGCATACCGTTGAACAGCTCAAGCTCCATCACATCTGCCACAGAGCCGCGGGGCTTGATTTCCATTAGCGCTTTGCCGTAGAACAACATGGCCACGGAAGCACAAGTCTCACCATAAGCCAGACCGTTTGGCAGATCGTAGTCATAGCTGAATGCCTCACCAATCTGGCATGATCCCACGTTACCGGTTACGTACATGTTCCGATCCACGATGGCATTCCACAGGCGCTCGGCAGTATCTAACATGCGCCTGTCATTGAGCAGACGACCGACTTTTGCAATCGCAGTGGTCATGTATAGCAGCCGGACTGCATGACCTTCAGGCTTGGTAAGGTCTAATACCGGTTCTTCCATCAGGAAGTATTTGAGCGGCATATCAAGCCCTGGATAGAATTTCGGGCCTCCGGCGTGGTCCTGCTCCTCGAAGAATTCAGGGTCCATACCGCGTACGCGAATAAACCATGCGGCTAAATTGAGCCAACGATGCTCACCGGTAGCTTCATACAAACGCGCGAGCGCCAACTCGATTTCTGGATGACCATCCGGTCCATGGACCTTGCCTTCACCGTCTCCAAAGTTGGCATCAATGCAACCTGCAACGCGTTCTGCAATATCGAGTGCCTTACGGGAACCGGTAACCTCCCAGTTCGCAACAGCGGCCTCAATGAAGTGTCCCATCGTATACAGCTCGTGACTCCAACGCAGACTATGGAATCGCTCCTGCTTAGGAAGGTCGATTTCAAACTTGGTATCCAAGTAGCCGTCTTCGTCTTGCGCATCCGCAAATAGACTGATGACTTCGTCTACCTGCGCTTCGAGTTTGGCCAAATCGCCACCCTCGGTTTTGCCGGCAAAGCGCAATGCATAGCTCGCCGCCTCCAGCCATTTGGACACGTCCGTGTCCTGGAATGGCTGACCTGCAAACTGACCAGGCTCGCGGCCGGCCGCAATGCGCAGATTACGCATTGAATGGCTGAATTTATTGCCGTTCTCACCCCACGCCGCACCTTCCGGCACGTCCACGGGCACTTCGTCGTTCAATGCACGCCACTGGTAGGGCAGCGCGCTATTCACCGTCATTGAACGGTAGCGCCCCCAAAACTTGGATGTAATATCCACTTTCGGGTAGGCCGGCTCACGGACCCCCTCAGAGGGGATTGCAGTCTGTGATGTTTTGCCAGTCATGAATTTTCCTTCCTTTGTCCTTCGTATCGCGCAGATTAATCCTTCATGCCGCTGGTCTTGATGCCTTCGGTGATGTACTTCGAGCAGAAGAGGTACAGGATTGCCGGAGGAATAATCATCAGCATCGAGAAGGCCATCTGCAGCGGCCAGTTGGTCTGGTTGCCGCCACCAGCAAGCTGGAAGGAGGTCAGCGCACCCACGGTGAGCGGCTTCAAGTTGTCGGAATCGATGAAGATCAACGGGGTGAACAGCTCGTTCCACCAGAAGCTTGCGGACATAATGCCCACAGTGATGAAAATCGGTTTGCCGAGCGGCACAATCACACGCCAGAATGCCTGCCAGCGGTTGCAGCCGTCCAGCATGGCGGCTTCATCGATGGATTCAGGAATCGAGACAAAGAACTGACGGAATAGGAACACGTTGTACGGCTGGGCAAAGAATGCTGGCAGAATCAGCGGCCAGAACGAATCCAGCATGCCGAAAGCACGAAACAGCAAGTATTGCGGAATCACCAGAGTGGCAGTTGGCACCATCATCGTGGCGATGATGATAGCAAAAATCACGCCGCGGCCCTTGAAATGCATACGAGCCAGAGGGTAGGCCACGATGGAGCTGGAGAGCAGGGTACCAATCGTATTGCCGATGCACAGAATGAGTGTGTTACGCAGATACAGGAGCGTGGATGGGTTGCTCAAAACCGTAACGTAATTACTCCATTGCGGATCGCTGGGGAACAGTTGCGGCGGGAACGCGGAAATGCCAGTCAGGGTTTTGAGTGAGTTGCAGAAAATCCAGTAGATCGGGAAGAACATGAACAGTGCGACGATGATCATCACCACATACTGCAGTACGGTGAACCACTTGGGAGCTTTAAACATGATTATCTCTTTTCGTCTCTAAGCAACGGATACAGCGAGCGCCACGTCACTTGCGGT
This sequence comes from Bifidobacterium sp. LH_416, assembly GCF_056357055.1. NCBI lineage: Bacteria > Bacillati > Actinomycetota > Actinomycetes > Bifidobacteriales > Bifidobacteriaceae > Bifidobacterium > Bifidobacterium sp. LH_416. Next base: position 164,616 of record NZ_JBKEVJ010000003.1, on the reverse strand, counting down.
CCATGAGCTTGAATTGCAATGCGCCGATAATGGCCACAATGATGAACAGCACCACAGCAAGCGCAGAGGCCTGCCCCATGTTGAAGCTCTTGAAGGCCTTGTCGTAGATGAGCAGACCAAGCACCTTGGTAGCATCACCCGGACCGCCTCCGGTCAACGGATAGAGCAAGGTGAAGGCACCATTGAAGGAGTTGACGGTGCAGCTGACCACATTGAACAGCATCATCGGAGCAATACCAGGAATGGTCACATGGCAGAACTTCTGCCAGCCATTGGCTCCATCCAAGGATGCCGCCTCATACAGCTCGGCGGGCACATCTTTCAATGCTGCGGAAAAGACGAGCATCTGCTGTCCGGTAGCGAAGGTGAACACAGAAGCATACGCCACCACAACCCACACCAAGGTATTGCTACCAGTCCAGTTCGGTGGGTTAGTAACACCGATGAGCTTCAGCACGTAATTGACGATGCCGAGCTGGGGGTTGAACATCAGAGTCATGCAGCCAGCCATCACCACGGACGGCATGATGGTGGGCACGTAATAGAAGAACTGGAACAATCCCTTGAAGCGTACTTTGCTGTTGAGCAACATGGCCAGAATCAGGGAGAAGAGAATGGAAACACCTACGTTGATGATGGTGAAGACGAAGGTGACCAATAGTGTCTTGCCGAGTTCGGAGTCACCGGACATCAAATCCACGTAATTCTGCAAGCCTACGAATTGTGGTTTGCCCAACAGGTTCCACTTGGTCAGGCTGAGATAGAAGCTGAAGAGAATCGGGAAACCGCTAAACAGCAGGAATCCAATGATCCAGGGCTCAGGAAGCCCCAACCCGCGGCGGCATCCGAACGCCGCTTGGGCTTCTTCGCATCTTTGCGTGATGCGGACACAGCAGCGGTGGTCATGGTACATATTCCTTTCTTACATTCGAAAGATGATGCGTAGGAAATCGATATCGAAAAAATGGGTATTAAGCGCCGTAAAGCCTGTGCCGCCCGCCGACCATAATCGGCTGGCGGCACAGGCTTTACGGAGGAGGAAGGAAGAAGAAAAAGGAGAAGATGAAGAGGGGGCTGGAGACTTAGCAATTCAGACCAGCAAAGTCTCCAGCCAAATGTCACTGGGCAGACTCGATATCCTTGTTGGCCTTGTCCACAGCAGTCTTGAGCACATCGTTCTCAGAGGTTTGGCCAAGGATATAGGCGTTGATCTGGTTGTACAGGTCAAAGGTCGGGGTGGAAGGAACTGTGGTGTAGCCGAACTTGCCCTGCTCAGCAGCTTCGGTGAAGGCAGCCCAGTTGCTCGGACCATGCTTGCCCTGAATCTGGTAGTCGCCCTTGTCGCCGATGGACTTGAACGGGGAGATGTTGGCGTTGGCCTTTTCAAGAGCAATCTGACCCTTGCTGCTCATCATCCACTTGAGGAACTTGTAAGCAGCAGTCTTGTGCTTGGACGAAGAGGAGATGGCGAAGAAGGAAGTGTGCAGGGAGTCGTAGTCCTGTCCGTTAGGCGCTGCAGGCATTGGGGCGATATCCCAGTTGAAGTCGACGTCTTTATAGGTGTTGGCGATCAGCCAGCTGCCGCCGAGGGTCATAGCAGCCTGGCCTGCAGCGAACAGGTCGGAGACCTTGGAGCCGGAGGATGGAGCGGGCTGGACCTTCAATTCGTTAGTCATCTTGTTCTGGTATTCGAGCGCGGCCTTCAAGCCCTTGCCCAAGGACAGTTTCCCATCCTTGACCACAGCGTCACCGCCCTGACCGGCCAATGAATACCAAACGCCATTGAAGCTCGGAGCATCGGAACCCCACTGCGTGGTCTGGCCATTCTCAGTCTTGGTGAGCTTTTGAGCGGCTGCTGCGTAGTCATCCCAGGTCCAATCGGAGGTTGGGTAGGCGACGCCAGCGGCATCGAACATATCTTTGTTGTAGTACATGATTTCAGTGGCCATGCCCTGGGAAAGACCGTAGTAACCATCCACTTCATCAGCGATGCCCTTGATGGCAGGCAGGAAGTCATCGGTCTTGACACCCATGTCAGCCAGCTTGTCATCAAGCTTGTCAATCACACCGTTCTTGGCATAGCGCACGTAGTCGGCTTCCTGCAGCAGCATCACGTCAGGGGCGTTGTTGCCGAGAATCATCTGGTTAATCTTGGTGTTGTAGGAATCGCCAGGAACCTTGACTTCCTTCAACTGGATGTCCGGATTGTCCTTCTTGAACTCCGAAAGCACCGGGAAGGTGTCCCAGTAGGAGAAGGTCAGGGTGTTGTCGTCCGACTGAGCAGCCGTGCTGCTTCCACATGCCGCCATTGCACCAAGGGATGCAATTGCGGCCACCGCGGCCACAATCTTCTTGGCACCATTGCGCAAACGAACGTTCATGATGTTTCCTTTCTGTGTTCAGCCCGCTCTCTCGACCTTGAGTTTCACTCTGCGTTGAGGGTTTGGAAAGCAAGTAACTTCAGCATAAAAATAACGTTTTCACTTTCTTCTAGATTTGCGCGGTTAGGAAAGTTTTCCTAAAATAGCCCTGTGATTTCTCGTGTTACCTTGCAAGACGTAGCCGATGCAGCCCATGTCTCTTTAGCCACAGCTTCCAAATCATTAAATGGCACTGGTCACATCTCCGCGCACACTCGACGATTGGTGCAAACCACCGCTAAAGAATTGGGTTATCAGCCACGATCAACGGCGGAACAACGAACCACACACCAACAATCAGGACTTATCGGCCTGGTATCCGCCGACTTTGAAGGCCGCTTCTCCATGCCGGCCCTTTCCGGCGCAGAAGATACGCTTGGCGTCGCCAATCACGCAGTGCTACTTACGAATTCACGCGGAGACCCACAAATCGAACGCGACCATATCGATCAAATGGCCGCACGAGGCGTCGATGGTCTGCTTATTCTCGGCGGCGAAACCGATGCCCGCCCTCCAATCAAGCCCGGCACCGCATTAGGCATTCCCATCGTATACGCCTATGCACCTTCCACCGACCCCAACGACAGTTCCATCACCGTAGACAATGTGCACGCCGGAGAAATGGCAATCAATCACCTATTGGAACAAGGCCGCACCCATATCGCAATGCTGGCCGGCCCAGAGTACTATCGAGCCACCAAAGATCGCGTGGCTGGCGCAGAGCATGCTATGGCAGCCGCTGGATTACATTTTTCTGCGCCTACACGATACGGAAACTGGCATGAATCATGGGGCCGAGTGGCCACCAATCTACTCATCGAATCCGGGGAGCAGGTGGACGGCTTGTACTGCCTCAACGACATGCTCGCGCGCGGCGCCATTGAATCATTCTTAGATCACGGCATTCGAGTGCCAGAGGATGTGGCCGTACTTGGCCACGACAACTGGTCAGTCACGGCTACAGAGTGCCGCATACCAATCACTACATTTGATAACAACTTGCATGAACTTGGGCGGAAGGCAGCACGCATGCTGCTTTCCGCCATTAAAGGTCACCCGGTCACGGGCATCACCACAATGGATTGCTCCCTGATTATTCGAGAATCCACTATTGCCAAGCACTAGCGCGCGGTCACGGCAAAAGTACGCGAGGCATACTCGCCTACCGGCACGTCAATACGCAACGTACCATCTGCCGCATTCCAAGCGGTGGCCCAAGGATTACAACCATCTTCCTGAGTCGGGAATACCGGAGTCACGGAAACCTCACGGCCCTTGAACTGAGGCAAGCGTAATGTGCTCTGCGCACAGAATGGATCGCGAGCCCATACAGTAACGAGCGCCTCGCCCGGAGCAGTGTTCAATCCCAACGCCACCACGACATCATCCCATTGGGGCAATCCTAATGGCCAGAATGGCGTGGAATTTCCAATCACCGGCTGCACATGATGCTTGTATGCCTGAATACCGGATTCCACCAGCGCGTGCTGCGCCGCACCCATGCGGTTCAAGTATCCAGATAGGAAGAATCGGCCTAGGAATGTGGTGTTGATGTTGAACGCCGTGGTCTCCGTGTCCATATCGGACTGAGGATACGCCCAGCTCGCTGCCTGTTCCGGCAGCATCATCATAGGAGCTGCCGCGGCAATAGCCGGATACAGTTTCCAATCCTGCTGGTCAGAAGTGGATTGCACTTGGAAGCGAGAAAGCTGCGCAAAGTCCTCGCGCATACCGCCAGAGGAGCAATTTTCAATAATAAGATTCGGATATCGCTGGTATAAGGAATCAATCCATGCGCTGTACGCGCGATTATGGCCAAGTAGACCATCGCCGTCACTGTCAGCCTGATAATCGGTACCGGAACCCGGCGAAACGTTGTAGTCAAATTTGAAGTAACCGATGCCATACTCGTTCACCAATCGATCAATCACTGAATCAAGGTGAGCACGAGCCGCATCGTCACGCAAATCCAGCAGATACCGATCCTGTTCCACCACACGCTGCCCATGACGTTGGAAGAATGCAGAATCCGGCAGCTTCGACGCCATCGGACTTTTCACGCCAATGACTTCCGGTTCAATCCAAATACCCGGAATCATGCCCTCAGCTCGAATAGCGTCAATCACCTCAGTGATGCCGTTCGGGAAACGTTTCTTCGATGGCAGCCACTCCCCTACCGATGGCCACCAGTTACCGGTGTCGTCATACCATCCGCAATCAATTACAAAGATTTGGATACCGACTTCAGCAGCGGCCTTGATGAGCGGGAGTTCCTTTTCCGTGGTCGGATCGCCGTAGATGGTGTTCATATAGTCGTTAAACACCACACTGGGTTGCGCGTTGTCCCGATGCGGCGTGCGGAACACTCGGCGGTACTTTGTCACTGCAGCAATAGCATCATCTACCGTATTTGCCAGAGCAAAAGACGCCGGTACCGAGGTAAACGATTCACCAGCATGTAGCACTTTCTCCCATGCATGGTTTTCACTGGTCGGACCGGAAAGCGCGATATTGCCATCAATGGTGTCATCGTTGATTTCCCAACGCCATGCGCCGTTATGCTCGATCTGGAAAAGCCACGTCAGGCCAAATCGTTGAGATTCCAGCATGGCCAGCGGTGCTGCAGTGCCCGTAGACCATGTGCCGGTAGAACACACCATATGCTCTTGGCGTGGGTCTACTTTGGTGAGTTCCTGACCAATTTTCGGAAGCAAATCACGTACTTCGCGCTTCTGCCAACGTCCTTCGGCAAGCCAATCAAACTGAGCTTCGTGCAGTGTCCATGCTCTTACGTCTGGCTGTTGACCGTTCGGTGCACCAAATGCACTGGTCCAACTGGTTACTGTATCCAATACCACCGGCACAGCCGCATCAGTATTGGTCACCGTGACTTCCGTGCGCACCATTGGCACAGTCTCGTTAGCCGCATAACGCACAACGGCTTCAATACCACGCGTACGGTCCGCAAGCACAATCTCTAGTTCGTGATGCTGCCCATGAACTGTTTCTACGTGCCGCTCATACCGCAATGAAGTACCGATTACCGTATGGGTCAGCTTGTTGCAAGCTAAGCGATGACCAGTACCAGTAGTCATAATCTCCACGATAGGTGTGCGATGGACGAATACGGCTTTGGCTTTCCCCATGCAGATAGAGCGCACTGCTACATAATCATCATCCGCATAGTCGAACGCCATCGACACACTGCCCGCGTTCCAAGTAAAAGTATGAGACATCATCGTGCTCCTGTTTGCTCATATATTGTTATGGCACCATGCACATCCGCGCGGAACAGCACACATCACATGCACCATGCCTAATACGCACAGGCTATCCACCTAGCCTCATATGAAATCGTTATTATCCTCGGTAGGAAAACTTTCCCGACCTTCGGGGCAACCAATACAACTGCCCCTGCAATGAACATCGCAGCATTTCCTGCGTTTCTTTTGCGCAAACAATGTGGGGGCTTTTCATCATGCTCATTATGCGCATGATGAAAAGCCCCCCACAATTCTCTATGTTCAGTTATGTATTCAGGTACTGCCAAGCCTTACTTGGCAATCGGCAACACCAATCACGCGCGGCGCTTGCGAATGCTGAGCAGCACGACTGCAGCTGCAGCCAGCAGAGCTGCAACACCGGCAATACCGCCGATGGCAACGCCAGTGTTCTCCAGCTTGCCACCAGCCTTATCGCTGGACGCACCGGGCTTATTGGTGTTCTGGCCGGAGCCCGGAGTCGCCTCGTTGGCCTTAACCGTGACCTCGAATGTTGCGCTCACACCGCGGTAGGAGACGGTAATGGCCTTCTTACCGGCAGTGGTGGAGTCGAACGTTCCGAGGGCAAGTTGCGGGTCATCGAGAGCGATCGGGACCTCTTCGGTGGTGGCGGATTCGCCTTCACCGCGCTGATACACAGCAACAACCGTCAAGCCAGTGGTGTCCAGCTTGTCGCCGATGGCGTATTCGGTCTTCTTCGGGCCAGTAATCTTCAGCGAAGCAAGCTTGGCTGCATTGAAGGTCACCGTATAGGTCTTCGTGGAGGACTTGTCGGCCGGAGTCACCGTAATGGTGGCCTTACCGCCGAGTTGGCCATCCTCAGTGCCTTCCACCGTAACGGTGGCGGCACTGTCAGCAGCGAAGGCCTGCAGCACGGGGTTTGTTTCCGTATCGATCGGCAAATCAACCGTGTAATCGGTCTTGCCCGCATCGAAGCCCTTGATGGTTTCACCGTCAAGACGCAGATCGCCAAGCGCGGCGTCAGCGGCCGGCTGCGGGGCCAGTACCGTGCTGTCCTTGGCGAATACCTGGATTTCCGCCACATTGATGTACACCTTGGTGTCTTGCAATGTGTTGGTCAGGCGAATGGCCTTGGCAACAACCGGAGTGCTGAGCACGAAGTCAGCAATTGGGGTGTCGGCAGCGGTTGAATCATCGTTATCGGACTGCTGCTGTTGCACATACCAACCGGTCTTGGTATCGACTGTCTTCCAATCACCGTTTGCGTCCTGGTATTCGAGGGTTTGGCTCTTCGGCCAGGATGCACGGCCATCGCGGTAGAAGTAAGTCTTCACTTCGGTGATGGTTTGCAGTTCGTCGAAGGTGAAGGTGGCGACTGGATCAACCGTTGAAGCAGTGGACGCCCAAGTGGACCAACCCTTGGCTGCAGTGTCACCATCGATGGCCTTCGCGCCGGAAGAACCTTCCTGGAAGTTCACATCGAAGCTTGTGCCGGAGGCTGCAGCGATGTTCTTAATACCGCCAACAATCGGAACCACGAATGCTTCGAGCTCAGTGGCGTTCATATAGTCATTGTTCACAGTGTTCACAATGCGCACTTGAGTGGCCTGAACTGTGCCCTGATCAGGCTTGAACGTTACTGTTTGCCCAGCGGATGGTTGAACTTCGCTACCGAACTGCGTCCAGGTAGTGCCATCGGTGGTGTACTCGGCCTTGGCGGAAGCCGGAGCCTTGTCGCCGTAAGTGATGGTCAGGCTGCTGACTTCACGCTCGGTACCGAAGTCCACTGTGGCAGTCGGGCTGGCGGAATAGTCGCCGGCTTTGTTCCACGTCACCCAAGCTTCGGCAGATGTGTCACCATCCGTGAGCTTCTTCCACTGATCGCCCTTGCTGTATTCCGTCTGCTGGTTAGTAACCGTCACATTGGATGCAGTATCGGCGATATTCTCCGGCTGAGCAGCCGTGATGTACAGTGTGGCCTTTACGGGCAGGCCGTCGACCGTACCGTCGATGGCAATCGCATCGCCAACCTTGGCGGCCGCGAGCTTGGCTTCGAGTCCGTCAAAGTTCCACTGGACCTGAGCGGCATCAATCTCGAATGAGGGCGATGCCTTGACATGGGCGTATACCTTAGCGGATTCGATAGCAGCCTTGGCAGATGTGAGATCAGCGCCAGTGAGCACTGTGGCTGATACAGGATCGACTACTGTAAAGGCTCCAACATATACGGATGCGGTAACAGGGAACTCGTTGCCGAATACATCCGTTGCAGTTGCAGTCGCCTCGTAGGTACCTTCCTTTGCGGAATCCACCTTGGACGTATCCCAATCGGATACAGCAGCCTTGCTCTCGCCCCAAGTGTAGTAGAGCGTTACTTCGGTGGGCATAGTTGGCACAGCGCCAACTGCGGTTTGCACACTGACAGCTTTGGCACCGGTAGGCGTACCGGCACGCAGAGTCCATGTCTGGTTAGCTGCCGGGGTCTCTCCGGTGGGAGAGTAGTCAAGCCCGACCTTGGTGCCAGTCTTAGTGCTGGATCCGCTCACGTCAAGGTTCTTCTTGGCATCAGCATTGAGTAGCTGATACGTGGAGCCATCGGACGTGTTGAGAATCCATTTAGCGGCCGGGTCACTCTTCGCCTGCTCGATGGTCTCATCGGAGAGCGCATTGGTGCCATCCTTGGAAACAAGCACTTTGCCTTCACCGTTGGTCACAACATAAGCCTTGAGATCAGGGCGATCAGTGCCGGACTGGTCAATCTGGGTGAACGTCCAAGCCTGCTTCTTGGCGTCAGCCAAAGTGTCAGCGGCGTCCGCAATGGAAAGAGCAGAGTCACCGGAGGCCGTAGCAGACAGGTTCTTGCCGGACTGAGTGCCGACGAGCTGGTACGTGTGTCCAGACTGTACTCCGGCATCTTCGGCCACACCAGTGACGCCCTTGAGCTGAATGGAGGCGATGGAGCGGGCGGGCACGGTAACCGTAGCGGTCTTGGCAGCCTTGTCGATCACCACAGAACCGGCAGCCTGCTTGACGTTGCTGGTCTTGGCGAATACTTCCGGAGTTGCTGAGTCAACGCCGGCATCCTTGTCTGCCTGTGAGGTTTCAGTAGTGAGGTAGAGATCGCCAGAAGCATTGTCAGCGATGGTTCCGTACTTGGAGAGGTCGATGACGAAGGTCTGATCGGTCTTGCCGGAGTTGCGGTGCACAATCGTCTGAGTTGCATCAGCTCCTTCGCCGGAAGTGGCGGTCATCGTGTTGTATTCATCATTGTTGGCAACGATTTTGTCACCGGCATGGATGAACTGGGTGACAGCCTTGACGCCGTTGTACTTCGCATTGGCAATAACCGTGCAGGGTGCGAGACCATCAGTCGTGCCACCGTTGTTGTTTACTCGGCGCTCGGAGTAGAGCTTGCCGTCGGCACCTGCCACAGTGCAGTCAAAGTCCATGAGCACGGTGCCCCAGTTGGTGTTTTCACCCTTCGGGTTAACATCGGAGCCCATCTGCATGTTGTAGAGATCCTCAACAACCTGCCAGAAGGTGAAGTCCTTGGACTGCAGTCGGGTTACGTTGGCGGAAATGTAGCTCATCATGCCAAGCGCATTATCGAAGCCATATGGGTTGTACGAGCCGGACTGCCAGGAGCCATCCACCTCGCTCATCGAAAGCTTCTTGTTATCGGCCTGCGCAATATCTCGGGCCACCAGCTGACGCCCGGTGGAGTAGGCATGAACGTTGTACTGGCTGATGAGGTCTCGTACTTCTTGTGGATACTGGTTGTACGAGCCAACGAAGTCAGAGGCGTTCGTGGCATCGGTGGCGGCAATAACAGTGTCTTCGTTACCGTTGAGCGCTGCAGCCAAAGCCTTGAGAGTGGCCTGCTGTTCGGCATTGTTGACGTGCATGCCTTCCTGCGGCTTCTTCAGCGCGTCAGTGTACGGAGTGACGGTCTTGTCTTTGTCGGAGTAATACTTATCCCAGTAGTTGTTAATGAGTTGGGTGTTGGCATCGCTTTCATCGGTGTACTTCGACGCCATGTCTCCAGACGTGCCCCAATAGCTGGTTTCGGACTCGTTGAACGGCTCGACAGTATCGACATTGGTGCCGAGGCTTTCGATATGGTCGACATTTTTGGCGAGATACTGGGCGAACTTCTCTGGGTTGGCAAGATTGTTGCTCTTGGAGTTATACCCACCGGTGGCGTATCCGCTGTTGGTCAAGAACCATGGCGCAGAGTTGGCGAAGACTTCAACATCAGTGATGTCGGGATTATCGCCAGTGGCGCCGCGTTCAATCCACCAGTCTTGTGCCGCGGACTTTGAGAAGTCGTATTCGTTGTCATCGGTAGGGTCGAAAGCAGCAGCAAGCTTGTCTTTGTCTGCTTGATTGGTGGTTACGCCTTCGCCATAGGTGCCAGAACCGGTTGGATCGTCCTTCCATGTGCCTGGAACGGCTGCGCCTTGGCGCATGAATGGGTAACCGTAGGCTACGTCGGAGGCGTTGCCGCCGCCTACGTTGTAACGGGCCATATTAAGGTCAAGTCCATCTTCGCCGAAGATGGACTGGTAGAACTGTTCGCGTAATTGCTTGCCGTATTCGAGAGCTTTGGCCTTGGATGCATCATCACCGAGGTTAGTGGTGATGGAGCCTTCTTCGCCGAGGTTACCGGTGGCATTGGCGAACCACGCCAGCGAGGTGCCCCATCCATCAAAACTGTTGGCATACCACGGATTAGGCGTTACGACGATGGCATCGCTATCATCTGCATACGCAGTGCCAGCAACCGCAAACGCCCCTCCTCCCATCAACGTCGCTGCTGCAACCATTGCAGCGAGCGATTTGCCCAGTACCTTCATTGGTCTCCTTAGATTTCCTGCTATTTTGCCGCATTTATGCATCAGAGAGAATCAGCCTTCGCATCATTGCGCGTCGGCTTCTTTGCCCGACATACGGCTCGCGCCGGCTCCTTCTTCCGGCACTATCAGAATGTTTACGATAACATTCCGATGCGAGCTAATCCTAGCACAACTCGGCATTTCATGACTACCCCTCATTCATCTTTCGTCGAGCGCACGTATCACACAAATCGGCTAGAAACGCCTTATTTTCTAGCGTTTGTAACACATCAGGTCTATGCTTAAAAATTACATGATGGCATTGTAGCCATACCAATGAAGGGGGACCATGATGAATCGTACTCACAAGGTGCTGCTCTGCAGCATAGCCGGATGCACACATGAAGCAGAGGAAGCGGGCATGTGCAATATGCACTTCACGTCTGCTCTGGTACATGGTGCATTGCAGTATTCCGCCCGCCCAGTGCACAGCTGACCCAGTGCATAACTGATTCAGAGCTCAGCCGCCCGGTGCACAGCTGAGCGTTTTGATTATTGTCCGCAGATACAAAAATCGGCCCACAAGGAACCGATTTTTTTAATGCCCTAACGCCGCTACGCCTAGCGCTTCAGCGCTTCCTTCAAATCACGGTTCTGGAAGCGGTCGTGCAGCAGGCAGTATCCGCCGAAAATCACCAGCCAAATCAAACCGGCGATAGCGGAACCGCGCGTATCATCCGCAAGGAATAGCGTGCAGTAAACGAACACGAAGAACACGATGGCCACAGTGTTCAGCACCTTCCAAGCCGGCATCACAAAACCATCGGCAATAAAGTCAGCCGAACGGCGGTACTTGCGGTGTGCCACCATCGTGAGCACATAAATGAACACGATCACCGCGCTGGAAGCGGATGCGAACAGCACGAATGCGCTGGAAATACCAGGAATCGAGTTAATCACCGGAGACAGCAGAATCAGCGCAGCAGACACCAAAATGGCGCGCGCCGGCACCTGGCGCTTGGAGACCACACCAATCTTCTGGAAGGTCGGCGATTCGGAATCAGCAGCCAGCTGGTACAGGTGGCGGCCAGCGGAGTACAGCAGCGAGTTCAACGCGGAAGATGCTGCGGTAATCACCACGAAGAACACCAGTGCAGCCGCCCACTTCAGGCCCGCATACTGGAACACCATGATGAACGGAGACGCGAAGGAGCCGTCCTTGTTCGGCTTGAACGTGGTCCACGGCACGATAGCCATGATGGCCAGCAGCGCACCCACGTAGAAGATCAGCACACGGATGATGATTTCGTTCACAGCCTTCGGCAGCACCTTGCGCGGATTCTGCGTTTCGGAGACGGTCACACCAACGAACTCAATCATTTCGTAGGCGTAGAACACCATCTGGAAGCTCATCAGGAAGCTCAGCCAACCGTTCGGCGCAATCGAGAAATTATTGGTGATGTTGTCGAGTCCGGCATGGCCCGCGGGCGAGACGCCATCTTGCCCAGTGATTTGCACGGCATCGTAATGGTAACCAATCACCACCATCACCACAGCGGTGGCAATCATCGCGCAAATCAGCGTGATCTTAATCATCGAGAACCAGAATTCAGCCTCGCCGAATGCTTTAACGGCAATCAGATTAATGGTCACCAGCGCTGCGAGGAAGCACAGTTCAATCAGCCATTTCCAATGGCTCAGATCCATGCCGAATGTATCGAAGAAGGTGATGAAGTATGTGGAAACGGCTGTGATTTCGCTCATGCCGATGAGCACGAGCACAATCCAGTACGACCAGCCAGCGAATTTACCCCAACCGTTGCCGAGGTAGCGGGTAATGAAGTTGATGAATGTGTGCTGGCTTGGATCGCGGTACATGAGCTCGCCGATGGCGCGCATCAGCAGGAACATGATGATGCCCACACCGATGTATACGAAGACGATGCTCGGGCCGGTCAGTGCGATTGACTTGCCGGAACCCAGAAACAGGCCAGTGCCGATGGTGCCGCCGATGGCGATGAACTGCACGTGCCGGTTATTGAGGCCACGCGCCATTTCGTTGTCTTGATCCAGGCTTTCCACAGATTTCAGCTCACCGGAGCCGTTACCCTGAACAGTTGCCGCGCTCGTAGTACTGCCGCTGGCAGTTGTTTTCGATTCAACCATGCCGTTCATTCTCTTCCTGGCGTCCGGTGAACCGGCCGCTCCAATCGTTCAATTCAAGTTCAGACTGTAGCATTGTGTGGTGCACCATGGCCACGGCGGTTCAATATAGCGGCGTAACAATGTTGTAAATTCCCCTGCAAAAAGTTCAATTTCCACGGCGCAAAATTGAACTTTAGGATTATTCCACAGATTTCAGCGAACTTACCGGGTCAATCCGGTCGAGTACCGGGTTGGTGAACAGCTGCACGAGCAACGCGAACGCAAATGTTGCCACAACGGCTATCAGGTAGCTATACCAGTGCACATCCACCTCAAAATACAGCGATGGCATGTTCAATGCGGCCGTCAGCAATCCGCCAATCCACCGGCCGAGCGGAAGACCGACCACCACACCCATGCCGGTCAATATCATCATTTCGCGATTCACATAGTTGTGCACTTCGCGGTTGTAGAAGCCCAACACCTTCAACGTCGCCATTTCGCGCACGCGCTCGGAGACATTCGTATTGGCCAGCGTGAATAGCACCACCAACGCCAGCCCACCAGCAAGTCCCACAATCAGCGCCACCACGGCACCCATCAAATCGAACTTGAATGTATTAGCCAAATGTGCGCAACTTACAGCCTTCAGCACCGACGCCTTCTCACCCAGCTGCTCTGCGTACGCGGCCTGCTCATCATCAGTACCCTTGAGCTTGGCGAGCTCAGCGTTCCAAGTCAGCGTTGAAGCGGCACTATCCGCCGAAGCCGATGACACAGCACCGTCCGTAGCGAATTTCTGATCGTACAACCGCTCGCTGATATACACATCAGAGCCGATCAGATTGCGCGTCACCGCCGCTACCTTGACCTTGGCACGACCACTGCCGCCATTGCCCAGAGTAACGGTATCGCCAGCGTGAATACCCAGCGAATTGGCCGCAGATTGCGCGACGATCACACCACTGTCGTCCAGCGTCACTGTGCCGCCGCCCGACGAGCCGAAAACACCGAAAATATTAGGCAGCCCGAACCAGCCTTCATCGCCGACTTGCTCCAGCGTCACCATATCGTTCAGTTTGTTCAGTGAATCATTGGGAACTGCCATCAACTGCACGGTTTCGCTTTCCTGTGCAGCATTGCTCATCTGGCCGTTTTCCACGCGCAAGTTCAGCGTTTCAGTAGTTTGCGCATCGTTCTTAACCTGTTTGCGCATTGCGGCGGCATCGTCATCGCTGGCGACGACCATCAGGTCATACTGGTAGATCTGCTCGTATTGCTTGACTCCGATGGTATCCACCGTGTCATTAATCGCGAATCCGCAGATAATCAGCGCGGTGCAGCCGGCCACACCGCCTACGGTCATAATCAGACGCGATTTGAACCGGAAGATATTGCGCGCGGTGACTTTGCCGAGGAAGTTCAATCTATTCCAGACCGGCTTGATACGCTCCAACAGAATGCGAGCGCCCGCTTTCGGCGCTTTCGGACGCATCAGCGCGGCCGGCGTGTGCCGGATTTCGCTGCGGCAAGCGAGCGCGGTGGCCACGCCGACGCCGATTACGAACAGCAGGATGCCCGCCGAACCGTACAACCAGTCGTATTCGAGCTGCACACCGGGCAATATATACAGTCCTTGAATCACTATCAGCAGGAATGCTGGTATGCCGAGGAATCCAACGAGCAGGCCCATACCGCCGCCAATCAGGCATGCAAGCAGCGCGAACAGCAGGTAGCGCATGGAGACAGCCACGCCACCATAGCCGAGGCCCAAGTATGTGCCGATAAGTCCGCGATCTTCCTCAACCATGCGAGTCATGGTGGTCAAGCTCATCAGCACGGCGACCACGAGGAACACGACCGGGAACGCACGGCCGATGGATTCGATGGAGCTGATGTCTGATTTGAGTGAGCTGAATCCGCCGATTGAGGCGCGCGTCTGCACGTACCAGCGCGCGTTGGCTACGTCATCGATTCGGCGCTGCTGCTTGGCGAATTCGCTTTCCGCCTCGCTGCGCTGCTCATCCAGCTGCTTCTGGGCATCTTCGAGCTGTTGCTTGCCTTCCTCGAGCTGCTGCTCGCCGGTTTCCAGTTGTTGTTCGCCCTCTTCAAGCTGCTGTTTTCCGCTGGCCAATTGTGCTGCCTGAGCTTCCAGCTGCGCCGACTGTGTTTCGAGTGTGGTAGCGTTCGCTTCGAGCTCGGCCGATTGGGCGTTGAGCTGCGTTTCGCCGGCCGCTGTTTCCTGCTCTTTGGCGGTTAATTGCGCGTTCTGCTGGTCCAAGGTGGCCTGTGCGGGGATGATGGTGGTGTTCAAGGTCTGCTGCAGATCGGTTTTCTGCTGAATCAGACTGCTGCGCTGGGCTTGCAGTTCAGTTTGCTTGTCTGCGAGCTGTTGCCTGAGCGTGCTGATTGATGGAGTGCTCGGTACGGTGATGCCAAGGCGCGCGAGTAGCTGCTTGATGGCTTGCCATGTGGGTGAATCGAAGTCGATATTGGGATCGATTTGGGCTAGCAAGGCATCGGCTTGTTGGATTAGCTGCAGCATCTGATCAAGTTGTGCCACACCTTGATCGATTTGTGCAATGCCTTGTTCGATTGTGGCGCGATTTGAGGTCAGCTCGGCTTGCGCGGCGTTGAGCTGCTGCCTGGCGCTGGCGAGCTGCGCTTTGCCGGATTCAAGCTGCACGCGAGCGTCAGCTATCTGTTGGCGGCCTTGCGCGATTTGCTGGCGAGCGGAGGCGATTTGCGCGCGGCCTTCGGCAATTTGCCGTTCACCATCGCTTATCGTTTTCTTGTTCTGTTCCAGTTGCGCGCGACTATCCTTGAGTTTCGCTTCGTTGGCTTCAAGTTCTTTACGATTGCTGTCGATCTGCTGCTGTGCATCATCGAGCTGTTTGAAGGCATCGGTTTTGGCATTATCCAGCGATTGCTGTGCACTAGCGACGATTTGCTGGCGGCGAGCTTTCTGCTGCTTGGTCTGTACCTGCTGTTCGATGCGATCGGCCACCGTTTTCACAGCAGCATCGTAATCATCGGCAAAAGTGCTGTACTGGCTTGCCCCGGTGACAGTGATGGAGATTGCGGTGTATATGTTGCCGGTTACACCATCGCTTGGTGCAAAGAAAGTGTAGTCATCCGACGAGGTGGACCGGAAGGCATTCATACCGGAATAGCCGTCCGGATTGTTGAGATCGCGCGGGTCAAGCACAACGCCGGTAATGGTGAGTTTGGTGGGAAATTGCGGGGATTGTTCAGTGGATGTGGATGAAGACGTGGACGCAGACGCAGCATCGGCTGCGGCACCTATGGTTGCGCTGTCATTCGTGTTGCCTACCGCACTGTTTGCGCTGCCGCTGCTGCCGCTATCGCTCGCATCCGATGCGGAAAGCACAGTACTCAGCGACGATGTTTCCTGCGGCGTTACTGTGATGGCATCGCCAATATTCAGCCCACTATCGTTGAGGAACTGCTGAGTGACTGCCACTTCGCCCGCTTTGCGCGGCATATCACCTTGCTGCAGATACGGCTGATCCAAGCCTTCGGTACCGATTTCCTGCAATGTGACGGTTTTCTTCGTATCGTGGACCATTGTGGTAACCGACTGCGAGCGCTCCGGTTGCACGATTTGCACGCCTTCGATGCGGCGTAGTGCTGCTACATCATCGTCGGTCAGGCCATACGTGGATAGCACCTGGATATCATGCAAACCTTGCTGATTGTAGAAGCGGTTTGCAGCGAGAAAAGCGTCACGGCATCCGGCATAGATGCCGGTGAGCACGGCCACTCCGAGGAGAGTAATAACAGCGATGGAGACGAATCGCTTCCAGCTGCGCAGCCAGCAACGCAACGTATCTTTGGCAAAAGCCACGGAAATGCCCTTGCCTCGACTATTACGCCCGGATTGTTTCACGGTATGTTCCACAGGCCGGCTTGACTGTTTCACGAAACGTTTCACAGCCCAACCGCCTGAGGAATCACTAGTGGAATGCTTCGCCGCCGCCATGGCCATCGCCTACCATTCGATGTCAGCGATGGGCTGCGGCGTGGGATTGATTTCCTCACTGGTCACCTTGCCGGAGCGGAAATGAATCACCTTATGCGCCATCGGAGCGAGCGCGGAATTATGCGTAATAATCATCACAGTCATGCCTTGTGACTGGCAAATATCCTGCAACAGTTGCAGTACTTCCTTGCCGGTTTCGTAATCGAGCGCGCCGGTCGGCTCATCGCACAGAAGAAGCTTTGGTTTCTTGGCAATAGCTCGGGCGATGGATACGCGCTGCTGTTCGCCGCCTGACAGCTGGGCCGGAAAGTTCCCCATTCGCTCCCCCAATCCGACTTTGCGCAGTGTTTCTTCCGGATCAAAATGGTCAGGGCAGATTTGCGAGGCAAGTTCCACGTTTTCGAGCGCGGTCAGATTTGGCACCAGATTGTAGAACTGGAACACAAAGCCAATATCGTTGCGACGGTACGCCACCAAATCTTTGGTCTTGAGGCCTGTAATATCGCGGCCGCCGACTACCACGCGTCCGGATGTGACGGTATCCATGCCTCCCAGAATGTTCAATGCCGTGGTTTTACCGGCACCAGACTGTCCAAGAATCACCGTCAGCTCACCTTGGTCAGCGGTGAAGCTGGCTTCATCAAGCGCACGAATCGCAGCACTGCCCGCAGCATACTCTTTGACTACCTTGTCAAATTCGATATACGCCATCGCACACCTCTGTTCCCGTCAATTGCCGTTCCCAGCCGCGATTGCATCCACCCTCGAAATCAACGGCAGGCAACTCTCCTTCTATTAAACCTCATTATCCTGAGTACCATCCGGCTGACTCGCGCCACCGTTTCGCCGCGGAATCCGCGCCCCATGCCCATATTGCGCGAACCGCAACCATATGGACACGAACTGAGGCTTACCATGGTGGACATTGTGCGCGACGATTCCAGCCGCGCCTCGAAAGAATCGAGAGAAGACATGAGCAGTACTGAAGCGCCTAAGAAGCCGCGCGAAACCGACGACGTGCCGGTTCCCGCGACCTTGCGCAAATCCTTGAAAAACCGCCATATTCAGCTGATTGCGCTCGGCGGCGCCATCGGCACCGGCCTGTTCTATGGCTCCAGCGAATCCATCGCGTTGGCCGGCCCGTCCATTCTGCTGGCCTACCTGATTGGCGGCCTCGCGATCTTCATGATTGTGCGCGCACTTTCGGAAATGTCGGTGGAAGACCCGAAGGCCGGCGCCTTCAGCTACTACGCCACGCGCTACTGGTCCAAGCGCGCAGGCTTCATCTCCGGCTGGAACTACTGGTTCAACTACATTCTGGTTTCCATGGTGGAACTTGCCGTGGTGGGCTCGTTTGTGAACTACTGGTTCCCGGCCATTCCTACCTGGGTGTCCGCAGCCGTGTTCCTGGTGCTGATTACCGCCGCCAACCTGCTGGGTGTCTCCAAGTTCGGCGAGTTTGAGTTCTGGTTCGCCATTATCAAGATTGTGGCTGTGATCGCCATGATTATCGGCGGTCTGGCAGTGATTGTGTTCGCCCTGCCGACCGCTTCCGGCATTAAGGCGAGCTTCGCCAACTGGTTCACTGTGGGCGGCGGCTTCTTCCCGAACGGACTTATGGGCCGCGCTTCTGACGGCTCCTGGACCGGCCTCTTAATGGCTCTGGTCGTAGTGATGTTCAGCTTCGGCGGCACTGAGCTGATTGGCATTACCGCAGGCGAAACCGAAGATCCAAAGACCACGATTCCTCGCGCCACCAACGACATCATCTGGCGTATTCTCGTGTTCTACATTGGCGCTCTGGGCGTGATTATGGCCGTTGTGCCGTGGAATACCATCGACGGCCAGTCCAGCCCGTTCGTGCAGATTTTCGATTCCGTGGGCATTCACGCTGCCGCCGGCATCCTCAACTTTGTGTGCTTGACCGCTGTGATGAGCGTCTACAATTCCGGCCTGTACGCCAACTCCCGCATGCTGTACTCGCTAGCTAAGCAGGGCAATGCGCCCGCCTACCTGGGCCGTCTGAATTCCAAGGGCGTGCCGGTCGCTGGCGTGCTGACTTCCGCTGTGATTACTGCGATTGCTGTGGTTGTGGTGTTTGTGTGGCCTGAATTCGCATTCAACTACCTGATGTCCATTGCTACGATTGCCGGCATCATTAACTGGACGATGATTATGTTCACCGAAATGAAGTTCCGCAAGGTGGTTGCCGCCGGTGGAGCTCCGGAAGACACTGAACTGGCCGGTTTGAGCGGCCAGAAAGCGCTGGATGCGATTCACTTCAAGCTGCCGTTCGCCAAGGTGACCCCGTGGGTGGTGCTGGCGTTCCTGGCACTGGTTGTGGTGCTCATGTGCTTCTCCGCCAGCTACCGCGTGGCTGTCATCGCCGGCGTGATCTGGCTGGCCATCCTGTTTGCGGCATACCAGCTGACTCAGGCCAAGAAGTAATCGGCTATTCCTCTTGTCCCGGTAGTCCAAAATATCCAGAATTGGACTACCGGGACATATTTCGCTGTCCCGGTAGTTCGATTGTGCATCTTTTCGGCTACCGGGACATTTTTCTTGGTACCGGACGGCGATCATCTTCGCTCCAGCCTTGGAATTCCGCCATTCTTCATTTGCGAGATTTCCTCAAACGCGCGATGCCTTGTCCCGGTACTTAAAAATAAGTCGAAATACGGTACCGAGACAAGAAAAAATGTCCCGGTACCGTTTTTTGGCCTTTTTCGTCTACCGGGACAATCAAGAGCAGCCGAATACTACAACGATGCAGTCGTATACGGCTTGAAGACGTGCTCGGTGATCGGAACATGAATCATCAGCATCGAACCATAGCCCAGAACCACCAGCAGGAACAGGCCGCCTGGCATATAGAACCAGCTGGCGGCCAGGAGCGCGACGAATACCGCGTCGATTGCCACCAAAATCAGCGTGGCGACAATATGGGAGACCCCGAAGATAAAGGCATTTTTCAGTGTGCCGCCTACGGTGTTTTCAAAACGTGCCTGAAGCGCGAATACCCATTCGAAACCGATGAGCCACAGAATGCTCACCGCAAATTTAGGAATGAGCAACGGCGTTATTTGCAGCACGATCCATGCATAGATCAGCCCAATCAGCACCACAAGGAAGGGCAACCACAACAGCGTGGCCTTAGCGAAGTTCGCTTTGAACGCTTTGAAATAGTTGGCAGCAACACCTTTACCCTCGCCCTCCAAGGCCTTGCGGCTGGCATCCTGCCCACCGGTGAGCGCTGCGCCAATGGTGATGATTGGAATAGAGGTGATCAGCATCAGGAGATTGATGAGCACGCCGTCGACCAAATTGCCCCATGCACGCATGAATTTGGAATCAGGCGATAGCCAGTTCACTTCACTGCTCCCCTCTCCTCGCACGCCTAACCTCACAAAACGTACACTGAGCGGACGTCAGTGTACGTTTCGTGAGGCTAGGGACATGGGCTTAACCTTGGATGATGCCAGCCGTTAACCCTTTACGGCTCCAGCCATAACACCACTCACAATATACTTCTGGCAGACTAGGTAGAAGATGATGATGGGGATGATAGCCAGGACCAGGCAGGCCATCATGGCACCCATATCCACGGAACCGTAGCCGCCCTTCAAGTACTGTACGGCGACCGAAATGGTCTTGTACTTGCCAAGGTCGAGCGTCAGGTATGGCAGCAGGTAGTCGTTCCAGATCCACATGGCTTCGAGAATGGCCACCGAAACAATCGACGGCTTCATAATCGGCACCACAATCTGGAAGAAGATGCGCGGCACAGAAGCACCATCAATCATGGCGGACTCTTCAAGCTCCTGCGGAATACCCTTAATCACACCGGTGAAGATGAACACAGCCAGACCGGCACCGAAGCCAAGGTACACAATGCACAGGCCCCACGGGGTGTTGAGCTTCAACATATCGGCGATCTTGGAGAGGGTGAACATCACCATCTGGAACGGCACAATCATGTTGAACAGGAACAGGGTGTAGAGGAGTTTCGCGGCCCAGTTGTTCACGCGGACAATCCACCATGCGCACATTGAAGTGCACACCAGAATCAGCACCACGGAGCCTACGGTGATCAACAGCGTCCAGCCGAAGGATGCGAAGAACTGTGTGGTTTCAACGCCACGAGTGTAGTTCTCGAATCCCACGAACGCCTTGCCGGTCGGCAGGGAGAACGCGTTCTTGGAGATGTACGCCTTCTGCTTGAAGGAGTTGATCAACACCAGAACAATCGGGAAAATCCAGAAGAGGGAAACGACGGTAAACAGGGCGGTCCACACCGGACCATGCTTCACAGGCTTGTCCTCGTTCATCAGGCTGCCACCTCCTTGCTCGTAGTGAGCTTGTTCTGAATAAGTGCAATGATCGCCACCAGGATGAAGAACAGCACGGCCTTCGCCTGGCCGACGCCTTCCCAACCCATGCGGCCGTAGAAGGTGCGGGTGATGTTCAGAGCCAAGCCTTCAGACATGTTGCTCGGAGCGCCATTGGTCAATGCAAGGTTCTGATCGTAGAGCTTGAAACCGTTGGTCACAGTCAGGAAGGAGCACACGGTGATGGATGGCATCATTAGCGGGATGATGATACGGAACATGGTTTGCGTGCCGTTCGCACCATCCACTGCAGCAGCTTCCAACACGTCGGTGGGTAGTGCCTGCAGGCCGGCGATGTAGATGATCATCATGTAGCCGATTTGCTGCCAGCACACCAGAATGACCAAGCCCCAGAAACCGTAGGTTGCCTTGTAGGTCAGGGCGCGACCCCAATGAGCCAGCACGCCGTTCAGGAGCAGCAGCCAGATATAGCCCAGGATGATGCCGCCGATAAGGTTCGGCATGAAGAACACCGAACGGAAAACGGTGGATCCCTTGATGGCTTTGGTCAGCATGTAGGCAATCGCGAATGCCACCACGTTAATCACAATGGTGGTGACGATGGTGAATGCCGTAGAGAAACCAAGCGCGTGCAGGAATTCCGGATCCTTCAGCGCCTTGGAGTAATTCTTCAAGCCAACAAATTCGCCATCGGTAACAGTGGTGAACTCGCAGAAGCTCAGGTACACGCCCATGATGAACGGCACCAAGAACCCGATAATGAATGCGGCAAATGTAGGTAGTGCAAACAGCGCCCACCACCTGCGTATTGCCTTACCAGCCATGCTGATCATGACTTCCTCCTCCTTGAGTCCGCTGCACTACATCGTGCGTCGAAGCGGAACTATCTCAGTATCAGCCCGCCGAACGGGAACTGAATCTTCAGCCTCGTTCTCGTTCAAGCCTATGCCCATCGTAAATGCTGCACATCAATATGTCAAACGTTGTCATTTATAGCGTTTCCAAACAATAGCAATCATCTATAGAGCACATCTTTTCAGTCTATAAAATGGCCAATTTAAGCCGTTTTCTACTCTCTTCACCTTGTATTACAAACGTTTGCAATACAATCGTTGTCATCTTCGCAATACACAGAAATCACATGTACACTTAAAGAGCTGATTTCCAAACTTGCTTCATCACGCAAAGGGGCATGAATGTCTACGAGCATCCAAGACGTCGCGCAGAAAGCCGGAGTGTCCATCTCCACCGTCTCCCGCTCGTTCACCAGACCGGACCTAGTCTCCGCTAAAACCCGCGAGCGCGTACTGGCCATTGCGGATGAATCGAACTTTTCCCTCTCCCGCTCGGCAGCAGCCTTGAAATCAGGCCGTTCGCTGCGCATTGCGGTGTTGATGAGCGGCCATATTCGACTCTGGTTTACCGCCTCGGTGATCGAAGGACTGAACGAAGTGCTTCACGCCGGCGGATACGACATTTCCATTTTCCAGATTTCCAGCATCGAAGAGCGCAAGGAATTCTTTGAGATGCTGCCGGTACGCCGCAATGCCGACGCCGTGATTGTGGTGTCTTTCGACATCGATAGCAATGAAATTGCGCAACTGGCTTCTGCGGATGTGCCGATTGTGGGCATCAATACTGCAGATTCAGAGCAGCATGGCTTTGCCGCAGCGGTAAATATCGACGACCGTCAAGGTTCAACGCTTGCCGCACGACATTTGATGAATCTTGGACATCGCAATATCGCATACATCAGCACGGATCGCGCGATTTCGTTGAGCTTCTCTGTGCGCGGTCGATTTGATGTGTTTATGAATACTTGCCGTGCTGCAGGCGTTGAACCGCAGGTGATTGTCTGCAAAGTCGATTCGGACGGCCATTATCAGATTAGCGATGTGGCTACGCAGCTCATGAGTTTGGAAGAGATGCCGACCGCTATCGCATGCCAGGAGGATGGCATCGCGCTCCCACTGCTGTTCCAACTCGAGCGCAACGGCTTCTCTGTGCCTGGTGACGTGTCTCTTATTGGTTATGACGACAGCTTCTACACCGACGATATCGGACTGACCACTATTCGCCAGGATCCGGTGGAGATGGCGCATATCGCTGCCCGCATGACGCTTGATCTGATTGAAGAGAAGCCGCTGGCTGAGCCATTCGTTACGGTTCCCGCGCAACTGATGGTGCGGTCCTCCACCGCTCGCATTAAGTAATGCGATAGGCGCACACAGCACGCAGATAAGAACTCCCGTCTCCATAACTGACGGTTTTTCAACACTGACTGTCGGGTTTCTGACACAGACTGTAGGAAATCGAACACTGACTGTAGGAATTCGGACAAAATACGTCGGAAACCCTACAGTCAGTGTCCAAAACCCTACAGTCAGAGACGGAAAACCGACAGTCAATGTTGGAAATCCTACAGTCTCCCTCCTCACAACTACAGTCTCCTCCTCACAACACGTTGAGGCCCGTCGCTTCGAACATATCGGAAGCGGCGGGCCTCAACGTTTAAGGAGAAGGAGACACATGAAGTGGAGTAAGAGAACAGCGCGGCACCCTGCGTAAAGGAGGGGAAGCGCAAAGTGCCGCGTCTTTTCAGTTTTTCAGTTATTAGCGGTCATTGATTCACGGATCAGCGACCCGAGGAATCAATTCAGCTCTCAGTGGGAAGCGGCGTACTCAGAAGCCCAGCCATCAACGAAGGCGGTCTTCACAGCATCCCAGTTGCCGGTGCCCTGAGCGTACTCGAGCAGAGCCTGGCCGACCTTGTTCTTCCACTCTTCAGACGGCATCATGGTGAAGTTCCAGGAGACCTGGGTCTTGCCGGACTTCTGATCCGCAACAGCGGCCTCGGTCAGCGGGTTATCGAACTTGACGTCGTCGAAGGTCTTGAACGGAGTGGTGAAGCCCATGTCCTGAGAGAGAGCCTTCTTGCCGGTATCAGAGGTGATGACCCAAGCCAGGAAGTCCTCGGTGGCCTTCTTGTCGGCATCGGAAGCCTTGTCGTTGATGCACCAGTAGTTCTCAGAACCAGTGGCCAGGCCTTGCTTCTCTTCGCCCTTGACGCCAATGTAGATCGGCATCATGCCCACAGAGTCAGCGGACATGCCGGCCTTCTGCAGGTCGGTCCAAGCCCAAGTACCGTTCTGGTAGAAGGCGGCCTCACCGAGTGCAAACTCGGAGTTGGCATCGTCACCGGTCTTGGCGCTCAGCTGCGTGCGATCGGTGGTGGAGTCAGTGATGTACAGGTCGAAGATCTTCTTGTAGTTCGGCAGGTAGGTGCCCTTGATGGTAGCCGGTTGCTCGGTGACGTTGTCAGCCTTGAACTCGTAGTAGAGCGGCAGGTTCGCCAAGTGGGTCTTGAAGCGCCAGTCAGAGCTGGAATCGAAGCCTGCGGAGGTGAAAGCGCCCTGGATGCCGAGCTCATCCTTACGAGCCTGCATGTCGTCGGCCACGGCCTTCAGCGTATCAAAGTTGTCGATTTCGTCGATGGACTTGGCCTTGGCACCATCCAGAGCGAAGTACTTGTTGAGGATGTCCTTGTTGTAGATGATGCCGTAGGTTTCCATCACATACGGCACGCCGACAACCTTGTCGCCATCCTTCAGAGCTACATCCTGGTTGGTGAGCTCCTTGTAAATGTCGGTGTTCGAGAGATCTGCAGTGTAACGCTTCCAGTTCTGGTAGCCAACCGGGCCATTGACCTGGAACAGGGTCGGGGCTTCGGTCTTGGCAATTTCGGACTTCAGGGTCTGCTCGTACGTGCCGGATGCAGCGGTCTGAACCTTGACCTCAACGCCCTTTTCCTTGGTGTATTCCTTGGCCAGAGCCGTCCACTGATCAGCGGCTTCCGGCTTGAAGTTCAGGTAGTAGACCTTGCCCTTGGCGTCGTCTCCGGAAGTAGAGCTTCCGCAAGCGGCCAAAGTACCCAGAGACATTGCAGCAATAGCCGCTACTGCAACCGCAGACTTGATAGTGCGATTCATCTTCGAACCTTTCTCTTTCATTGTGACTTCCAATCGGATTCCGATTGAAAGCAATGCCGTTAGCAGCACCTTCACAACTATCGACATGCACTATTGTGCAACGGTTCGCATTGTTTTGCAAACGATGGCATTATTCGGCGCGCCTAAATCGCACACAGCGCCAATAGTACGCACCTAATTATCAAGAAAACATTATTTTTCAAGGGTTCACCCTGCATCACAATAATGCAAGCGTTCGCAATCTATGAGAGCGCAAACATAGACAAAAGGATTAAAAATGACTACGTTCTCACTCCGCGCCGGCACCTACCGCTATCGTTTGCAAAACGCAATATGCCTATGTCTCAATATGTTCAATATGTCAGCAACAGCACTCCCAAACGACCATCATAGAAAAAAGCCCGCCTATACAAGACGGGCTTTTCACACATCACATCACAACATCACAGCAACGCACAAGCTCGCAGCCGCACAGCCGCAAAACACACCGCACCGCACACCAATCAGGCATTCCACCGCTCAATCACATGGTCGCCCTTGTACACGCTCAGTACAGAGTAATGTGCCGTATCCAATCGCAGTAACCGCGCGAAATGCGGGTCCACACCCAGCCATTGCGAGGTCAGGATACGCAGGATATGCGCATGTGCCACCAGCAGTACGTTGTGTCCGCTTTCCAGCAACGGCATCACTTCGTCAATGGCACCTTTGGCACGAGCCGCAGCATCTTCCAAGGTTTCGCCCTCACCGTTGTGCACATGCACCTGCTCGCCAGACGGCAAGGTCTCCACCCAATCGCCTTCCAAATCAGGGTTCAGTGAGCGCGGACCGTCACGCCAGATATCCCAGGAGAATCCGCTGGCTTCACTCACCTGCTGGCGCGTGCGGCCTTCAGCACGCCCGTAATCCCATTCGGCAATGCCATCGAGGATGCCACAGTTTTCAAATCCAGCCAATATTGCAGTCTGATGCGCACGCTTCAGCGGACTGGAGAATACGCAGTCCGGCGCAAATCCTTCCGGAAATGCCTCGCGCAATCGCTCGCCCGCAGCAACCGCCTGCTGACGGCCAACCTCGGTCAACGGAATATCGGTACGACCGGTATGCTGCCCGGATTCGCTCCACACGGTCTGCCCGTGGCGCAGCAATACCAGAAAACCTGCCCCACCACGAGATGATTCAACGGCGACGGTGCCATTCACATTCTGTTCGCTCATGCCTCCACTGTAGTCTGCTCAGGCTCGAGACTCTACCCACGCCACACGCCTTTTATGATTCAGTATGATTCCACAGTGTTTTAGACTGGTGATTATGAGTGATGAACCGAACTCCGCATTCTCCACTGAGGCTGATCAAGTGGTCCAAAGCCTGCATCGCGTTGACGACGCCGTCAATGCTGCACGCGAACACCGGCTGAACGATCCTGATTCGCTGGGAGATAAGCTCATCAAATCGGCAGTGCCCACTGTAGTCGGGCTCGTTGCCGGTAAAGCACTGCAAACAGTATGGGATAAAGGCATCGCACGTCGCAATATTCGTAAGGGACTTGCTGCCGATGCACCGCAGAGCTTCTTGACTAGCTTGGCTTTTGCCGCGATTTCTGCAGCATTCGGCGCGGTAGTTTCGCAGCTTTCCGACCGCGGTTCTCAGGCATTCGTCAATCGTATGCATCGCAAGGCAAAGTAACGATACGGTACTCACAGACGCTTCCAGCAGCGTTTCGATTCCGCTCTCAGAGCATCAGTGCCATACAGCGCAATCGCGCATGCGAGAATACAGGTATGGTTACTAACTCCACTATTGAAACGTTGCTGAATCGTCGCTCCATTCGCAAGTTCAAGGACGAGGCTATCGATGCCGATACCGTCGCTACTCTTGAAACTGTCGCCCAGCATGCTGCTTCCAGCCAATTCCTGAATGATTGGTCCGCCATTCGCGTCATCGATCCCGCGCTCAAGGCCAAAATGGCTGAATTCGGCCATCAGCCATACATCGCCACTGCGCCGCTGCTGTATGTGTTCATTATTGATGAGCATCGCAACGCGCGCATTGCCGAACGTAAGGGCATCAATCCGGATTCCGATGAATTCCGTCTGAAGTACAGCTATCGCTTCACTCAGGCCCAGAATGATGCCGTGCTTGCCTTGCATGCCATGGAAACCGCAGCATATTCACTGGGTCTCGGCTGCGTGATTCTTGGTTCGATTTTGAACGATATTCCCGGTGTGATTGATGCACTACATCTGCCGAAGTACACCTACCCAGTGCTGGGTTTGGCTATCGGTAAGCCTGATCAGGAACCTGCTTTAAAGCCGCGTATGCCACGCGCTATGCAGTTCTTCGACAACGCCTACCCGGCTGATGCGGCCTCGGCAGAAGACACCAGTGATGTACTGGCCTCGCTGGACGCCTTCGACGCCGAAGTCCACCAGTACTACGACTTGCGCAACACGGACCGCCCGGTCGATGCATTCAGTGATCAGATCGCTACCGTCAGCGGTCAAGATGTCAGCCGCCAGACTCTACTGCCTAAGGCTGCAGCGCAAGGATTCGAACTGGATAAGTAGACCAACTAGACAATGTATAGTCTCACACAGTGGGACCATATTATGAACACACCCTAATCACGTTCTGGCTATTTCCGCAGTCTATTCCACCTCTTCATCAGCGGGCGGAATAGACTGCTTATGGCTTATTCGGAAAAAAGAACGGGCCGGCCAGCGGTGCCAAAGCGACCGGCTGTGGAGCGTGAGGCCACATGGGGACGATTTGGCATATATACCAACGCGACATATTGCGCATTGTGCGCAATCCTGTAGCTGTAGTGGTTACGTTAGGCGTAGCTATTATCCCCTCGCTCTACGCATGGTTCAACATTCTTGCCAATTGGGACCCTTACTCGGCCACAGGTAATCTTCAAGTCGCAGTAGCCAACGAGGATCGCGGCACATCCAGCGAACTGGTTGGCACATTGAATGCTGGCAAACAGGTAGTGGCACAGCTGCGCAAGAACCATCAGCTGGGCTGGCAATTCGTCGACAGCGAAGACGATGCCATTCAAGGTGTGGAAACCGGCCAATATTATGCGGCCATCGTCCTGCCTAAAAACTTCAGCGAAAGCCTAGTGGATTCCGTCACCGGCACGTCGCAACATCCTCAGCTGCGGTATTACGTCAACGAAAAGAAAAACGCGATTGCGCCAAAAATCACCGATACCGGTGCCACCACGATCGATGAGCAAATCAACTCCACGTTCGTAACCACCGTAGGCAATACCGTGGCGGCAGCCATCTCCAAAGCAGGCGGCGATCTTGCCAAAACCACCAACAATACGCAGCAAGACGCTATCACCGACCTGAACACTGTGCTGAGCACCATCGACAGCGTCAACGCTGCCCTCACCGATCTTGATTCCACCCTAAATCAAGCGGACAGCACCATCACTAACGCCAAACACACCACAGCAGCGCTGAAACGTGCAACGGCGAGCGCGCGTAAGGCCTCGCAGCAGTCAGGTTCGTTGCTCGCCGATGCACAGAATGGCTCCCAAGCCTTCTCCACCACGCTCGTTGGCGCGTTGGATTCCAATTCAGCCACGCTGTCCGGTTTTGCAGTCAATGTGAATACTGCAGCCGGAACCGTTATCGGATCATTCAATGACGCACAGAATTCTGTGGATTCCATTACCAATGCGCTGAATGCGCCGCTTGACCGTACACAGACCACGCTCGATACCGTCAAGGAGGCATTGCGTCAGGCAGGCCTTGATGAGCACACTACCAATCCTCTTGGGCAGCGTATTTGGAAGCAAATCACTACGTTGGATGGTGTTATCAGCCGCCAGCAATCGCAGATCAATGACTTTCATACCAATGCTTCGCAATTCATCGGTTCCGGTAAGGACGCTGCAGGCAAACTGTCTGGAACCATGGGTACCGCTGCCACAGGCGGTCTTGCCGCGCTAAGTCAGGCGCGGCAATCGCTTACCGGCACAGTGATGCCGGGGCTGAATGCCTCACTCAATAGTTTCGCCGCATTGAATGGCACTCTCGATGGCACCTTGGTATCGCTGAACGGCACGTTGAATCAGGCGGATGGTTTGTTCGATCAGCTCTCCAGCACCATCGACCAAACCAAAACCACTATTGATGGCACTCAGCAATCGATAGCACAGCTTGCCGATGATGTGCGCACAGTACGTACCGATATTGGTGCGCTGGATAGTTCCGCCGTCTACCGCAAGATTACGGACACACTGCATCTCGATGATAAGGAATTCGGCAAGTTCATGGGGCAGCCCGTGAACTTGGTAACCAAGGTGGTGTATCCCACCGACAATTATGGTTCCGCAGTAACCCCGTTCTACACCAATCTGGCACTGTGGGTGGGCGGATTTGTGCTTATCGCCATCTATAAGCTGGAAGTCGACCGCGAACAGGTCAACCATCTGAGTACTACACAAGCATATTTGGGTCGCTGGCTGCTGCTGCTCACCGTCGGTTTCCTACAAGCTATTATCGCCACTATCGGCGATCTGGTATTAGGCATCCAATGTGAGCATCCGCTGCTGTTTATTCTCGCCGGAGTGTTCTGCTCATTCGTATATATCAATATCATCTATGCCTTGGCAGTGGCCTTCCGCCATATCGGCAAAGCAGTCGCCGTGATTCTGGTTATTGTGCAGATTCCTGGCGCCTCCGGCCTCTATCCCATCGAAATGATGCCGGAATTCTTCCGCGACCTGCATCCCTGGCTGCCGTTCACCTATGGCATTAATGCCATGCGCGGGCCGATTGCCGGCACCTACGCAAACCATTACTGGCTGGATATGATGCACCTGTCGTGGTATGTGCCAGTAGCGTTGTTCATCGGTCTCGCAGTACGCCGCTATGCCATTAATCTCAACGCGTTGTTCGACCGGCGTTTGGGCGATACGGATCTGATGATCACCGAGCACAACAGTATGGTCAACGAACACGTGAGCCTCAACTCCGTATTCCGTACGGCATCCAGCAGTAAGGAATTACGCGCACTGATTACTCGCCGCGCACATCAGTTCTTCGCTCGCTATCCGCTGATGATTGTTTCCGGCCTCGCGCTGCTTACTGTATTGCCGTTTGTGTTCCTGATTCTATTGTTCGTCACTCAGGCAAAAATCGCGATGCTTACCGCATGGATTCTGTCGATTATTCTTATTGACGCCTACCTGATTGTGGTGGAATACACGCGCGAAAGCTACGCGATGCAACTAGGAGTGAGCGCCATGAGCGCGGATGAATTCCGCGATGTGATGCTTAACGGTTATGTATGGCGTCGTTTCCACGAACGCGGCAAGCACAGTGAGCACACAGCCGATTCAGATCCGGATATTGAGGAAACCACGCAACAACTCATCCCGATTCATTCCGAAAGCTCCGCACATCGCACCGGCGAGGGAAAAGACGCACGATGAAGCTCATCTGGAAACTATTCGCCCGCGACGTACGCCAAGCCACCCGCAATGTGATTGCGGTTGTAGTCACAGTTGGTCTGGTGATTGTTCCTGCACTGTATGCCTGGTACAACATTGCGGCAAGCTGGAATCCGTACGGCAACACCAAAGCACTGAAAGTGGCCGTGGCAAACACAGATAAGGGATACAAGTCCGATTTGATTCCAGTGCCAATCAACGTTGGCGAAACCGTGACTAATGCGTTGAGGGCCAACCATGACCTCGACTGGCAGTTCGTGGACCGTAGCAAGGCCATCGATGGCGTGCATTCAGGCGAATACTATGCCGCGCTGGTGATTCCCAAGAGCTTCAGCGCCGATATGATGACACTGTTCTCGCCGAAGATCAAGCATGCCCAGCTGGAATACTATCTCAACGAGAAAATCAACCCTATCGCCCCGCATATCACGGACGAAGGCGCCAGTACTGTTGCCACCACCATTGATCAATCATTCGTGAAGACACTGTCCAGTGTGGCGTTGAATCTTGCCTCGAATGTGTCCAAATATGCGCAAAGTCCGGAAATGGCGCAGTATGTCAGCAATGCCACGGACCATTTGACTGCCATGTCGTCCCAGCTCAATAGCACAGCCTCGCAAATTGACGCCTACTCCGGTTTGCTGGGCGCTGCAGACGGCATTATCACGTCGACCGATGCACTATTAGGCTCCACCGGTTCAGCTGCTGCAGCTGCAAAGAAAGCGATGAAACAGGCGAAATCCGGAACGACCAGTCTCAGTGGCGCATTGTCTGGTGCGGCAACCGGCGTAAGCATTGCATTGAAGCAGGCGGACGCAGCATATGGTTCCATCAGTACGCAAATCGATTCAGCATTCCAGGATATCGATGCGCAATCCTCCCAAGTGGCAGGAACTTTGACCACCATGCAATCGCAAGTGCAGAGTCAGTCTGATGCATTCGGCAACTATGCAGACGCATTGCAATCATTGGCTGATTCCAGCACACTGCCAGCAGTGAAGAACGCATTATCGAAAGCCGCAGATCAAGCTCGGCACACGCAGCAGCAATTGCAATCTGCAGCAGATGGACTCGGTAATGCAGCAAAGAACATCACCAATGGCACGGCATCGGTAACGGATACTAAAACCAAGCTGGATAATGCGATTACTCAAGCTCGTCAATCCATTGCTCAAGCGTCCGATACTTATGAGCACACGCTGCAACCGCAGCTCAATGCGCTGATTTCATCCATTGATGATGTGGCCGCTCAGGCAAACACGGTTATCGACGGACTATCCACTACAGTGCGCAGCGTTTCCAAACTATCCGGAGGCATCTCCAGCAGTATTACGGATATTCGCGCCTCATTAGGCACTGCTTCTGCCGCGCTCAAGCGTTCCGCTAAGAAATTGGATACCCTGACCGGCAAGCTGTCTGAACTATCCAAAGACGGCAATACTGATCTATCCAGCGTTATTTCCGCAGACCCAGACGCCATTGCTTCGGTATTATCCGCGCCGGTATCAGTTAATCGTATTCCACTGTATCCGATGGCCAACTACGGATCCGCAATGGCTCCGTTCTATACG
Source organism: Bifidobacterium sp. LH_416 (assembly GCF_056357055.1). Classification (NCBI taxonomy): domain Bacteria; kingdom Bacillati; phylum Actinomycetota; class Actinomycetes; order Bifidobacteriales; family Bifidobacteriaceae; genus Bifidobacterium; species Bifidobacterium sp. LH_416. Next base: position 132,592 of record NZ_JBKEVJ010000003.1, on the reverse strand, counting down.
ATTCTGTCCATTTGGGTGGGTGCCATCATTCTGGTAGCCATGCTGAAAGTTTCGATTTCCGACCATGAGAAGGCCAAGATTCTTGGGCTTGGTAATGATTTGCCGTTAGGGTCTGCAGTCGGTATTCGTGAAGCGGTGATTGCTGGGCGAGAAGCTGGGCCAGGTGCCGCTCTGGATGTGTTGAAGAAGCCACGTGCGGAGTCTCCCGGCAACGCACGGCAATTCGGTCTGCATCTGCATCATGAGTACTTTGGTCGATACATGATCTTCTGCTTCCTCGCTTTGCTGCAGGGTACGCTGGTATGCCTGGGGGACATGTTCTACTTGGGTGTGCAGTGCGAGCATCCGCTGCAGTTCCTGATGGTCGGGTGGCTGGCTGCGCTGGTGTTTTCCAATATCGTGTATACGTTGACCGTGTCGTTTGGCGATATAGGTAAAGCTATTGCCGTGATTTTGCTGGTGATGCAGGTTGCCGGTTCAGGTGGCACGTTCCCCATTGAAACGTTGCCGAAGTTCTTCCAGTTGGTATCTCGCTGGCTTCTGTTCCCGTATGGTGTAGACGCTATGCATTCGGCCATGGCTGGTTCATATGGCTGGGAATATTGGATTGCGATGAGTAAGCTTGCGCTGTTCTTGATTCCGTCGCTGCTGCTTGGGCTAATGCTGCGCAAGCCAGTCATACGCTTCAATGATTGGGTTATTCGCAATCTCGAAAGCACTAAAGTAATGTGAACAGCTCACGGAAATATTTTGTGTCTATCGATGTCTATCGACGACGTGGCTTGTATCCGCGTTTACGGCTGTGTGGTTTCAGTTCTTGGCTAAGAGGAACGTGTTTGTAGCTGAGTTGTGGATCGCGATGTGTCAGATGCCAGCAATTGCAGTATTCACACCGATATACCCAGAGTTCTGCACCGCGTTCGATGAAACTTTGGTCTGCGGCACGCTGAGCCTGTACCTTGTCGTGGTACATAATTTTGTTTGATGTAGCGCAGCGTTTGGGTGTGAAGTAGTGCATAGCAGTTTCTCAGTGTAGGGAACGCTTTGACATATGAGTTGAGGCCCGGGAGCTGTTGCTCTACCGGGCCTCTGTAAGTGTGAATGCGGCGGTGTGCTACTCTCCCACACCCTGTCGGGTGCAGTACCATCGCCGTGCCAGGCCTTAGCTTCCGGGTTCGGAATGGGACCGGGCGTCTCCCCTGGGCCATGACCGCCGCAAATCTTCAATTCTATCGGCCGGACGTATCGTCCGCCGGCATTATGTGGCGGTTCGGGGACCGGATGGTGGACGCTGATGTGTGTTTCGTCGTGTTCCGACCGCGGTGTCCGACCGAGTGTCTCTCTGTCGTCCGCGTATGTCTTCGCGCAATACGGTCACCAATCTTCGAATGGAATTGGTGTTGAGTGTCGCCGTCCCCCGTTAGTACCGGTCGGCTCCACCCCTCGCGGGGCTTCCACGTCCGGCCTATCGACCACGTGTTCTTCATGGGGGGTTCAGGAATCCGGGGATTCCATGGAATGCTTATCTTGGAGCAGGCTTCCCGCTTAGATGCTTTCAGCGGTTATCCCTTCCGAACGTGGCCAACCGGCCGTGCCGCTGGCGCGACAACCGGCATACCAGAGGTTCGTCCACCCAGGTCCTCTCGTACTATGGGCAGGCCTCCTCAACATTCCAACGAGCGCAGAGGATAGAGACCAAACTGTCTCACGACGTTCTGAACCCAGCTCGCGTGCCGCTTTAATCGGCGAACAGCCGAACCCTTGGGACCTGCTCCAGCCCCAGGATGCGACGAGCCGACATCGAGGTGCCAAACCATCCCGTCGATATGGACTCTTGGGAATGATCAGCCTGTTATCCCCGGGGTACCTTTTATCCGTTGAGCGATGCCGCGTCCGTACACCGGCACCGGATCACTAGTTCCGACTTTCGTCCCTGCTCGACCCGTCAGTCTCGCAGTCAAGCTCCCTTGTGCACTTACACTCGCCACCCGATTGCCAACCGGGCTGAGGGAACCTTTGAGCGCCTCCGTTACTCTTTGGGAGGCAACCGCCCCAGTTAAACTACCCGCCAGGCACTGTCCCAGAGCAGGATCACTGCTCGTGGTGAGACATCCAATGCGAACAGAGCGGTATTTCACCTTCCGACTCCACACGGGCTGGCGCCCATGCCTCACAGTCTCCCGCCTATGCTACACAATCCACACCGAATGCCAATACCAAGGTATAGTAAAGGTCCCGGGGTCTTTTCGTCCTTCTGCGCTTAACGAGCATCTTTACTCGTACTGCAATTTCGCCGAGCTCCTGGTCGAGACAGTGGGGAAGTCGTTACGCCATTCGTGCAGGTCGGAACTTACCCGACAAGGAATTTCGCTACCTTAGGATGGTTATAGTTACCACCGCCGTTTACCGGGGCTTGAATTCACCGCTTCCACCGAGGTGTGACGGATCCTCTTAACCTTCCGGCACCGGGCAGGCGTCAGTGCATATACAGCGGCTTGCGCCTTCGCATGCACCTGTGTTTTTGGTAAACAGTCGCTACCCCCTGGTCTGTGCCACCCCCAAAAGCTCCCCAAGCAAGTTGGTTCACCATCGGGGGTCTCCCTTAAACCGAAGGAACGGGAGTGATTTGCCGAGTTCCTTGACCAGGATTCGCTCGATCGCCTTGGTATTCTCTACCTGACCACCAGTGTCGGTTTGGGGTACGGGCGCCAGACGCCCTCACGCCGAAGCTTTTCTCGACGGCCGGGATCACCGGATCCACGCATACGCGCGTCCCGTCGCACCTCACCCACAACGCCCCCCGGATTTGCCTAAGGGGCGGGCTGCGTGCTTGGCCCGGGAAAACCACCTCCCGGGCCGGCTGCCCTTCCGTGTCACTCCTGCGCTCACCTACTACCGCTACGGTCCCAGACGAACCACCATCACCACCCCGAAGGGAAGGTCAGGAGGAACGCAAGGTTAGTACTCACGGCCTCGGTCTGATCGGTCGCCTGCCGGTACGGGAATATCGACCCGTTCATCCATTCGACTACGCCTGTCGGCCTCGCCTTAGGACCCGACTCACCCAGGGACGATGAACGTGGCCCTGGAACCCTTGGTCATCCGGCGGACGGGATCTTCACCCGTCTCTCGCTACTCATGTCTGCATTCTCACTCCCATGCAGTCCACGGCCGGCTTCCGCCGCCGCTTCGACCCGCATGGGACGCTCTCCTACCCAGTAGAAAACTACTGCCGCGTCTTCGGTGGTGTGCTTGAGCCCCGCTACATTGTCGGCGCGGAACCACTAGACCAGTGAGCTGTTACGCACTCTTTCAAGGATGGCTGCTTCTGAGCCAACCTCCTGGCTGTCTATGCGACTCCACATCCTTTCCCACTTAGCACACGCTCCGGGACCTTAGACGACGGTCTGGGCTGTCTCCCTCTCGACGACGGAGCTTATCCCCCGCCGACTCACTGCCGGGATACGCATCACGGGTATTCGGAGTTTGGTTGCTGTCGGTACCCAGTACGGGCCCTCAAGCATCCAGTAGCTCTACCCCCCGGATGTACTCACCCGACGCTGCACCCAAATGCATTTCGGAGAGAACCAGCTATCACGGAATTTGATTGGCCTTTCACCCCTAGCCCCAGGTCATCCCCCCGGTTTTCAACCCAGGTGGGTGCGGTCCTCCACGCGGTCTTACCCGCGCTTCAACCTGCCCAGGGCTAGATCATCCCGCTTCGGGTCCAGGACGAGCGACTCGACACGCCTTTTAAGACTCGCTTTCGCTACGCGTACACCACACGGCTTACGCTTGCCACCCGCCACTGACTCGCAGACTCATTTTTCGATAGGCACGCCGTCACCCCGTAAGGCTCCGACGGTTTGTAGGCGCACGGTTTCAGGAACTCTTTCACTCCCCTCCCGGGGTGCTTTTCACCTTTCCCTCACGGTACTAGTACGCTATCGGTCAGACAGGAATACTTAGGCTTACCCGACGGTCCGGGCTGATTCACACGGGGTTCCACGGGACCCGTGCTACTTGGGACAAACATTATCGACGGTCCATGCGCCTTCGGGTACGGGGCCATCACCCTCTACGGCCCGGTATCCAACCCGGTTCCCCTCGCACATGGATTTATCACCGCCGGCCGGCACGTCGGCGCCGGCGCAACGCTCCCGCAACACCCATGCCGCAACCCCCGACGGGTAATCACACGGCACGGGTTTGGCCTGATCCGCTTTCGCTCGCCACTACTCACGGAGTATCCTCTCCTGCAGGTACTGAGATGTTTCACTTCCCTGCGTACCCCCCACACACGAAGTGTGGTACCGGCCCATCAAGGCCGGTGGGTTCCCCCATTCGGAAATCCTCGGATCAACGCCCTGTTGACGGCTCCCCGAGGCCTATCGCGGTCTCATACGTCCTTCATCGGTCCTGCCTGCCAAGGCATCCACCATACGCCCTTGCGGGCGACACACCCGCAAAGCACAAAGCAACTGCCAGACGACAAATCAATCGACACTACAATCAGATCACAAAACGATCGGAACGAACACCAAACAACAGTTTGGAGTCCGAACGAAATCAACAGCAAAAAACAACGATGAACATTGTTTCTTGCTCGCGTCCACTATCCAGTTCTCAAACCACCACGCACCCACCAGCCGGGCACGCCACCGGAACCAACCGGGGCAAGCCAGCCCATGGGGCAGCGGACCGCACCGAGACCAACGTCTCGGGGTGGCGATCCGGGAGCCCAAAAGCGCATCCGCACCACTCCACGGCCATCCCACGACGGACAAACCGAAAGCCCATGATCTCTTCCACACCAGCAACCGGAAACCAACCGGGAATCTCCCGGCCGTCCGGCCCACACCGGCTTCCAACCGGAAGCCTGAATTACTCCGTAGAAAGGAGGTGATCCAGCCGCACCTTCCGGTACGGCTACCTTGTTACGACTTAGTCCCAATCACGAGCCTCACCTTAGACGGCTCCCCCCAGAAAACTGGTTAGGCCACCGGCTTCGGGTGCTGCCCACTTTCATGACTTGACGGGCGGTGTGTACAAGGCCCGGGAACGCATTCACCGCGACGTTGCTGATTCGCGATTACTAGCGACTCCGCCTTCACGCAGTCGAGTTGCAGACTGCGATCCGAACTGAGACCGGTTTTCAGGGATCCGCTCCACCTCGCGGNGTCGCATCCCGTTGTACCGGCCATTGTAGCATGCGTGAAGCCCTGGACGTAAGGGGCATGATGATCTGACGTCATCCCCACCTTCCTCCGAGTTAACCCCGGCGGTCCCCCGTGAGTTCCCGGCATAATCCGCTGGCAACACGGGGCGAGGGTTGCGCTCGTTGCGGGACTTAACCCAACATCTCACGACACGAGCTGACGACGACCATGCACCACCTGTGAACCCGCCCCGAAGGGAGACCACATCTCTGCGGCTGTCGGGAACATGTCAAGCCCAGGTAAGGTTCTTCGCGTTGCATCGAATTAATCCGCATGCTCCGCCGCTTGTGCGGGCCCCCGTCAATTTCTTTGAGTTTTAGCCTTGCGGCCGTACTCCCCAGGCGGGATGCTTAACGCGTTGGCTCCGACACGGAACACGTGGAACGTGCCCCACATCCAGCATCCACCGTTTACGGCGTGGACTACCAGGGTATCTAATCCTGTTCGCTCCCCACGCTTTCGCTCCTCAGCGTCAGTAACGGCCCAGAGACCTGCCTTCGCCATTGGTGTTCTTCCCGATATCTACACATTCCACCGTTACACCGGGAATTCCAGTCTCCCCTACCGCACTCAAGCCCGCCCGTACCCGGCGCGGATCCACCGTTAAGCGATGGACTTTCACACCGGACGCGACGAACCGCCTACGAGCCCTTTACGCCCAATAATTCCGGATAACGCTTGCGCCCTACGTATTACCGCGGCTGCTGGCACGTAGTTAGCCGGCGCTTATTCACCGGGTACACTCACTCTCGCTTGCTCCCCGATAAAAGAGGTTTACAACCCGAAGGCCTCCATCCCTCACGCGGCGTCGCTGCATCAGGCTTGCGCCCATTGTGCAATATTCCCCACTGCTGCCTCCCGTAGGAGTCTGGGCCGTATCTCAGTCCCAATGTGGCCGGTCGCCCTCTCAGGCCGGCTACCCGTCGAAGCCACGGTGGGCCGTTACCCCGCCGTCAAGCTGATAGGACGCGACCCCATCCCACGCCG
>NZ_JBKEVJ010000003.1:0-126376 GCF_056357055.1 Bifidobacterium sp. LH_416 | reverse complement strand
CTTTCCCAGAAGACCATGCGATCAACTGGAACATCCGGCATTACCACCCGTTTCCAGGAGCTATTCCGGAGCATGGGGCAGGTCGGTCACGCATTACTCACCCGTTCGCCACTCTCACCCCCCAGCAAGCTGGAGGGATCCCGTTCGACTTGCATGTGTTAAGCACGCCGCCAGCGTTCATCCTGAGCCAGAATCGAACCCTCCACAAAAAAACACGAAAAATGTCATTGCAGAAAGCATCCGAAAAGATGACTCTCAAAACAAAAATTGACGAGAACGTCCTAATAAGGAAAGGACGCTCACACAAAAAACCTCATTCCGATTCAACCAACCAAGGACCCGACGGACAAACCATCAGGCTCGGAACAAGCTGGCAATCATTGACTATAAAGAAGTAGTACAAACACGCTCTTGAGTTCTCAAACCACCACCACACCAGCAGGCAACCCCTCTTCAGGAAGAAGACCCGCCGTGCCGAGCGGCAACAGATGAATAACCTACACGAAAACCCAAACCAACGCAAACCGGCATGACAAACCGACGCTGAAACCGTTGCAACGACAGCGTTCCCACGGCGTGTCGCAAACAAGCCAAACCAAGACCAAACAACACCGTTAGCATTAGATTACGCTCGTTTGACGTGCCATTGTGGAACGAAATCAGTTGTTCATGGGCGTGTCATGAGAATTCACCCCCGGTTCAACTCCCCTCAGTCGGCCTGCGCCGACAGTTCCCCTCAAAGAGGGAAGCCAAAGAGGAGGGAAATCCCCTGCTTCCACATACGCAGACGGCTCCCCTCAAAGAGGGGAGCCAGAAACTGGGACTTCTGGTTCGCATACGCGGCAGCCATCACTCATAAGGGAGGCGGACAGCGCGTTAGAACGTCAAGCGCATTTGGTGCCATACCACGTTACCGTGGGTGGAATCGGAGATACCTTCATCCTGGTAACCGAATCGCGCATAGAAACCCACAAGCCGATCCTTGCAGGTGAGCACCAGCCCTTTGTGTCCACGTGCGCGGGAATCCTCAATCACCTGCTGCATCAGCATGCTTGCATAGCCGTGGTGCTGATACATCGGTGCAGTATCAACACCAAAAATCATCTGCCAATCGCCATGCGGGTCATGCTGGGTAGCGTCCTCATACATGTCATCGGTCAAGTCACGACGATTGGTAGCGAAACCATTGATAAAGGAAGCAACAGCATCGCCATCAGTCAACAGCCAAAAACATTCCGGATATGACTGCAACCGCTCTTGAATCGATGCTCGACTTGCCGCCTCCGCTGCAGGGAAACATTGTTCCTCAATAGAATCCAATGCATCCAAATCAGCAATAGTAGCGTGGCGAATCATCCAAGTTTGCGGTGCAGTCATATTCGAATTCCTTGTATTTATGCAGTGTCAAACCAATAGTGCCAGATAAACCAGCAATCAGATGACGTGGTACTCCTTGAGCAGGGTGGCGATATCTGTGCCATCGAGCTTCTTCAGCACCTTGCCAAGTACTGCACGCTCAACAAAGTTGAGCTTCATATCCGTCACAGGAGCACCGTCGCGCAGTTTGACCGTGGCATTGAGCAGATTGCGCACGTCGTATACGCTGCCCCACACTTCCGGAACACCGCGATCCACATCAAGCAAGGTGTATACCGCTTCCATACCGGTGCGCATCGAATACTCGGTGGTGAAAATCGTGTCGCGAGGGGTTTCTGCGAACTGGCCGAGGAACGCGAAGTTCACCGCGCCATCCGGTACCACGTCCGGGCGGTCACCAGCTGCGCGAGGCATGAAGAATGCTGTGATATATGGCATCATGACTGGCACAGTGTTGGCGTGGTTCTTGGCGAGCGCCTCAATCTTGTCGGTGGGCACGCCCATGTGGTAGAGCCATTCCTCGCAGATTTCCTCACCAGTGCATTCGGTCATCGGCTTCTTCACATAGTTGCCGGGCTTATCCGGGAACAAGCCGTAGACCCATACGCACAGCTGATCCTTAGGCTGATCACGGAACTGCTGCTGACGGTTCAACGTCCAGCTCAATAACCAGTTGGAATCGGTTACGGTCACAATGCCGCCGGTGACCACGTGACCAGTGAACGGGTCGCGCTTGCAAATCTTCTGAATGTACGGCGGAATTTCCTTATCCAGTGTGGTGACGGTAGCGCTCATCCATTTGGTGGCTTGCGGGTCGGAGCAGAACTTGTCTGGATGGCCGAAGCTGGGGTCCTGCTTGGCAATGTTGCGCCACATATCCCATCCGCCGCCCGGCTTCAAATCCGGATTCCATGCAGCCGGAGAATTCTGCGAACCCATCGTGGAGTTCTCCACACAGCCACCATTGGTGATGAATACCAAATCATTCTCAGTCAGATCAATTGAAGATTTCTCACCCTCATGGTCCACATCAAGACGAACGGCAAGCTTCTTGGTCGGCGAGCTGAATGGGTTGCGCTTGAACACGCCAGAGGTGGCCTGAATCTTCAAAATCGTATCCTGGCCAACGCCGGTATGCTCACGCTTCGGCCCATCGCCACCGCCAATAGCGAATTCGACATTCTCCACCTTGGTGTTGTAATGGAACTCCACGCCGTGGCTTTCCAGATACTTGACCATCGGCAGAATCATCGATTCATACTGGTTGTACCGGGTGAAGCGCAATGCGGAAAAGTCCGGCAGACCACCGATGTGGTGGATGTAGCGCTTGATGTACAGCTTCATTTCCAGTGCGGAATGCCAGTTTTCAAACGCGAACATCGTGCGCCAGTACAGCCAGAAGTTGGAGTTCAACACTTCATCATCGAAAAAATCGGTGATGGGCTTATCGTAGAGCTCTTCATCCGGTGTGAAGAAGAGCTTCATGATTTCCTGAGAAGCTTTGTCGCTTAAGCCGAACTTGCCTTGGAATCCGGCGTCTTTACCGAGGTCTTTGGTGGCACGGCAGAGGGAGTAATTCGGGTCTTCCTTGTTGAGCCAGTAGTACTCGTCCAGTACGCTGACGCCTTCGGTTTCGATGGAGGGAATCGAACGGAACAAATCCCACATGACTTCGAAATGGTTGTCCATTTCTCGCCCGCCGCGCATCACATAGCCGAGTCCTGGAATATCCGCACCATCACAGGCACCGCCTGGAACCGGATCTTTCTCGAGAATGTGAATATGATTGCCCGGCATCTGACCATCGCGCACCAAATAGCAGGCTGCGGAAAGTGCGGCAAGTCCAGTGCCGATAATGTAGGCATGCTTGGAGTCGACGCCTTCCGGCTTCTTTGGACGAGCGAAGGCCTCATAGTTACCGTTGGAATAGTACATAACACTCCTCCTTTGGAGAGTTTGTTGACATTGCGTCAACCTTTTGATGGACATCTTGTCGCATTATTGCTGAATTCGCTATAGGCAACTTGCAGCGTCGTGTGGAATTATCAGATATTGCCACGCACGTGCTGATCAGCCCACGACTGGGAGTGCGTAAAAGTAGCTGGATTGGCGCTCACGTTACCGTTCGGCTCGTCCAAGGTATCAATGGCAGCGAGCTCTGCCGCAGTCAAATCGAAGTCGGCGCTGGCAAGATTTGCGCGCATACGCTCCACATGCTTCGACTTTGGAATAATAATGCGGCCTTCCTGCGTATGCCAGCGCAACACCACTGCCGCTGGAGTAACGCCATGCGCCTGAGCTGCTGCCACTACTGGAGCGGATTCAATATCCTTGCCATGGCCCAGCGGACTATATGCTTCAGCAACAATGCCATGCGCCTTGCAGAACGCAAGATTGCCCGGTTGACTGAAGCGAGGATGCACTTCGATTTGATTGACCGCAGGAGCTTCGCCGGAATCCTCAATAATCGCGCGCAAATGCTCAGGCAAGAAATTGCTGACTGCAGGCACGCGAATCGCACCCTCATCACGAAGCTTCAGCAGTGCGCGCCACGTTTCCTTATAGAAACCAGCAGCAGGGAAAGGCCAATGAATCAGATACATATCAATGACATCGACCTTGAGCTTTTTGCGCGATTCCTCAAACGCCACCATTGCTGCATCGTATCCCTGATCGCAGTTGCGTAGCTTCGTAGTCACCCACACTTTGCCGGCCATGCCTGTGGCTTTGAGCGCATCACCCACCTGTGCTTCGTTGTAATACGCGGCAGCAGTATCGATATGACGATAGCCAATTTCCAAAGCTTCCTCAACGGCACGTTGCGTATCTTCCGGAGGAATCTGGAATGTTCCAAATCCAATTTGCGGAATGACTGACTTAGCCTTGTCTCGCAACGTAATTGTTGGCGATTCGAGTTGCTGGCTCATCTGTATCGCTCCCCCTTCAGGACGATTCATATTCCACGCCCATTGTAGGTTTACGCGATTGCCAGCACCAGCATTGACTCGAATCTCATGCAGCAGGCAAGCAGCTAGGGCCGAAGAGGATTTTGATTTCGGCAAATAGCGAAGTATCTCGCTTCACACGGAATCGATCGCCAAAGGTCAGCACCTGAGCGTTGCCTTTTTCATCCATTACAGCAAGGTGCACTTCGCTATATCCAGGATGTGAAGCAAGCACTTGGCCCAAACGAGCCATACGATCCAGTTCCAATGCCACAGTCGGCAAAGTGATAACCAACGGTCGCTCATCTTCCGCTTCCAGAGTTGGCACCTGCATTTCCGTAGCTCGCAGTGAAACGGTTTCGTCGCGCAATTCCACCTGTCCACGAATCTGCACTACGGCGTCCACCGCCAGCTCAGCGGCAGCGGCCTCGTACACCTTGCCGAAGAACATGCATTGGATACTGCTCTCCATGTCCTCGATAGTAACAATGGCCCATGGGTTGCCCTTCTTGGAGACTCGACGATCCACGCCAGTGACCAGACCAGCCAAGGTGACCTGTTGGCCGTCCGGCATGGTCTTGGCCCTATCAATCAAATGGGCAATGGACATCTCCCTGAGGCTTGCGAGCACCGACTGCATACCAGAAAGCGGATGGTCGGATACGTACAGGCCAAGCATTTCGCGTTCGAAATTGAGCTTGGTTTTCTTATCCCACTCCTCCACGTCCGGTACGGTCACGGAAGCGTCGCCCATGGCTTCCGCTCCCCCGTCATCATCATCGGAGAACAGATCGAACTGGCCCTCAGCCTGCTTGCGCTTCAGGCTCACTACCGAATCGATGGCGGCCTCATGCACGGTGAATAGTGCACGACGGTTTGGGTCAATCGAATCGAATGCACCGGCTTTGATCAGCGATTCCACCAAGCGACGGTTCAATGCTGTCAATGGCACACGGCGAATGAAGTCCATGAAGTTCACGAACTTACCGCGTGGGCCCTCGCGTTCGGCGATGATATCCGCCACCGCTTTTTCGCCGACATTGCGGATTGCACCGAGGCCGAATCGTACGACGTCGCCGACTGCGGAGTACTCGTACACAGATTCGTTCACATCCGGGGAAAGCACTTGGATGCCCATGCGGCGTGCCTCACCCAGATAGAGCGCGGTCTTGTCTTTGTTCGTGGCTGCACCTTGCAACAAAGCAGCCATGAATTCCACCGGATAGTGGGTCTTCAAGTATGCAGTCCAGTAAGAAATCAGACCATAAGCAGCGGAATGCGCCTTATTGAACGCGTAGCCGGAGAACGGAACCAGAATATCCCACACCGCGTTCGCAGCTTCTTCGGAATAGCCGTGCTCCTTCATGCCCGCGAAGAACGGCACTTTCTCCTTGGCCAGCACTTCCGGCTTCTTCTTACCCATGGCGCGCCTGAGCACGTCTGCCTTACCCAGCGAATAACCAGCAAGAATTCGCGCGGCAGACTGCACCTGCTCCTGATAAATAATCAGACCATACGTCTCGTCGAGCACCTGCTTCAATGGCTCTTCGAGTTCAGGGTGAATCGGCGTAATCTTCTGCAAACCGTTCTTACGCTTCGCGTAGTTGGTATGCGAGTCCATTGACATAGGGCCCGGACGGTACAGAGCGATAAGTGCGGAAATATCGTTGAAGTTATCTGGCTTCAACGTTTTGAGCAGGCTTCGCATGCCATCGGAATCGAGCTGGAACACGCCCAACGTATCACCGCGAGACAACAGTTCATACGTCGCCTTATCGTCCAACGGAATCTTTGTATAGTCGATGGCCGGCTTGCCGTTTGACTCGATGTTCCTCAACGTGTCATGAATCACCGTCAAGTTGGATAGGCCAAGGAAATCCATCTTGACCAAGCCCAGCGTTTCACATGTGTGATATTCGAACGTGGTTGTGATCGTGCCGTCGGTACGTTCCAGAAGCGGCGATGTATCCGTAATCGGAGCACTACCCATGATGGTGGCGCACGCATGCACACCAGTCTGGCGAATCAGGCCTTCAATACCCTTCGCTTCCTCGGTAATGCGGCGAGCATCCGGGTCCGACTCATAAAGCTCGCGGAACTCTCGTGCCTCCGCATATCGCTTCGCGGTCGGATCGAAGATGTCATGCAGGCTAATATCCTTACCGCCCGTAGCTGCAGGTGGCAACGCCTTGGTGACTTTCTCGCCTACCGAGAACTCGTAGCCCATGATTCGAGCGGAATCCTTCAGCGCCTGCTTGGTTTTGATGGTGCCGTAGATCACACACTGCGCGACCTTGTCAGTGCCGTATTTCTCACCGCAGTATTCGATGACGCGGGCACGGCCTTCAGGGTCGAAATCCACATCAATATCCGGCAGGCTCACACGCTCCGGGTTCAGGAACCTCTCGAAGATCAGGCCATGCTTCAGAGGGTCGAGCTCGGTAATGCCCATCGCATACGCGACCATGGCGCCTGCAGCGGAGCCACGGCCCGGCCCCACCATGATGCCGTGATCCTTGGCCCACTGGATGTAATCAGCCACCACGAGGAAGTAGCCGCAGAACTGCATCTGGCAGATCACGCCGCACTCATAGTCCGCCTGCTTCAGCACTTCCAGCGGCGGATTACCGTCATAACGCTTTTCGAGGCCCTCCTCGACCTTCTTCAAGAACAGGCTGGTCTCATCCCATCCTTCAGGGCAGGGGAATTTCGGCATGAACGCGCCATCTTCATGATCGTCAAACATCACATTGCAGCGCTCGGCAATCCTGAGCGTATTGTCGCAGGCCTCGGGATGTTCTTTGAACAGGGCACGCATCTCCTCGGAGGTCTTCAGGTAGTAGCCAGTACCATCGAACTTGAATCGGTCCGGATCATCCAGACGAGAGCCGGAGTTGATGCACAGCATTGCATCCTGTGCACCTGCATCTTCCGCGTGTACGTAATGCGAATCATTTGTCGCCAGAATTGGAGCATCCAGTTTCTTGGCAATCGTTAGCAAATCTTTGGTCACTTGGGTCTCAATCTTCAACCCATGGTCCATCAGCTCGATAAAGAAATTATCGCGGCCGAAAATATCCTGCATCTCGCCAGCAGCGCGCAGTGCCTCATCAAACTGACCAAGGCGCAAACGAGTCTGGATAATGCCGGATGGGCAGCCTGAGGATGCAATCACGCCTTTGGAATAGGTGGCAAGCACTTCCTTATCCATACGCGGGTAGCGCATCACGCGACCTTCAAGGTTGGCCACTGAAGAAGCCTTGATGAGATTCACCAAGCCTTCATCGGTCTCCGCCCACATCGTCATATGGGTAATCAAACCGCCACCGGACACATCATCGCGACGCTGAGCCTCAGTGCCCCAATGCACACGGGACTTATCCTGGCGAGCGGTCTCCGGGGTTACATAAGCCTCGATACCAATAATCGGCTTAACACCGTTGGCCACGCAATTGGTGTACATCTCGTATGCGCCATGCATGTTGCCGTGATCGGTGATGGCAACGGCCGGCATGCCTAGTTCCGCGGCACGCTTCGCCAATGCTGGAATCTTCGAAGCGCCGTCCAGCAGCGAATAGTGCGTGTGGTTGTGCAGATGTACGAAGTTCCCCATTTCAGCCATGCGTTCCACCATACCGCACGCTCTGCTCAGCAACTCTTGACTGTAGGTTTTCCAACACCGACTGTAGGGAAACCAACGTTTTTCGTCGGAATTCCTACAGTCGGTGTTGGAAAACCTACAGTCAATGTCAATAAACCGACAGTCAGTGTTAAAAAACCGACAGTCAAAGGTTTCAACGGTCAAAAAATCGATAATCGTCAGGAGATAGTAGTTAGGAATAAGCCGATAAAACTCAAGAACAATCAGCTGAGGAGTCAGGAACAATCAGAGTGATAAGTCAGGAACAAGCCGCTGGCAAATCAGGACTGAAGAGATGCATCGGCATGACGAGCACGCATCACGTCAAGCGCGGCGGCCAAATCAGCTGGATAATGCGATTCAACCGTGGTCCAGATGCGGGTTCGCGGATGGCGGAATTCAAGTTTCATGGCATGCAACCATTGACGATCCAGTCCGAGTGCTTCAGAAAGCACCGGATTGGCACCATACATCGGATCGCCGCACAGCGGGTGGCCAATAGATGAAAAATGCACGCGAATCTGGTGAGTGCGACCGGTTTCGAGGTTCACAGAAACCAAAGTGGCCTCGTGACCGAATCGTTCCATCACATCCCAGTGAGTCACAGCAGGCTTACCTGCTGGAGTCACGCAAAAACGAAAATCAGAAACCTTGGCACGTCCAATCGGCGCCTCAATAGTCGCCTTGTTTTGCTTCAGTGAACCTTGCACCAATGCATGGTAGGTTTTCCTCACCTCATGCTCAGCAAACTGACGACGCATCTCGGTGTATGCCAAATCAGACTTGCATACGAGCATCAATCCAGAGGTACCCACGTCCAGACGCGAAACGATACCCTCACGGCCAGCAGCACCAAGAGCAGTAATATGCACACCACGATCGCGCAGGGAACCAAGAACCGTGGGACCGGTCCATCCAACAGAAGCATGGGCGGCGACGCCTACTGGCTTATCGACTACAACAACATCGTCGTCCTCATAGACCACAGCCATATCATTGGCGATAGGTTCCGGCTCTTTGCGTTCTTCGATTAAATCGAATTCAACGGTTTCCCCTGCGGCCAAAGTGCTGGAGCGAGCAACATCACGCCCCAGCACTCGTGCCTGGCCTGAATCAATCAGGTCGGCCGCTTTAGAACGGGAGATACCGAGCATTTTCGCTACGGCAACATCAAATCGTTTACCGATGAGCGCATCAGGAGCAGGAACCATACGATTCATTACTCGGCGTCCACCTTTGTCTCGGATGATTCACGCTGTTCAGCCACATCGTTATGAGTAAAAGGAACATTGCGCAGAATCAAAATCACAATAACCACACCGGCTACTACAAGATAGATATCTGCCACGTTACCCACGGACCATCCATAGTTCAGGAAATCCACAACTTTACCGTTGAGGAATCCATCTGCATACATCACACGATCAATAAGATTGCCGAAAGCACCAGCAAATGCAAAGGACAATGCCACGGTCCACTGCAATGAAATTGCACGCAATCCGTAGTAAATCAATGCACAGCATGCTGCGATAGCGAGCAAACTAATCACCCACGTGGCACCGGACCCCATACCTAGGGATGCGCCTGGATTGCGCACCAAAGTCAGAGACAACAGTCCCGGAATCACGCGGATGGTTTGACCGTTGGATAATGCCGCTAGTGCCCAGAACTTGGTGAACTGGTCAATCATCAATGCAACTGCGGCTACACATGCAAAGACGGCCGCGTGAATACGCAGCCGTCCCTGTTGGTTCGTCATACGACTTACCTACCTACGCTCAGTTGGCCTTGGACGAGGTCTGGTCCTGGTAGTTGTTCGACTCGGAAACCTGTGCGGCAAGCTGGCCGAGGAACTCGGTCAGGCGTGCACGGTACTCGGTCTCGAACTGCTTGAGGCTCTGAATGTTGCCCTCAATGACCTTGGACTGGTTCTGCAGGTTGTCGCGCACCTGCTGTGCGTAAGTGTCAGCGGCGGAACGAGTCTGCTTGTCGTATTCCGCTGCACGACGCTGCACATCTGCCTCGTACTCGTCAGCATCGGTGTGCTGAGTCTTGGAGTAGTTGTCAGCATCCTGACGGGTCTTCTCAGAGTAGGAGTCTGCGTCGGCACGAGTGTTCTCGGAATACGTGTCGGCGTCAGTACGGGTGTTCTTGGAGTAAGCGTCAGCGTCAGCGTGCACGCGATCGCGGTAGGCGTCAGCCTCAGAACGAGTGCGATCGGAGTAGGTGTTGGCCTTGGTGACCAAATCGTTGTACTTGTTCTGGCTGGCTTCGGTGATTTCCTTAGCCTTGGTCTTGCCCTTCTCCACGTACTGATCGTGCAGCTGCATGGCCAGAGTCAACATAGCGGTTGCGCGCTCCGGCTCGCTACCCGGCATGGATGCGGCACCGGCAATCTTCTGCAGGGAACCGGTTTCAGTGCTCGGCTCAACCTTAGAGACCTGAGCACGCAGCTGGTTCTCACGCTGCTTGGCTTCTTCGAGCTGACGAGACAGCTCCTGAATCTGAGCGGCCTGCTGCTGAGCAACACCACCCTGCTGCTGAGCAGCAGCGAGCTGACGAGACAGCTCTTCGTTAGCGGCACGGAACTGATCGCGTTCCTTCTGAATAGCGGCAATCTGCTGGCCAACAGCTTCCTGGTTGCCGGAAGCCTGAGCAGCCTGAGCAGTCAGCTGATCAATCTGAGCATTCAGCTGATCGACCTGCCCCTTGAGCTGATCATTCTGAGCAGAGAGGGCACGGTTGGATTCCTCTGCTTCGCTGAGCTTGGCGGCAGCCAGCTGAGCGGCCTTATCACCTTCTGCAGAAGACTGCTGACCCTGAGCGGCAGCATTCTTCAGCTCGTTGTTCTCAGCCTGGAGCTTCTGCACTTCACCAGTCAGCTCGGAAATCTTGGCATTCAGGTTGGTCACGTCGGGACCCAGAGCCTGGGTTGCCTGACCACCGGCTACTGCTTGGCGGCCCAGCGCCTCCACAGTTTCCGTGACCTGATCGAGGAAGTCGTCAACCTCGTCGACATCGTAACCTTCCTTGAATCGCACGGTCTGGAAGGTGTGCTCCCTAATATCCTTCGGCGTCAACAGAGCCATAAATATTGCACCTCGCTTTGGGGCTTTGCCCTCGCTTACGTTGGTATCAAGTATTGATGCTATCACGACCCCTTCGATTCATGGGAGTTTTGTGCCGATTTTCAAGGTGCGACATGCCGTATTCGGCACAAAAATCAGCAATCAAGCATCAGAAAATAAGATAAACGACGCTTTCGAGCACAACCAGCGCAAAATACAGCACTATAAAGCTCATATCAAGATAGACAGCTCCCAACGGAAGCGGCTTGATGTACTGACGCAACCAGCGCAACGGCGGCTCAGCAATCGTGTACACCAAATTGATGAGCTGGGCCACAATACCACGTGGATACCAATTGCGGGCCAAAATGGACACCCAATCAAGAACCATACGAATAATGAGCACGGTGATATATGCATTAATCAGCCACGCAAGAATACGGCCAATCAGCGAAAAGACAAAAGGCAACATGGGGGTAAGCGTAACAAGGCTATGTGAAAAGTTTGCTGGGAGCTCAATGAGAATTGGCCGACTCCCTCGAAAGGAATCGGCCAATTCTTAACAGCTCAATAAGTGCAACGTGCGATGCAACGTGTACTTGTGCAGGTCAGTCGGAGAACAAATCTCGAGCAGACGCCGCGTTTGCAGGCTCTTCAACCTTGATGTTCACCTGAGCAGGACTCAGCAGGAACACACGCGGAGTGACACGTTCAAGAGAACCGCGCACACCAAATACCACACCTGCAGAGAAGTCAACAATGCGGTATGCCACCGCTTCAGATACGCCGGTCAGGTTCAGCACCACAGGCACACCGTCGCGCAATGCACGGCCTACCAACTGAGCATCCTCATATGACTTCGGATGAATCGTGGTGATTCGGTTGACTCGCCCGCCTTGGAAAGGCGTAGTCTTCGAACTCTGGCTCGGTGCCGGAGTGGTCTGAGCCAACGGGGTTACCGTGTGGTCAGAGTCAAAGTTCGACTTCGGCTGAGGCTTCTGCTGCTGCTCCTCTTCCTCCTCAACGAACTCGTCATCGTCATCTGCCACATCGCTCATGCCCAGGTAAGACATCGCGTTTTTCATGAACCCAGCCATGGTTCAGTCCTTTCAGCGCAGGAAGTCGGGGATGTCGAGATCGCCCGCCGGATCGTTGAGAGAAATGGTCGGATGTTCGGAAGTCGGATCATCGAACGGCAGCGAAGCGGAATCACCGGTGCTCGGGGTGAACGTCGGCTGCACGGTTGGCTGCGCCACTGGAGTGGGCTGAGCGGCCTGAGTCGGGACAGCGGCAGGCTTAACAGGCTGTGCAGGCACAACCGGAGTCACCACTTCCTGATCGTCAGCATCCTGTGCGGAAACATGATCAAAGCCGGCAGCGATAACCGTAACGCGGACTTCGTCACCGTAAGCATCATCCAGAGCAAGACCCCAAATAATCTGAGCCTCAGGGTGAATAGCCTTACGAACCAGTTCGGTAGCTGCGGAAGCTTCCTGCAGCTTCAGATCAGTCGGGCCAGCGATGTTAATCAACGCACCATGAGCGCCCTCGATGCTTTCCTCCAGCAGCGGGGAGCTGATAGCAATTTCGGCGGCCTGCGTAGCACGATCCTCGCCCCGCGCGGAACCAATGCCGAACAGTGCGGTACCTGCACCACGCAGAATGGAATTCACGTCATTGAAATCGACGTGAATGTAGGAATTCATGGAAATAAGATCCGTGATGCCCTGCACACCAGCAAGCAAAGCGGTATCTGCGGTCTTGAACGCTTCAATGATGCCGATGGAACGATCGGAGAGCTCAAGCAGACGATCGTTCGGGATAACGATCAAAGCATCGACTTCTTTACGAAGGTTCTCGATACCGTAATCAGCAGATGCGGAACGCTGCGGACCTTCGAAGCTGAACGGACGGGTCACCACAGCAATGGTCAAAGCACCCTGCTGATGAGCCGTACGAGCCACAATCGGGCTGGCACCCGTACCGGTGCCGCCGCCCTCGCCACAGGTGACGAAGACCATATCGGCACCCTTCAGGGCCTCCTCGATATCGGACTGATGATCCTGAGCGGCCTTTGCACCACGCTCGGGGTCGGCACCGGCGCCAAGACCACGGCTGGTTTTATCAGACAAAGAGATCTTGACGTCAGCGTCAGAACGCAACAAATCCTTGGCATCGGTATTTACCGCCACAAATTCAACGTTCTGCAATCCTTCGGCGATCATACGGTTAACGGCATTGCCGCCGGCTCCGCCTACGCCGACGACCTTAATGTTGGTCTTGTCGTTGAACTCAGTCTGGGCGATCTCGCTCACGTTTGGCTCCTGTCACTTCACGGTTACACCCAAGAGTAGCGCAACTGCCCTACTCGTGGAGTCAATTCGCACATGGATTAGTGCGTGTTGTGCAATTTTTTCTGCGAGCAGACCAAAAAGTGCCGTCAAAGCACCTTCCCAGTCCAACTCGTTGTCTATTCCCAACAGGGAATTACTGGAAAGAATTAATAGCTGGCGTCCATCGGATCATCACCGAAGAGGGCTTCTCTCTCCTCATGGGAGGTGGTACGGGATTCCAGCCAGCCGTAAGGAAGATGCACTTTTTTAGCGAAGCGCACACGTCCACGGGGTTTGTCGATCACTCGCGGCGGATATTCGATGGTGGGGTCAAGGCGAGCAATCTCACGATCCACGTCGGCGAGATTCTCGCATTCCATGAAGGCTTTTCTCGTTGATCCACCTACAGGGAATCCCTTGAGATACCAAGCGATGTGCTTGCGCAAATCATGCACAGCCATCATTTCATCGCCATCGTAGAATTCGGTCAACAATTCTGCATGTCTATGGATGACCTGGCAGACTTCGCCAAGGTTCGGATTGATTCGCTCAGGCTTGCCGGCGAATGCGTTCTTGATATTGGCGAACAACCATGGGCGGCCTTGGCATCCACGGCCAATCGCCACGCCATCGCATCCGGTTTCGCGAACCATTTCCAAAGCGTCTTCGGCACCCCAAATATCACCATTGCCGAATACAGGAATGCTCACATGCTCTTTGAGCTCACCAATCCGGGACCAATCCGAATGACCACCGTAATATTCAGCGGTGGTACGAGCATGCAAAGTTACTGCTTTGCAGCCTTCTTCCTGTGCAATATGCCCAGCTTCAAGGAAGGTCTCATGCTGATGATCAATGCCCACACGAATTTTTGCAGTAACAGGAATACCTGCCGGCTCGCATACCGCAACAACGCGCGACAGCAAGTCGGTGAATATATCTGTTTTCCAAGGCAGCGCTGATCCGCCGCCACGACGGGTGACTTTAGGAACAGGGCAACCGAAATTCAGATCCACATGATCAGCCATGCCTTCATCGACCACGATTTTGGCGGCTTGCTCAGTGATAGAAGGGTTTACTCCATACAGCTGAAGCGAACGAATCTTTTCACTCGGCGCAAAATGACACAGTCGCAACGCTTTAGGGTTCCTTGCCACCAAAGCGCGCGCGGTAATCATTTCCGCTACATAGAGGCCATCTGGACCGTATTCCTCACAAATCACACGGAAAGGCCAATTCGTTACACCGGCCATTGGAGAAAGTACCACCGGAGTCGGCACAGTAATATTGCCAAGTTTCACGGGAGCGATATGCACAGGCTCGTCTGAACGAGTTGGCGAATCTGTACGAGGATCGAGATTATCAGTCTCGTGAGGTTCAGTAATGACGGTTTCGAGATTGGGTTCTACCATGTGTTTCCCTGTTGGATACTGCTGCTCGAGATGCAAAAGAGCCTGCGATGAAGCAGACTGAGGGGAGCCCCGTATTTTAGCAGGGCTCCCCTCAGTCACCTTCTGGTGACAGCTCCCCTCTTGTGCGAGGGGAAATCACGTTAGACGGCTATGGCTTAGTACAGGCCGCCAGCTTCCTGAATGCCGGAGGCAGGCCAAGGTTCGCCACCCATTTCGACCGGCTTGAGCGGCACGCGGGTACGCTTTTCGCTGATGCGAGCGGCAACGTAATCGGCCACCTTGTCCAGAGCAACGCGTTCCTGAGCCATCGTGTCACGTTCACGAATGGTCACGGCGTGATCTTCAAGCGTATCGAAGTCCACGGTGATGCACAGCGGGGTGCCGATTTCGTCCTGACGACGGTAACGACGGCCGATAGCACCGGACTCATCGTAATCAATCATCCATTCGTTGAAGCGCAGATCAGCAGCCAGGTTGTGGGCAACCTCCTGCAGCTCCGGCTTCTTGGACAGCGGCAACACAGCAGCCTTAATCGGG
This sequence comes from Bifidobacterium sp. LH_416, assembly GCF_056357055.1. Taxonomy (NCBI): domain Bacteria; kingdom Bacillati; phylum Actinomycetota; class Actinomycetes; order Bifidobacteriales; family Bifidobacteriaceae; genus Bifidobacterium; species Bifidobacterium sp. LH_416. Next base: position 111,064 of record NZ_JBKEVJ010000003.1, on the reverse strand, counting down.
GCCAAGCGCGGGTCAAGACGCAGCACAGTACGCTTGTCAACGCCACCCTTGGTGTTCGGAGCCTCGTCCACATCGTAGGCGTCCACCAGGAAGCACATGAGAGAGCGGGTCAGGCCAGCGGCCGGCTCGATGACGTACGGAATGTACTTCTCGCCAGTGGCCTGGTTGAAGTAGCTCAGGTCTTCGCCGGAGTGCTTGGCATGAGCGGTAAGATCGAAGTCCGTACGGTTGGCGATACCTTCAAGCTCGCCCCAATCGGAGCCCTGGAAGCCGAACTTGTATTCGATGTCCACGGTGCGCTTGGAGTAGTGAGCCAGCTTTTCCTTCGGATGCTCGTAGTGGCGCAGGTTCTCCGGCTTGACACCGAGATCCAAGTACCACTGGGTACGGGCGTCAATCCAGTACTGATGCCATTCCTCATCGGTGCCAGGCTTAACGAAGAACTCCATCTCCATCTGCTCGAACTCGCGGGTACGGAAGATGAAGTTGCCAGGGGTGATCTCGTTACGGAAGGACTTACCCATGTTCGCAATGCCGAACGGCGGCTTGGAACGGGAGGAGGTCATCACGTTCTTGAAGTCCACGAAAATACCCTGCGCGGTTTCCGGGCGCAGGTAGTGGAGGCTGTTCTCGTCCTCAACCGGGCCAAGGTGGGTGCGCAGCATCATGTTGAAGTCACGCGGTTCGGTCCACTCGCCACGGGTGCCGCAGTTCGGGCAAACGATATCCTTCATGCCGTTTTCCGGCATCTTGTCGCCGTGCTTTTCGGCATAGGATTCTTCAAGCTTGTCAGCGCGGTTGCGCTTGTGGCAGTTCAGGCATTCGACGAGAGGATCGTTGAATACGCTCACGTGACCGGAAGCCACCCATACTTCAGGAGGCAGAATAATGGAGGTATCCACGCCGACCACGTCAGGGCGAGTGACGACCATAGAACGCCACCACTCACGCTTGATGTTGTCCTTCAGCGCGACGCCGAGCGGACCGTAATCCCAAGCGGAACGAGTGCCGCCATAGATTTCACCGGCAGGGAATACGAAGCCACGACGCTTTGCGAGGGATACGACTTCATCGAGTTTAGATTGAGCCACAATGCACCTTCTGGTTTGAACGGTTTGGGGACTTACTTACAACCGCTTCAGAATAGCGGCACTCCCCTACATCAGCGGCAGGGGCGAGTGAGTGGTTCCCACGGTTCGAGCTCGACCGGCTCGGACTGGGCGATGGCCAGCGTCGCCTCATCGAGCACATCCTTGCGAATAATCATTTCGGTGACGTACTGGTCGAACCACGCATCGGAGGCCACATAGTAACCGTCCTTGCCGTTGTCTTTGCCCCAGCTGTTTTCAATCTTCCAGCGATTCGGCTTACCGTTGCTATCAAGATTGACACCGGTGAGGGTCATGGCATGGTTGCTCGGTCGGTCGCCATATTCAAGTCCATTGGCCTTGTCAAACGTGAATTCAGTGCCGAACAGCTGATCAATACGCACAGTGTCACGGTCGAATACGCCCTCGCCGCGCAATGCGAACTGCATGCAGTCGCAGGCGAACCAAATCGGATGACCTGCAGCAACTTGATCAACCGCCGCCTTTTTGAATACGTCCAGCGGCACATTGACGAATTCCATGTCACCGGATTCAATCACGTTCGCGCTATAGCGAATACGGTAACGCTTGCCGAACGGGGTACGAGCCATCGGAGCATTGCAGATGGTCACGAAATCGTTGACGTCAACCGGCACATACTTCTTATAGAACTCCAGCGGAGTGATACCAGTTTCGCGAATCTGCTTACGCTCATCTTTACCGGATTCCGGCTTGGAATCGTTGGTCTTCTCCTTATCGTCGTCATCATCATCCTTGACGCGAGCAAGAAAATCGAACGTAGCCGGTGGCTCGCCCAAAGCAATCGCGCACATACGGTAGACGGTAGCCATATCCTCGCACTTTGCTTCACGCAAAGATTCCAATGATTCACCGGCTGTATGGCGGCGACGCAAATCCGCAGCGAACTCACGCAACTTGGTATTGAGGTACTGCTTGAACGCATCCGAATCACGGGAGTTCGCGGATTCCGGATATGCGGACTTCGGTACGAGACCATACTTGTTTACCAATGCGGCGAACATCTGCCACCAGCCGCCATCATCGGACGGGCCTTCGTTGATGATTTCGAAAATACGGGAATCCGTGGGCTCATCCAAGGTTTCCAATACGTACTCAAGGTAGGTGTTGGACTTTTCGATGGCATCCCAGAAGAATAAATATGTTTCAGAGAACTCGAAATCCTCGAGATTCCAATGGTGCATCAGTTCGTAGCGCAAGGTGTTCAGGGATGCGAACATCCAGCATCGGCCGGAACGCTCCTGGTTGGTGATTGAGCCCTGCTTCAATTCGATAGAGAAATCGCGAGGAAGATTACGCAATCCTTGGTAGTCGGTGGCTGCGGCAAGCACGCCAGTAGAGACAGCAGCATTGGCGGCTACGAGATTGGCTCGATCAGCATTGAACGCGCGCGAATATTCCTTGACTTGTTCGATATCAACGGCAGATTGATTGGTCATAGTTCCTCCCCGAAACATGGGCTCACGCAAACGACTTCATCCTACACGCCACAACGATATCCATGCATGATCCATGTAGCAGAAACGAACAGCGACCTCATACCATCAGAAAGCACGACGCGCCAGAGGTAATGGGCAGAAATCAATGATTCTGTTCGATTTTGTAAAGAAATTGTCCGCAATAGCGCATAGCGTCAGTCATGTAATGCAGGGGGACCCGCGACAACGGCGGGTTGAGAATGGCGCAAGCCTAACCCTTAGAACCTGTTGGTTAAGACCATCGTAGGGAGCAGTGATATGAGCGATGATTCGCACGTACATTGTGGTACACACACAAACCAGCCAGATGATATAGCGCCGCTGCGCGCGTCTATTGCGCAAGCAGTACGGGACGTGAAAGATAAGACGCCGCTGGCGCAATCGTTCACGAATTTCGTCACCATTAATTTAGTCGCCAATGCCCAGCTCGCGGCAGGTGGCACGGCAGCTATGAGTTTCTTGCCGGATGATGTAATCGAAACGGCAAAAATTGCCGGCGCGAACTATATCAATGTCGGCACATTACTGCCGTTCTATAAGGATGCGTTACCGTCCATCGCACAGCGCCTCAATTATCTCGGTAAGCCGTGGGTGCTGGATCCGGTGGCTGCCGGCATTGGCAAAACCCGAACTTCGATTTTGCAATCGTTCAAAGCCGCTCCCCCAACGGTAATTCGCGCCAACGCTTCCGAAGTCATCGCGCTGGCAACCATGTGGGGCCTGTTCGATGCAGACAAAGCCAGCCGCCCAGCCGGCGTGGAATCGGTGGATGAAGTTGACGCCGCCGTGGAACCCGCGAAACTACTGGCACAATTCCTTGCCTCATCTACGCCAGCGCATAAGGCTGCTGTAGCCGTATCAGGTGCAGTTGATTTGGTGACCGATGGCGAGCACGTGTACCGTCTGCCCGGTGGCAGCGCAATGATGGCCAAGATTACCGGTGCCGGCTGTTCTCTGGGCGGAGTGACTGCCACGTATCTTGCCGTTGCCGAACCGCTGGTAGCAGCGTTGGCCGCTTCCCTGTTGTATGACCGTGCAGCTGAAATCGCCGAAGCCAAGGCTGAAGGCCCGGGTTCCTTCCAAGTGCATTTCCTTGATGCCCTGTGGAATGTGAGTGCCGAGCAGGTGGCTGAATCGGAAATTCTGGTGCGGTAACTCCCCTCAGTCAGCTTCGCTGACAGCTCGTCCAGCAATTAAGGACGGGCGATATTACAGACTTCCTCAATATCAAACAAAGGAATAATAATGAGCAACGAATATCCGTATGCATCCATGCGCGATTCATTCGATCTTTCCGCATACTTTGTGGTGGGACCGGACGATTGCAAAGGCCGACCGCTGACTGACATTGTCGATCAGGCCTTGCGCGGCGGCGCCACCTTCCTCCAGCTGCGCGCTAAGAACGCTGATGCCTCCGAACTGACCGCCATGGCTCAGGACATCGCACAAATCATCGAAGACAACAACAAGTCCGATTCCGTGGCTTTTGTTATCGATGATCGTGCGGATGTGGTCTGGCAGGCTCGCCGCAAGGGAATCAAGGTCGATGGCGTGCATATCGGTCAGACGGACATGGAGCCGCGCGAAGCCCGTGCGCTGCTCGGCGATGACGCCATTGTTGGTCTTTCCGCTGAAACCGAAAGTCTGGTCAAGCTCATCAACGAGCTACCTGATGGCTGCATCGATTACATTGGCGCAGGCCCGCTGCACGTTTCCACGACGAAGCCGGAAGCCTCCGTGGGTGGCAATGATGGTTCTGGCAAGACTTTGGATGCCAAGCAGATCAATACGATTTGCGCCGCATGCGAGTTCCCTGTGGTTGTGGGCGGCGGTGTGACCATTAAGGATATGGCCATGCTCGCCGAGACCAAGGCCGCAGGCTGGTTCGTGGTTTCCGCCATCGCCGGAGCTGACGATCCGGAGCAAACCACCAAGGATATGGTTGCGGCTTGGAAGGCTGTGCGCGGCGATGCCAAGCACGGGTACGCACCCCGCATTGTGACTCACACTCCAGCTGCCGATACGCAAGCCGCACAGGAAGGCACTGCAGAAGCCGGCAGCGAAGCCACTGAGAAGAAGTTCACCAACGCCAAGCAGGCCAAGGACGCACAGAAGCTCGCCAAGCAGCAGCGCGTGGATATCGCGGCACGCGGTTCCAAGCAGCGCGATAAGGCGCACATTCGTAAGACCAAGCCGGTGCATTTCGAGAATCAGTTCGGTTCTTACGATCTTGAGGTGCCTTACACCGAAATCAAGCTCTCCGACACTCCTGGCGTGGGCCCGAACCCGCCATTCATCGACTACAACACCGAAGGCCCCAAGTGCGATCCGAAGGAAGGCTTGAAGCCGCTTCGTCTGGACTGGATTCGCGACCGTGGCGATATTGAGGAATATGAGGGCCGCCGCCGCAATCTCGGCGATGACGGCAAGCGCGCCATCAAGCGTGGTCGTGCCACCAAGGAATGGCGTGGCCGCAAGCATCAGCCGATGCGCGCCAAGGACCACCCGGTGACTCAGATGTGGTATGCCCGCCACGGCATTATCACCCCGGAAATGAAGTACGTGGCCGAGCGCGAGAACTGCGACGTCGAGCTGGTGCGCTCCGAACTGGCTGCAGGCCGTGCGGTGATGCCGTGCAACATCAACCATCCGGAAGCCGAGCCGATGATTATCGGTTCCGCATTCCTGACCAAGCTCAACGCGAACATGGGCAACTCCGCAGTGACCTCTTCCATCGATGAGGAAGTGGAAAAGCTCACTTGGGCTACCAAGTGGGGTGCCGATACCGTGATGGATCTTTCCACCGGTAACGACATTCACACCACTCGCGAGTGGATTTTGCGCAACTCCCCTGTGCCGATCGGTACTGTGCCGATGTATCAGGCACTCGAAAAGGTTGAGGATGATGCGTCCAAGCTCAGCTGGGAGCTGTTCCGCGATACCGTGATCGAACAGTGCGAACAGGGCGTGGATTACATGACCATTCACGCCGGTGTGCTGCTGCGCTTCGTGCCGCTGACTGCAAACCGTGTGACCGGCATCGTCTCCCGCGGCGGTTCCATCATGGCTGAATGGTGCTTGCAGCATCATCAGGAAAGCTTCCTGTACACGCACTTCGATGAACTGTGCGATATCTTCGCCAAGTATGATGTGGCCTTCTCTCTCGGTGACGGTTTGCGCCCGGGCTCACTGGCGGACGCCAACGATGCCGCGCAGATCGCTGAGCTGATGACACTGGGCGAGCTGACTGAACGCGCCTGGGCCAAGGATGTTCAGGTCATGATCGAAGGCCCAGGCCATATTCCGTTCGACACCGTTCGCATGAACATCGAAATGGAAAAGGCCATCTGCAAGAACGCTCCGTTCTACACTCTTGGACCACTGACCACGGATACCGCGCCCGGCTACGATCACATCACTTCGGCCATCGGCGGCGTGGAAATCGCCCGTTACGGCACCGCCATGCTGTGCTATGTGACGCCGAAGGAACACCTGGGTCTGCCGAACAAGGACGATGTGAAGCAGGGCGTAATCGCCTACAAGATCGCCTGCCATGCCGCAGATATTGCCAAGCATCACCCGCATGCGCAGGATCGCGATCTGGCGATTTCCAAGGCTCGTTTCGAGTTCCGTTGGCTGGACCAGTTCAACCTCTCTTACGATCCGGATACTGCCATTGCCTTCCATGATGAGACTCTGCCCGCTGAGCCGGCCAAGATGGCACACTTCTGCTCGATGTGCGGCCCGAAGTTCTGCTCGATGGCTATCTCCCAGAACATTCGCAAGCAGTTCGGCGGTGCCGCTGCGCAGGAGAAGCTGGTGCAGGACACGCTGGCTGGCAAGATTCCTTCCGCACAGGAAGCTCGTGGCGCTCTGGCCACTGGCACCAGCACACTTGGCACCTCCGGCACTACTGGCACGAATGCTGACGATATTGCCGCTGGTATGGCCGAGATGAGCCGCAAGTTCCAAGAGGGTGGCTCGAAGCTGTACCAGAAGGCGCAGTAAACGTACAGCCGCCTCGCTACGCTCATCAGTATTAGCAGGAGACCAAAGGAGACATTCATGAGCACCACATTGCCAGCAGTACTTGCGATTTCCGGTTCGGATTCATCCGGTGGCGCCGGCATGCAAGCTGACCTGAAAACCATGCTGGCATGTGGTGTATTCGGCATGAGTGCTATCACTGCGCTCACTGCGCAGAACACCACCGGCGTGCGTTCCATTCAGGATACCGAGCCGAAGATTCTGGCCGATGAAATTGACATGGTGTTCGAGGATATTCCTCCGGTCGCCGTCAAAATCGGCATGGTTTCTTCCGCGGACATCATCAACGTGATCGCTGACCGCCTGACCGCGCATCGTGCCACCAACATCGTGCTTGACCCGGTGATGGTGGCCACTTCAGGCGCCAAGCTCATCAGTGATGATGCTGTGGCTGCACTGACCGGCCGACTGTTTGGCATGGCCACTGTGGTAACGCCGAATATTCCTGAGGCTGAAGCGTTGACCGATACCCTGATTCACGATCAGGAGGATATGGAAACCGCTGCTCGTCGCATCAGCGAACAGTATGGCTGCGCGGCTCTGGTTAAGGGTGGTCATGGTACTGAGGATGCCAATGACGTGCTCGCTGAGAACGATGGCACCGTAACGTGGTTCGATGGCGTGCGCATCAACAATCCGAACACGCACGGCACCGGCTGCACTTTAAGCTCCGCCATCGCCTCGTATTTGGCTCTGGGCGATACCCTGCCCAAGGCTATTAAGCATGCCAAGAAATATCTGACCGGCGCGCTCAAGGCTCAGTTGGATCTGGGGCATGGTTCCGGTCCGATGGATCACTTCTGGAAGTATCGCTGATTCTTTTCTGGCTCCTCTGCCTTTCGGCAAGAGGAGCCATTGTTTTGTTTTATGAAGCTTGTTTATGGAAGGACGATTATGGTTCTTGATCGCAATGCCGTGAAGCAGGAAGTACCGATTGACCCGGAAACCGGCAAGCCGTATCTGAACACGGTGGCGGCAATTCAGGTTTCGGCTGCAGGCGTCGGCTCCGAGGTTTCTCCTTATGTGTCTCAGGCCATTGAAGTAATCCGGGAATCCGGTCTGCCACAGGAAACCAATGCCCTGTTCACTAATGTGGAAGGCAACCTTGACGACGTGCTGAAAGTAGCCGGCGAGGCCGCTAAGAAGCTCGCTGAACAGGGATACCGTACTTCTTTGGTACTGCATATGGATATTCGCCCCGGTTTTACTGGTCAGTTGACTGAAAAGCCGAAGTTGGTGGATGAGATTCTGGCAGCGAAGCAACAACAGCAGTGACTACTCCCATTCGTTACCGTTCACAATGTGACCCTGGACGGGAACGAATGGGAAACGCTCCTATAGTTCTTTCCTGACGTACGTGAGCCATCTCACAATGATGGTTCGATGTAGGTGAATTCAAGACGTAGGCTTGGAATCGTTGTCCATTCCACACAATGGAAGGGCAAACGAAGTCGAACCCGCGCTATGAGTTCGTTGCAAGGCAATATACCGTTGAGCGGTTGCCTTGCAACAGGATGTAGAAGAGGCGCTCACTATGACTGCTGCTGAACAGCAGATTCCCGGAAATTCCGCAACCATGAACACCATGCAGGAGCGTGGCACTGTTGCGAATCAGGCACAGGTAGAAGAAATTGTTTCGCGCATGGATCGTGCGCATGAGACTCCGATGTTCTATCGCATCGTCGCCCTGGTGGCGGCTGGCATGCTGATGGACAGCATCGACGTATATATCGGCAGTGCCGTGGCTTCCAGTGCACTGTCCACTCACTGGTCCACCGTGGCCCAGAACTCCACGTTCATGTCCGCTGGCTTCCTGGGCCTTCTGGTTGGCTCGCTGCTGGCCGGTTTCGTCGGCGACCTGAAGGGCCGCCGTGTGGCTTACCAAATCAACTTGCTGCTGTTCGGCGGCTTCACCTTCCTCGGTGCGTTCGCCCCGAACATGGCCATTCTTTCCCTGTGCCGCTTGGGTGCAGGCTTGGGTCTTGGCGCTGAAATTGTCACCGGCTTCGCTATGGTCAACGAGTTCGCTCCGATGAATCGCCGTGGCCATTGGTGCGCGATTGTCTCGCTCGTGGCTAACTGCGGTGTGCCAATCGCTATGCTGCTGTGCGCGTTCATCATTCCTCGTTGGAGCTGGCGTCCGCTGTTCGTGGGCATCGGCTTGGTGGCTGCTGTGATTTGGTGGCTGCGCCGCGATATTCCGGAATCTCCGCGTTGGCTTGCCGTGCACAACCGTTATGACGAGGCCGATGCTATCGTCAAGCAGCTTGAAGCCAACGGTTCTGAGCCTATTGAAGCTACTAAGTCCGCAACTGATTCCACTCGTAACGCCGGTGGCCGCTCGCTCGGCATCTGCCTGCTTGTGGCCATCGTGGCCGTGAGCGCCACCAACGTGTGCTCCTACGCCTTCACCTCCTGGGTGCCGACCATTCTTGTCAAGCGCGGCATCAACCTTTCCGCTTCGCTGACCACCTCCACCATGATGATGCTCGGCGCTCCGGTCGGCTGCCTTATCGGCTCCCTGCTCATCGACCGTATCGGCCGTAAGCGCACGATTGTGCCGGCATTCCTCTTCACTGGTGTGTTCGGTATGATGTACGCTTTCCAGACTTCCACCGTTGGCGCCATTGTTGTGGGCTTCCTGCTCATGATGTGCCTGTACGTGCTGATGGCTTCCGTGGTGGCCGTGTACGCTCCTGAACTGTTTGCTACCAAGGTGCGCTTCCGTTGCGTGGGTGTGGCCAACGCCATCGCCAAGCTGCTCAACGTGTTGATGCCTATGGTAGTGGGCTGGATGCTCGTGAATCTTGGTGCCACGTCCATCTTCGTGTCCATCAGCGTGATCGCCATCGCTTCGATGCTCATCGTCGGCTTCTTCGGCGTGGAAACCGCTCGTCGTTCGGTCAACTGAACATACGGATATCATTCCTGTCTGTAAGGCGGGTTTGGCAATGCTGGTTCATTGCCAAACCCGCCTTATTCATTAATAATGAGTAGTGCAGCATATCGTTCGCAATGGAGAGGAGATATGCCATGACTTCGACTCTTGATCATTATCGAACATTGCAGCGCAATCGAAAGCGAATCGTACGTATTATCGCCGCAGCGATAGCGGCACTACTGTGCATCATCGCAGGCGGTATATGGTGGACTGCCGGCGATGGACGTCTGTTGACCCTTCAGCTGTTCAAGCCAGCGGCACAATCAGCTACACAATCCGTGAACACGAGCACTTCTGACTTTGCATATCAATCCGCCTCAGCGTTTCTGCAAATGGAGTCAGCACAAAATCAGCAAGGCAATGTGAACTACTCCCCTGTCTCGATGTGGATGGCATTGGCGATTGCCAACCAGGGAGCAGCCGGCGAAACCCGCTCACAGCTCGATACATTGCTCGGAACCAAAGCACTCAGTACCGACGATTATCAATCGCTGCCCCTTTCCATTAATGGGCGGTACAGCGGTTCACAATCACAGATGAGCACTGCGAATTCATTGTGGGTGGATGATCAGCACGAGCTCAGCAATGATTTCAAAGCCAACGTTACGAATGCTTTCGAAGCAGAAGTGCAGTCGCTGCCATTCAATGACTCAACGGCACAACGCATGAGCCAATGGGTTAATCAGCATACCCAAGGTTCCCTCAAACCACAAATCACATTGGAGGACAACGAAGTCATCTCCATCATCAATACCGTATATGCGGATGGGCGCTGGCAGGACCCGTTCAAGACTGAATTCACCGACGAGCAAACCTTCCACGGCACGGTCGGCGATAACGATGTGCCGATGATGAATCGCAGTTTCGATGGCATGGTATGGGCGCATGACACAAACAACACTTGGCAGCGAGTTTCCATACCGTTCGACAATGGCGGTGCGTTGACCATTCTTCTGCCGGCAGCCGGCAGCTTTGACGATATTGTGCAAGACACTACAAAGCTTCGTTGGGCGTTAAGCACCTGCCTCGGGGCTTCATACCAGTATGGTTGCATGACTGATGCCCCTGAAGGTTGGGGCGTCTCCGCCGAACCAGCCTTGGTCAATGTTTCCCTGCCACGGTTCACTATTGACACTACGTTCGCATCTGATGACACGATTGCAGCATTAAAGGAACTAGGTGTAAGCGACGCCTTTACTCCCGGAACCGCCAATCTAGGCAAGATGACAGATTCATCGACCGACGCATTATTCATCGGCTCGATTATCCAGGGCACCCGAATCGAAGTGAATGAGCATGGGGCAAAAGCCAGCGCTTTCACCAAAGCAGGGACCGACGCAGCCGGCGCGCCTGCTCAACAGCAGTCTGTGGATTTCACAGTAAATCGGCCATTCCTCTATGCGCTGACGACGCCGGATAACATCCCACTGTTTATTGGTGCGGTACGAAATCTGTAGCATGGCGCGAGATGTGACGCGCCGTGCTTATCAGGTGTATCGTTTGACGTTATGGTAACCATGAAGGAAATTGCACAGCAGGCAGGCGTATCCGTATCCACTGTGTCGCTGGTGCTTAACAATCGCGATGAGGGCCGCGTACGAAGCAACGTTGCCGATCAGGTACGCGCCATCGCCAAACAGCTTGGCTATAAATCCAATCCTCTGGCCAGTTCGCTGCGCACCGGCCGCACGCATATCCTCGGTTTCATCAGCGAGGAAGTGGCCACCACACCGTACGCTGGCGGCATTATTCTGGGAGCCCAGCATGCGGCTCAGCAGCTCGGGTACATGCTCATCGTAGTGAGCACGGACGCCCAAGCTGACGAGGATCAAGAGATTGACGCGCTCAAACGGTATGGTTCGGACGGCTTCCTATATGCCAAGATGTCCAACCGCATCACTCGGGTGCCCGCCGCGCTTAAAGACACGCCATTGGTACTGGTAGACGCCACCGATGAGGAAGGCATGATTCCCAGCGTGGAACCGGACGAGTTCCGCATCGGCTACGACGCCACCATGCGGCTGGTCCGTGCAGGCTGCGAGCGTATTGCCTATGTGGGCTGCGCCGAAACGATGATCGCCCAAAACGGGCGTCTTGAAGGCTACCAGGCCGCGCTGAAGGATGCCGGACGCCCATACGATGAGCGACTGGTGGCCAACGTGCTCAACAATGATCCAGCCCTTGCGGCCGTGGACCGCCTATTCGACGAAGTCCACCCTGACGGATTCTTCTGCTTCAACGATGCACGCGCGTGGTACGTGTACGAGTGCGCGGCGCGGCGCGGATTGACCATAGGTCACGATATTTCGGTGGTGGGTGTGGATAACCACCGCGTGCTGGCTGAGACGCTGGCGCCTATGCTCACCACGGTAGCGCTACCGCACTTCGAGATGGGCTATTGGGCCACAATCAAGCTGGTCTCAATGATCGAGGACCGTCCTCTTGACGGCCTTGAATGGCCTGAGACCACTGCCCCGCTGCCACCGCTTAACGCGCCGATTCCGGCGAAGATTCATTGCACGCTGATTGAAAAGCACTCGGTACGGCAGTAGGTAGGCGCCTTGCTCGACTTTCTTTTCAGGCTTCTCTCACGATGAGAGAAGCCTTTTTTTATACCCGACACGCCGAGTACGTCAATCGATTGACGTAAATCGATTGACGCGGCATAATCATTGGTGTCATAACACATTCCGCACAAGGCATTGCAGCTGAATGCGGAAGCAACGAAGCAACCAACCAACAACATGTAATCAAAGGATGATTATGGCAAGTGCATCCAAGTCTGCTTGGAGGAACCCCTCCTATCTGCAGAGCTCCCTCGGCATTTTCATGTTCTTCTGCTCCTGGGGCATCTGGTGGTCCTTCTTCCGCGTCTGGCTTGAGTCCATCGGCTTGACCGATGGCGAAGCCGGCATGATTTACACCATCAACTCCGCAGCGACCATGGTCATCATGTTCGCTTATGGAGCCATCCAGGATCAGCTCGGTATCAAGCGCAAGCTTGTGGTCTGCACCTCCGTGATTGCGGCGCTCGTGGGCCCGTTCGTCCAGTTCGTCTATGCGCCAATGATTGAGGCCGGCGGCACCACCCGTTGGATTGGCGCACTCATCGGCTCCATTGTGCTCTCGGCTGGTTTCATGGCCGCCTGCTCACTGCTTGAAGCCGTCACCGAACGCTATTCACGTCACTTCAACTTCGAATACGGCCAGTCCCGCGCATGGGGCTCCTTCGGCTACGCCATCGTGGCCCTGTTCGCCGGCTTCCTGTTCAATATCAACCCGATGATCAACTTCTGGGTCGGCTCCGCCTGTGGTCTGGGCATGCTGCTCATCTATGCCTTCTGGGTGCCCGCCGAGCAGAAGGACAAGCTCAAGGCCGCCGCTGACCCGAATGCTGAGAAGTCTGGCCCGACGTTCAAGGAAATGATTGGCGTGCTCGGCATGCCGACCCTATGGGTGCTCGTGGTCTTCATGCTCTTCACCAACACTTTCTACGTGGTGTTCGATCAGCAGTTCTTCCCGGTCTATTACCGCAACCTCTTCTCCACTCCGGAACTCGGCCAAGCCACCTACGGCACCCTGAACAGCTTCCAGGTGTTCCTCGAGTCCGCCATGATGGGCGTAGTCCCGATCATCATGCGCAAAATCGGTGTGCGCAACTCCCTGCTGCTCGGCGCCTTCGTGATGTTCGCCCGCATCGGCCTGTGCGGCGTGTTCCACGACCCGATCACCGTCTCCATCGTCAAGCTGTTCCACTCCATCGAGGTGCCGCTGTTCTGTCTGCCGGCATTCCGCTACTTCACCCTGCACTTCGACACCAAGCTGTCCGCCACGCTGTACATGGTCGGCTTCCAGATCGCCTCCCAAGTGGGCCAGATCGTCTTCTCCACGCCGCTGGGCATCCTGCACGGCTACATGAAGGAACTCATGCCTGACAACGACATGGGCATCCGCATCACCTTCTGGATGATCTCCGGCATCGTGCTGCTGGCCCTGATTTATGGCTTCTTCGTCATCAAGAAGGATAACGAAGACATCGGCGGCGACCCGTTCTACACGGACAAGCAGCTCAAGCAGATGGAAGCAGCTAAGGCTGCCTCCTGATGCACATCCGGCTCCCTCAACATGGAAGCCGGACCCATCCGAAAACCTGTGGCGGCTGGGAGGTTTCCTTCCCTTTTCTCCTCCGGCCGCCACCATCCTCGAAATCCCCTGCCGTCTACAGCACATCCCTTACAATCGCAACAACAACGTTCCTATCAATCCCAACTATCGCAAGGACGTATCATGACTGACTTCACTCCAGCAAACCCCGTACTTACCACCATCCGCGATCATCAGGCTGAACTGGCCAAGGCCGAGGCTGGCGTGGCTGAACTCGCCGCCAAGCGTAACGACCGCTGGTACCCGAAGTACCACATCGCTTCCAACGGCGGATGGATTAACGATCCGAACGGCCTGTGCTATTACAAGGGCCGGTGGCATGTGTTCTACCAGCTGCACCCCTACAGCACCCAGTGGGGTCCAATGCACTGGGGCCATGTTTCCTCCACCGACATGATCACCTGGAAGCGCGAGCCTATCATGTTCGCTCCCTCGCTGGAGCAGGAGAAGGACGGTGTATTCTCCGGTTCCGCCGTCATCGATGACAACGGCGAGCTCAAGTTCTACTACACCGGTCACCGTTGGGCCAACGGCCACGACAACACCGGCGGCGACTGGCAGGTGCAGATGCTCGCCACTCCGGACAACGACGAGCTCACCTCCGCCACCAAGCAGGGCATGATCATCGATTGCCCGACCGACCAGGTGGATCACCACTACCGCGATCCGAAGGTCTGGAAGACCGCCGGCACGTGGTACATGACCTTTGGCGTTTCCTCCAAGGACAAGCACGGCCAGATGTGGCTGTTCTCCTCCGAGGACATGGTGCGCTGGACCTACGAGCGCGTGCTGTTCGAGCACCCGGATCCGAACGTGTTCATGCTTGAATGCCCCGATTTCTTCCCGCTTAAGGACAAGGACGGCAACGAGAAGTGGGTTATCGGCTTCTCCGCGATGGGCTCCAAGCCGAAGGGCTTCATGAACCGCAACGTCAGTAACGCCGGCTACATGATCGGTACGTGGGAGCCGGGCGGCGAATTCAAGCCGGAAACCGAATTCCGCCTGTGGGACTGCGGCCACAACTACTACGCCCCGCAGTCCTTCAACGTGGACGGCCGCCAGCTGGTCTACGGTTGGATGAGCCCGTTCGTGGAGCCGGTTCCGATGCAGGAGGACGGCTGGTGCGGTCAGATGACTCTGCCGCGCGAGATCACACTGGGCGAGGATGGCGATGTAGTGACCGCTCCGGCCGCCGAGATGACCGGCCTGCGCGAGGACACCATCGACCTCGGCTCCATTACGCTGGAACTGGACGGCGAGCAGATCATCGCGGATGATGCCGAAGCCGTGGAGATCGAAATGACCATCGATCTGGCTCATTCCACCGCCGAGCGCGCTGGATTGAAGATCAACGCCACCGAGGACGGCGCATACACGTACGTGGCATACGACGATCAGCTGGGCCGCGTGGTGGTGGATCGCCAAGCCATGAAGTACGGCGACCGCGGCTATCGCACCGCTCCCCTGACTGAAGCCGAGCTCGCCGCTGGCACGCTGGATCTGCGCGTGTTCGTGGACCGTGGCTCTGTTGAGGTGTACGTCAACGGCGGCCATCAGGTGCTGAGCTCCTACTCGTATGCTTCCGAAGGTCCGCGCGCCATCAAGCTTTCCGCCGAATCCGGCTCGCTCACGGTCAGCTCGCTGAAGCTGCACCATCTCAAGTCCATCGGACTGGAGTAAGCGTAACACTCGACTGCAATGCTCCCGCTGGCTTATGTCAGCGGGAGCATTTGTATTGCCGCGCCTTCCACGCATGCGGCTATACTAAAGGGCGTTCGCGCGGTTGGTGGCAGCAGCCGTGCCCACATCAGTTGAATAACACTTGGATTTATGCGCAATTATGTACAGCACGCATAAGTAGACACAAGTGTATGGTTTGATGTCTCGCGCGGGCTCCTCACCTTCCCACGCATGGGCATCAGGCCGAAAGCGCATAGTGCGCAGAAAGCAAGGTGAAAGAGAAGATGATGAATATCAAGAAGGGCCTGACCATGTTCGCGGCAGCAGCCGGAGCAATTGCCCTGTCCCTGACTATGGCTGCATGTGGCAGCACTAATTCCGCTGATTCCAGCAACTCCAGCACTCCTACTGTGTCGTTCATGCTCGATTGGACGCCGAACACCAACCATATCGGCCTCTATGTGGCTCAGAAGCTGGGCTATTACAAGGATGCTGGCGTCAATGTGAAGATTTTGCCGACCGCTCAGGCTGGTGCGGAAACCAGTGTGGAGAACGGCGTGGCCAACGTGGGCTTCACCACGTTGAGCAATGTGGCTGCCTTCAACTCTCAGGGTGCCAAGTTGAAGTTCGTGTTTGATTTGACCCAGAAGCCGGTGGCCCGCTGGTGTGCATTGGCTTCCCGTACCGATATCAAGACCCCGAAGGATCTTTCCGGCAAGACCTTCGTGAGCTTCGGTTCGGCCGAGCAGACCGCTGTGGTGCAGCAGATGATTAAGTATGCTGGCGGCACCGGTGAAATCAAGACCGCTACCGCAGGCACGAACACCTTCGAGACGCTGACCAGCGGCAAGGGCGATTTTGGTGGCTTCTACGTGACTTGGGAAGGTGTGGAAAGCGAGCTGAACGGACCGGCTCTGAACTGCTTCGTGGCTTCCGATTGGGGTGTGCCCGGCAACCCGGATCAGCTCGGTTTTGCTGTCAATGATTCCTGGCTGAAGGATTCCAAGAACGCCGACGCATTGAAGAAGTTCATCTCCGCCACCAAGAAGGGCTACGATTACGCTCTGGCCAACCCGGATAAGGCTGCTGACATTCTGGTGGCCCAGGCCAAGGAAGCTCAGCTGGATTCCAAGCTGACTCGCACTTCCATGGAAGAGATCGCTAAGAACGGCTATTGGACCACCGATGATGCGACGAGCCTTCCTGGCACCGTGAACTTCGATGATGCCCAGCCGTATCTGGACTTCCAGTATAAGGCCGGCACGTATAAGGACAAGGATGGCAAGAACCCGGCCGAGGCACCGCAGGCCAAGGAACTCGCCACGAACGATTACGTGGCCTGAGCCTCTTTCAAACTCCCCTCAGTCTCACTTCGTGAGCCAGAGGAATAACGGCTCCCTTTTTGTATTGGGGAGCCGTTTGAGTTTTACGAACAAGACTGGAATTCATCGTTATGAAACCACTGAAATCTTGGATTGCGCGCATCGCACCGCCAGCAATCACCATTGGCGGGCTGCTGATTATCTGGGAGATTGCGGTTCAAGCCGGGCATATTTCTGAACGCGTGCTCGCCTCCCCCACGCAAATCGTGGCCTCGATGATTGATACTTGGCCTGATTTGATGACAGCTGCGGCAATCACCACGTATGAAGGCCTGACCGGTTTCGGCATTGCGATTGTGGCAGGAATCCTCATTGGCATTGGACTCTATGTGTCCAAAACCATGTATCGTGCGTTCTATCCACTGCTGGCCGCAGCCCAAACCATACCGTTAATTACGGTGGCACCATTATTCATGATCTGGTTCGGCTTTGAACCATTAGGCAAAATCGTGATTGTGGCCATCTTTGGCGTGTTCCCTATTGCCGTACAAACCGCACGCGGATTACACGCAGTACCTGGCTTCTACGAGGATGTGGCCTTGACTTGCGGAGCCACGCGCGCGTGGACACTGTTGCATGTCAAGCTACGCGTGGCCGCACGTCAGATTTTCGGCGGTATCCGCATCTCCGCAGCATACATCTTCGGCACCGCAGCCACTGCCGAATACTTGGGCGCAATGAACGGCCTGGGCATCTGGCTACAAGCCGCCTTCAACTCATTCCGCACGCCATTAATCTTCTCCGCCACGGTAGTGGTTATTGCAGAAACCGCAATTTTGCTCGGTGTTATTTCCCTAGTCGAATGGCTCACACTCGGCAACGGCAAAGACGAAGACCTGGATCAATAACAATCGGAGAGGTGGATGGTGGGATGCATGTTGTTCGACCGTAAGCAGCGGAGGCGTGTGCTAAGCTCTGCGAGCACACGCCGGAGCGAGGCCGAACGGCCTTGAGTGTGTCGAACAACATGCATCCCACCATCCACCGACCAAACGCTGCTTTTTCACGCCTCCAGCAATTACTGACTGCCTTCGGCAGGCTCAGCATCACCTCACCGGGCGCTATCGCGCCCAGCTCGGCGGCGTGAGTGAACAGCCTACTAGGCTGTTCACTTTTTCACGCCGCCAAATCGACGATCACGGTGGATGTAGTCATCGATGGCACGCCAGAGGACTTCACGGCCACAATCAGGGAAGAGTTCTGGAACGAAATCGAGTTCGGCGTAGGCGGCTTCCCATGGCAGGAAGTTCGAGGTGCGCTGCTCGCCGGAGGTACGAATTACCAAATCGCAATCCGGAATATCCGGATTGTAAAGATGATCGGCAATCATCTTTTCGGTTACACGATCGCCAGAAATCTTGCCGTCACGAACCTCACGCGCAATCGCCGCGCATGCATCGGCAATCTCCGCACGACCACCGTAGTTGATGCAGAACACCACGTCGATGACCTTGTTATTCTTCGTGCGTTCCATTGCTGTTTCCAGCTCATCAATCACAGACTTCCAGAGCTTCGGGCGGCGACCCGACCAGCGCACGCGCACGCCCCATTCGTCCATCTGCGCGACACGACGATGAATGATTTCACGGGAGAAGCCCATCAGGAAGCGAACCTCTTGAGGCGATCGCTTCCAATTTTCAGTGGAGAACGTGTACAAGCTCAAATAGCGTACACCTGCTTCGATGGCGCCGGCGATGGTATCGAACACCACAGGTTCTGCAGCCTGATGACCATTCGTGCGAATCATGCCACGCTGTTTGGCCCAACGGCCATTGCCATCCATGATTACGCCCACATGGCGAGGCACCTTGCCCTTAGGGAAATCGGGGATGCGAGATGGGTCGCTGAACGGTGCAGCGGGAATGTCCAATGACGTGTAATCAACGTTCTCAAAAGCCATACTCATGAATCTATCAAGCGCAGCGAACGAATCGGCCGTTCGAGGTAATACTCCGCCCAATCTTCAACCAACTCTTGCGTGACACGCTGAAGCGGCTGCGTATCAAGCACGGACCAGTCACCTTGAATCAAGGCTTGGAATTCCTGTAATGCTCGAGGTGCAATACGGCGAGCATCAGTCGTATGGTCAGCTTCGCACATCACACCACCTGCAGCGATGGAAAGATACGCGCATTCAGTCTTGCCACATACAACGCATGCGGCAAGCCGCGGAGTCCAACCCGCTAGCGACATTGCGCGCATCACGTATGAACCGCTAATAGCACGAGGCTGGTGAGCGCGTTTGGCCAACGCATTCAATGCACCGATAAGCAATCGGTATTGTGCAGGAACGCATTCATGCTCAGTATTGGCAAGTTTGTCAATGGTTTCCACAATGACATTCGCAGCCTCATACGCCTGATAATCAACCGCGATTGATGCTCCATAGGCGGCTATGGATTCCGCTTGGGAAACATTGTCGAGCGTTCGGCCTTCTGCAATCAGCAGATCAGCTCGCATAAAGGGTTCGAGGCGTGCGCCGAACCGAGACTTTGTTCGGCGCACGCCTTTGGCTACCGCACGAATCTTGCCGTGATCACGCGTCAGAATGGTGATGATGCGATCGGCTTCACCGAGTTTTGCAGTGCGCAAGACTACGCCCTCATCTCGGTATAACGCCATCTCATCCTCCGTTCATGCAACATCATTCATGATAGTGAATGAGATTGTAATCAATACGTCAGAGGATATTCATGGCGGTAATGATGGTAATGACTGTCATCACTACGGTAATGAGCCAATCCAACCACTTCGGCAAATCGATCTGCGCACCGTCCAAAGGATCGACCGGTGTCAGCGCCGAGCCGATTACCACCAATGCGGTTGCGGAGGCCATGCGAATCATCGGCACGGAAGTAACGATGGCTGCCACGCACATGGCGATGGTCACTACTCCGAGCACGCCCATGCCCCAACGTCCTTTCCGGCAGGCTATTTCCTTGCCATCAACCGATGCGTCAATCGGTGAGGGCGGTGCGAAGCCTAACTGGAACGGTGTGAGTATCACAGTAATCACGGAAGCCGGCCAGAAGGAACGGTGATGATCGATTTGGCTGCGATTCTTGCCGATCCATGCCGCGCTGATCGCCGGCAGTATGAGCAGGGTCAACGAAATCACGCCAGCTAATACATATTCGGCAATTGAAGAAGCTCCACTAATCCAGACCAAGGATACGAACGATACCACCATGGTCAGTAATGGACCGCTGATGATTCTTGCGGCAATTGAGGCACTGGATTGTGACGCAGAATCTGCTGCCACGTTCGCCGCACGTGTTCTGCCAAGTGGGCGTAGCAGCGCTACGATGCGTTTGCGGATCTTATCCAGCAAAGGTGTCACATCCTCACTGACCTTGCCGGTGACCCAATCTCCGGCAAGAGCGATGATGATGCGGCCAATCACCAACAATCCCAAGCTCGCTGTCAGCATGCGCGGAGCAGAACGTAGGTTCTCAGCCAGTTGAAGATTGTTCGGAATGGCTTTAGACACATCGATATTCGAACTGTAGGTATTATCGTCGAACACGAATTCCCTATCGGCGTTCTTCAATTCCGCGTCAAGACTGCCCGCCTTGCCGAAAGCGCCTTGCGAGCGCAGGAATGACACAGGATTCGCATGCATGGATTCCGCCACGCCCAGATTGAACCAACCCAACGCGTAATCCGGTTTGGCGGCCACAGCTCTCTCGAAGGAATTGATGGCTGTGTCAATATCGTTTTGCCGTGCTTGCAGCACACCAAGATTGTTCCATGAAGAGAACAGTGAGTTGTTGGCTTGCAAGGCGTCGCGATAGTTCTCCATCAACTCGTCAGTATTGGATATGGACTGCTTTTGCGAGGATTGGTCATCGTTCTGTTCGCTAGCACCGGCACTGGTATCGGAAGATTCGGACGAAGCGGTATCCGAAGCATCACCCGATTCATTCGACGAAGAATCCGATTCTTCCGCCAAAGCACGCTTGGCGTCAGCGAGCGCCTCCTGATACAACGGGCTCTTGGGATCATAGGCCAAGGCTTTGGTGGCCCAAACTTCCGCAGCCTGATAATGACCGGCTGCGAACGCCGATACGGACGCCAGCTGTTCCGCTGCGCCTCGCACCGCCTTTTTCTCGGAATCAGCATCGGAGGCGTCACGTAACGGAACAGCTTGCGTGGCAAGATCGAACGCCTCATCATACTGCTTCTGGTCGTAATAGTTCTGGGCTTGCTCCTGCTTAGCATATGCCAGCTCTGCTGTCCGCTCATTTGCTGCGGGATCGTAATTCGTGGAGAATCCGCTGTTGACCGAGGTTGCAGGGCAAACGCCAATCAATGACTCAACATCTGCCGCCGCAACGCGAGCATCGGCCACATTGCCGGCCATGCGCAGTGCTGTTGCTTGGCGCAACTTGGCCCATGCCGGGTCGGTGGCCGAGCCACTGTAGCCATAGCAATATGATTGGTAGCCTTCTGAAACCTGTTCAAACTGCTTTGCGGCGGCTGCATAGTCTTCATCAAGGAACAGAATCTCACCTAGGCGATCATTGAGCATTGGCGCCGAAACGCTTGTGGATTGCTCCAGTGTCTCCTTGGCTTTATCGCGCTGACCGTAATACCGCCATAGATTTTGCATCATATCCACTAGTGCGATGGTGGAATCACCGAATGGTCCTTCAGGAGCCGTATTGTTGCCGCTATATGCCACTAAACACAGCCTGCTGACGTAGTACTCCCCGCCTGGGCAGTATTGCTTAGCGGTATCGTATTCACCAGCAAGTACTAAATAGATGATGTAGGCACGTGGCGCATCCATCAGTTCAGCAACTGTACTGCCATACTGGTTCTTGGCTGGCTGGAATCGTGCTTCTACCGCATCGGTCTCCTCAGAGTTCAATGTCACATCACTGAGGGAACGGTATTCAGGAATGTACGTGAAATCCTGCACGACAACAGGAGCACCACAGTTCGGGGAAAGCGCAACCTCACGCACATTGTCTGAGTATGTGACCGTTAGTCCCATTGCCTTGGTCAGCTCAGTTTTCACGGCGGTGTCTTGCTCTTTGCCGTATGTGGACATGTATTGCGCTTGCGCTTTCGCCGCCAAATCGAACTTGCCGATATGTGCCAGCGCGTCAGCATAGGTACTGCGCGTAGTACGTATCTCCTGTGCCGCATCATTATCATCAAGCAGCGTGACCGCCTGCTCATATTCTCCGGCATTGGCATAGGCGATAGCCAGGGAACTTGCTATCTGCGGGAGCGTGGATAGCTTATGCGCGTTCTCATATGCGGCAATGGCATTCTTGCGCAGGTATTGAACGAAAAATGTTCCATAGCCTTGCGGACTGACCATATCGGCAACAGCCGTATACACGTCTCCAGCCACTGCATATGCCGCAGGCACTGTGTTATGTTTCATTACCGTGCTCAGCTGATCGTCGATATCATCCCATTGCCTGTTATTGACCAAAGCGTCATACCCGACCGTATGCTCTTCGGAGCAATACGTTTCCGACATGGACATCATGTATTGGATTTTGGCCACTGCAGGTGTGGCATCATCCTTGCATAAGGCGATGGCATTATCGTAAGCGCTGATAATATCCGACCCGTTCGAGGGCGCGAACAAATCCAACATTTTGGCGGATTGCAATTGCATATCGCAAGTGTTGAATACCCGCGGAGCCTCATACGCCAGAGCCAACGCAATGACGAGATAATCCGCATTGCCTGATCCATAACCAGGCCAGTCGCTGAATTCAGAATTCGATGAGCTCGTGGTAACAGCACGAACATCACCAAATGATGCCAAGAGACCCATCAGATTGACTACATCGTCAGCCTTGCTGGAATCCATTGTTTGCAGCATATTGGCTATCTGCGATTGAATGACACTATTGGTGGAGTGAAGGAACATACCTGAACTGTGTGTATTAGCACCACTGACCAAGGTTTCCCATGTATCGCCGAACACTGTTCTGCCGGCATCATCCACGGCCTGAGCGTTCTTGTCTTTCACTGACTTCGTTGCGGCATCATTCAACAATGGCAAAGGCCTGGTACCCATACCGTTGATTTTCTTGGTGCCCTTGGGAACCGCGGTAATCTGCTGCGTATTGAACATCGAAGCATCAGGAATTGATTGTTCAGCATATATACGCGCCCCAAACGGAAACGCCAAACTGATCACTACGATGAGAGCAATCGCAATGGTGAGCACGAGACGGCATATCGGCCAGAGTTGCGATGCGGTAGCGGTTTTTGGATGATTGCCGGCGGCAGTGCCAGACGATTCAGATCCAGTTGTATTGGAATTCGGGGATGACATGGGAGTCTTCTTTCCCTCATGCGAATCACCTCATGCATAACCACATTGTTATGCGACGATTCGATTGAACGCTCTTCTCATCGTCCAGTGTATCAATGATTAGTAAATAAACAGACCCCAGAAAGCGAAGAACAGCAGTACGTAGAGCATGGTGAACGTTACCAGCCAAAACAGGATACGACCGAATCTGGTGGAAGCCAATACAGGTTCCTGCCCGGTAATGATGTTTTTGACCGCATCCTTACGCGGCGGAAGCTGAATCAATCCGCGATGCCAAGCCACTTCAATCAGTCGCATGAACACACGAGACCACGCCCATACCACCACGATGGACACCACTTGAATAACCGGCCAGCTCCAATACATGACGCCTGGTGTTTCCGTAGGGGCGCCGCCCCAAGCCAGTTTGACCACGCCCATCACCACTTGACCGAGTCCAGCCACGAAAATAAACAATGCGGCAAGCGTAGACAGCGTCAAGGTAAGCAGAGCATTGCCGAACCCGTGAGAGAAGCCCAAAATCACCGGTTTAGGAGGAGCAGGTTTGCCTCGTCTCACGGCCTGATATTTACGCCGACGCCAGCGGACATCAGCGATTATCTTGCGGCATAACGCCACCACAGCCATCACAACCGAAGCAATCAGCATCAGCACCATCGTTGCGTGAATAATCACACCGTATACCGTGCCCGTTCGGCGCGCTTTCAACGCTCCCGGCAGCCCAATGGACTGGTACAGATTCGTGCCGGCCACGCGTTCGCTGGTCTGAGTCAAACCTGAAGTTGTGCCTACTGCCCAATCGATAACATCGTCCACGTACGCGTCCGCAAACGGAGTGCCTTCCTCGGCTTCATCGCCCAAGCGCAGCACATGATTGGCCACCGGGTAACTCCGTACAGTCACGTTCCAGTTGTTCGCCTTATGCGCGTTGTAGAGAATCGCACGCACGCCTTCCACTTGCGCGGTCATCACATCTTTTGACCCGTATGCCACATAGGTGGGCACTGCGTACGCGCGAGGAGTCAACGTTTGAATATCGAAATTCGTTAATCCGAACAATGCTGCATCAACGCTGAACAGTCGCTGCACAATGGACTGGTATCCATCATTGGCACCGACCAATGTGAAATCTTGGGT
The DNA here is from genome assembly GCF_056357055.1 of Bifidobacterium sp. LH_416. NCBI lineage: Bacteria > Bacillati > Actinomycetota > Actinomycetes > Bifidobacteriales > Bifidobacteriaceae > Bifidobacterium > Bifidobacterium sp. LH_416. The sequence continues at coordinate 86,801 of NZ_JBKEVJ010000003.1, read as the reverse complement.
GACGAAGAATCCCAATGATTGTCTTGGACTGAATACCATTGGGCTTAACAGTATTTGGAAAGCGATATCAGAATCGTCTTGCAGCAGATATGAGGAAATCCAAGTTGATTCCGAAGTGGCGTAGATGCCAACCTGTTGAGCATTCACATTGCTCAGCCCGCGTAAATATCGAATAACCTGATCATAGGCTTTGGCGGACGCTGGATAATCACGACTGATATCCGTAGTGTTCCACACTGGCTTATCGAGCACCGCCGTAACAAAGCCGGCCGAAGCAAGATCTGATGCGACATCGCCAAACGAATTGTCACAGGTACCGTATCCAGCACCATGCATAAACACTACTGCCGGGCGCGATCCGCTAGCATTTTTCGGCTCGCGAATCAGTACTTTAATGGCCTGCACGCCATCAGCAGTGGCCTTGTTTCGGACGCCTTGTTTGTGGCTGAGAGAACCATCTCGAGCAATGTTCAATGTGATGTATCGCTCGGAAACCTCATAACTGCCTTGAGCAGGCAATTGTTCGCCGGTTGGATTATCGAATGTTACTGAGGTATCGCTGGCGAGCGTGGCCATCGATTGGCCGGTGGGCTCGATATTCCACGGCACTGTAGTGAGGTTTGAAATGGCGACCAGCACACCAATCAGGATGATGAAAATAGGCAGGCTTACCATCAACCGATGGCTGCGAGTCCATGGTTGATCCAAACGCTGCTGTTCCTGATCCAACACTCGAATTATTGTACGCGCAAAAAACGCCTGTGAACTGAATGTTCGCATTCAGCCCACAGGCGCACCGTTATCTGCCGATTGGCAAGAAATCCAGGAAATCAGTGACCAGGATGTTGGATAGGCACTACTACCGGACCGGTAGCATTAGCCGGCACTTGACCATCCGCTTCCATTTGTGCAGCAATATCATTGGCGATGGAAAGCAACGTCTCAACAATCTGATCTTCCGGCACAGTCTTAATAACCTTGCCCTTAATGAAAATCTGACCTTTGCCGTTGCCGGAGGCCACACCAAGATCAGCCTCGCGGGCTTCACCAGGCCCGTTGACGATGCAACCCATAACCGCCACGCGAATCGGCGCGGTAATATCCTTCAGACCTTCAGTCACGGCGGAGGCGAGCTGAATAACATCCACTTGGGCGCGGCCGCAACTCGGGCAGGAGATGATATCGAACTTGCGCGGCCGCAATCCCATGTATTCCAGCAGCTTGCAACCGACCTTGACTTCTTCTACAGGAGGAGCGGAGAGGGAAACACGAATCGTATCGCCGATACCTTCAGCCAGCAATGCGCCAAACGCCAAGCAGGATTTAATAGTGCCTTGCCATGCTGGGCCAGCTTCGGTAACGCCAAGATGCAGCGGCCAGTCTCCCTTGGATGCGAGCAGACGGTAGGTTTCCACCATCGTAATCACATCGTGGTGCTTCACTGAAATCTTGAAATCGTGGAAGCCAACATCTTCAAACATGTGTGCTTCCTTCAGTGCGGAAGCCACCAATGCTTCAGGAGTCGGACCGCCATACTTGGCGTACAGTTCCTTATCCAGTGAGCCGGCGTTCACACCAATACGCAGGCTGATGCCTGCATCGGTAGCGGCCTTGCAAATCGAGGGGCCAACTTCGTCGAATTTGCGAATATTGCCCGGGTTCACGCGCACTGCTGCACAACCAGCATCAATGGCTTGGAACACGTATTTGGACTGGAAATGAATGTCTGCAATCACTGGAATCGGGGATTTGCGGCAAATCTCCGGCAAGGCATCGGCATCATCCTGGCTGGGCACAGCCACACGTACGATATCGCACCCTGCTGCGGTGAGCTCTGCGATCTGCTGCAGCGTTGCTGGCACATTAGCAGTAAGCGTGTTGGTCATGGACTGCACAGAGATGGGGGCTCCCCCACCTACCGGCACCGGTCCGACCATAATACGGCGAGACTTACGACGCGGATGCAGTGGAGATTCACTGGTTAATTCCACCGGGTCGCCGGTTTTGCGGAATGGTTTGTCGACGGTGTTCACGCTTTTGCCTTTCTACCCCTTCATCTCACTTCGCGAGCCGGCTCCCCTGATTAAGGGAGCCGAAAAGGTGCCTTACTTGTCTATCAGGTCATCGGCACGGCGACGCGCTTCAAGCTCCAGTTGATTCATTTCCTCCACGTTGGTGAACAACGGGTTGCCTCGAAGCTCAGCATCCATGTCATCCAGCACAGCCTTCACCGTGTCCACAATGCCAAGGTATGGCAGGCGATGCTCCAAGAAAGCATGCACTGCCTGTTCGTTGGCAGCGTTCAACACCGCCGTATGCTTTTCGGATGCAGTAAGGCAATGGCGAGCCAACTGCACAGCGGGAAATGCCTCGTTGTCCAATGGTTCGAATGTCCATGTGGCAGCCTTCGTCCAATCGCAGGCGGCAGCCACATTATCCATGCGGTCAGGAGCGGACAGGCCCAAGGCAATCGGCAGACGCATATCCGGTGGCGATGCCTGACTGATGGTGGCACCGTCCACAAACTCGACCATGGAATGAACGATGGATTGCGGGTGCACGGTTACATCAATACGTTCCGGTGGAATATCGAACAGGCGGGATGCCTCAATAACCTCAAGTCCCTTGTTCATTAATGTCGAGGAATTGATGGTTACTACAGGACCCATATTCCACGTGGGGTGGTGCAACGCCTGTTCAGGAGTAATGTGCTCCATATCGGCACGCTTCCAACCGCGGAATGGACCGCCTGATGCGGTGACAATCAGCTTGGCGACTTCAGCGTGAGTGCCGGAGCGCAACGACTGCCAGATGGCAGAGTGCTCGGAATCAACCGGATTGATCTGGTTGGCACGCACTTGCGAGCTGAACAGCAAATGGCCGCCAGCAACCACAGATTCCTTATTGGCCAATGCCAGTTGCGAGCCTGCCTGAAGCGCTGCGATGGAAGGCTCCAGACCAATGGATCCGGTGATACCGTTAAGCACTACGTCGGCGCCTGAAGCAGCGATGGCAATCACTGCATCCGGACCACCACTGACTTGTGTATGCTCGGCACCGACCTGAATCAGAGCTGCCTCAAGATCCTTGACCTTGGATGCGTCATACACGGCCACATGCTGCACATGGAACTGGGCTGCCTGCTGGGCAAGAAGATCAATATGCGATCCGCCTGCAGCCAATCCAGTGACCGTAAAGCGTTCAGGATGACGCTGAATAACGTCAAGGCCTTGAGTGCCAATGGATCCGGTGGATCCAAGAATAACAACGCTGCGATTAGAAACTTCGCTCACTGTTCCTTCTTTGTGTTGTCATCGTTGAGCGTGGGGAATTGTAGATCCGGGATGGAGATGTTGAAATCGCTGTCGAACGAAGGCATCATCGGGAAGACCGTGTCCGGAATCGATTCCTTGTCCTCGCTCTTGTCGGCATCCTTGGTGGTATCGGCCGGCTGCTGTACAGGCTGGACCTGAGTGGAAGCATTATCATCGGCTGCCGGAGTGGAAGCAGCGCTAGCAGCATCAGCATGCGTATGAGCTGGCTGAGTTGCCGGAGCAAAGGAAGCCGGCATATCAGCACTGTGCACTGGAGACGGAGTCTCGTTGAGCTTCAAAGCACTCGGGGTATCCAAGCTTGGCATCTTCGGAGTGAATGATGACGTACCGACGGCCGGCATCTCCTGAGAGATTTCAGCCATGTGGGCCAATGCTGCCAGCGAGGAACTCGAAGAGTCATTGCTTACAGTGCTGCTGTAACCGGGAGCTGGAGTTGCTGCCGGCTGCGGTACTGCTGCCTTGTTTACGCTCGGCGTGCTCGGAGCGCTTGGCGTGCTTGATGTACTCGGTGCAATACCAAGCGTGGTGACCGGTATGGTCGGTTCAGCAGCCGTGGAAACAGGGCGGCCTGCAGGGCGGAAGGACGGCAATGGCTGAGCTGCTGCCTGCGGGGTAGAGGGAGCGGCGGCAGTAGGTGCCGGCTGCGGTGTTGCAACAGGAGCAACAGAAGCGGTAGCAGGCTGCGGCTGTACAGCAGGTGCTGCAGCCGTGGCAGCCGGAGTATATGCCACAGGAGCAGGGCTTACAGCAGGAGCGCTCGGGGTCACCATAACCGGGGATGTTGCTGCAGCCGGGAACAGATTCTGCTCAGCCTTGCGCAACGCGTCGAAGGACTCCCCTGCGGCTACAGCAGCTACAGTCGGCGCTGCTGCGGTAGCAGTGCGCTGTGCCTCTGCGGAAATCAGCGGAGAGACTGCATCCTTAGCTGGGGTTGCAGCAACAGTCGCTGCTTCGCTTTCCTGATCGGAAGCAGCTGAGGTATTGGAAACGTAATCGCCAACGCGAGCGTATGATTCTAATCGGCTCAGCAGTTGGACGCAAATATTGAGGAAGTAATCGACCTGACGTTCGTCGTATCCCTTCTTGCCCTTGCGCTGAGTGAAGATGACATTGTTAACGGATGAGGCATTCAGATCAGCCAGTCCACGCACATCGTCCTGCGTCACACCATCCATGCCAAGAGCGGCAGCAGCCTTGTCGACCACCTGATCGGCAATGCGATCCACTTGCTTCCTGTCATAGGACGGATGCTTAGGTTCGCCTGGCTTGAAACGCTGGCGAGGAGCACGCTCCACGTGGGAGGCAATCTCCTGGTACAACTTCTCGGTCTGGGCCTTCCAGGCCACACGACCCTGCTGTGCAATCTCCCAAGCGGTCTGCTTATCCACTACTGCGCGTTCCAAACGGTTCAGCGCAGCATCAACTTGACTGATCACATAACCGTCTTTAGCCAAATCAAATGAAACGGACTGGATATCCTGCTGGGTAAGGTTGATGCCCTCGCTGTCGTACAGGGCATGGGCACGCTCCAGAAACGCATCCACCTGCGCGGTATCATATCCCAACTTGCGCTTACCTGCGCGTGCGATTCCGGCCTTGCCGTCCCCTTCACGAAGTTCCTTCGCCATCGGCTGATCAACCTCCTGCTGGATAAAACACTCTGCTCACCACTCTACGTGAGTGTTACGACTCAGCCGGGGAACGAAACAGAATTTCACAGTTTTTAACCGGAAACATAATGTGGCATAACGCGAAAATGCGAGAAGAAAAGCTCTATGCAAATCAGTGCAGAAGCACAGCATAGAACATGAAACTGTGGGCAATGAGGGACTCGAACCCCCGACATCCACCGTGTAAAGGTGGCGCTCTAACCAACTGAGCTAATTGCCCGCGAGTGTCCACAATAGCGCATACCAGACCCAGTCTGTCAACTTCCCGTTTTCGGGCGTGCCGCAGACCGACTGTAGGCTATGTGGACTACTTACCAATCAGCGACTAATCAGCGGCCCTTGCCGAAAGCGCGCAGACGAATGCCATTCCAGTCCTTGCTGACAGTCAGCGGAGTGGCGGCGTTCATGCCTGCGGTCTGTGCGGCGGACTGCACGGTGGAGGAGCTGGCGGCACCTGGGCGTCCGGGCTTCGGAGTCAACACCCACAGTGGCGCATCGTCATCCAACACTCCGCATGCGTCAACGATGGTGTCGGACAGCTCATCTTCATCATCGCCATCGCGCCACCACAGAATGACACCGTCTACAGCGGAGTTGTAATCCTCATCCACGAGCTCTTCGCCCGTGAGCTCCTCGATTTTGGCGCGGATAGAATCATCCACGTCGTCGTCCCAGAGCCATTCCTGGACGATGTCGCCAGGCTCAAACCCAAATTCTTCAGCGTTCTGTGATGCCGTTTGATTCACAGAGGCCACATTAGCAAGTCTTGGCGAACAATCACGTTAACTCGCGTAAAAAATCTCGCTGTTTGACCATCAACGCGATAAGTTGACGTCGTTTTTGTTCTTGCGCAAGCGCTCGAAGAGCTACTGGTATGCGGCTTATGCGGCACAATGAGGCAACTGATCGCCCTGCCCTTTCCCTATGGCGACCAACGCCTGATACGCGTCGTCCAGCGTGGAGACTTTCACATCGCGCAAGCCCTGAGGCACATGCCCTACAACCTCACTGCAATTGTCGGCAGGAGCTAAAAACCAAGTGGCGCCATCGCGCTTTGCACCAAGCATTTTCAATCGAATGCCACCGATTTTGCCGACCTTACCTTTGGCGTTAATCGTGCCGGTGCCCGCAATGGTTTGGCCACCGCTTTCGTTGGTTGCAGTCAGTTTGTCGATTAATCCCAAGGTATACATCATGCCGGCCGATGGGCCACCAATCTTATCCACGTGCATGGTGATATGAGCGTCCTGCACTGTGCTGGCATCGACGCCCAGCTCGCTGGCATGGTCCTTCACATATTGCAGGCCGACCGCGCTTGCCTTGTTTTGCGAGCCAGACATATCCTTATCCACCTTGTTCTGGTATTCGTCAGCCGTCTGCCCGACCGGTACCACTGCTTCGCGCGGCATGATTTCCATGTGTGGATTGGCCCAAGCCCACACTGCCTGCGCGTTGACGATGGGATACCCGGGCACGCCGGAAGCGCTGACCGTAACCAGCAACAGTTTGCCGGAGTCCTGATACGTGCGCACCTGCGAGCCGGAAATGGCGATAACATCCTCGCCATCGACCTTCCCTAATACATCTTGGGTGGGCCCCGGCATTTCGATGACATACGCGCTCGGCAATAGCAGCACCACAATGGCAATAATCACGGCCACCGCTCCGGCAAAATATTTCGGAGAGCGAGACACCACATAGTGTTTGATGCGTGCGCAACGTGCAAAGATATCCACGAACATAGCCAATAGTGTATGCAGAGGTGCGAAAACTCTACGAAGGTTTGCCACTCCAATGCCCGTCTTGCACTTGGCCTCAGGCGAACGGCGCGGGCACAGCATACACTTGTGGTAACCAAATCTTGGAGTAACCATCACGCGGTAAAGAAGGACACGCATGGACGACAACGCGATTCACGAATGGCTTATCAAGTGCTTCGGCCCCGTTCAGGGTGAGTTGGCATGGCAGCAAATCAGCCAGCTGCCAGAGGAGATTCGCGAACAGTTGATGAGTCAGGATCCAAGCCGTTTGCCAGATCCCACTGAAGTGCAGCAGATGATGGCCGCCTTTACCGCCGGCGGACTCAACACCATGTCTGATATGCAGCGCACGGTTGAAGAGGGGCCAATCAACGTCAAACTGGCTAAATCAATCGCATTGCAGCAGGCCAACGCCTCCGGCTCCAATTCCAGCGTATCCGCAGTGGACGGTGAGGCGGCACGCCGCGCGATGAGCGAAGCGAACCTCTGGCTGGATACCGCATGCGAGTTCAATCCCGCCCCCGGCGAACCTGATGTGCTTACTCGAGCTGCATGGGTTGAGGGAACCATCGATCAGTGGGCCAAGTTTGCGGCACCGGTAGCGGAATCCATGAATGATGCGCTGGCCTCGGTGATTTCCGAAAGGCTCGGCGGCATGTTTGGCGATGGTACTGGTGAGATTGCAGGCATGTTTGCCGGTCCTGTGCCGATTCCGATCCCCGATGGCATGAAGGATCCTGCGCAGTTGATGAAGCTGCTGGGCAACACGTCATTCGCTATGCAACTGGGTCATGCCGCAGGCAATCTCAGCCATGAAGTGCATGGCAGCTTTGATCAGGGTATCGCACTGCTCAAGAATCCAGCAGGCGGTCTGATCGCACAGAACGCGACCGAATATGCGGCACTGCTTAACGGTCAGGGGCCGAGCGCTGCCGCTGATGCCAATGAGCAGTCTACGAACCATCCCATTGGCTTTACTTCCGCCAAATCAGACGCAAGCGAGCCGGAATCACAGGATGCCAAGCTCGACGCGGAATTTGAGGAAGCTTTTGCCAACTTCAATACTGCAGAGAAAATCCCTGAATCCGAAGTTCTTTCCTTCCTTGCTTTGCAAGAGATGGCTCACGCTCGACTGTACGCGTCAGTACCGTGGCTGATGCCGCGATTTGAAGCGCTCATCGGCAAGTATGCACGCGGTATTTCCATTGATTTGGATGCTATGGAAGAGCAATTGCGCGACGCTACCGCCATGGATCCTGAGTCAATTTCCGGTGCCGTCAACCTCACCAAGGTCGGTATTCCGGATACTCCTGAGCAGCGTGAGGCATTGGCGTCATTGGAATCGCTGCTGGCCATGGTGGAAGGCTGGGTTGATTGCGTGGTATGGCGTGCCGGCATGGCTCACTTGCCTCATATCGAACAGCTTCGCGAAATGATGCGCCGCGAACGCGCTATGGGCGGCCCGGCTGAGCGCACATTCGAAAGTCTGCTCGGTCTTCAGCTGCGCCCGAAGCGCATGCGCGAAGCTGCTGGACTCTGGGAGATGATTACTGCGGCCGAAGGCCCCGAAAGCCGCGATTCCAAGTGGTCTCACCCGGATTTGTTGCCAACATTGCCTTCCGATACCGCTGATGCGCCAGCTGCCGCAAACGGTCAGGCTGGCTCTGCAGCAACGTCTGGTAACCAGGCTAATCATCCGGCTGCGGACGGTAAATCCTCGGATATTGATTGGGATGCCGAACTGTCCAAACTGCTTGATGAAGGCAACGGCGGATCAGACGAGAACCCTGATTCTGACACCAACCAGTGATTAATCCAGCGTCGCTCTTGATCGAAACCTCTTTACAGGAATCGAGAAGAGCGACGCTGTTGGGCGCCATAGCCGTCTTTGGTTTTGGCAAACGATAAATGCAGCGAATCCTGCGCTCGAGTAATACCCACATACATCAGGCGTCGCTCTTCCTCCAGAGCGTCGCCTGATTCCGGAGCACCATACGGCAGTAAGCCTTCCGAGCATCCAATAAGAAACACATGGTCGAATTCCAAACCTTTCGACGCATGAATAGTGGAGATCGTCACGCCCGGATCGTCAGCGAGCGCTGTTCCGCTGGCATTCAAGCCCATGGCTTCCAATATCGCTCTTTTGGATGCAGCATCGTCAGCGAGCGCTGACGATTGCCATCCTGAATCTTTGCGTACCCGATAGTGCAATCCTGCTTGGCGCAGCGCTGCCGCGAATACTTGCTGTTGCGCGTTGATACGGGTCAGAATCGCACAATCGGATGGCTTGACGCCTTGCTGAATCATTCGCAGAATGCGAGCAGCCACTCCTTGTGCTTCTTCAGCATCGGTTGCGTATACGGTTCTGCTGATGCGGGCACCGGCGTCTCGAGCAGACACGAGTTTGAGATAGTCGTCCCTATTCGGCGCTGAGGCAAGAACTTTGTTGGCCAGCGATACGATTTGCGGCGTTGAACGGTAGTCCGTGTTCAGGTCAATGTCTGCGGCGAGAGGGCCGAATTCGTCGGCGAACCGCAGTAAATCCCAGCTGGATGCACCGGCAAATGAGTAAATGGTCTGCGCTGGGTCTCCCACTACGCAAACGTTGCGGTTCATGATGGTTGACCCGTCTGCTGCTCCCCCACCTAACCATAGGGTCATTAATCGGTGCTGCAGTGGAGAAATATCCTGATATTCGTCCACCGTGAGCCATCCGATGGATGAGCGGATATGTGCGGCTGCTTCCGGAAAATCATCCATGATGTGGCATACCAGGAGCAGGATATCGTCGAAATCGATTTCACCTCGCGAGGTTTTTTCCTGTTCGTAGGCGGCATATATATCCGTGAAACGGGAGGGCTCGATGCCTGCTGGAGGCAGATGATGTGCCGCAGCGCACACGCGGGCGTAGTCGTCGAGTGCGATGAGCGAGACTTTGGCCCAGTTGATCTCCGCGAGGACATCGCGCACGGTGAGCGGGTCAATATCCGAGTTGGCGGTAACGCGTGTGATGGCGCGAGAGACTACGTCTCGTTGATCTTCGATAAGGTGCGGGAATGGGGCGTCGCATACGTCTTCCCAGACGCTGTTGAGCTGGTGTAATGCTGCGGAGTGGAATGTGGCAGCGGTTACTCCGGTGTTTGTGCCTCCGCGAGAGTCGGTAAGTCCGAGTTGGGTGAGTCGTGCGCGCATTTCTGCAGCGGCTTTTACTGAAAAGGTGACTGCGAGCGCTCGTTCGGGCTTCCATGCTCCTGTGGCACAGGCATAGGCGATACGGCGGGTTACGGTACGTGTTTTGCCCGCACCGGCTCCTGCGATAATTCGCACTGGACCTTGCAATGTGGTGGCGGCCATGCGCTGCCGTTCATCAAGGCCTTCGAGGATTTTTTGCGCCTGTTCCATGCCCTCCATTGTGACACGATGCCGGTTTTACCGCATCGACGTCCAATTCACGAACTTTGAGCCCGCGCCACGCCCCTCAAAGCGCAAGGCATGTATTAGTGTGGAAGGGTGATGAGACGAAGCAATTACATGTTGGCGGCATTGACCTCGGCCGTCCTGCCGAATCTGGCCGTTGCCGGCGTAAGGGAAAGCACCCAGCAAAGCACGACCGACCAGGCTAAGGGCATTGACCAGGCGGTTATACAGGATGCCTCCGGCAAACTGTACGACGTATATGCCACCGACACCAAAGAGGGGCGTACTCGTCTGATTCGCCGTGTGAAGGCAGCTCAGACGCTGTCTGCCGCCCGCGAACCGGGTGGTCTTGGCTTCGATTTGGATCGTGTGATCGCTTTTGCTCCGGGTAATGTACCGCAGCCGGGAGCGAGCTCCACTGCTCAGGCGCTTGATCATTCTCCGGCATCTGCCGCGAAGAAGCCGGTGAAGCCTGGCCCGACCGGTGAAACCACGGTGATGATTGCTTCTCATCTGGATGGTCAGGCTCGTTCGCTGGATTTGCTGACTTTGGATGATTGCGCTTCGGTAGGTACCGCGCTGGGTGCTATTCATCGCCTACCAACGGCATTTCTGAAGGCTTCCAAATACCCGGTGTTCACCACTGGCCAGATTCGCTCACAACTTATCGCATGGATTAAGCGTTTGCGGGCAGCAGGTCATGTGCCACAGGAAATCACCAATAGTTGGGCTCGTATCATCGAGACTGAGGGACTATGGTCATTCGCCACGTGCACGGTGCATGGTGGTTTCTCAGACGGTGATCTGCTGTTCTCTGGATCGACTATTACCGCCATCACGAATTGGCAGGATATGCAGGTGAATGATCCGGCCCGTGATTTGGCTTGGATTTTCGGCAAGCTTGATGAGTCACATCGCAATGCTGTACTTGCTGCATATGGACGCATGATGGGATCTCGTTTGGATGATCTTATTATGCTGCGCGCTAATCTGTGGCTGCAGATGGAGCAGGTGGGTGATTTCATTTCCGCGTTGAATCGTGCGGATAATGATCGCATTATTCAGTTCAAGGCTCAGGTGGAGCGTCTCGCTCACCAACTGGGTGTGATTAACCGTTCTACTGCGACTACGGCATCTCAGTCCGGTGCTGCTGCCAAATCGGGAGATAATCCGTCCACGATTACGGTTGGTACGCTGCTCAATGATGATGCGCAGCATGCTGGACAGTCCAAGGCTCAATCGGCACAGTCTGCTACCGCTCCGGAATCTGATGATACGAATGATCCTGATCGTACAGGTTCTGCGGATATCGTCGCTGCAGGAAGCGTGGATGTAACGCCGAAGGTCACTACTGCCGCTGTTCGCCATGCCGCACAGATTATGGCGGATAAGGACGATCAGACTGCGAACCGACCGGTAACGTCCACCGGTTCCACCAAGCCGCAACCGGAAAGTGAACCGAAGCCGGCTTCTGCGTCCACGATTACGCTCAAAGAGCTCATCGACATGAACGAACGCGAGCAGGCGAATCGCGCAGCATCCGCTGACTCCCAAGAATCGCTTGAGGCAACGTCTCAGCAAGCTGATGCATCGAGCACTTCGGATGATGATGACGACGATACCGGCGAGCATGCTCCGCAATCATGGAATTCAGTGGAAACCACGGTGATTCCGCTGTTGGAGCGTGAAGAGCGCGCATTACGCGATGCTCGAGCTGGTCTGAACGGCTACGATCACGAAGGCAATACCATCACCAGCCCGCAGACTTCCACGCCACAAGCGTAACCCGCAGGCGTACGGCACAATAACAAGTACACACAACCATTTTCCCGCTATCAAGGAGCATTATGGATATCGAATTGGGCATTCAGAATGTGGCACGTCCGGTCAACTTCGGCACCGAACAGTCCGCAGATGAGGTCAGCAAGATTATCGCTCAGGCTGTTTCTGAGGGTACGACCATTGATCTGACCGATGATAAGGGCCGCCGCATTATTGTGCCGGGCAAGGCACTGGGCTACGCGATTATTGGCTCCGATACCAAGCATGCTGTAGGCTTCGGCGCACTGTGATCGGTGCCGCAACAGACTGAAAATGGGTTCTTTCTGACTATGAGCAGTCAGAAAGAACCCATTTTTTGTGTTGGCATATCACTATGCCGCACTGTTTTGCGCGATTACCCCTCAATCAGCAAGAAGCTATCGTGTGGAAGCTCGCGCGATAACCTGCGACGAGCAGGTCAATAATTCCGGCTTGATGAATTCTCCACGGATACGCCCAAGGATGCGATTTACTGCAGTAGGTGCAGTCCATTCCAGTCTGGAATCCATAGTGGTCAATGGAATCTGCAAATAAGGCGCTTCTTCAATGTTGTCGAAGCCAATAACCTGTACTTGCTGCGGCACATCATATCCTGATATGCGCAATGCGGTCAGTGCGCCGATAGCCAGCTGATCGTTCAACGCCACAACGCCGTCAAAAGGCACACCTGAGTCGATAAGTTGTTGCGTCACACGTGCGCCAGCGCCAATAGTCCAATCCTGATCGGTGGTGCCCACCAGACGGGGGTCAATCTCCACTCCCCTGCGATGTGCTTCTTCGATAACACCTCGCAGACGAAGTTGCGCATTGCCTTCAATGGATTGCAGCAATGCAGCTTCATCATAAACGCCTCGGGCACCGATTACGGCAAGCCTGCTGGATCCATGATCATAGAGATATCCTGCTGCCTGAGCCGCCGCATTCACATCATCCGGAGTCACATGATCGGCGATGCCCCACGTGGTACGCGCACCCACCACAACAAGAGGAAAATCAACGTCAAGATCTTTCTTGCTGATGTTTTCCACCTCACTCATGGAGAGAATCATGCCATCGGATACCGTGGAATTGAATTTCTTCAACAAATCACGGGCACCTTTAGCGGATCCTTCCGCGTAGGTGGTCACATATACGGAGTAATCATGCTGCCGCGCGGCATCAATCGTACGATTCGCCAGTTCAGCCAAATATGGAGGGGTAAGCGAGGGCACAGCGAGCGTAATGAACCCCGTATGATTGCGGTTCAGGTTGCGCGCGGCCACATTCACCTGATAACCAAGTTCTTTGATAACCGCCTCGACCTTGGTTCGGGTCTCGCTGCTCATACGGCCGGAACCGTTAATCACATTCGAGGCGGTTTTGAGCGAGACACCAGCTGTCTGAGCCACGTCGCGTAACGTTACGCGCCTCTTTGTGCCCGGATGTGTCTCGCTCACGTGAACCACCTCGTCATACCGTGTATTGAATCAATAACGACGCTATTCTACTCGCTTGGTGATGAGTATGGCGTTCGTCTCACACACGTACTCGCCCATCGCATTACCAGCTTCGCAACGGTATGCGATAACCGGATCACCCTGGATATGCGTCATGGTGACCGGCTGCGTATCCCTATTGAGATAGAAGTCAAACACCACAGCACCATCTGGCATTCGTCGAGTCGTGTGCACGATTCGAGAATCATCATCGCCAATATTGAGCGCCTTTGCCAAGGTTGCAATGCCGTTGCGATTCATATCGCATCCAACATAGATGGCGGTTCCCGCACCATACGGATGGCTGGTGATAGCGGGAACATTATCCAGTTCCCAGCTAGCAGCTTCAGCACCCGTGTAGGAGGCAATCACCTGGGTATCGGATGCGATGGAAGTCACATCGTTTTGCCAGAGTTGAGTGGTCAGGCCGTTGGATAGACGAATTTCACTCGGCTCGCCTTCAGCTTCGGCTCCGAGGATGTTGAATTCCTCGCTGCGTATGCCGAGCATAGTGCGCAGGAGACCATTGCCAGCTCCCGGGTATCCGCCGAGGCCGATTCGGAAATGCTCGTCGATCAGTCCTGTGGCATAGCCGATAATAACTGTGCCACCGTTGTGTGCGAAGTCTACGATGCGCTGTACGTCCTGATCGGACAATGCCAGCACTGTAGGCAGGATGATCGTCTGGTAGTCGCTCCAATCGTAGGCTAGCGGAACCACGTCGGCACGGTGGCCTGCGTCCAGAAGCCCGCGATACCAGTCGCGCACGTCATGCCAATGGTTGAGTTTCATGCTGGGCAGGGTCTGGGAGCGTGTGGCCCATTCGGATTCCGCACTGAACAGGATGGCCGTATTCGAGCGCTGCAATTCGGTGCCTTGCAAGCCCGCATCAGACAGTGTTTCCAGAGCCTTGCCGAGCTCGCATACGCCGCGGAAAATCTTGGAGTTCTCGCCGGCGTGGGGCAGCATGGCCGAATGGAATGCTTCGGCGCCGGATGCGGATTGACGCCATTGGAAGAAGTTGATGGCGTCGGCACCCATGGCCACATGGGCTAGGGCGTCGCGCATCAATTCGCCGTGACGCTTACGCGTGTTCAACGGCTTCCATTGCACGGCGGATGTGGAATGCTCCATCACATACCACGGCTTGCCCAGTGCAAGGGAATTCATAAGCGCATCCGAGCAGAGCAATTCATCCACATGGGATTCGCCTTCATGGAAGTAATGGTCGTTGGAAACGAAGTCCACTTCTTTGGCCCACTGGGCGTAATCCATCGTGCATTGGTCGGTGGAGACCATGAAGTTTGTGGTGAACGGCTTGCCGGGGCAAATCTGTTCGATGGCGTCGCGTTCGGCCTTATAGAAGTCGAGTAGCATGTCGTTGCCGAATCGCTCATAGTCGAGCTGCTGGGCAGGATTGACCATGGCGTCACCGCCCATGTGCCGCGGCAGCAATACTTCCTCGAACGAGTTCACGTGCTGGGACCAGAATGCCGTGCCCCATGCTGCGTTCAACGCATCGATGGTGCCGTATTTGGCTTCGCACCATGTGCGGAATGCTGTGAGAGCGTTGTCCGAGTAATCGTATCGGTTATTCCAACCGTATTCGTTGCCCAGATGCCAAGCGGTGACAGTTGGATTGTCTTTGTAGTGTTCGGCGAGCTTACGGCATAGGGTGAGTGCGTAGTCCTTGAATACCGGGCTGGTCGGCTGCCATGACTGGCGGGAGCCTGGATTGACGATATGACCGTATTTATCGACGGGAAGCACTTCTGGATGCTTGGCGTACAACCACATCGGTGCCGAAGCTGTGGCCGAGGCCAGGTCGACTGCGATGCCGGCCTTCCCAAGCTTGTCGATAATCCCATCGAGCCATTCGAACGTGAACTCACCCTCGACCGGCTCGATCCGGTCCCAGCTGAAAATCGCCAGTGCCACGGTATTCACGTGTGCCTCGCGCATCAAACGGATATCGTCGTCGACAACACTGTCCGGCCACTGATCAGGGTTGTAATCACCGCCGAATGCGATGCCGCGACCGTTCTGCGTCAACAATGACGGCCAAGAGAACGCTCTGCGAGTAGTCATATCAATCAAATCCTTTAATCGAATCGGCTATAGAACCAGTACCGCACTACCTGTCTTGGCTCCCCTCCCTTAGAGGAGCCTTATTGAGCCTCCCTCTGACGAGGGAGGTGTCAGCCGAAGGCTGACGGAGGGAGAGACCCCGCCGACAGGCGGCAACACCACCGTGTCGGCGAAGCCGACTCCTCCTCCACATCACTCCTTAACAGCACCAGCCGCCAAACCAGACTGCCAGTACTTCTGCAGGCACAGGAAGGAAATTACCAGCGGGATGATCGTGATCAACGAACCGGTAATCACCAGGTTCTGAATGGCCTGACCGCCAGCAGTCGATGCCTGATCCTTCCACTGGTTCAAACCAATGGTCAGCGGGTACCAGTTGGAATCCTTCAACATGATCAACGGCAGGAAGTAGTTATTCCACGTAGCCACGATGGCGAACAATGCGGTGGTCACAATGCCGGGTGCCAGCAACGGCAGAGAGATTTGGAAGAAGGTACGGAACTCTCCTGCGCCATCCACTCGTGCGGCTTCCAGCAGTTCATCCGGCACAGCCTGATCGGAGAAAATCCACATCAGGTACAGGCCGAAGGTGGAAACCAAGCTCGGGATAATCATGGACCATGGGGTGTTCGTCAGGTTCAGCTTGGCGAACAGGAGGAACTGCGGCACAGCCAACGCAATGCCCGGCACGGAGATAGCACCAATGATGATGGCGAAGCACAGGTTGCGGCCCGGGAAGCGGAACTTCGCCAGTGCATAGCCACCCATAATAGCCAGCAAGGTTGCACCACCGGCACCGACCACCACGTAGAGAATCGTGTTGATGAACCAACGGCCGAAGATGCCGTCCTGATAAGTGAACACGGTGACAATGTTGTCCCACAAGGCGAACGTCTTACCGAAGCCGAGGCCAAAGGTCGAGGTGAAGTCAGCCTGCGTCTTCGTAGCGTTGATCATCAGGTAGACGAACGGGAACAGGCAGTAGATGGCAAAGATTGCGCACACTACCGTCAGCGCGATGGAGCGGGTCGGGTTGGCCGGATTGGAGAAACCGTTCTTGGCTGCACGCTTGCGTTCGGCCTTTTCGTCAGCAGCAATACGCTTCTGGCGAGCCTTCTCAGCAGCCTTAGCGGCCTTCTCCTGAGCCTTCAGTTCAGCCGCGGTCAGGCGGGAGGTGGTAGAAGTTGTTGCAGTGCTCATGATTACTTCATCTGCTCCTTCATGCTCTTCAGCTGCACAATGTAAGCGATAGCCATCGTGATGACAGCCATGACAATGGCCAGTGCAGCGGCGTAATTGCTCTGGTTACCGGAGAAGCTCAGGTTGTACGCGTACATGTTCGGCGTGTAGTACGTGGTGATCGCGTTGCCCGGCACCATGTTCTGCAAAATGGAAGGCTCGTTGAACAACTGGAACGAACCGATAATCGAGAAGATCACGGTAATGGCCAGGGAGCCCTTGAGCTCAGGAAGCTTGATGCTCTTCACAATCTGCCACTCGGAAGCACCATCGATAGAGGCGGCCTCATACAGGGAGTGCGGAATCGTGGACAGGGAGCTGTAGAAGATCAGCATGTTATAGCCGGTGAACTCCCACGTATTGATGTTTGCGATGGCGGCGAGCAAAACATCGGGGCTTAGCACGTCGATATTGGTTCCGAAGAAGTCGTTGAACGAGCCAACCAGGCCGTACTTCGCACCGTATACGAAGCCCCAGATCAACGTGGAGACCACGGCGGGCACTGCGTATGGCAGGAAGGTGGAGATACGGAAGAACTTAGTACCGTGCAACTTCATCGAGTCCAAGGCCAATGCCATGGCGGCGGCCAGGAACAGCATCACCGGCACCTGGAAGATGGTGAATAGTGCCACGCGGCCTACGGAGCTCCAGAACTGCTGGTCCACCAGCAGGCGCTGGTAGTTCTCCAGACCGACGAACTTCGTACCGCCGATCATCTGCTTCTTAAAGAACGAAATGTAAATGGCGTAGCAGATTGGAATAATAAAGACGAAGATGAACACCAAGGCGAATGGCCACATGAACTTCCAGCCTCGCCAATCAGCCTTATGCTTGTTAATTCGCGCCTCGGGCGTGTGCAGGTCTGCTTTTTCGGGCAGGATACCCACGTTCTGCGCAGTTGCAGTCGTTGTGTGTGCTGACATGTTGGACAACTTTCTTGTCAATGTGTGTGATCGACGCCGATTCATGAAATGGTCAGATGCTTATCACTATCGGGAAAATGTTCGGCGGATTACAGACATGGATTCAGACATGACAAGGCGGGGATACCTTGGGGAGCATCCCCGCCTTGGGATTGTAGGCCTAGCGGAAGGAGTGAACGGCTCGGCCTCTTGTGGTGTGTGATCCGCCGCCACGGTACTGGGATGGGAAGCGGCGGAATCAGGTGTTGGTTATTGGATTACTTGACGGTGACGGTGTAGCCCTGCTGTTCGCCCTGCTCGGCCAGCTTCTTGCCGTAGTTCGTCAGAGCCTGTTCCAGGGTGATTTCGCCGGTGTAGGCCTTGGAGACTTCATCACCGTAAGCGGACTGTGCGAACGGGTTGTACGGCAGGTACTGGAACTTCTCGGTCGGACGCTGTGCGGCTTCGGAGAGGACTTCGTTCACGTTCTGGCCGCCGAAGTAATCGTTGGTCTTCTTGTTGGCTTCAGTGGTGGGGTCGGTGAAGGAGTCAGAGGTGAGGATCTTCTTCAGGGACGGGAAGGTACCGGTGTCGGCCATGACCTGAGCGCCATCACCGTGGGTCATGTATTCGACGAACTTGTAAGCAGCGGCCTGGTTCTTGGAGAGCTTGACCACGGCAAGTGCGGAACCACCATCTTCAGCGGAAACCTCATCGCCTTCGTTCCACTGCGGCAGCTGGGCGACGCGCCAGTTGCCAGCCTGGTCAGGAGCACCGGTCAT
Source organism: Bifidobacterium sp. LH_416 (assembly GCF_056357055.1). Classification (NCBI taxonomy): domain Bacteria; kingdom Bacillati; phylum Actinomycetota; class Actinomycetes; order Bifidobacteriales; family Bifidobacteriaceae; genus Bifidobacterium; species Bifidobacterium sp. LH_416. The sequence goes on along the minus strand of NZ_JBKEVJ010000003.1, from coordinate 68,312 downwards.
CAGGTTGATCGGCATCCAAGCGCCGATGGTCAGGGATGCGATGGTGCCGTCGTTGAGCTCACGGTTCCAGTCATCGGACCAGTTTGGGGTCTTAGTGTCGACGAGGTCTTCGTCGATGAGCTTCTGGACGAACTTGATGTAACGCTGCATGCCTTCGTCCTTGGTCATGTTGATGGTGATGTTCTCGCCATCAACCTTCCACGGCTGGGCGCCGGCCTGCCAGATCTGTGCGGTGAACGGCTGATAGTCGCCGGAGGTGCCAGCCAGGTTGGTGATGTAGGATCCGGTGGCGCGAATCTTCTTGGCTGCCTCGTAGTAGTCATCCCAAGTCTTGATGGATTCGCCATCCACGCCGGCCTTGTCGAAGACGGCCTTGTTGTAGAAGAACATTTCCGGGCCGGAATCAATCGGCAGTGCGTACGGCTTGCTGTTGTACTGGAGCTTATTCCACGGGCCGGCTGCAAAGTCGTCGGCCAGCTTGTCCGCACCGAACTCGCTCAGGTCCACGAGACCATCGGTGACGGCGAACTGGGTGACGGTCGGATCTTCGAGCATCACCACATCCGGAGCACCATTGCCGGCTGCGATAGCGTTGGAGAGCGCGGTGGAGGTCTTCTCGGCGGTACCGGTGTTGTTGAACTTCACGGTGATGCCAGGGTTGGCCTTTTCAAACTTGGCGATGATGTCCTTCATCGAGTTGCCGGAATCCCAGCCCCAGAACACGAGTTCGGCGTTATCGGCATCACCCTTGTTGGCGCTGCTGTCACTGCTACCGTTTCCGCAAGCTGCGAGGCCGACGAGCGTGGCGACTGCCGCGGTTGCCGCGATGACCTTCTTGATGTTGCGCATGATTGTTCTCCTCCTACCCCATTGTTTCGGGATGTTTCTTTGGTACAGCTGTGTACCAATACCTATGATGATACACCTGTGTACCAAAATGTCAAACTCCGCGACACGCGAGCAAAATCAAAGGAAATTCGACCGGCTAGCGGTACAACGGCAGCACACCTCGGCTGACGATTTCCGCTACCGTCGCATCGTCAGTGAGGTTCTCTCCCAAGAGGTTCGGCTTGCCTTTGCCATGCCAGTCGGAACCTCCAGTAACCAGCAGATGGAACTTTCGGCATAGCTCAAGCAACCGCACACGCTGTTCCGGCGAATTACCACGATGCCATACTTCAAGACCATCCAAGCCTTCATGCACCAAGGCCTCAATCTGCTCATCGGAAAGCAACCGACGATTACGGCTCGCATCACCGGGATGAGCAATAAGAATCACGCCACCGGCCTCTTTGATTGCAGCCACCACTTCATGCGAGGTCGGTGAAGGAGTGGGAATATAGTATTTCGACGTCGAATTCACAGCGTCAGCAAACGCTTCAGAACGATTCTGGTACACGCCAGCACTCACCAACGCATCGGCGATATGCGGGCGGCCAATAGTGGTTTTGCTGCCTTCTTTGACTTGAGCCAATACCGACTCCCAAGAAATCGGATAATCATGAGACATCAATTCCACCATGCGCTGCGTGCGCTTGAGGCGCGCAGCCCGCGTGGAAGCAAACAAATCAACGATATGAGGATTATTCGGGTCATATTGGAAGCCCAGCATATGCACTGAAACATCCTGATCAGTAGCAGTGATTTCAGTGCCCCGCAGCAAAGGCAATCCCACAGCAGTAGCCCCCGCCTCAGCTTCGGCCCAGCCTGCAGTGGTGTCATGATCGGAAATAGCAACGCCCTTCAACCCCTGCTTCTTGCACATGCAAGCAAGCGTGGCCGGCGTCTCCGTACCATCGGAGAACACGGTGTGGCAGTGAATATCCCAGCCGGCCGTCGGCGGAGCCACAGGCATCTCATATCCAGTCATACCTTCCATCGTAACCGCATCAATGCGGTCACACCACGATTGACGTGCATCATCCGCCTCTTTAGTACCTATTCACATACCGCTTTTCCCACAGCGGTACGGCGAGGGTCACAGCTAAGGTAGTGCACAATCACATCTGGAGGGGAATCATGACTCGCAACAGTAACGCCAAGCAAACCACCGAACAGACTCAGGCCACCGAAGAGCCAATGGAATCCATAGCACCGGCAACAGCGCTCACCGGCTGGCGTCATAGTGCCACGTGGACGTATCTGATTATGCTGATCGCCTCAGTGATTGCGCTGGGCACTTCATTCATTCTGTCTGCCGAGACGCTGCAATTGGCTCGGCATCCAGAGACGCAGCTTGGCTGTGATGTCAACGCCGTCATCTCCTGCACTACTGTGGCGCAATCCTGGCAGGCTGAAATCATCAAGTTCGGTGGGCTCAGCTATCCGAATGCATTCTTTGGCATTGCAGCCGAATCCGTATTCATTACCATTGCGGTGATTGGCTTGGCTCGCGTACGCGTGCCGCGATGGTTTGCCACTTGCACGTGGCTGGGCGGTTTGGCGGCACTCGCCTATTCGTATTGGCTCAGCACTCAATCATTGTTTGTGATTCATGCGCTTTGCCCTTGGTGCTTGACGCTGATGTTCTCCACCACTATTCAGTTCATGGCGTTGAGTCATGCGACGGTAGCCGTGCAAGAGCTGCCGAGCAGCAAGGCTACCGGTGAAGTGCCGGCTGGCTTGAACAAGTACTATCGACTCAACTTCGACTTGATGGTCGACGTGCTGTGGATTGTGGCTATTGTGGCGCTGATTGTAGTCACCGAAGGCGCAGCACTGTTTGCAGCGTAAGTTTTGGCTCCCCTCCGGGAGGGGAGCCTAGATACTGCTACAGCAGGGTGATATCGGCTACGAGCGTGGCGGCACCCGTGAGCTTCACATCGTCATCGGTGATGTCGACACGCAGCGTGCCACCGCGCACAGTAATATCCCAGTGATCAATACCGGTTTTGGCACGAAGCACAATGCCGGTGGCGCACAATCCAGTGCCGCACGACAGCGTCTCGCCACAACCGCGTTCGTTCACACGCATAGTGGCCTCACCGGTGCCGGCATTCTCATCGATATCATCGATACGCACGAATTCCACGTTTTGGTCAGATTCAATCTCAGGCGTAACCACCGGCTTGGTAACCAGATCAAGATCTTCAACCACCGGCAGTGAAGCGAACGCATCCTCGATAACCGCCACCACATGCGGATTGCCCATATCCACGAACGTGCCACGAGCCGAACCTTCAGTGCCGGGAATCGTCACCTCATAGGCGTCAATCTCACCAATCTTCCAAGCACCCATTTCCACTTGGAACACGTCCGCACCATACGGCTTCATATTGCCCTTAGGCGTCAGAATCTTTACGCCTGCACGCGTGCCGAGACGGAACGGCTCGGTGGAATCCGCCACACCTTCTCGCTGGGCGAACAAGGTGATGGCACGCGTACCATTGCCGCACATTTCAGCCAGCGAGCCGTCAGCATTGCGATAATCCATAAACCATCGCGCACCGCCTGCAAGCATCTGCGCGATCTGCTCATCGTTCAAATCAGAGACGGAATCGGGGCGGGTCAAACGAATCAAACCATCGGCGCCAATACCGAAATGGCGGTCGCAAAGGAATCGAACTTCCTCTGCGGTAGGTTCAAACTTGCCGGAGCGGTCCAGGTAGACCACGAAATCGTTGCCGGTGCCATGCGCTTTGGTTACTTGTTTCGGAAGGCTCATGCCTTGTAAGAGTACTCTAGTAATCGACACAATGACAGGAAGGATTCAGGCATGAGTTCGTCGGCTCCAATTGGCGTGTTCGATTCCGGTCTTGGCGGCATTTCCGTAGCACGGCAAATCGCCAAAGATATGCCGGCCGAGCATGTGCTGTATTTCGGCGATTCAGCTAACGCACCTTATGGCACGAAAACACCCGAGCAGGTGAAAGCGCTGAGTTTTGCCATCGTGGAGCGGTTCGTCAACCAAGGCGTTAAGGCTGTGGTGATTGCTTGCAATACCGCCACTTCCGCAGCCGTGAACGATTTGCGCGAACAGTATGACATTCCGATTATCGGTATGGAACCGGCGTTGAAGGTGGCTTGCGATCGAGGAGATGTGCCATCCGACCCGCATCATATTCCTCAGCGCGTAATCGTCGCCGCTACTCCCCTGACGCTGCGCGAACAAAAATTCGCCAAACTCATGGAGCGATTCGACTCGGATAATGAGATTTACAAGGAGCCGTGCCCTGATCTGGTGGAAATCGTGGAGTCCGGCCAGCTGGACAATCATGACCTCGTGATGAGCACCTTGCACCGGTATTTCGATCAATATGATTTGAACCGTATTGATTCAGTGGTGCTTGGTTGCACGCATTTCGTGTTCTACAGGGATTACTTCCGTGAACTGTTGCCCGAACGTGCGGCCATTATCGACGGCAATGAGGGTACTGTGCGCCATTTGGGCGTGGTATTGGAATCACTGGGCAAGCTGGCACCTGAAGGTGCCGTTGGCGGAGTTGAGCTAGCGAATTCCGACCCGTCTGAGCGCATCGCACAGCTTTCGCACGAGCTGCTCAATCGATAGCAATACTCAACGCGCAGCTATTCCTACACATCGGGCTGTATTGACTATCCCCTTGTTCAATAAACGCGCGTAAGCTCAGAACCAGCTTGGGTTTAAGAAGGGAACATTCGAATGACGTACAAAACAGCAATGATTGATGTTGGCGGCGGCTTCCGCGCGATTTTCGGCTGCGGTGTGATGGATCGCATGCTGGAAGACGGTATTGATGTGGACATGTGCTACGGCGTTTCCGCCGGCGCCGCCAATATGACGTCATTTATCGCACGTCAGCATGGCCGCAACCACAAGTTCTATACGAAGTACGCGTTCCGTAAGGAATATGCCAGCGCGGAAAGCTTCTTCAAGAACCATAACTTTGCGAATCTGGACTATATTTATGGCACGTTAAGCAACCACGATGGTGAGTATCCGGTGGATTTTGACGCATTTGAGGCGAATCCTACCGGTTTTACGGTGGTGGCTTGCAACGCTGAGGATGGTTCTGCGAAGTATTTCGATAAGTCCCGTATTCGTTTTGATGATTTTGATATTGTCAAGGCTTCATCTGCCGTGCCGGTGGCCTGCGAACCATATGTGGTTGATGGCGTACCGTATTTCGATGGCGGCATTGCCGATCCGGTACCGGTGCAAAAAGCGTTGGATGACGGATACGAGCGTGTGATTCTGATTCTTTCGCGTCTGCGCGATGAGGTGCGCCAGCAGCGTAAGGATTTGCCGCCTGCCCGTATTTTGGAGCGCACGTATCCGGCTGCCGCCGAACGGTTACGTGAACGGTATAAGACGTATAACGATGAAATCGAGTTGGCGAAGCGTTATGAAGCCGAAGGCAAAGTGCTGATTCTGGCTCCGGAAGATTTGTACGGGCTCAATACGTTGAAGAAGAACTTCGAAGGCCTGGAAATGATGTATCGCAAGGGCTACGCTGCCGCTGAGGCGATTCCAGAGTTTTTGGCCCGATAGACCTTTTGGCTCCCCTTGTTCAGAGGGGAGCCAAAAGGGGCGTGTTACTTGGTTTCTGAGGCGGTGAGCATGGCCTTGGTGACCTGCTCGTAGAGGTCCTGGTAGCCGCCAGGAGTGGAAGCAGGCAGCACCACGGTCTTCGCGTTGTTGGATTCAGACAGCGAGCGCATCACGTCGAGGTACTGGTTGAACAGCACCACGTTGTTCACATCGTTGATGTTCATGCCCACGGCCTGCAGGCTCTTGATCTGGTCAACAATACCGTTGGCGATTTCACGGCGGTAATTGGCCTGACCTTCACCCTGCAGACGAGTCTTCTCTGCGTCAGCAGCAGCCTGAGTTTCAATCTGAATACGCTGGGCTTCAGCACGCTGGCGAGTGGCTTCCTTCTCACGCTGAGCAGCGTTGATGGAGTCCATGGCGTTCTTGACCTGCGGGCTCGGATCGATAGCGGTAATCAGGGTCTTGACCACGGTAAATCCGAAACGGCTCATCTCGTTGCCCACGGTCTTCTGCACGTCGAAGGCCACATCATCCTTGCGAGCGAAAGCATCATCCAAGCTCAGAGCCGGAATAGCGGAACGCAATGCATCCTCCATGTAGCTGCGGAGCTGACCGGCCGGATCGCGCAACTCGTAGTATGCGGTGGCAACATCATTCGGATTCACACGGAACTGCGTGGAAGCCACCACGGTGACGAACACGTTATCCAACGTCTTGGTTTCCAACTGCACATTGAGCTGGTTGACTCGCATATTGGTTTTCATCGCAATGCGGTCGACGAACGGAATACGAATATGGATACCGGCAAACTGCACTTTCTGGAATTTACCGAATCGTTCGATGATATATGCCTGTTGCTGCGGCACTACGAAAATAGCCGCGAACAGCAGCAGGATAACAATAATGAGCAGAATCAGCAGCAATAGCATAGTTCCTCCCAACAGAGCTGCGACGGTAGCCATTGAAGTCCCCCTTTCAAGGGCCAAGCGCGGCATGTCATTATGCCGCGGCTTACGAGTCCCATGCTACCAGTGCACAGCATCGCATTGATAGCCCCTTTCAGACGAGTCCACGCAAAGTCTGAAAGAATTCAGCCTGCATTCATTACAAAAAAGGCGTCTTCCATAAGGAAGACGCCTGCACTATCACATTTAGAAATGTTCGTTAAGTTTCTTTTCGCAGTAGTCTTGCAACCATCCCAGCAGTGTGCAGAACACCAGATAAATAAGACCGACTTCGATGTACAGCACAAGCGGCTCATAGTAAATGGCCACAATGCGCTGTGCGGTCATGAACATTTCCACCACCGTAATATTGGCGGCCAGCGACGTGTCCTTCACCAATGCGATGAAGGAATTGAACAGTGCCGGGAATGCTGAGCGGAATGCCTGCGGCAGGATAATACGCCGCATAATCGTCACATACGGCATATTCGCTGCAAGACCGGCCTCAAGCTGGCCCTTAGGCACAGCCAGAATAGCGCCGCGCAAAGTTTCGGCAGCATAAGCGCCCACGTTCAGCGAGAATGCAATCACGGCGGAAGGCAGAGCCGGAATCGTAATGCCAATCGACGGCAGACCGAAGAAGATGACGAACAATTGCACCAGCAGAGGCGTGCCGCGGAATACCCAAATGTAGAACCAGGCAATCTGAGATGCCACCGGTACTTTTGCCACACGAACCAGTGCCACCACAATCGCCAGCAGCAGACCAATGGCAAAGGAAATCAGTGTCAGCGGAATGGTAACGGTAATACCGGGGATCAGTAGTTTAGTAAAGGAATCGACGACTATTCCCCATACTCGCGCATCCATGAAGTCATCCTTTGTTGGTTGGTGTTCATCAATCGGCTCCTCTTACTGTTCAGGTAAGAGGAGCCGTCCAGGCTCAAAAGCCTGATTCATCACTCCTGAGAGAAGTCCTCGCCGAAGTACTTCTCGGAAATCTTGGTCAGCGTGCCATCCTTCTGCAGCTTGGTGATGGCATCATTGACGGCCTTGACCAGGTCATCGCTACCCTTGCGGAACGGCAGGTAGGCGGCCGGAGTCTTCTCGCTCTTGGCGGCGATCTTGATATCCGCGTCAGGCTTTTGCTTCAGGTAATCCAGTGCAGCCAGACCGTCGTTCAGCGACACGTCAGCGCGGCCGGAAGTGATGGCGTCGACCTGCTGGCCGAAGTCATTGACCTGAACAATCGTGGCACCCTTCTCCTGAGCGGTCTTGTTCCAGTTGGAGGTACCGGTTTCAGCAGCGCGCAGACCTTTGACATCATCAAAGGACGTGACGTTCTTCGGGTTCTCCTTGGTGGTGATCACCACGCCATACGAATAGGTGTACGGTTCAGAGAAGTCGTACTTGGCCTTACGCTCATCGGTGGCGGAAATCTGATCGGCAACCGTGTCATACTTCTTGGCGTCCACACCGGCGAGCAGGGAGTCGAAGCTACCCTCAGCGAACTCAGCCTTGACGCCAACTTCCTTGGCGATGGCCTTGGCTACTTCAACGTCGTAACCGGTCAGCTCGTTGGTTTTGGAATCGTGGTAGCTGAACGGCGCGTACGTACCTTCCGTGGCGAACACGATCTTGCCGGCCTGCTTGACCTGCTCCAGAGCGCTGGCATTGGAAGAAGCGGAGGCGGAGCCGCAGGCAGCTACCGAAAGCAGCACGGCTACACCGGAAAGCAAAGCAACAGCCTTGCGAATAACGTGATTCTGAGACATGACAAACCCCTCTCTTGATATTGTCATCAATGGTTGAATCAACAAACCTTGATAAAGAAAAACACAGCTCCCGCTATCGAGATGCGGGAATCATGAGCACATTATTAGTAGACGACAGGAATTCCGCAGTACGCTCCTCGCGTGGATGCTCGAAAATCTGCTTGGGATCGCCCTGTTCAATCACATGACCGCCTTCAATGAACACCACATGATTTGACGCCTCATATGCGAAACGCATTTCATGGGTGACCATCAGCATGGTCATGCCATCCTTGCCGAGCTGCTTAATCACCTCAAGCACACCGGTCACCATCTCAGGATCCAATGCCGAAGTCGGCTCATCAAGCACCAGCAGCTCCGGATTCATGGCAACCGCGCGGGCGATGCCAACACGCTGCTGCTGACCGCCGGACAAGGTGCTCGGGAAGCGATCCTGATAATCAGCCAGACCCACTCGGTCAAGCTGCTCAGCGGCAATCTTGCGCGCCTCAGCAGGCTTCAGCCCCTTGGCATAAATCAGCGGTTCGGCCACATTCTCCAGTGCATTCTTGTTCAAAAACAGGTTGTAGTTTTGGAACACGAACCCGATTTTGGAACGCACTTTACGAATATCGGCGGCCTTGGTAGTGGTCAAATCAACTGGACCGTCGCCGAAATCCACCGTGCCAGTATCAGCATGCTCGAGAAAATCCAGAATGCGCAGCAATGTGGATTTGCCTGAACCTGAAGGCCCGATAACCGTAACCACATTCTGGCGCGGAATGTCAAGGTCAAGCCCATCCAGCACTGTGGTGCCTTCAAAGCTTTTGCTTACATTCCTGATCTGAATCATCCCAAAACTCCTGCAAATTCCATCGCGCAACGGAACCCTTCCGTTGTCTACTCAGCCAACCTAGCCCCGCTCACCTCAATTCGCGGCGGCGTTGCTATATCTGTTGTCTATGAAAGGCTATTGAACCAAACAAATGCAGACTTGGTGCAAGCCTGATTACAGGCTCAGTTCGCCAACCTTGTTCTTGATATCCACTGCGGAAGGCTCCACTTGGAAGCTACCATCCGGGTACAGCACCACTGGAATATGCTGCTGACCGCTGATGGCCACAGCGCGATCAGCTGCACCTTCCTCGGTTTCGATATTGTGCCAGTTGTATTCGGCGCCAAGTTCCTCAAGCGTGCGCTTAGCCTGCTTGCAATCACCACACCACGTTGCGCCATAGACTTCAATAGCCATGATGAATCCTCCTCTTATGAATTCCAAACCCTTAAAACGTCACCTAAGAATAACAGCACGGATTTTTCTCAGGACGAACAATCGAACTGTGGACTGCGAATCATTGATTGCCTAGTATGCATTGGCAATCGCCTGGTCAAGATCTGCAATAAGATCGTTGACGTCTTCCAAACCAATGGATAGGCGAATTAGATTATCGCTGACTCCGGCACGGATGCGCGCTTCGACGGGAACCTCACGATGCGTAATATGCGCGGGGTCTACGATAAGCGAGCGCGCGTCGCCAATATTGGGCACGTAAGAGAACAGCTTGGTGCCATCGATAATGCGGCGCACATTGTCTGCGCTGCCATCCACTAGGAATGAAAGAATCTGGCCAACGCCGCGCGGGAAATACTTTCCCACAAGCTCATACTGAGGCGTATATCCCAGTCCTGAATAGTTGACTTTCATCACATGCGCAGCACGGCTTAAATGTTCAGCAATGCGTTGTGCCGAGGCCACTTGCTGGCTCACACGCTGCGGTAATGTTTCCAGTCCAATCAATGATAGATATGCATTGAACGGGCTAGCTACCGCGCCAAATGTGCGCAAATATTTGATACGAATACGTTTGATGAAGGCAGCTTTGCCGAACTTTTCCGCAAAACTGTGCCATTCGTTAGTACGGTCATCGCTGATGACCTGCTGCTGTGCAGTGAACTGTGGGAACCGGCCGTTGGCCCAGTCGAAAGTACCGCCGTCGATGATGGCACCGCCAATCGCATTGCCGTGACCGGTGATGCCTTTGGTGGTGGAATGCACCACGATATCCGCGCCAAATTCGATTGGCCGCAGCAAGTACGGCGTAGGTACCGTATTATCGACGATCAACGCAATACCATGGCGGTGAGCCAACTGTGCGAGCGGCTCGATATCCAAGAGTTCCGTGGACGGGTTTGCTACAGTTTCAGCAAAAATGGCTCGCGTCTCCGGACCGATATGCGATTCCACTTCAGCCAAATCATTAATGTTGCTGACGAAATCGGCATGAATGCCGAATTGCGGCAGGAAATCGCCGAGCGCGTCAACGCTTGCTCCATACAGATTGCTGGGCGCGATGACTCTTCCGCCGCCTTCGCCCGCGCACATCAGGGCGTAGCTTACGGCTGCCATACCCGAGCCGAGCGCTACAGCTCCAATGCCACCTTCCAGAGCTGCCAGACGCTTTTCGAGCACGTCAACAGTGGGGTTGGCTACACGTGAATATTCAAATCCGTCGATAAGGCCGCCGGCAAGAGCGTCGCCTCGTACCGCATTCTCCAAGTCGAATGCGGCGGAAGCGTAGATAGGAGGTACCACCGCATGACCGTAGTCTGCGGGAGCATACCCTGCATGAATCGCTCGTGTGGCAAACTCGCCATTCGCGGACGTAAAACTCATATGTCTGTCAACCCCAATTCATGAACGCGGTGACCTGGCAGAACACCGGCAGGTTATATCACGTTAGGCGAATGCTTCTTCCGTCAGCTGCGCGAACACGTCAGAATCGGCATGACGATCGAGGTACCGTTCATACGCAATGTCAAACGCCTGGCCAAGGTCTTCGATCAGATCGGCGGCATCTTCAATACCGAGGGAGAGGCGAACCAGTTCGTCGGTGATGCCGACCTTCAGGCGCTCCTCACGAGGCAGTTCGAAATGCGTCATGCGACATGGCAATTCGGCCAATGATTCAACGGCTCCGAGGGAGACTGCCAAGCGGAAGATATGCAGATTATTGAGCACATCCGCTGGATCCACGCCGGGCACCACTTCAAAGCTCAGCACACCGCCTGCACCCTTCAAACCCTTGGAGGCAAGACGCTGATCACCAGCGCCAGGAAGACCTGGGTAATGCACACATTTCACCAGCGGGTGAGCAAGCAGGTAGCGGCCTACAGCGAGGGCGTTCTCCTGCTGACGGTCCATGCGCAGCGCCAAAGTCTGAATGCCACGGCGCACTGCATCGCATTCGGCAGGTGCCAGAATGCCGCCCAAACGGTTCTGCGCGAAGTAGATGCGGTTGGCAAGGTCCTCGCCGGAAGCCACAACAAGACCAGCATTGACATCGGAATGGCCGGCCAGATATTTGGTGGCGGAGTGAATCACCACGTCCACACCGAGAGCGAGCGGCTTCTGCAGGTATGGGGTCACAAATGTGTTATCCACGATGGTCAATGCGCCAAAACGATGAGCCACAGCGGAAATACCACGTACATCGTTGACTTTGAGCAGCGGATTGGTAATCGTTTCAAAGTAGACGGCTTGTGCTGGCGCGATGCCGTTCGCGGAATCGCCCTGGACTGCTTCAGTCAGAGCGGTCAAGTCTTGGGTATCAACAGTAGTGATCTTCAGACCCCAGCGGGTGAAAAATTCATTGAACTGCGAGTAGGAACCGCCGTAAATATTGTCGCCCACCACAATGCGGTCGCCCGGCTTGAATATGGAGAGAACGGCGTGAATCGCAGCAAGGCCAGAAGCGAAAGCGAATCCGCGCGTGCCTTCTTCGAGCTGTGCGATCTGCTGCTCAAGAAAATCACGGGTCGGATTGCCGCTGCGCGCGTAATCGTAGCGGGGCATCGCGTCGACCCTCTCGAAGGCATATGTCGTGGAGTTGTAGATCGGCGGGTTCACGGCTCCGGTGTTGTTATCGCCAACCGGCAGTCCATGAACGAGCTGAGTGTTGAACCTGGTCATTGCGCACCCCCTTTGAGTTGCTTGGAAGAAGCCATTTGCGCGGAGACCTTCTCCGTGCGGCCCAATTGCGACGATAACGCAAAACGCCGGCGCTTTGGCCGGCGTTGTTATATGCGTTGGTTATGGAAGGCTATGTGTCAGATCTTGCCAGACTCAACCACGATTTCGTCAGGGTTGACTTCGTCGCCGTAGACCGGTTCCAGGGTCTGCTCATAATCCTTGTGGAAGAAGTTTTCTTCGCCGAGCTTGACGATTTCCTCGTTGACGAAGTCGAGCAGTTCGGTGTTGCCCTTCTGCACAGCCGGAGCGATGGTGTCGTCATCGCCCAAGTGAGTGATGCCCACCTTGAAGCCCTTGTTGGCCTTAGCCCATGCGAGCACCTCAGTGTTGTCGGTGGAGAAAGCGTCACCGCGGCCGTCGAGCAGAGCATTGTAGGCATCAGCGTACTGGTCGTACTTCTGCAGCTTGACGTTCGGCGCATTCTTCTCGAACCAGGTTTCAGCGGTGGTGCCCTTGGCGATAATCAGGGTCTTGCCGTCCAGCTGGCTCACATCGGTAATTTCAGCATTCTCCGGAGAGACAACGCCCAGTGCCACCTTCATGTACGGCTTGGCGAAATCAACCTTCTGAGCACGCTCATCGGTCACCGTGAAGTTGGCCAGCACCAAATCCACCTTGTTGGAGGTGAGCACATCCACGCGAGCTGCAGGATCAACGGACGTGTACTCAGGCTCTACGCCAAGATCCTTGGCCAGACGTTCGGCGAAGACCACGTCGTACCCCTGGTACTTGCCGTCCTGATCCACATAGCCGAACGGAGCCTTGTCGGAGAACACGGCGATCTTGATCTTGCCGCTCTTCTTAATCTCATCCAGGCTGCGAGCCTTGGCGTTTGCGCTGGTGCTGGAGGAGCCGGAATCGGAGGATGCGGCATCGCTCGGCGTGCCTGCGGACGGGCCGCAAGCGGCCACGGATACAGCCATCAGCAGGGCTGCTCCAGTAGCGATGATGGTTTTGAGGGTTGCTCCTGCCTTGATAGTCATGGGGATATTCCTCTCTCTTCTCTAGGGTGACTATTCGGGTTGGATTATTGGTTATTCATTGGTTGTTAAGTTATAAGCGTGTGCCTGAGCGCCCCACTCCAGCCGGTGGAATGGATGGGATGGTTTACTCGAATTCGAACGTGTGCAGGAACTGCTGCGCGCGTTCAGTTTGCGGATGGGCGAAGAACGCGTGTGCGTCATGCGATTCCTCCACAATGTGCCCGCCGTCCAGCAGAATCACATGGTCGGCGATGGCGCGTGCGAACTGCATTTCGTGAGTCACAATCAGCATGGTCTGCCCGGCTTTGGCCAATTCGAGTACCACGTCCAACACTTCGCGCACCATTTCCGGATCGAGTGCGGCAGTGATCTCATCCAGCAGCAGTACTTCCGGGTGGAGGATAAGCGCGCGGCAGATGGCAACGCGCTGGCGTTGACCACCGGAAAGCTCATGCGGCCAAGCGTCCTTACGATCCGCCAATCCCACGCGTTCCAGCAGTTTCAGCGCTTCTGCTTCAACTTCCGCCTTGTCACGCTTTTGTACGAGTACCGGTGCCATGGTGATGTTGCCGAGCACGGTTTTGTTCGGGAACAAGTCATAGCTTTGGAACACCATGCCAATGCGAGTGCGCAGCTCACTGGAGCGATTGGAGCGGCCGGCTTTCTCAGTGCCCGGCTTGCCCTCGTCAATCACCTTTTCGTTAATGGAAATAGTGCCGCCCTGAATCGGCTCAAGACCTGCGATGGTGCGCAATAGCGTTGATTTGCCGGAACCGGAAGGTCCAAGCACCACCAGCACTGTGCCATGCTCCACTTTGAAGGAAATATCGTTAAGCACAGGCTTGTCTGCATTCGCATACTGCTTGACCAAATGCTTGACTTCGAAGCCTTTGCAATCGGATACAGCAGACGGACCGGAAGTCTCGAATGCTGCGATCGCTTCGGAATTCGCTGTGTTTGGCTGGTTCTGTTCAGTCATGCGACCACCTCTTTTCCAGACGGCGGGCCACGATGGACAGCGGCCAGCACACAATGAAGTACATGAAGAAAATTGCCCCGTAAATCCACAAGGTTCCAGTGGGGAACTGGAATCGGTTGGCGTCGATAATCTGCTGACCAACCTTGATTACCTCGACCACGCCAAGCAGCACAGCCAACGATGTGGTTTTCACAATGCGCGTAGCCAGGTTCACGCTGGCCGGCAGCAGTCGGCGTACAGCCTGCGGCAGAATCACACGGGAGAACGTCTGCCAAGGGCTCAATCCAAGCACATAGCTGGACTCATATTGCGCCTTGGGAATCGACTGCAATGCGCCACGTACCAGATCGCCCAGTTCAGCGCCGCCCCAGAGAATAAATACGAGCACGCACGCACCAGTAGCGTCCAAGTTCCAGTCGAACCAGCGAGCGAAACCGTAGTATGCGAGGAACAGCAGGGCCAATTGCGGCATGATGCGGATGAAATCAAGGTAAATGCGCATAATCGCACGCACTACCGGATTTTTCAATGTCATCAGCCAGCCGACCAGCAAGCCTACAGGAATCGAAACGCCCACCGATACGCCGGCAATCCAGACCGTAACCCACAAACCTTGCAACAGTCGAGGGAAGACGCCCGGTTGGAGGAGAATTTCAGCGCCGTGCATAATCGAACCTCCTCTCCAGCCAGGTGCCGAAGATGGAAATCGGCAGCAGAATCACCAGATACGCCACAATCAGCATGAACAGGGATTCATAGGTGCTGTAATACATGCCGATCAGATCCTTGGCCATGTACATCACATCGGCGAGCGCGATGGCGGAAACCACGCTGGATTCCTTGAACAGGAAGATCACATTGGCCACAAGTCCAGGCACTGCGGTGGAAATAGCTTGCGGCAATACCACTCGAGTGATGGATTGCAACGGAGTCAGCCCAAGCACGTATGCGGTTTCGCGTTGCACATTCGGCACGGATTCCAATCCGCCGCGCATTGCTTCAGCCATGTAGGAGCCGCCGAGGAATCCCAGGCCGACGATGGCGCAGGTTTCCGCAGACCAGACCACGCCCAGCTTGGGCAGGCCGAAGTACAGGAAGTACAACTGCACCAGTAATGGGGTGTTACGGCTTAGTTCGATGTACACGCGCACAATCTGCCGGGCCACTGGAATACGGGCGATCTCCACGCCGGCGCAAACTAGGCCCACTGCGATGGCAAGCAGAATGCCGAACACCGAAATGAATATGGTCATTAGGGTGCCGTTGACGAAGAAAGGTGCATAACGTTGCACGAACGACCAGTCAAACGCCATAACTGCACCCCTTCCTCTTCAGCTCTTTCATATCGTTGATTCTCATCTCTCATTTGCACAGATACGATTTGGGGGCCAAACGATTCCCGTTGCAGCCCCCGCTGGTAATCGTAAAGTATTTGAACGGCCAACAATACCGTTTGGTTATAGAGGTTGCTTATAGGGTCTTATGGATGTAGCACGAACGATAAGGCTACTAGACTATGGGAAGTATGAAGATCACTAAGGCATTGACCCGTTTGAAGGGTGCTGAAACCGCTCCTGTATTTCTGCTGCTACATGGTTGGGGTTCCAATGAATATGATTTGCCTGATTTATTGAACTATTGCGGTGCAAGTTCCGCTGATTATGCCAGTTTGCAGGCACCTATCGCGTACGGCATGGGATACACATGGTTTGGTTCGTGGGCGCATGAAGGCGTGCCGGAGGGAGATTCCCTCACCAAGCAGGCATTGGAAGCTGCTGAGGCCATCGACGACTGGGTGGCTGACAATATTCCGGCCAACCGCCCTGTGGTGACGATGGGATTCTCACAAGGCGGCCTGCTGGCTTGCCATATGCTGCGTTTCAACCCTGAACGCTATGCGGCTGCAGTGTCGTGTTCCGGATGGCTGGCACCCGGCACCATGCCCGGAGATGCCGAACTGAAGTCGTTGCAGCGCCCGGTGTTCTATGGCCATGGCGCCATCGACGATATTTTCCCAGCTGCCGAGGTAAAAGCCATGAGTAATTTCTGGGCTGAGCACAGCAAGTTGACCGAGCAGATTTACCCGGGTATGGCGCATTCCATCAATATGCCGGAAATGCGTGATATTCAGCGTTTTCTGGAGACGAACGGATTCGTGCGGCCTCAGATTTGGTAGGCGTAGTCGAGGTGCTTGAATTCGGGCACTTTGTACCATTTGACTGGGTAGCCGGCACCGTGAGCGCAGAAGACCGAATCAGGGGTGTTATCCAAATCTGATTCCGGATCGTAATGAGCTTCACGAATCACTTGGTCTTCGTTATGGCAGGGATAGTAACCGCCGAAAGTCGCGGAGAATCGGCCACGGCCATGCGTGTATTGGCTGACTTCCATCGCATAATCGCGCATTTCGGAAACCGGAGCGGAACCGGTGATTGTCGCATACTCGCCGTCATCGGCTGGTGAATCGAAAGTTCCAGCCATGCGCTGAATATCACTCATGGCACGACCAATCATCTCGCTGGGCACTTCCAACCTGAATTGATACCACGGTTCCAGAATGCGGCAATTCCCCGGCCCGCTTGTATCAGGGCGCTCATCTACCGGCGTTTGCGGGCAGCCGCTGACTCCGGCGTGCGCTTCCATCAATCCCTGACGAATCGCACGATAGGTGGCTTGGCGGAAATCACCGCCCTCCGTATGTTTCAAATGCGCCTTGCCGGCCACCAAAGTCATCTTGATATCAGTTAACGGAGCTCCAATCAACGCACCCAAATGCTCTCGTTCAGTCAAATGAGTGAGAATCAACCGCTGCCAATTGCGGTCCAAATCATTTTCAGACAGTGCCGAAGCAACGCTCACGCCACTACCGGGCTTCCCTGGCTCCAGCAGAATATGCGCCTCGGCATAATGGCGAAGCGGCTCGAAATGGCCAACGCCTTCAATCGGAGCCGTGATGGTTTCACGGTACAGAATCGATCCAGAGCCGAACGACACATCTAATCCGAATCGTTCAGCCAATGTTTGCTGAATGATTTCCAGTTGCACAGCGCCCATCAACTGCACATGGATTTCCTGAAGACGCTCCACCCAAACCACATGCAGTAAAGGATCTTCATCC
This sequence comes from Bifidobacterium sp. LH_416, assembly GCF_056357055.1. Classification (NCBI taxonomy): domain Bacteria; kingdom Bacillati; phylum Actinomycetota; class Actinomycetes; order Bifidobacteriales; family Bifidobacteriaceae; genus Bifidobacterium; species Bifidobacterium sp. LH_416. Next base: position 51,031 of record NZ_JBKEVJ010000003.1, on the reverse strand, counting down.
TCAAGTTCTCGCAATGCTGCGAGCACCTTATGCAAGGTCAGATCATCGAACTTTGGCCGCGCCACTGGTTCTGCAGATGATTCTTCCCGAGCATCAGTAGATTCCGTATCAGTATTTTCGGAAGAACTACTGCTGTGCTCCCCCGCCGCTCCAGTGCTCGAGACTGATGGTTTGACTACTTCCTCAGCGCCAGCCGGCAACACTGTGTAGGTCAGGACCGGCTGTAATTCAGGCGCCTCGGCATCAGATTGTGAGCCAAGCCCCGCTCCTGGGAAGGTGTTCGTCAATCCGGTGACCGCGCATACTCCTCCAGCGGGTACCTCAGTCACAGTCTCGAATTTGGCACCGTTATACACACGTACCTGGTCGATTTTCTCCTGCCATCGTGCGGCATCCGAATCCTCAGTTGCACCAGCACTATTGCCGCTCACCATCTCTTTGGCTTTCAGTACGCCTCCGGTTACATGCAACCACGTCATACGATTGTGCTGATTATCGTGCGCGATTTTAAACACCTGAGCGCCGAACGCATCCGGCCAAACGCGTTCACGAGTGAACAGCTCCATACCATCGAGGAATTCTTCCACACCTTCGAGTTTCAACGCCGAGCCGAAATACACTGGGAAAAGCTCACGGGATTGAATCATCTGGCTGACGCGATCAATCGTCAGCTCACCCTGCTCGAGATAATCATTCATCGCCTGCTCATCAAGCGTGGCAATATCCTCAGCATCATCGCCAAAGTCCACAATGTTTGCACTGGTGCCGGAATCAGCCATCTGAGGGAAGGGGAACAATGCGTCACTCAAGCGTTTGCGCAACTGAGTCAGTATTGACTCACGATCGAATCCTGCAGCATCACATTTATTCACAAAAATGAACGTGGGCACATGGTACCGGGCCAGCAAACGCCACAATGTTTCCGTATGCCCTTGCACACCATCAGTACCGGATACCACCAAAATCGCATAATCCAGCACATTCAAAACACGTTCGGTTTCAGCGGCAAAATCCACGTGACCAGGAGTGTCCAGCAGCGTGAGCTTCAGATCGCCGTGCTCCACCAGCGCCTGATGCGCAAAAATAGTGATGCCGCGGGCCTTTTCCAATGCATTCGTATCCAGAAAAGCATCGCCATGATCCACGCGGCCAAGTTTGCGAATCTCACCGGTGCGGTACAGCAATGCCTCAGATAATGTGGTTTTCCCAGCATCCACATGAGCCACAATGCCCGCCACGATTCGCTTCATGTTCCCTGCTTTCCGCCTTGGTTCTGCTTGCCGCATCAACCACACCAATATATCTGAGGTACGTATATCTGAATTACGCCAGAGCACCGACCGTACTTTCAATCAATTGTTTGCATGCATGCCATGCACTGTTTCGCTGAATCGCCTGCTGCCCTCTCTGAAAGCATGCTGAACGGTGATAGTCTGTGTGTACATATCCGCCTATAAGGGGTTTTCAAGTTGGGTTAGGCCGGATATTGAGAGAAAGGACTCTGTTCATGAGCGACGAACACACCAATGACGATGTATCTCAAAACAATGGGCAAATACCATTTGACCAACCGCCTGCTTCACCAGCTTCCGCAACGCCATCCAATGCTGAACAACCATTCGCACTGAATCCACAATCCCCCGCGCAGCCGCTGACCGGCCAAACGCAGCCGATTCCTCCGCAATGGCAGCAGCCTGCCGCATATCAGCCTGTTCAGGGGCAACCTCACCAAGGGCAGCCGGCAGCTCCATGGCAACAGCAGCAAGCGCCATGGGCACAACCTGCGCCTAGTGGGCAACCGCAACAGTATCCTCAATATCAGCCAGTTCAGGGGCAATTCGGCCAGCCTGGACAGCCCGGCCAACCGAATCAGGGACAGCCTAGTCAACCCAATCAGCCTTATCAGGGTCAACCTGGTCAGCCAAATCCTGGCCAAAATATCCCAGCATGGCAGCAGCCAATGCCAGCCCGCCCGGGTGCACCTGTGCCTCCCGGCCATCCGATGCCTGGATATCCGCAGCAGCCGGGCGCTCCAGCACCGAAGAAGAAGTTCTCGCAAAAGGCACTGATTGGCATTATTCTTGGCGCTATTGCCGCCGTTGTCGTCATAGTGCTTCTTGTGGTGTTCGTAGTGAAGCCTGGCTCGCTGACCCAAGATGATTACATTGCCGCGCATAAGCAGACCAGCGAAATGTATACCAAGTACAGCAAAGTTTCCTCCAGCTTGGTTGAGGCTATGTCTACCGCGTACAGTTCCACTTCGCAATTCACCAAGGATGATGCGGCAAAAGTCAAAACCAAGGTGAAGGAATTCGATGATGCGAACGCGCAGTTCTCGCAATCGAAGGTGTATCAGAAAGATGAGAACGTCAAGAAAACATTCGATAAGTATCAGACCAAGGCTAAGAAATTCTCTACATGGGCGAATAATCTTGCCGATACTGCTGTGCCAATGAGCGAAGCGTCCAAGGCTTGCGACAATGCACCGACTGCTTCACTGTACGATAGCGATTTCTACAGCTCATACGACACATATATTTCTGACTGCACAGCCGCTCTCGATAAGCTTGCGGATTCCAAGGTCAGCGGCATTCCGGAATACGCCAAGTCTCTGAAGGATTATTTGACTTCTGTGAGCGATATTCTTCAGCAGATGAAGGCGCTGGGAGATCCGAACAATATCGAATACGGCACTGATGCCTATACCAAGATGAGCGACCTCATCGATAAGTATTACGAGGTGAAGTTCCCGTATGATGCTTCAACCGATCTGAGCGATAAGTTCAGGAGTGAGGAGGAGAGTTCGGACCCATCACAGGAACTGAACGATCTGACTGATCTATTGCAGAACACGATTACGGAACAACTCAAGTAATTGATTCACGCCAAGACCCCGCTAGCGTGTGGCTACTCTGATGCATCAGACCACACCGGCGGGGTCTTGCCATATCCGTTCCGCTACAATAGCCATTCGAGTCATGCGCGAAAGCATGCGAAGAATACGAGGAGCAAACGTGACATATTCCGGCATTTCCGTTTTCGGCAGGCCTTCCCCACTCGATGCCCAGCAAGGTGCAACAATCGAGCTGGATGCGTTAGGTTTTCCTCGTGACTATGTGACGCTTGATTTGGAAACCACTGGGTTTTACCCGAATCGTTGTGCGATTACGGAAATCGGTGCGGTTCGCGTGCGCGATGGGCATATTGTGGATCAGTTCCAGGAACTGGTGAATCCGTTGCGCCCGATTCCACGGCAGATTACCGCGCTGACCGGTATCAATGATGCGATGGTCGCAGATCTTGACCCCATTGATGGTGTGCTGCCGCGATTTATCAACTGGTTGGCCAAGCCGCAATCAGATTCCTTTGAAGAGCCTATTGTGGGCCATAATGTCAGTTTCGACTTGCGTTTCCTCGACTACAACACACGGCATATTGTCGGCGTGCCTTTTGCCTGCACGGATTATGACACGATGCAAATCAGCCGTGTGCTGTTCCCCGCACACAAGCATCATCGCTTGGCTGATCTTATCGTGCGATTCGGGATTGCCGATAATGAGGAGCATCGCGCTCTCAGCGATGCCATCCAGACGCAAGAATGTTTGGAATGGATGCACCAGTACACTGCAGAGCATTGCGAAGCCGATGCCATTGATTGGCGTTCGGTGCCGGCGAAAACCAGCACCGAAATCTTCCATCAGCAACTGGTGCTTCGCTGATTTACAAACCGTATTCCTTGGCGATAATCTCCCAGAGATCTTCCGCAGCCTGATCGACCGTATTATTGACGATGGTGACATCGAATTCGCTTTCGGCGGCCAATTCCACCTTGGCGGTTTCCAGACGGCGAGCCTGCTGCTCCGGAGTTTCGGTACCGCGGCCAATCAAGCGGCGCTTAAGCTCTTCAAAGCTTGGCGGTGCGATGAATACGTACACGACTTCAAGGCTGAGCTCGGCGGCGCGCTGCTTGACACGACGTGCGCCCTGCAAATCAATCTCAAGAATTGTGGGCACACCTTGGGCCAGGTGCTCTTCCACCGGCTTCAGCAGGGTGCCGTAATGTGCCATGCCATGCACCACTGCGGTTTCAAGGAACTCCCCTGCCTGTTCCTTGGCCAGGAATTCTTCTTCACTGAGGAACCAGTAATTCACACCATTGACTTCACCCGGGCGCGGCTGACGCGTCGTGGCGGATACTGACACCCATACCTCCGGGTGGTCGGCACGCAACTTGGCTTCGACAGTGCCTTTGCCGACTGCAGTCGGGCCGGTCAGAACAATAAGACGGCCGGCAGGTGTGTGTTCAGTCATGGTTCCTCCTGTAGAAATAATGAAATATCGGCACACTCGATGCGTATGCCGATATCTGCCGATATTTCATTGCGTGCTGTATATGTCAGTCACGCGAACGAATTACTTGGTTGTTTTGGAGTCTTCAGTTGCCGTGCCTTCAGCAGTGGCCTCCATCAAAGCCTGACGAACATCAAGCGCGATGGATTCAGTGGCCTGGCTCAAGGCTGCGATATCAGGACCGTGGGATGCGATGAAGCGGGACACCGTCACCAGCACATTGCCGCGCGTTCCCTTGAACACCGTCTTCAAATCCTTGGCTTCGGCACCCTGCCAGCCATAACCAGGAGAAAGAATCGGACCGGTGAACTTAGAGGGATCCACACCGGAATCCTGCATCCACTGACCGATAGTGGCACCAATAATCAGGCCCACGGAGCCCATGCCTTCAATGCCTGCATTGTGCTTCTGTGCGGTGGAGGCAATACCGTATGCCACGGTACGGCCCTTGTACTCACCGCTTTGGCGGATGGCGGTCTGCAGGCTCATGCCTTCAGGGTTTGAGGTCAGGGATGCCACGAACACGCCGCGTCCGTTCTCCAAGGCCTCGGAAATAAGGCCGTTCAATGAACGGGCGCCATAGTACGGCAGCAGTGTGATGGCATCGGCCAGCATTGGTGCGCCTGGCTTGAAGTAGGCGTCTGCGATGGCGGAAATCGTGGTGGACAAACCACCATGCAGGCAGTCCACAATGGTGATAACGCCCATCTGGCGGGCTGCATACAGCACACGCTCGAGCGCTTCGAATCCCTTGGATCCGTAACGCTCGAACATGGATGATTGGAATTTGACGGCTGCAGCCCGGCCATTGGCGGCCTGCAGCATACGCATCGAGAAAAGTTCTGCGCCTTCAGCGTCGACGTTGTATCCCCAGTCGGTGAGGAGCTTTCGGTGTGGATCGATGCCCACGCATAGTGGTCCATACTTGGCCATTGAGTTGCTCAATCGTAAACCAAAGTCGGAACGCTGAGCCTTCAGCTCCTCGCCGCTAGAAATAACCATCAGAACTCCTGTCTCTCCAATTCGAACAGCTGCTTCGAATGATCCTGGATGCTCATGATCTGGTAATCATTATGCTTCACGGCCTCGATGGCGAGCAGTGCTGCCTGGAATTCCGTCACCGTAGTGAACTGCGGCAAATCGGCGGCAATAGCGGCCGCACGAATGGAATAACCATCAGAACGGGAGCCTCGAGAGTTCGGCGTGTTGAGAATCATGTCGATCTTGCCGTCCTCGATGAGCTGTACCACGTTCTTGCCCACGGAACCTTCAGCATGATGCACAACCACCGGTGCTTCCGGATCGGAATCCATGCGCGTGCTGATCTTGTCCACGATGTTGGAGTCGATGCCGTAGCGGCGCAGCACGGAGGCAGTGCCTTCGGTGGCCCAGATCTTGAAGCCGAGTTCCACCAGACGTACGGCGAGCAGCGGCAGCTGACGCTTGTCGGTATCGTTCACGGAGATGAACACGTTGCCGGAGGTCGGCAGACCGCCGTCGTATGCGGCGAGCTGGCTCTTGGCGAAGGCGTGCGGGAAGTCACGGTCGAAGCCCATAACCTCACCAGTGGAACGCATCTCAGGTCCGAGCAGAATATCCACGGTCTTGCCAACCGGGGTGCGGAAGCGCTTGAACGGCATCACGGATTCCTTGACTGCCACCTGCTGGCCGCGGTGCATCACACCGCCGTCACCCTTGGGCAGCAGCAGACCGTTCTTGCGCTGGTCGGCAATGGTTTCGCCGGCCATAATGCGGGCGGCGGCCTTGGCCAGTGCCACACCGGTGGCCTTGGATGCGAACGGCACAGTACGGGAAGCGCGCGGGTTGGCTTCGATCACGTACAGCGTGTTGGCCATGAAGGCGTACTGCACGTTGATCAGGCCCTGCACATGGCAGCCCTTGGCGATGGCGTAGGTGCCTTCGCGCAGTCGACGAATCTGATCATCGGACAGCGTGGACGGAGGCAGGGTGCAGGCAGCGTCACCGGAGTGCACGCCAGCTTCCTCGACGTGTTCCATAATGCCGCCGATGTACAGTTCTTCGCCGTCGAACAGCGCGTCAACGTCGATTTCGATAGCGTCCTGGAGGAACTTATCGATGAGCAGCGGGGAAGGCAGACGGCCGGAGACCACGGTATCGGCCTTGGCTTCAGCCAGTGCACGGTCGACGTACTTGGTGAGCTGCTTATCGTCGTAGACGATTTCCATGCCGCGGCCGCCGAGCACGTAGCTCGGGCGCACGAGCACCGGGTAGCCAATGCGGTGGGCAGCATCCATGGCCTCTTCAAGGCTCAGAGCAGTGCCGTAACGCGGAGCGTTCATCTCCGCCTTCTTCAGCACTTCGCCGAAAAGCTCACGGTTTTCAGCCAAGTCGATGGATTCCGGCGTGGTGCCGAGAATCGGTACGCCTGCGGCCTTCAGACGAGCGGCGAGAGACAGCGGGGTCTGGCCGCCGAGCTGCACGATAACGCCCTTGACCGGGCCCATCTTCTTCTCGGCCTCATAGATTTCGAGCACGTCTTCGAAGGTGAGCGGCTCGAAGTAGAGGCGATCGGACATGTCGTAATCGGTGGACACGGTTTCCGGGTTGCAGTTGACCATGATCGTGTCATAGTCCTTGCCGAGCTCCTGCACGGCGTGCACGCAGGTGTAATCGAACTCGATACCCTGGCCGATACGGTTCGGACCGGAGCCGAGGATGATCACGGCTTCGCGCTCACGCGGGCGAAGTTCGGTCTCGTCGGCATAGCAGGAGTAGTAGTACGGCGTGACGGCATCGAACTCGGCAGCGCAGGTATCCACGGTCTTGTACACCGGGCGAATGCCATAGTTCCAACGCAACTCGCGAATAATGTTTTCACCCTCATCGCCGAGACCACGCAGGTGGGCGATCTGCACGTCGGACAGGCCTGCGATCTTGGCCTTCTTGAGCAGCTTCGGAGTCAGGGTTTCCGCAGCGCGAACGGTCATGGCCATGTCGTTGATCAGCGTGATCTGCTTCAGGAACCACGGATCAATCTTGGTGGCTGCGTACAGCTGCTCCACGGTGGCACCACCCCAGATGGCGCGCATAAGCTGCAGATAGCGATGTTCGGTCGGCACATGCACCTTTTCGAGCAGTTCGGCGACTTCTTCGGCGGAAGGCTTCTCGCCATCCCAGTTGAAGCCCATGTGGCGCTTGTCGATGGAGCGCATAGCCTTGCCGAGAGACTCCTGGAAGTTGCCGGCCAGAGCCATGGCTTCGCCCACGGACTTCATCGAAGTGGTCAGGGTCGGGTCAGCGCCCGGGAACTTCTCGAAAGCGAAACGCGGCACCTTGGTGACCACGTAGTCGATGGTCGGCTCGAAGGAGGCCGGCGTGGACTGGGTGATGTCGTTGCGAATCTCATCCAGCGTGTAGCCGAGGGCCAGCTTGGTGGCGATCTTCGCGATCGGGAAGCCGGTGGCCTTGGAAGCCAGTGCGGAAGAGCGGGAAACGCGCGGGTTCATCTCGATAACGATGATGCGGCCCGTATCCGGATGAATAGCGAACTGGATGTTGCAGCCGCCGGTATCCACACCCACACCGCGGATGATGGCAATGCCGATATCACGCAGCTTCTGGTATTCACGGTCGGTCAGGGTGAAGCAGGGAGCCACGGTAATGGAGTCACCGGTGTGCACGCCCACCGGGTCAACGTTTTCAATCGGGCAGACGACCACGACGTTGTCGTTGCGGTCGCGCATGAGCTCGAGCTCGAATTCCTTCCAGCCTTCGATGCCCTCTTCGATCAGGACCTCGTCGGTCGGAGAATAGTGGATACCAGCACCAGCGATGCGGTGCAGTTCCTCTTCGTCATGGGCGATGCCGGAACCCAGACCACCCATGGTGAAGCTCGGGCGCACCACCAGCGGGTAGCCGAGTTCTTCAGCGATACGATCGCATTCCTCAAGGCTGTGAGCGATGCGGGAACGTGCGGATTCGGCACCAGCCTCATCCACAACCTTCTTGAAGAGCTCACGATCCTCACCGCGGTCAATGGCTTCCAGAGAAGCACCAATGAGTTCGACGTTGTACTTCTTGAGCACGCCGGCCTCACCCAATGCCATAGCCGCGTTCAGTGCGGTCTGGCCACCCAGGGTGGGCAGCAGGGCGTCCGGACGTTCCTTGGCAATGATCTGCTCAAGAATCGGGGTGGCAATAGGCTCGATGTAGGTGGCGTCTGCCATCTCGGGGTCGGTCATGATGGTGGCCGGGTTCGAGTTGACGAGGATAACGCGAATGCCTTCCTCGCGAAGAACGCGGCATGCCTGGGTGCCCGAGTAATCGAACTCCGCAGCCTGACCAATCACGATCGGGCCGGAGCCGATGACCATCACGGATTTGATGTCGGTGCGCTTCGGCATATCACTTACCTTCCTTGATGTTGGCGCGAGCATCGCGCGGATTGTTCTTCATAAGTTCGCAGAAACGGTCGAACAGGTAGGCCGCATCGTGCGGGCCTGCGGCCGCCTCCGGGTGGTACTGCACGGAGAATGCGGGGATATCCACGCACTGCAGGCCTTCAACCACGTCATCGTTCAAATCGATGTGGGAAACGAACACCTTGCCGTACTTGCCGTTCTCGAACGGAGCGTCCACGGTCTTGCCAATCGGGGCGTCCACTGCGAAGCCGTGGTTGTGGGCGGTGACTTCCACCTTGCCGGTGGTTACGTCCTTGACCGGCTGGTTGATGCCGCGGTGGCCGAACTTGAGCTTGTACGTGCCGAAGCCGAGGGAACGGCCCAGCAGCTGGTTACCGAAGCAGATGCCGAAGAACGGGTATCCGGCGTCCAGTACCTTGCGCAGCAGTTCGATTTCCGGACCGGCCTGCTCCGGGTCGCCCGGGCCGTTGGAGAAGAAGACACCATCCGGGTTCAAGGCTTCAATCTGCTCGAACGTGGTGGTGGAGGGCACCACATGTACGCGGCAGCCACGTTCGGCCATACGATGCGGGGTCATACCCTTAATGCCAAGATCCACGGCAGCCACGGTGTACAGCGGTTCCTTGCCTTCGAAGTCGCCGCACGGCTCGATGGTGTACATCTCCTTGGTGGAGACTTCGTCGTACAGGCTCAGGCCCTGCATTTGCGGGGTGGCCTTCACGTCGTCGAGCAGGCTGTCGATATCACGCAGCTTGCCGTTCTCCGGGTTAAGCAGAGCCTCACCGGAGAAGATGCCGGCGCGCATCACGCCTGCAGAACGCAGGTGACGTACCAGCTTACGAGTGTCGATGTGGCTCAGCGAAACGATGCCATTCTGCTTCAGATCATCATCCAGGCTGCCTTCAGCACGCCAGTTGCTCACGTTCGGAGAAGGGTCACGCACCACATAGCCGGCAACCCAGATGCGAGAAGACTCAGGGTCTTCGCTGTTCACACCGGTATCGCCGATGTGCGGGAAGGTCTGCACTACGATCTGGCGATCGTAGCTCGGATCGGTGAGCGTCTCCTGGTATCCGGTCATACCGGTGGCGAAGACGATCTCACCGGTCGTCTTGCCCAGGGCGCCATACGGCTCTCCCACATACACCTGTCCGTCTTCCAAAACGAGGACTGCATCGTCCTTGTCATACATCGGAATAGCGATGGTTCCGGACTCGTTCTGGCTCACCAAAACCCCCTTATGCTGTTTCGGGTATTCGTACCAAGGTTAACGGCCAGCTAAGACTCACACGCCGCTTGACGTGAATGCGGTTGTGAGCTGCGCCCTGCTGGCTAGGGCAACCGGTTAGTTCCGGCTTAAAGCGTTGCGGCATTATGCCGCCCGCCCATGAAAAAGCCTCCCCAATGGGGAGGCTTCAATCAAATAACTATTCTTCCGTCTGCTGATCTTCAACGGACGGAGCTGCGGAATCATCGGCATTATCGGAATCAGAATCATCAGATTCATCCTCGCCGGTTTCTTCCTGCGAATCAGTCGGCTCAGCATCCTTTGCGTTGCACACGGCGGAGAGCAGACCGTGGATGAATGACGGAGCATCGTCATCGCACAAAATCTTGGCCAAAGCCAAGGCCTCATCGATGGCTACCTTATCCGGCACCTCATCATTAAACAGAATCTCCCACGTGGCGATACGCAGAATGTTGCGATCAACCACGCCCATGCGTCGAACCTTCCAACCCGTGGAGCAATCATCCAGGGTGTGGTCAATCTGACGACGATGTTCGGCAACGCCACGAACAATCTCAATGGCGTAGTCGGGAAGCGGAGTCTGGGCGCCCGGGTGGGCGATGCGCTCGTCGAGCAGAGACAGGATATCCTGGCTCTTTTCATCTGCCTCATACAGGGTGTTCAGAGCCCTCTTGCGCGCGGTGGAACGTGCCATACTGCTGCTAATCCTCCAATAAGTACCGTGTTATCGGGAAGAATAGTTCTCGAGAATCAGTTCTCGCGGCCGGTGTAGGAGCCGTCTTCGGTGTTGATCTTGACGCGGTCGCCCTCGTTGATGAACAGCGGCACCTGAATCTCAGCGCCGGTCTCAACGGTGGCCGGCTTGGTGCCAGCGTTGGAGCGGTTGCCCTGCAGGCCCGGCTCGGTGTGGGTGATGGTCAGGACCACGGAGCCCGGCAGATCAACGTTCAGCGGGGTGCCGTCGTGGAAGGAAACCAGGCAGTCGGTGCCTTCGAGCAGGAACTTGGCCTTGTCGCCCACGAGGGACTTCGGAACCATGATCTGGTCGTAGGTGGTCATGTCCATGAACACGAAGTTGTCGCCATCCTCGTAGGAGTACTGGAGGGTGCGGTTGTCGACGGTCTCGAATTCCATCTTCATGCCAGCGTTGAAGGTCTTGTCAACGATCTTGCCGGAGAGCACGTTCTTGATGGTGGTGCGCACGAAGGCGGGGCCCTTGCCCGGCTTGACGTGCTGGAACTTCATGACGGTCCACAGCTGGCCGTCCAGGTTCAGGACGGAACCGTTCTTGATGTCATTGGTAGTCTGTGCCACGTTATTCACCTGTTTTCAAATCAAACTTCTAGGGCAATGCCCAAAAATTGCCTTGGTTATTATGCCACAACCGGTATACAGCGCGTGTATTGAGGGTTGCGTCCTAGTTTGCCTAATCAGCCGACAGACTAGCAGACTATCGGCCCAATACCATCAAGCAATGGTAACTGGTGTACCTTCAGGAATCTGGTTATAGAACCACTGGGCATCGGCCACAGACAGTCGAACGCAACCATGAGATGCCGGCTGACCAAGTTTTTCGCCTTCGCTCGCAATATAATCGCCAGCTTCAGGACCCGTTGGCACCGAATGGAATAAGTAGCTTCCGCGGAAGCGTACCCAGTAATCCGCTCCCATACCTTCGGAAGCATTGTAGAAATGAGTACCGCGTTGTTGAATCACATAATTGCCTCGCGGCGTGGCATCATTCATACCGCTGCTCGCAATCATCGTATATATGGTCGTACCATTAGACTTCACATACACCTTTTGTTCGGCAAGGTTCACATCCACGCTTAAGTTGGAATACTGAGACAAATCCGGCTGGGTACCCGTTGGATTAGTCCACCGAGCTCGCGCCGCCTCCTGATCTCGCCGAGCCTGAATTTCCTGATTCGCCTGCGGAACTTGACCACGTTCCATATCCACATAGGTTTCCGCCACCGGATGCTGAACTGTGGTCTGCACCGACATTTCAGGTTGTAAAGCAGTGCCACGAGACCAGTTACCAATCGCGGCATGCGCGCTGAAACCCACCAAAAGAAGCACCAACACAGCGCAGGAGGCAACCATCGCGCGCCGGCGCTTCATGCGTGCTCGTTCCCGCCCATGACGTCCTGCAACCATATCAGCCAACTTCCCTCACAATAATGGCACCTCGCGCACCTATTATATAGGCAGACGAAGTGCCACTATCCATCCGTATGTTCGCGCAATCACGAAGCCTGCGCGAACATACAAACGATTTTGTCCTCTAAATCCTTTGTAAGTTCGCGCACCACTCGTCAGTTGCGCGAACTTACAAAGGTCTTTAAGACCATTTGCCCCAATTCAGCGAGCAAAAGCAAGCCAATCACTCCGGGCTCTTGAGGGCACCAACCATGTCGATGCGGTCGAGGGAACGGTTGGTGGCGCAGCTCACCAGCAGGGTGAAGGCGAATGCCAGCACGGCTGCGGCTACGTAGCAGAACCAGAGCACATTCGGCACCAGATTCATGCCCGGCAAATCAAGCTTGGTCAGCAGCACTCCAAGCAGCGCACGGCCACACGGCATGCCAATGATGATGCCGATGGCGCTCAGCAACATCATCTCCTTGTTCACGTAGCCGCGCACTTCACGCTTGCGGAAGCCCAACACTTTGATAGTAGCGAGTTCGCGCTCACGTTCAGAAATGTTGGTGGAAGCCAGGGTGTACAGCACCACGATGGCGAGGATTGCGGCCATCACCACGATGAAGCCAATCATCACGAAGAAAATCAGGAAGCTCTTCGAGAAGTCTCGCTCCTGCTTGGCGGAGCTGACCACTGAAAGGTACTCGCTGTTTTCCGCCAAGTCATCAGCAAATGCAATCTTCGCATCCGTATCTCCCTTGACGTTAATCAAGTCGGCATTCGGCGTGAAATCAGTATCGAATGCTTTTTCGTATGCGGATTGCGTCATCACGACTAGATTGCCGGTGTAATACTGGGAAACCTCAAACACTGGCATGTCAACAGTATTGGCCATCGCATCAGTGATGTTCACGGTACTGCCGGACTGCAATGCGAGTTTCTTTGCCGCGTTTGCAGTCACGATAACACTGTCATCGCCTGCATCTGCGACTTCAATCCAGGTTCCGTTTGTCGTTTGCAAGTTGATGTAGCCGTCCATTGATTTGCCGTCCGGCACAACCATGAGCTGAGCAGTCAGCTTTGAATCGTCCGCAGAAGACGAACCATCAGCAGAGCCTGCAGATTCAGCAGAGTCCAATGTGACGCTTCCCAGCTGCAACGGCAACGTGGACGATACATCAGCATTGCCGTCAAGCTCGGACTGTGCCTTGTCATGATTGGCGGCGGAAGTCACTGCCATCACATCGTATGGCGCAATCTCACTGTGCTGACGAGGCATCAAAGTCAGCGCGGAACTGCCCATGCCGAAGCCTGCGGTCATCAGCGCAGTACAGCCCAGCACACCGATGATGACCATCAACGCGCGTGATTTGTAGCGGAACAGGTTGCGCGCAGTGACCTTGCCAAGGAAGCTCAGGTGATTCCAGACGAAACCAATGCGCTGCAGCATAATCGTCTTGCCGGCCCTCGGCGCCTTGGGGCGCATCAGCTCCGCCGGTTCCAAGCGCAGAGATCCAGCGCATGCAATCATCGCGGCACCAGTGATGGCGACTACGAACAACAGCACACCGCCCACGGCAAGGCGCCAATCAATCAGCAGCGGATAGCTTGGCAGCACATAGATTTGCGAGATCAATCGGCGAGTGAACACGAACGGCAGGCCCACAATGCCTAACAAGTCGCCCAGCAGACCTCCGAAAAGGCAGGCCGCACCTGAGTAGACCAGGTATTTGAGCATGGTTTCGTGACGCGTGTAGCCAAGTGCCTTATATGTGCCGATAAGCTGACGATCTTCTTCCACCATGCGTGTGATTGCAGTAAGACTGACCAGCAACGCGATAACAAGGAACAGCACCGGGAACATGGTGCCCAAGCGCGCAATCATTTCGCACTGCGTTTTCACATCTTCATAGCTGGTCACGGCACTGCGGTCGCGGATAACCCACTTGGCTTCCGTCATCGCATCCACAGTGCTTTTGACTTCGGCTTCAGCTTCTGCGATCTTCTGCTCGGCAGCGGTTTTGGCCGGCAAACCATCCGGCAGCGCATCGACTTTGGCCTTTTGCTCGTTGATTGACTCCATGGCCTTGCTCAGCGCAGCTTGGTGCACGGCATCGGTTCGCGCCTGTTCGCGGTTGGATTGGATGGATTCGATATTGGATTTGACCGCGTCAACCGCATCCAGATAATCGCTGTCATAAGTGTTCTTTGCCTTGGCACCATCAACCGCGATAACCACTGAAGTATATGGAGTATCCGCATCGTTGAGCGAATCGGTGGACACGAACATCGAATACACGGTTTTAGAACCGGAAACCAGAGCGAGTGGGCCATTCGGATTCACGATATCGTTCGGATCGACTACCGTGCCGACGATGGTGTATGTGCCGTCTGCGAAAGTGCCTTCAGATGCTTCAGAATCAGAAGCAGAATCCGAACTCGATGACGCAGCCGAGGTAAGCGAATCATCCGGCTTGAAGGTCAGGGTATCGCCCAATGACTTGCCGCTATCAGACAAGTACTGCTCGGTGACGGCGATTTCGTGGTCGGTTTTCGGCAATTTGCCTTGGGTAAGGTACGGCTGCTCAATGTTCTGATCATTCAGCGTCACTACAGTCGCCGAGGCCTGCTTACCATCGATGGTGGTGGTCACGCTGGCACTATGTTCGCCGGCAGCTGCTTCCACACCATCGACGTTGCGCAGAGCCGCGATGTCATCGTCATCGAAGCCAAGCGTGGAGACGATGGAAATATCGTGCATGGATGTGGAGTCGAAGAATTCATCCAATCCGGCGCGAATATCCTTGCCAACCGTATTTAGGCCGCCGAGCATCATGACGCCGACTGCCACGATGATGAGAATCGCGGCGAAACGTTTCCCGTTGCTGGCAATAGCGCGCCAAGCGTCTTTCCAAAGCGCTGTTTTCTTCATTGCTATTCCTACCATTCCCCTTACCACTCGATATCCGCGATGGGCATCGGGTTCGGGTTCTGGGTGATTTCAGTCACCTTGCCGGAGCGGAATCGAATCAGACGATCGCCCATCGGAGCGAGTGCAGAGTTGTGGGTGACCAGAGCCACGGTGATACCACGCTGACGGCAAGAATCCTGCAGCAGCTGCAGCACTTCCTTGCCGGTGTTGTAGTCGAGGGCACCGGTTGGCTCATCGCACAGCAAGAGTTTCGGATTCTTGGCCAGTGCGCGGGCGATGGATACGCGCTGCTGCTCGCCGCCGGAAAGCTGGGCGGGGAAGTTGCCGAGGCGTTCACCTAGGCCGACTTTTTCCAGAGTTTCGCGGGCGTCAAGCGCGTTTGGGCAGATTTGGCTGGCGAGTTCCACATTTTCGAGAGCAGTCAGATTGGGGACCAGATTGTAAAACTGGAAGACGAAGCCGACATCGAAACGTCGGTAGTCGGTGAGTTGGGCTTCGTTGGCTTTGGTGATGTCTTTGCCATCAATGATTACGGAGCCTGAGGTTGCTCGGTCCATGCCGCCCAGAATGTTGAGCGTAGTGGATTTGCCGGCGCCTGACGCGCCAAGGATTATGGCAAGTTCGCCTTGTTCGATGTCGAACGTGGCGTGGTTCAACGCCAGCACGGCGGATTGGCCGGAACCATACTGACGTACTACGTCATGGAATTGCAGGAAGGTCATAGCGTATCGTTCCTCTCTTGCGATTGACCTGTTCGTTTGCGCAGCGCTGTTTTGCGATTCCAAGAAATACATCATCGCGTTGGGTAATTAAATCCACGCAATTCCACATTGTGTTGGGTTAGCAATCAAAACTCGCAGTATTCCGCCATAAACACGATACGATGTTGAGTTATTGGATTACGCAGAGAGGAACCACCATGCCAAGACCGCGTGCCGACGAGCAAAGCGCACCAGAAAAAATGCAGGAGGCGTTCTGGCTGTTGCTGGAACAGAAGCCGTACACACAAATCACCATTAGCGATATCACCCGAGCCAGCGGTCTCAACCGCAGTGCGTTCTACTATCATTACGCCAATATTCCGGAGCTCGCGGACGATGCAATCGCCACCATCTATGACCAGCCGGATATCATCACGTTCATCACCAGCATCATCCGGCAAGGCGATGGCATTACGAATATCGATGGCATACGAGCCTTCGCCCTCGCCAGCTTATCCTCGCCACAACGAATCATCGGCATCCACCGACTGTCACTTATCGCCGGACCACATAGCACAGCCGGATTGATGGCTCAGCTCAAAACCCGCGTTATCGAAATCTGGATGAACGCACTGGGACGGGACCCTGACACCTTGGTTCCAGGCCAGCGCATCCTGCTTGAATTCGTGTCAAGCGGCATCCTTGGCGTCCTCGCCAAAGCGCCTACCTTATTCACTGCGGAAAATATTGAATGGCTGACTCATTCCATCATGCCGAATATCATCTCGCAGCTCGTTAATGCGTTGCAGGAAGACAACAGTTCGCCAAACTCCCCTCAGTCAGCTTCTACAATGGATGCATTAATGCAGTGAGTGGCAGAAGGGAATCACCATGGAATTGCGCGTGCTCAGGTATTTTCTGGCAGTAGCCGAAGAGGGCAATATCACTTGGGCTGCGCAATTGTTGCGCATTTCCCAGCCCACGCTGTCCCGCCAGCTGAAGCAGCTGGAAGAGGAGCTGGGCGTCACCCTGTTTGAGCGCGGAAGTCACACGATCACACTGACCGAGGAAGGGCGTCTGCTCCGCGAGCGCGCGCAAACCATTGTCTCCTTGGCAGACAAGGCGGAATACGAACTGAAGCAATCCAAAACAGAATTAAGCGGCGACATCATGGCCGGCTGCGGCGAGGTTCGCGCCATGTCGTTCCTTGCCGAGCGCATGGCCGCATTCCGCACCTTGCATTCCGGCGTACGTTTCCACGTGGTCAGCACCACAGCGGATGTGATCCAGGATCAGCTTGAGCAAGGGTTGCTTGATTTTGGCCTGCTTGCCGACCCGGTAGATACCAGCCGATACGAATACCGACGCACTAACATCACTGAGCATTGGTGCGCGCTAGTGCCGGATGGTCACCCGCTGCAAGAACGCGACCACCTCTCCCCCGCCGATTTGGCGAATGAATCATTACTGCTGCCGTCGCGCGAGCCGGTGCGTCGCGTGGTCTTGAATTGGTTTGGCTCGTACGCTTCGCAGTTGACTATTGCCGGAACCTGCAATCTTCCGGCAAACGGTGCGGCAATGGCTGCGAATGGATTGGGACTGTACATGTGCCTCGATCACAGCACCATCTATCCCGGAGTCCGCGCGGTATGGCTTGACCCAGCGTTGGAAAGTAGTTCCGTACTTGTCTGGAAGAAACAGGGTACCGCCTCACCTGCGGCGGCCGCGTTCGCCCACTTCCTGCAAACGATGTGATTCTATGCCCTGCCGGCATGCTGGCGTATGAATCATAGGTATTAGACAGCGCTAGACGGCGGCGGTTCAATGGTGACAGATTCAATCAAGGAGCACCATTATGACCGCCACCAGCACCATGCCCACAGCCTTCCCCGGCATTACCGTGGCCAGCGATATTGCCGGCATTGCAGCCACCATCGACGCTGACTGCACTACGGAATGCTGCGATGCCAGCACTTCCCCATCGGCACAATCCGCCGCAGAGAAACTGCTTGAGCGAGATCGCAATGGGGAGCCGGTCAACCCTTGCGAACCGGGCTACGACAAGGCCATTGGCTGCATTATCCGCACTACTAAGCGACTGTGCGCCGAACTGAACACCGGATATCACGATTCGAAGGAAGTTCATACGCTGTTTGAACGCATCGTCGGGCATCCAGTAGACCCGTCCTTCCGCTTGAATCCACCGTTCTATACGGATTTCGGGCATAATATCCAGCTCGGTCGAGGCGTATTCATCAACTGGTGCTGCACGCTTATGGACCGCGGCGGCATCACCATCGGTGACGGCACATTCCTTGGCCCGAATGTACAGCTCATCACCATCAACCATGTACGCGACCCGCATCATCGCGCCACCACTGTGAGCCGCCCAATCACCATTGGCAAGAACGTGTGGATTGGCGCGGGCGCGATTGTGCTACAGAACGTGACCATCGGCGACGGTGCAATTATCGGCGCAGGCGCCATCGTGACGCATGACGTGCCGGCTGGCGCGATTGTAGCCGGCAGCCCCGCGCGCGAAATCGGGCATATTTAACGCACATATTCAATTGGCTCTGCTGTCTTCCTGATATCCACTCTCCTTATAAAGAAGACAGCGCTGGTATGGTGAGTATGACAACGTGGTCCAAGACACCGAGGAGTAGCGATGGTTTCGATTGCCATAGTAGATGATGATGCTGAGGCACGTGAACTTCTCGGTGGATATATCACACGATTTGCCGCTGAGCGCGCATTAGATACGCAAATCACCGGATTCACTGACGCTGCCGAATTATTGCATCATTACAAGCCTGACTACGACATCATTTTCCTTGATATCGAGATGGCACAAGTCGATGGCATTCGCGCGGCGAAGGTAATCCGCGAAACAGACCCGGCTACAATCATCGTGTTTGTAACAAACATGGCACAACTTGCCATTAAAGGCTACGAGGTCGAAGCACTTGATTTTGTGGTCAAACCAGTTGATTACTACAGCTTCGCCATGGTAATGCGCAAGGCATTGCAACGAATAGAACGTCGGCAGAATAAAACTATCCGCCTGGTTACACGCGACACGGTGCGTGTGGTGCCACTCGACCGCATTGACTATGTAGATGTTCAGGACCACTACATTACTTATCACACCACAGATGGAGACATCACAGTTAAAGGCACGCTCGGGCAAGCCGAGACGGCACTGGAACACGGGAATTTCATGCGCTGCAACCGTTGGTATCTGGTCAATGTCGACAATATCACCGGCATCGACGGCAACACGATTACCGTAGGCGGAGAGCACATCGAAGTGAGCCGTTCAAAGAAACCGGAGATTCTACGCGCTGTGGCGCTTTCGACAGGAGGCGCTTGGTGATCGACGCAAGCAACTGGCTGGAGTTCCCCAATTACACATTAGGATCCGTGCCCCTCATTGATATATTCAACATGGAGGCGGCCTGCATTGAACTATTAGCAGCACAATGCATGTTCGCGTTGCGCTCCCCCATCCGGAAACCAGGTGCAAAGAACCGCGCGATTGTTGCAGTCATTATTATGACGATATTCGCTGTGGCCTGTACTCAATGTACTGATGGTCTTAAAGCATCCATGCTGCGGTCTCTTATTAATTTTTCATTGGCGTTTGTTATTTCCACAGTTCTGATGCGTCTCATCTGTCGCTGCGACTGGAGATTAGCATGCGGCATTGCAATCTGCGGCTACGCGGTACAACACGTTGCAGCAGCAACAGAGGAAATAATGGAGATACTGCTCGCCAATATCGCATCAATAACAAGCAGTACCGCAATATTGGGTTCTTGGATGGTCAATGAAATCATGCGTATAGCAGTATTTACCTGCATTTACATTGCTTTTTGGTATTGGTATATCCGCCATTTGGATGTATCAAAGGTTCGTTTGAGCTCTCCCCTATCACTTGCAGCATTAACCGCCAGCACATTAGCAGTCACCATAGGGTTAAGTTCCTACGCCTACGCCCAGCAGCTCGATGATTCCACTGAATTTGCCATCCGCGCCATTTCAGCGCTTACTTGCATCATTATTCTTTTGCTGTTCGGAGAGGTAGCGCACAGCCAAGCATTAACCGATGAACTAGCGTTTATACAACGCATGAATGGGCTACGCACCAATTATTATGAGCAGCTTAAAGACACTATTGAAACAACCAATGTGAGATATCACGATCTCAAACATCAGATTTCAAGACTGAGAGCAGCAACATCACACGCTATCGTCAATGAAGATCTCTCCAGTCATACCGAGGCGAATGCGATACTCGACGAAATCACCGATTCAGTGTCCGCCTATGATCATATTGCTAAAACTGGTAATGCAGCATTTGATGTAGTCCTGACCCAGAAAAGCATGGAAGCCGCGCGCAAGAATATACGCTTCACGTATATGGCTGACGCCAGCTGCGTGAGCTGGCTAAGCGATTATGATATTTATTCCTTGTTTGGCAATGCTCTTGATAATGCCATAGAAGCCGTGGAAAAACTGGAGAATCCAGCACAGCGCGTCATCAAACTCACCAGCACTGTACGAGGCAGTCTCATCATCATCCACATTTCAAATTACTATGAGACCATTCGCCACAATGAGTCAGGAGCATTAGTAACTACCAAATCAGATACTGCATCCCATGGTTATGGCATTGCCAGCATGCGCATGATTGCGCAACGACTCGGCGGCGACCTGACCATCACCACTCACGATGGCATATTCGATTTAGGATTATTGCTCCCCAAACCGGCAGACTCATAGCCCTAGATTCAAAAGCATCTATACCATTCCCGTACGCTCATCTCCCTTTCGCGCACACCCACTATCGATATCCCACGCTCCTTTCTTATCGTCAAAACATAAGCAACCCGAGGCGTTGAAGCCTCAAGGCTTATGGCACCGCTCAGCATCACGGAAGAATCGCTGACGGTATGAGATAAGAAGGAGACAACATGCTGGGAATCAATTTCTCAGATGTCATCAGCACCCTGCAATCCATCAGCGCGCAGCTGATTGCCATTGGCATAACGATTGCTGTAGCAGTACTGCTGACAATCGCCATCAATAAGCGAACCGTGCACAATCAGAGCGTTCGCAAACTCGTGCATTCTCAAACTTGGATTGCTGCAGCCATCGCAATTATCGTTGCGCTCAGCATGATGCTGTTCGGCCCACTGAACACTATGCTGTCTCTGCTATCCGGCAGCGGCACTCTTACCGAAGAGACAAGCGCTCAGACCAAAGAACTCGCCACAGATATTGAGCGCGAAGGCATTGTTCTGCTCAAGAACGACAGCAATACTTTGCCGTTGAATACAAAAAACGTGAATGTATTCGGATGGGCTTCCACAAATCCGATTTACGGCGGTACCGGCTCTGGTTCCATGAACGACCAGTATCCGACTACCTCAATCTTGCAGGGTATCGAAGATGCCGGCTTGAAAACCAATACTGAGCTATCTGACTTCTATACTTCTTACCGTGCCGATCGCCCGATCAACGGTGCTGGAACACAGGATTGGACGTTGCCCGAGCCTCCTGCAGACACGTATTCCGATGAACTGATTGCCAATGCAAAGTCGTTCTCCGATACTGCTGTAGTGGTTCTGGCTCGTACTGGCGGCGAATGCTTTGACTTGCCCAACGACATGGCAGATACCGGCAAAAATCGTCAGTTTGGTCCCGCTGAAAGTGCGGTCACAGGACCCAACGAGACCAGTGACGCAGTATCCGTTTACCATAACAATTCTGCCGACTACAACGATTTTGAAGATGGGCAAGACTATCTGGAGCTCTCGCAAAGCGAGCGCAACATGATTGACCTGGTCACTTCGAACTTCGACAATGTGGTTCTGGTCTACAACGGTGCGAATACGCTCAACTTGAGCTTTGTTGATGATTATGCGCAAATCAAGTCTGTGCTGTGGGCTCCGCCGGCCGGACAGACCGGTTTCACAGCTCTTGGCGAAGTGCTGGCCGGAAAGGTCAATCCTTCTGGTCGCACTACTGACACGTTCCTGCGTGATTTCTCCGCCGCTCCTTGGTTCAACAACTTTGGCCAGTTCCAATACAGCAATATGGATGAATTCGCAGTGGATACCGCTTTCGCTGGTCAGGATCTGCATGTAGTGCCAAGCTTTGTCAATTATGTCGAAGATATCTACGTCGGCTATAAATACTACGAAACCGCCGATGATGAAGGAGCTATTGATTACGATGCAGTAGTCCAGTATCCATTCGGCTATGGTTTAAGTTACACAAGCTTTGATCAGTCAATGGGTGACGTGACATACGAAGACGGCACCGTCAGTTTCGACGTAACAGTGACCAACACTGGCGATGCCAAGGGCAAAGACACTGTCGAAGTGTTCTACAATCCGCCCTACACCAATGGAGGCATTGAAAAAGCCAGCGCCAACCTCATTGATTTCGAGAAAACCAAGGAACTTGCACCCGGCGAATCGCAAACCGTGCATATTGAGTTCCAGGATGAGGACATGGCATCTTATGATGCGAATAATGCCCGTGCCTATGTGCTTGAAGCCGGCGATTACGGCATTTCCATCAATGAGAATTCTCATGAAGCGATCGCCGAGCAGACTGTGAACGTTCCAGAAACCATCACCTACTCTGGCGACAATCACCGTTCTTCAGACACCAACGAAGTGACCAACGAGTTTGATGACATCAAGCCGACGTTTGAGACGCTTTCTCGCGCCAATCATTTCGCTAACTTTGCTACTGCTACCGCGGCACCGTCCAGCACTGACATGCCAGAGCAGTACAAGTCCACGTTCATCAACGCCTCGAATTACGAGAACAAGAACGATGACTCCGACACTATGCCCGCTACAGGCGCAAAGAACGGCGTAAGCCTTTACCAACTCTATGGCAAGGATTACGACGATCCGATGTGGGATGACCTGCTGGACGAGATGACTTTTGATGAAATGAATCAGCTCATTGCGTTCGCCGGTTACGGTAACTCCGCGGTTGCTTCTATCAATAAACCGCGCCAGTCGGATGTGGACGGCCCTTCTACCTTGAATAACAACTTCACTGGAGTCGGTTCAATCGGCCTGCCATCCGGAGTTTCAGTGGCAAACACATTCAGTAAGGAATTAGCGCGTAAGTTCGGAGAGACTATCGGAGATATGGCACGCGAAATGAATGTAACCGGCTGGTATGCACCGGCCATGAACATTCATCGCACTCCATACGCCGGCCGTAATTTTGAGTACTTCTCAGAAGATGGTGTGCTTTCCGGCATTATGGCAGCCCAGCAGGTAGCTGGAGCACGTTCCAAGGGTGTGTATCCGTTCATTAAGCACTTTGCCTTAAACGATCAGGAAACCAACCGTGTGGCCATGCTCTGCACTTGGGCTAACGAACAGTCGATGCGAGAAATCTACTTCAAGCCATTCGAACTGGCTGTCAAGGATGGCGGTGCCACCGCTGTCATGGCTTCGTTCAATTACGTAGGCAACAGCTACTCCTCTGCCAATGAGCACATGCTCAATGGCGTGTTGCGCAACGAATGGGGATTCCAAGGTTTCGTGGAGACTGACTACTTCGGCGGCTTTGGATACCAGATTGGTGATCAGGCAATTCGTTCCGGCAACGATGCCATGTTGGCCACCATCGAGGGAACCAACGTGATTACCGATCACTCTGCGACTTCAGTAAAGGCCATGCGTACCGCTTCGCACAATATCCTGTACACGGCGGTAAACAGCTGGCTATACGAGGATGGGCAGCCAAAGGTTGAAACACCAAAGTGGCAGTACGTATACTACGCTGCTGTCGCAGTGTTGGTTCTTCTGCTGATCGGTCTTGAAGTTATTGCCTTCAGGCGCTACTTCAAACGACGCTCCGCCGCAATTAGCACAAATGCCCAGTAGCAGGCATTTGTAGGCAAGTTTCATGGGAAAAGTGGATTCCGCTTTGGCTGGAATCCACTTTTTCGCATTATGGAAGTTATTTCAGGGGTTCTCAGTCAGCCCAATCCGCCTTGCACCGCGCACCCGTATACTGAAACGCATGGAATTGACGGTGAAACGGTTCGAGGAACTGAGCACGGCAGAACTATACGAAATCTATCGGGTACGTGTGGCTGTGTTCGTGGTTGAGCAGGAATGCGCGTATCAAGAGGTTGACGATGCCGACCGGCATTGCTGGCATGTGTTCCTGCATGACGAGTCCGGCATCGCCGCTTACTGCCGCGTAATCGATGCCGGCGTCACATTCGATGAGGTTTCAATCGGCCGTGTGCTATCCACTCGCCGATTCCAGGGGCTGGGCACGCGCATCGTCCAAGCTGGACTAGATGTGGCCCGCGAGCGCGCCGGCGCACAGACAGTGCATATCGAGGCGCAAACTCATGCGCGTGGCCTGTATGAACGGCTCGGCTTCACTCAGGTTTCCGAGGAATTCCTCGAGGACGGCATCCCCCACATCGGCATGATCTGGAGTGCCGACGCGACCTGAAAGCACGTAGCAACGAGATCCGGACCGGCCGCGGCCTTATACACGCCGCGACCGCCATATCAGATTGACCGTCACTCGGTGCGCAGGGCGATGACCGGATCTTGTTTGGCGGCCTTGCGAGCGGGCAGCAGTCCGCCGAGCATGGTGATGAGCACGCTGATCGCCACCAGTACGACTGCATATCTAACCGGCAGCGCGACGGTCAGCGCTCCTGCACCGAGCAGCCGGCTAACCACGGCGTTGGCTGGAATCGTCAGCAACGCGGTGACACCCACACCCAGTAGGCCCGCGCATAGGCCGATGATGGCGGTTTCGGCGTTGAATACCTGTGAAACATTGCGCTTTGAAGCACCCAATGCACGCAATATGCCGATTTCCTTGGTACGTTCGAGCACGGAGATGCGCGTAATGATGCCGATCATGATGCATGAAACGATGAGAGACACCGCGACGAACGCAATGAGCACTGTCGAGATCACGTTGACGATGGTGGTGACCGAGCTGGTCATCAGCGCCACATAATCGGTATAGGTGATTTGTTGATCTTCATCCTTGCCTTGGTTATATGCCTCGATGCAATCGGCTATGGCTTCCTTGCTGTCAAAACTATCGGCGTAAATGCTGATTGACGAGGGTGCGTCGTAACTGACTTTACCGAATGCGGCGAGATTATCTTCGTATGCCTTTTCGATATCGTCGGCAGCGCCGCCATCGGTCTCGTCAGCGAACGCCGTACCGGTGAGCACATCAGTATCCGGCGAGGATTCCTGCGCCGTGATGACCGCACTGTCATCTGCACGTGCGATCAGTTGGTCCGTTAATTGCGAGGTGTACGCGACTGCCGTGGAAATGGTCGCATTCTGCGCGTCGTCAGTGGGCCGAATCACGCCGGATACCGTCAATGTGATGCCACGCGACTGCAACTCATCCCAATTATCGTCGCCGTCGGTCAGATAGGCGAACGTGCCGTCGCCGTTGTCCCGATAGCGATCAGAGGCGCTCACCAAGGTGAATGTGCGTCCGACGAGATCGTCGATATTCCATTCAATGGTCTTCGCATCCTTGCCGTCCGCAATAGCGTCGGCCGCTGCCATATATTCGTCGGCACTGATCAGGCCGAGCTGCAGCAGGGTGCCGGCCGGAAGTGAGTTGTTCTCGTCAAGCACGAGCATCACGTCGCCGGACTGTTCCGCCCAGGAGCCGGACAGCAGATCGTAGCTGTCACGGGTCAAATCGCTGACTGCCTCACCATTCGGCCCGGGCGTCAGTTGAGAGAAGTTCGACGCTTGCGATTCGGCCGCATCCGTCTCCATGCCCGACGCCGAACCGGATGTGATGGAGCCACTGGATGTGCCGGCCGACATCATCGACTCCATACCACTCGCGCCCGTCTGAGGCATTCCCGCACCGCCCACGGTTCCTGCATCATCTAAACCGAGTCCGGCAGCATCATCCGCATTAGTTCCAGTCAAATCGGACACGTCGGTTTCGGTGTTGATAACGTTGCCGTCCGGATTTTCGGCAAGCACCGAGAACGGCACATCGTACGAGTAGACGATGCCGTTGCCGCCCAGATATTGGCGTATGTCGCTATCCGTATCATCAAGATACTGTTTGAATTCGGTCAGATTGTTGGTTTTGACCGCGTTAGACACGACCTCGCTTTGTTCGATGTCGCTGTAGTCGACGTAGGCTTTCTCCCGATCCGTCCGGCGCTGTTCGGACGCGCCCGGCGTACCGGCTGTTCCACCGCCCACCATGGAACCCATGAGCGAGGTCATGTCGACGCTTTGGCTGTTGATCGTGATCGGATACGATGACATCGTGTCTCGCTGCAGATCGGCGATATATGTGTTCACTCCGCTGGAAAGCGCCAGAATCGAGGCGATGCCGATGATGCCGATCGAACCGGCGAACGAGGTGAGGATCGTACGCGCCTTCTTGGTGTTGAGGTTGGCAAAGCTCAATGACATGGATGTAACCCACGACATGCCCACTCGACGCGGGCGATGCACAACGCGCGTCCCACTTACGCTGTTCCGCGAATCCTCAGAATCCTTGCCTGCGGCAGAGGTCACGCACGCGTCCGTCACAGAGTCCGTTACGACATTCGCCGCATCGAACGGCATCGTATCGTCAACGATATGCCCATCAGCCAATCGCACGATGCGCGTCGAATAGCGTTCGGCAAGTTCGGGATTATGGGTGACCATGATGACGAGCCGGTCCTCGGCGACCTCGCGCAGCAGTTCCATGATCTGTATACCTGTGGCGGTGTCAAGTGCGCCGGTCGGCTCGTCCGCGAGCAGGATGTCCGGATTGTTGACCAGCGCACGGGCTATGGCGACGCGCTGCATCTGTCCACCCGACATCTGATTCGGTTTCTTGCGCTCCTGCCCAGCGAGGCCAACCTTAGCGAGTGCAGCAAGAGCCCGTTCGCGCCGTTCGCCGCGTGATACGCCGCCGATGGTCAGCGCAAGCTCGACGTTCGCGAGCACCGACTGGTGGCCGATGAGATTGTAGCTTTGGAACACGAAGCCAATCGTATGGTTGCGGTAAGCGTCCCAATCGGCGTTCCTGTACTGTTTGGTGGATACGCCGTTGATGATCAGATCACCGGAATCGTAACGGTCCAGTCCGCCGATGATGTTGAGCATCGTGGTTTTGCCGGAACCTGATGGGCCGAGAATCGAGACGAATTCACTATCGCGGAATCCCAGCGATACGTCATCCAGCGCCTGTTGGGTCAGGCTACCGGTCACATAGCGTTTCGATACGTGGTCGAGTGCAAGCATCATGGCTCCTTGTTGTACGGGATGCGAGGCTTTCCTCAGCTTGCCGCAATCGATTCAACGCAGTCTCTCGCGTACCTCTCGCCAACCTCAACTGTGAATGCACAACGCTGCGCCAACGGAGTTGCGACGATTGAGGTTCGATTGACTTTCGTGCGCTTACAATGGCCTGTAATCAAGCGGCGGCACGGCTCAGTCTGCGCTCAGCTTGCCGCTCGCCGGAAGTTTCAGTCCTTGACGGTTCGTTTTCATAACGTGGCGTCTCAGAGCAAAGGAGCGGCCATGTCCACCGTGCTTGTGGTCGAGGATGACGAGCAGCTACGCGACCTGTTCTCGGACGTGCTCGCCGAGCATGGATATGCCGTACGCACTGCGGACAATGGCGTCAGCGCATTGGATACGCTGTCGAAGAACGGTGCCGATGTAATCGTCTGTGATGTGATGATGCCACGCATGGATGGGTTCACGATGATCGGACTGCTACGCCAGATGGGCGATACGACGCCGATTCTGGTCATTACCGCACGCAGTGGCATGGCGGATAAGAAATTGGGGTTTGCCAAGGGCGTAGACGATTATATGGTCAAGCCCATCAATGTCAACGAAATGATATGGCGGGTCGACGCGTTGTTGCGCAGGTCGCAAATTGGCGTGCAGCATCGCACACGCATCGGTGGTACTGAATTCGATGCGGATACACTCAGCGTGCGGGTCGAACATGTGGATGGCGGCATGGATGAGGTCCAGCTGCCGCTCAAGGAATTCCAACTGTTGTTCAAGCTCGCCGGCTCGCCCAACCGGTTCTTCACCCGACGGCAGATCATGGAGGATATCTGGGGTTCGGAGGAAACGGCCACGCATACGTTGGACGTGCATATCAGCCGCTTACGGGAACGGTTCCGCAACAATCCCGATTTCGAGATTGTGACAATCCGTGGACTTGGATACAAGGTGGTGCAGCGTGCGAGTAAGTAGCGGATTGAGCGAGCAAGACCGGCACGGTGTCCGACGCGGCCGCTCGGTCAAAACAATGGTCGCATTCTCCGCGATGGTGTTCGTCATCATGTCCGCCACAATGTTGCTTACCGGTGCGGCGATTATTGCGTTGGGACATCTCGGATTCATTGGAGGCGACCCGCGAGGCATCACCATCATGATGTTCGCCGTGGTCAGCGTAATTGTCGGCACACTGCTTTCCAGACTAATCGGAAAGCGACCGGTTAAGTTCATCGTGGATATCAACGAGGCCACCAGGCGAGTTGCTGCAGGAGATTTTAGCGTCACCATTAATGAGGATGACATTCCAGCCACCGAGCTGCGCGAAATGGCTCATAATTTCAATGTGATGACCGACGAACTCGCCAGCATTGAGATTTTGCGCAATGATTTTGTTGAGAATGTCTCACATGAATTCAAAACGCCGATTGCCGCCATTGAAGGATACGCCACATTACTGCAGCGACGTGAGCTCAACGAGGATAAACGATTGGAGTATGCAGAGCGAATTCTAGTCAATGCCACACGGCTCAGCTCACTGACAGGCAATATTCTGTTGCTCTCCCAGTTGGATCATCAGCGTATCGAGAATACACAAGAGCGATTCAGCTTGGACGAGCAGATTCGCGAGACGCTGCTGCTGCTCGAACCACAGTGGAGCGATAAACATATCAATCTTGATGTGGATCTCGACACCGTGGATTATGCAGGCAATGCCGAATTACTAGGTCAGATATGGTTCAATCTCATCGGCAATGCAATCAAGTTCTCCGCGAATGGCGGTGAGGTCAGCGTACGACTCCATATCTTTGGCGAGCAAGTGCAGGTCAAGGTCGCCGATAATGGGCCCGGCATGGATGAGACAACCATACGGCATATCTATGATCGCTTCTATCAAGCAGACACTTCACGCGCGACACTCGGCAACGGACTGGGATTAGCCATCGCCAAACGCATCGTGGACCTGCATCACGGCACGATCGACGTTGACAGCTTCCCCGGTGCCGGCTCGACGTTCATCGTCACGCTGCCGCTGCATGAATCCATCCAGTTATGAACTCCGACCATCACTTCACATTCTGGCCTCGGAATGCGGCAAATCCGGCCAGCATGCGGCTAACACCTTCCCGCATACGCGAGCGCGGGCAGGTCAGGCACAGAATCATCAAAGCGACTCCCCCTGCGAATAACAAAAAACGTCCGCATGCACGCAACGCAACGCAACGAATACGACGACCATATGGACGTCCCAAATACGGTCCAATAACTTCACTACCACGCGAATGGTTCGTAGCAGATGTCCTCGGCGCTGACGCCGGCTTTGTGCAGCGTGCGTTTGACGGCGCGGGTCATGCCGGTCGGGCCTGCAATGAGGTAGACGGCATTCGGAGTGATGGCCGATTGCAACTCTTCTGTGGTGAAACGACCTACTTTGAGGGTTAGTAGGTTGCCAGTGTGCTGGCTCCATTCTTCAAGCTCATCATGGCATAACAAACCAGCGTAATTATGCGCGCAGTACATCATCCGCACCGGCCGGAATCCATCACCGAAGCGGAAGATGACCGGCAATAAGGGAGTGACTCCAATACCACCCGCGAACACGACGATTGGCCGACCGCCACCACGCTCGTCGAGGAATCGCCGGTAGCGACCGAATGGCGGCAACATATCGACGTCCGCGCCAGAGTTAGCCACAGACGGCAACTGCTTGGTGAAATCACCATCACCGCGAATCAGAAATGTGGCCATATCCCCGCTGTTGGGCATGTTGGCCATCGAAAACGGATGATATTCCTTCATGCCAGCGATGCGCGGGAAACGCAGGAACGAAAAATCGCCTTCCTCCCACCCGCGGCTGATGCCGGGCACATGCACAGTCAGCTCGCACACATTCGACGCTGCCATCGTGCAGGAGACAACCCGGCCATGCAGCGCGCCGAACCGTTCATGCCACCGACTGTACGCATACCATGCCAGCACTGTGATGGTTGCCACATCGGACAGCACGATGAACGGCGTGACCGTGACGATGTAACGGATTGCATGAAAGTGCGCGCAAACCAGCACTACAGCAATCAAAATTATTCGGTGCAACCACACGTTGATTTCATGTCGGAATACTCGTTCGAGTTGCCGTTTCAGCCATCCGATTGGCGGAATTGCGTCGGCAATCCACCGTGCCATGAAGATCACGGCCAGCACCACCACGGCAAACAGCAGCCAGAACGCGATATTCCCATAGGTCTTCGCCAAGCCGAACGCCGGCAAATCGGCACGGTGGAACGCCGCCAGCACCAAGGCCAGCATGCCGAGCACGCCGTGCATCATGTAGATGTTCGGCAGGCCGATCAGACGGTCGAGCCAGCGCGGACGGCAACTCAGATACACGGCTTCCAGCATCCACACGTAGGCGATGATGCCCAGAGCAATCGGCGTCATGAACGCTGTGCGGTACACCGGGCGGATGAACACCGCCATCGTCGCGACGAACGGCGCGGGTACGACGGCGAGCGCGATGATCCATGCCGCCGCGAGCCGTGTCGCAATAGGCTTGCCTGATCGTGTCATCATGGGACCTTTCGTTGGAATGGATACTGGATGCTAGCTCCGATTTCAGATTATGCGAGTCAGGCCAATCCGTTGTTACGCAGCCATGCAGTTACGTCATCGGCGGAATTGGCTGCGCTGGAACCGCTGACCTGCAACGGGTCGAGCACCGTCGCATTCGGTTCACGCTCGGTCAGGGAGTCCACGTACTGTGCGCAGGAGGAGCCTCCGGATGTGCAGAACGGCGCGACGGTCTTGCCGGAAAGATCGTAGTCATCTAGGAAAGTGCGAATAATCATCGGTTCCTCATACCACCAGATCGGAGTGCCCAGATAGATAACGTCGTAGTCATCAATATTGTCGATGGTGTCGGCGATGGCTGGGCGAGCGTCGTCCTGCTTCTCCTGCTGGGCTACTTCCAGCAAAGTGTCATAATCATCGGTGTACGGCGTGGCCGGTTCGATGTGGAACTCATCAGCACCGGTTTGCTGCGCGATGATGTCAGCCACGGTTTTCGTATTGCCGGTCTGCGAGAAGTAGGCAACGAGCGCTTTGCCATCCACAGTGACCGATGTTCCAGAATCCGACTGTCGGTCAGCGGAACCCGTGCTGGAATTGGACGAAGCGGAATCCTGCCCGCCACTGCAACCGGCAAGTGCAGTAATCATGGCAATGGATAACACTGCAGTCAGAGCTTTTTTCATAGTAATTCTCCTGAGTTAGAACAATGGGATATGTTGAGGGGAATTACTTGTATTGAACAGGAATCGACGAGAAGAAACCAATGTTTCTGGCGTACAAAGTCGCATGCCCAGAACGTATGGAGCCGGACGTAACCGTGACAACTTTCAGCTTAATGATGTCGGCAATCATGCGAAGCGCATGCGGTGTGCCTTCATCCATATGCCGAGCGTCATCACCACCACACCCAACGCGATGCCGAACAGGGCGGAACTGACGGTCGCGTTCGACGAGCGTTCCGCAAGCAGCAGGACATTTTGCGTGGTGACCAGCGAAAACAATGCATCGACGAGCGACAGGTACTTGACCGACGAGTCGACGGGATCCTTAGTGCGATGGGCGATGACCATGCCGCGAATCGCACCGCCAATCTTCACCGAGGTGATCGTGGCGATGGTGATCGCCACAATCATGTTGGTGCGCGGCTGCCGACCAACGGACAGCATGGCCACGCAGGCTGCACTGTATGTCAATCCGATTATGAACAAGAAGACACCGGTGCGCCGATAGACGCGCGTTTCACTCACGCGCCGCTCGTTCGTATCCGTGATGAGCCGGGTGCGTACATGGGTACGGATTACCGTGGACCTTGCAGCACACAGGACGGCGTAGTAGACGCCGGTGGCGATGAACAACAACGACATGGCCCATATGCCGATTGCGAATTTCATGACCGCGGTCAACATACCGATAGAGGCGGAGACCACCGCTGTCATGATCACGCGGTCGTTGTTCTCCAACGCCCGCCATCGCAGATACCAATGCGCGCCTTTAGCTGGCAACGTTCCCTCGCGGCGCGCCAATCTGTGGGCGAACCGTTCCGTTAATGGTCGTTTATTCTGCTTCATCATGCCTTATCATGCCTCGCTGCGGGAAGTCGCACGGCGATAGTGGTGCCTTGGCCTTTGGTGCTCGCCACGTCGATGAATCCGCGACTCAGGTCCACGGCGCGTTTGACCATCGCGAGCCCCAAGCCATTGCCTTGTGCAGTGTGCGCGGTGTTGCCCTGATAGAACTTGTCGAACATGTGGACGACTTCATCTGGGGTCATGCCGCAGCCGTCGTCGCTGATTTCGACCGACACCATGCCGCCTCGCGAACGTTGGGTGAGACTGACATGACCGCCGGGTTCGGTGTATTTGAGCGCATTGCCGAGAATGTTGCCCCAGATCAGCGTGACGATGCCGGGGTCGGCGTGGACCATCGCCATATCTTCGATGTCACAGTCCAAATCGATGTTTTT
Source organism: Bifidobacterium sp. LH_416 (assembly GCF_056357055.1). Lineage (NCBI taxonomy): Bacteria > Bacillati > Actinomycetota > Actinomycetes > Bifidobacteriales > Bifidobacteriaceae > Bifidobacterium > Bifidobacterium sp. LH_416. The sequence continues at coordinate 18,421 of NZ_JBKEVJ010000003.1, read as the reverse complement.
TGCGGTGAATAGGTCGTCGAGCGCAAGGATTTCGTCAGTGAGCTGGCGGGTCAAGTCATAATCGACGGCCTCTGAAACGATGGTCTGGTTTTCGAGTTTGTTGAGTTTGAGGATATCGGCCACCAGCGTGTTGAGCCGTTCGGACGCGGAGATGATAGTCTGCGCGCATTTCTCGCGCTGGGCCTTGTCCATGTTCATGTCGCGCATCATGGTCGCGTAGTTCTTGATGACGGCCAATGGATTGCGTATTTCGTGGCTCACGTTGGAGACAAAATCGTTCTTCATCGTTTCGATGCCACCCAATTCAGCGACCATCGTGTTGAAATCGGCGAACATCTGATCAGTCGAATCCCAGTCCCGACTGCCTTCCACATGCCGGGGTGCCACGTATACGGAAAAATCGCCTTTGGCGACCTTGCCGGCCGCCTCTCCAATCTTCTGCATCGGGCGTTCGATACGTTCGTGGATCTGCCGGCCGATCGCCCACGCGAACGCCACGGCCAGCGCCAGCCAGTAGACGATAATCACCACGGCGAGATACCACTGGTCGAATATCGGCAACAGTCGCGGTAGCCAGACAATCAGGGTCATTTGACCTGCGGCAGCCAGAAGGAACGTCACGAACGACCATAGGATGATCCGGCCGGATACGGGACCTAATACCATGCCGCCGTGCTTGGTGAAGCGTGGTGACCGGCCTGTTACGTTCATATCGTTTCCTTATCTCACAGGGCTCCCTCCAAGAGGGGAGCCAGGGGCGGAAATCATTGATTCGGCACGGCTTTGTAACCGAGACCGCGCACTGTCAGGATGCTGAAATACGGGCAGTCCGCCAGCTTGCCACGCAGTCGTGTGATGTATACATCGGTGACGCGCAGGTTGTTGTCCGCGTCCTGCCCCCAGAATTCGTCCATAAGCTGGCCGCGCGAAAACACCTGACGCGGGTAGCTCAGAAGCTTGTACAGGATGTTGAATTCACGCACGGTCAGTTCGATTGGCCTGCCGTCCAGTTGAGCGGACATTTCGGCGGCGTTCATCTCGAACCCGCTGACCTTGAGCAGGTGACTTTCCTCGATGCCCGCCCGCCGCAACAACGCCTCGACGCGCAACACCAGTTCGTCCAGTTCGATCGGCTTGACCATATAGTCGTCCACGCCAGTACGGAACCCATGCTTCTTCGAGGCCATGTCATCGCGCGCGGAAACGAAAATGATTGGCAGGTGATCGTCCATCTGTCGCAGTTTTGCCGCAAACTCGAATCCGTCAGTGCCGGGCATCATGATGTCTGAAATCACGAGGTCGATGATTCGCCCATGCATCACCGCATACGCCTCGTTGACCGACAGACAGCCATACACCGTGTACCCAGCGTCGCGCAGATACATGCACATGATGTCGTTGAGTTCCTTCTCGTCCTCAACCACCACGATGTTGGGCATAGTCCTCTCCTCCATTCCGGGAGTCCGATGATTTCAGGTTACTCCCCCGCTTCGCTCGTCTGTGGCTCGCCCGCCCGTGCGTCACTTATCTGCGAGCCACCGCGCATGAGTAGCGAGTTCGCGCGCCGACATACGTCATAGTTCATGTCATGGAGGTGATCAATCGCCGGCTCATTGCGAACCTCCACAACCCGGCGAACCTTGTGGGCGATTGGAGCCGCGCCCAACCAGCACAGAAATCCAGGAACCGCTAGCACCACCATCAGCACCATGAAACCGCCCAGATAGGAAAACGTGGCACCGCCAAGGAACACGCAGCCAAGCAGCCCCACGCACCAGCCGACCAACGATGATTTATATCCCGGAGCCTTTTCCAAAGAGTCCAGCTCATGCAGGTGCGAGTCGAATTGACGCTGCAGACGGGTCAGTTCCATCTTGTTCAGCAGACTACGGTCGCGCTTGAATCGCAGCATACCGTTGTGCGAACCGTCCGGCAGCCAACCGAAGTTCCGGTAACCGTCCATTACCATCGATTCATGCGCCGCACCCACACGCACGGACGTGTACTCGTAGCCCACAAAATCCGGGGCGATGCTTCCATATTGCGCTTCCATATCTCACTCCTTATTTCGGCGTCTGCCCTCAGCTTGGCAGCCGCACATGGTTCGTATCTGTGCACAAACGTACGAGCGAGCAGCAACGCAATGTTGAACGAATATTAATGATTTATTAAAAGCCAATGAGGCTGCCACATTTAATGATTCGTCAACATTCGATTAGCAATCGGCGGGAAAACGATCCGTAGCTTGTACAGCGTCAACCACAGCGGGAGACGATTCCGCCGACACAATGTACACAGCAATATAAGGAGAGGTCGCATCATGACGAAGAAGAATTTTGTATCCCTGATTCTGGGCACCATCGGCGGCGTGCTGTTCGCCATAGGCATGTGCATGTGCATGCTTCCTGAATGGAACGTGTTCAACCAAGGGGTCATCGTCGGGTCCGCGGGCGCCGTGGTGTTGATTGCCATGCTGCTGGTTCGCCGCAAGATTGAAGGTAAACCCATGCTGATGCCGCTAAGTCTCAGGACCATCGGCATCATCCTACTGGCCATCGTCGGAGCCTTGGCACTCGGCATCGGCATGTGCATGACCATGCTGTGGAACATGCTCGTCTTCGGCATCATCGTCGGACTAATCGGCATCGTGATGCTGCTCGCACTCATCCCGCTATGCAAGGGTCTCAAGGGCTGAAACAGATAAGCAAAAAACGAAGGCCCCTGACCACGTCAGGGGCCTTGATGCGTTCTGAGCCATGTCCTAGCTAGAGACTCAGCCCTTCAACCCACTTAGCGAGCTTGGCTTCGTTTTCGGAAGCGGCGATGCGGCGGCCGTTCACCCAATGGGCAGCGGGCGCGGAATCGTGCAGCTGCACTCCGTCAGCACCTCGCGTGCTGGAACCGGAGGTGGCAAACGTCACGATGGTCTTGCCCGACCAATCGGCGCTCTCGAGGAATGTGCGCACCACGCGCGGCGCGGTTTCCCACCACAGCGGGTAGCCGACAAACACCACGTCGTAGCCGTTCACGTCAACCGGCGCAGCCATGGCGGGGCGCATCTCACGGTGCGTGTGCTCCACACTGGAGCGGCTGGCGGTGTCACGCCAGTTGAGGTCGGCCGCCGTATACGGTTCTGCCGGCACGATCTCCTTGATATCCGCGCCGATCGCATGCGCGAGGCGTTCGGCCACCGTACGGGTGGTGCCGCTGGCGGAGAAATAAGTAACAAGCATACGCTTGCTCATCATGCTTCCTTTCCTTGAAATCCCTCAATATCGTTGTATGTACGTATATCGACTTCGTTGTTCATGATCACGCATCAGTGGTTGAAGGCCATGACGCCGACGAGCTTGTGGGGCACGTATGGCTCTTCGAGATAGGCAATCTCCTCGTCGGTGAGTTTCAAGGCCACGGCGTCGAGCGCACCATCGACGTGATGCGGCTTGGTCACGCCGACCACGGGCGCGGTAACTTTGGTGAGCAGCCAAGCGAGTGAGACAGCGGTCATCGACGTGTCATGACGCTGCGCAATCTCGGCCACACGCTCGATAATCACGTCATCTTGAGTTTCGGTGGCATCGTACTTGGAGTGCGCCACCTGATCCTCCGTGAGGCGCTTGGTGGCAGCCGAGCCAGGCAGACGAGACAGACGGCCAGCGGCGAGCGCACTGTATGGAGTCATAGCAATATTGTCTTCATAACACAGCTTCATCAGTTCACGTTCATCCTCACGGGCGATGAGGTTGTAATGGCTTTGAATGGACACGAACTTGGCCCAGCCGTTGGCTTCAGCCAGATCGTTCATCTTGGCGAGCTGATAGGCGTAGCAGTTGGAGATGCCAATGGCACGCGCCTTGCCGGCCTTGACAGCCTCGTTCATGCCTTCCATAATCTCGGCCATATCAGTGTGGTAATCCCACATGTGGCAGATATAGAGGTCCACATAGTCAAGGCCGAGGTGCTTGAGGCTCGCATCAAGATTATTCTTCACATGCTGCTGGCCACTCACGCCAGCTTCGCGTTCGGCATCCGTGCGCGGCAGGAATTTGGTATCGATCTGATAATCCTCACGCTTGCTTGCGATTGAACGCAGCGCACGGCCCACATATTCCTCGCTGGTACCGTCCGCGTATCCAATGGCCGTGTCATAGAACGTGATGCCGTGATCGAAGCCGTACTTGATGATTTCACGTGATTGATCGGCATCGAGAATCCATGAATGGTGCCCCTTGCTGGCGTCGCCGAATCCCATACAACCCATGCAAATGCGGGACACAGTTACATCGCTGTTGCCCAGTTTGGTGTATTCCATTGCAAGTCTCCTTTGCCATCTCTTGCCGATTCCGCCGCCTTGGCGCGAATCGGCAGCCGCACAAGCGTTCAGCCGCCCGCTTTATTCCACGGTTCATTACACGCCGGCACAGCCATCATGTCCAATAGATGCATTCAATGCCCAGCCATGCCTTATCCGCATGCTTTGCTCCCGTCAGCAGGAGTACAACACATGCCCCATCGAACACGGCAGATATGCTTCCGCCTCATGCAAATTAGGACAGGCGCGCCTGAATCAATCTATTAAGCGATACTCCTTGCTCTGCCGCCTCAATGGATAACCGCCTATGCACCTCAGGAGGCACACGCACCATAAAATGACCCGAATACCGGCGATCCTCAAATGGAACAGGTACCTCAGCACCCTTCTCCATCAACCCAACAACTTCATCATGCGCAGCAATTCGAATACCTGTCAACGCTTCAACATACGACTCAGAAACAAATCTCAGATTTGGCATCTCTGCAACCGTCGCCACAAAACCACCGTCGATATCCGACCAATGAATGCGATACACATATCGATCAATGATGTTTTCCATGTCGCCCCAAGAATTGCTTTGTGGATTTCTCCACCTATTGTAGGCAGACGCCATTCATCTTACGCCACACCAAACTTCTAAATCGAACATATGTGCTATTCTGATATCAATATAGATACTATTTTAAAGAAAGGCGATGCAATGAAGCACCACACCCTCTTTGCCCCGCAGATAGACAACCTGATCAGTTCCCCTAACTCATGGGAACCCGATGTCACACTGCCTTTTAACGACGCAGCCACACAACTGTTTTCCACCCTCGACAACATCAAGCCCACAGGAGCAGACGAATTTCGACTGTTGCGGATTCCCGCCGAACGCGGCCCAATTTCCGCTTTCGGAGATTACGAAGAACTACACGAAGAGGGTGAATATCAAACCCGCCAGGAATTTGAACAATCTTGGTTGGACTGGTATCCGAATGAAACAGTCTGGTATAAAATTACATGCACGAAATATGAGAATTCTCGATACTTATTCATCAATAATCGTTTCTGCATTCACTTTACAAACGATAATTACACCAATAATTATGAATGGTATACCTCTCTGATGAATTGGCTTAATTGCGGAGCACAATACTGCATCACTTTATGTGAAAGCAATTCATACAATGACGTTATTCAGGACAATCTTCCATATGATATGAGAATTGGAACTATTACACGCAATGATATATGGGACATATTCCCCGACAGCAAAAAACAATTTCTTGGTTCAATAGACATTGAGGATATTCAGCGCTTCATCACATTATTCTCAACCTTAGAAGAAGGAACCGTGCTCAATAGCAAACTCCCCAAAATGACATCGGGAGAGTACTTCAGAGCATGCATGCTTGGATACAAGGCAAGCGGATACACAATGCCCAAGAATGACGCCTCGCCACTTGATTGGTGTATTGCATATGCGGACTTTCGCCATCATGGGCTGCGCGATCTCAATCAGAATTCATCCAAAGACTTTGAAACATGGATGAACAGAAAACAATATGAAGGACATACATGGGAAGTCCGCCCGGGGCACGGGTATTCATGGATGCATCTTTTCCCTCTAAAGGATAAAGATGGATGGTCATTTAACGTCTCAGGTGCGAATTATTGGTCATGCATTCAAGCAATTCATTTTGCATTAGCTCTGTACGACAATGATTTACCTGTTTCGGTATATCACGCACGACAAATAGCGAAAATGGCCACCGGAAAAGATCTTATCGGAATAGTCCCCCATTACAGGCTTCCCGTATATTGTAGTGACCTATTTCAGGATGAAGACATCATTGACTACATTCATCTGCCATATGAACACAGAGATGAAATCATCAGAAAAGCAAACTGGGGCGCACCTCCTGCAGTTCATCTTAATACTTCATTATGATGTCAAAGATTGGATTACAATATGCCGGAAATATGTCGTTTTAATGGTATTAGAATAACAATGAATTTTGCAGATCATAGTCCTCCGCATATTCACGCTGAATATGCGGAATATAACGCCACATATGATCTTGATGGCAATTCAATCGGAACTCACCCCTTGCCGAAAAGACAACATACAATGGTAGTCGAATGGATTTCGAGAAGACGCAGCGAACTCCGAGCCGCTTGGCTCGCGGCTGCAAACTACTCAAATCCAGGAACGATAGAACCCTGATGACAATGAGGTGCGCCATGATCATTGACTACTCAATTCGCGTCAACAGCGTGCAGCCTCTCCCCGGACACAGGCTCAAAGTCACTTGCTCCGATGGAGCATCTGGCATTTTCGATATGTCGGAATACCTGGATAAAGGTGTTTTCCGCAAGCTTCACGATCCTGCAGAGTTCGCCAAAGTCAAACTTGTTTCAGGGGTACCCACCTGGCCCGGCAATATTGATATTGCCGCCGAACGCATTCGCAGCGATATGACAACTATCTGATTTTTGACCAGGCCAGCGGGAGCGGCAATGAATATATGTTGATGGCATCGCATGATGCCGCCCGCGCCATGAGAGAGGTTCACGATGGTTGATTTCTTCGAACTGGAACAGCTGGTGGCGTTCTCCGAGGCAGGCACGCTCTCACAAGCGGCAGCACGCCTACACTTATCTCAGCCGTCGCTGACGCGCACCATACAGCGGCTTGAATCCGAGTTTCATGTGCCATTGGTTGACCGAGAGCGTAATCGGGTCGCGCTGAATAGCAATGGAGAGATAGCCGTACGTTATGCACGCCGGATGCTGGAATCGCGTGACGAAATGCTCACGCAAGTGCGCGAATACGACCGAGCGAACCACACCATCGTGATTGAATCCTGTGCGCCTGCGCCATTGTGGCTATTGCTGCCTGAACTGGCAAGCGCATATCCAGATATGACAGTGTCGAGTGCGCTCGTAGAACATATAGACGCACCTGCACGGCTCAAAAACGGTGAAATTCAGTTGGCTATCGACTCCCATGCTGCGGATGCCGGCAATGGATTATTGTCGATTCCGTTCATGCGGGAACAACTGTATTTAGTGGTGCCGCGCAAGCATATGCTGGCTCAACGTGGCAATATTCGATTCGCTGATTTCAATGGTCTTGACCTGCTGCTGCGCCCGGATATCGGTTTTTGGGCCGACGTCTGCCGCACTATGCTGCCGGCATCGCGCCTGTTGTTCCAAGCTGGAGCAGATGAATTTGACGCATTGGCAAAGTCCACTGATCTGCCGTATTTCTGCACGAATATTTCAGTGACTTCCGTTACCGCGATTCCGGAAAACCGTGTGGCGATTCCGGTTACCGATCCGGAGGCGACTGCCATATTCCACTGCATCTGCCGTGATGCGGATAAGGATCGGTACGCGGTGTTCCTGTCCCGCGTCGCGAAGCTTGGCCGCGACGCGGGACTGTTACCGCAGATTTAGTGGAATGTTTTGGCTCCCCTTGTCAGGGGAGCTGCTGAGCATAGCAAAGCTGAGGGGTAGTTCTGAGCAGTCGCAGACTGCGGAAAACACAGTATCGGACGTAGGCCGATACCAATTAGTCGCGGCCTTCGCGTTCCTTGATCAGCTTTACGAAGAAGTCGACTGAGTCAGCGTCACGATGGTCGAAGAACAGACTGGACTTTGAATCAAGCCCACCAATCATGGCCATCTCAGCGTCGGTAAGAGAGAAGTCGAACACGTCGAAGTTCTCGATCATGCGCTCCTTGTGCGTGGACTTGGGCAGAGCAACAATATTGCGCTGAATAAGCCAGCGCAGAATCACCTGCGCAACCGACTTGCCATGAGCCTCACCAATGGCGGCAAGCGTCTCGTTGACGAACATGCCGTTGCGCCCCTCACCGAATGGAGCCCAGGCCTCCTGCACGACGCCGCGCTTGACCATCTGTTCATGCGCATCAATCTGCTGGTCGAACGGATTGGTCTCAACCTGGTTGACCATCGGCGCGATCTCGTTGAACGCGCACAGATCGGCCAGACGGTCCGGGTAGAAGTTGCTCACGCCGATCGCACGCACCACACCATCGCGATACAGCTTTTCCAAGGCACGCCACGAACCGTACACATCCGAGAACGGCTGGTGCAGGAGCAGCAAATCGATGTATCCGGTGCCGAGTTTTTCGAGCGACTTGTCCACCGACTTGAGCGTAGCCTCATACCCGTAGTTGGACAGCCACACCTTGGTGGTGACGAACAGTTCCTTGCGGTCAATACCGCTGGCCTTAATGCCCTCGCCCACTTCAGCCTCGTTGAAGTAAGCCTGCGCGGTATCGATGTGACGGTAACCAACCTCAATGGCCTCACGCACGCAGCGGGCCGTTTCCTCCTTGGGGATTTGGTAAACGCCATATCCGATAATCGGAATGTCGATGCCATTGCTGAGGGTCAGTGATTCCATGATGATTCCTTCCGTTGTTGGTACTGATGTATTGACTTGTTTCCGTATCTGTTAGCAGATCATCAGCGAACCGTGTGCCCGCCGAACACGGCAGACATATCCGTCTCGTCAAGCAGCTGGTCGATGCTCGCGATTTGTTCGGCATCCAGCTGAATATCAGCGGCTCCTGCGTTCTCGGCAAGACGCCGCTCGTTGCGAGTGCCAGGAATCGGCACGATATAAGGCTTCTTGTTGATCACCCACGCCATCGACAGTTGCGCGGGAGCGGCGTTCAGCTCAGCGGAGAGGCGATGCAGCAAATCAATCAGTGCACGGTTTCGTTCCTCATTCGCCGCCGCATACTGCGGCATATCATTGCGGAAATCTCCATCCGCAAACCGCTGCCCAGATTTGAATGCAGTAGACAGGAAGCCGTTGGCCATCGGAGAGAATGCTACGAATCCGATGCCAAGTTCCTCGCAAACCGCAAACAATGGCTCATACCAGCGAGCCATCATCGAATAACGATTCTGAATGGCGGTGACCTTGCAGACAGCGTTCGCACGGCGCAAGTATTCCTCGTTCGCCTCGGAAATGCCCCAGTGCCGAATCTTGCCCGCATCGATAAGCTCGTGCATAACGCCGGCCACAGTCTCCGGCTCGACATTCGGGTCGATGCGATGCTGGTAGTACAGGTCAATCGTTTCGACGCCGAGTCGCTTGAGACTGCCGTCGACGGATTTGCGAATCGTTTCCGGAGTACTGTCGGTCAGCAGTCGATCGCCGAGATGCTTGACGCCGAACTTGCTGGCAATCGTCACCTGATCACGAACCGGAGCAAGCGCCTCGCCCACGACTTCCTCATTGTTGGCAGGAGTGCCGTCCTCATACGTGCCCAGATAACATTCAGCCGTATCGAACAATGTGTATCCCAAGTCCACAGCCTCGCGAATGATGCGAATCGCCTCGCTTTTATCAGTTGCCGGGCCATACGCATGAGACAATCCCATGCAACCGTATCCGACTGCGGATACCGTTAATCCATCACCCAGTTCACGAGAGCGCATTACTGTTCCTTTCGTAATCATTGCAAAGTTTTTCTGATTACGAGCGTATGTCGATACATCAGCACATATCACGGAAAGAACAATAAATCCTATGCTCGATACTGATTAATCCATACGTTAGACGCATACTCAGTATCGTGTTCACATCAACGATTCCCGTATATCAGTGAAGCACAATCGAAGATTACACATATCAAATCAAACTTGACCGCCAGCAGAATGCACGATGACGATAGCGTCTTGACCTTCGAATGCCGTGCTGAACTTCAGTCAAAATCGGTACGAATGACGGTTTTGCCTTGCTCCTTGCCGGCGAGGATGTTCTGAATAGCCAATCGCGTATCGTTGACGGAGTAGGTCCTGCCGATGTTCGGCATGAGGCGTCCGCTCTCTGCAAGTTGTTGGGCGTATTGCAGATAGCCTCGCTCTTTCGATATCGGCCCCGCGACGACGGTGAACTGTCTACTCGTCATGGATGCGATCAGCGCGTCCATACCTTGTCTGGTATCGCCTACTCCGACGAATATGCCGCTAGGCTTGAGCAGCCTGCGGTATGCATTCATGGGATTGTGCCCGTTGATGCCGAGTATCGCATCGTACCGCTCATTGGTGGCCGTGAAATCTTCTCGTAAGTAATCGATGACTGTATCGCATCCCATACGTTTGGCGATGTCCACGTTGCGGGTACTGCATACGCCGGTCACCTGCGCATCGTATGCTTTCGCAAGTTGCACGGCATATAAGCCGACTCCTCCGGATGAACCATAGACCATAACGCGGGAACCCGGCTGAATTTTGGCTTTCTTCACGGCGCTCAAGGCCACGCGCATGGACAATGACATGGTGCTTGCTTCCTCAAACGTGAGGTTATGGGGTTTAATGCATACGTCATCCCGGTTCAGCACGGCGTATTCGGCGAGTCCTCCGGACGAAGCCACACAATCGGTCTGCCCGTAGACTTCATCGCCGACCTTAACATGAGTGACCTTTCGCCCCACTTGTTCGACGATGCCTGACACCTCCGAACCGACCGGCTTGCCGACATACATGGCGCGATTCACGAGCCGCGTGGCAAACGGTATTTCCCCATTCTTGATGCGGAATCGTTCATAGTCGGCGATGTTCAACGCGCACGCCTTCACTCGTATCAACACCTGATTCGGCTTCGGTACGGGACGGGGAAGTTCCCGTATTTGCAAGACATCCACGTCGCCCGCCGCAGTGTAAACCATCGCCTTCATCTAATGCTCCATCTTTTCCTTGACAGTGGCGCCCACGTATACGAATTCGTAGATCATGTCGCCAGTACGGCTGAACGATTGCTTTCCATCGTCATATTCGAGCGTTCCGGTGGCGAAGTTGCGCGACGTGGAAGGATGGAGTCCAATGAGTTTAAGTACAGCCCGCATGGGCTTGGGCAGCCGGGCCGTGGCATCACGAGCCTCAAGTTCGTACCGCTGCGCGATGGTGTATTTGGCTCGTTTGCTACCATCCGTGAATGTGTATGAGATGGTTTTCGGATACATTTTGCCGGAAATCTTCTCCTGATATTCCTCCACGAACCGGCACTGCGGAGTATCGAGATCCTGCATGATGAGATTACCGTCTTTGTCTTCGAGGAACATCATTGGCAGCCGCTGGTATCCGTATTTCTTTTGGGTGCCGATATCGAATACGAGCATCGCGTAATCGCCGAAGTCCTGACGACCCCAAATCCAATGATCCCAGGTGCTGGTGTGTTTCATGTTGCCCCATTGGTGGTCGTGATAACCCGCGCCAGTCACCTGATGTTCCTTACCGTCGTAGTACAAAGTGCCGGTCACGGTGCCGCGCGGCACGGCGCACAGCCAAGTGAAGTATCCTGACTCGTCCTCACCGAAGCAGAACCCGCCCGCGCCCGGGCGCCATGGCTTGGATGTACTGGTCAGGGTCAGATCCGCGGCCACATCGGATGCTATACCGGTGCCACCCGCACCATCCTCCCCGCTTACACCGCCGGTATGGTCGACATGGATGCGGTAGGTTTTCAAGTCGCCTTCCAACCGATGCGGACCGAAAGTCACGTCGCAACGATTCGCGCCGAATCTTGCCGCGGACCCGTCCATCACCACATTGTCCTTGAATTCGCGGCCGTCTGGTGCGGTGATTTTCAGGACGACCGATGGAACGGTGCCGTCCTTGCTGATGGTCTTGTTGTCTTTGGTGTTGAAATGAATGACGGCCTTGGAACCATCGTCCATGATGAAGTCGAAGTACCACCATTCGTACGCACCCGCACGATCATCATCGCGACGGCCATCCTCCCACGCTTCAATGACGCCCTTCTTGGTACCCATACGTTGGTAATCGCGCTCTCGGTCCATCACGCGTACCGGAATCCGCCCAGCCATGATCGTCGTTCCTTCCGTGTCGAATTGCTGTAAGCCCTATACAGTAAGTGAGATGCTTTATATCACCTTGTATCAGAATAGAAGACAGAAACATCACAGAAAGGACTGTTAATGAGTCAATAACAGGGAATCTGGCTCAGACAATTCATATCAGCTAACAATGGTATTATCCAAGACAGAACATTTCCCGGCCATCGAAAGAGGATCAGGCATGAGCCGTGGCTCCATGGAGAACGCTCGCGTGCGCAAACAAATCACCGAGGCACTGTTCGCGCTGATGGAACACAAGCAGTTTTCATCCATCACTGTCACCGACATCATCGAAGAAGCCGGCGTCGCACGCGCATCCTACTACCGCAACTTCGATTCCAAGGAGGCCGTTATCAAGGCATGGATGACCGGCCTGCACGATGAAATCCAGCCGTCCGACACTAAGCCCACGGAATACGACGTGTTTGAGCGCAGCAATATCGTCGAGGGATTCGAGCATTCGCTCACTCGGTTTCTCTCTGTTAAATCCTATGTGCTCACCTTGTATCGCAACGGTTTCTCCAACCTCATCCAAGGCACGATCAACGGATACGCGCGCTCCTTGGTCGGCCGTACCCCAGTAGGCTCCATTGATAAGTACCGCGTTTATTTCATCGCCGGAGCCGTATCCAATGTGCTTATCAACTGGTTAGAGGAAGGGGCAGTCGAATCTCCGCGCGCCATCGCCCAGGCATGCGCTGACTGGCTGATTACAGGCGTTTCTGAAGAGCAGCACAAGCCGGCACATATCAATTATTAAAGGTGCTTTTGTTTGTACTGCATTCGTTCATGGCATTGGCTTTGCATCGTTAGGCCACCTGCAGTAGAGCTGCCTCACCGATTTTTTCACTGGTCTTTCGCCGGAAAGACCGGTACATCGTCAGCGCAATGGCGGCTCCCGCGAATTCCATCATGGGCTGCACCAGCATCAAACCATACATGGGCCAGATCAGGTTCATTAAGGCCATGAGCGGCAGGTCGACTATTCCCTTGCGGAACATGGAAAGAACCAGCGCTTGCCGCGCTCCCCCAACAGCCTGAAACACCGCGATCAGCATGAATTCCACAGTGATGAACGGCAGCGCAATGCATCGAAGCCGCACGAATTCGGTTCCATATGCCACGGTAGCTGGATCATCGATGAAGAACCGAACCAGCACCGGTGCCGCCAATTCGAATATCACAAAGAATGCCAGGGACAGGCGGAAGCCGATTCCTATGGTGAATCTGACCGCCTCTGCCATTCTAGTTCTGTTGTTTGCGGCATAGTTGTATGCGATAAGGGGAAGCGCTCCATCTGAGACGCCCATGATTACTTGGAATGGAATGATGTCAAGCTTCTGCATGATACCCATGCCGGAAACCGCCGTCACCGTATACCCGGACATCAAACGAATCATGACGCTGTTGGAAACGGAAGCCATGATTATGACCAGTGCCGCGGGAATACCGATGGAGAACAGTTCCATCATCTCATTTTTCCGCATACGGCATGGGTACAGCTGCACATGAATCATGCTGGTTCGGCGGTTACGAATCATGTGTTGAACAAGAAACACCAATGACGATGCGTTGGATACAGCAGTGGCGATTGCCGCACCTTCTATGTTCATTTGGAAACCGAACATGAGTGTCGGGCCCAGGATAATGTTCATAAGCGCGCCGACGCAAATGCCTGCACTCGACAAACGCGATTCTCCCTGCGCACGCACAATCGCCGCCACAGTAAGGTTCAATACAGTAGGGATGCCACCCACAACCACGGTCCAGAACAAGTATCGTTCAGCATAGAAGGCGGTTGGCCCATGAACTCCCATCAGCGCCAGCAAAGATATACTGAACATCTGCACAGCAATCGAATATATTCCCGCCGAACATGCCGCTGCCCAAATCATGAACCCGGCAACCATATCAGCCTGTTTGCGCGCTCCACGTCCAAGCAAACGAGAGAGCAAGCTTCCGCCACCGATGCCGAAAACATTAGCGATGGCGTTCAACATCATGAAAATCGGATACGATGCGGCAACGGCGGCCACCTGCGCAGTATCCCCCGTCTGCCCGACCAGCCATGTGTCCGTCATGTTGTAGACCAGCACCACAAGCTGGCTGGCTACGGTGGGAATTGCCAGAGACAGTACCGCCCGCCGCACGGGGAGTGTCTCGAATAGTGCTGTTTTATCAACTGTGTTCGCTGCCATTGTGTTTCTTCTCGTCAGATATTGTTCATTTACGGCTTGACCGCACCTATCACCGACATTTGTGTTCAACACAGGAAATAAGACACTGCAGTTGCTTATCTGTCGATATACTTATGACACCATCACGTCGCGGATTGCACAATGGACGAAAACTTTTGTAACGATGGCTTATGCCACGATTGTGCGCCAGCAGTGGCATAACTCGGAAGGAGGCCGCATGAACAAGGATGATTTGCGCGTCGTCAAAACGCTGGATGCCATCAGAGCTGCTTTTGAGAGTCTGCTTGGAGATATGGATTACGAGGACATCACGGTCACCGAACTGTGCGCCCGGGCCCGCATCAATAAGAAGACTTTCTATCGGCACTATGCCGATCTTGACGATCTGCTCGCGGAATTCCAGTCCGCTATGGCCGCAGAATTCATCGAACGAACCAAGCAATACCAGCTCCCCCGCGATATGTCGAAGGTCACCCGAGAGTTCTACCTGTTCTCAGAAAGCAAAGGCCGATTCTATGAACGAATCACATGTACCACGAGCCTGCACAGTATCCGCGACGGCATGATTGACCAGGTGGAATCGGAACACTGGGTGCGCAGCGGTGCGCTCGACGGCTTGGACAATCAGAAACGCGCGATCATACTGGCTTATGTCGCCACGGTCAGCACAACCGTATACCGGCAATGGATCGCCGGCGGCAAGACCATGCCGCTCGACGACATCATCGATCTCACCTGCGCACTGCTGTCCGGCGGAGTCAACGCCGTGCTCGAATAGCCACAAGGAGCCCAGCCCGATTCATCGCCATGATGCCGAGCACACTTCTCACGAGCATTGCCATAAACCATTTTGCACGGCATTTTGCACCGAAACTGCCATTTCAAACGCGGCATTTTGCACCAAAACACTATTTTGAAATGCGGCATTTTGCACATACATGGCAGAAAATGCTACTCTCGTAAGGGATTACGGAAGGAACAGCCATGCTTGAGCGAAAGATCACGAACGACCTGCTGGAATGGAAGCAGAGCGGCACCGGCAAGGCACTGCTGCTGACCGGTGCCCGCCAGATCGGCAAGAGCTACGCCGTACGTGAGTTCGCCAAGCATGAATACGCTCATTACCTTGAAATCAACCTGTATGAAAACAAGCAGGCGGCCCGAGCGCTCGCATCGGCGAGCGATGCACAAGAATTTATCAGCCGATTGACATTGTTCTCTCCGGCAACGCTCACTCCTGGCAATACGTTGGTCTTCGTCGACGAAGTGCAAGAAGCTCCGGATGTAATGACCATGGTCAAGTTTCTGGTGGCCGATGGCCGTTTTGATTACGTGTTCTCTGGTTCCATGCTCGGTACTGAGTTCAAGGGCGTGCGCTCCTACCCGGTCGGCTCGGTCATCGAAAAAACTATGCGGCCCATGGATTTCGAGGAATTCTGCTGGGCCATCGGCGTACGGAAAACAACGCTCGATACCATCCGGGAATCCTGTCGATTGGCGACTCCAATCGACCCATACGTTCACGATGCGATGATGACGAACTTCCGCACCTATCTGGTGGTCGGAGGCATGCCGGAAGTCGTGCAGCGCTTTCTGGACACCAAGGGCGATCTGGCATCCGTACGCGCAGTGCAGAACGAACTGAACCGGCAGTATCGCCATGATATTTCCCAGTACGCGGGCAGTCGCGCACTGCAAGTTCAAGAGATCTTTGACCAGCTTCCTACCCAGCTTATCGATGGCAACGGCAGATTCGCTGTTTCCTCCATTAGCCCTGGTGCCCGTTATGACCGCAATCAGAAGGATTTCCTCTGGCTCGTCGATGCGGGCGTAGCATTGAAGACCAACTGCGTCACCGAACCAAAGTCACCGTTGAAACGCACGTCGCAATCACCAAAGTTCAAACTGTATCAGTCCGATACTGGTATGCTCATGGCGCGCTATCCGCAGCCGACCGCACAGGCCGCCTATCTCGATGATTCATCTCCGAATCTGGGGGCGATATACGAGAACATGATCGCCCAAGAACTGACCGCACAAGGCATTCCGCTGTACTACTACATGGCGAAGAAACATGGCGAGGTCGACTTCATCGCGGACACGAACAACGATTCCGTGATGCCGTTCGAGGTCAAGTCAGGGCGAAGCTATCGCGCGCACGCCGCCATCGACGCCGTACTGGCCAATGCCGAATACCGTGTTTCACAAGGCGTGGTGTTGTCCCGTTCCAATGTCATACGAGACGGTGGAACGACCTACCTGCCGCTGTACGCCACGTATTGTTTGCAGGATGTCTGCGATCTCGCCTCAACCACGGACGGCACCGAAGCCAACGGCTTCACCCTGACCGCGCGCCCCGTATGACACAGACGTTCTCAATGTACAACGGCGGCTTGGCGATGCATGGAAAAACCGGGCATCGCCAAGCCGTATAACGCCATGCGCATGGAATCAGAAGTTGACCATTAGCCAATCACGGCATCGAGCTCGTTGACGGCTCGCAGTGCAGCGGCGACGTCTGCAGGCGTGACTTCAAAGGGCATGTTGCCCATGGTGTCGGCCGGGTCGCAGGCCAGCTCGCCCACGCGCAGCAGATCCTCGTCGGTGGCGTCGGCGATGCCGATCCCGGCCAATGTGGTGGGCAGGCCGACCGCACGGAAGAATCCATAAGCTTCCTCAAAATCGGCCATGGGTCGGTCTTCGAGCACGAACTGCGTCAGCGTGCCGTAGGCCACCTTCTCGCCATGCAGGTATCGGTGCGTGCCTTCGAGCGCGGTCAGGCCGTTGTGCACGGCATGCGCTGCGGCCAGTCCACTGGATTCAAAGCCGATGCCGCTCAGCAGCGTGTTGGCCTCAATGACCTGCTCGACCGCGGAAGTGCACAGACCCTTGCGCACCGCCGCCGATACTGATGACCACATCGCACTCACCCAGCAATGCCTTATGCCGGTTCACTTCGTTCATCGAGCATTCGCCGCCGAACACCTCATAGTGGTAGGGCGTGGTCGACTCGTCGAAACCGGAGACGATACGCTCGCGGTACATGCGATCGATGAACGAATCGACGATGAGGTACGCGCCGGCAGACCCCAACTCCTTATATTCCTGCGCCAATGATGACAGCGCGCCTTCCTGCTGGATGTAGCTTCCAGGTGAGCACAGTACCTTCCTCATGGGTTTACCTCCTTGTAATGATGGTCGGTTTGTTAGATTGTGTTTGACTTGCTGCCATGCGGTTCGCTCACGCTGCCGCGACATGTGATTGCACCGTCATCCTGTCTTCTTCGAGGCGATGGTGTCCGATGTTTTCCTGCCGCCTGAGCAGCAACAGCACGACCACCGATCCCAGCGCCAGCAGGGCACCGAAGGGCCCAAGCCAACGCATGCCGAGTCCGGACATGACCGCGCCGCCGATCGCCGACCCTAAGGTGATGCCGATGTTGAACGACATGGCGTTCATGGACGAGGCCAGCGTCATTGATTCGGGGAAACGCGTCTCCGCGATGCTGGTGTGCAGGATCTGGGACGGCGAGTTCTGCAGGTACATCAGGCAGGCGAGCAGCAGGATGTCGATGACCCCGACGATGGGCCAAGCACCCGCGAGCGGAAGCGCCAGCAGACCCACGGCCTGCAGCGAATACAGCGGGATCAGTCCGATGATGGGACGCGCGCCGGTACCCCGCGCTGCAAGCTTCCCACTGTATAGGTTGGACCACAGCGCCGCCAATCCGACCACGGTCAGGGCGATGCTCAGATACCGCTCCGGAATCCGGATCTCATCGGTGATGATGGGCGTCAGATAGGTATAGAACGTATAGGTCGCCGCAGCCCCGAACACCACCGCCAGCGCCCCATACCATACGCGAATATCCGTGAACAGGCGGAATTGGGGCAGGAATCTCGTTTTGGGGCCTTTCGCTGTTTATGGTGGGTGGTTTGGGGTGGGGTGATGCCGGTCGGGTAGGTTGGAGGCATGGATACCTCTCACCTGTTCACCGCCGCGCTTCAGTTGCAGTCAC